>NZ_RQZG01000014.1 GCF_003859805.1 Arachnia propionica
ATCATCACTTTGCTTGCCGCCCCCAATCCCACCAGCCCAACGTCCCCGGAGCCGTCAAGTTGGACCTCGTATCCCCACGGATGATAGGCGATCACGGTCCCCCGCTCGCCCTCAAGAGCTTCGTCATCAAATTTCATTGCTCAACCTCCACTATATTCCCTTCCTGCAGGCTCGCAAGAACTCCCTATCAGTAGTCCCAGATCCATTCTCGAGACTGAGTCATCTCATTGAATTGCGGGATCTTGTCGGCCGGCACAGCCCACTCCCTTCCCAAGTCCCCGCCCTGGTAAGGGTGACCTTTACCGAAAGCTTCCTCGAATTCGCTGCGCGGAACCTCGAAGCGGGTATAGCCGTTCTCATGGGTTCCAACGTCGTAGTTGGAGTATTCCTGGGCGACCCGTTCATCTCCAACATAAGCAGACCTGTCACCCGACTGGAAGTTGGCTGGGTCAAGACCATGCTCTGCCTCTGCTTGTCCTCTTCCGTTTGGCGGCGTCCGGTACACCGACATCATATCGTCGCCACAGCCGTCGTTGTTGTGGACCAGGACCCACGTCCCAGCTTCGGTGGCCACGTGGTAGTTGTGCAGGCCTTCGACCTCGATGTTGTACACCGTTTGACGGCGGCCCGTGGACTGGATGCTCAGCACCTCGACGGTGTCGCCGTCGGGGGTGCGGAGCTGATCGCCCTCGTGGAGTTCCCCTGCCGGGGTGTAGCCGCGGCCCTCCACGTAGAACGGGTGCGTCGCGGTGGTGGTGACCTCACCCTGCTCGGTGCGCACCACCAGGGTTTCGACGTCCTCGTGGACGAAGGTGCGTGCCACGCTGGCCGCCTCGTTCATCCCGGTCTCGGCGTTGAAGGCCATCACCTCGTCGCCTGCCACCACGTCCTGGATCGGCTTGGCGGAGCCGTCGGCCATCAGCACGTCGGTGTCCTCAGCGAAACAGCCGTAACGGGACACGTCGCTGAGCTTCGCCAGTGCGCCACCGGCACCACCGGTCACGGATCCTTCGAGCGCGCCCTGACCGGTCGCCGACACGAAGCCCTCCACCGTGAGCGGCTGGCCGCTGGTCAGGTACTGGAAGCCGCCGGAGACCCCGCCGTCAATACCGCCCTCGATCGCTCCCGCGAGGACGTTGCGGCCCAAGCAGGAGGTGACCCCGGAGGTCATCCTCGCGGCTGCGGCCGCGGCGCCACCACCGGCCAGGCCGGTGACCGCACCAACCGCCCCGTCGATGGCGACCTTGCCCCAGTCGACGCTGCCGTTGCTGGACTTCTGCGACCAGATCGACGACCCGGCCCCCATCGCAGCACCGGCGATCATCGCCGCACCGATCGGACCACCGATACCGGTGCACATCACCGCGACACCGCCGACGATCAGGGCACCCGCTGCGATGTACTCCCAGTTGTTCGACACCCAGTCGCTGGCCGCGGCCGCCGCGTTGCCCAGGGTCCCGTTGTTGGAGTCCCGGTAGGCCTGCAGCTCGTCCTCGGTGATGGGCCTCAGGCCCTGTGGATCGGACTGGTTGACCGGGTCATTGCCCGCGAACGAGTACGGGTTGCCCGCCCACCCGGTGCCTGCCACTGGAGGCCACGGATCCGTGGAGAGGAAACCGTGCGTGGTCGGGTCGTAGGTGCGGGCCTGCATCCACTCCAGGCCACCGATGTTCACCCCGCCCATCGAGGTGACCGACGTGCCCTGCGGCAGCCCGGCCTCGTGAAGGCCCTGGACCAGCCCCCACGGCGATCCTGCCCCGGTGTCACGGCCGTGGGAATCAGGCATCACCCACGCCGCATCCCCGCCGCCGGCAGCGGTCAGGGCCGTGGCCGCGAGCGCGTTGACCACCACCGTCGCCCCGATCTGCGCGATCGATGCGGCCGCCGACGCAGAATCCCAGTACACCGGGGTGTCATCGATGCGTTCCAGCTCACCCAGCGCATCAACGCGCAGCCGCTGGGTGGCCGTGACCATCCGGTCACCATCTGGGCGTACCGCCGTGATGCGGGCCAGGAAACCCTGCGGGTCCCAGGCGAAGTGCCGCTCGGCGGATGGTCCACGCTCACGCACCCGACGCCCCGAACCGTCGTAGGCGTACTCGGTGCGCGACCCGTCCGGGGCCGTCGCGGTCAGCAGCTGGCCCCCGGCGTCGTAGCTGTACCGGGTGGTCCGGCCGTCAGCGGTCTCGGCCACCAGACGACCATTCGCATCCCACTCGTAGCAGAACTCGGACCCCTCCGACGTGCGACCACCGGTCAGCTGGCCCGCCTCGTCGTAGCTGTACTCGGTGCGCAAGCCGTCGCGCACCTGGGCCAGCACCCGGCCGTCGGTGTCGCGTTCGATGCGCGTCACCTGCAGGAAACCCCGACGGTTCACCCGGTGCTCGACCACCAGCCCGTCGGCATAGGTCCACGTGGCGTGCAGCCCGTCCGCCGCGAGGGAGACCACACGCCCCAGGGCGTCACGTTCCAGCACCGCACGTCCCACCCCGGGATGTTCCAGGGCAGCGACCCGCCCGTTGCCGTCGTACTCGTAACGCGTCACCGACCCGTCGGGGCGCTCCAAGGTGGTGCGACGACCGTTCGCGTCGTAGCCGTAGCGCACGCCCACGCCGTTGCGCAGCCGCGACAGCAGCTGGCCGGTGGTGTTCCACGCCAACTCGTGCACCGTCTCGCCCTCGACGACCCGCATCGTCCGGGCCGCTGGATCACGCTCGACCGAGCTCAGCACCTTGCCGTCGGCCAGCGTCATCGACCTGCGACCACGCTCGTAGCGCCACTCCAGGGCGTGACCGTCCGCATCGAGGCGACGCACCGGCCGCCCGGTGGCGTCGTAGCTGTACCGGGTCACCCGTCCCAGCGGGTCGGTGACACTCAGCACCCGGCCGAGCTGATCGAAGGTGCGCTCCGTCCGCCCACCCAGCGGGTCGATCACCGCGACCTGCTGGCCGAGCTCGTTGTACTCGAACCGGGTCACCCCACCCAGCGCATTCGTGGCGGCGACCAGCTGCCCCGCCTCGTCGTAGGCGAAGGAACGTTTCCCGTTCCACGGGTCACGGATACCGACGATGCGCCCCGCCTTGTCATAGCGGAACCGGATCCGACCCCGGCCCGGCTCGACCCGCTCGACGATACGACCGCACACGTCGAAGGTGGTCATCACCTGGTCGCCGTTCGGCCACAGCTCCTGGGCGATCCGGCCGTCGGCATCCCGGGTCACCTCGTAGCGCTGCCCACCGGTGCTGATCGTGGCAGCCCAGCGTCCCGCGGCGTCGTACTCGTAGTGGAAGGTCCGCCCCATCGGCTGGGTCACCGCCACCACGCGTCCCGCGGCATCGCGTGCGATGCGGGTCACCCCACCCTCGGGGTCCACCGACTCGACCACCCGACCGCACGCGTCGAAACGACGGGTCGTGGCCTCACCGTCGGCCCCGGCGTCCGAGACGATGCGGCCCAACTGGTCGCGCACCACGTCGACCCGGTTGTCACCGTCGATGAACGACAGCGGCAACCCGGTGGGGTCGGTGACCACCTCACGGCGGACCCCGGTGGCATCCGTCGCGCTGGTCATGTACCCCGTCGGGCCGAACTCCATCCGCCAGGTGGCGCCGGTGGCGTCCGTGCTCTCCACCAGCCGGGACAGCAGGTCGTAGCCGAACGACCAGGTGGAACCATCGGGCAGCTCGACGGCGGTCAGCCGCCCCAGGTCGTCATGGCTGGAGGTCATGGTCCGCCCCAGCGCATCCGTCGTGGCATGGCGCTCACCGTCGTCGCCGTAGGCCATCACGGTGCGTGCCCCGGTGGGATCGATCACCGCGGTCATCCGGCCCGCCGCCGAGTGCTCGAACCGCGTCGTGGCCCCGGAGGGATCGCTCCGGGAGACCAGCACCCCGGTGGTCTCGTCGTAGCGGTAGGTGGTGCGATGCCCGAGCGGGGTGATCGCCGCGACCACACGACCAGCGGCGTCCCGCTCCAGACGCGCGGTGTTGCCCAGCGCATCGGTGGTGGCGATCAGGTCACCGTGCTCGTCGTGGGTGAAGGCAACCCTCACCCCGGTCGGGTCGACCACCTCCGTCAGCAGACCACGCTGCCACGTGAAGCGGGTCTCGCCACCACTCGGGTCGACGGCGAGCGACGGGTTGCGGTCCTCGCCGTCATAGCCGTACCGGGTGACCGCGCGCTCACCGTCGGCCTCGACGCTGACCTCTGTGACCCGGTCCCGGTCGTCGAAGACCCAGTCCTGACGTGCCCCGCTCGGACCCTGCTGCGTGACGCAGCGACCACGCTCGTCGAACACCCGCACCGTGGTCGAACCGTCACGCTCCGTGACGATCGCCGGGTTGCCGTGACGGTCGTAGCCCGTCGACTGCCGGTTGCCATCGGCGTCGACCACACCGACCAGCCGACCCCTGGCATCGTGCAGCCACGTGTTGGCCCGGGACCCGTCGGCATCGGCGACCACCGTCACCTGGTTGGTGACATAGGTGAAATGAGTGGTACGACCGTGCTGCGAGACCTGGGTCGTCACCCGCCCCCGGTCGTCATAGGTGTTGGCCGCCTCGACGACCCCGTCGGCGTCGGTGACGGTCGCGATCAGGCCCTCGTCGTTCCATCCGTACGAGCGTCGCCCACCCGGCCCGGATGCGGCGAGCAGCCGTCCGGCCTCGTCGTAGGAGTAGTCGACCCGACGCCCGTCTGAGGCCTGCACCGCGGCGATGCGCTCGCCCTCCCAGAGCACCGTGAGCCAGCGACCGAACTCATGGCTCAGGCGGGCCAGGCGGCCCTCATCGCGCTCAAAGGACACACGGGTTCCGGGGCCGCCGTCGACGGCCAGCAGGACCCCGGTGCTGCTCAACTCGAAGGCCAGGCCGGTGTTGGTGGAGATCCGCAACCCGTACGGGGCGCTCTCCAGCCACAGGTTCTCACCGACGGCGCGTCCCCAGCCCGCTCCCTCGCGGGGGAAGACCACGACGCGGCCGTCCGGCAGCCGGAACCGGGCCACGTCGTCGCTGATCGTCAGCCCACACTCGACCCAGGACGACCAACCGGGCCCGAAGGCACCGGAGGTGGGATCCATCGAGTTGTAGAGGCGCGACCACACCAAGGAGGCCGCCGGTCCGGAGAAGCCCAGGTCGGTCTCGTTCTCCAGGAAGTTGCCCGTCGCGGTGTTCACGGGGTCATTCGAGTACCCCGTCGTGGGCGGGGAACCGTACGCGGTCGGCGGATCGACCTCGATGTCGGTGCGGTTCTCCGCGATCCCCGCAGCCTGGAGTGCGGCGCTGATCGCCGCGTCCGGCAGGGTGATGACCCCCTCACCTCCCGCGCTCTCGAAGGCCTGGGCCACCACATCCGCCCACTGGGCGTCGAGCTCGTTGGCCTCGAGCCATGCCGTGAAGGCGCTGATGACACCGGAGGCGTCCAGGGTCGCCCATGAGCACGAGGTGGTGAACGAGGTGCAGTGGTTGGTCAGGGTGGTCGGGTACGAGGTGAGTTCCTGGTCCGCGGTACGTGTCGACGAGGCGAAGGTCCTGAGGTTCGACGGGCGGGCCGACGACGATCCTCCCGTGTTGGACCCGCCCGAGCCGGGCTGCGGGGTCTCAGGATTCTTCGGGGCCGGTGAGGTCACCGTCTGGCTCGGACCGGTGTCGGGCAGGTCCGTGACCGGCGGGTCCTCCTCGCCGAACAGGGAGTCCCAGAACTTGTCCCACCCGTTGCGGTTCGCCAGCCGTTCCGCCCAGGCCCTGGCCTGGGCGCGACGCCCGTTCTCCTCCCGGGCCGCAGTCTCCAGCTCCAACACCTTGGTGGAGACCAACTTCAAATTGGTGACGATCTCGTCCAGGTCGGTCAACTGCTGGGTGCCGTTGTCCTTGAACACCCGTGAGAAATGCCCCGCGAAGTCGGTCAGCCCATCGGTCCGGTATGTCGAACGCGAACTGCGTTGTCCCTCCAGCGCGCTGGCGGCGTTGTTGAATGCGGTTCGCAATGACGACGACACCTCGAAGTCGTACTCGACATCGGGCATCCCGGCTATCTGACCCAAGGATGAAGTGTTGACCGAAACCATCGTGTCCCCTCAGTGAAGTGTGTGTCTCTCCCAGGAGGCGTACCGTCACAGGAGTCTACGTGAGGTGAGGGTCAGCCCCGGGGCACTGGTTCCTGCGAGGTGCTCTCCGGCCTTGTCATGCACGACCGGCGGAGACGACGGGATCGCTCCTCGGACACGACGTGCCGAGCAGGACCACCAGGGTGTGGTGCAACTCGCGGGCCGGGATCACAGGGTCCAGGCCTCCAGGTGGTGGCTGCGCTCCCAGAACAGTTCCTCGTAGCGGGTGGCATCGGCGAAGACACTGAGCATCTGGGTGCGCGTCGCCTCGTCGGCGGACTCGGCCGCCTCGTCGAGCAGGTCGATGGCGGTCGCCGTGGCCTGCTGGAAGGCCGGGTCGGCGTAGGCCGCCACCCAGGTGCCGTACGGATGCTCCTGCACCGTCGCTGCACGCTCTGCCAGGTCCAGTCCCACCTGGGCGTAGACCCAGTAGCAGGGCAGCACCGCCGCGACCCCGACGGGGTAGGGTTCGTAGGCGACGGCGGTCTGGATGAAGTTCACGTACCCGCGGGTCGTCGGTGAGGGGGTGCTCGCGTGGGGGACGTCCTTCAGCAGCGGATCGTTCAGCAGCGCGTCGTGCATCAGGACCTCCGCCTCGACGGCCTCGCCGGCGCTCCTGGCCCAGAACGCCCGGGCCCGGGCCTGCGGGGCACGGGCCGCGAGTTGGGCCAGGGCCCGGGAGTAGCCGCGCAGGTAGAAGTCGTCCTGCACGATGTACTCGACGAACCGCCTGGCCTCCAGGGTGCCGTCGGCCAGCTCCACCAGCAGCGGCAACCGGTCGATGCGTTGCCTGATCGGGGCGATGTGTTGCCAGCAGGCGGCGGAGAAATCGCGGGTGGGCCAGGTCATGACGCTCCTTCGACGAGGTGGTTGACCGGTCCGTGACCGGCCTCGGGGGTGCGGGAGAGCCGCCACGCCGCACCGGCGGCGATGGCCCGGTGCAGGTAGTCACGTGCCATGGTCACCGCATCGACGGTGAAGCCGCCGGTCAGGGCGGAGGCGGCCGCGACGGCGGAGCTGAGCGTGCATCCCGTGCCGTGGGTGTTGCGGGTGACGATGCGGGCACTGGTGAGGTGCGTCACACCCTCGGCGGTGACGAGGACATCGGTCACCTCGTCCCCGTCCAGGTGTCCACCCTTGGCCAGCACCGCCCGGGCCCCGGCCGCCACGAGCTCCCGCGCCTGGGCCTCGAGCTCGGCGACGGAGCCGGCCGGTGCCCTCCCCAGCAGCACGGCGGCCTCCGGGACGTTCGGGGTGATGACATCGGCCAGGGGGACCAGCCGACTGCGCACCACCTCGACGGCGTCATCGCTGAGGAGTGCGTCCCCGGAGGTCGCGACCATCACGGGATCGAGCACGATGGTCCCGAACTCCGCCCTGCGTGCGGCCAACAGGTCGGCCACCGCCGTCGCGATCCCGGAGTTCGTCAGCATCCCCAGCTTGGTGGCGGCCACCGGGAAGTCGTCGATCACCGCCGTCACCTGGTCGGTGACGAAGGTCGGGTCCACGGCCAGTGCGGCCCGGACCCCGACGGTGTTCTGGACGGTCAGCCCGGCGATGGCGGCACAGCCGTGGACCCCGAAGGCCGAGAAGGTCTTCAGGTCCGCCTGGATGCCGGCCCCACCGCTGGGGTCCGATCCTGCGATGGACAGGGCCACCTCGGGTGTCATGCTCTCCTCCACATGCCGATGAGTTCTTCGGCGGCGCCCCTGGGATCCGGGGCCGCCGCGATGGCCGAGACGACACAGATGCCATCCACCCCGGTCGCGATGACCTCGGCGGCATTCGTGGCGTTGATGCCACCGATGGCCACGGCCCGCAGGTGCTCGGGGCGGTGTGCCAGCAGGGCCCGCACCCCGTCGACGCCGAGGGCCGGTGCGGTGTCGGTCTTGGTGGTGGTCTCCCACACGGGCCCCAGCCCCACCACGTCTGCCAGTCCCTCGGCCACCACCACGGCCAGCTCCTCCGGTGAGTTGACCGAGACGCCGAGCAGTCGATCCGCTCCGATGGTGGCCCGGGCCGCCGCGACCTCGCCGTCGTCCTGCCCGATGTGCAGGTGGGTGCCGAACTCCGCCGCGATGTCGACGCGGTCGTTGACCACCAGTTCGGCCCCGACGGCCCCGGCGGTGACGGCGGCCGCGATGGCGCGCTGGCAGGCCCGCACCCCGTCGCGGAACTGCTCGTCGGTGGCGGTCTTGTCACGGAACTGCACCACCGTGGCCCCACCCAGGACGGCCTGCTCGACCGTGCGTGCGACGTGTTCGCGCCCACCGGCGAGGACCGGGTCGGTGACGTAGTACAGCCGCCAGTCCACCATCACGCCTCCTCGATCCGGGCCAGTTCCGTCACCTCGTCGGGGGTCAGGGTGTACAGGGCGTCCCGCCACGCCACCTCGAAGCTGGCCGGTGCCGAGGAGACATCCCCGGCGACGATCCCGGCGGCGGCGAACAGGGCGTGGGCCGCGACGACGGCGTCGTGCCGGCGGGAACGTGCGGCCCCGAGCGCAGCGGCAACCGTGGCGCCCAACGAACACCCGGTGCCGATCACCAGGGGCATCAGGGCGTGGCCGCCGTGGATCCGGGTGACCCGGCCCGGGGAGACCACGAGGTCGGTCTCGCCGGAGATCGCCACCACGCAGTCCTGCTGCTCGGCCAGCTCCTCGGCGGCCTCGAGTGCGGCCTCCACCGGGTCCGTGGCATCCACGCCCCGTCCACCGGTGCTGTGTCCCGTCAGCCCCAGGATCTCCGAGGCGTTGCCGCGCACACAGGTCGGGGAGTGCCCCAGCAGGTCGCGGGCCAGCCCGGTGCGCACCGGCAACGCCCCGACGGCGACGGGGTCGAGCACCCACGGCACCCCGGCCGCCTGAGCGGCGGCGGAGGCGCGTCGCTGGGCCTCGTGCTGCGCGGCGGACCCGTTGCCCACGTTGATGAGCACCGCCTGGGCGATCCCGGCGAAGATCTCCGCCTCCTCGGGCAGGTCCACCATGGCCGGTGCGGCGCCGATGGCCAGCAACACGTTGGCGGTGATCTGGGGGACGACGGTGTTGGTGAGACAGTGCACCAGCGGCGTGGTGGTGCGGAGCTCGGTCAGGATCGATGCGGTCATGGCGCTCCCTTCGTCAGCATTACCTGCATCAGGTTCAACGGGTGTGTTCTCAGCTCCTGGACCCGGAGCACCCCGGCTGGGTGCAGCGTATCAGGCAGGAAGACGTCAAGGTCGGCCACTCGGACATCGGGGGTCTGCCCCTTCGGTCACCCCGAGGTGGTTTCTCAGGTTAGGGAAACCTAAGATGCTGATCGGGACGCGGCTCCCGTCGTGTCCCGGATCAGTCCAGGAAAGGTGAACTGAGTGCGAAGAAGAATCAGAGTTGTGGCCGGCCTGTCTGCCGCGGCGATGCTCCTCGTGGGCCCACTGGCCCACGCGGAAGAGCCCGACCCGACGTCGATCCAGGACCTCGTGGCGCCGGGCAGCAAGGAACCCCTGCCAGCCGATGCCGCCGACCTGCTCCTCGGGGAAGAGGGCAGGATCAGCGTCATCGTCGAGTTGCAGGCCGCTCCCGTCGCCATGGAGGCCGCCCAGGCCGGAGGGGAACTCCCCGAGTCACGTGAGAACCAGATCAGGGCCGGGATCGAGGCCACCCAGAAGGAGGTCGAGGAACGCATCACCGCCCTCGGCGGAGAGGTCGAGACCCGGATGCAGTCCGCCTACAACGGCATGCGGGTCACCATCGACCGGGCGCAGCTGGCGCAGGTGCAGGAACTGAGTGAGGTCAAGGAGGTCCACGCCGTCCCGGTGCGCGAGCGCGCCAACCACGTCGCCGTTCCCGCGACGGGAGTGCCTGCCGTGTGGCAGGGCGGCGCTGCCGGTGGATTCACCGGCAAGGGCGTCAAGGTGGCCGTCGTGGACTCCGGGGTCGACTACACCCACGCCACCTTCGGTGGTGAGGGCACCCCGGAGGCCTACGAGGCCGCCGCGGCCTCCTCGGTCCCGGCCTTCAACGCCCGGGTCAAGGGCGGGTACGACTTCGCGGGCGACGGCTACGACGGACGCAACACCCCGCAGCCCGATGACAACCCGCTCGACTGCGAGCGGACAGGCCACGGCACCCATGTGGCCGGCACCCTGGGTGGCTCGGGTGTCCTCGACGACGGGACCACCTATGCCGGTCCCTACGATGAGAACACCCACGCCAACAGCTTTCGGGTCGGCCCGGGGGTCGCGCCCGAGGCGGATCTGTACGCCGTGCGCATCTTCGGCTGCGCCGGAGGCACCGGGCTGGTGACCGAGGCCATCGACTGGGCCGTCGCCCATCACATGGACGTGGTCAACCTCTCGCTCGGTTCCAGCTTCGGGCGCGCCACGGATCCTGACGCCGTCGCTGCCTCCAACGCGGCCGCAGCGGGTCTGGTCGTGGTCGCCGCGGCCGGGAACTCCGGACCTGCTGCGTACCTGAGCAGTTCCCCTGCCGTCGGGACCGGGGTGCTCAGCGTGGCGGCCAACGACCCGATGAAGCTCTTCCCAGCCGCTGAGGTCACCGTCGAGGGAAGGGCGATGACCGCGATCAACGCCAACGGGTACCGGCTCATCAGGTCGGGTCCCATCCACGTGATGCGGAAGGACGACGGCACCGTCGCGGACGGCTGTGACCGTGACGAATGGACGAAGGTACCGCACAGCCGGGTCGTGGTCGTGACCCGAGGCAACTGCGCCCGTGTGTTGAAGGCCATCAACGGTCAGCGTTTCGGTGCACTCGCGGTGGTCATGGTCAACGACTCCGACGCGCTTCCGCCCTACGAGGGGCTCATCACGCGCAACCCGGAGAGTGGGGAGGCCTGGCGGGTCCGCATCCCGTTCCTCGGGGTCACCCAGGCCGACGGGGCCGCCCTGATCGCGGCTGACGGCAAGGACGCGACCTTCACCGAGACCACCGTCGAGAACCCGGGCCACGGGAAGTTCGGCGACTTCAGCTCGTCGGGTCCGCGTTCAGGGGACTCCGCACTGGGGGCCAGCGTCACCGCTCCCGGTGTGAACATCCAGTCGGCCCTGGTCGGCTCCGGCACCCGCGGGGAGGTCAAGTCCGGCACCTCCATGGCCACCCCCTACGCCAGTGGCGTCGCGGCCCTCGCGGTCCAGGCCCATCCGGGCTGGAGCAGCCAGGAGATCATCTCCGCACTCGTCACCACCTCCGACGCGGCCCGCGTCCCCGATCACAGGTACAGCCGTGGTGGCGGCATGATCGACCCGGTGGACGTGGTCCACACCGAGCTCTACGCCTACGGGGACAGCCGTGAGGTGGGCGGGACCCGGATCCAGGAGTCCGTGCTCGCCTACGGTTTCGCGGAGTTCACGGGAACCCACGAGGAGTCCCGCACCGTGACCCTGGTCAACAAGGGCGCCACACCGAGAACCTTCAAGGTCGATGTCGCCAGGAGCAAGGTGTCGTTGCCGGCCGAGATCGTCCTGGGGCAGAGCGAGGTCACTGTTCCTGCGCAGGGCAAGGTCGAGGTGCCCGTGACCATCAAGGTCGACGCCAAGGACGTCCCGAGCAGCCTCGCCCGGTTCAACGACCTCAACTTCCGGGAGGTCTCCGGAACCATCCACTTCGAGGATGCCGACGGGCAGGGTCTCGATGTGGCCTACCTGCTCGTGCCGCGCTCCCTGTCCACGGTGAAGGCCGAGGCCACCGCCGTCGACGAGGACACCACCGATCTGACGTTCACCAACGAGGCGGGCAGCAACGCCTTCACGGCTCTCTACACCTGGGGCCTGCAGGATCCCGACGACATCGCTGATGCCGACGACGTGGGCCAGGACATCGCGTCGGTGGGGGTGAGTGCCGCGGGCGACGCCGCGCTGCTGAACCTGAGCTTCGCCGTCAACTCCAGCTCCCGTTGGTCGAACCCGGCCAACATCGTGCACGTCATCACCATCGACAACGACAACGACGGCAAGGACGACTTCCAGGTCATGAGCATGGACTCCGGGTTGGTTCGAGAGCGGGAGATCAACGGCCGTCCTGAGGTGTTCGTCGTGGACCTGGCGACCCGTCAGGTGTACGCCGCCGACACCGAAGCCCTGGCCCCGACGGACTCCAGCACCATGGTGATGCAGGTGGCAGCCAAGCAGGTGGGGGTCACCGGCAAGTTCACCTACAAGGCGTCCGCCAGGAACCTGCTCGACCCGAGTGGGGTGGACGTGGTCGACGGTGCGGCCGTCTACGACCCGCTGGCGAAGCCGTTCGAGGACGGCAGGTTCTTCTCGTCCAAGGTCGGTGAACCCCGATCCTTCCAGCTGGACCGGGGCGCGGCCTGGGCGGATCAGAAGCCGCTCGGCTACATGGCGATCGTCTTCGACAACGCCAGTGGCCGCACCGAGGCCCTGACCGGGACGCTCGAGGTGACCGCGACGCCACCGGCTCCCACCCCGACGCCGACGGCGGCTCCCACGTCCTCCCCGACGGCGGCTCCGACAGCGCAGCCGACGACCGGACCGACGGTGCAACCGACCGCGGCTCCGACGGTTCGGCCGACGGGCAGGCCGACGACGCCAAGTCCACGTCCAGGACTGCCGAAGACCGGTAGCCAGGGCTGAGGCGGCTCGGCCGAGGAACGACGGGGAGGGTCCGGTGCACACCGGGCCCTCCCTCTCCGGCTCACCGCGGGTCGATGACCTTCATCGCGATGTGCCACAGCTCGTCGTGGATCTCCTGGGGCACCTTCAGCCCCAGTGAACGCAGCCAGCGGCGCATCCGGGGCAGCTCGTCGGCCCACTCCTGCGGCACGTAGCGCACCACCTGCTCCAGGTGGTCATCGCTGATGTCCAGGCCCTCGACGTCGATGTCCTCCTTGCGGGGCAGCAGGCCGGCCGGGGTCTCCACCGCGTCGACCCGGCCCTCGAGGCGTTCGACGATCCACTTCAGCACCCGTGAGTTCTCACCGAACCCGGGCCACAGGAAGTTGCCCTCGGCATCCCTGCGGAACCAGTTGACGTAGAAGATCTTCGGCAGTTTTCCGGGCTCGGTCCGCTCACCCATGGTGATCCAGTGCTGCAGGTAGTCACCCACGTGGTAGCCAATGAACGGCAGCATCGCCATCGGGTCGCGCCGCAGGACACCGACGGCCCCGGCCGCGGCGGCCGTCGTCTCCGAGGAGCAGGTCGCCCCCATGAACACACCGTGCAGCCAGTTGCGGGCCTGTGAGACCAGCGGGATCGTGTTCTCGCGTCGGCCGCCGAAGATGATGGCGTCCACCGGCACCCCCTGCGGCAGGTCGTACTCGTCGGAGAGGATCGGGCACTGGGTGATGGGGGTGCAGAACCGGGAGTTCGGGTGTGCGGCCTTCTCCCCGGGACGCCCCCCGACCGGTCCCTTGTCCGGGCTCCAGGAGCGGCCCTTCCAGTCGGTCAGGTGCTCCGGCGGCTCCTTGGTCATGCCCTCCCACCAGATGTCGCCGTCATCGGTGAGGCCCACGTTGGTGAAGATGCTGTGTCCCAGCCTGATCGCCGCCATGGCGTTCGGGTTCGTGTCGTCCCCGGTGCCGGGGGCGACGCCGAACAGCCCGGCCTCGGGGTTGACCGCGTACAGCCTGCCGTCCTGGCCGAACCGCATCCAGGCGATGTCGTCGCCCAGGGTCTCGACGCTCCAGCCGGGAATCGTCGGTTGCATCATCGCCAGGTTGGTCTTGCCGCAGGCCGAGGGGAAGGCCGCGCAGATGTGGTACGACCTGCCCTCCGGTGAGGTGAGTTTCAGGATCAGCATGTGTTCGGCCAGCCAGCCCTCCTCCCGTCCCATGACGGAGGCGATGCGCAGCGCGTAGCACTTCTTGCCGAGCAGTGAGTTGCCGCCGTAGCCGGAGCCGTAGCTCCAGATGGTGCGCTCCTCCGGGAAGTGGACGATGTACTTGATGTCGTTGCAGGGCCAGGGCACGTCCTCGGTGCCCTCCGGCAGGGGCATCCCCACCGAGTGCAGGGCCGGGACGAAGTCCGCCCCGGTCTCCTCCATGGCCTCCATCACCCGGGTGCCCATCCGGGTCATGATCCGCATCGACAGCACCACGTAGGCGGAGTCGGTGATCTCGATGCCGAACTTCGGGTCCTCGGCCTCCAGGTGCCCCATGCAGAACGGGATCACGTACATGGTGCGTCCCACCATGCAGCCGTTGTAGAGCCGTCG
The DNA here is from genome assembly GCF_003859805.1 of Arachnia propionica. Classification (GTDB taxonomy): domain Bacteria; phylum Actinomycetota; class Actinomycetes; order Propionibacteriales; family Propionibacteriaceae; genus Arachnia; species Arachnia propionica_C. Next base: position 14,274 of record NZ_RQZG01000014.1, read on the forward strand.
CATGATCGCCTTCATCTGGCGTGGGTCCATCCAGTTGTTGGTGGGGCCGGCGTCGTTCTCGTCGACGGAGCAGATGAAGGTGGAGTCCTCGACCCGGGCGACGTCGTCGGGATCGGTCCGGGCGTGGACGGAGCCGGGCTGGTGCTGCTCGTCCAGTCGGACGACGGTGCCGGAGGCGACCAGTTCGTCGACGAGACGCTCGTACTCCTCATCCGTGCCGTCACAGAAGTGGATGGCCTGGGGATTGGTCAGTTCGGCGACCTCCTCGACCCAGGCCACGACCCTCGGGTGTGTCGGGATTCGGCCGGTGACGGGAATGGTGGTGGTCAGACCGTTGGCGGTCAGGGCGGACATGGAACGGGTCTCCTTCGGTCGGCACGTCGGTGGGCTGCCGTCACCTGGCCAGGGAGCCTGATCGCCCCGTGGACAGGCATGTTCCGAGGGTATCGCCCTGAGGCCGGGATCCGGGGTCGGTTCGGGGGAAAGTCGGGGATTTCTGGCCATCCGGCCAGAGTTGAGCGTGATAGACTCAACTTCAAGAATCGCACTCTGGAGGACCATCGTGAACACTGAGAAGCTCACCGCCAAGAGCCGCGACGCCGTGACCGCCGCCGTCCGGCTGGCTCTGACCGCGGGAAACCCCAATGCCGAGCCCGTGCACCTGCTGCACGGCCTGATGCTCACCCCCGACAACACCGTCGGTGCCCTGCTCGCCGCGGTCGGCGCCGACCCGGAGCGGGTCGATGACGAGGCCGAGGCCGCCATCGCCAAACTCCCCTCATCGACCGGCAGCTCGGTCACCCAGCCCTCGCTCTCCGGGGCACTGGCCCGGGTCCTGGCGACGGCCGAGACCCTCGCGGCTGAGCTGGGCGACCAGTTCGTCGCCACCGAGCACCTGCTCATCGGGCTCGCCGGGGTGCCCTCCGAGGCGCAGACCATCCTGAAGCGGGTGGGAGCCTCCCCGGAACGGCTCACCCAGGCCTTCCAGGACTCCCGTGGTGCCAAGCGGGTCACCTCCGCCGAGTCGGAGGGCGGCGAGTCCGCGCTGGAGAAGTACTCCATCGACCTCACCGAGCGGGCCCGTGCCGGAGAGATCGATCCCGTCATCGGCCGCGACTCCGAGATCCGGCGCATCGTGCAGGTGCTGGCGCGCCGCACCAAGAACAACCCGGTGCTGATCGGTGAGCCCGGTGTGGGCAAGACTGCCGTCGTCGAGGGGCTGGCGCTCAGGCTGGTCGAGGGCGACGTCCCGGACTCCCTCAAGGGTCGCCGCCTGGTCTCGCTGGACCTGACCTCCATGGTGGCCGGGGCCAAGTACCGCGGCGACTTCGAGGAGCGCCTCAAGGCCGTGCTGAACGAGATCAAGGAGTCCGACGGGCAGATCATCACCTTCATCGACGAGCTGCACACCGTCGTCGGCGCCGGGGCCAGTGGGGACGGCAGCATGGATGCCGGCAACATGCTCAAGCCCATGCTGGCGCGCGGGGAGCTGCGGATGATCGGGGCCACCACGCTGGATGAGTACCGCGAGCACATCGAGAAGGACCCGGCGCTGGAGCGGCGCTTCCAGCAGGTCTACGTCGGGGAGCCGAGCGTGGAGGACGCCATCGCCATCCTGCGGGGACTCCGGGAGCGCTACGAGGCCCACCACAAGGTACGGATCACCGATTCCGCACTCGTGGCGGCAGCTGCGCTCTCCGATCGCTACATCACCAGCCGACAGCTGCCGGACAAGGCCATCGACCTCGTCGACGAGGCGGCGTCGCGGCTTCGCATGGAGATCGACTCCTCGCCGGAGGAGATCGACATGCTGCGTCGTGACGTGGACCGGATGCTCATGCAGGAACTCCACCTGAAGAAGGAGGACGACCCCGCGTCCCGGGAGCGGCTCGCCGCACTGCAGCAGGAACTGGCCGATGCCCAGGAGCAGTTGCGCGCCCTGGAGGCCCGCTGGGCGGAGGAGAAGTCCGGGCTGAACGCCGTCGGTGACCTCAAGGAACAGATCGACGCCCTGCGCGTCGAGGCCGACAAGGCGCAGCGGGCCGGGGACCTCGGTCGGGCCTCGCAGCTGCTCTACGGGGAGATCCCTGCCATCGAGCAGCAGCTCGCCGAGGCGGAGCAGAACGAGGAGAGGGCGGAGAAGATGGTCTCCGACGAGGTCTCGGACACCGACATCGCCGAGGTGGTGGGTGCCTGGACCGGGATCCCGGTGGGACGGCTGCTGCAGGGCGAGTCCGAGAAGCTGCTGGAGATGGAGGCCCGGCTGGGGGCCCGACTCATCGGGCAGGTGGAGGCGGTGCGCGCCGTCTCGGATGCCGTGAGGCGTTCCCGGGCGGGTATCTCCGACCCCAACCGGCCGTCGGGTTCCTTCCTGTTCCTCGGGCCGACCGGTGTCGGCAAGACCGAGCTGGCGAAGTCCCTGGCGGACTTCCTCTTCGACGACGAGTCGGCGATGGTCCGCATCGACATGAGCGAGTACTCGGAGAAGCACGCCGTCGCCCGTCTCGTCGGCGCGCCCCCCGGCTACGTCGGCTACGAGGAGGGTGGTCAGCTCACCGAGGCCGTGAGGCGCCGCCCCTACTCGGTGGTGCTGCTGGATGAGGTGGAGAAGGCCCACCCGGACCTGTTCAACATCCTGCTGCAGGTCCTCGACGACGGTCGACTGACCGACGGTCAGGGCCGCACCGTGGACTTCCGCAACACCATCCTCATCCTCACCTCCAACCTCGGCTCGCAGTACCTGGCCGATGCCACCCTGTCCCCGGAGGAGAAGCGGGAGCAGGTCATGGCGGTGGTGCGTTCGGCCTTCCGGCCGGAGTTCCTCAACCGGCTCGACGAGATCGTCATGTTCGAGCCGTTGACCCGTGAGGACCTGAGGCGGATCGTCGACATCCAGCTGGGCAGGCTGAACGCCCGGCTCGCGTCGCGCCGCATCGTGGTGGAGCTGAGCGATGCCGCCCGCGACTGGCTCGGCGACGTCGGCTTCGACCCGATCTACGGGGCCAGGCCGCTGCGTCGCCTCATCCAGTCCACGCTGGAGGACCAGCTGGCCAAGGGGTTGCTGGCGGGCCGGATCCACGACGGCCAGACGGTCCGTTTCGACCGCGACGGCGACGGCGACGGCGTGGCCATCGTCTGAGATCGGTAGGGTGTGGGGTGTGACTGACACGTCCCACACCCTCGAAGCCGAAGAGTCGAAGCCCCGTTTCTGGTGCGACAAGCCACTGAGTGTTTCCCGCGTCCACTGGGCGCTCGAGGTGGGGCTGAACGTGGCCACTGCGGCGTTGTGCCTGGTGGAGCAGCGTCGTCTCAGCCGGTCCCAGCGTGGCTGGTACCGGGCGGCACTGGCCACCACCACGGCAGGTCTGGCCGCCCTCGGGGTGGCGAGGGACCGCGGCTGGTGGGAGAGCGGGGATGCCGGGTGGTTCAGTGGGACCCTGGCCACCGTCCTCGCCGTCGCCGGGCCCCTGGAGCGCCTCGATGCCCGCATCGCCGGAGCTCTCGAGGCCCGAGGCGTGAAGCATCTTCGGCGCTGGCAGGCCGGGGCCACCCTTGCCGAGGCAGTGGTCTCCGGCATCCGCAGCTTCCCGAGGCGTCGAGTTCCGGAGCAGGCCGCCGAGGCCACTGAGCCCCGACCGCTCAGCCCCGAGGTGAGGGCGCTGGTGGAACGCATCCTCGGTGCCATCGACGACCACGGGGCCAAGGAACTCCGGGCCCAGCTGGACGGCGCCCAGGAGGTGCGCTGCGAGCACGGCTGCAGCACCGATTTCGTGGTCGCCCCTGATGCGCCACGGGCCAAGGTCTCGAACTACGACTTCCCCGTCGCGCTCCTCGGTGACGACGAGGGCGCCCCGGTGTTGGCCGTGCTGCGGGTGACGAAGGGGTGCCTGGGGGAGCTGGAAGTGCTGCGTGAGGGACTGGCCTGGGAGGAGGGACTGGAGCGCATCCAGGCCCTGGAGCTGGAGCCGACGGACTGGTTCTGACTGGGAGGATGCGCGGATAGGCGTATCTACTGCGGTCATCCCGGTGACCCCCGGCAGCGTTGTCCTCCTCGAACGCACGCTCCAGTGCGCTCATCGTCGTCCGCCTTGCCAAGTGATCACCGTGACGATCCCCCTACCCGCGCATCCTCTCACCCGCTCCGCAGCCAGGCGTCGGATCGTTCCCGCCACCACAGCGTGAGTGCCCGGACCCCCATGAATCCGACGGTGAAGCTCGCCCACAGCCAGGCCAGACCCGCGACCCCCGTCGGGGCGAGCCGGTCCACCACGAGGACCAGGGGAGCGTAGACGACGAGGGTGAGGGTCATCGCGCGGGCCAGGTAGGGGCCGTCCCCGGCGCCGATGAGCACCCCGTCGAAGAGGGTCACCCAGGAGGAGATCACCAGGGCCGCCCCCATCACCACCAGCACCACCGCGACGGCGTGACGCACCTCGACCTCCGGGGTGAACAGGGCGGCGAACGGGTGCCGCACCACCACGACGACGCCCCCGAGCAGCGCCCCGAAGGCCAGGGACCACGCGACCATCCGGCGCGAGATGGCCCGTGCCTCCTCCGGGCGGCCAGCCCCCAGGGCCTGCCCGATGAGGGTCTGACCGGCGATCGCCAGGGCATCCAACACGTTCTGCAGGAAACCCCAGACGGTGAAGCCCACCTGGTGCGCCGCGAGCGCCACCGCACCCTGACGGGCCGCCGCCCAGGTGGTGAGCAGCAGCGCCAACCGCAACGCCACGGTCCGCACCAGCAGTGGGACGCCCACCCGCAGGCTGCGACGCATCCCCGTGGGGTCCGGACGACGCCTGGCCCCCAACCGCCTCGAGCCGCGCAGCACCAGCCACGCCGCCACCGCTCCGAGTGCGGTCTCGGCCAGTGCCGTCGCGGCCCCGGACCCGGCGATGCCGAGTCCCAGACCGAACACCAGGACCACGTCACCGGCCAGGTTGAGGGCCGCGGCCGACAGCGACAGCAGCATCGGGGTGCGTCCATCGGCCAGGCCACGCAGTGCCCCCGTCGCCGCCAGCATCACCAGCATTCCCGGGGTCCCGGGCAGCGCCCACCGCAGGTAGACCACCGCCTGGGTGTGCACCCCACCCTCGGCCCCGAGCCATCCCGCCAGCTGCGGGGCCAGCCCCCAGCCGAGTGCCCCCACCGCGATCCCCAGGACCAGCGCCAGCCACAGCGCCTGCGCCCCTGCCTCCGCCGCCTCCCTGGACCGACCGGCTCCGGCCAGCCGCGCCACCGTCGAGGTCGACGCGTAGGCGAGGAAGATGAACAGGCCGGTCATCGTCCCCAGCACGGCCGCCCCGACCCCGAGCCCGGCCAGTGGTTCGGTGCCCAGTCGGCCGACGATCGCGGTGTCGGCCATGAGGAACAGGGGTTGTGCGACGAGTGCAGCGAACGCGGGCACCGCCAGGCGCATGATGCGACGATCGAGGGAACCGGCCACAGCCGGATCATAAACCGCTCGCCCTGTCCCGCTGTCTCCGCTGGTCAGGTTGAGGGTCGTCCGCGACCTGAATGTCCAGACCCCTGGCGCACGGTGCCGGAACTCGGGCTCAGCGGGGGCGAGTCCCTGCGCATGGTCGCGGGGTCCCAGTGGGGTGTCCTGCGGACAAACCGTCCAGCCGACTTGCCTCGAACCCGCGACGTGCTTGACTGTCAGGTGGAAACAGGGGGTCTTTCTTGGCAGGATGCTCCCAAGGTTAATTGAAGTCTGGCCGAAAGCCGGACAGTGGCAAGGTGTACGGGAACTGAGAGCGGAAGAGACGAGGCCTCGAACATGGCAGTGCTGACCCGTGGGCGGATCGAGACCGCCGCCGTCGCCGTCCTCACGACGGCTCTCGGAGTGCTGGCCTTCGCCCACCCCGGTCTGCCGGCCTCCGAGGTGGAGCTCAACGACGGTGGCATCTGGGTCACCAACCAGAACCTGCTCATGGTGGGGCATCTCAACTACGAGGCGCAGACCCTGGACGGCGGGTTCCAGTCCACCAAGGACAACTTCGACGTCTCCCAGGCGGCCAGCAACGTGCTGGTGACCAGTTCCGACAAGATCCAACCCGTCGACGTGGCGTCGGTGTCGATCCGCAGCGAGGCAGACACCAGCGGTCTCCAGGTCTCCCACAACGGTGATCTCGTGCTGTTCGCCGATCCCGGGGTCGGTCGCGTCTGGGCCACCGACAGCGGCGGGGCCGGGACCTTCTCGACCACCGCGCTGCCACTGCTCAAGGACCTCAGCAGCCCCCGCGTGGTCGTCGGTGTGGACGGGGTCGGCCATGTCATCACCAAGGAGGGGGCGCACTACGCGATCACCCCCGGTGAGGAGGATCCGCAGGTCTCCGACCTCGGGGTGGCCTTCCCCGGGGGGATCAGCGATGACGCACAACTCAGCGTCATCGGCGACGTCCCGGTGGTCCTGGACCAGGGAGAGCTGCGTCACCGGGGCCGGACCATACGCAACGACGACTTCACCGACGCCGTGCTCCAGCAGCCCGGACCGGACACCGGTCGGATCGCGCTGTCCAGCCCCACCGCCATGCTCCAGGTGGACACCGGCAACGGGCGGGTCACCATGGTCGAGGTGCCGAGCGGCGAACCGGCCGCTCCGGTGCAGCTGGAGGGCTGTGTCCACGCCCTGTGGGCACGGACCGGTTACTACCTGCGCGACTGTGAGGGGGCGGACTTCGTCAAGTCCCAGTACGACGAGATCGAGAACGCCACCGATCCGGTGTTCCGGACCAACCGGAAGGTCGTCGTCATCAACGACACCGCCACCGGGGTGGTGCTGCTGCCGATGAAGGACATGGCCCGGGTCGACAACTGGGAACTCATCAAGAACCAGCTTCAGGAGGAGAAGCAGGTCAAGGAGGAGGACGTCGTCGACGGGCGTGTCACCATCCGGGAGTTCACCAACGAGCAGAACCCACCGGAGGCCGTCGATGACCAGCTGGGGGCCCGCCCCGGCACCTCAACCACCCTCCCGGTGCTCCTCAACGACACCGACATCGACGGGGACGTGCTGACCGCCGTCATCGAGACCCAGCCCGAGGGGGTGCAGCTCGCGCTGGCCGACGAGGGACGTCAGATCCGGGCGCAGGTCCCCTCCGACATGACGGGGGAGTTCACCTTCACCTACCGGGCCTCCGACGGGAACAGCGTCTCCAACCCGGCCACGGTGACCGTGAAGATCCGGGCACCCGGAGAGAACTCGGCCCCTGAACGGGTCCGCAACGCCCAGTTGACGGTCGCCGAACGTGCCTCCCTCGAGTACTCGGCACTGGGGGACTGGGTGGATCCCGACGGTGATCCGATCTTCCTCGCCAGCGCCGCGTCGGAGCAGGCCCTGGAGGTGTCGTGGCGTCCTGACGGGTACGTCGCTGTCAAGGACCTCGGGACCGGGGGTCCGGGCAAACGCGCGGTGAACCTGACGGTCAGCGACGGCACCGAGTCGGCCTCCAGCGTGCTCGACGTCTACGTGGTCCCCGGCGCCAGCAACTCCCCGCCGATCGCCAACAGTGACCACTTCGTGGCGACGGTGGGGGAGGCCGTCACCCTCGAGCCGCTCCTCAACGACACCGATGCCGATGCGGACAAGCTGTCGGTCGTCGAGGTGGAGCCCGCCCCGGCCGGCACGGAGATCAAGACCGACTACCAGTCGGGACAGATCCGTTTCACCGCGTCCCAGGCCGGGTCCTACCTGTTCGTCTACGGCATCAGCGACGGGGGCAACAGTGCCAAGGGACGCATCCGGGTGGATGTGATCGACCCGGCGACCGACGACAAGATGCCACTGGCGGAGAACGACCTGGCGCTGCTGCCCGCAGGCGGCTCCGTGGTGCTGGACGCGCTCGCCAACGATCGTGACCCCACCGGTGGGGTGCTGGTGATCCAAGGGGTCTCGCTGGGTTCGTCGAAGGAACTCAACGTGGAGATGATCGCCCACGCCCGGATGAGGATCAGCGCCCCCGCCGGTCTGCAGGAGGCCAAGACCTTCCAGTACACGATCAGCAACGGTCATGGCTCGGCCACCGCGAAGGTGCTCGTGGTGCCGCGGGAGAGCCAGGCCGAGTCCCAACCCCCCGTCGCCAAACCCGACCAGGCGGTGGTGCGGGCCCAGGACATCGTCACCGTGTCCGTGCTGGGCAACGACTACTCGCCCTCGGACCTCGACGTCAAGCTCCAGCCGGAGCTCGACGTGCGCTCCGACGCGGAACTCGGTGAGTTCTTCGTCTCGGACCAGCAGGTGAGGTTCCGCTCCACGGGCAAGGCCGGCACGGCCGAGGCCCTGTACACGATCCGGGACTCCGAGAACCGCATCGCCACGAGCAGCATCACGATCACCATCAACGACTACGACGAGGCGAACCAGCAACCCGTTCCGGGTCCGGTGGTGGCCAGGACCTTCACCGGGAAGAGCATCCGGGTCCCGATCCCGTTGGAGGGGGTCGATCCCGACGGGGACTTCGTCCAGCTGGTGGGGCTCGGACAACGTCCACCGCAGTTCGGTTCCGTCACGGTCAACGGGAACTCCCTGATCTACTCCGCCTCGTCGACGGTGGCGGGTACCGATACCTTCACCTACCGGGTCGCCGACCAGTTCGGGGCCGAGGGGGAGGGCACCATCCGCATCGGGGTGGCGCCTGCCCCCACCACGAACCAGGCCCCGGTGACGGTTCCCGACACCGTGTTCGCCCGCCCCGCCAGCGCGCTGGAGATCCCGGCCCTGGCCAACGACCTCGACCCGGACGGTGACCAGGTCAAGCTGGTCAACGGCTCGGTCCGGGCCGCTGACGAGACCTGGGACCCGCAGGCGGAGGTCATCGGGCAGAAGATCCGCATCACCACGCCCGAGGAGGCCGGACAGTACCGGCTGCTCTATGGCATCCAGGACGGTGGGGGCATCCAGGTCGAGGGTCTCGTCACCGTCAACGTGGATCCCAACGTGCCACCCGTCCCACCGGTGGCGCGCGACGACTTCGTCCCCGAGGCGGGGATCAACGACAAGGACAGCGTCGAGATCGAGGTGTTGAACAACGACTCCGATCCCGACGGAGCGGTGTCCGACCTCAAGGTCTCGGTCGAGGAACCGGCGAGTGTCAGGGGCGGGGTGGTCCGGGTCCCGGTCACCGATGAACGCCAGGTGCTGCTCTACACGGTCACCGACAAGGACGGGTTGACCGCGAAGGCCGCGGTGGTGGTCCCGGGCCGCCAGAAGGTGAGGCCGCAGATCAACCAGGAGGTCGTGCCCGCCCGGGTCAAGGGTGGTGAACAGTTGGTGATCAACCTCGACGAGTACGTGGTCACCCGACCGGGGAACAGGGCGAGGCTCACCCGGGCCGAATCCGTGACCGCGGGCCCCGGGGGGAACACCGAGCTTCCCAACGGCGGGCTCGAGGTGGTGGACGAGGACACCATCCGCTTCACCCCGGCCACCACCTTCAGCGGCCCCACCTCGGTGTCCTTCGAGGTCACCGACGGGGAGACCCTGGAGGATCCCCGCGCGCTCAGGGCCACGTTGAGCGTGCCCGTGCTGGTGCTCTCCTCCGGACTGACGCCGCCGTCGTTGCGGCCGAGCGAGGTCACCGTCGCGCCCGGTGAGGGCCCGGTGTCGGCCAGCCTCGCGGCGATGGTCGATGATCCGGACCCGGGGGACAACGAGCGGATGAGCTTCAAGGTGCTCTCCGCCAGTGAGGGAATCTCGGCCAGCACCAGCGGCAAGGAGATCCAGGTCACCGCCGATGCCACCCTCGCGGTCGGTGCGGAGGCGACGGTGCAGGTGGAGGTGCACGACGGCTCCACCGATCCACTCACCATGACGGTCCCGGTGCGGGTGCTGAAGACCACCCGGCCCCTGATGCAGGTCGCCGACATCGAGGAGCGCAACGCCCGTCTGGACCAGACCTATGCCTTCGACCTGAAGAACTACGTCACCAACCCCTTCGCCGATGTCGGCGGGGAGATCAGCATCGTCGGGGTGGCGACGCTCCGACAGGGTTCGGCGAACGTGTCCCAGAACGGCACCGTCATCGAGGTGACCCCGACCGATCCGGGGACGGGCACCGAGGGGGTGGGGGACGTGGTGGTCTCCTACCGGGTGGCCGATGCCACCAAGGAGGCCTCCCGGGAGCGCAACGGCACCATCACGTTGAGCGTCAAGGGCAAACCACGGCCACCCACCAATGTCACGGCGGAGGTGCTCAGGTCGAAGACGGCCCGGGTGACCTGGACCCATGCCGGATGGCGTGGTGGGACCCCGCGTGGCTTCACGGTCATCTGGGACGACGGGGAGAAGTTCTGCGGGCTCCAGACCACCTGTGACATCGACACCCTGCGCAACGGCAAGGCCTACACCTTCACCGTGGTGGCGGAGGTCACGGAGCCGGACATCGACCGCAGTGCCCCGTCCTCACCCAGCAACCAGATCTGGGTGGACGGCCTGCCCAACCGGCCGGGACGCCCGAGTGCCACCTTCGGGGACCGCTCGATCTCACTGGCCTGGGACCCGGTGGGCACGGCTGACGGCGGCTCCCCGGTCAACCGGTACACGATCTCGATCCAGCCGGCCGACGCCCTGGGACGGACCCGGATCGACACCACCGGCACCAGCCATGTGTGGGACAACCTCAACAACGGCACCGCCTACACCTTCACGGTGACCGCGCACAACAGGCTGACCGACGAGGACCCGCGGGTGAACCCTCCCACCGGGGACGCCTCCGCCCCACAGATCCCGGCGGGGGCACCGAGCGGTCAGGGGCCGCCGACGGTGTCGCTCAACAGGCCGGTGACAGGGGTCACCCCGAGCGCGACGCTGACCTGGGGCCCACCCGCGAACCCCAACGGGGATGCGGACTTCCGCTACGAGGTCCGGGCCACCGGGGGTGACCTGGTGTGCAGCAACGTCTCGTCGAACCAGTGCACCATCAGCATGGACGTCAGCACCTCGGACCGGACCTTCGAGATGCGCGTGACCAACAAGTCGAGACTGTGGTCACCCTGGTCGTCGATCTCCAACAAGGTCAGGCCGCACCAGCCGCCGGGGCAGCCCGGAGGGTTCAGCCTCACCCCCACCCACAAGGGACGGGAGGCGACCTTCAACTTCTCCCCGGCCTCCCCGAACGGGGCCCGTGACGACGAGATCTCCTACGAGTGGAACGTCGGTGACACCTGGGGGCGGGTCTCCCCGGGCGAGACCGTGACCAGCGACGCCTTCGTCTACGGGCGTTCGGTCACCGTGAACCTCCGTGCCGTCGCCACGGTCAACGGGCAGCGGGTGGCGGGGGAGACCGTCAGCGCCACGGTCGCGGTCTCCGGACCGCCGGCGGTCCCGGTGGTCAGCGCCACCCAGCTCTCCGGGAACGAACCGAAGGTCCGGCTGGGCTGGGAGATGCCCGGCTCCAGCAACGGGGCCTCGGTCACCGCGATCGGCCTGGAGATCACCACCGGTGGTGCCAAGGAGAGCAACGAGGTCTCGGACCTGACCGACAGCACCGACAAGGGCACCGCCCACGACCAGCGGGTGTGCATCAGGGCCCGGGCCAAGAACGAGCACGGCGAGTGGAGCGACTGGTCGGGTGAGCAGTGCGCCGACACCATCCCGGAGCCCAGACCCGCCCCGACGGCCTCGATGAGGTCAGGGCCGAAGGTGCAGTGTCCGGATGACGACGATGACGACTGCCACCAGGCGGCTGTGGAGTTGCGCAACTGGAACCCGGACACGAGTGTGTCCTGTCAGCTCAACAACGTCGCGGGCATCACCAGTGAGGCCCGGATCGGGGTGGACGGTTCCGGGAACCGTGACCTGGTCATCAAGGAATGGGTGTTCCCCGAGGACCGCGAGCCGAAGAATCCCGTGGACATCACCGCCAGCTGCCGCCAGGCCTGACCCCGACAAGGAACCCACCACAATGAATGCTGTACTCACCCCGGAGCAGGCGGCCTTCTTCGCCGACACCTTCGCCCGGCTGACCGACAACATCGGGCAGGCCCTGCTGGGCAAGGCTCCCGTCGTGAGGCTGGCGCTGACCTGCATGCTCTCCGAGGGGCATCTGTTGCTGGAGGACGCACCCGGGACGGGCAAGACCGCTTTGGCCAGGGCCATCGCGGCCTCGGTCCACGGCAGCCACAACCGGATCCAGTTCACCCCGGACCTGCTGCCCTCCGACATCACGGGGGTCACGATGTACGACCAGGCGACGGGACGCTGGAACTTCCACCACGGCCCGATCTTCTCCTCCATCGTGCTGGCCGACGAGATCAACCGGGCCTCACCCAAGACGCAGTCCGCGCTGCTCGAGGTGATGGAGGAGTCGCAGGTCACCGTCGACGGGCAGCGCTATCCCACCGAGCGACCGTTCATGGTGATCGCCACCCAGAACCCGGTGGAGCAGGCCGGCACCTACCGGCTCCCGGAGGCCCAGCTCGACCGCTTCCTCATGAAGACCTCGGTGGGCTACCCGGACACCGAGGACTCGGTGGCGGTGCTGGCCGGTTCGGCCCGTCCCGACCGTTCGAAGCTGTTGAAGGCGGTCGTGGCACAGCAGGCCATCGCGGAGATGATCGACTCGGTGCGGGACAACTACGTCAACCCGTCGGTGCTCTACTACATCCAGCGGCTGGTGGAGAGCACCCGCGACGACGCCGACACCGCGATGGGGGTCTCCACCCGTGGGGCCATCGGCATGGTGCGGGCCGCCCGGGTGTGGGCGGCCGCCCATGGCCGCAACTACGTCATCCCCGATGACGTGAAGGAACTGGCCACCCCGGTGTGGACGCACCGTATCATCATGTCCCCGGAGGCCGAGTTCGCCGGGGTCACCGCGGAGGACGTGGTGGCCCGGGCCCTGAGCAGGGTCGAGGCCCCGACGAACCGGACGGTTTCCTGACACGTGGCACGCCGAATCCGTGACGACTCCGCTCCGCCCATCCCGGGGCGGGGCCTGTGGGCACGTCTGGTGCGAAACCCGGTGACGGAGCCCATCACCCCGCTCGGCTGGTTCCTGCTGGGACTGGTCACCGTCGGGGCGATCCCTGCCTGGAGTCTCGGCTGGCTGGAGTTCCGAGCCCTGTGGGTCATCGCGGCGGTGGTGCTGATCCTCGCCGTGCTGAGCGTCATGGGGCGTTCCCAGCACCTGGTCATCTTCGAGCTGGACCGTCCCCGGGTCCAGGCGGGGGAGACCGTGGGCGGGCGTGTGGTGGTGACCGCGGCGGGTGGACGTCGCTCCGTGCCCTCCACCCTGGAGTTCTCCGTCGACGACGACACCGCGTCCTTCCGGGTCCCGGAGCTGGCGGGCGGTACCCGTCACGAGGAACGGTTCAGCATCCCCACCACCACGCGAGGGGTGGTGCGGCTGGGGCCGGTCCGCTCCGTCCAGGCCGATCCCCTGCTGACCCTCAGCCGCATCAAGATGCTCTCGGGAACCCAGGACCTGTTCGTCCATCCACGGATCATCGCGGCGGGGTCGGGGGCCATCGGCTTCCTGAGGGACGTCGAAGGGATCACCACCTCGAACCTGTCCTCGTCCGACGTCTCCTTCCACGCCCTGCGGGAGTACGTCCCCGGAGATGACCGTCGCTCCGTCCACTGGCGCACGACGGCCCGGGTCGGCAAGCTCATGGTCCGCCAGTTCGAGGAGACCCTCCGGGCGCACCTGCTCATCCTGCTGTCCACCCGCACCGCTGACTACACCGACCCGGACGACTTCGAGCTGGCGGTCTCCGTGGCCGGTTCGCTGGGCGCCTCGGCGCTGCAGGAGGAACGTCAGGTGACCTTCGTCACCTCCACCGAGGAGGTCCGTTTCCCCGGGGCCATCGGGTTGTTGGACCGACTCTCCGGGGTGGCCTGCCAGGAGGAGGCCCCGACGATGCGGCAGGTGGCCGCGCGTCACGCCAACGCACCCGGGCTGTCGGTGGTGGCCCTGGTCACCGGGAATGCCGCCCGTGCCGAACTGCGTGGTGTGCAGCGGGTGATCCCGCCGGGGGTGTTCTCGTTCGCCCTGCGCTGCTCCGGGGAGAGTCGGCTGTCCCGCAGCCGGGTCGGACCGATGAGCGTGATCGATCTCGCGGAGCTGGAGCAACTCCGCCCCGCCCTGCGGAGTCTCCGGTGAAGGCGCGGACGTGGTGGCCCCGTGTGCTCGGGGCGTGGCTCCTGATGGTCCCCGGGGTGCTGGCCTTCCAGCCGATCTTCGGGGGGTGGGCCGGTCATGTCCCGGCCCTGGTCGGGGTGACCACGGGAACCCTGCTGGCAGTGGTCGCGGTGGCCCTGCACTTCGGTCCTGCCCTGTGGGTGGGGGCCATCCTGCTGTGCTACCTGCTGCTGGGCGGGCCGATCGCGGCTCCCGAGACGGTGAGCGCGGGTTTCCTGCCCACGGTGGCCACGGTGCGACGACTGGTCGTCCTGATCTGGGAGAGCTGGTCGGAGATCCTCACCGTCGCCGTCCCCGCCGTGGACATCCCAGGGCCAGCGGCAGCTCCGCTGCTGCTCGGCATGGTCGCGGCGACGGCCTTCGTCGGGGTGGTGCTGCGGACCCGCTCGGTGGTCGCACCCCTGTTGATCCCGGTCAGCTGGCTGGGTGCGGGGATCGCCCTCGGCATCCACCACGTCCCGGATGCGTGGTGGCTCGGGATCGTCACGGGGGCCGGGATGCTGGTGTGGACCACGGTCCACCGGCTGCAGCGACGGCGCGACGTCAACGCCCGCTTCCTGGTCCGTCGTGCCCGCGGGTTCTCCAGCACCGCCTGGAAGGCCTTCACCGCCGGCACGGTCATCGCCCTGGCCTGTGGGACGGCGCTCGGGGTCAACCTCGTCTCCGGGGCGCCGGGGCGACAGGTGCTGCGGGACCACGTGACGCCTCCCCTCAACCTGAGTGACTACCCCAGCCCGCTGACCAAGTTCCGCTTCTACGAGGTCAATCTCGAGGACGAGGTGTTGTTCACCGTGGATGCCCTGCCGCCCGGTGGTCGGCTGCGGCTGGCCGTGATGGACCACTGGGACGGCGTGGTGTTCAACGTCTCCCAGGACAGCAGACGCTACCTCCGGGTCGGTCGTGAGATGCCGTGGCAGCCGGAGGGGGAGCTGGTGCAGGCGACGATCACCGCCGAGGGGTACTCCGATGTCTGGGTGCCGAGTTTCGGGGAGCCCTCCCGGGTGGAGTTCAGCGGTCCGCGCAGCCAGGCGGTGGCACGTTCGCTGCACCTGAACCAGGACACCGGGCAGCTGCTGACCAGCACCGGGATCGCCCCCGGCAACAGCATCCAGGTGGCCTCCACGAACCAGGCGCCGCTCAGCGCAGAGGCCCGGGGTGAACTCGCCGGGCGTGGGATCGGACCGGTGCCCCCGGGACGGTTCCCGCTCATCCCCGAGGTCCTCAGTGAGACCGGTCGGTCCTGGGCGGAATCGGGGAGGACCCCCTACGAGCAGCTGAGCCTGATCGAGGAGAAGCTGCGCACCGAGGGACGATTCTCCGACGGGAGGAACAACGACTCCCGTGCGGGTCACACCGCGGAGCGACTCGCCTTCATGTTCAACTCGGACCAGTACGTCGGCGACGACGAGCAGTACGCCGTCGCGATGGCCCTGATGGCCTCCCAGCTCGGTATCCCGGTGCGGGTGGTGCTCGGCTTCTACCCGGAGCAGGCCCCGGCCCCGGGCCAGCCCTGGCAGGTGCTCGGGGCGCATGCCCACGTCTGGGTGGAGGCGAACATCGAGGGTGCGGGCTGGGTCAGCTTCGACCCGACGCCACCTCGCGACCAGCTGCCGAACCCGGACAACACGGTGCCCAAGCCCCAGCCGAAACCGCGTGTCGAGTCCCCGCCCCTGCCTCCTGAGCGGTACGAGGACGAGCAGGTCCAAACGGAGGAGGAGAACGTCGACCTCAAGGAACCCGAGGAGGAGCCCGGGGACCTCAGGCCGCTGCTCATCGCCATCGGGATCGGGCTCGGCAGCGTCCTGCTGCTGTTGTCCCCCCTGCTGCTCGTCGCGGCGTGGAAGCTGCGACGGCGCCGACACCGGAGGAACCGGGGAACCACGGCCGACCAGATCGCCGGGGCTTGGGGGGAGGTCGTCGACCGTGCCCGCGACCTGGGCTTCACCACTCTGGTCGGCAGCACCCGTAGGGAGACGGCCGAGGAGTTGCAGCAGACCTATCCCGAGCTGGGGATCGAACCACTCGCCACCCGGATCGACTCCCAGGTCTTCGGCGCCGACGAGCCCTCCCGCAAGGCCCGTGACGAGTCATGGCAGGAGTCGGATCTGCTGCGCCGCTCGCTCTTGATGACCCGCCCTTGGTACGCTCGTGCAGTTGCACTCTTCTCCGTGAGGTCGCTGCGCCGAGGCAGGTCTGAGGCCGCCGAGGTTTCCTCCACACCGAAACGGGACCCGAGGGCACGCAGGGCCGAGGAGCAACCGGAGGCATCACGAGGAGCGAGGAGGAACTGAGCAGTGCCGACGCGGCGACAACTGGGTGATCGTGTGGTGATGATCCTCGACGGCCAACGTCGAGCCATCGCCCATGTGATCCAGTGGGCGCCGGCAGTACTGCTCATCGTCGCCGGGCTGGGCTTCAGCCTGCTCTCCGAAGGGGTCTTCGGCATCGTCGTCTCGGCCATCCTCGGCATGCTGGGGGTCGGCGGCCTGGTCTGGAGTGCTTGGTTGATGGTCACCCGGTCCGAGACCCTCGGCGCATCGACCCAGCGGTTCAACTACGTGCGGGAGAGCGACGCGGCACCGGCCGGTGCAGGACTGCTCGGCAAGATGGCGGTGGAGGGGGCACTGGAGGTGGCCACCTGTGGTCTGGCGGCGATCTCCTTCCTGGCGACGTATCGGGACGGGCAGCACTGGCTCGACCGGGTCTTCCACATCGTCGCCGTGCACCGGGAGGTGCTGCCGAGCGTCGCCACGGCGCCCGGCGTCCCCCAGGCCACACCTGGATCGGTGACCCCTCGGGCCAGGTGGAACCCGCCCCCGCCACCCGGCAGCCCGACATCGGGTGCCCAGCCCTTCCCGCCGTGTCCGCGTTCCGGTGTCCCGGCCGCGCAGCCTCCCAGTGCAGCGGTGCAGCAGGGCCCCCAGACCGAGGCCGTCTCGCAGAGCACCCCGGTGCGTCCCTTCGGTCAGGCGGCGTCGGCCCGGGGGGCGAACCCCTGGGCCGCCTCTCCCTCGGCCCCGGTGTTCCCGCCCCTCGGCTTCGCCTCCAGCCCGGCACCTGAACCGGAGGACGACCAGGCCCAGCAGGAGACCGTCATCATCCCCGGTGCCCGCCCGCACATGGAGGCGACGGTGATCGACACCAACCCGATGGTGCCGCGTCCCGACCCGGTGCTCGTGCTGGATGACGGGCAACGCATCACGGTGGACGGGCCGCTGGTGCTGGGCCGCAACCCCGTCGCCCCACCCGCCCACACGGGTGCGCGACCCGTCAAGCTGATCGATGCGACGATGCGACTGTCCAAGACCCATCTGGTGGTGCTGGCCGGGCTCGACGGGGTGAGGGTGATCGACATCGGCGCCACGAACGGGGTGTTCTTGGAGAGCGACGGGGAACGCAGCCGTCTCGTCGTGCGTGAGCCGCACCGGCTCCTCCCGAATCAGCTCATCCACTTCGGGGGCCGGACCTTGAGGTTGGTCCAGTGAGGGCCCCCAGCATGGTCGTGCGCTGTGCCGCTGCCACCCACCAGGGTCTCGTCCGCTCCGTCAACGAGGACTCCTGGCTGACCCTGCCTCCGATCTTCCTCGTCGCGGACGGCATGGGAGGCCACGAGGCGGGGGAGTTGGCCTCGAGGAGCGTGGTCGACGTGTTCCGGGAGCTCGCCACCCACGAGTGGGTGGGCAGTGACGACCTGATCACGACGATCAACCATGCGGCCGCCGAGGTCTCGCAGCTTCGATCCCACGGTCGGGCACCGGGATCGACGGTCAGCGGGGTGGCCCTGTCCAGACAGGGTGGGCAACCCTGTTGGCTGGTGTTCAACATCGGCGACTC
The DNA here is from genome assembly GCF_003859805.1 of Arachnia propionica. Lineage (GTDB taxonomy): Bacteria > Actinomycetota > Actinomycetes > Propionibacteriales > Propionibacteriaceae > Arachnia > Arachnia propionica_C. The sequence goes on from NZ_RQZG01000014.1 coordinate 32,249, forward strand.
CCGTACCCATCTGCTGCGTGACGGCGTGTTCACACAGGTCAGTGTCGACCACTCCGCGGCGGCACAGTTCGTCGATGCGCCACGCAACATCATCACGCGGGCGCTGGGAGCCGGCATCGAACACCCCGAGGCCGACCAGTGGTTGATCCCGGCGCTGCCCGGGGACCTCATCGTGATCTGCTCGGACGGGCTGTCCAACGAGCTCAGCCCACAGGTGATCGCAGCCACCGCCGACCACACGGATGACCTCCAGGAAGCGGCGAATCGGCTGGTACAGTTCGCGCTCGACGCCGGTGGGCGGGACAATGTCACCGTGGTTCTTGTGCGTTGCGAGTTCACCGAGGCGGTCGAGGGTGTCACGATGGACGAGGACACCCTGCCGCCGCAGCTGGGCGACACCATCGAGGACTGGGAGGAACGATGATCTCGAGTCATGGCACACCCACCTGGTCGCCCGGTGCCCACATGGGGATCGTGTGGCCCCACGGGCTGGCCCTCGTGCTGAACGGTCTCACCCCGGAGGGCGCCGGTGAACTGTGGCACCGGGTCCACGCCAGCGCGAAGCTGAGCGATTTCGTGCGCTCCCTGGCCGAGGTGGTCGGTACAGGCGTGCTCGAGCTGCCTGAATTCGCCGTGGCGATCAGCGAGGGGGACAACTGGCATCTCGCGATCAGGGGACAGGTGCCGCTGGAGGCCCAGTTCGGCAGCACCTCGGAGGCGATGCAGTGCCACACGATCACCACCTGGACCGAGCGGACCGTGCTCTCCCCCAGCGCTCTCAGGATCGGTGAACCAGGAGGACCGATGGTGCCCGTGAGCGACGGCGTGGTGCTCGCAGGGTGTCTCGAGCTGGGCGCCTTCAAACCGTCGAGCACGGTGCTGGTCGAGGAGACCGGTGGCATCCCCCACGTGCCGGAGGACGAGCGCAGTGACGTGGACGTCGTCGTCTCCCCGCCCGCGACGGCTCCGACCCACGCCGAGGAACGCGCCCCCATCGGATGTCTCCGGATGCCCGGCGGCGAGCTGATCCCGCTGGGTGGTCCCGTCGTCATCGGACGCCATCCCGGGGCGGGTGGTCTCAACCTCAGTGAACCGGCCAGGCTGGTCACCATCGGGGAGCCCCACATCTCGGCCAACCACCTGGCGTTGTTCGTCGAGGAGGGGCAGGCCTACGCCCGCGACCTCGGCAGCCGCAACGGCAGTGCACTTCGTCGTCGTGGTGGGGATCCGCTCCGGCTCCCGGAGCGTTCCATCCCGCTGGAGGCCGGGGACGTGCTGGACCTGGGGCAGGGTGTGCTGATCCACTGCGACGGGTTGCCGTGATGGGGCAGCGCACGCAACCCCCGGAGCTGCCGGGCTTCACCTACATCGGATGGATCGGTGGCGGTGGTTTCGCCGATGTCTTCCGGTACCGGGACTCGTTGGGCCGTGGTGTGGCGGTGAAGGTGCTTCACCAGACGGTGGACGAGACGGCCTTCAACGCGTTCGCGGCCGAGGCCGTCCTCATGGCCCGGCTGTCGGGGCACCCCAACATCGTGACCATCCATTCCTCGGGGCTGTCCCCGGACGGTCGGCCCTTCCTCGTGATGGAGGAGTGCTCCTCCACGCACCTGGGGGCCAGGATCTCCAACCGGGTGCTGCCCCCCACCCAGGCGATCGAGTTCACGATCCAGCTGGCCGGTGCCGTCGAGACCGCCCATCTGCAGGGCATCCTCCACCGCGACATCAAACCCGCCAACATCCTGTTCACGGGGTTCCAGCGTCCGGCACTGACTGACTTCGGGATCTCGGCCTCACAGGACCAGCGGGCGCTGGCCAACGCCCTGAGCCCGTTGTGGGCCCCGATCGAGCAACACCCGAACGCCGGGATGGAGCCCGGGCCGTGGAGCGACGTGTTCTCGCTGGCCGCCACCACCTGGGCGATGCTGGTGGGACGCAGTCCTCTGGCGGTGCCCGGGGCGGACAACAGCACCGCTGCGCTGAGGGAACGGGCCCGGAACTTTCACGCCCCGCGCACCGGCCGCAGCGATGTCCCCCAGACCCTGGAGAACGTGTTGGCAACGGCGATGGCGGGCAACCCGGCGCGCCGCTACTCCAGCGCGCAGGAGTTCGCGCGGGCCCTGCAGAGCGTCCAGACCCGGCACGGGCTGCCGATGACCCCGTTCGACGTCCTCGCCGAGTCGTTGGAGCAGGAGCCGCGACGACTGGATCAGGGCTTCGACCCGTCGTGGCCGAATGCGGACTCCAGCCAGATGCTCACGGGGGGCTACACCTCCGGTCTGTCCTCCTATACCGGCGGCTACCTGTCCTACCAGGATCCCGCCAGCCTCGTCGACGACCCGACCCCGCCCTCGGTCTCGACCGGTGCCCCGGAGGCGGGCGTGCTCCTGCGCGGCTCGGGGTTCGCCGAGGCCGGGCCACGTGACGTCGGTACCCTGCCGGTGCCGGAACCCCAGCCGAGTCCACCGCCTGCCCCGGATCCTGATGCCAAGCGCGGCAAACGCACCCTGTTGATGGTGCTGGGAACACTGTTGCTGGTGGTCGGGGTGAGTGTCGGGGTGCTGTTCGCCAACGGCACCTTCGGTGGTGGGGCCACCCAGGTGCTGCCGACGGGGGAGGCCTCGCGGGTGCCCGGGGTGATCGACGTGGACTGGGCTGTCACGGGTGAGCAGGTGAAGTTCACCTGGACGAACCCGGACCCGCAGTCCGAGGACGTGTTCCTCGTCGAGATCATCGGTGCCCCTGCCAACGAGAACCGGGTCCGGGTCAGCAAGCCCGAGGTGATCGTGCCGGTCCAGGACGGTGAGACCTGCATCGACATCACCCTCAGGCGGCGAGCCCAGGGGCAGGTCTCGGATCCCGTGCGTGCCTGCGCCAAGAACTGAACCACCGATGTCCCTGGTACCCGACCCGCAGCACCCGGGGGCCTTCCGTGTCCTGTTCGGGCAGGCCTCGCAGTCATGGGTGGACCCGAGCCGCCCCGACCTGCTGCTGTTCGAGTACGTCAACCACATCGCCCTGCTCTTCGAGCACGGACTGGCCGACACCGATCCGGGGACCCGACTCAGGGTCGTCCACGTCGGGGGAGCGGGGATGAGCATCCCCCGGTGGGTTGCGTGGCGACGCCCGGGGACGGCCCAGATCGTGTGCGAGCCGGATGCCGACCTCACCGCGGAGGTCCGTCGGAAGCTCCCGTTGCCGCCGCGCAGCGGGATCAAGGTGCGCGACCAGGACGGGCGCAGTGCGACCGTCCTGATGCCTGCGGACTACGCCGACCTGGTCGTGGTGGACGCGTTCGCCGGGGACCGGGTCCCGGGGGAACTGGTGAGCACGGGTTTCCTCGATGAGCTGGTGCGGATCGGGCGTGGTCGCAGGATGGTGGTGTTCAACGTCACGGATCTGTCTCCCTTCACCTGGACCAGACGTGTGGTTGCGGGCATGGTGGGGCGGTGGCGGCACCTGCTCGTCGGGGCCGAGCCCGCGGTGCTCAAGGGGCGAAGGTTCGGGAATCTGCTGCTGGCGGCGAGCGCGCACCGGCTGGACCTGGCCGCTCTGGTCCGAGACACCCGGAAGCAGCCCTGTCCCTACCGGTGGTTGACGGATCGGGAACTGGCCGGCTGGGTGGGTGGGGCGGTGCCGTTCACCGACGAGGACACCGCCGACTCGCCGCCGCCCTCGGGCAGCAAACTGTGGTTCGCATGATGGGAGAATTGGCAGCTGTGACCAGACGATCGCGTTTCCCCGTCACCCTCGTGGTGGGTGTCCTGCTCCTGGCCGCGGTGCTGGCCGGGGGCGGGGTCGTGGCCTGGCAGGTCTGGGGAACGGCCGCTCTGGGGAGGGAGCACGCCGCCCGGGAGGTCGCGGCGTTGCGGGAGCGCTGGGCGGCAGGGCAGACGGTTCCGGTGCAGGGTGAGGCCGCGTGGATCATGCGCATCCCGGCGCTGGAGGACCGGGTGGAGTGGCCCGTCCGGGCCGGGGTGGCCGATGAGCAGCTGACCGATGGGCTCGGCTGGTATCCCGGGAGCGCCAGACCGGGGGAGATCGGCAATTTCGCCGTCGCAGGGCGCTGGCTGACCTCGGGGGAGCCGCTGCGGGGATGGTTCGAGCTCCCGCCGGGAACCACGGTCCAGGTGGAGACCGCCACCGAGATCGTCACCTACGAGCTGATCTCGGCCCCCGGCGGTCTGACCGTGGGTCGTGATGAGCAGTGGGTGCTGGACCCGGTGCCCGGACGCGACGAGGTGCCGTCCCAGGCCCTGCTGACGGTGACCACGCATGAGGATCTCCTCCCCGGCCCCGATGTCTCGGTGGCCTTCGGGAGGCTCACTGACAAGGAGCTGAAATGAATGATCGGCAGAGTCTCGTCCAGGCCGTGAAGGACCTGGCGGTGGTGCGTGGGCGTGTGACGCTCGCCTCCGGCAAGGAGGCCGACCACTACGTCGACATGCGGCGGGTGACCCTCGACGGGGCGGCGGCGCCGGTGCTGGGTCGGGTCATGAACGAGCTGGTCGCGGACCTCGACTTCGACGCCGTGGGTGGCCTGACCCTGGGGGCGGACCCGGTGGCGACCGCGATGCTCCACGCCCGGGCCGCGGCTGGAGGTCGGCTCGATGCGTTCGTGGTGCGCAAAGAGTCCAAGGCCCATGGGATGCAGCGGCTGATCGAAGGCACCGAGGTCGCCGGTCGCCGGGTGCTGGTGGTGGAGGACACCTCCACCACCGGTGGTTCCGCCCTGACCGCCGTCCGCGCGGTGCAGGAGGCAGGAGCTGAGGTCGTCGCCGTCGCGGTGGTGGTCGATCGTGCGACGGGGGCTGCCGAGAAGGTGGCGGAGGCCGGCCTGGAGTACCGGTACGCCCTCGGCCTGGCCGATCTCGGCCTGTGACCGAGGACCCGACCGCGCCGGTCGTCGGGGTCGGCCCGCACCCGGAACCCTGGCCGGGTGACCCCCGTCTCGATCCGGAGCTGCTGGCACACGGGGATCGCCGCAATGTCATCGACCGCTACCGCTACTGGCGGCTCGAGGCGATCGTGGCGGACCTGGACCGGTCCCGGTCCGGGCTGCACGTGGCGATCCAGAACTGGGAGCACGACTTCAACATCGGCTCGATCGTGCGCACCGCCAACGCCTTCAACGTCGGTGGCGTCCACATCGTGGGGAGGCGACGGTGGAACCGTCGCGGGGCGATGGTCACCGACCGGTACCTCCACGTCCACCACCATGCCGACGAGCAGGGACTGAAGGCCTGGCTGGAGGAGCGGGGCATCGCCCTGGTGGGGGTGGACAACCTGCCGGGGTCGGTTCCGTTGGAGACCGCACGGTTGCCCGGGCACTGCTGTCTGGTGTTCGGTTCGGAGGGGCCCGGTCTGACCGAGGAGATGGTGGCGAACTGCAGCACGCTGGTGGCCATCACCCAGCGCGGCTCGACCCGTTCCCTCAACGCGGGCGCGGCCGCTGCCATCGCGATGTACCACTGGAGCCTGCAGCACCCTCTACCATTCGTGTCATGAGCCCCGAGCGATTCGCCGTCGAACTGACCCCCTTGCCCACCGCGAGTCGGGTGGCGCAGCAACGGGGACGGTTGCGCTACCAGATCATCATCGCCGTGGTGTCGGCGGTGGTGCTGCTGGTGCTGTGGTGGGTGGTCAGGCCGGAACCCTGGCTGCTGTCCGGGGCGGCGCTGCTGTGGGGACTGAGCACGGCCTTCTGGATCGGGCTCAGCATGTTCTGGCTGAAGCAGGCGAAACGGGATCTCGCCTCGATCGGTCAGGGGGTGGCGCTCTACATCGACTCGGAGGGGCTGGAGTTCGTGCAGCCCGTCAGCGCCAAGGCCTCCTGGGCGGAGATCTCGGCACTCAAGGTCAGCGGTAGCGGGTTCGGATCGGGGCCGAAGCTCGTGATGGAGGTGGCCGGAGGTCCTGTGGCCTCGGTGCCGATCAGCTTCCTCGACGCGATGCCGGCGGCCATCGACTCGGCCGTGGGTGCCCGTTCCCTGGGCAGGGTGCGGCTGGACGTCTCCGACATGGACAAGATGTTCTAGTTGTTCCTGAAACCCCGGTGGACGTGCTCACCGTGCAGGGCGCTAGGCTGAACCCTGTAACGCACGCCTGACACGAAAAGGGGCACCATGCCTGTTGCAACTCCTGAGGTCTACGCCCAGATGCTCGACCGGGCCAAGGAAGGCAAGTTCGCCTACCCGGCCATCAACGTCAGCTCCTCCCAGACGCTGAACGCCGCCCTCCAGGGCTTCGCCGAGGCCGGTTCCGACGGCATCATCCAGGTCTCCACCGGCGGTGCCGAGTACTTCTCCGGTCCCACCGTCAAGGACAAGGTCGCCGGTGCCGCCGCCTTCGCGGCCTTCGCACAGGAGGTGGCGAAGAACTACCCCATCAACGTGGCCCTCCACACCGACCACTGCCCGAAGGACAAGCTGGACAGCTTCGTCCGTCCGCTGCTGGCGATCTCCGAGGAGCGCGTGAGGAACGGTCAGCTGCCGCTGTTCCAGTCCCACATGTGGGACGGCTCGGCCGTGCCGATGGAGGAGAACCTCTCCATCGCCGATGAACTGCTGGAGCGCTGCGCCAAGGCCAACATCATCCTCGAGATCGAGGTCGGTGTCGTCGGTGGTGAGGAGGACGGCGTCTCCGCGGAGATCAACGACAAGCTCTACACCACCGTCGAGGACGGCATGCGCACCGCAGAGGTCCTCGGCCTGGGCGAGAAGGGCCGCTACATCACCGCCCTCACCTTCGGCAACGTCCACGGTGTCTACAAGCCGGGTGCGGTGAAGCTGCGTCCCGAGGTGCTCAAGGAGATCCAGGACGCGGTCGGCGCGAAGTACGGCAAGGACCGGCCCTTCGACCTGGTGTTCCACGGTGGCTCCGGCTCCACCCCGCAGGAGATCTCCGACGCGGTGGACTTCGGCGTCATCAAGATGAACATCGACACCGACACCCAGTACGCCTTCACCCGCCCCGTCGTGGACCACATGTTCCGCAACTACGACGGTGTGCTGAAGATCGACGGCGAGGTCGGCAACAAGAAGCAGTACGACCCCCGTGCGTGGGGCAAGGCCGCTGAGGCCGGCATGGCCGCCCGGGTGGTCGAGGCCTGCGAGTACCTGCGCTCCGCGGGCACTCACGCCTGAGCCGTCCCATCGGTCAGTCGAGGGCCGGGACCCGTCGGTGTGACGGGTCCCGGCCCTTCGTGTGCCCGCGTGCAGTCCCGGTGCGCGGAGAGGGAGCTCGCATACGGCTTTGACAAGGCGTTCTGCCATTCGGTGATAACGCTTTCGTAACGTCCTTGACGAGTCCGGGGGGAGTGATGTTAGCGTTAGCATCACTCAAGGGAGGACGAGCGCCAAGGTCGTCGGAACCTGAGGGAAGAGACACGAAGGAGTGCACGTGGCGAAGTTGCTTGAGCTGAGGAACATCAGCAAGACCTTCCCTGGTGTCAAGGCGTTGCAGGGCGTCGACCTCGACCTGAACGCCGGTGAGGTGCTCGGCCTGTGCGGTGAGAACGGGGCCGGCAAGTCGACGCTGATGAAGATCCTCACCGGGATCTACACCGCCGACCCGGGCGGGGAGATCTGGATCGAGGGAGAACCGGTGCAGGTGAACGGCGTCAACCACGCGCGTGAACTGGGCCTGTCCATCATCCACCAGGAACTCAACATGGTCCCCGACCTCACGGTGGCCCAGAACCTCTACATCGGTCGCCCGGGATCCCACCGGGCGGGCTGGATCGACGACGCCAAGCTCAACCGCCAGGCGGCGGAGCTGTTCGAGAGCCTCGGCATGACCATCGACCCCAGGGCCCGCATCGGTGACCTGTCGGTGGCGCGGCAGCAGATGGTCGAGATCGCCCGCGCCCTGTCCTACAACTCGCGCGTGCTGGTCATGGACGAGCCGACCGCGGCCCTCACCGTCGCCGAGACCGAGGCGCTCTACGGGATGATCCGCGACTTCATCTCCCCGAGCACCGGACTCATCTACATCTCGCACCGGATGCCGGAGATCGAGGAGATCACCGACCGGGTCTCGGTGCTGCGCGACGGCCAGTACATCGGTACCGTCACCACGAAGGACGTCGAGATGCGTGAGGTGATCTCGATGATGGTGGGCCGCGAGGTCTCCGCCGAGGCCAGGCCGCGCAACACCCCGATCAGCGACGACGTGGTGCTCAAGGTGGAGAACCTCAGCACGAAGAAGCTGCTGCGTGACATCAACTTCGAGGTCCGCAAGGGAGAGATCCTGGGATTCGCCGGACTCATGGGGGCCGGACGCACCGAGGTGGCGCGTTGCGTGTTCGGGGCGGACCCGCGCAGCAGCGGCACCATCACCATCAACGGTGCACAGGTGCCCGTCCGCAACGCCGCCGACGCGGTCAGGGCCGGCATCGGCTACCTGTCCGAGGACCGCAAGCAGTTCGGCCTGCTGCTGGAGCAGGACATCAAGCAGAACGCCGTGATGGCCGCGATGAAGGACTTCAACATCGGTGGTTTCATCCTCGACGGCAAGATCCGTACCGTCGGTGAGGAGTACAGCAGGAAGCTCCGGGTCAAGACCCCCTCGGTCAACCAGCTGCTCGGCAAGCTCTCGGGCGGCAACCAGCAGAAGGTCGTCATCGCGAAGTGGCTGATCCGCAACTGCGAGGTCCTCATCTTCGACGAACCGACCCGCGGCATCGACGTCGGGGCCAAGGAGGAGATCTACGAGTTGCTGGAACAGCTGTGCGCCCAGGGCAAGGCGATCCTCATGATCTCCTCCGAACTGCCCGAGGTGCTCCGCATGAGCCACCGCATCGCCGTCATGGCCCACGGCCACATCACCGGAATCCTCGACAACGAGGACGCCACCCAGGAGAACATCATGGAACTTGCCACGCTCGGCAAGGCGCAACTGAACGGAGAAGCCGCGTGAGCACCACGACCGTGCCCGAGAACAGCCGCACCACATCATCCATCCTCAAGTCGTCGATGCAGCAACTGTTCGTCTTCGGCTCGCTGATCGTGATCTACCTGATCTTCGTGTTCGCGGCGCCGGGATTCAGCAACCCGGCAGTGCTGTCCGACATCCTGCTCCGCTCGGCCGCCATCGGCATCATGGCCCTCGGCGCCACCTTCGTCATCGCCACCGGTGGCATCGATCTGTCAGTGGGGACGGGGATGGCGCTGGCCGGTGTGATGACGGCCTTCTTCCTGGGCGGCAACTTCCTCAACCTGCCGCTGGCGGTCGGGCTGGTCCTCGCCATCCTGTTCGGTGGCCTCGTCGGAGCGGTCAACGGATTCAACATCTCCGTGCTGGGGCTGCCCCCGTTCATCGCCACCCTCGGCATGATGATGGTCGCCAAGGGCCTGGCCCTGGTGATCTCCAACGCCAACCCGATGCCGATCGAGAACCCGGACTTCAAGCTCTTCGGCAGCCAGGAGTTCATCCCGGGAATCCCCAACGCCGCCATCCTCTTCGTGATCCTGACCGTGATCGCCTCGGTCCTGCTGAACAAGACCCTGCTCGGACGCTACGCCCTGGCCATCGGCTCCAACGAGGAGGCCACCCGGCTGTCCGGGGTGAACGTGAAGTTCTGGAAGACGATGGTCTACGTCACGGCCGGGGTGTTCATGGCGATCGGCGCCATCGTCTTCAACGCCCGCACCGCCGTGGTCCAGCCGAGTGAGGGCCTGGGCTACGAACTCGACGTCATCGCCGCAGTCGTGATCGGTGGCACCTCGCTGGCAGGTGGACGCGCGAACATCATCGGGACCTTCGTCGGTGCGGTGCTCATGAAGACTCTCCTCACCGGCCTGCAGATGATGCAGGTCAACCAGTTCTGGCAGTACGTGGTGATCGGCGTCATCGTCCTGGCCGCGGTCTTCGCCGACAACGTCCGACGAGCACGCGCATCCGCCGTGTGACCAATCCCGAACCTCCTCCCACACGAATGAACCCGGGCAGTGAAAGCCCACCCTCATGAGGACCACGGTCCTCGACCTGAAAGGAAGAACCATGCGACTCAACTCGAAGTGGCTGGCCGTTCCCGCGCTGCTGGCTCTCGGTCTCAGCGCCTGTTCCACCTCGGCTGCGCCCGGCACCGCCAACAGCAGCTCCTCCGGTGGCGAGTCCTCGACGGCGTCCCAGACGGTGAGCTGTGACATCCCGTCGGATGTCACCAAGGGTGATGGCAGCAAGACCGTCTACCTGGTCTCGAAGGGGTTCCAGCACCGCTTCTGGCAGGCCGTGAAGGAAGGTGCCGACGCGGCCGGCAAGGATCTCGGCTACAAGGTCGAGTTCGTCGGTCCCCCGAGCGAGCAGGACGTCTCGATCCAGATCGACCAGCTCGAGACCGCCTTCAAGACCAATCCGGCAGCCATCGGTTTCGCCGCCCTCGACACCAAGGCCGCCGCCGACACCCTGAAGAAGATCTCGGATGCCAAGATCCCGCTGATCGCCTTCGACTCCGGGGTGGACTCCGATGACCCGCTGACCACGGTCTCCACCGACAACAAGGCTGCTGCCGCCGAGGCCGCCAAGCACATGGTCGAACTCACCGGTGGCAAGGGCACCGTCGGGCTGGTCTGCCATGACCTCACCTCCGCCACGGGCAAGCAGCGCTGCGAGGGCTTCCAGGAGTACATCAAGAGCAATGCCCCCGAGATCAAGCTGCTCGAGCCGCTGACCGCGGGCAAGGTCGAGGAGGCCACGGGAGCAGCCAAGTCGATGATCCAGTCCAACGCTGACCTCGTCGGCATCTACGGCACCAACGAGGCTGCGGCCACCGGTGCCGTCCAGGCCGCGAACGAGGTCAACAAGGAGGGATTGCAGGTGGTCGGCTTCGACTCCGGCAAGATCCAGATCCAGTCGATCAAGGAGGGCAAGCAGGCCGGTGCCGTCACCCAGTCGCCGGTCAAGATGGGATGTGAGACCGTGGTGGCGGCCGTGAAGGCCATCAACGGTGACTCGCTGCCGAAGACCATCGACTCCGGTTTCGCCTGGTACGACAAGACCAACATCGATGCCGAGGACATCAAGCCGAACCTCTACGAGTGACACCTGTTCCCCGTCGGGCAGGCCGTCCTGCCCGACGGGGTTCTCCCATGACCGGTTCCCGCGCATCGGTGAGTGAAGGAACCAGCAGCGGTCAAGCCACAACGAAGCAAGAGAGAACAACATGACGAATCATCCGAAGATCGGTATCCGCCCCATCATTGACGGCCGCCGTCGCGGCGTCCGGGAGTCCCTCGAGGACCAGACCATGAACATGGCCAAGCGGGTCGCGGCCCTCTACGAGGCCGAACTGCGTCACCCCGACGGCAGCCCCGTGCAGTGTGTCATCGCCGACACCACCATCGGCGGCGTCGCCGAGGCCCAGGCCACCGCGGTGAAGTTCAAGCGCGAGAACGTCGGGCTCACCCTGTCGGTGACGCCGTGCTGGGCCTACGGCACCGAGACCATCGACATGGATCGCACCATGCCGCACGCGATCTGGGGCTTCAACGGGTCCGAGCGTCCCGGCGCGGTCTACCTGGCGGCGGCACTCGCCGGGCACACCCAGCTCGGCATCCCGGCCTTCGGCATCTATGGCGAGCACGTCCAGGACGCCGACGACGAGACGATCCCCGACGAGGTGCGGCAGCGGCTGCTGGACTACGCCGTCTGCGGTCTGGCCGTGGCGCAGATGAAGGGCACCTCCTACCTGTCCATGGGTGCGGTGTCGATGGGCATCGCGGGCTCCGTCGTCAAGGACGAGTTCTGGAGCAAGTACCTCGGGATGCGCAACGAGTACGTCGACATGAGCGAGTTCGCGCGGCGCGTCAACGAGGAGATCTACGACGTCGAGGAGTACGAGCGGGCCTACGCCTGGGTGAGGGAGAACTTCACCCCCGGCAAGGACTACAACCCGCCGGAGAACCAGAAGCCGGAGCTGCACGACGACTGGTGGAGCTACTCGGTGAAGATGACGCTGATCGCCCGTGACCTGATGGTCGGCAACCCGCGGCTGGCCGAGAAGGGCTGGGGCGAGGAGGCACTCGGACGTGGTGCCCTGGCCGCCGGTTTCCAGGGGCAGCGGCAGTGGACCGACGGTTTCCCCAACGGTGACCTCATGGAGACCATCCTCAACACCACCTTCGACTGGGACGGCACCCGCACCCCCTACATCCTCGCCACCGAGAACGATGCGCTCAACGGGGCGTCGATGCTGTTCAACCACCTGCTGACCAACACCGCCCAGCTGTTCAGCGACGTGCGCACCTACTGGTCTCCCGAGGCCGTGGAACGGGTCACCGGTCACAGGCTCGAGGGGCGCGCCTCCGGCGGCATCATCGACCTGCGGAACTCCGGACCGACCACCCTCGACGGCTCCTTCGCCGCCACCCGTGACGGCGAACACGTGATCAAGCCGTGGTGGGAGGTCACCGAGGAGGACCAGAAGGCGATGCTGGAGGCCTCGACCTTCGCCCCCGCCATCTACGAGTACTTCCCGGGTGGTGGCATCTCCACGCACTTCCGCTCCGCCGGTGAGGTGCCGGTGACGATGTGCCGGATCAACTGGGTCGACGGCCTGGGCCCGGTGCTGCAGATCGCCGAGGGCTGGACGGTCGAGCTGCCCGACGAGGCGGCCACCATCATCGAGGACCGCACCAATGCCACCTGGCCGACCACCTGGTTCGTCCCGAACCTGACCGGGGAGGGTGCCTTCACCAGCGTCTACGACGTGATGAACGCCTGGGGGGCCAACCACGGTGCCATCTCCTACGGTCACATCGGTGCCCGCCTGATCACCCTGGCCTCGATGCTGCGCATCCCGGTCAACATGCACAACGTGCCCGCCGAGCAGATCTTCCGTCCGAAGAACTGGCTCAGCTTCGGCACCGCCGACCTGGAGGGGGCCGACTACCGGGCCTGCGCCCAGTTCGGCCCGCTCTACGCCTGAGCACGAGGAGTGGGGGAGACGACGGGGTCGTCTCCCCCACATCCTGACCCCGCCGCGCGAACCGGGCCGTGACCGGGCAGGATGGGGTCAAGACCCAAGAACAGGAGGATGAAGTGCCAGCCACCGCCCTTGCCGTCGACCTGGGGTCCTCCTCGGGGCGCATCATCGCAGGTGTCCTCGAGGACGGCCGGGTCACCGAGACCGAGGTCCACCGGTTCCCACACACCGCCACGAAGGAGGCGGGGTACCTGTGCTGGGACCTCGTCGCCATGTGGAGTGAGGTGGTTCGTGGGTTGCAGCTCGCCATCGAGCGGTTCCCCGACGCCACCACCGTCAGCGTCGACACCTGGGGGGTGGACTGGGTGCCGCTCGATGCCGACGGCAACCCCCTCACCCCGGCCCGTTGCTATCGTGACGAACGCACCGGCCGAACCCTCGAGGCCTATCGTGAGCGGCTTCCCGAGTCCCGGCAGTGGGAGCTCACGGGCATCGCCCCGGCCACCATCAACAGCTCCAACCAGCTCTTCGCCTTCCTCACCGAGGAGGCCCACGTCGCGGCCGAGACCGACCAGATCCTCTTCCTGCCAGACTGGTTCACCTACATGCTGACCGGGGTGCGCGGCTGGTCCCGATCCATCGCATCCACCTCGGGACTGTGTGCACCGGGCGCGCAGGCATGGTCCGAGGAGGTCTTCGAGGCCCTCGGGATCCCGCGTTCCTGGGTCGGGGAGCTGACCCACGAGTGCAGCGTCGTCGGTCCCTGCAGCGTCGACGGACTGGAGCAGCTCACCGTCGTCCGGGCCGGGGCCCACGACTCCGCCTGTGCGGTGGCCGCGTTGCAGCGTGACGACGCCCCGACCTGCTTCCTGTCCGCCGGGTCCTGGTCGGTGCTCGGGGTGCTGCGTGACGAACCCCTCATGGGCGACGACGCGCGTGCGCTCGGGCTGACCAACGAGGCCAGGGCCGAGGGCGGGGTCAGGCCGCTGTTCAACATCACCGGGCTGTGGATCCTCCAGGAGTGTCAGCGGGACTGGCAGGACAAGGGGCTGGAGAGCGACATCGTCGCCCTGCTCGAGGAGGCGGCCGCGGCCGCCTCCCTGGGGGTGACGATCGACCCCGACGACCCACAGTACGCGCACCCCGGATCGATGGTGGAGCGGGTCACGGCCGCCCTCGAGGAGGCCGGGGCGCCGGTCGGGATCAGCCAGGGGCAGCTCGTGCGTGCCCTCTGCGAGTCGTTCGCAGAGCGTTACGCCCGCGCCGTCCACGACCTCTCGGCCCTGACCGGGGAACCCCTGACCAGGCTGAACCTGGTGGGTGGTGGCTCCCGCAACACCTTGCTGTGCGACCTCACCGCCACGGCGCTCGGGGTGCCCGTGCTGGCCGGCCCGGCCGAGGCCTCCACACTCGGCTCCCTTCTCGTGCAGTTCGAGGTCAGTGGTGCCCTGCAACCCGAACAACGCAACGAGGTGATCGCCGCCACGGCCATGACCCGGACGCACCAGCCATGATGGCCGGGGGGAGCAGACGCGCCAGTCTCGCCGATGTCGCGAGGCTGGCGGGGGTTTCCAGCCAGACCGTCTCCCGCGTGGTGCGCGGCGCCGCCGTCGTCGCCCCGGAGACCCGGGAGCGGGTGCAGCAGGCGGTGGAGGAGCTCGGCTACCGTCCCAACCTGGCCGCACGATCCCTGTCCAACCGGAGGACCGGGGTCATCCACATCATCAACGCCACCCCACTGTTCGGTGGCCATGCGCGCACCTTCCTGTCAGTGGTCCAGGAGCTCGGGTCGAGGGGCTACCAGACCTCGGTCTCGGCGGTCCCGGATCAGCAGAACCCCGCCTTCGACGAGCTGGTGCCCCTGGGGGTGGACGGGGTCGTCGTGCTCGGCGGGCACGCGGATTCGGCCGATCTCGTCTCGGTGCTCCACGACAGGGTGCCCGCGGTCTTCGTCGGGCAACGTCACGGCCTGCCCGACGACGTCGCCTCAGTCGCCATCGACCAGGGTCTGGGAGCACGGCTTGCCACCGAGCACCTGCTCAGCATCGGCAGGCGACGGCTGCTGCACCTGTGCGGCCCATCCGACTGGCTCGACGCCCACGAGCGCCGTGACGGTTTCCTGGCCTCCTGCGAGGCGGCCGGGGTCACCCCGCGGAAGGTCTCCGGAAGGTCCTGGTCGGCGGGTGACGGCCACGTGGCGGCGCAGGAGTTCCCGGACGACATCGACGGGGTCTTCGCCAGCAACGACCACCTGGCCCTCGGCGCGATGCGATGGCTGGCCGAGCACGGCCGGGAGATCCCCGGGGATGTCGCGGTGGTCGGTTTCGACGACGCCGAGGGCTCGGCGAACTTCCTGCCACCACTGACCACCCTGCGTCAACCCCACCACGAGGTCGGGGTGTGTGCCGTCGCCCACCTGGCGGCGCTCATCGACGACCGGCCGGCGGAACACACCCTGCTGAGCCCCGAACTCATCATCCGGCAATCGACGAAAGGTTCCTGACATGCTCAACGGTCCCCTCATCCATCCTGACCTGTTGGCCGCCCTCGGACGCAGCGGTCACAGTGGGAAGATCCTCATCACCGACGGCAACTACCCGGCGGCGAGTGGGGCCCCGGCCAGTGCGGAGCGGATCCATCTCAACCTCGCCCCGGGGCTGCTGGACGTCTCCCAGATCCTCGACGTGCTCAAGCAGGCCGTGCCCATCGAACGGGCCGGACTGATGGTGCCCGCCGCCGATGCGGTCGGCATCGAACGTCCCGATTCGATCCCCGCCCACGACGAGTACCGGAAGGCCCTGCCCGGGGTGACCTTCGACGAGATCCCGCGCTGGGACTTCTACGAGGCCGCGAAGGCCGAGGACGTCACCGTCGTCATCATCTCCGCCGATCAGCGGCTCTACGCCAACCTGCTGCTCACCATCGGGGTCCGCACCGCCGACGAGTGAGTCCTCCCCGCCGCCGGGCGCGACACGTCCCGGGCGGCGGGCGGAAATCCCCCCGTTCGGCCTCGTCCTGCCCCATACTCGAGGGACGAGTCTTCAGTGGGGGAGGAATCATGGTGCTGCGGGGGATGGGTCGAGTGATGTCTGGAGCGGCCATCGTCGTGTCCGGGGTGCTGATGGTGGGGTGTGCCCCGCACGAGCAGTCCGCGGAGCAGGCCCCGGCACCGGCCGCGGCCAGTCGGCACGACGCCGGGCCACGCATCCCGGAGGGGTACCAGAGCGATGACTGCCCGCTGCCGGCCGGGGAACTCGTCTCGGCCATCGGGAGCCAGGACACCTACACCCTGACCTACACCGTGGAGGACGCCTCGGCCTTCGACACCCTGCTGGCCGAGTACGACGCGCTCGGCTACGAACAGGTCGGCGCCGGGGAACCGGAGATGTTCAAGTCCGCGACGCTCACCAGGGACCGTTGGCAGGTCGATCTCGCCTACCCCGAGGTGGCGGGGTTCACGTTGATCGTCACGGCGAGGCTCACCTCCTGAACCGGGACGGGAATGATCGGCCCGGTCCGGGAGTTGTACCAGTGACGTCGACGCTCCACTGTGAGGAGGGCCCATGGACCCGGAACGCATCGTTGCCGACCACCTGATCTGGGACACGATCCGCGATGAGTGCAGCCGAGCCGCGGCCAGTGAGCCCCTGCTGGCCGGTTTCCTGTCCCACGTGGTGCTGAGCCAGCCCGATCTCGAGACCGCCCTCGCCTACATCCTGGCCGCGAAGCTGGACAACGCGACCCTGCCTGCCCTGAGCCTGCGCGACATCATCCTCGGGGTGCTGCAGGAGGAGGAGGGCATCCAACGCGCCATCCGGGCCGACCTGCAGGCCGTCGTGACCCGTGATCCCGCGACCCCCGGCTATGCCAACCCGCTGCTCTACTTCAAGGGTTTCCACTCCATCCAGGCCTATCGGGTGGCCCATTCGTACTGGATGCGGGAGCGTCGGGCCCTGGCGTTGTACCTGCAGTCCCGGATCTCCGAGGTCTTCGCCGTCGACATCCATCCGGCGGCACGCATCGGCAAGGGCATCATGTTCGACCATGCGACGAGTGTGGTCATCGGTGAGACCGCCGTGGTGGAGGACGACTTCTCGATGCTCCACGAGGTGACCCTCGGTGGCTCCGGCAAGGAGGGGGGAGACCGCCACCCGAAGATCGGGCGTGGCGTGATGATCGGGGCGGGGGCCAAGGTGCTCGGCAACATCACCGTCGGCCAGGGGGCCAAGATCGGGGCCGGATCGGTGGTGCTGAAGGATGTGCCCCCGCACACGACGGTGGCAGGGGTACCCGCGAAGGTGGTCTCCGTGCCCAGCGCGGCCCTGCCCGCCCTCGACATGGACCAGTGCCTCGGGGTGAGCCCGGCATGAGCAGCCACGTCGTGGGCCCGGGGATCGGTGACCTCCTGCGACGGCGGGGCAGACCGGTGTGATCACTCGGGATCGACGATCTGGCAGAGCACGTCCCCGGCGCTGACACTCTGGCCGACGGCCATCGCGAGCTCCGTGACCTGCCCCGGACGATGCGCCGTCAGGGGCTGCTCCATCTTCATGGCCTCGATGACGGCCACGACCTGACCCTCCTCCACGACCTCGCCCTCAGTGACCGAGACCTTGACCACGGTGCCCTGCATCGGGGAGGGCAGTGCGTTGCCGCTGGGGGCCAGCACCTTCGCACCACCGCGGTCCCGTTTCGTGGGGCGTCTCGGGGACCGGGCGGAACCGCTGCCACGGGTGGCGAAACCGCCGGGTAGCTTCACCTCCATGCGGCGGCCGTTGACCTCCACGGTGATGACCTCGGGCTCCCCGAGGTCATCGGGCTCGCCCAGCATCCCGGTGTAGGGCTGGATCCCGCCGGAGAACTCCGTCTCGATCCAGCGGGTGTGGACCCGGAAGTCTCCGTCGACGGCGACGAAGGCCGGGTCCTGCAGCACCGCCTCATGGAAGGGCACCACCGTCGGCATCCCCTCCACCACCAGTTCGTTCAGGGCCCGTCGGGCACGGGAGAGGGCCTCAGGGCGATCAGCCCCGGTGACGATGACCTTCGCCACCAGGGAGTCGAAGGCACCGGGAACGGTCATCCCGGCGTGGTAACCCTCGTCGACACGTACCCCCGGTCCGGTCGGGGCGTGCCATTTCACCAGGGTCCCCGGGGCGGGCATGAACCCTCGTCCCGCGTCCTCGGCATTGATGCGGAACTCGATGGAGTGTCCCCGAACCGGTGGATCGTCGTAGCCGAGGGGCTCACCGGCGGCGATGCGGAACATCTCCTTGACCAGGTCCAGGCCGGTCACCTCCTCTGAGACGGGGTGCTCGACCTGCAGGCGGGTGTTGACCTCGAGGAAGGAGATGGTGCCGTCGCGCCCGACCAGGAACTCGCAGGTACCGGCCCCGACGTAGCCGGCCTCTTTCAGGATGTCCTTGGAGGAGCGGTACAGCAGGTCCTGCTGTTCAGCGGTGAGGAACGGTGCCGGTGCCTCCTCCACCAGCTTCTGGTGACGACGCTGCAGCGAGCAGTCCCGGGTGGAGACCACCACCACGTTGCCGTGGGAGTCCGCGAGGCACTGGGTCTCCACGTGCCGGGGCGCGTCGAGGTAGCGCTCGACGAAGCACTCGCCCCGTCCGAAGGCGGTGACCGCCTCCCTCGTCGCCGAGTCGAAGAGTTCCGGGATCTCCGCCAGGGTGCGCGCCACCTTCAGCCCGCGGCCACCACCCCCGAAAGCCGCCTTGATGGCCACGGGGAGCCCGTGCTGCTCGGCGAAGGCGACCACCTCGTCGGCATCGACGACCGGATCCGCGGTGCCGGGAACCTGTGGGGCACCCACCCGTTGCGCCAGGTGACGGGCCCTGACCTTGTCCCCGAGCTTCTCGATCGCCTCGGGTGGTGGGCCGATCCAGGTCAGTCCCGCATCGATGACGGCGCGTGCGAACTCCGCGTTCTCAGCCAGGAAACCGTAACCGGGGTGGACCGCATCCGCGCCGGAGCGCTGCGCGACGGTGAGCAACTTGTCGACATGGAGATAGGTGTTGGCCGGGGTGGCACCATCCAGGGCGAATGCCTCGTCGGCGAGCCTCACGAACAGGGACCCCGCATCCGAGTCGGCGTACACCGCGACGGAGGCGATTCCTGAGTCTTTCGCGGCACGGATCACCCGAACGGCGATCTCGCCTCGATTCGCGATCAGGACTTTCGAGATGGCCACGATGCACATCCTTTCCAGAGGTTTCACCTGCTCGGCAGTGTAGTGCGAAGCCCGGCCGCTTCGGGAGAACCGTAGAGTTGGGACATGGCAACACCAGGGTTCATCACGGAGTTGAGACGTCACATCGGACATGCTCCGCTGTGGTTGATGGGGGCCAACGCACTGGTCCTGCGTGATGGCGGGACCGGACCGGAGGTGCTGCTGTTCCGGCGCAGTGACAACGGGGACTGGGCCGGGATCGCGGGCATCGTGGAGCCGGGGGAGCATCCCGCCACCACCGTGGTGCGGGAGGCGATGGAGGAGGGCTGCGTCGAGATCGAGGTCGAACGACTGCTGTGGGTGGTCGTCATGGATGAGATCACCTACGTCAACGGGGACCGCTGCCAGTTCCTCGACCACGGCTTCCGGGCCCGACTCGTCGGTGGGGAACCCGGCATCGGTGATGGTGAGGCGTGCGACTGGGGATGGTTCCCGGTCGACCGGTTGCCCGAACCTCGGCAGGAGCGCCTGGACGCACTGGTGCGGATCTGCCTGGCCGACCCTGCGGAGGTCGTGACTGATCTGGAGGGCTGGTGAGAGGCCCACTCGTCACGTCACTCCTGGCCGGGGGACTGAGCGTGGCGCTGCTGGCCGGATGTTCAGCGGCGCCCGGGCCCATCGAGGTGTCCGTCAGTCCGTCCGCCACGGCGGTGCCGTCCCGGCCGAGCGGTGGGATCCCGCTCGCGGAACTCGGGTTCCGCAACGGCCCGGACGACCTCTGGCTGCCGGAACAGGTGCTCGTCGTCGAGCAGGTGGACATGGCGAACAACGTCACCCTCGTGATGGCCAAGCCGTCCGGTGAGGAACTCACCCACTGGTTGCGGGAACACCTGCCCGCCGCGGGCTACGAGATCACCGCCGACGGTGCGGGCTCCCTGCTGTTCCACAGGGAGCCCTGGCAGGGGGCGTTCACCGTGACCGGGGAGTACAGCGCCCTCAGCCTGCGCACCGACCGGGAGTAGCGGTCACTGGGCGGAGGAGGGGGAACCCACCTCGCCCGGGAGCACGGCAGCCGCCTCCAGCTGCGCCGCGACGGCCGGTGCCCCCATGCTGAGGGAGCTCTCCCCGAGGGTGGCCAGCATCGTGCGGACGTTGGCGAGCTGCTCGGTGATGGAGTCGCGACGGGCGGCCAGCGCGGCCAGTTCGCGTTCGGACTCCCGCTTGACCCGTTCGGCCGAGGCACGTGCGCTCTCCAGCATGGAACGGGACTCCTGGGTGGCGCGTTCCTGCATGGCCGAGGCATCGGTGCGGGCCTGGGTCATGATCCGCTCCGCCTCGTTCTGGGCCTCCGTCACCTTGCTGCTGGCCAGGCTCAGGGCGCGCTCGTGGGTGGCCATCTGGGAGGCGAACTCCTCGGCGGCGCGGTCCCGACGCTCCGCCAGCGAGGCCTCGAACTCGGCCGCGGCGGCACCGGCGGCGGCACGCTGCTTCTCGAACAGTGCCTCTGCCTCCTGGCGCCGGGCCGACGACTCGCGTTCAGCCGCGTCGAGCAGCTCCTCGGCGTCGGACTTGGCCTGCAGCAGGACCCGGGCGGCGTCGGCATCGGCCTTGGAGCGGGTCTCGTAGGCGTACGAGTCCGCCGAGTTGCGGGAGTGCTCGACCTCCTCCTCCACCTGGGCCTGCATGGCCTCGGCGTCCTGCTTGGCCCGGTCGAGGATGTCGTCGGCCTCGGTCTGCGCAAGGTTGAGGATCTTCCCGATCCGCTCACCGAGGGCGGAGAAGTCGGTGGTCCGGGCCGCAGCCTGTGCCTGGGCGTTGGTGGCCTGGTCCTCCAGGTCGGAGATCTTCTCCTTGAGCGAGGCCACCTCCTGCTGGGCGGCCTCGAGGGCCTGGTTCAGGTCGTTGATCTCCACGGTCTGCGTGGCTGCTTCCTGAATGGCGGCGGCATGGCTCTGGCGCATACGACGAAGCACGGAATCCACTTGGGCTGGATCGTAACCGCGTCGCACCATCGCGAAGGTCTCGTCGGTCATCGGGGTCTCCTGGTTCTTGTGTCACGGGAAGGGGGGCCGTTCAGTGCCGATTCGGCGTACTGCCACAAGGCCTAAAGTTAGCACTCCCCACCCGGCGGGATCGACCCCCCTCGGTGGAAGAAGGCCTGCCCGGCTGTCACGTCGAGCAACACGGGTGACCATGTCGTGCTCCCGGGCACGGCAGGACAGGAGGTGCTGGCCGATCAGCCAGGCATCGATGGTTTGTGGGAGCCGCGGTCGGACGTGCCGAGGCCGGAGGGGTGGTGCCGCCACAGCGTCGGCCACTGCACGCCCAGATCCAGCAGGATCTGCCGCAGCAGGGGCAGGGACAGTCCCACCACGTTGTGCGGGTCACCGTCGATCCCGGTGATGAAGGCCCCACCCAGACCGTCGATGGTGAAGGCGCCGGCGACGTTCTCGGGCTCGCCCGAGGCCGCGTAGGCCAGCACCTCGTCCTCGGTGAGGTCGGCGAACCGCACCACGGTGCTGGCGGCACGCAGGGCCCGCTGTTCCCAACCGTCGCGTCGCACCAGCACGAAGTGCCCGGTGTGGAGCACCCCCTGTCTGCCGGACATGCGTCGCCAGAGCTCGGCGGCGACCTCGGGGGAGCGGGGTTTCCCCCGGGCCCGGCCGTCGAACTCCAGCACCGAGTCACAGGCGACGATGACGGCGTCATCGGTGACCCGCGCCGCCACCGATTCCCCCTTGGCACGTGCCAAGGTCTGGACCAGGTCCAGCGGTCGGGACTCGGTGACGGTCGACTCGTCGAAGTCGCTGGCCATGACCTCGGGATCGAGACCGGCGCGGCGCAGCAGCTCCAGCCTCGAGGGTGACTTGGATGCGAGGATGAGTCTCATCAGAATCGGATGAAGGTGCGCCACGCGTCACGGCCATTGACCAGGGGCGTGCGCACCGTGCGGTAGTAGGACTTCCAGCCTCCCGCCAGCGGACGGTCGGCTGCTGGTTTCAGGGTGTCAGGGGTCAGGGCGGCACTGAGCACGGCGACGAGCGCGGCGAGCTCCTCGTCGGTGGCGCCACCCGAGACCGTGAACAGGGGCTGTTCCACCACCCCCTCGACGCCGCTCACAGCGGGATGTTCCCGTGCTTCTTGGGTGGCAGCTGCTCACGTTTCGAACGCAGCAACCGCAGCACCCGGATGATCTGGGACCTGGTCTCGTGCGGATAGATCACCTGGTCGATGTAGCCGCGCTCCGCCGCCACGTACGGGTTGGCCAGTTCGTCGTCGTACTCGGTGATCAGCTGCTGACGCAGCGCCTCCGGGTCCTCGGCGTCCTGGAGGGTCCTGCGGTGGAGGATGTTCACCGCGCCCTGCGCCCCCATCACGGCGATCTGCGCCGTCGGCCAGGCGAAGTTCACATCCGCCCCGAGATGCTTCGAGCCCATCACCACGTAGGCCCCGCCGTACGCCTTGCGGGTGATGACGGTGATCAGTGGCACCGTGGCCTCGGCGTAGGCGTAGATCAGTTTCGCCCCACGGCGGATGATGCCCTGATGCTCCTGGCCCACCCCGGGCAGGAAGCCCGGGACATCCACGAAGGTCAGCACCGGGATGTTGAAGGCGTCGCAGGTGCGCACGAAACGCGCTGCCTTCTCCGAGGCGTCGATGTCCAGGCATCCCGCGAAATTCGTGGGCTGGTTCGCCACGATGCCGATGGGTCGGCCCTCGATGCGTCCGAAACCCGTGATGACGTTCGCGGCGAACAGCTGCATCACCTCGAGGAACTCCTCGTCGTCGAGGACGTTGTGGATGATCTGACGCATGTCGTAGGGCTGGTTCGCGGAATCGGGGATCAGGTGGTCGAGCTCGCGGTCGTGGTCCGTGATCGTCAGGTCCACCTCCGCGTCGTCGTAGACCGGGGGATCCTCCAGGTTGTTCTGGGGCAGGTAGCTGATGAGGTCACGAACGTACTCGAGGGCATCGGTCTCGTCGGCGGCCAGGTAGTGGGAGTTGCCGGACCGGCTGGAATGGGTGCGCCCACCCCCCAGCTCCTCCATGGAGACGTCCTCACCGGTCACCGTCCTGATCACCTCCGGACCGGTGATGAACATCTGCGAGGTCTGGTCCACCATCACCACGAAGTCGGTCAGGGCGGGGGAGTAGACGTGGCCACCCGCAGCAGCTCCCATGATGAGGGAGATCTGCGGGATCACGCCGGAGGCCCGGGTGTTGCGGCGGAAGATCTCACCGTAGAGGGCCAGCGAGACCACCCCTTCCTGGATCCGGGCCCCACCGCCCTCGTTGATCCCGATGAGCGGGCAGCCGGTCTTCAACGCGAAGTCGATGATCTTCACGATCTTCTCGCCGTAGACCTCACCCAGGGCACCGCCGAAGACCGTCACGTCCTGGGAGAAGACGCACACGGGACGACCGTGGATGGCTCCGGTGCCCGTGACGACGCCGTCACCGTAGGGGCGGCGGGCGTCCATGCCGAAGCTGGTCGAACGATGGCGGGCGAACTCGTCGAGCTCGGCGAAACTCCCTTCGTCGAGCAGGGCCAGCACCCGTTCACGGGCAGTCATCTTGCCCTTGGCGTGCTGCTTCTCGACCGCGGCCGTGGACCCGGCGTGGATCGCCTCGTTGATACGACGCCCCAGGTCGGCCACCTTGCCGGCGGTGGTGTGGATGTCGATCTCCATACCGGGCACCCTACCCGGCAACCTGCCCCGAGACAGCGGTTTCCGTCTCGAAGCCCTATCGTGTGCCCATGACGATGAGCCTGTGGCGGGAGATCACGTGGGTGGAGAGCACCGGCTCCACCAATGCCGACCTGGTGTCCCGGGCGCGAGCCGGGGCGACGGAGGGCACGGTACTGGTCGCGTCGGAGCAGACCGCAGGGCGCGGCCGACTGGACCGGACCTGGACCAGTCCTGCCGGGGCCTGTGTGGCGATGTCGATGCTGCTGGTACCCGGACAACCCTTCGACCGGTGGGGGTGGCTGTCCCTGCTGGCCGGGATGGCGGTGCGGGGGGCGTTGGAGAAGATCGCGCCCGAGCCCGGTCGGGTGCAGCTGAAGTGGCCCAACGACGTCCTCATCGACGGCCGCAAGGTGTGTGGCATCCTCAGCGAACGGGTCGAGCATCCCGACGGGGCGCGTGCGGTCGTCGGGCTGGGGGTCAACATCACGATGACCGAGGCGGAGCTGCCCATCCCCACCGCGACCTCCCTCAGGGTCGCAGGTTTCCCCGAGGACCGCGACCAGCTGGTGGCCGAGATCCTGGCCCAGTTCGAGACCTGCTACCGCCGTTGGCAGGAGACCGGTGACGTGCGCTCGGAGTACCGAGAGCTGTGCAGCAGCATCGGGGCCGAGCTTCGGATCGTGGTCGAGCGCGAACAGGGTGTCACGGGCGTCGGGTACGACATCGACCGGTACGGCAGGATCGTCGTCCGCACGGATCAGGGCCTTCGGACCTTCGCGGTGGGGGATGTCATCCACGCCCGTCTCGAGGAACCCGGCCTCCGAGAACCGAGAGCATGACAGACTGGTGGGCATGGCGTTGAAGCAAGACCTCCTGGCCCGTGACGAACAAGTCGTCCTCCACCTTCGTACCCACATGAAGGCGATGTTCTGGCCGCTCATGGCACTCTTCGCGACGGCGGCCGTGTTCGGTGTCCTGCTGGCCTGGCTTCCCACGGACTGGCGGCCGTGGAGCATCTACGCCCTGATCGCCCTGGTGCTGGTGGTGGTCATCGCGCTCACGGTCATCCCGTTCCTCAGGTGGCGGACCTCCACCTACACCGTCACCAACCGTCGGATCATCACCCGGAAGGGAATCCTCAACAAGACGGGACACGATCTGCCACTGCGCAGCATCAACAACGTCACCTACGAGCGTTCCGTCACCGACCGGATGCTGGGCTGCGGCACCCTTGTCCTGGAGACCGCCGCGGACGAACCCCTCGAACTGCCCGATGTGCCCGGCGTGGAACGGGTCAACACGATCATCGCCGATCTGCTCTTCGACGGGGTCCCTGACCAGGAGTAGGCACGATAGTAGGATCCACCCCGTGGATCGTCGTTACCGGGTCGGCATCATCGGGGGTGGCCAGCTGGCCCGCATGATGCAGCAGGCTGCCATCGCGCTGGGCATCGAGGTACGTCTGCTGGCCGAGGCGTCGGATGCCTCCGCGGCCCAGGTGATCCCCCTCACGACGGTGGGCGACCATGACGACGAGGAGACACTTGCCGCCTTCGCCGGTGACTGCGATGTCATCACCTTCGACCACGAGCACGTCCCCACCGCACTGCTGCGGAGGCTTGGTGACGAGGTGGCGGTCAGGCCCGGCCCTCACGCCCTGCAGTTCGCCCAGGACAAGGCCCTGATGCGGCAACGGCTGTCCGGGATGGGGGTGCCCTGCCCCAGGTTCGCGATCTGCCGCGACGAGGAGCAGCTGCTGGCCTTCGGCCGGGAGGAGGGCTGGCCGATCATCGCGAAGACCTCCCGTGGTGGCTACGACGGCAAGGGGGTGTGGCGGCTCGATGCTCCCGACGAGGCTGCCGAACCGTTCCGGGGCAAGCCGGAGGTCTCTGCGGGGGAGGAGGTGGTGATCGTCGCGGAGGAGTTCATCGACTTCGAGCGGGAGCTGTCCGTCGTCGTCGCCCGCTCCCCGCGTCAGGCCGTGGTCTACCCGGTCTCCGAGACCGTGCAGCGAGACGGCGTCTGCGTGGAGACGATCACCCCGGCACCGGGACTTCCCGATGGGAAGGCCGCGGAACTCCAGGAACTGGGGCTCAGGATCGCGGGGGAGCTGGACGTCGTCGGGGTGCTCGCCGTGGAGTTGATGGCCGCCCGTGACGGACGGGTGGTGGTCAACGAGTTGGCGATGCGGCCCCACAACACCGGGCACTGGAGCATCGACGGGGCACGCACCAGTCAGTTCGAGAACCACCTCCGGGCGGTGCTGGACCTGCCGCTCGGCAGCCCTGCCATGACCTGCGACGTCGCGGTGATGGCCAATGTGCTGGGTGGTGCCGAGACCGACCTCACCGGGGCACTGCAGCACGTCCACGCCCGCGACCCCGAGGTCGCGGTGCAGCTGTACGGCAAGCAGGTTCGCCCGGGCCGCAAGGTGGGACACGTCACCGCCTGTGACTCGGACCGGGACCGGGCACTCGCCCGCGCCCGTCATGCCGCCCGATACCTGATGGGAGACCCCGATGCCTGATGTCGCCATCCTCATGGGATCCGACTCCGACTGGCCGACGATGCGCGCGGCTGCGGAGGCCCTCGACGAGTTCGAGGTGGGTCACCACGCCGATGTCGTCAGTGCCCACCGGATGCCGGAGGAGATGGTGGCCTTCGGTCGCGGTGCCCACGAGCAGGGTTTCAAGGTGATCATCGCCGGGGCCGGGGGAGCCGCCCATCTGCCCGGGATGCTCGCTGCCCTGACCCCGCTCCCGGTGATCGGGGTTCCCGTGCCGTTGAAACATCTCGACGGCATGGACTCGTTGCTGTCGATCGTGCAGATGCCGTCGGGTGTCCCGGTGGCCACCGTCGCGGTGGGCAATGCCCGCAACGCCGGGCTGCTGGCGGTGCGGATGCTGGCCGCAACCGACCCGGTGCTCCTAGAACGCATGGTGCAGTTCCAGGCCGGGCTCCGGGACGCAGCGAAGGCGAAGGGTGCCGTGGTCAGGCAGCGCAGCTGAGATCACCCCGGAGACGACGATGGGCCCCGACCAGGTTGGTCGGGGCCCATCGTCCGGGGTCACTTGAAGGAGACCCGCAGGGTGACGGAACCGTAGTGCTCATCGAGCATTTTGACCGTCATGCCCACTCCGTCGAACTTCCTGAGTGCTTCGACGTCAGAGCCTGAGCCGAGGTTCGGGAGGGAGGAGACGATGCTGCCGATGTTGACGAAGATGATCGCGTTGGCCTTGTCGGCATCCTTGACGACCTTCTTGTAGGTCGCGTCGTCAGCGAGTCTGGTCTTCGGCTTGGCCAGGTCCTCGGGTGAGCCGTTCCACGTGGTGAAGACCTTGTCCCCCTCGGTGTGGTGCTTCAACCCCTCGGGCAGCTGTCGACCGATCCGCTCGAGCACGGACTGGTGGCCGGAGGGATCGTTGGTCTTGACCGCGAGGCCGACGGTGGGGGTGGCACCCCGGCCCCCGCTGAGCGCCGCCACGGTGCTCTGCGGCACGTAGAGGCCGAACTGCTGCCCGACCAGGGCCTTCAGATCCTCCTTGGAGGAGATGCCGATGCTCTGCAGGTCCGACGAGGAGAGGCCCTGCTGTTCCAGCTGTTCCCAGGCCTGGTCGATGGAGGCGTCATTCGTGCTGCTTCCGACGGCGGCGATGGTGTCGCCCGGCAGGTTGCCCACCAGCTCGGAGGCGGATTCGAGGTTGTTCTCGATCTTCTGCTCCTGCCAGGCGATGCCCTCGAGCACGACGGTGCTGTCCTCGATGCGCAGGCCGAAGGCGACGCGCCCCTCCAGCACGGCACCCGGCGTCGCGAGGGTGCTGTTGTTGGTCAGCTCAGCCAACTGCTGCAGGCCCTTGCCCTCGCCCCAGACGGTGGCGAGGAGGCCGCCCGGAAGCTTGGCCATGTCGGCCTTGAAACCCTCGTTGTTGGCCAGTGGGGCCTTCTTCACCGCGTCGGCATCGGGCAGGGAGCGGTCCGTGACCAGCAGCTGGTCGTCAACCGTCCGGTACTCACCACTGGCCTGCCCGTCCTTGAGGAGGTGCTTCTTGGCGAACTCCTCGGCCTTGGCCGCGTCCTTCTGCTGGAAGGCGACCAGAACCGTCGGTTCGCGCTCCTCGGAGGCGTAGGCGGCGAAGGTGATGGAGTCACCCAGCCACGGCTCGACATCGCTCCAGGAGATGTCGTCGTTGTCCTTGAACGCGAACTCGACCAGGGCCTTCTTGTAGTTGCCCTCGGTGATGTCCAGGCCGTCGGTGAACTCCGGGAACTTCTCGACGAGGTCCTTGACGGCGAGCTGGTCGGGTGCCGCGGGGTTCAGGTCGATGCTGGCCACGATCAACGGGTTGTCCGGCAGCACGTTGGCGGCCGCGATGGTGGCAGGCTTCTTCAGCAGCATGACGGCTGCGAAGGCGGCACCGGCGATCACGGCCAGGGCGACGACGGCTGCGACGATGATCTTGGCCCTGGACTTCTTCTGCGGTGCCGTGGCGACCGGTCCCTGGGGGCCGTACCCGGGCTGACCCTGCCACTGGGGCTGACCCTGCCACTGGGGCTGGCCGGGCCCCTGAGGCGGAGGTCCCTGCCACTGGGGCTGGCCGGGACCCTGCTGGTACTGGGGGCCGGGCGGATTGACGGGGTGGTTCATCTTGACCTCCGGTGTGGGGACAACGTTCCCTCGAGTCTATCGAAGCCCGGGATCACCTTGTCATGGGCATCCGGTCGGACGAGGGGCTACTTCGCGTACTTCGCCAACGGGGTGGAGTCGCCCTTGATGACGGCGGAGAAGACCTCCTGGCTGGCCTCCTTGTCCCACAGCATCACGCTCTGTCCGTCGCGGCGGGCGTTGGCGTCGGCGACGGGGACGCTGAGGGACAGACCGGCCCCGCTGGCCGCCGACAGGAACACCCGGGCCCCACCGAGGGTCTCACCCGGGCCGGTGTCCTTGCCCCGACCCAGGGTGTGGCCGGCAGCCATGTTGAGGTTCCAGTAGGTCACCGGGTTCAGCACCGAGAACGGGTGGAGAGCCTTCTTCGCGACCTTGCCGATCACCTCGCGCTGGCGCGCCATGCGACCGAGGTCCCCGGTCGGGTCGGCCTTGCGCATCCGCACGTAGCCGAGCGCGGTCTTGCCGTCGAGCGTCTGGCACCCGGCCGGGAGGTCCAGGTGGGAGTCCTCGTCCTGGATGGGCTCCTCAGGGCACACCTCGATACCGCCGACGGCGTCGACGGCCTCCACCACACCGAGGAACCCGATCTCCAGGTAGCCGTCGATGCGGATGCCGGTGTTCTGCTCGATGGTCTGGACGAGCAACGGCGCCCCGCCCCAGGCGAATGCGGCGTTGAGTTTCGCCTCACCCTTGCCGGGCACCTTCACCCACGAGTCGCGGGGCAGGGAGATCATGGCGGGCTCACCCTTCTCGGGCAGGTGCAGCAGGATCATCGTGTCGGTGCGACGTCCCTCGGTGTCCCCGGTGCCCAGTTCGCCGCGCTGCTCGTCGGTGAGTTCGTCCCGGCCGTCGGAGCCCACCAGCAGCACGGTGGTGCCCGGTTGCTCGGCGGGGCGGTCCCCGGTCGGGGTGG
The DNA here is from genome assembly GCF_003859805.1 of Arachnia propionica. Lineage (GTDB taxonomy): Bacteria > Actinomycetota > Actinomycetes > Propionibacteriales > Propionibacteriaceae > Arachnia > Arachnia propionica_C. The sequence continues at coordinate 61,625 of NZ_RQZG01000014.1, forward strand.
CATCCACCTGGGACACCGAGGTCCACGCGTAGATGGGGACCGCGACCAGGTAGAGCAGCCAGGCCAGCACCAGGGCGCCGACGATCCGCCGCAACGGCCGCCTGGGGCGACGGCGCGTCGAGCGGGGTGGGGGCGGTGCGGCCGGTGGTCCGGGGCGGTACGGGGGGTGCGTGGGCGGTGGGGGTGGGGTCGGGCCCGGCTGATGGTACGACGGCTGGGCCTGTGGTGGTGGCGGGGTCGGATACCCTCCCCGGTCAACGCGGTACTGGTTGTCAGCAGCCAGTCCGGCGACCTCCTCGGGGCGCTGGATGCGGGTGGGCTGGGGATCGGGTTCCCGTCGGTACAGCCAATCCAGGTCTGCGTTTCGTCTGTCCTCAGCCATGCCTGCCAGCGTACCCGCACCGGTGATCCGCGCCATGTAAGTTGGCCGTGTGAACCCGCATCCCCCAGTCAGCGTCATCATGCCGGTCCGCAACGAGGAACGGCACCTGGCCTCAGCCGTCGCCGAGGTGCTCGCCCAGGAGTACCCGGGCCAGCTGGAGGTGGTGCTGGCGGTGGGTCCGTCGACGGACCGCACCCGGGGGATCGCCGAGGAGCTGGCCGCAGGGGACGCGCGGATCACGGTGGTGGCGAACCCGACGGGATTCACCCCGGCCGGACTGAACGTGGCGCTGCGGGCGGCCCGGCACGACATCATCGTGCGGGTCGACGGGCACGCCGAGCTGAGCGACGGCTACATCACCACCGCCGTGCGGCTGTTGCGGGAGACCGGGGCCGCCAATGTCGGCGGTCGGATGGAGGCACACGGCCGGACCCCGTTCGAGCAGGCCGTCGCCGCGGCCTACAACTCACCGCTCGGACTCGGTGGCGGGGGTTTCCACCTGGCCGAGACCCCGGCCGGTCCTGCCGAGACGGTCTTCCTCGGGGTGTTCCGGCGTGAAGCCCTGGAACAGGTGGGGGGGTTCGACGAGGCCCTGCACCGGGCGCAGGACTGGGAGCTCAACCACCGACTGCGCACGGCCGGACTGCTGGTGTACTACTCGCCCGAGCTCCGGGTGGTCTACCGCCCCCGTTCCGGTCTGCGGGCACTGGCGACCCAGTTCTTCCGCACCGGGCAGTGGCGGCGTGAGGTGATCCGACGTCACCCGGAGACCGCCTCCGTGCGCTACCTGGCCCCGCCGGTCGTGGCGGCCAGCTCACTGCTCGGACTCGTCTCAGGAACCCTCGGCATCCTGCTGCGGGCCCCGTTGCTCATCACCGGACTGATCGCTCCCGGCGCCTACCTGGCCTTCCTCGGCTACGCGACGACCACGATGCCGACCGTCAGCCGGGCGGCGCGACTCCGGCTGCCGGTGGTGCTGGCGACGATGCACTTCGCCTGGGGGCTCGGGTTCCTGCGTGGCCTCAGGGGAGGTGCAGCAGCTCCCCGCGTTCCTGGCTGAGGATCCGTTCCAGGGTGCTGCCGTCACCACCGGTGACGGAGACGGTTGTGCCGCCGCCGAGCACCGGGGCGACCAGTAGCTGGGAGATCCCGGCCCAGTCGCCGGGCGGCTGGTGGGCGACCCCCGCCGTGGTGCGGGCCGCCGTCGCCGCGATCTGCCCGTGGTCGAGGGTGGCCGCAGGTGTCGCCCAGGCCGGGCTGGTGAGGCCGACGGGCTCGGCCAGGTGGAGATCTGGTTGGGCCAGCACCTCGGCGAAGTCGGTGGTGTCCTCGGGAGGCTCGGCCACGGGAAGGTTGAGTGGGTGCATGGAGCAGATGATGGCGCCCGGGGTGGGGGGTCGCGAACCCGCCGCCATGACGGTGGGCACCCCGCGATCGGCCGTCACGACGGCGGCACGCTGCCAGATCGCCGCAACCCACACCCACGTCGCCCAGTGACCCGGGTGGGTGGTGATGAGGTCCAGCTGCACGTCGTCGCCTTCTCCGACACCCAGGTCGTCGAGGAGGTTCGCGGTCTTGTCCACCCAGTTGCGGAACGTGACGGCGGAGAGTTCGATGCGGGTCCCCGCGTCCTCGTCGTAGTGGACGAACAGGGGGTGTGCGGCGGGAAGCCAGCTGAGTGCGTCGGAAAACAGCATTCCCCGAGCTTAAATGGTTCGGTTCTTGTGAGGGATTCGTTGGGCAACTTCGTGGAATCGTTCCACGTCTGCTCATCCGGTCCCGCTGGTAGAGTTCCGGTAGGAGCGACGAGGCTGTGAGGTGAACATGAGCACGAGCCGGGAGGGAGACGCCCAGATCGAGTGGCTACGCAACCGAGCTGTCCAAGTGTTGGGGCGGATGGATGAGTATCGGGAAGTCCTGCGTCTGGTCGAGGCCGGGTTGGGTGATGAGGAGATCATGGCCCAGACCGGGGTGGAGCATCGTGATGTGTTGTCAGTCAGGCAGGACGTGGAGCAGGGTGAGTGTCTCTGGCCGGAGACGCCGTATGAGTTTGGGTTGCGTCGGTTGGTGGGGGAGATCAGCACTGAGGAGATGATGGAGCGGTTGCGGGCTTGGCCGTATGAGTTCGGGGTGGTCCACGACGACTGGTACGACAGCAAGTCTTGGGATGACGTCGTGAGGTTGGTGATGCTCAAGGCGATCAGTGAGGATGAGTACGACGAACTCCAACAGATCGCCCGACAGTCGCCGGATTATCCGCATGACTGACCCGACAGCCGCTGTGCTGCGTCGCACTGAATCGCAGGTACGTGGTTTGGTGCAGCAGCTTGCAGCGGAGCATTCTCCACCGCCAGACCCGGCACAGGGGTCCTTGTGGTTGCGCCTGGGTGAGGCGGTCACCCAGGCCTACCGGGTTCGTGCGGAGCGGGAGGGGGTGCGTGGGGGGCGGGCGATCATCATGGCCGGGCCACCCGGAGCGGGGAAGAGTCACGGGGTCGATGCGGTGCGCAACGCTCTCGGACCGGAGGAGTCGAAACGGCTCGGCGTGATGGAGGATGGCTTCATCACCGTCGATGCCGATGACGTGAAACAGATCCTGCTCGGCAATCCCGTCCCAGGACTGGAGATCGACCCCGACCTGCTGGCGCAGGCCCGGGATCACTGGGACGGGCTGATCGATGAGCACGCCCCCGAGGCTCTCGCGGACGGGAAACCTCTCCTTCGTGGCGAGCTGGCCACCTTGGTGCATCCTCTGTCCACGGCAACGGCCGGGAAGGTTCGGGAGGACCTTCTCGAGGATCAGTTCGACGTCAAGATCGAGGGGACCCTGAAGGGGAAGGAGAAAGGTGCTTCCCTGGTCCAGCAGTTGAGGAAACAGCAGTACGAGCAGGTCACCGTCGTGGCGGTGGACACGCCTCGGCAGATCTGTCTGGAGGGAGCACACCGCAGGTGGGTCGAGCCCCGAGGGCAAGGCGACGTCACCGCCCGGTACACCCCGCCCGAGGCCGTGAACTCCACCTTCATCGAGGGCAGAGCTTCCAGCCGCTGCATCGACAATGCCCGCGCCACCCATCAGCTGGCCAGTGCCCAGTCCCGTTTCACACAGGTTGACCTGTTCATCGCACACCGCACCCCCACTGGGACCGTGGTCGAGCACATCGACCGTGACGGCCGGTCCCGCAGCGTCACACTCAACGCCACGGCCCCACCCACCAGGTCTGCCCCAGTCCGCACCCTGTCCCGGTCCCGGAGTCCCTTCACCCGCACCCCGCACACCACCGACATCGGACGCTGAGAACCAGGCCCAGCATCAATCACTTTCTCGGAAAGGTGCCTGTTGCGAGCTGTAGGAACTCTCACAGACATGCCTTGGATCAGCGTAGGGTGTCGTCATGCGATACGCGGTGGTCATGGCAGGGGGATCCGGGACGAGGCTCTGGCCGTTGTCCCGGCAGGGCGCCCCGAAGCAGTTGTTGGAGCTCTTCGACGGCAGGAGTCTGCTCAGGCTGGCCTATGAACGGATCCGGGGGCTGCTGCCCGACGAGTGCATCCTGATCTGCACCTCGCGTGACTACATCGACGTGGTGGCGCAGCAGATTCCTGAGCTGCCGCGGGAAAACCTGCTGGGGGAACCGGTGGGGCGGGACTCCCTCAACGCCGTCGCCTGGTCCGCGGCGGTGCTGGCGAGACGTGACCCGGAGGCGGTGGTGGCGATGCTCAGCGCGGATCACGTCATCGAACCGGTGTCCCAGTTCCGGGCCACCCTGGAGCGTGCCTTCGAGGTGGCCGAGGCCAGGCCGCGTGGGCTGGTGACGATGGGCGTGGTGCCGACCGAGCCGAACACCGGGTTCGGGTACCTGCACCGGGGCGCGGAGCTGGAGGGGTTTCCGGGTGCCTTCCGGGTGCTGGAGTTCCGGGAGAAACCGGGTCTGGCGCAGGCCGAGGAGTACGTCGCCTCCGGGCAGTTCTGGTGGAATGCGGGCATGTTCGTGTGGCGGGCCGGGCTGCTGCTCGAGCTGCTCGACGTCCTGCTGCCCGAGACGGCTGACGCGGTGCGGCGGATCGCGAGGGAGCCGGAGAGCCTGGCGGAGATCTTCCCGACGCTCACCAAGATCTCCGTGGACTACGCGGTGATGCAGCCCGCATCCACCGACGAGGTGGATGCCGAGGTCCTGGCGGTGCCGCTGGAGATCGAGTGGTCCGATGTGGGGAGCCACCAGAGTCTGGCGAGCCAGTTCGCGCTCGACGAGCACGGCAACCGCCGCGACGGCGTCACCGTCACCCTCGACACGCAGGGCTCGGTCCTGGTCAACACGACAGGCGGGGAGCACGTGGTGGCGGCGCTGGGGCTGCGTGAGATGCTGGTGGTCCACACCGCGTCGGCGACCCTGGTGAGTCCGCTCAGTGAGGCCAGCCGGGTGAAGGAACTGGTCGAGCTGGTCCGTGAACAGTGCGGGGCTGAATTCGCCTGAACGAATCCTGTGGGCCGCCCTTGACGGCAGAGCGGTGGTTCGACCAGCGGGACAGCACGCAGCTCAGTCCCACCAGCAGAGGACAACACGTCCGTCCTGCCGGTCGAGGGGCTCGAACCCACTGAGACGTTCGGGATCGAGGTCGAGGACGTCGTCGGGGGCCATCGCCTCGGGGAACCAGGCACACACCTCGTCGGCTGTCGCGTCGGTCACCACGAGAACCTCCTCGGCGAAGGGCCACCCCGGGTCGTCGACCATGGCGACGGCGACACGTACGTCGTCGACATCGTCTCGTGACCTGATGGTCTCGAGCACATCACGGACCTGCTGCGGTGTGGGGGAGTCCGGGACCCCGTCGGTGAGGATCGTGACGTTGCACAGGATGCTCCCGACCACGTCGTTGCCGTCGAAGAACTCCTCCAGGGTGAGCAGGGGGCGGGGACGGCAGAGACCGTCGTCCAGGAAGGGGGCGATCCGCGCGGTGACTCGTTCCAACGGTGTGGTCATGTGCCCAACCTACTTCGTGGCCCCGAGCTCCCGTGCCGCCCTCGGACCAAGGCGGTGCCCCGTCATGGACGTCCCGGTGCTCCGTGTCGACGACCTGACCCTGACCGCGAGGACGTCCTCTACAGGTTGAAGTCGTGGCAGGCCTCACCCAGGGCGTCCAGGGCGGCCTCGACGTCCAGCGGCCGTACCTCGGAGACCTCCTCCAGCAGGTGGCGGTAGGCCTCGACGATGGTGTCGCGTTCCTCCGTCTCGATCCATGCGGAGCGGTTCCAGGCGTTGAACTGGGCCGCGAAGCCGCGCATCTCCGTCGCGATGCGCTCCGGCCAGGCCGCCTCCGGCACCTCCTCGGCCGCGTCGAGGAGGCGGCGACGGTGCTCCTTCCAGGCGGTGAAGGCGCGCTTGGCGAACCGGGAGGACCGATGCGTCGACCCCTCCCACTCCCGGAACGGGTTGTGCCAGTTCTCCGCCACCCACTCCGGGGTGCGCAGCTGCCGGATCTCGGTGTCGATGCCCTGGTAGCTGCGGCGTGCGGCCCGCCCTGCCGTGTCGGGGATGCTGTGGAGGTGGCAGTGCTCCAGCTGGGGCAGGTGGGGAAGCGCGTCGAAGCCGAAGCAGTCGGAGATGCTGAGGTGACGCAGCTCGGGCCACGACGCGAGCGCCTCGATGCCCGTGACCGTCGCCGGGGCGCCGTCGAGATGAAGGGCGTGCAGCCTCGGGTAGGTGCTGGCGAGTTCGGCCAGATCGAAGTGGTCGCCCATCAGGTGAAGTTCCGTCGTGCCCGGGATGGGGACGACGGCGGGAGTGGTCAGCTCCAGCCACGGCCCGTCCCACTCGACGGGGACGGGGAACCGCAGGGTCAGTTCGTCGATCTGGGGCGGCAGACGCAGTTCCGGCAGGGCCGCCTCGACGTGCACCTCGTGGAGCAGGGGCAGCGCCGTGATGAGTTCGACGAGGTGCGGGTAGGGGCGCTCCAGGGTGATGCCGGTGGCCAGGCGCAGCCGTTTCAGCTCCTCGAGCGGGGCATCGAGCACCTCGTCGTTGATCCAGCCCCTCGGCACCCGCTGCCTGACGCCGTCCAGGGTGAGCCACGCCGGGCGGTCGCCGAGCTCGGCCTTGATCGCCGGTCCGCCCCGCTGCTGCCACCCCCACTCGTACCCGGCCTCGCTCGCCCGGAAGAAGCCGTAACACTCCTGCCACTGCGTCACCAGGGGCGGCAACCACCCCAGCTCCCGGAAGTAGCGGGGGATGTGGCGGTCCGAGGTGATGACGGTGGCCTCCCCGTCGAAGCCGTGGCGGTGGGCGTGCAGCGGGCCGATGCCGTCGAGGGTGGCGGGGAGGTCGGGCTCGAAGTGGTCGAGGCTCAGCCAGGACTTCGACCGCGAGTCCATGCCGACGAGCTGCGCCAGTCCCCATCGTCGGTGGCGGTGGTCGAAGATGCCGTAGACGGTGCCGACCCGCGGAGCGCTCATGGGACCAGGACCCTACCGGGTCGCAGCGGACATGAACTCGGAGGTTGCCTGCGCGAGACGTTGATGGCAACGCTGCCAGACGAGCAGGACGGCGATTCATGCCTGTGTGACGGGGGACTGCCCGGCCTCACCGTGCTCCTTCCGGCTGGTGGCAGCAGGCTCAGGCCTCGAACAGGACAGGACCGGGACGGATGCCCTCGAGCCAGGTCCGGGTGACCCTCACGTGCTCCATCGCGAGGAACCGTGCGCCCTCGGCGTCACGATCCGAGATGGCCGCGGCGATCCGGAGATGGGCGGTGTCCGAGACGGCCTTGAGCTCCCGGTGCGCCTCCTCCTCGAAGACGTGGTAGTCGCGGCCGCGTCGCCTCATGATCTCCAGGAGGGTGGCGATCAGTGGATCCTGGCCGCCGATGATGATCGCGGCGTGGAACTCGGCGTCCAACCGCTGGGCCTGAGGTCCGGGGTCGAGATCCGCCAGTCGACGGGCCAGTGCGACGATGCGGCTGCGTTCCTCGTCCGACAACCGTGCCGCGGCCTGTGCAGCGGCATGTCCCTCGAGCACCTCACGCAGCGGCAACAGCTCGAGGTAGCGGTCCAGGGGCAACAGCGGGATCACCATCTCCAGCCCCTGAAGGATCTGGGAGGGGCCCATCGTCGAGACCGTGCACCGACGTCCCGGATGGGCCTCCAGGGCGCCGGCCACCGTCAGCATGCGTTGCGCCTCCCGCAAAGAGCTGCGGGAGACCCCCAGCCGTTCGCACAGCTCCGCCTCGCTGGGCAGGGGGTCGCCGCAGCGGAGCTCACCGGTGGCGATCATGCGGCACAGGCCCTGCCGTGCGGTCTCGACGGCGGTCACGGAACTGGGGGTGCTCATGCCTCCTAGGAAACCACGTGGGAGGAGGAACCGACCCGCATTGTCTGACAGGAAAAGAAATTTTCCGGAAAAACCTGCGGCGAGAAGGCGATCTGTGCTGAGATTGTCAGACAGGAAAGGTGCAACGATGCAGTTCAGTGACGAACCACCACGCGTCGGGGCGGAGGTCGCATGGACCCTCGACGCGTCAGTGCGTCACCTCAACCACGGTTCCTTCGGGGCGGTGCCCCGGGCCGTGCAGGAGGAGCAGGCGCGACTGCGCCACGAGATGGAGGCCAACCCCGTGCGGTGGTTCGCCTCCCTCCCGGAGCGGGTGGCCACGGCACGCATCGAGATCGCCCACATCCTGGGGGTCTCGACCGAGCAGCTCGCCCTGGTCCCCAATGCCTCCGCCGGGGCGAGTGCGGTCCATGACTCCTTCCTCGGGCGCGGGGCCGTCGATGTCATGGTCACCAACCACGGCTACGGCGCCATCACCGCCGGGGCCTGTCGGCTGGCCTCCCGAACCGGGGGACGGGTGGACGAGGTGGCGATCCCGATGGCGGCCAGCGCCCCCCGGGTGATCGAGCTGATCGGGGAACAGCTGGAGCGTCACCGTCCCGGTCTGCTCGTCATCGATCAGATCACCTCCCCCACCGCGCGGGCCCTGCCCGTGGCCGAGGTGTGCCTGCTGGCGCGGGACCTGGGGGTGTCGACCCTCGTCGACGGCGCCCATGCCCCCGGCGTGCTGGCCGACCCGGTGTGCCGCGAGGCGGATTTCTGGGTGGGCAATCTCCACAAGTTCGCCTGCGCCCCTCGCGGGACCGCGGTGCTGGTCGCCCGCGACGGTGACCGACTCCACCCGGTCATCGACTCCTGGGGCGCTGGCCTCGACTACCCGGAACGGTTCGACCACCTCGGGACCCTCGACCTCACGGCCTGGCTCGTCGCCCCCTTCGCATGGCACCACCTCCAGGAGCAGGTCGGTTGGGAGCGGATCCGGCAGCGCAGTGCAGCACTGGCCGACGCCGGGGTGGCGCGGTTGGCCGAGGCACTGGAGGGGATCGTCGCCGACCCGGTGCCCGATGTCGGACAACCCGTCGGGCCGATGCGGCTGCTCCGGCTGCCCGGTGCGCTCGGTGCGACCCGGGAGCAGGCCGACGCCCTGCGCATCCCGTTCTGCGAGACCAGCCGGGTGGCGCTGGCCTTCACCAGCTTCGAGGGGCGCGGCCACCTACGTCTGTCCACACACGTCTACACCACGATGGACGACTTCGATCACCTGGCGCGTGTGGGGATCCCCCTGCTCCACCGCTGGGCACAGCAGCAGGTCCAGGGGGGACAACCACCCAACCGTGTTCACTTCGAGGAGGAAGCATGAGACGAACCCGCATCCTGGCCGCGACCACGCTGGCCGCCGCCCTGACCCTCTCGGCCTGTGCCGGCGACGGCACCGGCGGGGAATCCACCCCCGGGAAGGTCACGATCAAGATGGTGGAGTCGTTGACCAGTCCGGCCCGCACGGAACTGCTCAACTCCCTCATCCAGGAGTTCGAGGCCACGCACAGCACCATCGACGTCGAACTCATCTCACCACCCACGGACCAGGCCGATGCGAAGATCCAGCAGATGCTGCAGTCCGGTTCCGGGGTGGACGTGCTGGAGGTCCGTGACCTCACCGTCGGGCCGTTCAGCAACAACGGCTGGCTGCACGACATGGCCCCGGACCTGAAGGGTTGGGACGGGATGCAGGCGATGACCGAGCAGGCCAGGATCGCGGCCAGCAGCGCCGACGGCAAGACCTGGTTCGTGCCCTACGGCTTCTACGGGCTCAGCCTGTTCTACCGGACCGACCTGGTGGCCGAGGCCGGGTTCGACGGCCCGCCGAAGACCTGGCAGGACCTGGTGGAGCAGTCTGCGAAGATCCAGGACCCCGGCCAGAACCGTTACGGCTACGCCTTCCGGGGCGGCAAGAACTCCGCGGGACAGGTGCTCAGCATCCTCGAGGCCTACAACGCCGACACCCTGGATCCCACCAATGCCTACAAGGTGACCAGTGGGGCGACGATCTTCTCCACCCCCGAGTCACAGAGCGCCCTGGACACCTACGTCGAACTGTTCAGGACGGGCTCCCCGGAGTCCTCCGTCGCTTGGGGCTACCCGGAGATGGTGCAGGGCTTCACCAACGGATCGACCGCCTTCCTGCTGCAGGACCCCGAGGTGATCGCGGTGGTGAAGGAGAGCTCCCTCACCGAGGAGCAGTGGAGTGTCGCCCCGAACCTGCTCGGCCCCACCGGCAAGGCGGCCTGGCCGATGGCCACCGCTGGATGGGGGATCACCTCCTTCTCGAAGCACAAGCCGGAGGCCCTGGAACTCATCAAGTTCCTCTCCGGTGAGGCCTCGACCAGGTTCGCCAAGGAGAACTCCTTGGTCCCGATCCTGACCGCGGCCGCCGAGGACGAGTTCTTCCGCACCGGACCCTGGGCCGCCTACGTCACGATGACCTCGGATCCCGACACCTGGATCGCGGTCACCGAGCCCCGCAGCTCCGCCTGGTGGACCGAGTGGATGCAGCGTTCCGAGACCGACCTGCAGAAGGTGCTCCTGGGGGAGATGACCACGACGGACCTGCTCAAGGGCTGGGACCAGTACTGGACTGACAAGTGGGCCGGGTGATGACCTCCCGGACCCCTGAGGGCCGGGCCGGGGCGGTTGCCGTGAGCAGTCGCCCCGCCCATGGCCGCAGGTTCGGACGGCGTACGTTCTGGACGATCCTCGCGTTCCTGGCGCCGGCCTTCGCATTCGTCGCGGTGTTCACCTACTTCCCGCTGTTCCGGGGAAGCGAGATGGCCTTCAGACGGTGGTCCCTGTGGGACCTGACCTCGACGCCGTTCATCGGCTGGGAGAACTTCACCACGCTGCTGGGGGACCCGTTGTTCGCCTCGACGATGTGGAACTCGGTGGTCTGGGTCGTGGCCTCGCTGGTGCCGCAGTTCCTCATCGGGTTCCTCATCGCGCTGGGGCTGCGTCGTCGATTCCGGTTCCGTGGCCTGTACCAGGCGGTCGTGTTCTACCCGTGGGCGGTCTCCGGATTCCTCATCGGCATCCTGTTCCGCTGGATGTTCAACTCCGAGTTCGGGGTGGTCAACGACCTGTTGATGCGAACCGGACTGGCCGAAGCCCCGGTTCCCTGGCTGGCCAAACCGGAGCTGGCGATGTTCGCGGTCGTCGTCGCCAACGTCTGGTACGGGGTCACCTTCTTCGCGATCATGATCCTGGCCGCGCTGCAGTCGGTGCCCGAGGAGATCCTCGAGGCGGCCGCCATCGACGGGGCCGGGCGCTGGCGCACGTTGTTCCAGGTGACGATCCCCACCATCGCCAGCACGCTGGTGCTCGCGGTGCTGCTGCGCGTGATCTGGATCTTCAACTTCCCCGACATCATCTACGCGATGACCGGTGGTGGCCCCGGCAACCGCACCCAGATCGCCACGACGTGGATGATCCAGTTCACCCAGCAGGGTGACTACGGCATCGCCTCCGCCCTGGGCTTCATCGTGATGGGGGTGCTGATCTGCTTCACCGGGCTCTACCTCGGTGTGCTGTCCAGGAGGGCACGGACATGACCTTCAAGGAGCCGATGTGGTTGCGCGTCACCCGGGTGCTCGGGCTGACGCTGTGGCTGCTCATCACCTTGTTCCCGCTGTACTGGATCACCCTGACCTCGGTGAAACCGGCCCGGCACATCGCCGAGTACCCGGTGAGGTACTGGCCCCGCGAGTTCAGCCTCGAGAACTACCAGTCCCTGCTGGACAAGGCACGGTTCGGCACCTACCTGCTGAACTCACTGATCGTCTCCTCCGCGGCCGCCACCGTCGCGACGGTGATCGCGCTGCTGAGCGGGTACGTGCTGTCGCGGTTCAGCTTCCGGGGCCGGGGTGCGGTGATGGGGGTCTTCCTCATCACCCAGATGATCCCGGCGTTCATCGCCCTGGGGCCGCTGTACCAGATGTTCACCAACCTGGGGCTCGTGGACTCCCGGTTCGGGCTGGTGCTGGTGTACGTGGCCATGACCATCCCGTTCTCGGCGATCATGCTGCGGGGCTTCTTCGACAACGTCCCGGACAGTCTTGAGGAGGCAGCCATGGTGGACGGGTTGACCCGGCTCGGGGCGCTGTGGCGGGTCATCGTGCCGGCCATGACCCCGGGCATCATCGCGACCTACATCTTCAACTTCGTCAACTGCTGGAACGAGCTGTTCCTGGCCACCACGCTGCTCAACGCTGACGCGTCGCGGACCATCCCGACGGCCCTGAACGGCTTCATCTCGAGCTTCAACATCGAGTGGGGGCCGCTGTCGGCCGCCGCGGTCATGACGATCGTCCCGACGATGCTGCTGTTCGCCCTGGCCAGCCGATGGATCGTCTCCGGTCTGACCCAGGGAGCCACCAAGGGTTGAGCGATGTGCGTAGACTGGACCTCCAAAGTTGCACGGGTGCAAGTCGACTCGCCGATCGAGTTTGACTCGTTAGAACTGCGCGTGTGTAATTTTGAGGATGAAAGGGGGAGGCATGGACAACATCTGGGATTTCACGGCGGGGGTTGACGAAGAGTTTGCGTGGCACCAGCATGCCCTGTGCGCACAGACCGATCCCGAGGCGTTCTTCCCGGAGAAGGGCGGATCGACCCGCGAGGCCAAGCGCGTGTGCTCCAACTGCACGGTGCGGGCCGAGTGTCTCGAGTACGCCCTCGCCAACGATGAACGCTTCGGCATCTGGGGAGGACTGTCCGAGCGGGAACGCCGCAAGCTGAAGCGGCAGGCCATCTGAGTCGGTCGTCTGGCCCGGCATCGGCCATTCGGCTATCGTCAAGGGTGCCTTTCCCGCCAGGGGAGGGGACACCGATCAGGAGGGTTCCGCTTGACTTCCGAAGGCTCCGCGGCCGAACTGTGGTCCTGGATCGATGAGGAACCGGATGACCTCATCCCCAATCCGATCGATCCAGCCGCTGTCGTTGCCGTCATGGTGGTCCACAACGCCGAGGACTGGTTGGCGCGACACCTGCGTTCACTGAACCGCCTCAATCCTCGTCCCGGCCGCATCGTCGTCGTCGACAACGGGTCCTCGGACTCCTCGCGCGCCATCCTGGAGCAGGCCTGCGCCGTCGGGACCATCGATGCGGTCCTCACCGGTGACCCACGATGGACGTTCGGGCAGGCCGTGCTGCACGCCCTGCGTGGTGACGAGCCGTGGATCTGGTTGCTCCATGACGACTCGACACCGATGCCCAACGCGCTCGACGAGTTGCTGCGCGGTGCTGCGCTGACCGGTGCCGACCTGCTGTTCCCCAAGCTGCTCCAACCACGTCGTCGGAACTATCCCGAGACCCTCTCCGAGATCGGGCAGACCATCAGCCGCTCCGGCAGGCGGGTCAGCACCGTCGAGGCGGGCGACATCGACCAGGGACAGGACCAACCACAGGAGATCCTCGGTGGTTCGACGGCTGGGCTGCTCATCAAGGGAGTGGTGTGGCGCCAGCTCGGCGGTCTGGCCCCGGAGCTGCCGTTCCACCGTGACGGCCTGGACCTCGGGTGGCGTGCCAACGAGGCCGGCTTCCGGGTCCTGACCTGGCCCGAGGCAGCGCTGAACCACCGACAGGCCGGCATGATCGGGCTGCGGGAGACCGTCATCGCGGAGGACCCCCACGAGAGCGACCGGCTGGCCGCGCTTCGGGTCGTCGCGGCCCGCGGCCCGAATCCCCGCAGGAAGGGTGCACTGGTGCTCGGCAGCTGGGCCCGGGCGCTGGGGTTCCTGCTGCTGAAGTCACCACGCCTGGCAGGGGCCGAGCTCCGTGCCGCCCGACGTTTCGCCGCCGAGTCGGGCCGGGTGGCGGAGTTGAGAGCCCGCAGCGTGTCCATGACCCGTGACGTGACCCCGCTGCTGCCGAACCGGCACTGGCCGATCCGCAACGCCTTCGACAAGCTCGGCAGTGGCATCGCCGAGCGCTACCGGGACTTCACCAGCCAGGAATCCGGGATCAGCATCGACGAGATGACCGGGGACGACTACGCCGGGGGCCCCACTCGACGGCGTGTGTTCACCCCGGTCGCCCTGCTCACCGTGCTGCTCGTGCTGGGCGGATCGCTCGCGGTGCGCACCCTGTTCGGGACGGGGGAGGTCTTCGGTGGTGGGTTGCTTCCCGCTCCTGCCTCCTTCCGGGATGTGTGGTCCCAGGCGTTGAGTCCGGTGGTCGGCACCGCCGGGGCGGACGCCCCCTGGTTGCTCATCGCGGCTGTGCTGTCGCTGCTCACCTTCGGCAGCCCGCAGGTGCTGGTGATCCTCGCCCTGACCCTGGCCCCGCTGCTGGCGGCGATGAGTGTCCACTCGCTGCTGCGCAGACTGGAGGTGCCACAGGGGGCTGCCGCAGCGCTCGCCGCCGTCTGGGCAGGGGCGGTGCTGCTGCTCGGTCTCGTCACCGCCGGGGACATCGCCGGCATGGTGCTGGCCATCGTGCTGCCCTGTCTGGCGCGGGCCGTCGTCGTGATCCACACCGATGAGTCGGTGGGAGCGGAACGGCTGCGTGCCCCTGCCGGGGCGGCGTTCTGGCTTCTCATCGGTGCCGCGGCCTGGCCGGTGCTGTGGCTGCTGGCGGTCGTGGCCGGACTCGTCTGGGTGGTCAAGGAGCGCCAGCGCCTGGTCGAGGTGCTCATCATGGTGGTGCTCCCCGCGGCCTTCCTGGCCCCGTGGGCTCCCACCCTGTTCGCCTGGCCCGGCCGGATCCTCACCGGACCGGACCCGTTGGCCTGGCCTGCTTTCTCCCCGCCGGCGACCGCCATGTTCGTCGGCCGCATCCTGCCCTCAGGGTTCCCGGTGCTGGTCAACGTCATCTTCTTCGGGGCCCTCACCCTGGTCGCCCTCCACGCCACGATCCGGCTGGAGTCCTCACGTCAGCGTCTCATGGTGCTGGGTGGCTTCGGTGTCCCACTGCTGATCGGGGCCCTGCTGTCCAGACTGGTGGTCCCCGTCCATGGAGGAGAGGCCCGGGCGTTGCTGTCCGGATGGGCGCTGCTGGTGGTGGCCGCGTTGCTGGCTCCCCTCGTCGTCACGCTGACCGGGGAGGAGGACCGGCCGCGCCTGGACCGACGTATCGTGGTGGGTCTGCTCAGCGGTGCCTCCGGTCTGGCACTGGCGGTGTGGGCGCTGTTCGGTTTCTCCGGCCCGGTGACGAACCAGACGTCTGCCCTGCCGAGTTATGTCCGCGACGTCACGACCTCCAGCCGACAGACCCGGATCCTGATGATCCGTTCCGATGCGGACGGCGGGCTCACCTGGAACGTCGTGGACGCCGATCAGCCCCGCTGGGGCTCGGGAGAGCGGAACCCGGTCGGCTCCTTCGAGGACGACTACGCCGCCCTCGTCCAGCTCTTCGGCGGTGGCGACGCCCCGGAGGATCTGGCGGACCGACTGGCCGATGTCGCGATCAGCCACGTCTGGATGCGCGGTTTCAGTGCTGAGCAGTTGGCAGCGGTCGGGAACGCGGCGGGCCTGAATCGGGCCGTCGCGGATGAACGGACCGTCGTGTGGACCGTGATCGGTCTGCCCTCGCGGGCCCGGATCCTGGGTGATGCGGAGGACCTCCCTGTCGCCGATGCCGAGATCCAGGCCGCTGGAGGTGAGCAGACCCTGGAACTCGCCGAGGTGGCGGACGGTCGCTGGCAGGCCAGTGTCGGTGGGAGACGACTCGAGTCCCTCCCGGACCGCCCCAAGGCCACCTTCGTGGTCCCCGCCGAGCTCTCCGGGACCCTCACCTGGGGGATGCGGCCCGCCTGGTTCGCCTTCGGCTGGCAGGTGTTCGTGGTGCTGGCGCTCGTGACCCTGGCGGCGCCGACCGCCGGAGGAGCGGCCTCGGCCCGACGTGGACTGGAGGACTGATCGTGAACCGGATTCTTCAGACCCTGGGTGGGTTCGTGGTGCTGGCGGCCCTGCTGTTCGCCGTCACCCTCCTCACCCCCGCGGAACTGCCCCGGGTGACGACGGTGGAGACCACCCGCAGCACGAAGGTGGTGTGCATCCCGGCAGGGGAGGGGGCGACCGTGCTGGTGACCAAGGCCGACAGCGTCGGAGCCCTGGGAGAGGCCTCGACGGCGGAGCAGCAGGTGGTTCTTCCGGGCCAGAGCGCCCCCGTGGTCGCCGAGGGCACCGCGGGACCGTTCGGCACGGTGATGACCGGGACCGACGACGTGCGCACCCTCACCCCCTGCATCCGCCCGGTGTCACGAGGGGTGATCTCCCTCCCGGCCACAGCCAACACGGAGCTTCGGATCGTCAACCCGGACTCCTCGGATGCTGCCATCGATCTCACCCTCCACGGACCTGAGGGGGAGATCCAGGCCCTGGGTGCCCGGGGCATCGCCCTCGGACCGAACGGGGAGAAGACCATCGCCTTGTCGGTGCTCACCTCTGAGGCCACCCCGGTCGGGGTGTCCTTCCAGGCCAGCAGGGGGCGGGCCGCCGTCGTGGCCTTCACCACCACGGCCACCAGCGGTACGGCGGCGATCCCGGCGGAGGCCGCCACCACGCACTGGCTTCCCGGTGTGATGGCCGGTGTGCCCGAGGTCTCCGTGGTGCTCGCCAATCCCGGGGCGGATCGGGCCACCGTGCGTCTGACCGCCTACGGTGCCACACCTGCGTTCACCCCTGAGGGTGGGGACGCGATCAGCATCGCGGGCCGTTCCACCGTCGTGGTACCCCTGCAGGGGTCCCTGGCCGGGGAGGCAGCTGCGTTGCGGGTGGACTCCGATGTCGAGGTGCTGGCGGGCCTGGCGGTCGCCCAGGGGGATGGGGCACAGCTCTCCCCGGTGAAGGCCGGAACCGAGTTGACCACCTTCGTCCCCCCGGGGGGCACCCTGCAGCTGACCAATCCGGGAGGCGAACCGGTCACGGCAAACGTGACCATCGCCTCCGAGGAGGGTGAGACCACCGAGACCCTCGAGATCGCCGCGGGCACGACCGCTGCCCAGCCGTTGCCACAGATCAGCGACGGCGGGCAGGTGGTCACGGTCCAGGCCCCTGCCGAGCTGTTCGGCGCTGTGGTCGCCACCGGTGAGGCCGGTACCTGGGCGGCACCGTTGCAACGAGTCGGGGCGAGCGACACGGCCCCTGTCGAGGCGGAGCTGGACCCCGGGCTCCACTGAGACCGGGTGGTCAGTCCTCCCACTCGGGATCGTCGCCGACGAAGTCCCTGGGCGGACGGGAGGTCAGGGCGCTCAGCTGTTCCACGATGGTGCGGTGGACCAGGGACCGCAGCGCGCTCCGGTGCGATGCGCGGTGCTCGAGGGGACGCTCGTAGATGACGATCTGGGCGGGACGGCCCCGCGTGGGCTCCAGGGCCGCCGACATCGGGACCCGGTCCCCGGACCAGGCGGTCCGCAGGAAGGGGACCTCCTCCACACCCACCACGATCCCGTCCAGGGCATGGGGATCCACCGCGGAGATCTCCTCCAGTGCCCACGTCACGCACTGGTTGAAGTACTCGGTGCGGCGTGGCCGGTGCAGTGGTGCGGTCCTGCCCCAGGCGTGCGGCAGGGCCAGTGGCCCCCGCAGGCCTCGTTCGTGTCGGTCCCGGCTGCGTGGCATGCGCACACTCTAGCCGCCCACGAGTTAATCTTCTTTGGTGCGCCGTTGTTCCCGATCCACGTGCGGCCAACCGGCCGTCGCCACCCTCACCTACGTCTATGCCGATTCGACCGCCGTGCTGGGGCCGTTGGCCGTCGCCCCCGTCCCGGGAGCGTTCGACCTGTGCGCCACCCATGCGGCCCGCACCTCCGCGCCTGCCGGGTGGGAGGTGATCCGGCTGCCCCTGGACCGCCGCCGTCGTGAGGAGGAGACCGACGACGAGCTGGTGGCCCTGGCCAACGCCGTCCGGGAGATCGGGCTGCGTGACGACGAGCCGATCCCACAGCCGAGCACCCCGCCGGAGCCACCCACCCCCACCAGACCGGGCCGCCACCTGCGGTTGCTGCCCGCCGTCGACTGACCCGGAGGAAGTCATGCTCGCTGACGAGATCTTCAAGGCCAATGACATCCGCGGAGTGGTGCTGGGACGGAGTCCTGAGTGGGACCTCGCCGGTGCCCGTCGACTCGGAGCGGCCTTCGTCGCCGAACTCGGGCTCGAGGGCCGCGGCATCGTGATGGGACGTGACATGCGGCATCTCGGCGACGAGCTGTCGGAGGCCTTCGCCGACGGGGCCAGGCGGGGCGGGGCCGACATCGTCGATGTCGGGCTGACCTCCACCGATCAGCTGTGGTTCGCCTCCGGACATCTCGGGATGCACGGTGTGCAGTTCACCGCCAGCCACAACCCGGCCGCCTACAACGGCATCAAGTTCTGTCTGCCCGGGGCCGCTCCGGTGCCCGCGAGCTTCACCGCCGATCTCAGGGAGCGTGCCCGGGACGTCGAGATCGGTGAGCAGGTGCGGGGCGGTCACGAGTCACGGGACCTCACCTGGGAGTACGTCTCCTTCCTGGAGGCGCTGGTCCCGGTCGGTCCGGGCGGCACCCTGAAGGTGGTGGTGGATGCCGGCAACGGGATGGGCGGGCTGGTGGCCCCCGCGGTGCTGGCCGGGCGCGACGTGGATCTCGTCGGGCTCTACCTGGAACCCGATGGCACCTTCCCCAACCATCCGGCCAATCCACTGGAGCCGGAGAACCTGGTCGATGCGCAGGCCGCGGTGAGGGAGCACGGTGCTGATCTGGCGCTGGTCTTCGACGGGGACGCGGACCGCTGCTTCATCATCGATGAGCAGGGGCAGGTGGTGGACCCCTCGGTGGTGACCGCCATGATCGCCCTGGCCGAGCTGGGCAGGGAACCGGGTGGCACCATCATCATCAACGCCATCACCTCCCAGGCCGTCACCGATGCGGTGGGGGACCGGGGCGCGGTGGTGCGTTCCCGGGTGGGACACACCCATGTCAAGGCACTGATGGCCGGTCACCGGGCGATCTTCGGAGGGGAACACTCGGCCCACTACTACTTCCGTGACTTCTGGGGAGCCGACACCGGGATGCTGGCGGCCCTGCACGTGCTGGAACTGGTGCGCAGTGAGGGACAGCCGTTGTCGAGGCTCGCCGCGCGGTTCGACGGCTATCACCGCTCCGGTGAGATCAACTCCACCGTGATCGACCATGCCGCCATGATGGCCAGGGTGCGGGAGGCCTTCGCAGGCAGGGGCGAGGCCGAGACCTTCGACGGCCTCACCGTCGCCGATCCTGCCGCCGGGTGGTGGCTCAACCTGCGCCCGTCCAACACCGAACCACTGCTGCGGCTCAACGTGGAGGCGCGTGATGCCGCGACGATGGCGGCGTTGCGTGACGAGGTGCTCCAGATCGTCCGCTCAGAGCAAGGAGAACAGTCGTGACCCACGGCCCCATGGACCTGTCCCCCGAATTCCTGTCGATCGCCGCCTGCCCGGCCTGCCACTCGAAGTTCGCCGTCGACTACGACCGCTCCGAGCTGGTCTGCACCGCCGCCACCTGTGGTCTGGCCTATCCGGTCAAGGATCGCATCCCCGTCCTGGTCATCGACCAGGCCCGCAGCACCCGGTAGGTGGCGATGTCCGAGACGTGGTTCGATGACTCCCGGCTGGAGGCCGATGGCCTCGAGGCGGTGGAGGAGCTGTGGTGGTTGGCCACGGCCGGTGCCCGGATCCGGCGTGCTGCCGGCACCGAGCCGGTGGGGCGGCTCACCCGGGCCGACCGACCCCGTGGGGTGCTGGTCCTGGGTGCGGAGGCCCGGCTGGTCCGGGCGGTGCTGGAACCGGCCTGCCCGGTGCCGTTCATGGCCTGGCCGGGACCGGCGCTGCCGGCCTGGGTGGGGCCGCTCGACCTGGTGATCGCGCTCGGCTCCCATGACGCCCACGCCTGGCAGGTCCGTTGCGTGGGCGAGGCGGTGCGACGCGGATCGACGGTGATCGTCGCGGCCCCGGCGGATTCAGCACTCGCTGCGGCGGGAACCGGGTCCCTCACCACCCGGCTTCCCACCCCGGCCGACGACCCGATGGCCGCGGCGGTCGCGGTGCTGGCGTTGCTGGGGCAGTTGGAGCTCGGGCCGCGTGTCGACGTGGAGCTGGTGGCCGCGGCGGCGGACAGCGTGGCGGCGATGTGTTCCCCGTCGCGACCGATCGGGGACAACCCCGGCAAGGACCTGGCCATCGGGTTGGCCGACTCCTTCCCGTTGATCTGGGGTGGCACCGCCCTGGCTGGGCGGGCCTCCCGTCGGATCGCGGAGGCACTGCGGCGGTTCGGGGGGCGGGTCGCCCTGGCCGCGGATGCGGATGAGTTGGAGGCGGTGCTGCGTGGTACCCCGCCGCGGGATGTCTTCAACGATCCCGTCGAGGGACAGGCCGAGATTCGGCCGAGTCTGCTGCTGCTGGATGCGGATCTGGGGCCCGCCGACGTCGCGGATGCCGCGCAGCGGCTGACCCGGGTGGCCGAGGCCATCGGGGTGCGGGTGTGCCGGATCAGCTCTGGGGATGCGGAGCTGGGGGCCCTGGATGTGGAGCGTTACGTCAACCTGCTGCAGCAGGGACGCTACGCCGCTGCCTATCTCGGTGTCGGGCGTGGCACGGTGACCTGACCCGGGCGGTCGGTGTCATCCTTTTGGCGGGAAGCGTCAATCCTGTGGCGCGTCCTGGTGTGCTGTGCGAGAGTGGCACGGTCCCGAGGGCGAATGAGAGGGCGGCTGCAGGTGAGTGAGTGGAAGATCAACCCGGCCGGGGTGCAGGCGGTGCTGGAGAGTGCCGAGGCGGCCCGGGGTGAGTTGTCGACGGCGATGGGTCCGGACTCCCTGGATGTGGTGACCGCGGGTCTGACGTGGTGTCCTGCCCTGTCGGCCGGTATCCCGGACGCGGTGGGAAGGATCCTGCAGGCCCACGAGGAGAACTTCCACGCGATCGTCAACCACGTGGATGCCGGGATCGTGGGGGTCACGGCTGCTGCGAACACCTATCTCGATGCTCAGCAGGAGATGGACGCGTCGGTGCGGGCCACCCGGGCGTCGGCCGTGGAGGGCGAGATGCTCCGGGCGGCAGAGAGCGGGAACTTCACCTTCTTCGAGGGGTTGGCGGCACAGGCAGGGGAGGAGACGCCGTGAGTGACGAGGGGCTGATCAATCCGGACGAGTTCATCTGCCGCTCCTTCGGGCTGGACCCGGAGGCCGTGGAGCAGGCCGGTGAGGAACTGGCCCGGATGGGCCTGGAGATCCTTCGGAAGGCCCATGGGGTGGACAAGGTCTGGAACGGCTTGCGGAATGTCTACGAGTCCCCCGAGCAGGAGGCTGTCTACGCGATCATGGATCCGGCGACGGTGGCGGCTGCGCGGATCAGGGAGGATCTGCTGAAGGCCTCGAGACCACTGTTGAAGTACGCGGAGGCGTTGCAGATCATCAAGCCGCGTCTGAAGGCCGTGGAGGACGACGCACGTGCGTTTCGTTCCAGGATTCTGGAGGAGTATCCCGGGGGTGAGGGATGGCGGGTCGATCACGAGGCGGTCGCGACGAACCAGGATCTGCTGGCCAGGTACAACCAGCTGCACCGTCAGGTGGTCGATGAGATCACGGCCTGTGAGGATGCGTTGCGGTTGATCGGCCTCGACGGGGCGATGGAGTGCCTGGCTCCATCGCCGGGACTGCCGGAGGAGTTCGACAAACTCAAGGAGTATCCGTGGGGGGCTCCGGGGGAACCTGCGCCACGCAACTTCTTTGAGTCGTGGTGGTACGGCGCTCGGGACAACGTGGTGGAGTTCGTGGAGGGCGTCGATGCCCTGGCTGGTTATGACGAGTACGGGAACCACAGCTGGGAGAATTTCAGGAACGCCTGGGCCGGGGTCGGGGACTTCGCGTGGACACATGTGAAGGTGGCAGCGGGCACGCCGCAGGAGTTGTTGTCCCTCAACCCGAGTGATGAGTACAGGTCAGACATGAACAAGCTCATCACGGCCTGGGGTGAGGGGGCTCAATGGGATCATCAGACCTACTTGGAGGGTGGGAACGGCTGGCACGCCTATGAGGAGGACCCCCACCGGGCTGGGGCGAAGACGGTGACCGGGGTCATACCGATCTTTGGTCTTGGCAGGATGATCCGCCGGGTGACCCGGGGAAGGGCACCGGCACCTGCCGGGGTGCATCCTGTGCTGGGGATCGTCGGTGCCGGGCTGGACCGGGCGAGGCAGCCGTTGGTCCGTGTCGGACAGCGGTTGCGCAGCCTTGGGCGAGCGGGTTGGGACCAGGTCATGGGCCCGCTGGATGACAAGTTGCGGAGATTGGCGACCCAGGTGGCACAGGGGCTGGACCAGGTCAGCGGCAATGGCTGGGGAAGGGCCGCCGTGGCGGGGGCCGACGTCGGCGGGGGTGGTCGTTCACCGGGGCGTTGGGGCTCGCATGGTCTGGTGGAGACGGTGGTCGATGAGGATCTGGCCCGTGGTGGGTCCAGGAGGAGTCACGGTGGGGGTGAGGACGGGGTTCCCCGTCGGGCCGCTGACTGGTCGGGGGATGCGGAGCCGCCACGTCGCCCCATACCGGAGGGGCCCGACCTGCCGGAACCGGCTGACCCGGTGCGTCGGGATCGGCACGGGAACCCGTTGATCGTCGATGAGAACGGCAAGCCGTTGCCGGAGGATCGAGGGGATGGGCGCAGCCACTACGCCAGCGACCCGGAGGGCACCTTCCGGGACACGCAGGGCAAGCTGCGCTCCTCGGTGGACGGGGCGAAGTTCGCCGAGGATCCCTACGCCGGGGACGCGAGGATCGTCCACCACCACGACTGGACCCAGGCCCCGGCGGCGCGGGACTGGGCCGATGCGGCCCGACAGGCCGAGTTCAAGCAGGCCGCCAGCGCCTGGGAGGAGATCCGCAGCGCCACCCGCAAGGCGCGGGCGGCGGCCAAGGAGTCCCTGGAGTTCGCCCGGGAGTGGCTGGCCCGGGTCGATCCCGAGGTCGATGTCGACTCCAGGGGGTACAGCACCCTTGCCAGCGCACTTGACGAGCAACTTGATACCCCGAACCTGACCGATGCCGAGTACAAGGCATTGGAACATCACCAGAAGCTGCTCGAGGATGCTGGAAAGGCGGAACTGAAGCTGCAGAAGGCCTCGGAGTGGGCGGGGGACCGTGGTGGCCACCTGACCCTTGAGGATCAGGGGCGCAGGGTGATCCTGGGGGAGACCGGTGGTTCCCCGGGCAGCCATGCCTCCCCGGGATCGGGGACCTTGGACCAGGTGGGGATCAGCGGCCCGGACATCGAACCGCCCACCAAACAGGCCTCCCGGCCGGAACGCTATGAGATCGCCTTCGACGAGAACAAGGGTGGCAACAGCCCGAAGCTGGGGTCGCGTGGCGGGGCCCAGCAGGGCACGCTGCCCTACCTGCAGGACCTGCTCTCCGGCAAGGGTGATCCCCGCCTGGCTGAGCGGCTCACCGCGCTGCGCGACGCCGGGGAGCATCCCGGGTTCTTCGATGCGCTGCGTCGGGGCGAGGTGGTGGTGCGCTACCAGTTCGTCAATGCCCGGCCGGACGGTACGCTTCGTGCCGGGGAATTCAACCTCGGGTCGGAAGTGCGCCTCCGCTGGGATGGCGGGGACACCTTCGAGCTCATCACCGAGTAGGAGACAGCTGTGAGACACCTTTCCTTTGAGACAGCCCGGACCTGGATTGAGCGTCTGGCGGGGTTGCCTGCTCCGGTGAGGATGGGTGACATTCCGGGGTTGGCGGCGGAGTTCGGGTGGGAGCCCACGAATTTCGAATCCCGGTACAGGTATGAGGAGGGGGGGGAGTCTCGGTTTGTTCTGGTCTCGGGGGATGGTGAAAGTGGAGCTCTTTTCAAAGTGCGCTTTGGTCTGGTAAGGAATTGGGGTGAGGATCTGCTGGGGAATGTGGCGGTGGTGGATTTCTTTCCCCGTTTTGTGGAGGCGTTTTGTGGGGTGTGGGGTGAGCCGTGGAGTGTGATGACGGATCCATCCACGTTGATCTGGAAGCTGCATGAGCAGGGGTATGCTGAGATTTATCTGAAACCTACTTTGATTGCCTGTTATTTCACCACGTCTGACTGGACGGAGGAGCGGTGGTGATTTCCGTCCGAATGGAGTCCCAGCGCCGTTCGCTGCGGGTTTCGATGCGGACTGCTTGCTGGTGCTCGCGGTCCGGCTCGACCAGTGGGGGAGGTTGAGGCCTTGAGACATATTTCCTTTGAGACGGCCCGGGGTTGGATCGAGCGTCTGGCGGGGTTGCCTGCTCCGGTGAGGATGGAGGACATCCCGGGGTTGGCGGCGGAGTTCGGGTGGCAGCCCACGAATTTCGAATCTCGGTACAGGTATGAGGAAGGGCGGGAGCCCCAAGTTGTTTTGGTCATAGGGGATGATGAGAGTGGAAATCTTTTCAAAGTGAGCTTTGATCTGGTTAGGAGTTGGGGTGAGGATCTGTCGGAGAATGTGGCGGTGGTGGATTTCTTGCCCAGGTATGTGGAGGCTTTTTGCGGGGTGTGGGGTGAGCCGTGGAGTGTGATGACGGATGTCGACATGATTGATTTCATCTGGAAATTGCATGAGCAGGGTTATGCTGAGTTGACGGTGTGGCCCGACTGCCTTACCTGTAGGTTCGTGTCGATGGACAGAACGGAGGAGCGGTGGTGATTCCCTCCGCTGGTCGAGCCGGGGTCGGAGCTTGCGGAGGGCCCGTGTCGAGACTTGGCGGGATTCCGGCCCAACTCGAGTCCCAGTACCCGTTCGCTGCGGGTTTCCACACGGACTGCTTGCTGACGCTCGCGGTCCGGCTCGACCAGTGGAGAAGGATGGGGTGACGTCTTGAGGCACATTTCCTTTGAGACGGCCCGGACCTGGATCGAGCGCCTGGCGGGGTTGCCTGCTCCGGTCAGGATGGAGGACATCCCAGGATTGGCGGCGGAGTTCGGGTGGGAGCCCACGAATATCGAATCCCGGTACAGGTATGAGGGCGGGGGGGATGCCCAGATTATTTTGGCCTCGGGTAATGACGAAACCGGCAAGTTGTATAACGTCAACTTCGATCTGGTGAGGAATTGGAGGGAGGATTTTGCTGGGAATGTGGTGGTGGTGGATTGGTGGCCCAGATATGTGGAGGCGTTTTGTGCGGTGTGGGGTGAGCCGTGGAGTGTGATGACGGATCCGTCGACGTTGATCTGGAAGCTGCATGAGCAGGGGTATGTCGAGATTTATCTGAAACCTACCTTGATTGCCTGTTATTTCACCACGTCTGACTGGACGGAGGAGCGGTGGTGACTCCCTCCGCTGGTCGAGCCGGGGCCGGAGCTTGCGAAGGACCCGTGTCGAGACCTGGCGGGATTCCGGCCCAACTTGAGTTGCAGCACCGTGTGTCGGAGGTCTCGAGCCGGACTGCTCGCTCACGCTCACGGTCGGCCTCGACCAGCGGGGAATCGTGGTATGGATCGATCAGCGCAGAATCGCGGTTGCCCGTAGGAGTGCACTGATTCGCCTGCCTTACGGCGGGTTCGCCTGCCTTGGATCGGAAACGCCTGCCTTCTTTCAAAACGCCTGCCAAACAAGACAGGCGAGCCGCCGTCAAGGCAGGCGAGCCTCACCCAGGACAGGCGAACCCGAGGCAAGGCAGGCGAAACCATCAGGAGCACGGATCGCGGTCATGGAGGGTGGGGCAGGGAGGGTGGACCTCGGGTCAGGGCATCCGATGCCTTCGCTGATCCCCTCCCGGCGTGCCGACGGGGGATCAGGCCGTTGGCTCGCCCTCCCGGTCGTGCACAGTGCCGTCGAGGTACTCGGCCAGATGCTTCAGGATCACCAGGCCCGGTTCGGGATTCCAGGTTGGCAGAGCGACCTCGGTCCACCACGTGATGCGGGCGGGCGGATCCTCCAGCAACAGACGGGCCTCAGCGTCGACCTCGAGATGTCGCGGGGCATGAATCGTGAACCACAGCTCGTCGTCTCCTGAGAGCAGGGTGATGGGGAAGAAGTCTCCGAGCAGCGCGCCGTCGGGGACGAAGGCGGCCAGCGCGGTCACGATCCCCTCGAAGGTCGGTTCAACCGTTGTGATGAGAATCTTCTCGATGGTCACGGACTCACCCTCTCTCCTCCGGTGCATCCCACTCAACGGCCTCCCGCAGGACATCGCGGAACACCTCACCGTCGACGTGCTCCGCGAAGCGCTGGTATCGACCGGGATCATCGGCCAGCGGAAGATACAGCGCAGGCACCTTGGCCGGGCCGACAGCGATGGCATTGAACCGTTTCCTGGCGTCCTCGAGATCCAGACCCAGACCGGACAACAATGCAGGTCCGATCAGCAGGGCCATCGGCAGTTCCGGCAGCCGGGGGCGGGCGGAGACCCCGAGGCGCCCCTTCGACATCTCGACGGTGGTCACGGTGGCGCTGGCCATGGTGACCCGAAACCGTGAGTTCAGGGCCATCAGGGCTTCCTCCACCACGTGGGCCAGAGCCGGATCGATCCCCTGCAACCGGGTGAGGGGCACGACACCCCGACTGTGCTCCGCGATCCCCTGCCGGGTGCGTTTGACCTGGATGCTGGCGACGGCGCCGTCCGTCGAGCGGGCCAGGTGCCGACGGCTGAGCGGCATCTCGGAACGCAGCCGCGAGGTGAGCCCCGATGTGGACCAGGGCTGCCCGAGCGGCTCAGCGGTGTCCATGACGGTGAGCTGGCCACCCCCCAGTGCTGCGACCATGAACTCCGCGACACGACCACAGGTGGTGCCATGGCTCGCCGAATCCCGGATCTTCACGTCGAAGGTCAACGCCGGACACCTCGGCAGGGGCGCATCCTCGACTGGAAGCCGGGCAGCCCGGGAACCGGGAGGGGCCTCGACGGGCAACCCCGAATGCGCGTCGTAATCCAGCCCATCGGGACCGAGCACCAACCACCTCGCCCCCCGCCGTCGCATCTCGTCGGCGAGAAACCAGCTGAGATGGGAGCCGTGACGGGTGCGGAGCTGGGGGCGGCACCGCGCGCGCCCGGCCTCGTCGAGGAAGGCCCGGACCGGGCGGGTCAGGGCGAGATGGGAGGCAGCGGAGTCGAAGAACCGCAGCTTCTCTCCCCAGCCGTCGGAGTGGACGGTCAACCCCTCGGTCAGGACTCGATCCTCCTCAGCCCCAACCTGCGCAGGGTGAGGTCATGGTCCGCCGGGTACGTCATCTCACGGAACCGACCGATGCCGTAGCCCGCAGCCCGCCACGACCTGTAGGTCAGCTCATCAGGCGAGGCAACCCCCTCGATGTCCCGCAGCCGGGCCAGAAAACCCCTGACCACCTTCAACAGGGCCTGCCCGCTGGGCGGCCACGCCACCTCCTGCTCCCAGTAGCTCGGGTCCTCATCGTGACGTTCGAAGTTGCACTCGACGAAGAAGGCCCTCTCCTCCGGGGTGAACCGCCGCTCAGGGCTCTCATCCTCGAAGCCACACACGATGGTCATGTTGTTGTTCGGGAAGGCGTGGATGCCGGCGAACTGGACGTAGGGCCGTTGCTGCTCCCCGAGCCCGATGATGCAGATGGTTCTCTCGGGGAGGGTGACGAGCTGATCGAACAGCTTTTTCTCGAATTCCGGCCACTCCATGGTGGTCTCGCTTCCTGTCGGCGTCGTCCGGACACCGCGACCATACCAGCGATGACGTCGGCAGGTGGTGCGGTGGCGTAGACTCCCCGGCGTGACTGACTTCCGCGTAGCCGACCTCAGCCTCGCCCCGTACGGGCGTGAGGAGATCACTCTCGCCGAGCACGAGATGCCGGGCCTCATGGAGATGCGACGGCGCTTCGGCGACACGAAACCGCTCGCCGGGGCGAGGATCGCCGGGTCACTGCACATGACGGTGCAGACCGCGGTTCTCATCGAGACCCTCGTGGCACTCGGCGCCGAGGTGAGATGGGCCTCCTGCAACATCTTCTCCACCCAGGACCATGCGGCCGCCGCGGTCGTCGTCGGGCCGGACGGCACCCCGGATGACCCCCGTGGGGTCCCGGTCTTCGCGTGGAAGGGGGAGACGCTGGAGGAGTACTGGTGGTGCACCCGACAGATCCTCGAGTGGCCCGGTTCCGCGCCGAATCTGATCCTTGATGACGGCGGCGACGCCACCATGTTCGTCCATGACGGGGTTGCGGCGCAGCGGGCCGGACGCGTGCCCGATGACGCCCCGGAGGACTCGGCCGAGGCCCGCGTCGTCAAGGCGACGTTGCGGGAGTGCCTTGGCCAGCTCGACTTCGAGGCCCTGGCAGCCGGGATCCTCGGCGTCACGGAGGAAACCACCACCGGTGTCCACCGGCTCCACGAGATGCACCGCGACGGCACACTGCTGTTCGGGGCCATCAACGTCAACGATTCCGTGACGAAGTCGAAGTTCGACAACAAGTACGGCTGCCGCCACTCACTCGTCGACGGCATCAACCGCGCCACCGATGTCCTGATCGGCGGCAAGGTCGCGGTGGTGTGTGGCTACGGTGACGTCGGCAAGGGCTGTGCCGAGTCACTGCGTGGCCAGGGTGCCCGGGTCATCGTCACCGAGATCGACCCCATCTGTGCCCTGCAGGCTGCGATGGACGGCTTCCAGGTGGCGACGCTGGACTCCGTGGTGGAGCAGGGGGACATCTTCATCACGGCGACGGGGAACCGCGACATCATCATGGAGTCGCACATGGCCCGGATGAAGCACCAGGCCATCGTCGGCAACATCGGCCACTTCGACAACGAGATCGACATGGCCGGGCTGGAGGCGCGCAGCGATGTGACGAAGGTCGAGATCAAGCCGCAGGTCGCCAAGTGGGTCTACCCCGACGGCCATGCCGTCATCGTCCTCAGCGAGGGCCGACTCCTCAACCTGGGCAACGCCACCGGCCATCCGTCGTTCGTGATGAGCAACTCCTTCACCAACCAGGTTCTGGCCCAGATCGAGCTGTTCACCCGCACCGCCGAGTACCCGCCTGGCGTGTACGTGCTGCCGAAGCACCTGGACGAGGAGGTGGCACGTCTGCACCTGGCCTCCCTCGGGGTGGAGCTGACCACCCTCAGTCAGGCACAGGCCGACTACATCGGGGTACCGGTGAGCGGTCCGTTCAAACCGGACCACTACCGGTACTGACTCCTACGTCACTCCTCGGGTTTCCCGGGCTGCAGGGACTGCCAGATCTCCTTGCACTCCGGGCACACCGGGAACTTCTCGGGGTTGCGGGAAGGCACCCACACCTTCCCGCAGAGCGCCACGACGGGGGTGCCGGTGACCATCGCCTTGACGAGTTTGTCCTTCGGGACGTAATGACTGAAACGTTCATGGTCGTCCGAGTCACGCAGTTCGGTGCGCTCATCGAGGACGGTCTGGGAACCGGGGGCAAGCTCACTCATGGAACAGGATTCTAGAACCGTGGACCAGGACAAGACAGAACCTGACAGCAGATCAGGGCTGCTCATCGGCATCCTGCTGGCGGTGTTCGGGGTCGCCTTCCAGATGGTGGGGGTCGTCGCCGCACTACCCGACGTGATGCGGGCACTCGACGGCGAGGCGCACTACGCATGGGCCTTCTCCGGGATGGTGATGGGCATGCTCCTGTCACTGCTGGTCGCAGGCCCCTACGCCGACCGGCGAGGCCCCTTGCGCCCCATGACCGTCGGCTTCGCGCTGTTCCTGCTCGGGTTGGTGGGCGCCATGGTGGCCATCGACGTCCCCACCCTCATCGGAGCCAGAATCCTCCAGGGTCTGGGTGGGGGTGCGATGAACCTGTCCCTGTTCGTGGTGATCGCCCTGGGCTTCCCCGGGTCGCGACGCCCGACGGTGATGTCGTGGCTCAGCCTGTGCTGGGTGCTGCCCGCCTTCGTCGGTCCCCCGATCTCGGCCCTGCTCGTCCAGGTCAACTGGCGGCTGGTCTTCGTGCTCGGCATCCCGATCCTGATGGCCGCAGCCCTCCTGATGACCCCGCAGGTCAAACGTCTCCAGGCGGGATTTCAACCCGCCGAGGGCAGGACCCGCAACCCCGCCTGGGCGGTGGCGGTGGTCTCCGTCAGTCCGGCACTGCTGCAGCTGACCGGCATCCTGCCCCTGCCCTGGAGCATCGCCTCCGGCGTGGCGGCGGTGCTCGGGCTGCTGATCGCGGTGCCAGCCGTGCTGCCGGAGCGGGTGCGTTCCCTGCGGCAGGGGCTGGGACCGATGGCTGCCACACGTGCCCTGCAGGCCGGGGCCTTCTTCGCGGCCGAGGCCTTCCTGCTGGTGGGGCTCCAGGACCTGCGAGGACTGAACGGGCTGCAGGCCGGGGTGGCGCTGACCATCGGTTCACTCGGGTGGAGCTGCGGCTCCTGGCTCCAGTCGAGGTCCTGGCTGCGCCTGCGACGCGACCAGATCATCACACTCGGCACAGGTCTCGGCGTGCTCGGAATCGCCGGGCTCACCACATTCATGGTATGGACATGGGTACCGATCGTCGTCGCGGTGTTCGCGTGGGCCATCGCCGGATGCGGCATGGGGTTGATGATGGCCAGCACCGCAGTGGCGACCATGGCGCTGTCGAGCCCACAGGAACAGGGCCGCAACTCCAGTGCCCTCCAGGTCTCGGAGACCCTGGGCAACTCGCTGCTGACCGCCGCCGCCGGAGCCGTCCACGCCGGACTGCTGGCGAGAGGGCTGCCATCGCTGGGATGGGTCTTCCTGGTGCTGCTGCTCGCCATCGTGACGGCCCTCGGTCTGTCCCTTCGGACCGGACCCATCCGGGACGAGGTCCCCGCTGGCGGCCGATGAGTGGGCAATGGCATCCTTGGGGCCATGGACTACGCCTCGACGCAACCACCCGCCGGTTGGTACCCCGACCCGGCGGGCAGTGGGGCCGAACGTTATTGGGACGGTTCCTCGTGGTCGCACGTGACCCGGGCCTCCACGCGCAGCGATGAGCCGGGGCCGGGGCTCCGGACACAGTTCACCCCGGCTGGCTGGTGGGCCCGGGCCGCGGCCCTCGTCGTCGACATGGTGCTGCTGGCGATTCCCGGCTACCTGATCCTGCAGTGGCTGGCCCCCGGGGCCATCGACGCCATCGCGGAGTGGTTCCGACAGGTCTACCTCGTCACTGCGTCAGGGCGGACCCAGCTGCCCCCTGAACCCACCTCGGCGATGGAGGCCCTCAACCGTGCCGGTCTGGCCACGGCAGGGGTGACGGTGCTCTACCGGACGGCCTTCGTCGCCTGGCGTGGCGCCACCGTGGGCAAGATGCTCCTCCGGTTGAGAGTGGTGCCGGCGCTGCAGCCGACGGCGAGCAGACCGGATGCGATCAAGTCCGTGATGCGGGCCGTGGGGCAGGAGGTGCTCTCCATCGGGCTCCTCCTGCCCGTGGCCCTGGTCAGCTATCTGATGCCGTTGTTCACCGCCAGGAAACAGACCCTCCACGACATGGTGGCAGGCACCGTCGTGGTCAAGACCCCAACCTTGAGGAGCCCCCGTTGACCCCGCTGTCGAATGATCTGCACCAGCTGGCCGAGCAGGTCGGGATCGCCCGTGAATTCTGGGACTGGAAAGGCAACCACACCGTCATCTCGCGTGAGACCGTCGTCGCCGTGCTGGCTGCGATGGGCATCGAGGCCGACACCGACGAGGCCTGCCGGGCCGCACTGGAACAGCTGGAGGCCGAGGCCTGGCTTCGAGTGGTGAAACCCTGCACCGTCGTGGAGCAGGGACACGAGGTCACCGTCGACGTCCACGTTCCGGCCGGAACCGGGGTGGAGGTGCATCTGGTGCTGGAGAACGGTCAGGTACGTGCTGGACAGCAGCTGGAGAACTGGACCCCGGACCGCGAGGTCCGGGGCAGGTGGCGTGGCGAGGCGACCTTCGGTTTCGGTGCCGACCTGCCGCTCGGCTACCACCGGGTGCAGATCCGCGGTGTGGAGGGCGAGTTCCAGGCCAGCGTCATCGTGGTCCCCACCTTCGTCGGTTTCCCGGAGCGGATGCAGGACAACCGGGTCTGGGGGTACGCCACCCAGCTGTACAGCCTCACCTCGAAGCGCTCGTGGGGGATGGGGGACTTCCAGGATCTGGCCGATCTGGGGACCTGGGCCGGGGGGGAGCAGGGGGCCGGTTTCGTGCTGGTCAACCCGCTGCACGCCGCCCAGCCGGTGGCTCCCATCGAGCCGTCACCGTACCTCCCGGCCAGCAGGCGATTCCTGAGCCCGCTCTACATCAGGCCCGAGGCGATCCCGGAGTACGTGGATCTGGACAAGGGGGCGACGGCGGCGATCAAGGCCGCCCGGAAATCCGTGCGGGGTGATGGGCTCTCCATCGACCGGGACGCCATCTGGGAGGCGAAGAAGGCCGCGTTGTGGACCATCTTCCAGGTCAGGCGACGTCCGGCACGCGAACTGTCCTTCACCACCTTCAAGCGTCGCTCGGGGGCTGCCCTGCGCGACTTCGCGACGTGGAGCGTGCTGTGCGAGCACCACGGGGTGGACTGGCGGAACTGGCCCGAGCCACTGCAGGATCCCCACTCCGAGGAGACCCGGGACTTCGCGACCAGCCATGCGGAACGCGTCGAGTTCTTCGCCTGGCTGCAGTGGACGGCACAGCAGCAGCTGTCCGCCGCTCAGACGGCCACCGAGGAGGCCGGGATGGCGCTCGGAGTGCTGGCAGACCTGGCGGTGGGTGTCAGCGTCTCCAGCGCCGAGACCTGGCTGATGCGTGACGTCTACGCATCCGGGGTCACCGTCGGGGCACCCCCGGACCAGTACAACCAGGCCGGTCAGGACTGGGGGCAGCCACCGTGGAACCCCCGCCGTCTCGAGGAACTGGCCTACGAACCCTTCCGCGAGATGGTGCGTGCCGCACTGCACCGCGTCGGAGGCCTGCGGATCGACCACATCATCGGACTGTTCCGGTTGTGGTGGGTGCCGCAGGGGCTCGGCCCGGCGGGTGGGACCTACGTCCGCTACGACCACGACGCGACGATCGGGATCCTTGCCCTGGAGGCCCACCGGGCGCAGGCGCTGGTGGTGGGGGAGGACCTCGGCACCGTCGAGCCGTGGGTCAGGCAGTACCTGGCCCGACGGGGCATCCTCGGCACCGGGGTGATGTGGTGGGAGTACGACCGGGAGGGGAACCTCCAGGCACCCGAGAACTGGCGGGAGTACTCGATGGCCTCGGTGACCACCCACGACCTGCCCCCGACGGTGGGCTACCTCGAGGGCGGCCACGTCGAGTTGCGCCACGAGCTGGGCATCCTCACCGAGCCGTTGGCCGACGAACTCGCGGCGGCCCGTGGGGAACGGGAGATGTGGGTGGCCCGGCTCATCGAGTTCGGGGTCCTGGCCCCGGACCAGGCCGAGGACCCGGTCGAGGTCATGCTGGCCCTGCACCGCTACCTGGGGCTGACCCGCGCCAAGGTCCTGGTCGCGGCCCTGGCGGACGCCGTGGGTGAGAGACGCACCCAGAACCAGCCGGGAACGATGAACGAGTACCCCAACTGGCGGGTCCCGCTCGGTGACGCCACGGGTGAGGTGATCCGGTTGGAGGACATCTTCACCGCAGAACTTCCCACCCGGGTGGCCGCAGCGATCCGCAACCACTGAGGGCCGAAGAGGCGACGGTTCACGACGTCGGACTCAGGAGGCGGATCCCTCGGCATCGGCCATGAGCCAGGCCTCTGTCATGGTGTGGACGATCCGAAGCAGAAACAGGGGATTCGCAGGGATCTCCGTCAGTGACTTCTCACGCGGTGAAACCGGGTGGTGGCCGTCGGAGTGCCCTTTCACGACGACCAGGGCGATCAGGGCCAGCAGGGAGGGCACGGCCGCCTTGAGGGCGGTCGCCATGCGACGCAGCCATGCTTCCCGTGTCCGTTTCGGCGTTCCGCTCACCTCGGCGATCATGGTGCTGCCGAACTCCTTGGTGCTGAACAGCCCTGCCAGCCCGAGGGGTGCGGATGATCTGCGGCACGGGATGGAAGTGTCTCACCTTGGCGCAATGGTCCGCGATGGAGCGACTCCTGATCGGCCGAGATCTGCTCAAGGTGGGTCTGGAGCATCCGGTCAGGGTCCGAGGCGTCGAACCGGTCCGGACGGGGCAGGAGGATCTCACCGTCCTTCTTCACGGTTTCTCGAACCACCTGGGACTGGTTCCTGCCGACCGAGCATCCTTTGACGGCCAACTCGAGGACCAGACGGTCTCACCGTCTCGCAGCGTCACCCCGATGCCCGGCTCACCTCTGTGATGATGTCGGGCGAACAGGCAACAGGGCCTGCACAGGCCGCCTCCCGGGCGGGCGACGTCGCCGAGAAAACGGATTTTGCACCAGGTGACGAGGATCAGGCCAGGGCTGCGTCCCGGAAGGCCTTGGAGCGGTCCCGGTAGTCGGTGAACTCGTCGAAGCTCGGGGCGCACGGTGACAGCAGCACGACGGCGTCGGTGAGGGTGCTGGTGCGGGCCCGCCGCATCGCATCGGCGAAACCGTCCGCCTTGACGAGACCCGGGATCCGGCCGTCGGCCTCGTCGGCGAAACGATGTCCGGCCGGACCGATGGTCAGCACCTGCGTCGGGGCCTCACGTGAGGCCAGGAAGTCGATCAGGGGGCCGAACGGCAGATCCCGCTCCGAGCCGCCCAGGATCAGCACGACGGGAGAGTCCGGATACGTGGTGAGGGCCGCAGTCACCGCCTGTGGGTTGGTGGCCAGGCTGTCATCCACCCAGGTGCGGCCGTCGTTCGACGGCACCACCTGCAGCCGGTGCTCCAACGGCTGGACCTCCTTGAGGGAGCCCAACGCCGTGGACGCGTCGAGATCGTCGCCACACCAAGCCGTCGCCGCGGCAAGGGCCAGCGCGGCGTTGCCCACGTTGTGGCGGCCACGCAGCGGCAACTCATCGGAGCTGAGTTCGCCCACCCCCTGCCAGATGATGCTCTCAGCGGTGACGTGGAGCCCGAGCCCGGCCGGGGTCAACAGTTTGGCCCGCGGGGCGACCAACGCGGCTCGCTCCCGCAGTTCGGGCTGCAGGTCTGAGACCACCACGACCTCGGGATCATGGGCGAGGAGGTTGAACTTGTCGTCCCGGTAGGCCTCGAGACCGCCGTGCCAGGGCAGGTGCTCGGGGAACAAGGACGTGACCACGGCGACCCGGGGGGAGGTCGTCAGGGAGGAGGCCTGATAGCTGGAGACCTCCATCACCGCCACCTGATCCTCACGCAACACACCGGTCACCGCGGTGCCGACATTGCCGACCAGCCGCGAGTCCCAGCCGAGCGTTGCAAGGATGTGGCTCGTGACCATCGAGGTGGTGGACTTGCCCTTGGTCCCCGTCACCCCGATCACCCGGGCCCGGTTGACCCCCAGCCACAGATCCGACAGCGAGGTGAGCCGCACCCCGGCCGCAGTCAGCCGTCGGAACTCCTCGGAGGTCTTCGGGATGCCCGGGGACTTCACCACCACGTCAGCGCCCAGCAGGGCCTCGAGGCCCGCCTGACCGGATGCCCCGGGCAGCCCCTCCGGGAGGGTGCCGGAACCGGTGACCGCCACCGTCGCCTCGATTCCGCGAGTGGTCAGCTCCTCCATGGCAGCGAGGCCCTCACGCCCCGCCCCCCACACGACGACCCGTCGGTGGTGAAGATCCTCAAACCGCACGAGCGACCTCCTCGAAGCGCTCCGGCAGGCAGTGTTCGTCGCTCTGCCAGGCGAACACCCGCTCCAGCTCCACCTGGCTGGCAGCGACCCCGGCCAGACCGGGGGCGGTCAGCGCCGGATGCCCGGCCCAGTCCGGATGCTCCCGCAGCAGGGTCAGCGCGACCCGGCACTCGTCGGGTTCGCCGACGCACTCGAAAGGTTTGAGGGTGCCCTCGGCCCCCAGCAGATCGACGAAACCGTCTTGCTGGGACCCGTCGGCCAGCAGGTCCTTGCCGCCCCAGATGTCGAGCAGCTCCTCACGCGGCAGGAACGGGGCCAGGATCAGGAACACGAAGCGGCACTTCGGGCAGTCCCCGCACCACGTCGCCCCGTCACCGGCGGCCATGCGGTAGGCGCGGTTGCAGCTGGTGAAGATCGGATGGTAGCTGCGGTGTTCGGCGAACCGACGCGCCACCCTGAGCTCGGTGAGGGGCCGCAGCAGGGAGAAATAGGTGGGTCCCTCGGCGGGCAGCACGTCCCGCAGCAGGGTCTCGAAACCGATCCCCTTGCTCCACTGGTGGTTGACCACCTGCCCCTGCCACTCGACGTTGCCGAAGGATGCGCTGGCCTCATTGCTGAACACCACCGCATCGCAGCCGGTCGCCACCGCGGTCAGCAACGAGATGAGCGAGTTGATGGCGGTGACGGGGACGTGCCCGTTCGGAACCCCCTCCGCGTTCAACTCCAGCAGGCGCGGGTCGATCTGGCGTGTCACCTCGTGCAGCGGCCGCCCGGCCACCCGCGCCGTGTCGTGCTGGGGGCGCTTCGGGTTCACCGCGATGAGGTGCACATCCACCCCGGAGTCACGCAGTGCCTCGATGGTGACGATGGAGTCCTTCCCGCCCCCCACCGGGACCAGGGTCCGCGAGATGGGGCGATCCGAGGCGACCCCCCGCTGCCAGCGATCCTGCAGGCGTGGGCTCAGGATCTCCGGGTGCAGCGCCTCAGGAAGGTCATTGGTGTAGGCGAACTCTCCCAGGCCACCGGAGATGACGGCGGTGAGGAAATCGTGTTCCGGACCGGTGAGCCCGTCCGGCACCACGACCACACACGGGGTGAAGGCCTTGTAGTAGCTCGGTGACGCGGCCAACGACAGCAACCGGAGCAGCGCCTTGACGACTTTGGCCGGGGCCTTCTCGGGGGCAGCCGGGAGAGTGATCTGTTCCTCGAAACGGATCGGGCGGCCATCGGGGAGGACCCCGACGTAGGGCAGCCGGATCAGCTCTTTCTCCAGGATCGGGGAGTGGATCTCGAAGCGGGGGCAGTCCTCGGTGCCATCCCAAGCAGTACGCAACACGGCCTAGATGCTACCCGGGTCACAGATTGGCCGGACGGGGTGCGGCCTGGTACGGGTTCGTGGTCTGGGTGCCCGAGCCGTCGAGGATGATCGTCTC
The DNA here is from genome assembly GCF_003859805.1 of Arachnia propionica. Lineage (GTDB taxonomy): Bacteria > Actinomycetota > Actinomycetes > Propionibacteriales > Propionibacteriaceae > Arachnia > Arachnia propionica_C. The sequence continues at coordinate 98,368 of NZ_RQZG01000014.1, forward strand.
GATGGCCGGGTCGCCTCTGCTGATCCGCAATGCCGACAGGGGCAGCTCCGCCAGGGACTCGGCATGCCGGGTACGGGCGTCCTCGAGGGAGAACTCGGCGACACGCACCCCGTCACGCACCAGATCCACCAGGAGGTCACGGTCGTTGCCGTCGTTCACCGGTGGGGTACCCAGTCCGATGATCTCGGCCTCCGCGCGGCCGTCCTCGCCCAGGCGACGCATCGCGAACTTCCTGCCTCCCAGGGTGTTCTTCCCCTTCGACTTCTTGCCGACCGGCACCATCGGTGCGGTGCGGTCGTCGGAGTCGGCGCGTGCCACCAGCTTGTAGACGAAGCCACAGGTGGGATGACCGGAACCCGTGACCAGGGAGGTGCCGACCCCGAAACCGTCGACGGGGGCGCCACGCAGGGCGGCGATCTGCCATTCGTCGAGATCCGAGGTGACCGTGATCCGGGTGTCGGTGGCTCCCAGGTCGTCCAGGAGGTCGCGCGCCCGGCGGGCCATGATCGGCAGGTCCCCGGAGTCCAGTCGGATCGCACCCAGCCTGCCCTCGGTCAGCTCCACCCCCTTGCGGATCGCGGCATCGACGTCGTAGGTGTCGACCAGGAGCGTGGTGTTCACCCCGAGCGCGGTGAGCTGGGCCCGGAACGCGTCCTCCTCGGTGTCGTGGAGCAGGGTGAAGGAGTGGGCGGCGGTGCCCATCGTCGGGATGCCGTACGAGCGTCCCGCCTCCAGGTTGGAGGTGGCGGAGAACCCGGCGATGTAGGCGGCCCGGGCGGCCCCGACGGCGGCCCACTCATGGGTGCGACGAGAGCCCATCTCGGCGCAGGGGCGTCCCTCGGCCATCGCCGTCATCCGGGATGCGGCCGCCGCGATGGCGGAGTCGTGGTTGTAGATCGACAGCAGCACCGTCTCCAGCAGGCAGGCCTCCGCGAAACTGCCCTCCACGGACAGCACCGGTGATCCGGGGAAGTAGACCTCGCCCTCCGGGTAGCCCCAGATGTCTCCGTTGAAGCGGTAGTCGGCCAGCCATTCCGCGAGGTTCTCGCGGATGATTCCGCGCTCCAGCAGGAAGGCGAGCGTGGCCTCGTCGAACCGGAAGTCGTCGATGGCCTCCAGGGCCCGACCGAGCCCGGCGATGACACCGTAGCGGCGTCCCTCCGGAAGACGTCGGGTGAACAGGTCGAACAGGGAGTGCCGCCACGCGGTTCCCGCGTCGAGGGCGGCCTGGACCATGGTCAGTTCGTAGTGATCGGTCAGCAGGGCTGTCGTCATGGCTCAACAGTAGAGATTCCCTCCGGACGACGCCAGAAGCGGCATCGCATTGGGGCGGTGGGTACGATGACGACCATGGAATCCGTCTCGCCCCGTGTCCCTCGCGCTGCCGACGAGCAGCCCGAGGGAGGAGTAGCGGTCCTGGACGCCCCGGTCGAGCAGACCACGGGAGCCTGGGTGACGATCGTCTGGGATGACCCGGTCAACCTCATGGACTATGTCACCCACGTGTTCTGTGAGTACTTCGGCTACTCGGTCTCCAAGGCCCAGTCCCTGATGCTCCGGGTGCATCAGGAGGGCAAGGCCGTGGTCTCGATGGGCAACAAGGAGGCCATGGAACGCGACGTGATGGCCATGCAGGACTACACGCTGTGGGCGACGATGGAGCAGATGTGACGCCTTCCTGGGTGTTTCACGCCAGTGAGGGCCGGGGGCGGTTGCTGCGGATCCTGGTGCAGCGGTACGCCAACGACCTCGGACTGTTGCTGCCCGATGTGATCTCCGACGACCCGTTGGAGGAGTTGGCGGCCGAGATGGAGGCAGGGGAACGTGCGGCCCGCACCGTGACGGAGCAGCCGGACTTCCAGCGCTTCTTCCCGCCGGTGGTGGCTGATGCGGCTGCTGCCGATGAGTTCCGTCGCCAGGCCGTCGCGGGGCAGGCCCGCAACCGGATCGAGGCGGCCCGTGTGGTGCTCACCGATCTGGGTGAGGGGGAACGCCGACACGTGCAGGTGCCTTTCGATCACATCGACGCGTGGGTGCAGGTGCTGTCCGCGCTCAGGGTGCAGTGGCACGTCGAGCTGACCGGGAGTGGCGATCGACTGGTGGAGGCCACCCCGGAACAGATTGATGACTCCCCGGACACCGCGGCACTGCTGGACTGGCTCGCCCTGCTCATCGAGGATGCGCTCCAGACGAAGTGGCGGACACATCCTTTGTCCTGAACCGGATAGGTTGGGCCCATGACCACTCGCCTCGACGGCCGCGCGCCCGATCAACTCCGTGACATCCGCATCACCCGCAACTGGCTGGATCACGCCGAGGGCTCCGTCCTCGTGGAGTTCGGGCGGACCCGGGTGCTGGTGGCGGCCTCGGTCACCGTCGGGGTGCCCCGGTGGCGTCGCGACTCCGGGCTCGGATGGGTGACCGCGGAGTACTCGATGCTGCCACGCGCCACCCACACCCGCTCCGACCGGGAATCGGTGCGGGGCAGGCTCGGTGGCCGCACCCATGAGATCTCCCGACTCATCGGACGGGCGCTCAGGGCCGTCGTCGACTTCCGTGCCCTGGGGGAGAACACCATCGTGCTGGACTGTGACGTGCTGCAGGCCGACGGTGGTACCCGCACCGCCGCCATCACCGGCGCCTACGTCGCCCTGGCCGATGCCGTGGCCCATCTGCGCGGGCTGGGTGCCCTGCAGGGGGAGCCGCTCAAGGATTCGGTGGCGGCGGTCTCCGTCGGTTTCGTCGACGGGGTGCCGATGCTGGACCTGGCCTACGAGGAGGACTCGAACGCCGGGACCGACATGAACGTCGTGATGACCGGGTCCGGGGACTTCGTGGAGGTGCAGGGCACCGCCGAGGGGGTGCCGTTCAGCCGTGACGAGCTGAACACCCTGCTGGACCTCGGTGCGGCAGGATGTGAGGAACTGACCCGACTGCAGCAGGAGGCACTGGGCCGATGAGTCGCGTCGAGACCGTGGTGCTGGCCACCAACAACGCCAAGAAGCTGGCGGAACTGCAGCGCGTGGTGGCCGAGGCCGGGCTGGAGCTCCAGGTGCGAGGGCTGGGGGATTTCGACTCCTACCCGGAGCCGGAGGAGACCGAGCACACCTTCGAGGGCAACGCCTTCATCAAGGCTGAGGCTGCGTGCCGTCACACCGGGTTGCCCGCGCTGGCCGACGACTCCGGCCTGGAGGTCGACGAGCTGAACCAGATGCCGGGGGTGCGTTCCGCTCGCTGGGCGGGACCCGGTGGTGACGACGCGGCCAACAACCGGCTGCTGCTGGCGCAGCTCGACGGGGTACCGAGACACCGTCGAGGCGCCCGGTTCGTCTGTGCGCTGGCCCTGGTGCTGCCCGACGGTGGGCGTGAGGTGTGGCACGGGGTGATGCCCGGACGGATCGCCGAGGACGAGGCAGGTGCCGGGGGTTTCGGCTACGACCCGTTGTTCATCCCCGACGGCGAGACCCGGACCTCGGCGGAGCTGAGCCCCGGGGAGAAGGACACCATCAGTCATCGCGGCCAGGCGGTGCGACAGTTCCTGGCCTGGGTGGGTGAGGAGCGATGAGGGTTTATCACGACCTGCTGCGTCGCATCATGGCCGAGGGAGTGGATCGGGCGGACCGCACCGGCACCGGCACCCGCAGCATCTTCGGGCACCAGATGCGTTTCGACCTGCGGGAGGGGTTCCCGCTGCTCACGACGAAGAAGGTCCACACCCGCTCGGTGTTCGGGGAGCTGCTGTGGTTCCTGCGCGGTGAGACCAACATCGCCTGGCTGCACGAGAACAACATCACCATCTGGGACGAGTGGGCCGACGAGAACGGCGACCTCGGGCCGGTCTACGGCTACCAGTGGCGGTCCTGGCCCACCCCGGATGGGCGCAACGTCGATCAGATCACCCAGGTGATCGAGTCCATCCGCACCAATCCCGATTCCCGGCGGCACATCGTCTCGGCCTGGAATGTCGGGGATGTCGACGACATGGCCCTGCCGCCGTGTCACGCGCTGTTCCAGTTCTACGTGGCCGAGGACCGACTCAGCTGCCAGCTGTACCAGCGTTCGGCGGATGTGTTCCTCGGCGTGCCGTTCAACATCGCCTCCTACGCCCTGCTGACGCATCTCGTCGCCCAGGTGACGGGGCTGGGGGTGGGTGAGTTCGTCCACACCCTGGGCGATGCCCACATCTACCACAACCACGTCGAGCAGGTGGAGCTGCAGCTGAGCCGGGAACCCCGGGCCCTGCCGAGGTTGGTGCTCAACCCGGAGGTCACGAGGATCGACGCCTTCGAGCTGGCCGACATCCAGCTGGAGGGCTACGACCCCCACCCGGTCATCAAGGCCCCGATCGCGGTGTGACTCATCATGGCCCGGGGCGGCAGGGGTACTTCCTTCGCAGCCGTCGATGGTAGATCGCCAAGGCGACGCAGTAGGAGAGGAACTCGGCGATGACGTAGCCGATTCCCATCAGTGCTGCCCCGAGGTAGCGTGAACGCGGATACATGATCGCGACGATGATGAAGATGCCGACCCCTCGGACGACGTAGTTGGTGGCATCGGGGCGATAGAAGCGGAGGTGGTCCTTCAGGGAACCATGCCAAAGTCTCCATTTCTGATGTGACTGTCCCCGAGCGCTTTTCATTGCTACCAATCCCTCCAAACAGCACAGGCGATTGCGCTGAAGGTCGCCTCCTGTTCCCACGAGGTTCCGCTCTGATCTGCGTTGGTCGTTGCTGGCATGAGGAACATGATCAACCCCATCAGCAGCGCTACGAGGCCCTTGGTGAACTTGCTCTTCATCGATCGCCCCTCTCGGATGCTGAGGGAACCGGGATGTCTCCTGGATCAAGGCTCAGTGAGCATGTCGTGTGTGTCAACCCCGGTCGCGAAAATCTAGCGGAAAGTTCAGGGGTGTGACTCCCATCCGCTGGTCGAGCCGAAGTCGCGGCGCTTCGCGACCACTCGGGTAGGGCGGTCGTGAAACGTCGGAAAAGCGACGGTTCGAGACCGCTGGGGGGCGCCAAAGGGGCTCGGAACTCGCTTTGCGGCTCGACCAGCGGGGATTTTCGTCACCGAGTGACCGTCACGGCAGGTGCTGGTAGAGCTCCTGCCAGATGCCCTGGCGGTGTCTGACCTGGCGTTCCTTGTAGGCCCGGAGTTTGGAGATGTCGTCGGGGTCGTCCTTGACGGCGGAGGAGACGATGGCCTCGGCCAGTTCCTTGCCGCCCGGGGTCTCACCCCCGAACCAGGCCGCCCGGACCGCCGCTGACATCCCCGTCGAGACCGCCTCGGCGGTGGACATCGCGCTGGTGAGCCGCTCCACCCCGTCCTTCCCCGCCTTGCCGGAGCGCAGCTCCCGGAACACCTTCACCAGGACCTCGGTGGCGTCTTGCCCCAGCCGGGCCGGGATCTGGGCGGCCTTGAGCATCTGGTCGGTCTCCCGTTCCACCAGGTCCATCTCCACCTTCAGGTCCTCGATGGGGCCGATGGTCTCGAAGTTGAAGCGACGCTTCAGCGCCGCCGACATCTCGTTGACGCCCCGGTCGCGGGTGTTGGCGGTGCCGATGACGTTGAAGCCCTGCCGGGCATGGAGGGTGCGGTGGTCGGCGTCGAGCTCCGGGATGGAGAGGCTGCGGTCGGAGAGCACCGACAGCAGGGAGTCCTGCACCTCGGGGGCGCAGCGGGTGATCTCCTCGAAGCGCACCACCTTGCCCTCAGTCATGCCCCGGTGGATCGGAGCCGGGACGAGGGATTTCAGGGTGGGTCCCTCGGCCAGCAGCAACGCGTAGTTCCACGAGTACTTGATGGCGTCCTCGGTGGTGGCGGCCGAGCCCTGGATGGTGAGCGAGGTGTCGCCGGAGATCGCGGCGGCGAGCAGTTCGCTCAGCAGTGACTTCGCGGTGCCGGGCTCCCCGATGAGCATGAGCCCACGGTTCGTGGCCAGCGACACCACGCAGCGCTCCACCAGGGAGCGACGGCCCACGTACTTCGGCGTGATCTCCTTGCCGTCGCCCAGCACGAACTCCACCACCGACTGCGCGGAGAGCTGCCAGCCCGGGGCGACGGGGCGGCCCCGGTCCCGCTCGCGCAGCAGGGCCAACTCGTCGGCCCAGCGCAACTCGGCGGGAGGACGTTGGATGTCGGTCATGTCAGCTCACGATCTGGTTGATGGTGGCCAGCACTTCGCTGGTGATCTTGGCGGGGACGTGGGGCCAGGGGATTTTGGTGTGGTCCTTGATCCACCAGGTGTCTCCCCAGCCGATGGCGTCGGCGTCTTGGACTCCCGCCAGCACGTAGACCTCGGTCAGGGTTTGGTCTTCTTGTTCGGTGAGGGGTCCC
>NZ_RQZG01000015.1 GCF_003859805.1 Arachnia propionica
ATCGGCCTTCGGGGTGACCGCCGCCGGATCAACCGACACCGCCACCGAACCCGGCACCACGCTCACGCCCTCACCGAACCTCAGCTCGTCGGCCAAGGTGTAGGTCGCATCGAACTCGCTCGGGTTGGTCACCGTCACCTCATAGGCGATCGAGGCGTCCTGCCCCTGCTGCTCGAACTCCTTGACGACCTTGGCCACCTGTGGTTCACCCGGCACCTTGACCGGTTCACAGGCCGTGACCCGGGTGGCCTCACCACCAGTGGTCATGATCGCCTGGTTGAGCAGACCCGTCCCGGTCTCGGCATCCTGCAGCTCACAGTTCTTCGCCTCGGCCGTGACGGTCGTGGCCACACTCGCCCGAGCCCTCACCGTGAACACGTGACGGGCACCGGCCGGGATCACCTGGTCGGTCACCAGGTTCGTCCTGTCCTGACCGTTGAAGTCGGCCGCCGGCACGATCGAATCGGGTGTGGCGGTCACCGCTTCGACCTCGGTGATGGTCACTCCCTCGCCGAACCTCAGCTCGTCGGCCAAGGTGTAGGTCGCATCGATCTCGCTCGGGTTGGTCACCGTCACCTCATAGGCGATGGTGGCCTCAGCCCCTTGCTGGTCGAACTCCTTGACCTCCTTCGCGACCTTCGGCCTGCCGGGTACCTTGACCTGCTCACAGGCGTTGTCGCTGAGTTCCCCACCGGGCCAGGTGACATCGGCCACGTTCAGCAGTCCGGTGCCGTTCTCGGCACCCTGGACCTCGCAGTCCTTCGCCTCGGCCGAGATGGTCTCGGCGACGGTGCCCGTCACCTTGACGGTGAAGGTGTGGCTGGTCCCCGCGGCGATCCCCTGGTTCTCGGTGATCCTGAGCGAGGCGTTGCCTGCGAAGTCCGTGGCCAGCGGCACGACCTGGACCGGCTTGACGGCCTCGACCCGGGCGGTGTCCACCGTGACGCCCTCACCGAACTTCAGGGTGTCGGTCAGGGAGTAGGTGGTGTCCACCGCGCTCGGGTTGGTCACGACCACGTCATAGGTGATCTCCACCTTGTCGCCGTCCTGCACGAAGTCCCGATGCTCCTTGGTCATCTCCACCCTCGGCAGGGCAACCTCCTTGCACGCCGTCGCGGTCTGTCCCTGCCCCGTCTGGGCCGGGGTCACGGCGTCCAGCGCGACTGGCATGGGTCGTTGGGGATACGGGCCCACGTAGGCGAGCGTTGCGGCGTTCCGGAGACCGGTGCCCTGTTCCCCCTCATCCAGGGTGCAGTCGGCCGCGTTCGTGGTCATCGTGACGGGCACGGTGGTCTCGACGGTGACGGAGAAGGTGTGCCGCTCGCCCGCCTCGATCGGCTCGTCGAAGGCCAGGAACGTATTGTTCACACCGTCGAAGTTGGGGTTGACCACGACCGTGTCCGGGACCGCGGTGACGGGCTCCACCCGATCGATGGTGATGCCCTCACCGAAGGCGAAGGTATCCTCCAGGGCGTAGTAGGCAGGTACCTCACCGTCGTTGGTCACGACCACGTCGTAGGTGATCACGGCCTTGTCCGGGGTCCGCTGCACCTGGCCCCTGACGTTCTTGGTGATCGACAACCGCGGGTCCTTGAAGGTGTTGGTGACCGTGATCCCGATCTCCACGAGGGCATCCGGCCCCCCACCTTCGACCTTGACCGCCGAGTCGAAGTCCTTGTGGTCGATCACGGTTGACACGGCACCACCGTCGGCGGTCTCGGTGGCGTAGCAACGAGCCCCGAGCGGCAGCTTCACCGGCTGCCCCTGCTCGTCCTTCAACACCTCCGTGGCGGCACCGACCACGACGACGTCGCCCTCTGCCACGACGGCAGCGCTGGCCGCGTCATCACCCTTGACACAGGTGACGTGCATCCTGAAGTACTTGTGCTCGGCATCAGCCCTCGCGGCGTCATCACCTTCCAGCACCTTCGTGACGCTCACCTGGCCAGCCGAGTAGTAGTTGGTCAGATCCGCGATGGCCGATGCCTTCCTGGTGTCCTTGTTCCACGCGATGGTGACGGTCTTCGTCGGCGCGGCCTGGGTCGGATCGGCGTCGCCGGTCGCGGTCTCGGTGACCACGCACTCGGCACCGACCGGGATGCCGGTGAGTTCCTCGCTGGTGAACTCGGTCCGCCCCGCCTCGTAGGCCAGGGTGACCTCCTGGTTGAGGACCTGGGCACCGTTCAGCGTGCAGACCGCGGTGAAGCGGTACTCGTCCTGCGGAGCGAAGGTCTCGACCCCGACACCGGAGACGATCTTCCTCACCTGCAGGGCACCGGTGAGGACGTACCCGGCGTCCACGGTCGGATCGTCACTGTCGTGACCGAGCTGGACCGCTTCCGCGACCCCCTCGGCGTCGACGTTCGAGTCGGTCGCCCGGTCATCACCCTGACCCTTCGTGGTGAAGGTGGCACCGGGGATCTTCTCGAAGGTCACCACGTAGCCGCCTGCCCCTGCGGCACGCAGGTTGGCGAACTGGTAGTGGCCCTCGTCATCGGTGGTGGTGGTCAGTGACACGGCGTTGCCGAGGTCATCGGTTCCCGTGAGCTTCACCGTGATGCCGCTGGCCGGGGGCTCTCCCTGGTCCTGGATGCCGTCGTTGTCGAGATCGAACCAGGCATGGTCACCGATGGTCCCTGCGACGACGCGTTCATTGCGCTTGATGGGGCCGACCGGCAGTGCCAATCCGGTGGCACGTCCGAAGGTGACGTTGGAGTACACGTCGCCCTCGGCGTTGTCGACGCCCTTCATGGTCAGTTCCACCTCGATGACATGACCGGAGGTGAAGGCACCGGGCTTGGTGATGCGCAGGCCGGTCACCTCGGAGGCGTCGGCCGGGCAGGCCCCCGTCCCACTGACGACCTGCCCACCGGCAGGGGCGTCACACCAGGTGGTGCTCCCCGCCGCGCCGTTGGAAGGATCGTTCGGGTCCATGGCGACATCCGCGGCGGAGGTGTACTGGATCTTCACCTGGGCCGGGTCGCCGTTGCCCTGTGCACCCATCGTGTACTTCGTGACCTCGGCCTCGACGAAGGAGAAGGTACCGTTGAAGTTGCTCTCCCCGAGCCCTTGCCTGGGCAGCACGTCGATGAAGACCGGATCGGAGATGGCCTGGTCATCCGGGTTGGGCAGCGTGTTGGTCATGCGCATCCGCCACCGGTTGACCTCATCGGTGGCCTGACCACCACGATTGGCCTGCACCACAGGAGTCAGCGCCAGCTTCTCCAACTTGACACCGGCGATGTTGGTGACCTTCGCCTCAGCGGCGTCCTGTCGCAGTGCGACCAAGGAGTGATCGCCGTCGGCCCACACCTGGACGGTGTTCTGGTAGACACCATCGCTGGCCGTGGGGGAAACCTCCGAGGTCACGATGATCTCGGGGATGTCGGCGTTGACCACCTGGTCGGGCAGCACCCACCGCAGGTAGGTGGAACCCGGACCGCACTGCTTGCCACCGGAGAGCTTGGAGTCGCCAGGGGTCGAACCTTCCACCACCAGCGTCGGAGGACGGGTCGCCTCAACGAAGTGGAATCCGGCGGGCAGGCAGTCCTCCACCCAGACCTCCTGGGTGAGGCCGGGGGCAGCCGCGGGTGAGGTGAGCGACGGCTTCAGGCGCCACTGCACGATGTTGGCCTCGTTCTCGGTGCTGCTGCCGGTCACCTGGGGCGGGGTCTTGCCGAAGTCACCGGAGGTGCCACGACGGACCTGCTTGTTGATGCGCACCTGGGACAACGCCTTGATGACGCGGTCACCGTACTGTCCTCGGTGGGTGTTCTTGTCGTAGTAGCTGCGTCCCCACGGGGTGGCGTGGTTCAGCACCTGCTCCATGGTCAGTTCCTCCAGGTTGACGCGTTTGACCGAGGCGTAGTTCGGCAGGATGTCACCGTCTGGAAGATCGTTGACGGCCACACGAAGGCTTGTGGCGACCACCATCCGGATCCCCGACCCGAGAAGCGCGTCGTTGTTCACCGGTTCGGGGATGACCACGTGGACACGGACCCGGCCGACACCGGTGTAGATGCCCTGGGCCAGCTTCTCCTGGTCGTTGCCGGGCACTTCCTCCGGGGTGTCGTACCACGGCCCAGCTGCATCACCGCACTCGGAGGCCCCACTCGGACCTCCCGGGGTGGCGGAGTACTGCACCTTGTGGGTCGGCACCTCGGAGATGTTCTGGGCATAGGACGCGGCAGTGCCGCGGAGCACGTTGTTGTATCCACTGATCCACACGGGAGCACCGTTGGAGGGCACCTGCTGCAGACCCGCACCCGGATCAGTCGACCTCGGCACGTCCCGGGCCTCCAGGTGGAGCCTGGTGTTGTCCCAGGAGTCACAGACCACGGCACTCACCTTGCCGGGAAGCCCCGGATTGGTGCCGACGATGAGCATCTGGGACTGGACCTTCTGATCCGGTGCCACCGTCGTGCCACCTGAGACATAGGTGCTGTTGCCGGGCAGACCGGAGCCAAGGGCGGAATCACCTCGCGAGAACTCACTGGCCGGGGTGTTCATCGGCTCACCCGGAACACCCGCGAAGTACTTCGAGAAGCCGTTTCCGATGGAGATGTTCGGCGTGGTGGAGCGGTAGTCGTTGAAGGTGGGCTGGTCCGCCAGGGTCTCGACATCGGACCCCGGGTCAAAACCCTTGATGTCCAGCTCGGTGTAGGCATTCTTCGTGGCCAGCGTCCAGGTGTTGCCAGTGTTGGCACCGAACTCCCTGATGGTCTCGATCGGTGTGTAGACCTGGAACGACGCAGCCACGGCATAGGCGCTGTTGCCCGGGATGGCCTGCTTGGCCGGGATCAGCACCTCGGAGGGGTAGGTGATGAGCGAGGTGTCGGCGTTCTTCACAACGAACTTCGCGGGTTTGCCCGGCCCCTCCTGGGTGATCTGCACCTGGCCGGAGTCACGCACGGCATTGGCCGCCGTGGAACCACGGAAACCGATCCTCGGGGCCGGTGCGGAGTAGAAGTAGTCGTAGGGGTAGATCCGGGAGCCGTACTTCTCCAGATCCGCCTCCATCCGCTGGTACTGGTCCTCCTCCAGTCCCGGGTACATTGCACGAGGTGAGAGGTCATCGGTGAAGGCGATGTCCCCGATGGCGGGCATGGCGCCCTTTCCTCCGGCCGGGGCTGACAACAGCGCGGTGTAGGCCGTCAATTTGCAGACCTTCGCCGGGTTCCACGGACAGCCGGCGTTGGTGGGACCGTAGATGTAACCCAGGTTCTCCTTCAACGCGACGCTGTTCTTGGAGATGTCCCACTTCAGCCGGGAGGAGGTCGTCACCCTCGGCAGGTTGGGGGCCGGGGCCGGGGTGGCGCCATCCGCGGTGATCTCAGCGGAGATCGGTGTGAGCTGCTGGCCATTGCCGACCAGGTTGCTCACCTTGGCACTGATTGCGAAGAAGTCCGAGGCATTCGTCTTGGTCCCGAGGTTGCAGATGAGTTCCTGCTCCGGAAGTTCATTGATGGAGTTGGCGGTCAACGGCACCGTCGGGTTCGGCAGGGTGGACGGGTTCAACGCAGAGCCCGGTCCCGAACAGACGGCGGGCAGCGCATCGATGTGGAGACCACGCGGCAGCTTCAGCTTCACCGTGACGTTGTCAACAGGCACCCCACCCCCTGCCGAGTCATTGGCGTTGTACTGAGCCCGATAGGTGATCGTGTCGTTGACCCGGACGATCCCGTTGGTCGGCCCGGAGTCGTTGCCGGCGTTGTCATCGGCGTCCCAGTCCGGGGTGCCGTCCTGGGAGACCGTCAGTGTCAGCCCCACCTGTGGCACGGCATGTGCCGTGACCGGGAACAGCGTCCCCAGCAAGGCCACGGCGGCACACACCGCCAACGCCTTGTGGCGCCCCCTCTTCTTCAACAAAGCCACAGTCCTTCTTCCCCTTTCACCCGTCAGCGTCACCACGACGCAGAAGGGCAGCTGTGGCAGGGCTGGGGCACCCGCTGGATCCCCCCGTCCCAGCCTGTCATCCAAAAATACAATTGACGAAAGTTAGATGACCTGTTCTTCCTAGTGAACCGCATGTTAGACATCAGGGTTTTCAAGGGCAAGTCATGGCTCACTGACAGTGACGAAGGTCCAGCTGAACTTGAAGGTGGCCCGGGCATGACAAGAGGCCGTCCTGCTGAGCAGGACGGCCTCCGTGTGGCTCCCCGGACTGGACTCGAACCAGTAACCCTTCGATTAACAGTCGAATGCTCTGCCAATTGAGCTACCAGGGATCGGTGACCTCATGGCCACGCGGAGACGAACTCTAGCAGTGCACCGAGACTCAGGGCAAATCAACTCGGCTGGGCCATGGTGGCGCTGGTGAGTCCCTTCTGGACGAGGTGGTCGACACGGTTGAAGGCACGCATCTCGGTGTCCCCGCCGAGGTGGGTGCGCAGCCAGGAGACCGATGTGTTGTCGAGGGCGAACCAGCTGGTGGTCTCGCCCTGGATCTGGGAGGAGTCCCGTCGCAGTTCTCCGGGACAGAACATCGCGGTGGCGAGCAGTGACCCGATGGCACCGTGGCTGACGAGCACCACGCAGTCATCAGGTCCGAAATCCGAACGGAGCCAGGCAGCCAGTCGACGGGCCCGCTCGATGGCGGCCTCCCTCATCTCGAAGGGACCGGGCCACCATCCCTCCTCGGTGACGGAGTCAGGGAAGTGCAGCCGGGACGAGACCGCCGCCAACACCGAACGTGGGGACCCCGGATGGGCGACATGGTCCATGATCGGCCCGACGAAGGGGCCACTGCGCTCCATGAGTTCGGGCATCACGACGGCATCCTGCCCCAGGGCGTCCAGCAACGGCACCGCCGTCAGCAGCGTGCGCATGAAAGGCGAGACGAAGATGTGCGTCGGATCGGGTGCGAAACCGGGGAACCAGTCGGCCAGCGCCTGCGCCTGCGCCTCACCCAGCTCGGTCAGACCGGGGTCAGGGACCCGATCATCCTCGTTGTGCGAGATGGCCCAGGAGCGATTGTTCGTCGATTCGGCATGACGGATGAAGATGAGGTCCACACCCTGACGCTACCCCAGATGTGTCACAGCCCGTATTCCGTCCTCAGGCGATCGGTCTCCGTGACGACGAGAGCGGCGATGGAGGGATCCGTCAACTCGACCTCCCCTGAAGCGCTGGCCAGCCACTCCACCGGATCATCGGTTCCCGGGGCACGACGGGCGGTGAGCGTGACACTTCCCCCGGGCACGTCATGGCTGGCGCTCATCACCGTCGAGGCCTGGACCCGTTCACGGAAGACAGCAGGCAGTTCGCCCGGCCTCGTGATGGGGCACTCCCACTGCCCTTCCGCGGTGTACCAGTGCAGGACGCCCGGGTCCTTGCGCCACCCTCCACCGAGGATCTTCTCCCAGGGCCACACCTGCCACGCACCGTCCCTGAGATGGGCGAACTCCCGACGGCTCGCCGCCACCCATTGATCATGTTCTCCCCGGGCCCAGGCCAGCAGCCGTGGCTCCTCACCCAGCCGCGCGGCGAGGTCGTTCCGGAGATCCTGAGGCAGTGAGTGTTTCACCATGGGGACCATTGTGCCCCCCGAGTGTCTCCCGAAGCGGGGCAGGTGTTGTCAATGTCTCGGCAGGTGTTGTCGATGTGGCTGCGGGGTCTCCTCAGCAGTCGTTCCAACTGCGAATCTGGAGGACATGACCATCACGCACAGCCATTTCACAGCCCCGCTCATCACTCTCGAGGAAGAGGTCGATCTCTTCCGCTGCATCGAGGCGTCCACCTATGCGGCCCATCTGCTGGAGACCGGATGTGGCTCGTGGGACCCGGCCGATCTCAGGGCCATGGTCGAGGCCGGCTCCCGGGCCCGTCAACGGCTGTTCTCCGCCAACCTCCGGCTGGTGATGAAACTGGCCTCGGCCGCGGCCCGGCAGACCGGTGCGGAGCTCGACGAATTGTTCCAGGAGGGCTGTCTGGCGCTGGGGGAGGCGATCCCGCGGTTCGACCAACGTCGCGGCACCAGGTTCAGCACCCTGATCCACCGGTACGTCTCCCGCGCCGTACGGCATCGCGCCCTGCATGGATGCATCGCCATGGAATCGGTGCGCCACCACAGTGGTGCACGGGTGCAGATCCGCTGGACCTCGCTGGATCGGCTCCCGGAGGCGTACACCGCCGTCGATGGTGGGATGGAGCAGGTGGAGCAGCCCTCCTGGGACCTGTTGGACCTGTTGGGTCGGGCCGGGTGGGTGATCCGGAAACGCTACGGCATCGGCACCAGCCGCACGACACGTTCTGATCTGTCACGTGCGCTCGGTGTGTCCCCCTCGACCATCCGACGTCTCGAGGAGACCGGCCTCAAGGCCGCCCGGGACCTGCTCGAGGGTGAGCACTGCCGAATCCCGACACTGCCCCGCGTGGCCTGATCAGTCACGGCGGATGCGCTCCAACAGCTGTCTGCGTTGCATCTCCATGGCGGTCAGCTCTGCGAACATCGCCTTGTGGTCATCGCTGTCCTTGAAGGCATCGGTGCGCTGCAACCGTGACTTGAGGTCGTCGATCCGTCTCGCCAGGGCCACGATGTGGAGTCGGTCGGTGTGCTCCAGCACGTACTGCTCGTCTGGATCGTCACGCAGCAGGGGCTCGACGACGAGCATCCTCAGCAATCCCGCCATCTCCTGGTTGGGTGCGGAATCCACCAGGTCGGTGGTCCAGGTCTCAGTCGGCTCGACCGGCGCCAGGAGACGGAACAACGCCGCATAGGCAGGATGGGTGAACTCACCCTCGGTGAGGGAGTTCCAGGAGGTGTCGAACAGAAAGGGCCGTTGCAGGAGCAGCTTCATGGTGTCGCGTTCCAGTCTGAGCGCGGGGTCCCTCGGGTCCGGCCATCCAGCCGGTTGCCCTCCCGGGCGAACCCGCCCCCTGGTCTGCTCCGAGGCGCGACTGCGCGAACGGTTGACCTCGCGGCGCACCTGTTCCAGATCCATGCCGAGCATCGAGGCGAGTTCCCTCAGGTACTCCCCCACCATCGACTTGTCACGGATGGAGCCCAGAAGTTTCGCCGAGTCACGCAGCGCACCGACTCGCCCCTCCGCACGATCCAGGTCGTACCCCTTGAGGACGTTCGCCATCACGAACCGGTACAGCGGGACGCGACGGCTCACCAGTTCCCTGACCGCGGCCTCGCCGTCACGCAGCCACAGGTCGCAGGGATCGAGCCCTGAGGGCTCGACCGCCACATAGGTCTGGGAGATGAAGTTGTGATCCCCCTGGAACACCTTGAGGGCCGCCTTCTGTCCGGCTGCGTCACCGTCGAAGGTGAACACCACCTCACCGTGCAACCCGTCATGGGTGCCGAGCAGGCGTTGCAGACGACGGGCGTGGTCGTCACCGAAGGCGGTTCCACAGGAGGCCACGGCCGTGTCGACCCCGGAGATGTGGGCCGCCATGACATCGGTGTAGCCCTCGACGACCACGGCCTGGGCACGCTTGCCGATGGCCTGCCTCGCGAGGTCGAGCCCGTAGAGGACCTGGGACTTCTTGTAGACGGGGGACTCCGGGGTGTTGATGTACTTGGCAGGCAACCGGTCATCGTCGTGGATGCGTCTGGCACCGAACCCCAGCACCGCGCTGGCGGAGTCCCGGATGGGCCACAACAGGCGTCCGACGAAGAAGTCACGGCCACCGTCGCGGATCAGCCCGGCCGCTTTCAGCACCTCGTCGTCGAAACCTTCACGTCGAAGGTGCTGCCTCAGTGTGGCCCCGCCCCGGGGTGCGTAGCCGAGGGAGAAGTGCAGTGCATGGTCGCGGTTGAAACCCCGTTGGTCCAAGAACTGGCGGGCAGTGATGGCCTCAGGGGACCCGAGCTGGGAGACGAAGAAGGCGTTGGCCGCCTCGTTGGCCTCGAGCACCCGTTTGCGCAACCCCGCCGGTTGTCCCGGCCCCTGGCCGTCGTCGACGGTGCGCAGGGTCACCCCGAACCGGTCCGCGAGCACCTGCACGGCCTCCACGAAACCGAGGTTCTGCTGTCGCTGCAGGAAGGTGATGACATCCCCGCCCTCCCCGCAGCCGAAGCAGTGGAAGAAACCACGTGCGGGAGAGACGGTGAAGCTCGGGGTCTTCTCGTCGTGGAAGGGGCACAGTCCCTTGTACGAGCCACCCCCGGCAGGCCGCAGGGCGACGTGGTCACGCACCACGTCGTCGATCCTGGCCCGTTCCCGCACCAGGGCGATGTCCTCCTCATGGATCCTGCCCGCCATGCTGCGAAGTGTAGAGGGTCCGGCAACACCTCCGGTCTTCAGGACTCAGGGGTGGGCTGCTCGTGGAACCGCCACGTCCAACCACCAGGTCCAGAACCTGCGCCGGGCAGCCAGGTCGACGCGTGCAGGCTCCTCCCAGGGGGCACCCCCGACAGCACAGGCACAGGCATGATCGGCGGCGGTGCTCCAGGGATCGTCGTCGGCATCCAGGTACCCCTCAGGGCAGTCCAGGAAGCTTCTCGCACCGTGCCCACGGGCCGCCCAGCCGGCCGTGATCAGGGCACGTTGCGCGGCATCGAGCACGAACAGCGCAGGTGCCGTGGCGGAGTCGTACTCACCTCCGTGGTGGCTCGTGACCCACTCGATGAAGGCCTCGAGGTCGAGTCGTGGATCCTCCGCAGGGAGCACGACTCGACCCTCGAGCAGGTCCTCGGCCAGTTGGAGACGCTGCTCCACCGCGGGATCACCGGGATGCGCGGCATCCCAGATGGGTTGGACGTGACGCACGCATGCCCCCTCGAGCCGCGCGATACGACTGCGCGATGCAGGTGTCCCCGGGTCCTGGAGCAATGCCTGCCACACGAGACAGCGGATGTATCGGGGAATCGTGGCATCGGTGGCCTTCACCAGCTCGGATCGGGCAACGGCGATCGCCTCGGACAGGAGCATGACACCTCGCATGATCTCAGAGCCAACCACGTTCAGCGGCCAGACGTTCCGCCTCGACACGATTCGCAGCCCCTGTCTTCCCGATCGCACTGGAGAGATGGTTGCGCACGGTTCCCTGTGACAGGTGCAGGCGTGCTGCGAGCCTGGCGATGGGTTCTCCGGAACCGGCCAGCCGCAGCACCTCCTGCTCCCGCGGGGTCAGGGGGTTCCGACCGGAGAACAGCAGGTCACTGGCCAGGTTCGGGTCCACGGTGCGCAGTCCCTGGTGGGCACGGCGCACCGCCTCGGCCAGGGCACGTGCCGGGGTGGTCTTCACCACGAATCCGACGACCCCGGCATCGAGGGCCCGGCGGAGATAGCCGGGCCGGTCGAAGGTGGTGACGATGACCGTGCGGACCCCCGGTAGTTCGTCGTGCACCCGGGCTGCCACCTCGATCCCGTCCAGCCCCGGCATCTGGATGTCCAGCAGGCACACCTGCGCCCCCGAGGCACGTGCGGCAGGGACCACCTCGTCACCTCGGGTCACCTTCGCCACCACCTCGATGTCACGTTCCAGGCCGAGCAATGCGGCCAGCCCCTCCAGGACCAGCTCCTGGTCGTCGGCCAGCAGGACCCTCACCACGTCACCAGCACCTCACATCCACCATCCGGTGTGGAGTTCATCTGGAAGGACGCCCCCGCCGAGGCCGTGCGTTCCCTCATCCCGGTGATGCCACGACCCTCAGGAGCCCGGACCCCCTGCCCGTCGTCGACCACCCGGAATCGTGTCGGGTCGAACTCCACGACGACGCGTCGAGCCACTGCGTGACGCAACACATTGGTGCTGGCCTCCCGCAGCACCCATCCCAGCACCGGGGCGAGTGTGGCCGGGACCACTGCGGGATCGCCGATCACCGTCACCTCCAGCCCGGCCTCGGCCAGGCTCTGTCGCGCTGCTGCCACCTCGGCGGCGACGGGACGTTGCAGCACACCGTTGACGCTGGCCCGGAGTTCCTCCTGGGCCCGGCTGATGAACTGCTGTGTGGTGGCCAGCTCGGCCCTGGCCCGGTCCGGGTCGACCTCCAGCAGCCGCTCCGCCAGCTGTACCTTGAGACTGGCCACGGTCAGGGTGTGCCCCACCAGGTCGTGGACGTCACGGGCGAGGCGTTCCCGGTTCTCGGTCAGGGCCTGCTCCTCACGCCGTTGGGCATCCTCGATCTCCAACTCCGTGCCACCGACCCCGACTGCGCCGCTGATCCCGACGAGCAACGTCACCCCGAGCAGGATCAACAGGTTCAGCTTCCAGCCGTAGACCCCCCACACCACGACCCCTGCGGTGAGGACCCCCACCGAGGTCACCAACCGTAGCGGCGGCCAGAGACCCCACACGGTGTAGGCCATGACGAAGGGAAGCATGCCCAACGCCAGTCCGAGTCCACCACCCGCCCACTCGATCACTGCTGTCAACAGCAGCAACAACGCGCCACGCAGCAGCTGCATCACACGTGCCCGCCCCTCCAGCAGGATGCCGAGGGTGACGAAGGAGAGGACGTAGACCGGGACGAACAGGACGATGGTGGTGAAACCGACCCAGCGTCGCACCGGATCGGGCTGCATGCTCAAGGTGTGGATGGGAAAGACCAGGAAGACCAGCCAGACGGATGCCATGAGCATCCCCATCCAGCGCCCGAACAGCAACCTCTTCATCCCAGGGTCACAGCCTCGTGCGGGAACGTCGCTGACCGAGCAGGGCCAGGGAGGTGAAGACCACGCTCCAGGCCACCACGTTGGCGATCAGCACCCACACGGAATCAGTGATCGTCTCCCCCGTGGGTTGCAGCACCTTGCCCTCCAGCTGTGGCCATCTCATCAGCCCAACATAGCCGTACATCGGGGTGAAGCGGGCGATCTGGAGCATGATCCCTTCCAGGGGGATGAAGACATTGCCGAAGAAGGCCAGGAAGACGATCGCGCCCGATGCGATGCCGACGGCGTTCTCGGAGCGCATCAGCAGGGCGGTCCCCATGCCGTAGAGGGCGAACAGCACCGAACCGACCAGGCCGATCAGCCACGTCGAGACCCAGACCCACCAGGAGTCCGCCCTGGCGCTGGTGACGGCCCCGATGACGAACACCAGTCCGGAGGCGATTCCTCCCATCGTGACCCCGAGCATCACCTTCGTGGTGATGAAACCCGCGGGTCCGAGCCGGGTCAGTCCGAGTTGCCGCCCCCAACCGAGCGTCGCCTCGGTGGCGGCCAGCGCCGCGATGGCGGTGGCGGAGATCACGGCGGCATACCCTGCCATGGAGGCCATCACCTGGAAGGCGACATTGCCGTTGCCGAAGGGACGCGTCGCGTGCTCGGACGTCGCGCCGAACAACAGGTACATCAGCACCGGGAGGCAGAAGGTGAACAGGATGTTGCTCACATCCCGGAAGTTCCGGAGCAACTCGATGCGGAACCAGGTGGGATTCATCGGGTCTCTCCTTCGGCGGTCAGGGCCACGAAGGCCTCCTCCAGGCTCGGTGCGGTGACCTCCAGGTCACTGCACCCACGACGCAGCAGTTCCAGGGCGAGGGCATCGGACTCGGCGACGGTGGCGCTCAGTCGTCGTCCCTCCACGACATGGTTGCCCCCGAGCAGTTCGGCGAGTTCGACCACCAGGCAGCCCTCGTCCTCCTCGGGCAGCAGTGCGCTGACCCGACGACGATTCGTCATCGCCCGGATCTCGGCGACCCCACCGTCCGCGATCATCCTGCCCCGGTCGATCACCACGATCCGGTGGGCGAAGTTCTCCGCCTCTTCCATGAGATGGGTGGCGAACAGGATCGTTCGCCCTTCCCTGGCGTGGGAGTGCATCACCTCCCAGAAGTCGCGACGGGCGTTGACGTCGAGCCCCGCAGTCGGCTCGTCCAGGATCAGCAGTTCCGGGTCGGTGAGCAGTGCCAGGGCGAACTTGATCCGCTGTTGCTCCCCGCCGGAGCAGCGGGAGACACGTCGCCTCCGCAGCTCCACGAGCCCCGCCTCCTGCAGGACTGCGGGGACCCGTTCCAGGCTGCCCTGGATGGAGGCGATGATGCTGATGGTCTCCCCCACCGTGATGTCGCTGAGCAGGCCACCGGTCTGCAGCAGTGCCCCGACGGCTCCCCTCAGGATCGCTTGGCGTGGTGACGACTCGAACACCCTCACCTGGCCGGATGTCGGGTGGGTGAGCCCCAGGATCATGTCGATGGTGGTGGTCTTTCCCGCCCCGTTGCGGCCGAGGAAGGCCACCACCTCGCCCCGGTCCACCTCGAGGTCGATCCCGGCGACGGCCATCACCTCCCCACTCCGGGAGCGGAAGTGCTTGTGCACTCCTGTCAGTTCAATGGCTTTCACGACTCCATCGTGGAGCCGGAGGGCCGCCTGCACACAGGGGTTCAGTCACCACTTGGCCATGACATCCGTCACGCACCGCGTCCGATGCCGCGAGGCAGCAGTGCCGGGTCCCAGCCGAGCAGCCGCTCGGCGTGCTCGAAGGCGAAACGATCCGTCATGCCCCCGACGTAGGTGACCGCCCCCCTCGCCAGATCCTCCTGCCGGAACTCTGTGGGCAACGCATCGGGGTGCTCCAGGAACCAGTCCACCAGCCCCTGGAGGATCTTCACCACGGTCAGGGACTGGGCCACCGACTCGGGGCGGGTGTAGATCCGCTCGTAGTTGAACTTCCTGAGAGCCGCCAGCGCCGCCGCCGTCTCGGCGTCCATCCCGACCCGCCCCGTGGTCATCGTCGTGGTGATGACCGCCCTGAGGAAATGGGCCAGTTGTTCCCGACGCTGGATGCCGACGCGGTCCCGGACGATCTC
The DNA here is from genome assembly GCF_003859805.1 of Arachnia propionica. Taxonomy (GTDB): domain Bacteria; phylum Actinomycetota; class Actinomycetes; order Propionibacteriales; family Propionibacteriaceae; genus Arachnia; species Arachnia propionica_C. The sequence goes on from NZ_RQZG01000015.1 coordinate 14,708, forward strand.
CGGCAGGTCACCAGGGGTCACGATTCCCGCATCGATGGCGTCCTCCAGGTCGTGGGCGCAGTAGGCGATGCGATCCGCCCAGCTCACGAGTTCGCCCTCCAGGGTGGCGGGGGCCGGGCGCGACCAGGAGTGGTTGCGGATCCCGTCCAGGGTCTGGGACGTGAGGTTCAACCCCACGAGGGTCACGTCCGCGCCCCACGGGCCGTGGTCGTAGCCCTCCGGGATGTAGGCGTCGAAGGCGTCCTCGGAGGCGTGACCACCGGGTCCGTGCCCACAGTCATGTCCCAGGGCCATGGCATCGGTGAGCGCGACGTTGGCACCGATGCCCCGGGCCATCGCCACGGCGCACTGCGCGACCTCGATGGCGTGGGTGAGTCGGGTCCGTTGGTGATCCTTGGGGTAGACCACCACCTGGGTCTTGCCCGCCAGCCTGCGGAAGGATGCGGAGTGGACGATGCGGTCCCGGTCCCGCTCGAAGCAGGTGCGGAACTCGCACGGCTCCTCCGGTCTCGCCCGGTCCCCGGCACCGTCGGAGAAGGTCGCTGCCGGGTTGAGGGTGAGGCGTTCCAGCTCCTCGCGTTCCTGACGTCGTCTCGTCGCTGCGGGATCGACCCGTTGCCGGGAGTCCCGGTGAGCGGTCACGACGTCATCACCGTGACCGTGCATGGTCTTGGCCCATTCGCGGGCTCGGGGCAGTGGCTCATTCATGGCAGATCAAGAGTATGCTCATCCAGCGTCGACTACGGGACCCCGAGCACGGGTTGAGAACAGGCTGCGGCTGCCTGAAACCGTTCGAACCTGATCTGTGTGCAGCAGCGTAGGAAAGGAGACGGCATGGCTGTCACCACCGCCCCCACACGACTCCCCGCCGCCGGGCGAGCCGCCCTGAAGGGCGGGGTGTGGGGCAACTACGTGGATCAGCTCCACATCTTCCTGCCCGTCACGGCCCTGGCACCGGCCCTACCGATGCTGGCCGGTGAACAGGCCATCACCGCCACCGTCTCCTTCGTGGTGATGGCCACGTTGCTCGGGCGCCCGATCGGTGCCATGGTGTTCGGGCGGGTCTCGGACCGGCTGGGACGCACCGTCACCACGAAGATCGCCATCGCGGGAACCGCCGTCTGCACCCTGCTCATCGCAGCCGTGCCCACCCACCACCTGCTCGGGGCCTGGACCATGTGGCTGATCATCGTGCTGCGCTTCCTCGGCGGGGCCTTCCTCGCCGGGGAGTACACCTCCGCCATCCCGCTGGCGATGGAATGGTCGAGACCCCGCGGCCGCGGCCTGGTCTCGGGGCTCATCATGTCGATGTCACCGTGGGCGCAGGCCACGATCGCCTTCGTCACCCTGACCCAGCTGACCCTGTTCGGCCTCGCCCACTACGGCACGTGGGGTTGGCGGGTGTCCTTCGCGGCCGGGGGGATCGCCTCCCTGGTGATGCTGGGCTACTACTCGGCCCACGTCGCCGATGCCCCGGTGTACCGCAGACACGCCAGGAGCCCGGATGCCCCGGCAGGACTGGCCGAGATCCTCGTCGGCAGCTGGCGGCGGGCGTTCTGGCAGATGTTCGGTCTGATGACCGGCCTGTGGTTCATGACCAACGTGGTGGTCCTCCTCCTCGCCCGACGTCTCGTCAGCTCCCTCGCACTGACCTCCGACGCCGTCGCCATGGTGATGGGGTGGGCCGCCGTCGCCCAGGCGATCTTCATGGCGGTTGCCGGTCACCTGTCCTCCAGGACCGGACGACGGCGTTTCCTCGTGGCCTGGGGGCTCACCGCCGCCGTCATCGCACCGATGCTGTGGTGGGCGACGATGCACGTCCGGGAGCTGGTTTGGGTCGCGGTGTCGGCCGCCCTGCTGCAGGTGTTCACGGTCTGCGGTTATGGTCCGATCGGCGCATACCTCTGCGAACGGTTCCCGACGAGAGTGCGTGCCACCGGGTACGGCACGGCCTACTCCCTGTCCATCATCGTCCCGGCGCTGCACCCCTACTACCTCCCGGGACTGGAGAACCGACTCGGGCACGATGGGGCTCCCATGGCCCTGCTGGTGCTCGGCGGGGCGCTCGTGGCCCTGTGCGGCGCACTCGGACCACGTCTGTCCCCCGCCGAGCTGGATGCGGATGTGGAGACCGTCGCGGATCAGCGCTCCTCGTAGGGCAGCCACTGGGTGTGGTGGTTGCCGATGTAGAGCTGCCGCGGCCGATGGATCCGCCCGGTCGGATCATCGACGATCTCCTTCCAGTGCGCGATCCAGCCAGCCGTACGGCCGATCGCGAACAGCACGGTGAACATGTCCAGCGGGATCCCGATGGCTCGCAGGATGATGCCGGAGTAGAAGTCGACGTTGGGGTAGAGCCTGCGCTCGGTGAAGTAGGGGTCGGCCAGGGCCGCCTCCTCCAGCTCCCTGGCGATGTCCAGCAGCGGATCGTCGATGTGCATCGACTCCAGCAGCTCGTGGGCGGCCCTCTTCAGGATGCGCGCCCGGGGGTCGAAGTTGCGGTAGACCCGGTGCCCGAAGCCCATGAGTCGCTGACCGGTGCGTCGGTCCTTGATCTGGTCGAGGAATCGGACCACCGAGAGGTTCTCGTCACGGATGGTCTCCAGCATCTCGATCACGGCCATGTTCGCCCCACCGTGGGAGGGACCCCACAGGGCCGCCACTCCTGCCGAGACCGAGGTGAACAGGTTCGCCCCCGACGAGGCGACCATCCGGACGGTGGAGGTGGAGCAGTTCTGCTCATGGTCGGCGTGGAGGACGAAGAAGAGGTTGAGGGCGTTGGCCACCTCCGGGGTGGCCTCGTAGTCGCGGTAGGGCACGGAGAACATCATGTGGAGGAAGTTCTCCGCATACGGCAGGTCGTAGCGCGGGTAGGCCAGCGGCTGCCCGATGTGGCTCTTGTAGGAGGCCGCGGCGATGGTGCGGGTCTTCGCCAGCAGGAGGGCCGCGGCCCGACGGAAGTCGGACTCCTCGGTGATGTGGATACCGGGCAGGTCATAGGCCTGGATCGCGTTGATCATCGCCGAGAGGATCGCCATCGGGTGCGCATTGACGGGGAACCCGTCGAAGTGCTTGCGCATGTCGCGGTGCAGGGTCGAGTTCTCGATGAGCAGCTGCCGGAACTCCTCCCGTTCGTGCACATCCGGCAGCTCTCCGAAGATCAGCAGCTCAGCCGCCTCGATGAAGGAGGAACGACGTGCCAGGTCCTCGATGGGAACCCCACGGTAGCGAAGTATGCCCTTCTCGCCGTCGATGAAGGTGATGGCGGAGCGGCACGAGCCGGTGTTGCCGAAGCCACTGTCCAAGGTGATGAGTCCCGTCGTGGCGCGCAGGCTCGAGATGTCCACGGCCAGTTCCCCCTCGGTCCCCCGGACCAGGGGCAGGGCGTACTGGGTGCCGTCGAGGGTCAGGGTCACGGTCTCGGTCATGGGTCTCCTGTTCGTTGTCCCCCACGGTAACCACAGATACTACATTTCGTAGTGGCAGCCCGAGTGCTGGACCACGATCACACCAGGCCCAGGTCACCCCCCGCTGACGTCGTCCTCGGCCGCGCTGAGGTCCAACCCACAGCCACTGGTGTCGTCGTACCAGCCGTACGGCAGGATCACCCTGCCCCGAGGGCTGCCCTGCCTGCCACGGGGCGTGCCGAGTTCGGATGTGGGGAACGGCTGATCGGCATCCAGCTGCCCGACGAGTTCCCGAAGCTCCTCCAGTGAGGAGACCATCGCGAAACGACGACGCAGCTCGCCCACCGGATACCCCTTGAAGTACCAGGCCATGTGCTTGCGCAGATCGACGACCCCGCGCTCCCCCATCAGGTCGACCAGCAGCTCGGCGTGACGGATGAGCATCGCGCCCACCTCTCCGAGCGTGGGTCGGGCGCGATGTGGCTCACCGGCGAAGGCCGCGGCGAGATCCCCGAACAGCCATGGCCTCCCCAGACAACCCCGACCGATGACCACCCCGTCACATCCGGTCCGAGCCATCATGGCCAAGGCGTCCTCGGCCTCCCACAGGTCACCGTTGCCCAGCACCGGGATGGAGACCGTCTCCTTCAGCTCCGCGATGCGGGACCAGTCCGCCTGCCCGCCGTAGGCCTGCTGCACGGTACGGGCGTGGAGCGCGATGGCGGCCGCTCCCTCCTGCTCAGCGATGCGTCCGGCGTCGAGGAAGGTCTCGTGCTCGTCATCGATGCCGATCCTGGTCTTGACCGTCACCGGGACCCCGAACTCATCGGCCGCCTGGACCGCTGCCCGGACGATGGCCCGCAGCCGGTCACGCTTGTACGGCAACACCCCGCCGCCCCCCTTCCGGGTCACCTTCGGGACCGGGCACCCGAAGTTGAGGTCCACGTGGTGGACGCCGTGCTCGGTGACGAGTACCCGGGTGGCCTCGGCGACCACGTCCGGATCCACCCCGTAGAGCTGGACCGAGCGGATCGTCTCCGATGGATCGAAGGTGAGCATCGAGCGGGTCTTGTGATCACCCACGATGATGCCCCGGGAGGTCATCATCTCGCAGACGTAGAGTCCGGCCCCCTGCTCCAGGCACAGGGCCCGATATGCGGCATTGGTGATCCCTGCCATGGGTGCCAGCACCACGGGCAGTTCCACCACGACGGCATCCCTGCGGCTCGGTGCGTGCAGACGCAGTGGTGTGACCATCTTCCCTCCTCGATTCGGACCGGGAGATTCTACGCGTGGTTGGATGGGGGTCATGAATCCTCTTCTCTCCCCTTCCCCGCTGCCGTTCCAGCTTCCCGACTACGCCCGTCTCACCACCGATCACGTGCGCGAGGCGGCACTGGCAGCCATGGCGGAACAGCGTGAGGCGGTCGAGGCGCTGGTCACCGACCCGAGCCCCGCCACCGTGGAGAACGTGCTGGTCGCGCTGGAGCTGAGCGGCCGACCCCTCGCACGGGTGATCAACACCTACTGGGTGGTCGTGGCTGCCGATGGCACCGATGAGCGTCGCGCGGTGGAGGCGGAACTCGCCCCGCTGCTGGCCACCCACTCGGATGCCGTTCGCCTGGACCCCCGGCTCCACCGACGCCTGGTCGCGCTGCGGGATCGCGCCACTGCGGGTGAGGTCACCCTGGATGCCGAGGACGAGTTCCACCTCGGCGACCTCATCGACACCCTGGAGCGTTCCGGGGTCAACCTCGCCCCCAAGGCCCTGGCCCGCCTCAAGGAACTGAACACGGAGCTGGCCTCCCTGTCGGTGGAATTCGAGCGCAGGCTCCTCGATGAACGGGGCGCCAAGGCCGTGCTGGTCACCGAACGTGAGGAGCTCGACGGGCTCGACGAGGCGCAGCTCGAGACCGCGCACCGGGCCGCGCTCGACCGGGGACTGGAGGGTTGGCTCATCGAGTTGACCAACACCACGAGGCAGCCGATCCTGGCGGATCTCCGCAACCGTGACCTGAGGCGGCGGATCCTGCAGGCCTCCATGTCCCGGGGGTTGGAGGGCGACCACGACGTCCGTCGCATCGTCCTCGACATCGCACACCGCAGGGCCGAGCGGGCCCAGTTGCTGGGACATCCCCACCACGCCTCCTGGGTGGCTGCCGAGGGATGCGCCCGCACCACCCCAGCGGTGCTCGACCTGTTGCAGAAGGTGGCCCCCGGCGCGATGGCCCTGGCCCAGCAGGAGGCCTCAGAACTGCAGGACCTGCTGCAGCGGGATGTCCCCGGTGCCACCCTCGAGCCCTGGGACTGGGAGTTCTACGCCGCCGAGCAGGCTGCCGCGGGGGCCGTCGACCCGGCCCAGCTGAAGCCCTACCTGGAATTCGAGCGGGTCCTGCACCACGGGGTGTTCGCAGCGGCCACCGGACTGTACGGGATCACCTTCCACGAGCGCCCCGATCTGGTGGGTTTCACTCCCGAGGCCCGCGTCCACGAGGTGCGGGAGGCCGACGGCAGTCCGCTGGGCGCCTTCGTGATCGACCCGTTCACCCGCCCGACGAAACGGGGCGGGGCCTGGATGACCAGCATCGTCGATCAGGCAGGGCTGACCTCGGACCTGCCGGTGGTGACCAACACGTGCAACTACACGCCCCCGGCCGAGGGCGCTCCGGCCCTGTTGTCCTGGGACAACGTCATCACCTTGTTCCACGAGTTCGGCCATGCGCTGCACGGTCTGCTCTCCGACGTGAAGTACCCGTCACGGTCGGGGACCTCGGTGCCCCGGGACTTCGTCGAGTTCCCCTCCCAGGTCAACGAGATGTGGGCCTGGGACGAGAACCTGATCCGTTCCTTCGCCCGCCATCACGTCACCGATGAGCCCCTGCCGGAGGAACTCGTGGCGAGGCTGCGTGCCTCTCGCGCGCAGGGGGAGGGGTTCCAGACCTTGGAGACGGTGGCTGCGATGCTGCTGGACCAGGCATGGCACACCGCGACCCCTGAGGAGCTGCCACGGGACGTCTCCGAGGTCGAGGCCTTCGAGCAGGCTGCGCTGGAGCGTGCCGGGGTCGCCCATCCCCTGGTGCCACCGCGGTACCGGACCTGTTACTTCAGCCACGTCTTCGGCAGCGCCTACGCAGCCGCGTACTACGGCTACCTGTGGGCCGAGGTGATGGATGCCGACACCGTCGCGTGGTTCGAGGAACAGGGTGGACTGAGGCGTGAGGCCGGGGAGTGGTTCCGCCGCGAACTGCTGGGGCGTGGTGGCAGCATCGAGCCGATGCGTTCCTGGCACGGTTTCCGAGGCGGCGACCCGGATGTCAGCCACCTGCTCGCCCGCAAGGGGCTGCGTTCATGAGGTCAGCTCCAACAACCGGTTGACCTGATCGTTGATCCTGGTGAAGTACGACACGTCCTGCTGCCCGACGTAGACCGCCTCGAAACCGGGAACGGTCAGGGCCGCCACGTCAGCGGCATTCGTCGTGACGGCGAGGGTGCGGGTGGTGCCCTCGTCGAGATGGACGGTGAAGGCGCTGACGTCCAGCCCCTGTTGTGCCCGAACCTGGAGCGAGCGCTCCGTCGCCTCCGACCTGGCCGGGAACACCACTCCGGCATCGGCGATCATCATCTGGCACCTCGAGGAACCGAGGAAGGCCACCCACTTCGCTGCGGCCTCCTTGTCGTCGGCGAACCGGGTGATGGAGTCCGCGAGCCCGTTGAAGGGGCTCGCCCGGTGCCCGAGCGGCCCGACCGGGGTCGGTGCGATCTGTAGCTGGATCCCGGGGATGGAGACGAAGGACGAGATCATCCAGGAACCGTTCATGCCGAGCACCGCCTTGCCCTGCGCCACCTGCTGATAGGAGCCGACCTTGGACCCGAAGGTCTCGTAGGCGGGCATGTATCCCTTCTCGACGAGTCCGTAGTACCAGCGCATCACCTTCTGGAACTCGGGATCGTCCAGGTTGTAGCGACGCCCCCAGGGGTTCTTGTCGAGTGGTTCCCAACCCATGGCACCCGCGTAGGCGCCCCAGGTGGTCTGCCCCAGGGCATCCCCGCCGGCCCCGTCGGATCCGAGCCCGTAGACGGCGACGTTGTTCCTGTCGAACCCCGGCTCATCTCCTCTGACGCCGTTGGCGTCCACGCTCAGGTGTGCGATGATCCGTTCGAAGGAGCCGCCGTCGTCCGGGTTCCAGTCCATGGTCATCAGCTGCTCCCGGGTGATCCCGGCCGCATCCGTGACCCGTTCGTCGTAGAAGTAGGCGATGGTGTCCCAGTCCTTGGGGATGCCGTAGCGTCTGCCGTCCTGTCCCTTCCAGAGGTCGGCCAGCCCTGTGGCGTAGTCGGTGTCGTCGACCTCCCGGGTGGGGGCCAGGTCGTCGAGCGGCACCAGCACCTCCAGGTCGATGAACTGCGCGTACCTGCTGAGGTGGTTGGTGAACACGTCCGGGGCCTGGTCGGCGATGAAACCTGCGGTGAGCTTGCTCCAGTAGTCGTCCCACCCGTACTGGGTGATGTTGACCCGTAAGCCGGTCTCGGCCTCGAAGGCATCGGCACAGGCCTGGTAACCGGGTTGCTGGACCGAGTCCCACAGCCAGTAGTCGATGACGCCGTCGCTCTTCGGGCCCGCGGCGCAGCCGGTGGCGAGGAGGGCACCGACCGTGGCGGTGGCGATGAGCCGGTGGATGTTGCGGTTCATGATGGACCTCACTTGATTCCGCTGAAGCCGATGGAGTTGACGATGCGCCTCGCGCTGAGGGCGAACAGCACGAGCATGGGGATGGCGGCGACGAGGGTGGCGGCCATCAACCCGGACCAGTCCGGCCCGGTGTTCGGGTTCTGCGCCCGGAAGACACCGAGGCCGACGGTGAGCACCCGCGAGTTGTCGGTGTAGGAGACCATCAGCGGCCAGAAGTAGTCGTTCCAGGCGGTGATGAAGGTCAGGATCGACAAGGTGGCGATGGGTGCCGCGGACATCGGCAGGATCAGCCGGAAGAAGATCCCGATCTTGCTGGACCCGTCCAGCAGTGCCGCCTCCTCCAGTTCGACGGGGACGTTCATGAAGAACTGTCGCAGGAAGAACACCGCGAACGGCGACATCAGCATCGTCGGCAGGGAGATCCCGAGCAGGGTGTCGATGAGTCCGAGTTGCTTGATGAGGACGAAGTTGGGCAGGAACGTGAAGATGGCGGGCACCATCAGCCCTCCCAGGACCAGCGTGTAGACCAGGTTCCGGCCCGGCCACCTCAGCCGGGAGAAGGCGTAGGCCGCGCAGGCGGAGAAGAAGACCTGCCCGGCGGTGACCAGGCAGGCCACGACGACACTGTTGGCGAGGTAGCGCCAGAAGTCGATGGCCTGACCGGAACCGCCCTGGGCGATGGCCTCCTCCCCCGTCTGCAGGCCGAAGACCCGGGCGAAACTGCCGGTGTTGAAGTCGACGGGCAGCCAGCTCGTGGCCCCTGAGTACAGCGCGGCGTTGGAGGACAGTGCGGTGCGGATCATCCAGTAGAACGGGATGAGGGTGATGAGCAGGATCACCCCCATGAAGACCCAGGCCAGGATGCGGCCGATGGACAGGGATTTCCTGGTCCGGGTGGCGGTAGACTCCGCGGTGTTGTCCGTGGTGGGGACTGTCGCAGTGGTGGACACGGCTGGCTCCTCAGTTCAGGTCGGTCTCACCGGCGCGGGTCAGCCGGTACTGGAGGACGGTGATAATGACGAGGATCACGAGAAGACCCACGGACAGGGCCGAGGCGTACCCGAACTGGAACTGCCCGAAGGCCATGTTGTAGATGTAGAACTGGAGCACCCGGGACGAGTTGACCGGCCCACCCGCCGTGGTGACAGCGACGGTGTCGAACACCTGGAACGACCCGATGATGGTCATGATGAGCACCAGGGCGAGGATGGGACGCAGCAACGGGATCGTGATCCGCCAGAAGGTCTGCCACTCGGACGCCCCGTCGACACGTGCCGCCTCGTAGGCGGACTCCGGGATGGTCTGCAGTCCGGCGAAGATCAGCAGCGCCGTGTAACCGACGTGTCGCCAGACGTTGATGAGCGCGATGGTGGGGATCACCGTCGCGTCATCGGCCAGGAACGGGATCCTCTCCAGCCCCATGCCGGCCAGTATCTGGTTGCCCAGTCCCAGCTGGGTGTCGAGGATCCAGAAGAACACCAGTGCCGCCACCACGTTGGAGACCAGGTACGGGGTGAGAACCAGTGAGCGGACGATGGTCGACCGGGTGAGTCGATGCATCAGCACGGCGATGACGAGGGCCAGCACGGTCTGGACGCCGATGTTGACCACCACGTAGTAGAGCGTCACCCAGGCCGCGTTCCAGAACACCGGGTCCTCCAGCATCCGCAGGTAGTTGTTGAGGCCGTGCCACGTCGGAGGGGTGAGCAGGTTGAAGTCGGTGAAGCTGAGCGCGATGCCGTGGAGGGTGGGCCAGATCAGGAAGATCCCGAGGCCGAGTACGGCTGGCGCAATCATGACGAGTGCGAGTCGGAGATCGCTTCGGGGTCGGCGCCTGGGTTGACCTTCCGTGGCCACCTCGGTGCTGGCAGGGGACATCTCTCACCTCCGTTGGCAGAACTGCCCAACATTGTGCCCACTTCCTCACCGGATGACCTCGGGACGCGCCGGGCAGGTCACGTCCCGAGGTGACGCCTCAATCCACGGGACGGATGTCGAAGACGACGGCCGTGGAGGGCTGCAGGATCGGGGCCTGCAACCCCACGCTCGCCAGCTGGGCTCCCGTCAGACGAAGCGGTGACCCCGCCAGCCATGGCGCCTGCACCCGCTCCAGGACGGGCTGCCGATTGATGACCCGGACCTCGTGGAGCCGATCAGCGGCCAGGCCGGGGAAAAGGATCGGTCCCAGTGCCGCGGTCGGGGTGTTCTCGACAAGGGCAAGGCTGAAGATGCCTCCCTCGTCCCCCACGACACCCTTGAACCAGACCCCCTTCTCCGGGAGACCCTGTCGGACCAGTCGGCCAGTGAGCAACCGGTGGCGGTTCTCCTTGTACCAGGCGATCCACCACCGCAACGACTCGAGCTCCTCGTCACTGGCCCGGGCCAGGTCCCACTCGACACCGAGATGCCCGAAGATCGCCGTCGCCGCCCGGTACTCCAGGTCGTGCCACCGACCGGTGACATGGGAGCGTCCGGAGGCGATGTGTGATCCCATCACCTCGGTCGGCAGCAGTTGTCCGGTCCACCACAGCATCCGTTGCCGGTCATCCGGGTCGATGTTGTCCGAGACCCACACCCGCTGGACGCGTTCCATCACCTCGAGATCGATGCGGGCCCCTCCCGAGGAACAGGACTCGAACTCGACGTGGGGGAACCGACGGCGCAGCTCGTCCAACAACCGGTAGTAGGCACGGGTCTGGGCGGCGACGGCGGCGCGACCGTGCGGGGCGGTGCCCGCATCGACCAGGTCGCGGTTGTGATCCCACTTGACGTAGTCGATGGCGTACTCCTCGAACAGTGCACTCATCTGCCCGAGCACGTGCTCGAAGGCTCCCGGGATCGCGAGATTGAGCACCTGTTGGAAGCGGCTGCGGATCGGCAGCCGATCCTCCACCTGCATGATCCACTCGGGATGGGCCCTGGCCACGTCGGAGTCCTCATTGACCATCTCCGGTTCGAACCACAGCCCGAACTGCATCCCCAACGCCTTGACCCGGTCCACCAGCGGGTGCAGCCCCTGCGGCCACACCACAGGGCTGACCACCCAGTCCCCCAGACCGGCCGTGTCGTCACGCCTGGCCCCGAACCAGCCGTCGTCGAGAACGTATCGCTCCACTCCCAACGCGGCGGCCCGCTCGGCGAGATCGAGCAGGCGATCGGCGTCGTGGTCGAAGTAGACGGCCTCCCAGACGTTGAGGGTGACGGGCCGCTCCACGTCAGGGGCAGCGGGGAGTGCGCGCAGATGCTCGTGGAAGCGGGCGGCCTGGGCGTCGAGGCCCGAGGCATGGTTGAAGTAGACACGTGGTGTTCGGTGGACCTCGCCCCGGCCCAGCCTGCCCTCCCCCGGCAGCAGGAGCTCCCCTCCACCGATCACCTGCGCACCGTGGAGTTCGCGCTCGGCCAGGTGGATGTGATTGCCACTCCAGGCGACATGACAGCCCCACACCTCACCTGTCCGGTACCCGAACCCCTCCTCACCGACGGTGAGCACGAAGGAGGCATCGGCACCGGTGCGGCCGTGGCGCCCCTCACGACGGTACGAGCCGACCTGCAGGGGATGGCGTTGCGGCATGCGCTCTGCCGCCCACCGCCCGGCGAAGTCCAACACCTCACGGGCCCGCCCCGGGACCGGCAGCCGCAGCGTGAGCTCGGTGACGTCGAAGTCGGTGTCACCGAGATTGGTCAGTTCGGCACTGGCCCGCACCAGCCCGGTGGGCAGCAGTTCCAGCCACAGCCACAGGTCGAGTTCCGCGGCCTCGGCGCCGAGGTGGAACCCGATCTTGGCCGGGCCGGTGCTGACGAAGCCGGTCACGGGGGTGTCATCGACCAGCACCTCGAGGGTGCGCCAGGCCGGGCTCCAGCCGCGGCCGTCACGCGAGCCGATGAGTCCGGGGGTCCCGGTCCAGCCGAACCTGGCCTCGGGCACCACCCCCACCCGCAGTGCCTCATCCATCCCGTTGCCGGTCCTCATCCAGGCGGCCCCGGCCGCCAAGGCGTCGAACCGGTCCTCGTCGAGCTCGCCGGGGTCGCTCCCCCAGTGGACCACCTGGGGCATCCCGTCCTCATGGGATGCGATCAGAAGAGCAACTCCAGCGGCACGCGCTGCGATCCGTGGGGGCATCTCGAACTCCTTCGGTTTGTCGACACCAGAACTCTAGAGGTGATCGACCCATGGTGTGGTTGCTGTGCGCCAGCTGTGAAAACCGTCAACATCACACCTTGTCAGCGCGATTTACCCGACGTCCTTCCTGTGAACGGCTGTGAATTCCTGAGAAGCGATTGAAAATTTCCTTAGAGATCCTCAGGATTGTGGTGTTCCCGACGAAAGGAAAACCATGGGACTCCGCAGATCAGTCCAGCCCCGGCGTGGCACCGACACCTTCGGGCCCGGTTGTCTCCCACGGCGTGCTGTCGCCGCGACCCCTGCTCCATGGCGTCGCCCCTTGGCGGCCCTCGTGCTGGCGGGCGGCATCGGAGCGCTCGGTCTGAACACCGTCCCCGCATCAGCGGCGGAACCAGCGGCCTCGAACACGCGGACCGCCGACAAGCACTGTGCCCAGCCCGGTCCCCGTCGTGCCGCACCCCAGCACTCGGAGGCCTCGTCCTCCTCGAGGACGACGAAGAAGACCACGAAGAAGTCCGGACAACAGACTCGCTCCACGTCACCCCGGCGTGCCGCAGAGGGCTCGGGGAACACAACGGCGACGGCCGCCCTCGCCACGACGGCCACCCGAGCCTCCGGTGAGGCCAGTTCCGACGGGGCTTCGGCTCCCCTGGCCAAGGGAAGCTACCGGATCAGTGCCCGTTTCGGGGCCACCGGGAACTGGTCGCGTTACCACACCGGGCAGGACTTCTCGGCCGCCAGCGGCACCCCGGTGCGTGCCGTGGTCTCCGGCACGGTGGTCAAGGGCAACGTCGGCTCATGGGCCGGGAACCATGTGGCGATCCGCGCCGCTGACGGTTCCTCCACCCTGTACGCCCACCTGAGCAGCACGGACGTGAAGGTGGGCCAGCAGGTCACGGCGGGGCAGAAGATCGGCGAGGTCGGCAGCACGGGACGCAGCTTCGGCTCCCACCTCCATCTCGAGTACTACCCCGCTGGCAGGACCCCGGGCGACGTGTACCGCGCCACCGACCCGATGGCCTACCTCACCTCGCTCGGCATCACCATGTGAGGCACCCCGGGAACCACCGCGCGGCACCGATTTCTCCCACCCCCTCTGGATCGGTGCCGCGCGGCTCTCGCTCCGTTGTCCGCCCCATGTCACGACCACGGGATCCCGGGTCCTGAACGAGCTCGGACACCAGGGGGAGCATCCGAGTCATGACAGAACGGTCGACCGAGGAAGGAGGCATCACTGGATTCCCGACCCGATGATCCTCACTCGAAGCAGCCCCAGAAGAAGTTGACAGCCCGGTATGATGCGAACCGCCAGTTGCCCGGGCCATGGGGCACCCCGGCTCCGGTAGGCCCTGCTGACACAGCTTCACCGGCTGATGGGGTTGTACGGAAGAAGGATCACCGAAGACATGGCCGAGGAACAGGGACTCATTCCTGAGTTGACTGTCACCGACTGCAGCACCTCCGTGTGGTTCTGGTGCGAGTTGCTGGGTTTCGAGGTGTTCCACGACAGACCTGAGGACGGTTTCGCCCACCTCGTCCTGGGAACCGCGCACATCATGCTCGACCAGGCCGACCTCGGACGGACATGGCGAACCGGTTCCTTCGACCCACCCTTGGGCCGCGGGATCAACCTCCAGATCGTGGTGCCTGACATCGCCGTGCAGCTGGGGACGCTTCATGAGGCAGGCTGGCCCTTGTTCATGGACCCGGAGGAGAAGTGGTACCGGATCAGCTCGACCGAGGAGGTCGGGGTCCGGCAGTTCCTGGTGCAGGATCCTGACGGATACCTCGTGAGGATGCAGATGTCCTTGGGGCACCGCCCCGGACCGTCACATCACTGAGGTCCGATCGGATCCGGGTCACTCCGCCCCACGCAACCTGAGCAGTGCGCGCCCGGCGATGTCCTGGTCCGTGGTGCGCCAGAAACCGGGCAGGGAACTCGCGAGGAAGCTGCCGTAGCGGGCCGTGACCAGACGTGGATCGAGGATCGCCACCACGCCGCGGTCACTCTCCCGCCGGATGAGTCGCCCGGCCCCTTGGGCCAGCAGCAGCGCCGCATGAGTGGCGGCCACCGCCATGAAACCGTTGCCGCCCGCATCGTCGACGGCCTTCTTGCGCGCCTGCATCAGCGGATCGTCGGGGCGTGGGAAGGGGATCTTGTCGATGATGACCAGCTGGCACGTCTCCCCCGGCACATCCACCCCCTGCCACAGCGACATCGTGCCGAACAGGCTGGTCTCCGGCTCGTCGGTGAAGATGCGTTGCAGCTCGGAGAGCTGGGCGTCGCCCTGGCACAGGATCCGCAGCTCAGGCAGTGCCTCCCGGCAGTGGGCCGCCGCCTGCTCCGCATTGCGTCTCGAGGCGAACAGGCCCAGTGTGCGCCCACCGGCTGCCCAGACGAGCTGGGCGATCTCCGCCAACACCTGCTCCCCCAGCCCGTCGCGCCCCGGGCTGGGCAGCGACGAGGCCGCGTACAGGATGCCCTGGCGTCGGTAGTCGAAGGGGGAGCCGACGTCGAGACCTCGCCACCCACCTTCCTCACCCGCCTCCTGTTGCGCGGTGAGTTCCTCGGCCGCCCGCAGTCCGATGCTCCCGGCGAAGGCCCTGAAGTCACCGCCGAGGGTGAGGGTCGCGGAGGTGAGGATCGTCGTGGCCTCGGCGAAGATCTCCTCGCGCAGCAGACCTGCCACCGACAGCGGGGCCACGTGTGCGGTGGCCGCCGGGTCCGCACCCCCGCGTCCCTCCGCGCGCGAGACCCACACCACGTCGTGCTCGGAGAGCCTGGCCATGCGTTCCGCGACGTCGAGGACCTCGCCCAGTGCCCCCGACGCCTGGGAACACTCCGGGTCGTCCTTGGTCCGCCCCAGCTCGGAGACCGCCTTGCGTGCAGCATCACGCAGTCCGGCACAGGCCAGGACCACGGGTCCCTCCCCCATGATCCGCTCCGCGGGGGAGTCCATCAGTGCATCCCCCAGCCGCTCCACGGCCTCCAGCAGATCCGTCCCCGTGTCGTCGTCCAACCAGGGTAGACAGCGTCTCGCCACCCGCTCCGCCAGGGCCTCACCGAGTTCCCCCGTGGCCGCGGTGGTGAGCCTGCTGGTGAGCTCGTGGGCCTCGTCGATGATGAGCACCCCGTGCTCCGGCAGCACCGACTGGCCGTGCATCGCGTTGATCGCCACCAGTGCGTGGTTCGTGACCACGAGATCCGCATCGTGGGCCTCCGCACGGGAACGCTCCACGAAGCACTCCGCCCCGAAGGGGCACCTGCCGACTCCCAGGCACTCCCGGGTGGGGATGGAGACCTGCTGCCACGCCTGGGCGGTGTGGCCGGGTGCGTCGTCGCGATCCCCTCTGCCGCCGTTCAGCGCCTGCTCCTCAGCCCATTCCCGAAGCGCCAGCACCTCGATGCCGAGCCTCGACGGGGACTCGGTGCTGCGGGACTCCCCCAGGTCCGCAGCTCCGATGAGAGCGCCCTGTCCGGCCTCACTCGCCTCGTCACGCACCTTGTACAGGCAGGCATAGTTGGTCCGGCCCTTCAGCACCGAGGCACGGGGACGTCGACCCGTGACCGTCTCCACCGCATCAAGTGCGGCAGGGATGTCAGTGCTGGCCAGCTGCGCCTGGAGCGCCAGTGTCGCCGTCGCGACGATGACGGTCTCGTCCCGCTCGACGATCCGGGCGAGCGCCGGTGCGAGATAGCCCAAGGACTTTCCCGTCCCCGTCCCCGCCTGGACCAACAGGTGGGTCCCTTCTGTCATCGCGTTCGAGATGGCGGCGACCATGGCCACCTGCCCCGGACGCTCACCACCCCCGAGCCCGGAGACCGCCTGGTGGAGGAGGCGTCCGGCGAGATCAGACACCGAACTCCTCGAGGTCGGCGGCCAGGCCGGGGCGCACGCGTGCCCTGACCCGGGTGCCCTCCGCGGTGTGTTCCAGTTCCTCGATGGTTCCCGTTCTGTGGACGCGGTCCATCAGGTCCCCACGCGCGTAGGGCACCAGTACGTCCACCGGCACCTCCGGATTCGGCAGCCGGGCCTCGATCGCCTCCGCCAGTTCAGCCAGCCCCAGCCCGGTGCGGGCCGAGACCACCACGCAGTCGGGGTGGTTGCCACGCAGTGTCAACAGCGTCGCCTCATCCGCCCGGTCCGCCTTGTTGCACACCAGCAGCTCCGGGATGTCGATGGCGCCGATCTCCGCCAGGACCTCACGAACCGCTGCGATCTGGCCTTCGGGATCCGGGTCGGAGGCATCGACGACGTGGAGCAGCAGATCGGCGGAGGCCGACTCCTCCAGGGTGGAGCGGAAGGCCTCCACCAGGTCATGGGGCAGATGCCGGACGAAACCGACCGTGTCGGTGAGTGTGAAGACACGGCCGTCCCGGGTCTCGGTCCGCCGTGTGGTGGGATCGAGCGTGGCGAAGAGGGCGTCCTCCACCAGCACCCCCGCTCCGGTGAGGCGGTTGAGCAGTGACGACTTGCCGGCGTTGGTGTAGCCGACGATCGCCACACTGGGCACCTGGTGTCTGCGACGTTCGGCCCGTTTGCCCTGCCGGGTGGCGTCCATCTCCCGGAGCCTGCGGCGCAGTTGGGCGATCCGGTGGTGGATGCGACGACGGTCCGTCTCCAGTTTGGTCTCACCCGGCCCACGGCCACCGATCCCGGCCCCGGCCGCCGCCCGGCCGCCGGCCTGGCGGGACAGGTTGCCGCCCCAGCCACGCAACCGCTGCTTGAGGTACTGCAGCTGGGCCAGCTCCACCTGGGCCTTGCCCTCGGCGGACTTCGCGTGGGAGGCGAAGATGTCGAGGATCAAGGCGGTGCGGTCCACCACCTTGACCTTGACCCGGTCCTCCAGGTTGCGCAGCTGGGCCGGTTGCAGCTCGCCGTCGCAGATCACGGTGTCCGCCCCGGTGGCCCGTACCACCTCGGCGACCTCCTCGACCTTGCCGCGGCCGATGTAGGTGGCCGGGTCCGGCTGGGAACGGCGCTGCACCAATGCCTCCAGCACCTGTGACCCCGCGGTCTCGGCGAGCAGTTTCAACTCGGCCATCGCGTTGTCCGCATCCTGCTGGCTGCCCGAGGTCCACACCGAGACCAGCACCACCTTCTCCAGGCGGAGCTGGCGGTACTCGACCTCGGAGATGTCCTGCAGCTCGGTGCGCATGCCGTCCACCCGCCGCAACGAGTGGCGTTCGGCGAGGTCCTGCTGGTCACCGTCGTGGTTGATCTCGGGATCGAGGAGGACGTGCTGGTCGTGATCTTCGGGGATGTTCATCGTTGGTCCATTCTGGCAGGCCCCACCGACAAAGTCCCGGGGCACCGCCTCAGAACCGGAACTCACCCTCGGCGACGATCTGCGCGGGACCACTCAACCAGGCGTGCCCGTCCTCGAAGGTGACCACGAGATCACCACCCGGCACACTCACGTGGACGGGACCGTCATGCCCATCGAGGTGCCGGTGCACGGCAGCCGCAGCCACCACCCCCGTACCGCAGCTCAGGGTCTCCCCACACCCTCGCTCGAAGACCCGCATCCGGAGCTGTCCGGGCTGCACCACATGGATGAACTCGACATTGACCCCGTCCGGGAAGACCTCGCCCGGCTCCCACGCAGGACCTTCGGTCAGGTCCAGGGCCGCCAGTTCCTCGGCGGTGACGAAACACACGGCATGGGGATTGCCGACATCGACGGGGTGGCCTTCGAGCTCTCGTCCCCGATGCGTGATGGTGACGACGTCCTCGGTCACCTGCGCCTCACCGAGGTCGGTGACCAGGCGTCCGTCCTGGAGTTCCCTGACCCGCTTGATCCCGGCCCTGGTGGCGACCTCGAACTCCTCCTCGCCGACCAACCCCTGTTCCATCAGGTGACGGGCGAACAACCGCAGGCCGTTGCCGCACATCTCCGCGACGGAACCATCCGCGTTCCGGTAGTCCATGAACCACAGCGTCGGATCGACCTCGGCGTCGGGAACGCTGCCGGCCCGCACCACGCGCAGCACCCCGTCACCCCCGATGCCGCGGTGCCGGTCACACAGCCATGACACCCGCTCCGGGGTCAGGTCCATCGCGCCGTGGTGATCATCGACGATGACGAAGTCATTGCCCGTGGCATGTCCTTTCCTGAACAGCATCAGGTGGTCCTCTCCATCCGTGGCCTCACAGTCCGGCCCCCTCAAGTATGCGCTCCGCGTTGTCCGGCGCGTCGGCGGGGAGCCATGTGATCCGTGGATCCCTGCGGTACCAGCCCAGTTGCTTGCGGAAGAAACGCCTCGTGGCACGCTTGATCTCGGCCTTCGCCTCCTCGAGGGTGCAGAGCCCGTCCAGGTGCTGCAGCACCTGTCGATACCCGATCGCCATGGCGGCGGTTCGGCCCTCCCGCAACCCCCTGGGGATCAGTGAGCACACCTCCTCGACCAGTCCGGCCTCGACCATGGCCTCGACCCTGGCGTCGATCCTGGCGTCCAGTTCCGTGCGTTCCAGGGTGAGGCCGAACTGGTGCACCCCGGTCAGCTCATAGCTCCATTCCGGCAGCACCGCCTGGTGCCCACCGGTCAGCTCATGGATCTCCAGGGCCCGTACCACGCGACGACCGTTGCCGGGTTCGATCCACGCAGCCGATTCCGGGGCCACCTCACTCAGCCGACGGTGCATCTCGTGCGCCCCCAGCGCCGCCAGCTCCCTCTCCAACCTGGCCCGGACGGCGGGATCGGATCCCGGGAAGGTGAACGGATCCGTGATGGCTCGGGTGTACAGCGCCGACCCGCCGACCAGCACCGGCACCACCCGGGCGGCTCGCAACTCGGCGATCACGGCCCTGGCCCGTTGCTGGAAATCGGCGACGCTCGCGGTCTCGGTCACCTCCATGACATCGATCAGATGGTGCTCGACACCCCCACGTTCCTGTTCCGTCGGTTTCGCGGTCCCGATGTCCATGCCCCGGTAGACCAGCATGGAATCGGCATTGACCACCTCGCCGACCAGTCCACGCCGGGCGAGCCGTCGGCAGCACTCGACGGCCAGCGCGGACTTCCCCGTCGCGGTGGGGCCGACGAGGACGATCAGGGGTGGCTCCATGTGCCCATCCTGCCAGTGCCGGTCGGCAGGTGCAGAACTCCCGGCGAGCGGGCATGATGGTGCAGGCGGTGCATCGGGCTCGCCCTGGACAGAAGGATCAACATGGGTATCTTCGACGGCATCGGCGATCAGGTCGCCGCGCACGAGGACAAGATCGACGGCGCCATCGACAAGGGTGCCGAGATGCTCGACAAGGCCACCGGCAACAAGTTCGGCGACAAGATCGACGCCGGCGCCGAGTTCATCAAGAACAAGGTCGAGGACATGGCCGGCAAGGACAAGCCCACCGCGGAGTGATCCCGGCCTCCGGATGCGGGGTCCCGTCATGAGGTGACGGGACCCCGCATCCTCATTCAGGTCGTTTGAAGCCCGGCATCCCCAGCAGGACCCCGGAGGTCCCGGCGGGTTCTCTCGTGGCGGCATCCCAGGCGTCACCGCCCCGGGTGCGCCTCAGCCCGCGGATCGGGACATCCGAGTTGAGGTGGTGCGGGGCCGCATGCGTGATGGTCGCCAGGGCGATGTCGCCCGGCCGGGGCCGCTCAGCCGGGTCGTCGCTGACGGTCACGTGGACCAGGCGGTTGTCCCGGGCGCGACCGCTCATGCGGTTGGTGGCAGCGTCCTTTCGTCCCTCACCGAGGGCGAACATCACCTCGACCTCCTGGCCCTCGAACCGACGGTTCTCCTCCCAGGCGATCTCTCCCACCAGGTCGACGAGACGCTCGTAGCGGGCCTGGACCACCTGCTTGGGGATCTGGTCGGTCATCTCGGCGGCCGGGGTACCGGGACGTCTCGAGTACTGGAAGGTGAAGGCCGCCGAGAACCTGGCCTGCCGCACCACCTCCATCGTCGCCTCGAAGTCCTCCTCGCTCTCCCCGGGGAACCCGACGATGATGTCGGTGGTGATCGCGGCGTGTGGCATCGCCTTCCTGACCCGCTCCAGGATCCCCAGGAAACGTTCGCTCCGGTACGAGCGACGCATCGCCTTGAGCACGGCGTCAGAACCTGACTGGAGGGGCATGTGGAGCTGTGGCATCACGTTGTGGGTCTCCGCCATCGCCGCGATGACGTCGTCGGTGAAGTCCTTGGGGTGGGGTGAGGTGAAACGGACCCGCTCGAGACCCTGGATCTCACCGCAGGCCCGCAGCAGTTTCGCGAAGGCCTGACGGTCCCCGAACTCCACACCGTAGGCGTTGACGTTCTGACCGAGCAGGGTGATCTCCTGGACCCCCTGATCGACCAGCATCTGGATCTCGGCCAGGATGTCCCCGGGACGTCGGTCGGTCTCCTTGCCCCGCAGCTGCGGCACGATGCAGAAGGTGCAGGTGTTGTTGCACCCCACGCTCACCGACACCCAGGCGGAGTAGGGTGACTCCCGTCTGCTCGGAAGATTGCTGGGGAAGGTCTGCAGCGCCTCGACGATCTCGATCTGGGCGGCATCCTCGATGCGGGCCCGCTCCAGCAGCCGCGGGAGGCTGCCCACGTTGTGGGTACCGAACACCACGTCCACCCAGGGGGCCTTGCTCTGGATGAGGTCCTTGTCCTTCTGCGCCATGCAACCACCCACCGCGATCTGCATGCCGGGATGTTTGGCCTTGATCGAGGCCATGTGCCCAAGATTGCCGTACAGCCGGTTGTCGGCGTTCTCCCGGACCGCGCACGTGTTGAACACCACCACGTCGGCCCCGGCACCGAGCACCTGCTCATCCCCCTCGGCGCGTCGCAACCCCGCCTCCTCCAACAGACCGGAGATCCGCTCGGAGTCGTGGACGTTCATCTGACAGCCGTAGGTGATGACATGGTAGGTGCGCGCGCTCATGGTGGCCCAACTCTAGACATCCAAACGCCAGCGCACGAATCACGACGCGGTTACTGTGATCCCATGATCCACCCCACTGGCGAACAGTACGAGATCCGAAGTCACCGTTGGAGCGCCGTCACGACTCAGGTCGGGGCGGGGCTGCGCAGCCTGAGGTACGACGGTGTCGAACTCCTCGACACCTACCGGGCGGACGAGGAGCCACGTCGCTGGCAGGGCGCCCACCTGATGCCCTGGCCCAACCGGTTGCGCGATGGGCGGTACCTGATCGGTGAGACCGAGTACCAGCTCCCGGTCAACGAGGTGGCGCGCGGCAACGCCAATCACGGCCTCAACGTCGGGCAGCAGTGGGAGATGCTGTCCCACATGTCCTCGGCCGTCCGGCAGCGCACCGTGTTCTGGCCTCGTCGCGGCTGGCCGGGCATCCTGGCCGTCGAGATCGTTCACGAGCTGGGTGAGAACGGGCTCACCGTCGACGTGCTCGCCACGAACATCGGCACCACCACCTTCCCATGGGGGTACGGGACCCACCCGTACTTCCGGTTCGACGACCTCTCCCAGGTGGAGTTGAGCATCCCGTTCGACGCGGAGCTCATGGTTGACCCCGAACGACTGCTGCCGGTCAGGCTCGGCCCGATCAGTTCGGACCATGACTTCACTGCGTCACGGCGGATCGGTGACACCGTACTGGACACGGCATTCACGGATCCGCTGCAACGGGACTGGGCGGTGACCCTGAGGGGCGACGGCAGGGCCATCAAGATCTGGGGGGATGCCACCACGCAGTGGGTCCAGGTGTTCACCCCACCCACCCGGGCCAGCATCGCCGTCGAGCCGATGACGTGTGGCCCGGACGCCTTCAACGAGGGACCGACCCACCGGGACCGCATCCTGCTGCGCTCCGGTGAGTCCGCGCGGGCCCGTTGGGGTGTCAGTGTGCCAGTTCCGTGGCCCGGGACTCCCGAACCACGGTGATGCGGATCTGTCCGGGGTAGGTGAGGTTCTTCTGGACCTCACCGGCGATCTCCTTGGCCAGCACATGGCTGGCCTGGTCGTCGACCACCTCGGGGGCCACCATGATCCGGACCTCTCGACCGGCCTGCATCGCGTAGGCGCGGGTGACCCCCTCATGGGCCATCGCGATGGACTCCAGGTTCTGCATGCGCTCGACGTAGGCCTCCAGGGACTCCCGACGCGCCCCGGGCCTGGCCCCGGAGATCGCGTCGGCGGCCTGCGTCAGGATCGCCTCGACGGTGCGCGGTGGCACCTCGTTGTGGTGCGCCTCCACGGCATGGACGATGTCCTCGTGCTCGCCATGTCGTCGCAGCAGATCCGCACCGATCAGTGCGTGCGGCCCCTCGGTCTCATGGGTGAGCGCCTTGCCGATGTCGTGCAGGAAGGCAGCTCGTTTGCACTGGGCGACGTCGAGTCCCAGTTCCGCCGCCATGACACCGGCCAGGTGGGCGCACTCGCTCAGATGGGCCAGGACGTTCTGCCCGAAACTGGTGCGGTAGGCCAGCGAACCGACAACGGGGACCAGGTCCTCGTGGAGGTCCGTGATCCCCACGTCCACCAGTGCCTGCTCACCGGTACGGCGGATCCGCTCCTCGAGCAGCCGCATGTTGCGTTCGTGAACCTCCTCGATGCGGGCCGGGTGGATGCGTCCGTCGGCCACCAGATCGGTCAGGGTCATCCGGGCCGCTTCGCGGCGTACCGGGTCGAAACAGCTGAGCAGCACCATCTCCGGGGTGTCGTCGATCAGGACGTTCACCCCGGTGATCTGTTCGAAGGAACGGATGTTGCGCCCCTCACGCCCGATGATGCGGCCCTTCATCTCATCACCCGGCAGATCCACGCTGGTAACGACGGACTCCGAGGTCTGCTCGGCCGCGCAACGCTGGATCGCCGTGACGATGATCTCCCTGGCTCTCACCTCCGCCTGATGTCGCGCCGTCTCCTCGATGTCACGGGCCAGTGTGGCCGCCTCCAACCGGGCCTGCCGTTCTGCCCGCGCGAGCACCTCCTCGTGGGCCTGGTCGATGCCGAGGCCGGCGATGCGTTCCAGCTCCGTCGCGATCCGCTCCTCCTGCTGCCCCAGGGCGTCACGACGTTGCCGAAGCTCGCGCCGTTGTTGCTCCAGCAGCTCCGCTCGGGTGGCGAGCCCTTCGGCCTCCGCCGACAGTCGGTCCTCCTTCTCGTGGAGACGTTCCTCCTGCCGCTCCTGCGCGGCGCGTTGCTCACGCAGTTCGGCACGTCGCGCCGCCATCGAGACCTCCAGCTCCTCACGGCGCCGATCCAGTTCCGCCGTCGCCTGGGCCGCATGTTCCTTCGCCTGGTCCAGGATCCGCTGTGCATCGACCCGGACCCGTTCGGCCGCCTCGCTGGCCTGACGGTGCAGCTCATCGGCATGGTTGCGTGAACGCCGTTCGTCCAGGACACGTTCCTCGATGAAACGACGGGTGGAGCGGCTCTGCCAGAAGATCACGCACACCAGCGCCACCGTGAGCACTCCGACCAGTATCCACGCAAGCCAAGCCACGGTTGTCCCTTCACGCTGAAGATCTCTCTGGGTGCACCGCATCCCCTCCGGGCGAGATCACGCGGCGCATCACGGCTGAACCGTCAGTCGTGATCTCAGGCGCTGGCCCCGGGGTGAGGAAGTCGAGACCCCTGGATGTGGAAGCCTATACCCGAACCGGGAACTCACAAGAGGTCGGGTTGGTCTTCCCCGGCATCCTCGAGCAGCTGCGAGACCACCTCCATGCACACCCCCACGCTGAAACCTCGTCGGGCCAGGGCGCCGTGGAGGCGGCGCCGGACCACATGGGGCTCGAGGCCACGCAATGTTCGCAGTCGACGGGTGGCGAACGCCAGGGCATGCGCCGCCTCCTCCTCCGTCTCCAGCTCGTCCAGCGCGGACTCGGCCTCGACCGGGTCGATGCCGCGCCGCTGCAGCTCGCGTCTGATCCGAGAACGACCGTGCCGATTGATCTCACCACGAGTCCGCACCAGGGAACGGGCGAATGCCGCGTCGTCGACGAGCCCGACCTCCTTGAACCGGGTCATCAGCTCGTCGACCAGCTCAGGGGGAACCTTCCTGGCCGCGAGTTTGTCGCGCAGCTCGGCCTCGGATCGGCTGCGCGTCTCGAGCAGGCGCAGCGCGATCCGTCGGGCGAACTCCAGGTCAGAAGTCAACCTCGACCTCTCCTGTCTCCGGGTTGATCCGTTCCTTCTCCGCTGGCTGCTCACCCAACCCCAGGGCCTTCAGGATCTTCTGCTCGATCTCCTTGGCCACCTCAGGATTGTTCTTGAGGAAGTTCCGGGCGTTCTCCTTGCCCTGACCGAGCTGGTCCTTCTCATAGGTGAACCAGGCACCGGCCTTGCGGATCACGCCATTCGCCACCCCCATGTCGATGAGGCTTCCCTCCCGGGAGATGCCCTCACCGTAGATGATGTCGAACTCCGCCTGCTTGAACGGCGGGGCGACCTTGTTCTTGACCACCTTGACCCGGGTCCGGTTGCCCACCATCTCGGAACCGTCCTTGAGGGTCTCGATGCGTCGCACGTCGAGGCGGACCGAGGAGTAGAACTTCAGCGCCCGGCCACCCGTGGTGGTCTCGGGGGAACCGAACATCACGCCGATCTTCTCCCGGAGCTGGTTGATGAAGATGGCCGTGGTGTTGGCGGATTTGAGTGCCCCTGTCATCTTGCGCAGTGCCTGACTCATCAGCCGTGCCTGCAGGCCGACGTGTGAGTCCCCCATCTCGCCCTCGATCTCGGCGCGAGGGGTCAATGCGGCCACCGAGTCCACCACGATCAGGGCCAGGGCTCCTGAACGCACGAGGGTGTCCGCGATCTCCAGCGCCTGCTCCCCGTTGTCAGGCTGGGAGACCAGCAGCTCATCGGTCTTCACCCCGAGCCTCGCCGCGTAGTCCGGGTCGAGTGCGTGCTCGGCATCGATGAAGGCACAGATCCCACCCTCGGCCTGGGCATTGGCGATGGCGTGGAGGGCGACGGTGGTCTTGCCGGAGGACTCCGGTCCGTAGATCTCGATGATGCGGCCCCGTGGCAGCCCTCCGATGCCGAGTGCGACATCCAGCGCCACGCTGCCCGTCGGGATGACGTCGACGGGCAGCCGACTCCCCTCCCCCAGACGCATGACCGAACCCTTTCCGTGGGCCTTCTCGATCTGGGCGAGTGCTGCCTCCAGCGCCTTGGCGCGATCAGCGACCGACATGCTGTTTCCTTTCCCTGTGCCTGGGCGAACCCACCGTGCGGGTCCAGGTCCTTACATCTTCACTCTAGGAAGCCCGACCGACATTTTTCTCGCTCGAGCATCTCGGGTGTGGACAACCCGTCGACGCGGCAAGCATAGCCGAACGCGTGTTCGAATGTCGTGCCGTCGGCGTGTCGCGCCTCAACGCATCCTGTCCGGGAGCTCGAGCTCCACCCACACCGCACGCCAGATCTCCTTGCAGGGCACCCCGGCCCGCAGTGCCTCCTCGACACTGCGGCTGTCGAGCCCCTGCAGAGCGACGGTTGCCGCCCAACTGGGGGCGTAGTCAGGTCCCAGTACCGCATCCAGTCTCGACCTCAACTCCGCCTCTCGCACGACTCAAGTATTCCCCAGTGAGGCGCCATCTCGCACACCAAGTGCGCAATCATTTAGAATGTCGCCCAATACCGCGCAACAACTGCACAACAACTGCACAACGTGGACTTTTCCACCCCGGAAACATCTGCACCAGGAGGCGAGATGAACTCCACGGGAACACATTCCCACAAGCGTTCCGACCGGATGCTGGCCATGCTGGCCCTGCTCCAGGAGAACGGACAGATGGCCCTGTCCCAGCTGGCCACGGAGCTCGGCACCTCAGAGGCCACCATCCGGCGTGATGTCGCGGTCCTCGCCGCCCAGGGGTTGCTCGACCGCACCCACGGTGGGGCCCGTCCGGTCCAGGGAAGCAAGGAGCTGCCCGTTCGGCTGCGTGATGGCCGCAACCAGGCGGCCAAGTCACGGATCGCCTCCGCCGCGGCCCAACTGGTCCCCGAGGGCAAGCACGCCATCGGACTCAGCGGTGGCACCACGGCAGCGGAGGTGCTGCGTGCACTGCAGCACCGCACGGACCTCACCATCATCACCAATTCGCTCAGCATCGGCCTGGAGGCGGCCGAGCAGGGACAGAGTCGCGTCCTCATCGCCGGCGGGGTGCTGCGTTCGAACTCCTTGGAGCTGGTCGGTTCCCTGGCCGAGGCCACACTCCGCCTCGTCAACGTCGGAACCGCACTGGTCGGGGCCGACGGGGTGAGTTCCACCGGGGGGCTGACCACCCATGACGACATCGAGGCCCGCACGAACCACACGATGATCGAACGCGCCCAACGGGTGATCGCCGTCGCGGACGCCACCAAGATCGGTCATGTCACCCTGGCCAAGATGGCGGATCTGACGGAGATCGACGTGCTGGTGACGGATTCCAATGCCCCGGCCGATGAGTTGGCGCGAATCCGCGACGCAGGCATCGAGGTGGTCATCGTCCCGGCCCCCTCCGAGTCCAAAAACCGGAGCAGCTGAGGCAGGGCAGGACTTCACTCGACCGGAGCTGTCTCACCCTTCCCGCGGGCCTGTCGACGCAGCCTGAGGGCCTCCCGGACATAGTCGAGGCCGGTCATGAGCGTCAGTGCCAGCGCTGCCCACATCAGCACCCAGGCCAGCACCTGGAACCACCCGGGCAGCACCTCGAGCCAGCGCAGGAACAGGATCAGGGCCAAGGACTGGACCACCGTCTTGAGCTTGCCTCCCCCCTTGGCCGCCATGATCCCGTACTTCGCGACCGCCGCTCTCAACCACGTGATGCTCCACTCCCGCAGCAGGATCAGCACCGTGAAGAACCACGGCAGTTCCCCCAGGACACTGAGGGAGATGAAGGCCGCCCCCGTCAACGCCTTGTCCGCGAACGGGTCCCAGAGCTTCCCGAAATCAGTGACGAGATTCCAGCGACGGGCGATGGCCCCGTCCGCCAGATCCGTCAGGATGGCCAGCGTGAACACCCCGGTCGCGGCCAGCCGCCACGAGGGATCGTGAGGATGGAGGAAGAGCACGACCAGGAAGATCGGCACCATGACGATGCGCAACACCGTGAGCGCATTCGGGACATTCCAGTTGCTGGGTGGTGACTCAGTCATTCCCTCTCTCCTCTGAGGTCGATCCCCTCGGCCGCCACGAAGGTGACCGCCACGAAATCCCCCACGTCGCAGCCTCCCGCATCGACGAGTTCCACGACGCCATCGGTCTCCGGCCCCTGGTGCGGCGCCCGGCCGATCGGTGTCGCACCATTCTCCTCGACCAGCACCATGGCGTGCTCCCCCACCCGCTCGGCGGCCCGGGACTCACACACCGCCGTGGCGACATCGGTGAGCATCTCACGTCGTGCCTCGATCTCCTCCTGGTCGAGGTGCCCATCCAGTCGCACTCCCTCCGTGCCCTCCTCGTCGGAGTACCCGAACACCCCGAGCACATCCAGGTTCGCATCGATGATGAACTGTCTCAGCACCTCGACATCATGTTCCGTCTCCCCCGGGAACCCGGCGATGACATTGCTGCGGATCCCCGCCTCGGGAGCTGCTGACCTGATGCGGGAGATGATCTCCAGGAAGCTCTCCGGATCTCCGAAACGTCGCATCCTCCTCAGCACCGACGGGGAGGCGTGCTGGAAGGACAGATCGAAGTAGGGAACCACCTTGCGCGTGGTGAGCATGGCCTCCAGCATCCCGGGACGCAGCTCGGCCGGCTGGAGGTAGGACACCCGGATCCACTCCAGTCCGTCGACTGCTGCCAGCTCCGGGAGCAGCCGTTCCAGGCTGGCGTCGGTGAGATCCTTGCCGTAGCTGGAGGTGTTCTCGGAGACCAGCAGGATCTCCTTGACCCCTTCCGAGACCAGCCAGCGGGCCTCCGCGACCAACTCGTCGACAGGACGCGAGAGATAGGACCCCCGGAAGGCCGGGATGGCACAGAAGGAGCAGCGCCGGTCGCACCCTGAGGCGATCTTGAGCGATGCCGCCGGCCCGGAGGAGATGCGGCGACGATGCCCCCTCGGGCCGCTCGCCGGCGCGAGTCCTTCCGGCAACGGGGTGTGCCCGGGAGTCGCGACGGTGGCAGCTGCGGCCGGGCGTTCCACCGGGGCCAGGGGCAGCAGGGTGCGTCGGTCCCTGGGGATGTGGGACTCGTGGCTGCCACCGGCCAGGATGTGACGCAGCCGGTCCGCGATGTCGCCGTAGTCGTCGAACCCGAGCACGGCATCGGCCTCGGGGAGTTCCTGCGCCAGCTGCACACCGTACCGTTCCGCCATGCAGCCGACCGCAACCACGGCCCGGGCACGACCGGTGTCCTTGAGGTCGGCTGCCGCCAGGAGGGTGTCGATGGAGTCCTTCTTGGCCTGTTCCACGAAACCGCAGGTGTTGACCACCACCGTCTCGGCCTCGGTGGGGTCCTCGACGAGCTGGAAACCTCCCGCCTCGAGACGTCCGGCGAGTTCCTCGGAGTCGACGTCGTTGCGGGCACAGCCGAGGGTGTGGATGTGGACCTTGTTCATCATCGTCCCCAAGTATCGCTCACCCGGCCGACAAGGACACCAGGAGCTCGTCCAGGTCCTCCGGCTTCACCAGCACCTCACGCGCCTTGGAGCCCTCCGAGGGGCCGACGACGCCACGGGACTCGAGGATGTCCATGAGCCGTCCCGCCTTGGCGAACCCCACCCTCAGCTTGCGCTGCAGCATCGAGGTGGAACCGAGCTGCAGCTCCACGACCAGCCGGGCCGCGTCGATGACGAGCTCGAGGTCGTCACCGATGTCGTCGACCACCTTCTTCTCCGCGGCAGCCGTGGTCACGTCCTCCCGGTAGGTCGGTTGCAGCTGTCCGGAGATGTGGGCCACGACCTCGCGGATCTCGGACTCGTTGACCCACGCCCCCTGCACCCGGATGGGTTTGCCCGCCCCCATCGGCAGGAACAGCCCGTCCCCCTTGCCGACCAGCTTCTCGGCCCCCGGCTGGTCGAGGATCACCCGGGAGTCGGTCATCGACGAGGTCGCGAAGGCAAGTCGTGAGGGCACGTTGGCCTTGATGAGACCGGTGACGACATCCGTCGAGGGACGCTGGGTGGCGAGCACGAGGTGGATGCCGGCGGCCCGGGCGAGCTGGGTGATCCTGACCACCGACTCCTCGACGTCGCGGGGAGCCACCATCATCAGGTCGGCCAGCTCGTCGACGACCACCAGCAGGTAGGGGTACGGGGCCAGCACGCGTTCGGAACCCTCCGGAACCTTCACCTGGCCGGCGCGCACCGCCTTGTTGAAGTCGTCGACGTGGCGGAAGCCGAAGTTCGCCAGGTCGTCGTAGCGCATGTCCATCTCACGCACCACCCAGGCGAGCGCCTCGGCCGCCTTCTTGGGATTCGTGATGATCGGGGTCACCAGGTGAGGGATGCCCTCGTACTGGTTGAGCTCCACCCGTTTCGGATCCACCAGCAGCAGACGCACCTCGTCGGGTGTGGCCCGCATCATGATGGAGGTGATGAGTGAGTTGATGAAGCTCGACTTGCCGGACCCGGTGGCCCCGGCCACCAGCAGGTGCGGCATCTTCGCCATGTTGGCCAGCACGAAACCGCCCTCGACGTCCTTGCCGAGCCCGACGGTGAGCGGGTGGTGATCGCCCAGCGCCTTGGGGGAACGGAGCACGTCGCCGAGGCTGACCACCTCCTTGTCGAGGTTCGGGATCTCGATGCCGATGGCCGATCTGCCCGGGATGGGGGTGAGGATTCGGATCTCGTTGCTGCCGACGGCGTAGGCGATGTTGTCCGCCAGCCCGGTCACCTTGGAGACCTTGATGGCGTTGCCGAGCTCGACCTCGTATCGGGTCACCGTCGGGCCACGGGTGTAGCCGGTGACCCGGGCGTCGATCTCGAACTCCTCCAGGGTGGCGGCGAGCTGCCGGACCACGCGGTCGGACGACTCGGTGCGGGCCTTCGGCTTGGTGCCGGGGATGAGCAGGCTCTCGTCCGGCAGCTGGTACATGATCTCGCCGCTGAGCTGGAGCTGCTCGGCCCGACCGATCATGGGGGTGTGCTCCGGCGGGGGGAGGTCCTCCTTCGGGGCCGCCGGAGCCGGTTTGCGCACCGGTGGCAGCGAGGGTTCGTGCTCCTCCACCTGCCAGTCAGGGACCGGCTCCCCCTCGGGGTCGGGGTCGTCCTCGACGATGAGGGGGGTGTCGTAGGGCTTGTCCACCCCGAGTTCCAGCTTCCTCGGGGGCTCCTCCGTGGTGTCCTCCACCAGCGCTGAGAGCCCACCGCGGATGCCTGCGATCACGTCGCGCAGGGGGCGGTTGATGACGAGGAGGACACCGATGAGGGTCACCACGACGAGGATGGGCACAGCGGCCCAGACGGTCAGCAGGTCGGTGAACAGGCTGCTGGAGAGGAATCCCAGGATCCCTCCGGCACGTCTGAGCTCCATCATCTGGTCCGGGCGGGGCAGTCCCCGGGCGATGTTGAGGATGCCGAGGGCACCCGTCGTGATGAGGAACCAGCCGAGTCCTGTCCGGGGTGCGGCATCCACTGCGCGAGGGTGCCTCAGGATCCGCCATGACGCGTAGAGGAGGATCGCCGGGAGGAAGGTCGAACTGAGTCCGACGATGGTGGTGGTGGCGACCTCGATGGCCCCGCCGACCGGCCCCGGGAGCATGAACCAGGCCCGGGAGGCCACCACGACGGCGAGCAGCAGCACGAACAGACCGACCCCGTCACGACGCAGTGCCGGATCGACATCGGTGTCCACACCGCCGAAGCTTCGCGCGATGGCGCCGACACCGTGTGCCAGCCCACGCCAGAACGCGACGATCCCCCGCAGCAGCGGATTCGGTTCCGGGGAGGCGGGGCGGCTGGTGGAACGGGTCCGTGAGGTCGACGTGGGGCCACCGGACTTCTTGCCGCCCTGCGACGAGGACGAGCGTCGGGTGGAGTTCCGCGAGGGGGAAGAGCCGCGTGTCGCCATGCTTCCAACCTAGCGGAGGAGCGGGCCCGGCCTCACCTCCCGCGCCGTCGTCATGGTGGTCAGGCGAAGTGGTCCCAGCCGGTCGGAGAGGTCCAGGGCTCGCCGTCGACGCTCACCTGCGCCCCGGGACCGACCAGTCCGATGGCCCGCCAGCCATCAGGCAGGTCCCGATCTGGGGGGAACGTGGCTGCCAGGGCGTGGTCCTCGCCACCGGCCAGGATGAATGCCATGGGGTTCTTCCCGGTCGCGGCGGCGACCCGTGCCAGTCCGTCGGGGACCGCGAAGGCCGAGGAGTCGATGTCGATGCCGACCCCGCTGCGTTCACAGATGTGGCCCAGGTCCTGCAGCAGGCCGTCGGAGACGTCGATCATGGCGGTGGCCCCGGCCTCGGCCGCCACCCGGCCCTGCCCGTAGGGGACGCTCGGGACCTGCTGCTCGGCCACCAGGTCCTTCGGGGAACCGAATCCCCGCTGCAGCACGAGCAGTCCACCGGCGGCCCAACCGAGCCTCCCGCACACCGCCACCCGATCACCCGGCCGGGCCCCGACCCGGGTGACGGGAGCCCGCCCATCGAGGTTGCCGAGCGCGGTGACGGAGATGGCGACGTGGGCCGAGGAGGACAGGTCCCCACCGACGAGACTCACCCGGGCCTGCTCACACTCGGCGGCCACGCCCTGCTGGAACTCCTTCACCCAGGCCTGGTCCAGGTCCTTCGGCAGTGCCAACCCGATGACCACTGCGCTCGGGATCGCCCCCATCGCCTCCACGTCTGAGACGTTGACGGCCACGGCCTTCCGACCGATCTGGTGGGCGCTCGACCAGGAGCGTTTGAAGTGGACGTTCTCGATGAGCACGTCCGTGGTGACCACCACGTCGCCGGCCGGGCGCAGCACCGCCGCGTCGTCGCCCGGACCGAGCCTCACGTCCGCTCCGAGCGCCAGGTCAGCGGTGATCTCGGAGATCAGTTCGAACTCACCTGCCATCAGCGCATCCCCGTAGGGCGCGCCAGGGCCAGCTCGACCAGGCGACCCACCAGCTGTTCATAGGTCAGACCGCTCTCCTGCCACAGGGTGGGATACATGGAGATCTTGGTGAACCCGGGCATGGTGTTGACCTCGTTGAGCCACACCCCGTCGTCGGTGAGGAAGAAGTCGGCGCGCACCAGCCCCTCGGCCTCGATGGCGTTGAAGGCGCGACGGGCCATGGCCTGCAGGACCGAGGCCTGCGCCTCGGGAAGTTCCGCGGGCGCGTCGAGCGCCGCCCCGTTCTCGTCGAAGTACTTGGCCTCGTAGTCGTAGAAACCGTCCTCGGCCTGCACCCGGATCTCCCCGACGACCGAGGCCCGGCAGCCCTGGGGCGCGTCCGGGTCCCCGAGCACGGCGACCTCCAGCTCCCTGGCCCCGGTGATCCCCTGTTCGAAGATCACCTTGGGATCGTACTCCTGGGCCAGGGTGATGGCTGCCTCGAGCTGCTGCGGCTCGGTGACCCGGGAGATCCCGATCGAGGATCCCCCGCGGGCCGGTTTGACGAAGATCGGGTACTGCAGCCGTGAGACCTCCTCCAACACCTGTTCCCTGTGGTGCCTCAACCTGCGGGCCGAGGCTGCGACGAACGGTCCCACGGGCAGTCCGGCGGCCTTGAAGGCCAGCTTCATGAACTCCTTGTCCATCCCGACGGCCGAGGCCATGACCCCGGAGCCGACGTAGCGGATACCCATCATCTCGAACATTCCCTGGATGGTGCCGTCCTCGCCGTAGGGACCGTGCAGCAGGGCGAAGGCGACATCGACCCCGTTCAGCTCCACCAGCTTCTCCCCCGTTCGGGTGGCCACCTCACACCCCTGCTCACCGACCAGCCACACGGCGTCGTGCTCCGGCTCGGCCACCTGCGGGGCGAGACCGTCCTCGATGGCGTAGGCGGCAATGGTGGCGGCCGGGACCTGGGTCCATCGACCACTCGGGGCGATCCCGATGCCGACCACGTCGAAACGGTCCTTGTCCAAGGCCTTGAACACGCTGGCCGCGGTGAGACAGGAGATGCCGTGTTCCGGGGACTGTCCCCCGAACACGAGGGCGATGCGGGTCTTGTCTGTCACTTGGGTCTCCTCGAAGTCGGCGGCGCGCTCATCGTACCCGGGGCACCCGGGCACCCACACGCAGGTCCCAGCGCTCCGCCGGTGCCTGCTCGCCGCGCAGTCCCGCGACGAGGCCGACGATCGCGTCCATGATCCGCGCCGTCGCCTCGGCCAGTTCCTCCTTGCCCGGGGTCGCGGTCACGGGCAGATCGCTCAGATCCACCGGCTGACCGGCCACGAGGCTGATCGGGCGACGGCGCAGGGAGAACAGCCTGAGCGGCTTCAGGTTCTTGCCCCCGAGCAGGGCGTCCGCGCCGATCTGCCCGACGGGAATGACGGGCACCCCGGTGGTCAGTGCGAGCCGGGCTGCCCCACTCCGACCGACCATGGGCCACCCGTCGGGGTCAGCCGTGATGGTTCCCTCCGGGTAGATCGCCACGCAGTCCCCTGCCTCCAGCGCAGCCCGGGCATGGATCAGGGAGTCCTTGGCCTGCTGCGTGTTGCGCAGCACCGGGATCTGGCGGCACTGGCGGGCGAACCACCCCACCAGGGGGACCTTCCAGATCTCCGCCTTTCCCAGGAAACGCGGCCAGCGGCCGTTCCAGATGAGGTACTCGCCGAGAGCCAGGACGTCGAAGTTGGAGATGTGGTTGGCCACGACGAGACATCCCCCCTCGGGCAGGTTCTCCTGACCTGACCAGGTGCGCTTGACCAGGCCTGACATGGCGAGGTGCACGAAACGGGCCAGGAGCCGGTAGGCCCAGGGCGCGGGTTCGGAGTTGGCCAGCGTGAGGGGGCGCTGCCAGGGCTGTTCGACGAGGTGGCTCACCCGGACATCCTCCCGCACACGGGGCCCATCGGCGAATCGGCGTGGGTGTTCAGTCAGCGGTTCGTGCCGGGAGGGTCTTCGGCTTGAACTGGGGTCGTGACGCCTCGAAGGCCTCGATGTCATCGGCGTGCTGCAGGGTCATCGAGATGTCGTCCAGGCCGTTCAGGAGCCGATGCCTGGTGTACTCGTCGATCTCGAAGTCGAGCCTGAGGTCACCCCGGGTGATGGTCTGCGACGGCAGGTCGACGGTTGTGACGAGATTCGGGTCCGCATCGATCCCGTCCCAGAGCCGGTCCCGATCCGCCTCGGGGATCAGCGCCACCAGCAGACCCGCCTTGCCGGAGTTGGAACGGAAGATGTCCCCGAACCGGGTGCCGATGATGACCTTGAAGCCGTAGTTCTGCAGCGCCCACACGGCGTGTTCCCGGGAGGAACCCGTACCGAAGTCCGGTCCCGGGACCAGGATGGTGCCCTGCCGGAACGGCTCCTGGTTGAGCACGAACCCGGGGTCACTGCGCCAGCCGGCGAACAGCCCGTCCTCGAAGCCGGTGCGGGTGATGCGTTTGAGGTAGACCGCCGGGATGATCTGGTCGGTGTCGACGTTGCTGCGCCGCAGCGGGACGGCGATTCCTGTGTGGGTGGTGAAGGCCTCCATGGCTCAGGCTCCGATCAGGTCGGCGGGGGCGGACAGGTGGCCGGTGACGGCCGTGGCGGCTGCGACGGCGGGGCTGACGAGGTGGGTTCGCCCGCCCTTTCCCTGACGGCCCTCGAAGTTGCGGTTCGAGGTCGACGCGGACCGTTCTCCCGGGGCGAGCTGGTCCGGGTTCATGCCCAGGCACATCGAGCACCCTGCGGCCCGCCACTCGGCCCCGAAGTCGAGGAAGACCTTGTCGAGCCCCTCCAGTTCCGCCTCGAGCCGGACCCTGGCTGAGCCGGGGACCACCAACATCCGTACCCCGTCGGCGATCCGACGTCCCCGCAGGACGTCAGCGGCCAGGCGCAGGTCCTCGATCCTGCCGTTGGTGCAGGACCCGAGGAAGACGGTGTCGACGGCGATGTCACGCATCGGGGTGCCGGGGACCAGGTCCATGTACTCCAGGGCGCGTCGTGCGGTGGCCTGTTCCACCTCGGAGTCGAAGTCCTCCGGAGCCGGGACCACGCCACCGAGTGGGACACCGTGTCCGGGGTTGGTGCCCCAGGTGACGAACGGGGTGAGCTGGGTGGCGTCGATGTCGACCTCGACGTCGAAGTGCGCGTCATCGTCGGAGTGCAGGGTACGCCAGTACTCGACGGCGGCGTCCCAGTCCTCCCCCTCGGGGGCATGGGGGCGGCCCTTGAGGTAGGCGAAGGTGGTCTCGTCGGGGGCCACCATGCCGGCCTTGGCGCCCCACTCGATGGACATGTTGCAGATGGTCATGCGGCCCTCCATCGAGAGCTGCTCGATGGTGGTTCCACGGTACTCCACGATGAAGCCCTGTCCCCCGCCTGTGCCCACCTTGGCGATCAGCGCCAGGACCACGTCCTTGGCGGTCACTCCCTCCGGCAGGTCACCGTTGATGTTGACCGCCATCATCCTCGGTTTCTTCTGGGGCAGGGTCTGGGTCGCCAACACGTGTTCCACCTCCGAGGTCCCGATCCCGAAGGCCAACGCCCCGAAGGCCCCGTGGGTGGAGGTGTGGGAGTCTCCACACACGATGGTCATGCCCGGCTGGGTCACCCCGAGCTGCGGGCCGATGATGTGGACCACCCCTTGGTCACGGTCCCCGAGGGAGTGGATGCGGATCCCGAATTCGGCGGCGTTGCGACGCAGCGTGTCGACCTGGGTGCGTGAGACCGGGTCGGCGATCGGGGCGAGGATGTTGAGGGTGGGCGTGTTGTGATCCTCGGTGGCCAGGGTGAGATCGGGCCGACGCACCTGCCTGCCGTTCATCCGCAGTCCCTCGAAGGCCTGTGGACTGGTGACCTCGTGCACCAGGTGGAGGTCGATGTAAAGAAGATCGGGTTCGCCTGCCGTCGCGCGCACCACGTGCGCATCCCACACCTTCTCTGCGAGGGTCCTGCCCATTCTTGGTCTTCCTTCTTCGTGATGGTTCGAACACGCTCTCACGGTTTGTGACACCCCACCTTGCTTGTCCAGCATGTGAAACGATAGTCTCGCGATATGGACGAAGGAAGTGGTGTTGGCGTTCTGGACAAGGCAGCCGCAGTGCTGTCCGCACTCGAGACGAGCCCATTGACCCTGGCCGGGTTGGTGACCGCGACGGGTCTGGCCCGCCCGACGGCGCACCGGTTGGCCGTGGCCCTGGAGCATCACCGACTGGTCGGTCGGGACCTTCAGGGGCGGTTCGTGCTCGGCACCCGGCTCGTGGAGCTGGCCGGCGCGGCGGCCGAGGATCCCCTGCTCACCACGGCAGGTCCCATTCTCACCCGGCTGCGCGACATCACCGGCGAATCCGCCCAGCTCTTCCGCAGGCAGGGCGACATCCGGATCTGCGCGGCGGCCGTGGAGCGCCCTTCGGGGTTGCGCGACACCGTCCCGCTGGGGGCGCAGCTGTCCATGACGGCGGGCTCGGCCGCCCAGGTCCTGCTGGCGTGGGAGGAACCGGAGCGACTCCCCCGCATGCTCGACGGCGCCGCCTTCACCGTCGCCGGGTTGCAGCAGGTCCGCCGACGGGGCTGGGCGCAGTCCGTGGCTGAACGTGAACCGGGGGTGGCCTCGGTCTCCGCTCCGGTGCTGTCCCCGAACGGTCGCATCATCGCCGCGGTGAGCGTCTCGGGTCCCATCGAGCGCCTCACCCGACAACCGGGACGGTTGCACGCCCCCGCCGTGATGGCCGCTGCTGAACGTCTCAGTGAGGTGCTGCGTCGTACCGGTGGTGAATGACGACACACAGCAGATCGCCCGGTCCACCTGAGTGGACCGGGCGATCTGCTTGGTAGCCCCGACGGGATTCGAACCCGCGCTACCGCCTTGAGAGGGCGGCGTGCTAGGCCGCTACACAACGGGGCCAAGCGTGGTGGATCGGCCTTTCACAAGGCCTTTCCGCAGGGGTACCTGGACTCGAACCAAGACTAACTGAACCAGAATCAGTCGGGCTGCCAATTACCCCATACCCCTGTGCGCTCTCTCGAGCACGAGTCGTAACTCTACATCCATGCCTGCCAGGAGCGCAAATCGACGTCGGGTCACCGTCCACCGTGCCAGGAGATCCGCCGGGATGACGATCACGGCTCGCGAGGTCCGTGTCTCGTCCCGAGCTCTTCCAGCATGGCCAGCACCTCGGGGCAGACCTCGCACTCGGGTTCGGCACTGTCCACCGGGTGTCCCAGCGACGCCAGGACGGCATCCACCACCTCGAACCGACCACGTCCCATGCCGTCGCTCATCTTCACCGCGACCCCGGTACCGTCCGGTAGACCCACCGCGAGCACCCCCTCGGCCCCGATCTTGGCGATGGCACCGGGGACCTGCGTGGTGAGCCGCACCACCGCGTGACCGATCCCGGAGGTGTACTCGGGATGCTGCCGGAAGGCGTCGGCGACGAGTCGCCCGGGACCGTCGCTCTCCGCGGCGATCCGACCGAATCCGGCCGCCAGTCCGGGCAGTGTGGTCGCGAAGGCCGGAGCGGTGCACCCGTCGACCACCGGCTCCCCCACCACGCCGCAGTACTCCTCGACGGTGGCACGGATCTGCTGCTGGAGTGGGTGTGCCGGGTCCAGACAGCCCTCCGATGGCCACCCGGCCAGCTGACAGGTGCGCAGCATCGCTGCGTGTTTGCCTGAGCAGTTGTGGGCCAACGGTTCCTTGCCCCGACCCGCGAGATGCCAGGCACGCAGTGCCTCCGGGTCCTGCGGCAGGTCCGGGGTGTGCCGGAAGTCGTCGACGGTCAGACCCGAGCGCGACAGGATCTCGAGAGCACCGGCGAGGTGGATGTCCTGTCCGGTGTGGGATGCCCCGGCCAATGCGAGCAGCTCCTCAGTGAGATCCAGGCCGTTGCGCAGCATCGCGACCACCTGGAACGGCTTCAGGGCGGATCTCGGCAGGACCGGCGCGGCCATGTCCCCCAGGGCCAGCAGCGTCCCTTCTGGCCCGACGACGCAGACCCTCCCCCGGTGGTGCGACTCCGCCACCCACCCACGATGCACGGTTCCCAGCAACAGATCGAACACGAGCGCAGTCTAGCCAGACGGTTGTGTGCTGGGGCTCGCCCGGGGTCCGGCCGCAGCCACCTCAGCCTTCTTCCACTTCTTCCCTCAGCCCCTTCCGCGGGCTCCACCCGACGCTTCACGGGAATCATCCAGGCCGGCTTCCGTGCGGTCATTCCAGCCGCTGGTCGAGCCGCGAAGCGAGCGCGCCGAGCCCTTGGGACCGCCTGCTGAGGCCGACCCCCTGGTCTCGACCAGGACTGCTGGCCAGCACTCGCGGCCCGGTGTGAGCAGCGAACGAGCAGACCACGGACGGCCCTCCCCGAGTCAGCGCCGCTCTGGCTGTTTCGTGGAATGCATCTCCTGACTCCCGTTCCGACAGTGTTCGGACGTGCCCCTTCCCACTGGGCTCAGGGGGTGAGGTCCGCCAGG
This sequence comes from Arachnia propionica, assembly GCF_003859805.1. Lineage (GTDB taxonomy): Bacteria > Actinomycetota > Actinomycetes > Propionibacteriales > Propionibacteriaceae > Arachnia > Arachnia propionica_C. Next base: position 53,339 of record NZ_RQZG01000015.1, read on the forward strand.
TTCATACGGCGTCCGATCCACCACGCCAGGAGGGCACAGAGAGCGAAGCTGCCGAGTGCGAGTGCGCTGGCGCTCCAGCTGATCGCCGTGACCGCTGCCGCCGTCGCGACACCCCCACTGATCAAGGCATACCCGAAGGCCATGAGGTTGTTCACGACGTGAATCGCGATGGCGGCCTCCAGGCCGCCGGTGACGACCACGAGGGCACCGGCGATGAGCCCGAACCCGAGGCGGTGGAGGAACAGCGCCTGGTTCTGGGGACCGTGCATGAGTGCGAAGACCAGTGATGCGGCCAGCACTCCGATCCAGGCATGTCCCGTCGCCGAGCCGACGCTCTGCTGCAGGTAGCCGCGGAAGAAGACCTCCTCAGCAGCGGCCTGGAGCGGGGAGGTGACCAGGATGATGGCCAGGTAGACGTACCACTGGGGCTGGGCCTCCTGCCACGCCAGACTCCGGGCCTCGGGACCGACCCACAGGATGATGTTGAGCACCACCACTGCCATGAGGGAACAGATCACGAGGTAGCGCCAGCGCATCCCCGGCTGCACCGAGGCCGTCCACCGCCAGCTCGCGTGATGCAGGTACCGCATGAGGACCAGGGCGATCAGGATCATGGAGGCCAGCCCCAGATGTGTGGCCAGCACACCCTCGGGAAAGTGGTAGGCCAGGGCATCCCTCAAGTAGTCGGGGACGTCGTCCGGTTGCCGGAACGTCGTCGCAAGGCCCAGGACCAGCAGGCTGACGACGCCGGGAAGCAGCAGGGCCAGGAGCAGGGCGACGATCGTCCCGATCAGCAACCGCCACGGCACCTGGCCGTACAGGACCAGTGGATGCCTGACCCCCGTGCGTGGAACCCACTGCCCCCTCATGCCTTGACCACGGGATTGCTCAGGCTCCCCAGGCCGTCGATCTCGACGGTGACGACATCGCCGTCGGCCATCGGCCCCACCCCGGCCGGTGTGCCGGTGAGGATGACGTCACCCGGCAGCAGCGTCATGGTGGCGGAGATGTGGACCACCAGTTCGGCGATTCCCCGCACGAGCTGCGAGGTGTTGCCCTGCTGGCGCAGTTCGTCACCGACTCGGGTCTCGATCCCCAGGTGTCCTGCCTCCGCCAGCGTGAGATGGGTGTTGATCCAGGGCCCGAGCGGGCAGAAGGTGTCCGCCCCCTTGGCCCGGGTCCACTGCTCCACCTGCCAGTCACGGGCGGTGACGTCATTGGCGATGGTGTACCCGAAGATCACCTCGGGCACCCGCTCCAGGGGGACCTGCTTGCAGAAACGACCGATGACCACGGCCAGTTCGCCCTCGTGGTGCAGGTCCTCACAGCCCTCGGGTCGCACGATCGGTTCATTCGGCCCGATGACCGAGGTGTTCGGTTTCAGGAAGAGCAGCGGTGACTCGGGCACCTCGTTGCCCAGTTCCGCCGCGTGGTCGGCGTAGTTGCGTCCCACCCCGATGATCTTGCTGCGCGGGATGACCGGGGCCAGCAACCTGACCTCGGCCAGGTCGAACCTCGCTCCCGTGTAGTTGACCGGCACCCCTGCCAAGGGGTCACCGGTGATGGCGGCGATCGTGTCGGGATGTTCCCCACCGTCGACGGCCAGTTCGATGATGCCGTAGGCAGGGTCCTGACCTGCAGCGGCGAAACGGGCGATGCGCATGGAGGGCAGCCTACCGGAGGGCACATCTCGCGAGGTGGGCAACACATCCTCCCCGTCGGGGCCAACCTCTAGTCTTCGCGCCATGACGAAACAGCGCTTGGCAGTCATCGGAGGCGACGGCATCGGTCCGGAGGTGACTGCGGAGGCTCTCAAGGTGCTGCACGCGGTGGCTGGGCCCGACACCTTCGAGGAGATCCACTACGACCTCGGTGCCGAGAGGTGGCAACGCACCGGTGAGGTGCTGCCGGACACGGTCCTTGAGGAGCTCCGGACGGTGGATGCCATCGTGCTCGGTGCCGTCGGTGCCGCACCGGGGTCGAAGGCCATCCCTTCGGGTCTGCTGGAACGTGGTCTGCTGCTCAAACTCCGTTTCGCCCTCGACCACGGGGTGAACCTGCGCCCCTCACGCCTCCACGCCGGGGTCCCCACCCCCCTCTCCCCCGAGGTCGTGGCCAGGGGGGACATCGACTTCGTCGTGGTACGGGAGGGCACCGAGGGCCTGTACTGCGGCAACGGCGGCACCGTTCGTCCCGGAACCCCTCAGGAGATCGCCACGGAGGTCTCGGTCAACACCGCCTTCGCGGTGGAACGGGTGATCCGTGACGCCTTCCAGCGGGCCCGTGCCCGCCGAGGCAGGCTGACCCTGCTCCACAAGCACAATGTGCTGGTCCATGCCGGCGGGCTGTGGAACCGACTGTTCGCCGAGGTGGGTGAGGAATTCCCGGACGTGACGCGTTCCTACCTGCACATCGACGCCGCCATGATCGCGATGGTGGTCGAACCGTCACGGTTCGACGTGATCGTCACCGACAACCTGTTCGGTGACATCATCACCGATCTCGCTGCCGCGGTCACGGGCGGGATCGGGCTGGCGGCCTCGGCCAACATCAACACCTCCGGTGAGTACCCCTCGATGTTCGAGCCGGTGCACGGCTCCGCACCGGACATCGCCGGCCAGGGGATCGCGGACCCGACGGCGGCCATCAGCTCAGCCGCGCTGCTGCTGGCCCACCTCGGTCGGGAGGACCTGGCGGCCCGGATCGACGAGGCGGTGGCTCACGACATCGCCACCCGTCCCGTCGGTCCGGTGCTGACGGTTGAGGTCGGCGACCGGATCGCAGCCGCCGTCTCCTGAACCCTGGAGGGACTAGGCGACGGCCGGGGTGCTCCCGGCCGTCGCCTCGTGTTGCCTGACCTGGGTCAGGCCTCGCTGGTCTCCCCCTTCACGACGGTTCCCTGGGCCGGGGATCCCTTCGCGGAGGTGCGGGACTTCAGGATGTCCAACAGATCGATGCCGGTGGTGTTGCGGATCATCTCCACCGTCTGCAGGACGTTGTCGTTGATCTGCCGGGGCAGTGCGGCAGCCCCCTCGGTCGAGACGACGGTGAGCTTGTCGATGGCACCCATCGGGGCCGCGACCTTCTCGGCCACCTGGGGCAGGACCTCGACCAGCATCTGCAGGATCGCCGCCTCGTTGTAGTTGGCGAATGCCGCAGCGCGCTTGTCCATCGCCTCGGCCTCGGCGGTACCGATGGCGAGCACCGCGGCCGCCTTGGCATCGCCCTCGGCCCGGGTGGCCTCCGCCTCGGCGATACGACGGGCCTTCTCGGCCTCACCCCGACGAGCACCCTCGATGGCCTCGGCCTCGGCCAGCGCGGCACGACGCTGCTTCTCGCCCTCACCGGTCAGACGAGCGGTCTCGGCCGCCGCCTCGGCCTGCGCGATGGCTGCGGCCTTGCGGGCCTCGGCCTCGAAGATCTCCGAGTTGCGACGCGCCTGCGCCTGGGTCTCGGTCTCGTACCGCTTCGCGTCGGCGGGCTTGCGGACCTCGGTGTCGAGCTGGCGGTCCTTCAGCGCCGCCTGCCGGACGGCCACCTTCTCCTGCTCGGCGAGGATCGCCTGGTCACGGTCCGCCTGGGCGAGCGGACCGGAGGCCGCTGCCTGGGCGCGAGCCGCGTCGGTCTCGGCCTTGATCTCGGCCTCCTTGAGCACCAGGGCCCGCTCGGAGATGGCGATCTCCTGTTCGGCGGCGAGCCTTGCCTGCTCGGCCTCCCGACGCGCCTCGGCCTCCGCGATGGCTGCGATCTGTCCGACCTTCGCGGACTCGGGACGCCCAAGGTCCGACAGGTAGGTGCCGTCATCGGTGATGTCCTGGATCTGGAAGGTGTCGAGCACCAGTCCCTGACCGGTGAGCGAGGCCTCCGACTCGTCGGCGACCCGCTGCGCGAAGGCCGCCCGGTCACGAATGATCTGCTCCACGGAGAGGCCACCGACGATGGAGCGCAGCGCACCGGCGAGGGTCTCCTGCGTGAAGGTCTCGATCTCCTCCTGCTGCATCAGGAATCGCTGGGCCGCGGCACGGATCGAGTCCTCGTTGCCACCGACCTTGACGATGGCCACGCCGTCGAGGTTGAGCTTGATGCCCTGCCCGGAGACCGCGTTGCGGATCTGCACCATGATGCGACGGCTGGAGAGGTCCAGCACGTGGAGGCGCTGGATGAGTGGGATGACGAAGACGCCACCGCCCATGATGACCTTCTGACCGGACAGGTCGGTCGAGACCATGCCGGTCTCAGGATTGGTGACGGCCTTCCCCTTCTGGCCTGTGATGATGTACGCCTCGTTCGGGCGGGCCACCCGGTACCGGCTGGCGATCAACCAGATCACCAGCACGGCGAGGATGATGACCCCTCCCACACCGGTGAGGAGGGAAGCGAGTTCTGGCATTGATGATCCTTTCTTAGCGGGGAGGCAGTTCGGCGGTCACGGGTCTGACCTCGACGGCCGTCGGGGAGATGATGGCCGAGACCCAGACCTGGGTGCCGGCTGGGATGGAGACCTCGGAGGATGCGGCACGTTTGTCGTGGGAGCCGTGGATGTGGACCTCGCCGAAACCGACCGCGGGGATGTCCGTCACGACCCGGGCCTCGGCCCCGATGAGTGAGTTGTTGCTGACCGCGGCCCCCGTCTCTCCCCGCTTCAGCCAGCGGGTCAGAGCGATGGCTCCCCACGCGGCGACGATGCCGCAGACGATGCCGACCGGCACCATCAGCCACAGTGTCTCGGCGAAGGCCGAGGCGGCCACACCACCGAAGCCGAAGGCTCCGACGAAGGCCGCGAGGGCTGCGAGCGAGAAGATCTCCGAGTCGAAGCCGTCGAAGTGGAATGCCGCCTCGAAGAAGTCACCGAGGATGATGGAGGCCACGAGGAACAAGGAACCAGCAATTCCCAGGATGAGAAAGATGCTCATGGCCAGGATCCTCCCGTTTTTCGTGTCTCACAAGCCTACCAACCGGAGGGGTCACGCCGTCATCCGGTCCTGGCCGTTCCCGGACCACAGGGATCGGGCTCAGTCGTCCCCCACCACGACCACTTCGATGCCCCGTGCCTCGAAGGGGGCGAGCTGGTCCGGCTGCACCGAGGAGTCAGTGACCAGGGTCCACGGACCGGGCAGCTGGACCCACGACTTGAAGGGACGCTGACCGAGCTTCTCCGCGTGCATGAGCAGGAAGACCCTGGCCCCGGCACGGGCCATGAGCTGTTTGAGCCGGGTCTGCACGACCGAGGCCTCGCACACGCCCCGGTCGGCCGTGACCGCATCCGCCCCCAGGAAGACCAGGTCGAAGTACCAGCGCTCCAGCGCCTCCTCGGTGAGCGGACCGACGAAACCTTGACTCAGGTCACGGAACGTGCCTCCCAGCAGCACCCGTTCGATGTCCGGCACACCGGCGAGTTCATGGAAGGGGGTGAGGCCGGTCGTGACGACGGTCAGCGGATGGGTCGTGCGCAGATGACAGGCGACCTGCGCGGTCGTGGTCCCGGCATCCAGCAGGATCGTGTCCCCGGGGCTGACCTGTTCTGCCGCCCAGCGGCCGATCCGTTGTTTCGCGGCTCCCCCTCTCAACGCCCGTTCCTGCAACGTGGCCTCCTGATGGTCACGGGACCGAGGAATCACCCCACCGTAGGTGCGGGCGATGGTCTCGGACTCGACCAGCAGGGCCAGATCACGACGGATCGTCGACGGCGACACCTGGAAGGACGCCGCGAGCTCCTCGACGGTGGCCAGCCCGTTGGCATGCGCCAACATCGCAATCTGTTCACGACGTTCCTCCGCCTTCATCTGACCGCCCCTTCAGGTCCTTCCAGTCCTCCAGAGATGCTACCGCCGTGCGTCACGGACCCGTGACGCACGGCGGTGGGGTTCGAGAGGATCACATCGGGAAGAACAGCACCGCTGCACCGGTCAACGCGATGATGCGGATGAAGTACATCGGGATGGTGAACCTCCAGAAGTCCAGCAACCGGTACTTCCCCATGTCGTGGATCAGCGCGGGCATCCCGTCGATCGGCATGAAACCACCCTGCCATACCGCGATGGCCACCGCTGCCGCAGCCGCGACGGGGCTGAGCCCGAGGCTGGTGCAGGTCGCGATCGCGATCGGCGCGAAGATCATCACCGACCCCATGTTGGACCCCGTCAGGGTGGCCGCGGTGCTGGTCAGCAGTGCGAACACGAGAACCAGCAGGAAGGGCGGCACACTGGCACCCACCCAGCCCGCGACGGCGTCGCCCACCAGTGCGGTGAACCCTGACCTGGCCAACGCGTCGGCCACCCCGATGACGCCGGCCATCATGAGGATGACAGGGGCGAACAGGTTCCCCCGGAACTCCTTGAAATCCACCATCTTGATGAACAGCAGCACGAATGCCGCCAGGCCGGGGGTGACATGGGCGAGATCACCGATCACGTTCATCAGCATCATGGCGATCACACTGACCACGAAGGCGCCGATCGTGACGGCCTCCTTCCACGACGGATACGACTCCCCCTCCGCCAGCGACGAGGTGTCGACCGTCGGCTCGGCGATCGGATGGTCGGGAAGCAACCGGTATGCGAGCAACGCCCAGGCCAGGTAGGCCATCCCCATCACGAAGTTGACCAGGGAGAAGGTGACCATGGAGACGCTGCCCTTGAAGCCCGAGGCCTCCAGCACCGTGACCATGACACCGTAGAGCAACGCAACGTTGATCGGCACCAGCGGGTGGTTGGTGGCGAAGCCGAGCGGCATCATCAGCCTTGATGTGGGCAGTTTCCGGTCATAGGGGATGGTCGAGACCAGCGCGAGGATCAGCACGTAGTACCCGGTTGATCCGGTACCGGCCAGGGAGGCACCGAGCATCACGACGATCAGCAACGCGATGTAGCTCTTGTACCCACCCTTCTCGACGAGGGAGGCCATGGAGTCCTTCACACGGCCGATGAGCTTCGTCTTCTGCAGGGCCGCCAGAGGCACCATGAAGAAGGCGATCATGAGGACGCTGGAGTTCACGAAGCCCGCGAAGGCCTCAGGGACCGTGGACAACCCGAAGACCACCAGCAGCAGACAGGCCACCAACGGCGGCGCCCCGAAGGGCAGCACGTCGAACATGATGAGGCCGATCATGATGACCAGGACCGCGAGGGCCAGGATCATGGACATCGTCATTGAGATTCACACTCCTTTGTGCCTTGCCCCTCACAGGGCGGAGGAGAGCGGCAGCTCAGGTCGTAGCAGCCGCCAGGTCGGGTCCGGCTGAGGTTGGCCGCTCAGCTCGGATCGTGGCCAGCACGTCAGCCCCCAGATGGACGTGCTTGATCGTCCTGCGGTGCCAGGTGTACGCGACGTGCAGGTCGCCGTCGGGCCCCCCCCAGGACCGAGGGATAGGACAGCTCCCGGTTCAGACCGTCACGGCTGTTGTTCGACAGGCAGAAGCCATCACCGTTCTCGATGTCGTGGGCGATCGGCCAGGTGCGACCGTCGTCATCGGAGAGCGCCAGGGTCATCGGTGCACGCGGCGCTCCCCAGAATGCGGTGCGTCTGCTCGGATCCGGTTCGGGTTCCACCTCTGCAGGCCCGTCGGCCTCCTTGAGACCCTGTTCGTCGATCTCGTCGTAGAGCGACGTGCGACGACCGGTTGCGTCGGCCATGCTGGCATGGTTGAGCACCATCGCCATGGTTGCACCGCCGAGGGCACGGGCCTGGATCGAGGAGTTGTTGTTGGGCAGCACGATGGGCCGACACGGCGTCCACGTCATGCCGCCGTCCACCGACTCGCTCTCGTGGACGTGATCGGCCCACCGCGACCGGAAGCAGGCCCACAACGTACCGTCGGTACGCGGGACGATGTTCATGTGGACGCATCCCTGCGAATCAGGCACGGTCACCTCACGCCACGTCATCCCCTGGTCGTCGGAGTACCACACGGATGCGGTGTCATGATCTCCCACCCACTTCTCACCCGGCAGGGCGGTGCAGTTGAAGGCGGGGAGCAGGATTCGCCCGGTCTCGAGCACGACGGGAACCTGACGGACGAAGACCCCGGCGGGTGCATCGTCACCGAGCAGTGCGGTGGGTTCCTCCCAGCTCCGTCCACCGTCCCGGGAGATCCGGCGACGCACGATGGCGGAATCCTGGTTGCCCGCCAGTTGAGCCGTGTAGATCAGCCACACCTCACCGTTCGGAGCCGTGAACAGGATGGGATTCTGCTCGGACCGCGTGGTGTCGAAGCTCAGCTGCACCGGCTCGAGCCACTTCTTGTCTCCCCTCGGCAGTCGCGAGAGGTACACCGAGATGTCGGAGATGCCCTCCTGCGTGCCGCCGAACCAGACGCAGGCCAGGTCCCCGTCGGGCAGGAAGGCCAGGTTGGCGGCATGACACTGGACGGTGGGGGTGGGCAGGAAGGCCTCGTGAGCGCCGTCCGGGCGTGGCCGCAGCAGACCATCGTATGTTGTCATGAGTGAACTCCTTGGGTCGATATCGATCAGCGGTTGTAGGCCGGCATGGCCCCCTTGAGGGGGTCGGTCACCGCGGTGCAGGTGGTGGTGAGATCACTGCTGAGGGGCCCCTTGGCCAAGGTGGCGAGGTTGTCCTGAAGCTGCTCCACCCGGTCGCCCCCCAACAGCAGGGCTCCGGGGCCGGGAACACTGATCATCCACCGCAGGGCGAGCTCGACCAGTGGGATCCCGGCCTCATCGGCGAGATCGGCCAACCTGGTGATGGTCGCGAGGACCTCGGGGCTCCAGTAACGCCTGCGATACATCTCTGCGAGCACCGAGCCAGAGAAACGTGTCGGGGCCTCGTTCGCGGGACGACGCACGAGCAACCCTCCGGCCAGTGGGTTGTAACACATGGTCAACACCTCGTACCGAGCAGCGAACTCGAACCACTCGTCCTCCATGCGCCGAGCGACGAGGTTGTAGACGTTCTGCCCCACCACCGGGGCGGCCAGCCCACGAAGCTCGGCCTCGCGGAGGATCTCGAGGACCTGCCATGCGGAGTGGTTCGAGACCCCGAGGGCCCCGATCTTTCCCTCCTCGTGCAACGTCGCGACGGTGTCCAGGGTCTCCACGACGGGGGTGGCACGATCCGGCTGGTGCAGGTAGAAGAGGTCGATGTGCTCCACACCGAGACGCCGGAGTGATCCCTCGACGCTGGCACGCAGCCCTCGAGCTGACAGTGGCGCGTGGTCCTCGGCGTCAGGATGGGGCATCCCGGCCTTGGTGGCCAGGACGACCTGGTCACGATGACGCCGGACCAGCGGTGCGATCATCCCCTCCGTGGTACCACCTGCGTACCCGTTGGCGGTGTCGATGCCGTTGATCCCTGCGGCGAGAGCGGTCTCCACCATCGCGGCGGCCCGTCGTCGCTGCACTCGGGGACGTCCTCATCCGGAACCTGACCCTTGACATGGTGCGGTCCGGCTGTCCGGGCGAAAGCCTGACACGTGCTCCCGGTGGGGTGGCCAGCTGCGATGCCGAGACCCAGGAGGACCTCACAGCCATCGTCGACGCCGGGTTGCGTGCTGCTCCACGGGTGAGGTTCGCCGGATCCAGTGCACTGGCACGGGCTCTGTCGTCCCGTCTCGCTCTCACCCTGCTGCCTGGAACCGATCGGGTCCACAGCGGATCAGGAGGTGTGCTCCATGTCCTCGGCACGGGTTCCCCGAAGGCCGTGGCCCAGGCTGAACACCTTGCCGGGAGGATCTCCCTCAGCCACCATGTCCTCTCCCCGACGGTGCTGAGCCACTGGGCAGCGCACGGGCCGTCCTGGATCTTCTCGGCCAGCACCACCTGGAAGTGGTGACACAGATCCACCCGGGCGCGGCGCTGCTCGCCACCGATGACGGTGGACGCATCGTCACCCGCCCCGGTTCCCACGGCGACCTGGATTCGCTGTGGTTGATCCAGCAAGCCCTGAGACCATCATCACCCAACGCACCGAAGGAGAAGTCATGACCTCAAGGACACGCCCGACGATCGCCGTCACCATGGGGGACGGGGCCGGTGTCGGCCCCGAGGTGACCGTGGCCGCCGTCGTCGACCCGGACATCACCGCCCTGTGTCGTCCCCTGGTCATCGGTGATGCCCTACGTCTGGAGCAGGCGGCCGATGTCATGGGCCTTGACGTCAACATCGTCACGGTGGGCAGCGTCGACGAGATGACCGAGGCCCCCGGGCGGGTCAATGTCATCGATCTTGCGCTGCTGCCCGAGGACCTCCCCTGGGGACAACTCTCCGCCGTCGCCGGGGATGCCGCCTTCCGCTACGTCGAGAAGGCCGCCCAACTGGCCCTGGACGGGACCGTCCAGGCGATCTGCACCGCACCTCTGAACAAGGAAGCCCTTCACCTCGGTGGCCATCAGTACCCGGGACACACGGAGATGCTCGCCGCACTGACCGGCACCACCGAGGTCTCGATGATGCTCACGGCACCAAAACTGAGGGTGATCCACGTCACCACCCACATCGGATTGATCGACGCCATCGCCAGGATCGACGCGGGCCTGGTGGAGCGCACGGTCCGCAGGGGGTGGGAGGCACTGCGTCGCGCAGGCCTGGAGCATCCCCGCATCGGGGTGTGCGCCATCAATCCTCACGCCGGGGAGGGTGGTCTGTTCGGCCACGGCGAGGAGGAGGAGAAGATCATTCCCGCCATCCAGGCGTTGCGTGCCGATGACATCGACGCGGTGGGTCCACTACCGGCCGACACCGCCTTCTACCTGGCAGGTCGAGGCGACTACGACCTCGTCGTCGCGATGTACCACGACCAGGGCCATGGTCCGATCAAGGTGCTGGGGATCGAGGACGGTGTCAACATCACCGTCGGACTTCCCGTGATCCGGACCTCGGTCGACCACGGCACGGCCTTCGACATCGCGGGCACGGGTGTGGTCAAGGTGGACAGCATGCTGGAGGCCATGCGTCAGGCCGCCTCGCTCACCGCCCGTCCGGCCTCAGGGGCAGCACGATGAGTCCCCGGGTCAGCGGCATCATCCCTGCCCTGATGACCGCCCTCAACGACGACGAAACGATCGACGAGGCCGGTCTGCGCGCCCACTCGTCCCGACTGATCGACGCCGGGGTGGATGGTCTGTTCTGTCTTGGCACCAACGGCGAGTTCTTCGTCATGAGCCGTGCCGAGAAACTCGAGGTGATCCGTGTCGTCGTCGACGAGGTGGCAGGGAGAGTGCCCGTCCATGCGGGAGTCGGGTGCATCGGGACACTCGAGACCATCGAGCTCGCACGTGATGCGGCCGCCGCCGGGGTTGACGCCCTGAGTGTGGTCACCCCCTACTTCGCTGCGGCTTCACAGGATGAGCTGTACACCCACTACGCCGCCGTGGCCGATGCCGTGGACACCCCGGTGGTCGTCTACAACATCCCGATGCGCACCGGGGTCGGCATCTCTCCCGCCCTGATCGAGAAACTGTCCCGGATCCCTGGCATCGTCGGGGTGAAGGACTCCTCCGGGAACTTCGACACCATGCTGCAGTACATCGAGCGCACCCCTGACGACTTCGCCGTGCTCTCGGGGAACGATGGCCTGATCCTGTGGAATCTGCTCGCCGGTGGTCACGGCGCTGTCACCGCGGTTGCGAACGTGCTGCCGGAGACCATCGTGTCGATCCATCGTGAATGGTCGGCGGGCAACCTCGCAGCGGCACGTGCAGCGCAGGACGCGATCCGTCCGCTGCGGCTGGCCCAGCGGCACGGCAACCCGAACACCATCATGAAGCTGGCGGCGAATCTGGCAGGTTTCGGCCTGGGACCCTGCCGTGCCCCCTTCAACCAGGTCTGTGAGGAGGCCGTCCAGGAGGTCGAGCAGGTGCTCGAGGCCTGTCGGACAGCCGGGATCCACTGAATCGAACGAGACGGGCACCCATCTGGCGGGTGCCCGTCTCGGAGTGCTCAGCGAGCAGCCGAGCCCTCGACGTAGTCGTCGGTGCCGTGGTCCTTCACCCAGCTCATCAGGCCGCGCAGTTCCTTGCCCGTGGCCTCGATGGGATGGGCCTCACCGGCGGCGCGGAAGGCCTTGAACTCCGGGGCCCCGGCGTCCTGGTCGTCGATGAATCGCTTGGCGAAGGCACCGGAGCGGATGTCGGCCAGCACCGCCTTCATGTTCTCCTTCACGTGGGCATCGATGACCCGGGGACCGGAGACGTAGTCACCGAACTCGGCGGTGTCGGAGACACTCCAGCGCTGCTTGGCGATGCCACCCTCGTACATGAGGTCGACGATGAGCTTCAGCTCGTGCAGGCACTCGAAGTAGGCCACCTCGGGCTGGTAACCGGCTTCGACGAGGGTCTCGAAACCGGCCTGGACCAGCGCGGAGGCACCACCGCACAGCACGGCCTGCTCGCCGAACAGATCGGTCTCGGTCTCCTCGGTGAAGGTCGTCCTGATGCCGCCGGCACGCAACGCCCCGATCGCCTTCGCGTAGGACAGGGCCAGCGGCCAGGCATTCCCGCTGGCATCGACCTCGACCGCGATGATCGCGGGCACACCACGTCCCTCGGAGTACTCACGACGCACCAGGTGACCGGGTCCCTTGGGGGCGACCATGCAGACGTCGACCCCCTCCGGGGCGGTGATGTAGCCGAACCGGATGTTGAAGCCGTGCGCGAAGAACAGGGCGTCTCCGGCCACCAGGTGGGGGGCGATCTCCTCCGCGTAGAGCTTCCGCTGCACCTGGTCCGGAGCGAGGATCATGATGAGATCCGCCTCCTCCACCGCCTCCGCGACGGGCAGGACCCGCAGCCCCTCGGCCTCGGCCTTCGCGGCCGACTTCGATCCGGGGCGCAGCCCCACCCGCACATCGACGCCGGAGTCACGCAGACTCAGCGCGTGGGCGTGTCCCTGTGAGCCGTAACCGATGACGGCGACGCTCCTGCCCTGGATGATCGAGAGGTCGGCGTCGGAGTCGTAGAACATCTCTGCCATGTGGGTTTTCCTTACTTACTTGGGCTTGTGTTCGGCAAGGGTCCGGGCACCACGCCCGAGTGCGACCTGACCGGACTGGACGAGTTCCTGGATGCCGTGGGGGTTGAGCATCTCCAGCAGCGCGGCGAGTTTCTCCGTGCTCCCGGTGGCCTCGATGGTGATGGACTCGGAACTGACGTCCACCGCCTTCCCGCGGAACAGACTCACCACGTCGATGATCTGGCTGCGGGTGTTCACATCGGCCCGGACCTTGACCAACACCATCTCACGGCACACGGTGTTGGGTCCCAGCTCGAGGACCTTCCGGACCTCGATGAGTTTGTTGAGCTGTTTGACGATCTGTTCCAGCGCGGAGTCGTCCTCGACGGAGGCCACGACCGTCATCCGGGACACATCAGGGCGTTCGGTGGGACCGACGGCCAACGAGTCGATGTTGAACCCACGACGCGAGAACAACGCTGAGATCCTCGTCAGGACGCCTGGTTTGTTGGAGACCAGCACTCCCAGGGTGTGCGTGCTCACAGCTCCTCCTCTTCCCACTCGGGGGCCATGTTACGGGCGACGAGAATCTCGTCGTTGCTGACGCCGGCGGGCACCATCGGCCACACCATCGCGTCCTTGTGGACCACGAACTCCACCACGACCGGGCGGTCGTTGATCTCGAGGGCCCTGGCGATGCACTCCTCCATCTCCTCCTCGTTGGTGGCACGCATCCCGACACAACCCATCGCCTCGGCGAGCATCGGGAAGTTGGGGAGCTGCTCCGTGGCCAGGTCGGTGTTGGAGTACCGGGAGTCGTAGAACAGGGACTGCCACTGCCGGACCATACCGAGGGCGTTGTTGTTGATGATGGCGATCTTGATGGGGATGTTGTTCAGGGCACAGGTGACCAGCTCCTGGTTGGTCATCTGGAAACAGCCGTCGCCGTCGATGCCCCACACCACCTGCTCGGGCCTGGCCACCTTCGCGCCCATCGCGGCCGGGACGCAGAACCCCATGGTGCCCGCACCACCGGAGTTGAGCCAGCTCATCGGGCGCTCGTGCGGCAGGAAATGTGCACTCCACATCTGGTGCTGTCCCACACCGGTGACGTAGACGGTGTCGTCCGGGCTGAGCTGGCCGATGCGTTGGATGACCTCCTGGGGGGAGAGCCTGCCGTCGGGGTCCTCGTCCCATCGAGGCTGGTAGCGCTCCTTGATCCCGGCGAGCTGTGCGCGCCACGCGTCGGCCTCGGGTGCGGTCCCGATCTCTGCCACGAGCAGTTCCAGGGTCTGGCGGCAGTCACCGACGATGGGCACGTCGACCGCCTTGTTCTTGCCGATCTCGGCCGGGTCGATGTCGGCTTGGATCACCTTCGCGTGTGGCGCGAAGGAGTCCAGTCGGCCCGTGACCCGATCGTCGAAACGGGTACCGACGGCGATCAGGAGATCCGCCTTCTGCAGGGCTCCCACGGCCGCGACGGTGCCGTGCATGCCCGGCATCCCCATGTGCAGCTCATGTGAATCAGGGAAGGCTCCGCGGGCCATGAGCGTGGTGACCACGGGGATCCGGGTCTTCTCGACGAGCTGGGCCAGCGCCTCGAAGGCCTGGGCGCGCACCACACCACCACCGATGTAGAGCACCGGACGCCTCGACTGCTCGATCATGCGGGCGGCTGCCTTGACCTGCCTCACGTGCGGTTTGATCGTCGGTTTGTAGCCGGGCAGTTCCAGTTCCCTCGGCCAGTGGAACGGTGCGCTGCCCGCCAGGGCGTCCTTGGCGATGTCGACGAGCACCGGCCCGGGTCGCCCGGTCGAGGCGATGTGGAAGGCCTCCTTGATCGCCAGTGGGATGTCCTCGGTCCGTTTGATGAGGAAGCTGTGCTTGGTGATCGGCATCACGATGCCACGGATGTCGGCCTCCTGGAACGCATCGGTGCCGATGGCCGTCGAGTTGACCTGCCCGGTGATGGCCACCAGCGGGGTCGAGTCCATGTACGCGTTGCCGATGGGTGTCACCAAGTTCGTGGCCCCCGGCCCCGAGGTGGCGATGCACACCCCCACCCGTCCGCTCACCATGGCGTATCCCTCGGCCGCATGCCCGGCTCCCTGCTCGTGACGGACCAGGATGTGCCGGATCGTGGAGTCGTACAACGGGTCGTACGCCGGGAGGATCGCCCCACCGGGGATGCCGAAGGCCACGTCGACCCCGGCCAGCTCCAGCGACGTCACGAGCGCCTGGGCGCCTGTCAGCATCCTGCCCTCTGCCTCCGACATGTCTCTCCCTTCGGTCTCAGCCGACCCGTCGTGCCTGTCCAACAAAAAACCCTCGGCACCTGGGGCGCGCGAGGGAGCGTTTCGGTCAAGGATCCGAAACGCCGTCAAACGATTACGAGCTGGCTGCTGGTCATGGGGCAACAATTGCGCTCCTGTGCCCGGCTGTCAAGCAGTCGACGGACTTCGTCCTGAATACTGAGACGGCTCGGCACGGGCAGACCTCAACCTCGAGGTTCACTCGAGGGTTCTTCCACCCCTTGCCTTGAGCTCTGGCCCATGCGTGTCTAGCGTGACGACGACTCATCCAGGAGGGGGATCCCTGTGCACGTCATCACCCAGATCTTGAGAACCCTGCTTCGTCTGACCTCGGTCGCAGCACTCACCGCGATGCTGGTCGTCGTGGTGCCCGCAGTTCTACCGACCCACTCCGCAGCCGCAGCCGCCGGGGACACCGTCACGGCCCGCGCCAACGTCAACATCAGATCCGGACCGGGCACCCGGCACAGCAGGCTGGGGGTGCTGCGTGCCGGCGCCACGCTGCAGACCCGGGGAGCCGTGACCGATGGCTGGGTGCCGGTGGTCCACCGGGGGCGCTCCGCCTGGGTGTCCGCAGCCCACGTCCAGTTCTCCGGTACGACGGCGGCACCGACGACCGGGGGCACCGCAGGCCAGGCCCACACCACGACCAGACTCAACGTGCGACCCACACCCAGCACCTCGCGGCGTTCCCTCGGGGTCCTGGCCAAGGGTGCCCGCGTGAGCCTGACCGGCACCCGAAGTGGTGCCTGGACCCAGATCGCCTGGTCCGGACGCACCGCCTGGGTGGCGAGCCGCCACCTCAGCACCTCCGAGGGCACGCCAGCACCCGCCCCCTCCCCTGTCACGGCCCCGGCACCGGCCCCTGAACCGACGACCATCGGCACCCGTTGGGCGACGACCGAGTTGAACCTGTGGTTGGCCTCATCCGGTCGTTCGTTCAACGGCACGGTGCCCAAGGGGACTGAACTGAGGATCACCGGAACGGTGCGTCGAGGCCGGGCCGAGATCGTGTGGCGGGGTACGACCCGATGGGTGAGCGCGAAGTATCTCGTCGAGGCCCCACCCGGTTCGGCACAAGGAGGCGCCCAGACCTGCAAGGCCTCCTTCTACGGCGATGACACGGCGACGGCCTCCGGGGAGCCCTTCGACCGGTGGGCGATGAGGACCGCCCACAAGACCCTGCCCTTCGGTACCCGCCTCAAGGTGACCAATCCCGCCAACGGCAGGTCCGTGGTGGTGACGGTCAACGACCGCGGCCCCTACGTCGCCGGACGTTGCCTGGACCTGACCACCGGGGCCTTCAGCGAGATCGCGAATCCCGTGCAGGGTGTGGTCACGGTGACCTACGAGGTGTTGCGGTGAGACTGCTCGGAATGTGACCCCCGGATTCCAGTGGTTCGGTCGTGAAGCATAGTTGGGGCATGACCTCCGCCTCGGACATCGCCGCCATCAACCTACGCCTCCGGCTGCTGGACCTCCCGGTGCCCGCCTCGTCCTGGGACGAGACCGCGGCCGAACTCGTACGCCCCCTGCTCGCCCGCCAGCGCGAGCTCAACCGCCGCCTCTCGCATCGGCTGCCCGCAGTCGACGGTCGGATCCAGACCTTCCTCGACTCCTATCTGGAGGGCACCGGAACCTCACCGCAGCTGCCCCGCCAGACCTTCGTCCTGGACCAGCCGGGCCTGGCCCGGGTCCTGTCACTGCCTCTCGGCGGTGACACCTTCGCCTCGGAGTACCTGACCAGCTACCGCCTGGCCAACGGGGTTCTCCACAACCCGGCCAACGACCGCCGCACCACCAAGGGGGTGTTCCACGTCGCCGAGGGTGGCCTGCCGATCCAGGACGACAAGTTGGCCGTTCCCCGGGAGGTCTACGGACGTCTCCTGGAGCACGCCCTCAACCCGCCGAGCCGCACCATGACCCTGCCCTACACGGCGGGGCAGGACGAACCAGCCAACGCCTGGGTGTCGCTGCTGCTCCGTCCCGTCGTGGTTCCCGAGGTCCCCGGACAGTTCCGGGAACGCAGCCTGGAGATCCGGTTCTTCGCGCCCGGTACCCTCGTGTCGAACCTCGACTTCGTGGAGGGGATCTTCGGCAACGGCGGTGACCCCTACCTGCCGGACAATGACGCCTCACTGATGCCCCGGGCCTGGACCGGTCACACCGGTGCCGTGATACTCGCGCCGCACCTGACCCGGCTCACCAAGAAGGAGCTCGGGCTGCCCCACCACGACGACGCGACCCCGCGGCAGCGTCGAGACGGGATGTGCTGGAGCACACCGGACGAGCTGTACAACGACGGCCAGGCCTTCAAGGTGTGCGCCAGGGATGAGCGCGGCGTGATCGTCACCGTCATCGCGGACAACTACTTCGGCTACTGCAAGAAGGAGGTCAAGGCCCAGATCAGCTACGCCGCGAACCTGCTGGGTCTCGTGGAGGAGGAACACGCGGGAGGAGCCATCTGCTTCCCCTGCTACAACCTGGGCCAGCAGTTCACCGACAACTACGCCGACCCCAGCTACACCCTGGCCGACGTGGTGGCCCGTGATCCGCAGCGTTTCATCCCCCAGCCGGAGGGCCACGCCCTGGACCGCGAGAACCCGAACTTCGTCCTGGTTCCCGAGCGTTCCACGTACAGCCTGCGCACCCAGTCGGTGACCTGGGACCAGGATGGCCGCACGGGCTCCATCCCCTTGCGTGCGGACCGTACCTACGTCGGGCCGGACGGCTACCTGGTGCAGCTGCGTCACCTGGCCAGCGACGGTGCCCAGTGGACCCTCATCGGCACCGCCCCGACCGCCACCCACTGCCACAAGCCCGCGACGGTCTCCGGGGGTGGCAAGTCCGAGATCTCCAAGGCCATCACCGACGCCTTCATCACCGGCAACGCCTACGTGCGTGACTTCGACCAGGACATGGCCACGGTCACCGAGATCCTCGACCACGACTTCTCCATCCGGTTCAAGGACCCCTCACTGCACGGCCAGGACCAGCGCCCGGTGCTGTCGGACCAGCGTTCGGTCGGTTCCGTCATCAAGCTGCTGACCCCGTCGTCGGACTACAGCGACGACTACAACGCCTGGCTGGAGTCCATCCCGAACCACGTCAAGGAACTCGTGTTCGTGGTGAAACGGTTCTACCGACCCGAGTGGGGCGAGGACTGGGCCAGCCACTTCACCGTCGGCATCATCAACGGTCGGCAGGGCAGTTCCCTGCGTCTCGACGGTGAGAAGATCCACGTCAACATGCTGCGGGTCGGCTTCGCCCCCGATGGTTCCTGGCGACTGTTCGGGCTCCGACACGACTTCCACCCCGCATCGAAGATCCAGACGGAGGACGACATCACCGCGAGCATCGTGGTCCCACCCCAGGCCGCCGGTGCAGCGACCTCACGCAAGTTCGTGAAGAACTGCGAGAACCTGCTCTTCCAGCGCCCCGACGACGCGAAGCACCGCGGCTACGACAAGCAGGCCGAGTACGACATCGCCCAGCCCGGCACCTTCCTGTCGAACTTCGAACCCTTGGACCACAAGGCGGTTCGCGGCCTGGTGGACAATGCCATCGAGTTCAGCCAGTTCTCCCGTCCCATGCAGGACCTGCTGCGCGACTTCGCGGAGCAGGACACGCCCTCCCCGGCCTGGGTGGTCAGCTCGGCCCACACCCGGGTGGTGGGTGGCAAACGCTCGAAGAACCCTCGCTACCTGCAGACCCGTCCCGATGTGGCCGGTCCGGAACGCCTGGCCGCGGCAGAACTCGCGGCACGGCTGCACCGGAAGTTGCCGATGTCGCGGCCGCTGAAGCTCGCTGTCGACGTCGTCGCGGCGGGGCGCCGCAACAATGCCGCCGATGGTTCCGTGCCACCGCTGTGCGCCTACTCGCCGCTGCACTACATGGAGTTGCCTGAGCTGTTCATGGAGTTCATCAGTTCCATGACCGGCAAGTCCCCCTCCACCACGGGTGCCGGCTCCGAGGGGGCGATGACGAAGGGCCCGTTCAATGCGCTGCCATCCGTCTTCGACCTCAACGCGGCCTTCCTGTCGTTCGCCCTGACGGGGTATGACGGCTGGCTCTCCAGCGCGGGCGTCGTCGGCCCCCACGTGCGTGTGGACCATGACATCTCCCTGCTGGTGCCCGAGGTCTTCGCCCGGATGAGCCCCGAGGAACGGGACGCGGCCAACCTGATCGCCGAGGGGTGTCTGGAGCGCATCCAGGACTACGAGGCGGACGGTGACCTGATCCTCGCCTCCCGTCTGGGTTACCGGATGACCGAGAAGTTCGCCTCGAAGTACTTCGGCCGGATCTTCCTGCACCCCCACGCGGTGTTCACCCCTGAGATGTTGCGCCCCGAGCTGCAGGACCCCGCCGTGTTCGCCGACTCGGTGCGCACGATCTCCACCACCCATCGTCGGGTTGCCCAGACCTATCTCGATGATGGAACCGTGGAGCTGGCGGTGCCTCCGGTCAGGGCACTCCTCCAGATCATGGCGACCGGCACCACGGCTGACGGTCTCACCCTGGACGACGCCCCCTTCCGTGCCGGTTTCTCACGTGACTCGGTGCTGGCAGCGGACTGGTACGCCGACCGGGTCGCGGCCCTGCGGGACGTGGAGGTGGCACGGCTGGAACGCTCCCTGGCCGGGATCGACGACTTCACCTCCAGTGAGCTGCACCGTCCCACCGCGAACCGGTTGGGTCTCGCCGCACGTCGCGCCTCGGTGGTCTCCCGGATCAAGGAGCTGCAGGAGAACCAGGAGTTGTTGTGGGGCACCATCGGGCGTCAGGTGCAGTGGAGGGTCTCGGATCTCGACTAGCCTTCCGACATGGACAACCGGGGCTCACGCCTCTCGGTCTCCTCGGCTGGTTGCCACTCATCCACCGGGTGGGACCGGGTGCTCCTGACGGGCATCGGTGTCGGACTCACCCGTCGCCGGGCAGCTGGCAGGTGGGCAGCCCGGCAGCGGCGTTCCTCCCGATCTGCACCCGGGGGTCCTGCCCCATCCGACGGGAGTGTGGCTGCACCTGTTGCTGATCGGGGTCAGCGCCTCGGTGCTGGCCGACGGACGGTGGCGTCCGAGAGCCGCTGCCCTGCTGCCCGGCGTGGCCGTGCTGCCGAGGAGTCCCGGGTGCTCCCACGGGACTCCCGGGTGGTGCTCCACCCGGCGGGTGCCGACTTCGCGGCGCCCTTCATCGTCGTCGGTGCAGTGGACAAACGAGCCGCGGGTTCATCGACCTGCAGACCTCGGAGGATCACAGGGATTTGATCGACGCCCCACCCTGTTGATCACCGTGCTCCTCGTCGCCGTCACCCGGGCCTTCGCGGCAGACACCATCCTTCCTGCGTCTCCTCCAGCCATCCAAGCTCCACCAGTTCCGCAGCCGCCGCCATCACCGTCGGCACCGCCATCCCCGTGGCGGCCGACAGCTCCCCTGCCCCGGCCACCCCGCCACTGGGCACTGCCTCCCTGACGGCCCTCAGCTCGGAGCGGAGCAGTTCCAACGGTTCGGGTCTGCCGCGCAGGGGCTTCTCATCCACCGTCCCCAGGGGCGCCAGGAGCGTGACGACGTCATCAACCGTGGCCACCAGAGAGGCCGAGCCGTCACGGATCATGTGATGGGTGGCCACCGACAGGGAGGAGGTGATGGGCCCCGGCACCGCCATCAGGGTGCGTCCCAGCTCACCCGTCCAGGCAGCGGTGTTCCTGGCCCCGGAACGCGGCCCTGCCTCCACCACGACGGTACCGATGCCCAGGGCCGCGATGATGCGATTCCGGGCCAGGAAGCTGCCCCGGAGCGGATGCTGCCCCGGAGGCATTTCCGTCCAGACGGCGCCTCTGGCCTCGATCTGGGTCCGCAGCACCTGATGACTGGCGGGATACGTCCGATCGATCCCGGTCGCCATGACCGCCATGGTGTCGCCGCCCACGGCGAGTGCGGCACGGTGGGCGGCCGCATCGATCCCGAAGGCCATGCCCGAGACGATGCACCACCCGGCCTCGGCCAGGCCCGCTGCCAGTTCCTGCGTCGCGTGCATCCCGTACCCACTGGCGGCCCGTGCACCGACGACCGCAATGGTGCGGTTGACCGCAGGGGGGCTCAGGGGACCACTCACCCACACACCGAGAGGTCTCCCTCCCATGTCACCGACCCTGGCCTGGTCGAGAAGGTCGAGCCCGGGAGGCCACTCGTCGTCCCCCGGGATGATGAACCTGGCCCCGCTCAGCTCCGTCGCCTCCGCGAGTGCCTCCGGGATGACCGCGAGGGCCCGACGTCCCAGCGAGGTCGTCTCCCCCTGGCCCCGAAGCGTCTGCCAGACCTCCTCGGGGCCGTACTGGGCCACCAGTGCCGTGAATCGGGGATCCGCCACCTGGTTGAGGGCGCACAGCGCCATGCGGGCGAGCCGTTCCTGGTCCATCAGGCCGCCTTTCCCAGGGTCCCCAGCCGCATCGACATGGCGATGCGGAGGGAGTTCGTGGAGATGCGATCCTCACGCGCGAGGTCTGACACCGTCCAGGCAAGCCGGAGCACCTTGTCCACCCCTCGGGCGCTCAGCTGTCCACGTGCCAGGGCTTTTTCCAACGGGGAGATGTCATCGGGCAGGGGCAGCTCTCGGCGCAGGTGCGGTCCGGGCACCTCACCATTGGTGCGCCACGGGGTCGCGGCCAGTCGACGATGTTGTCGCTCCCGGGCCTCTGCCACCCGCTCCGCGATGGCGGCGCTGGACTCCGGGCTGCTCTCCGGGGTCACCACGATGCTCTGTCTGATGGGAAGCATGTGGTGACGGATGTCGATCCGGTCCATCACCGGGCCGGTGATCCGCTCCTGGTAGCGCCGCACCGTCACCGGGGCACAGGTGCACTCCTTCCCGACGACGCCTGAGAAACCGCACGGGCAGGGATTGGCGGCCAGCACCAGTTGGAAACTCGCCGGATAGCGCACCTGCCCGGTGGCCCGTCCGATCGTGACCCACCCGGATTCCAACGGGGTACGGAGGCTGTCGAGCACCCGGGTCCCGAACTCAGGGGCCTCGTCCAGGAACAGCACACCGCGATGGGCCAGTGAGATGGCCCCCGGCCTGACCATTCGGGCCCCACCACCGATGATCGCCGCCGCCGTCGAGGAGTGGTGCGGATCGGCGTACGGTGGTCGGAGCAACAGGCCTGAGCTGAGGTCCTCCCCGGCCAATGAGTGGAGGGCCGAGACCTCGACGGCCTCGTCCCCGTCCAGTGCCGGGAGGATTCCGGGAAGCCGGGAGGCCAGCATGGTCTTCCCCACACCCGGGGCACCGTGAAGGAACACGTGGTGCCGGCCGGCAGCGGCCACCTCCATGGCCCACCTGCCGGCGGCATGGCCATGGACGTCCCGGAAGTCCTTGTCCGGGGGCTCGGGCTCCTCGGGTGGCGGTGCCGTGCGTGACCACTCGGTCTCCTCGATCTCGCCACGCAACACGGCACACAGCTCCTGCAGACTGACCAGCGGGACCGCCTTGATGCCGGGCACGAGTGCGGCCTCGGCGGCCTGGCTGGCAGGAACGTAGGCCACCTCGAAACCCGCACGGAAGGCGGCCAGGAGCGCCGGCAGGATGCCCGGCACCCGTCGGACCCGGCCGTCGAGTCCCAGCTCTCCCCAGAACACGTGCTGCCGAGTGACGGTGGCCGGGACCTGACCGGTGACGGCCAGCTGCGCGACCGCGATCGCCAGGTCGTAGTGGGTTCCCGCCTTGGGCAGGTTCGCCGGGGTCAGGTTGATGGTGATCAATCCCGAGTGCCAGTCCAGCCCGGCACCGAGCACCGCGGCTCGCACCCGCTCCTTCGCCTGGGTGAGCGCGGCATCGGGCAGACCGACCAGGGCGATTCGGGGCAGCCCACCGCCCTTGGCGACCTCGACCTCGACCGGTTCGCCGTCGATCCCGATCAGGGCGACGGACCATGCTGAAGCGGTGATCATCCCTCGATCCCCTTCACGTGACGGAACCTGGGTTGCTGCCCCGGCTCCAGCAGCACCCCGATGGCATCGAGCCTGATGGCTGGGGCGCGCAGGCCGTGTTCGGTCAACCACAGCATGCAGAGCCGCCTCAGTTGGCGTTGCTTGCGCCAGGCCACCGCGTCCAGCGGGTCACCGAATCCCAACCCGGCCCGGGTCTTGACCTCCACGAAGACGAGCTGATCGGTCACCGGGTCGTGGGCGACGATGTCGAGCTCGCCCTCCCGGCAACGCCAGTTCCGGTCGATGACGGTCCACCCCAGCGCGGTGAGCCATTGCACCGCGAGGTCCTCGCCCCGGCGGCCCAGCGCATGAGGTCTGGTGAGTTGTCTCATGTTTGCCTCCTGTACCCATTACAGGCAGCAGGAGGCCCGAAGAACGTTTGTCCACAGGACCGCTCCGAACTCGTTCAGCCGATGACGTCGACGGTCACCAGGATCCCCTTGTGATCACTTCCCGTGACCGCCATGTGGGACGTCTCCCGTCCCTGGAGGCTCGGGCTCAGCAGACAGTGGTCGATCTGCGCAAAGGATGGGATCCGTCGCCCCACCGGCCAGGTGGGAACCCATTTCTCCCCGCTCGGGTGCATGCCCACACTCCCCAGCAACCGCATCGGGAAGTGGTCGGTGATGGCGTTGAAGTCGCCGATCAGGAGCAGGTTCTCATGACTGAACCGGCCAGCCAGTCGTGCCACCTCGGTGCCGCCCTGGGCCCAGGGTGTGGCACCGAACTGTGGCGGGGTGGAGTGGATGGCGCCGATGTGCCATGCGACGCCGTCGATCGTGGTGGTGGCGACGAAGTTGTGGAAGATGGTGTCGGCCTCGCCCACGATCTCGAGTGGGGTTCGGCTGAGCAGCATCGTCCCTCCGGCATCGGTGCGGGCCGACCCCACCCGATACGGATAACGGTCCAGCAACCCGGCGTCGCGGAGCCTGGTCTCGAAGTCAGGGGTGTACTCCTGGAAGGCCACCACATCCGCGTCGCCGTTGTCGATGTGCTGCGCCACCTGGGCCACGTCGGCACGGCCGAACTGCAGGTTGAGGGAGAACACGACGATCCCGGGAGCCGTCCGGCCCGCGTCCTCCGGGGCCGCCAGCCGCACGAACGGCAGCACCCACACGACGAGGACCGTGACCAGCACCACGACCCCGACGAGTTTCCAGCGACGCACCAGCAACAGGATGAGCCCGATGCCCACCGTGAGGCACGGCAACCAGAGGAACGGGATGAACGTGGCCACGTAGACGGCCAGCTCATGCCAGGTCTGGGAAGCAGGGACCAGCTTGAGGTAGAGCAGCACACAGACCGCCATCGCCGATGGGCCGGTGAGGATCCATCCAAGAGCACGCATGCAGAACAGGGTAGAGTGCGACGAGATCCGTCAGGCATCGCACCGCAGCGCACCACCCCGGGAGCACCCATGGACACCACTGGTACCACCACGGACGTCATCGTCGCCGGGCTCGCCGCAGCACAGGCCCTGCGGCAACATCACCGTGTGGTCGTCCTGGAGGCCTCCGATCACATCGGCGGCCGGATCACCACGACCGAGGTGGATGGTTTTCTCGTCGACCGCGGTTTCCAGGTGCTCAATCCCGCCTACCGACATCTCAGGACGGCTGTCGACCTCGGACGGCTGGGACTGCGGCCCTTTCCCCGCGCGGTACGGGTGCGCACCGATACCGGTCTGGTCGAGCTGGCAGATCCCACCCGTCGCCCCGGGGCGCTGCCCACCCTGCTGAGGTCCGGGTTGGTCAGCAGGGCTGACCTGGCGGCCGTGCGTCTGCTGACGAGGCTCGTGGGCAGGGACCTGACCCGCAAGGAGGCCTTCGACGAGGCCGGTTTCACCGGCCCACTGCGCCGCAGCGTCGTCGACCCCTTCCTCTCCGGCGTGGTCTGTGAACGGGACGGGAGCACGTCATGGCACCACACCGCCTGGTTGATCGGCAGGTTCATGGCCGGGACCCCGGGACTGCCCAGTGGTGGGATGCGCACCCTGCCACGCGTGATGGCGGAAGGACTCGAGGTGCTCCTGGACCATCGGGTCACCGGTGTGGATGCCACAACCGGGTCAGTACGACTCGGCACACGGGAGTTGCAGGCCCGTTGCGTGATCATCGCCGCTGGCCTCACCGGTTCAGCAGAGCTGACGAGAGATCCCGTTCCCCGGATGCACGGCACCCGCACCTTCTGGTTCGCAACACCTGATCCGCCCAGCGGGACCGCGGCCGTGCACGTCGACGGACGGGATCACCCCGGTGGGCAGGGCCCGGTGACGACGGCCTGCGTGGTCAGCAACGCGGCTCCCGAGTACGCACCCGCGGGTCAGCACCTGGTGGCAGCCCTCACCCTGACCGATGACGACGATCCCTCCGAGGAGGACACCAGACATCACCTGGGCGAGATCTTCGGTGTCAGCACCACCGGGTGGCGGTTGCTCGCCCGCCATGACGTTCCCGACACCCTCCCTGCCGTGCCGCCCGGACGCGTGGGTGGCGAGCTGGCCGCGCGCAGCGGGTGTGTCATCTCCTGCGGCGACCAGTTCGGCAATGCCTCCACCGACGGCGCCATCGCCTCGGGGCAGTACGCGGCACGTCTGGCCGACGAGTTCCTCCGGTGACCTCCGCTGCGGCCTGACTCGGGGCCACCGTCCGTGCGCCGGTCCGCCCCGGGGCGGGCGAGGTCCGGATGAGTAGCATGTCCGTCATGCGTCCGGAACACCTTGATCTCCTGCATTCCCTCTCCCGCCCCACCCTGCATCCCAGTGGCGAGTTCGCCGTCGTCGCGGTGAGCCACCCCAGCTTCGTCGTGGACGACTACGTGGGGCAGCTGTGGCGGGTGTCCCTGACCGGTGGACCCGCACGGCGGATCACCCGGGGACACCACGACTCCGCACCACGGTTCTCCCCCGACGGACGCCTCCTGGCCTTCCTGCGACGCGAGGCCGGCGCTCCCCCGCAGGTGTTCGTCGCCCCGGCCGAGGGCGGTGAGGCCGTGCAGGTCACCGACCAGAAACTCGGGGTGTCGGCCTTCGACTTCTCCGACGACTCCAGCCAGCTGGTCCTCATCTCCCGGGTCCCCGCCGAGGGGCGCTACGGCACGGTCGAGGACATCGATCCGGGGCATGAGGGTCCTCGCGCCTTCAGCGACTTCCAGACCCGTCACAACGGGCTCGGCTGGTTCCGTGACCGCCCTGCCCAGGTGTTCACCGTCCAGGTCCCGGACCCGCACGCGGAACCGGTCCTCGAGGCGCGCGGCCAGGGCAAGGCCCACGGCGTCGAGGTGCCCGCCCGGTTCCCGGAGCCGGTGCAGCTCACCGACGGGGACGTGGACTGGTCATCGCCCATCTTCGACGCCGACGGGTCAGTGCTGGCCTCGGCCAATCTCAAGGGGGACGACACCCTCGAGACCGAGCTGTGGCGGCTGCGCCCAGGGTCTGCCCCTGAGTCCCTGACCGCCGGGCTCGGGCTGGCCACCTCCGCCGCGACGCGCTCGGGTGAACACCTCTACCTCGCCGCTGCCCGGGTCGGGGCGGGGTTGGACTTCGTCGGCCATCACGACACCGTCTGGCTGTCCGGGAACCCGACACGTGAGCTCCTCGACGTCACCGTCGCGGGCGCCCCCGCTCCCTTGCCCGGTGGCCGGGTGATCGTTCCTGTGGCGCATCGTGGCTCCCAGCACGCCGTGGTCGTCGGGCCCGAACAGAGCACCACCGTCACGGATCCCACCTGGGACGTCGAGGCCGTCGCCACCGCTGGCGACACCGTGATCGCGACCGTCACCAGCGCAACGAGCACCGGAGAGCTCGCCGTGCTGCGCGAGGGCGCCTGGGATGTCCTCACCGACTTCTCGGCGGCGATGCCCGAGGTGGTGCTGCCGAAGGAGCTGGAGGCTCTCGCACCTGACGGCCACGCCGTCCACGGCTGGCTGCTGAAACCCTCGGGCAACGGTCCACACCCGGTGCTGCTCATGATCCACGGCGGCCCCTACCACGCCTACCGGCGCACCTTCTTCGACGAGGCACAGGTCGCCGTCGCTGCAGGGTACGCCGTGGTGATGTGCAATCCACGAGGCTCCTGGGGCTACGGCACGGAACACGGTCGTGCCATCAAGGGTGACATGGGCAACCTGGACATGGCCGATGTCCTGGCCTTCCTCGACCACTGCCTGGATCACGACCCCACCCTGGACCGAGCCCGACTGGGGATCATGGGCGGCTCCTACGGCGGCTACCTGACCGCCTGGATCATCGCCCACGACCACCGCTTCTCCGGGGCCATCGTGGAGCGTGGCTTCCTCGACACCTGGAGCTTCATCGGCTCCTCCGACATCGGCTGGTTCTTCCCCCAGGAGTACACCAGCTACGACCGAGCCGAAGCGGACCGGCAGTCCCCGATGAGCCACGCCCACCGGGTTCGGACCCCGACGCTGGTGATCCACTCCGAACAGGACCTGCGTTGCCCGCTGCACCAGGGGTTGCAGTACCACGCCCTGCTGAAGCAGGCCGGCGTCGAGGCCGAGATGCTGGTCTTCCCCGGCGAGAACCACGAACTGACCCGGACCGGCACACCGTGGCACCGGCGCCAGCGTTTCGAGGCGGTGATGGCGTTCTGGGCACGCCACCTCCCGGTCTGAGCCGCCATGCCGACCTCCAGGTGCCCGCCTCAGCTCTGGTCCGGCACCTGGAAGTCGGAGTGGGCGATCTCCTCGATGGAGACGTCGCGGAAGGTCAGGACCTTGGCGGACTTCACGAATCGGGCCGGACGGTACATGTCCCACACCCAGGCATCCCCCATCGACACCTCGTAGTACACGTCACCACCCTCGGTGCGGACCTTCAGGTCGACCGCATTGCAGAGGTAGAAACGTCGCTCCGTCTCCACCGCGTAGTTGAAGATGCTGACGACGTCCTTGTACTCGTGGTAGAGGTCAAGCTCCAGCTTGCTCTCGTACTGCTCAAGGTCTTCGGCGCTCATGGTGCCTCCACTCTGGACGTTCGTGTCGGTGCGCGGTCAGCGCGAGGGCGTCTCGTGCACGGTGCCGACGGTTCGGATCACCTGATCCGCCGCACCGCTGCCCGGATCGACATTAACAGACCCCTTGGCCGCATCCGCGGCACACGAGTAGCTCATCCGGTGGATGTCACTCGGGCCGAGCTCTGCCAGTGCCTGCAGATGGGCCTGGGTGCAGTACCCCTTGTGCCCGGCCAACCCGTAGCCGGGGTGGTCGGCGTCATGGGCCACCATGATGGCGTCCCTGGTCACCTTCGCGACGATGGATGCCGCGCTGACGCAGGCCGCCACCTTGTCCCCCTTCCACATCCCGAGCCCAGGCACCCCGAGCCCGTCGACGGGGAACCCGTCGGTGAGGACGAAGGCAGGACGAACCGCAAGTCTTGCGACGGCACGCCGCATCCCCTGGATGTCGGCCTCGTGCATCCCCAGGGCGTCACACTCGGCCGGTTCCACCCGCACCCAGGACACCGCCAGGGCGCGTTCGAGGATCAATGCGTGGAGCTGCTCCCGCCGCTTGGTGGACAGTCTCTTGGAGTCATCCAGACCGGGGATCGGGTTCGCCGGATCGAGGATCACCGCTGCCGCGACGAGGGGGCCAGCACATGCCCCTCGTCCGGCCTCGTCGACTCCCGCCACGGGGACCAGACCGACCTGTCCCAGCAGCGCCTCGTAGTCGTCCGGATTCAGCACCCGGGTGGCGCCTCGATGATGATGGCCTTGTCCGGTGGTGAGTCCTCGGGGGCCGGAACTGTGCTGTAGGTCTGTGGCACTCGGAACGTCGCCAGCCGGTCGAGTGGCGCGACGACGGACACGGCCGCCCCCACCACCTTGTTCGTGGGAACGAAGGCCGCCGATCCTTGGTTTCCGTCCGGCCCTGCCTGTTCCAGGCGACACCTGGAGTCCGCGGAGGAGTTCCGATGATCGCCCATGACGAACACGTGGTCCTTCGGTACCACGACGTCGAAGGTCACGCTGGAGGGGGCCACCTGCACCCCGGACTCGGTGTAGAGGTAGCTGGACTCGTCGAGCGCCACCCCGTTGACCGAGACCGCCCCTTCGGCGGTGCAACACTTGACCCGGTCCCCGGGCATCCCGATCACACGCTTGATGAGGTACTCCTCACCGGAGTTGGGAAGCACGCCGACGAACTCCAACGCCTGCTCCACCGGGGTGGACTCCTTCTCGGTCGCCGGCAGCCAGGTTCCCGGATCGGCGAAGACCACCACGTCACCGCGCTGGAAACCACCGAACTTGGACACCAGGACACGATCCCCGATCTGGAGGGTGTTCTCCATGGAGCCACTGGGAATCACGAACATCTGGGCGACGAAGCTCCGCAGCAACGTCGAGATGATCAGGGCACCGACGACGATGACCGCGATCTCTCCCAGACCGCCGAGCACTCTGCGCCCCAGCGACCTCGGGCGCCGGGTCTTCTCGACATTCTCCTGTGCGTTCTCCGTCGCCTCGGTCACGCTTTCTCCTCACACACCATGAAAACGGCCCGCGCCGTCGGGGAACACCCTACCGGCGCGGGCCAAGAACGAGCACTCAGGCCCGCTTCTCCTTGATCTTCGCAGCCTTGCCGCGAAGCCCACGCAGGTAGTAGAGCTTCGCGCGACGGACATCACCGCGACGCTCCACCTCGATCTTCTCGATGATGGGGCTGTGCAGCGGGAAGGTGCGCTCGACCCCCACGCCGAAGCTGATCTTGCGCACGGTGAAGGCCTCCTGCACTCCCCCGGCGTTGCGCGCGATGACGACACCGGCGAACACCTGGATACGGGAACGGTTGCCCTCGATGACCCGCACGTGGACCCGCACGGAGTCGCCTGCGCGGAACTCGGGCACGTCGGTGCGCAGCGAGGCCTCGTCGATGGCCTTGATGATCGGATTGGTCATGATCGTCCTCGTCGGTGCCACAGGACACCGCGGTAGTCGTGGGCCGCCACGCACCGAACGATCCCCCTGTGGCAGGAGTCGACGCGTGATGGGTCGTCCTCACGGACAACGGCATCCAAGTATGCCATCCCGGCCCGGTCAAAGGCCAACGCGGGGCGCCGGTGACCCGACGCCCCGCGAGGGTGGCTGAACTGACCCGAACGGGCCTACTTGCCGTCTCCCTTGAACAACGACTTGATGAGGTCGCGGTTCAGCTGGGAGATGGACTCCAGCGGGATGCCCTTCGGGCACACCGCGGCGCACTCACCGATGTTGGTGCAGTTGCCGAACCCCTCCTCGTCGTGCTGGGCGACCATGGCCTTGACACGACGGTAGCGCTCCGGCTGGCCCTGGGGCAGCATCGCGAGGTGCGTGATCTTGGCGGAGGTGAACAGCATGCCGGAGGAGTTCGGGCAGGCCGCCACGCAGGCCCCGCAGCCGATGCAGGTGGCATTGTCGAACGCCTTGTCGGCCTCCCGCTTCGGGGCGGGGGTGGCGTGGGCATCGGGTGCGGAACCCGTGTTCGACGAGATGTAGCCACCGGAGGCGATGATCCGGTCAAGGGCCGTGCGGTCGACCGCGAGGTCCTTGATGATCGGGAATGCCCCGGCCCGCCAGGGCTCGATCTCGATGGTTGCACCGTCGGCGAAGGAACGCATGTGGAGCTGGCAGGTGGTGGTGGCGGAGCCGCCATGGGCGACCCCGTTGATCACCACGCCACACATGCCGCAGATGCCCTCACGGCAGTCGTGGTCGAAGGCCACGGGTTCCTTGTTCTCCGCGGTGAGCTGCTCGTTGAGCATGTCCAGCATCTCGAGGAAGGACATGTCCTCGGAGACGTTGTCGAGGTGGTAGTCGACCATCTGGCCGGTCGCGTTGGGACCGGCCTGGCGCCAGATGCGCAGCTTGAGCTTCACTTGTAACTCCGTTGCTTCAGTTCGATTGCCTTGTAGACGAGGGGCTCGCGGTGCAGCACCGGTTTGGCCCCCTCACCGGTCCACTCCCACGCGGCCACGTAGAGGAACTCGTCGTCGTGCCGCAGGGCCTCGCCCTCCTCCGTCTGGGACTCGGCGCGGAAGTGACCACCGCAGGACTCACGGCGGTGCAGGGCGTCGATGCACATCAGCTCGCCCAGCTCCATGAAGTCGGCGACACGGCCGGCACGTTCGAGGGCCTGGTTGAAGTCCTCGTTGACGCCGGTGACACGCACGTTGTTCCAGTAGTCCTCACGCAGCCTGCGGATCAGCTCGATGGCCTTCTTCAGCCCGGCCTCCGTACGCTCCATGCCGCAGTACTCCCACATGATCTGGCCCAGCTCCTTGTGGAAGGAGTCGACCGACCGGGTGCCCTGGATGCTGAGGAGACGGTTGATCCGCTCCTTCGCCGAAGCCACTGCTGCGACGACCTCGGGGTGGTCGTTCGAGAGCTTCTCGAACGGCGCCCCGGCCAGGTAGTCGTTGATGGTGTTCGGCAGCACGAAGTAGCCGTCGGCCAGGCCCTGCATCAGGGCGGAGGCGCCGAGCCGGTTCGCACCGTGATCGGAGAAGTTGGCCTCGCCGCAGACGTACAGACCGGTGATCGAGGACTGGAGGTCGTAGTCCACCCACAGCCCACCCATGGTGTAGTGCACCGCAGGGTAGATGCGCATCGGCACCTCGTAGGGGTTCTCACCGGTGATCTGCTGGTACATGTCGAACAGGTTGCCGTACTTCTTCTCGACGGCGTCCTTGCCCATCCTGTTGATGGCGTCGGAGAAGTCCAGGTAGACACCGCGACGCACCTGCTTGGTGGTGCCGTCAGGCTGCTTCTCCGCGACGGCGGGACCGACACCACGGCCCTCGTCACACATGTTCTTCGCCTGACGGGAGGCGATGTCACGGGGCACCAGGTTGCCGAATGCCGGGTAGATGCGCTCCAGGTAGTAGTCGCGCGCCTCCTCGGGGATCTGGCGGGGGTCCTTGGAGCAGTCCTCGGCCTTCTTCGGCACCCAGATGCGACCGTCGTTGCGCAACGACTCGGACATCAGGGTCAGCTTGGACTGGGTGTCGCCGTGCACCGGGATGCAGGTCGGGTGGATCTGCGTGTAGCAGGGGTTGCCGAAGTAGGCACCCTTGCGGTGGGCACGCCACACGGCCGTCGCGTTGCAACCCATCGCGTTGGTGGACAGGAAGAACACGTTCCCGTAGCCGCCGGTGGCCAGCACGACCGCGTCGGCCGTCCACGCCTCGACCTTCCCGTTGACCATGTTGCGGGTCACGATGCCGCGGGCGCGGCCGTCGACGACGATCAGTTCGATCATCTCGTGACGCGGGTACATCTTGACCGTCCCGGCCTCGACCTGGCGCTCCAGCTGCTGGTAGCAGCCGATGAGGAGCTGCTGGCCGGTCTGGCCACGGGCGTAGAAGGTGCGCTGCACCTGCACGCCACCGAAGGAACGGGTGTCCAGCAGGCCGCCGTACTCACGGGCGAAGGGAACTCCCTGGGCCACGCACTGGTCGATGATGTTCGCGGACACCTCGGCCAGCCGGTACACGTTGGTCTCACGGGCGCGGTAGTCACCGCCCTTGACCGTGTCGTAGAACAGCCGGTGGGTGGAGTCGTTGTCGTTGCGGTAGTTCTTCGCAGCGTTGATGCCACCCTGGGCGGCGATCGAGTGGGCCCGGCGTGGGCTGTCCTGGTAGCAGAAGTTGAGGACGTTGTAGCCCGCCTCGCCGAGGGTCGCAGCAGCTGCACCACCGGCCAGACCGGTACCGACGATGATGACGCTCAGCTTGCGACGGTTGGCCGGGTTGACCAGCTTCGCCTGGAACTGGCGGGTCTTCCAGACCTTGTCGATCTCGACCTGGGGGGCCTTGGTGTCGGCGATGTCTCCGCCGTCGGCCCAGTACATGTTCTCAATGGTGGGGGTCGTCATGGTGGTACTCACTTCAGGATTCCGAAGGCAACGGCCAGGGGCATGATCATGAAGCCGATGTACAGGACGACGGCGACGAAGATCGCGATGTAGTTGAGCCACGTGCGGCCCTTGGCGGAGACGTTGGCCCCGAGGGTCGCGAATGCGCTCCACAGACCGTGCCGGATGTGCATGCAGATCAGCACCATGCACACGGCGTAGAAGGCGAGGATCCACCACTGCTGGAACCCGGCGAGCACCATCGTGTGCGGGTGGTGACCGTCACCACCGAGGATGCCGGGGACGATGGTGAACTGGATCAGGTGGAAGATCACGAAGAGCAGGATGATGACGCCGCCCCAGCGCATGGTGCGCGCGGAGTAGGTCTGGGCCTGGCGCTTGGTCACCTGGTACTTGTCGCCCCGGTTCTTGATGGTCATGGCCGACAATGTCGCGGCCGACCAGATGTGCAGGCCGATCGCGGCGAGCAGCCCGAAGCGGAAGATCCAGATGAAGGTGCCGGCCGGCAGGATCGGGGCCAGGAGGCCTCCGTCCGGGGTGGCACCCTTCAGCCAGTGCGCATAGTGATCGAAGGCCTCATAGCCCAGGAACATCTTGAGGTTGCCGTACATGTGGACGAGCAGGAACGCGATCATGATCAGGCCCGTGACAGCCATGATGGCCTTCCGGGTGACCGTGGAGCGAACCGCCCGCTGATGGGTCGTAAGTGTTGTTGCCACGAGGTCACTCTAGCTGCCCGATCCGGCTCACGTCGCGGGGGGCTGGCAATTTGCTACACAGTGTCGTGAAACAGCCTGAAATCGCGTCTTTCTAGGGCATTTACGCAAATCAAGGGGTGCGAAATTGGGGATTCAACGCTCATCGTCGAGCAGGTCGGGACGCCTGCTCCGGGTGCGCTCCATGGCCTGCTCGTGACGCCACCGGGCGATGGCCCCGTGGTTGCCGCTGAGCAGGATCTCGGGCACCTGTCGCCCCCTCCAGACCGGAGGTTTGGTGTAGTTCGGGTACTCCAGCAACCGATGTCCCGGGGCGTGGGACTCCTCCACCAGGGAGTCGGGATTGCCGAGCACCCCCGGCAGCAGTCTGACGACGGCCTCGGTGATGGCCAGCACCGCCACCTCACCCCCGTTGAGCACGTAGTCGCCCAGGCTCACCTCGATGAGTTCGTACCGCTCGGCACAGTGGTCCAGCACCCGTTGGTCGATGCCCTCGTAGCGTCCGCAGGCGAAGACCAGCCGGGGGCGTGTCGCCAGGTCGTGGGCGAGGGCCTGCGTGAAGGGGGTCCCGGTCGGGGTGGGGACGACGACGCACATCTGCTGGGGGGGTGCCGCCTCCAGCGCGTCGAGGGCCTCCCCCCAGGGCTCGGGTTTCATCACCATGCCCGCTCCCCCACCGTAGGGGGTGTCGTCGGTGGTGTGGTGCCGGTCATGGGTCCAGGCCCTCAGGTCGTGGACCACGAGGTCGACCAGACCGGATCTGATGGCCTTGCCCACCAGCGACAGGCGCAGCGGCTCCAGGTACTCGGGGAAGATCGTGACGACGTCGATCCTCATCCCTGCTCCAACAAGCCCTCGATGTCGGCCACCTGGACGAACCCCTCGGTGAGGTCCACCACCGGGACGAGTTCCTTGACGAAGGGCACCAGCGCGTCGCCGTGTGAGGTCCGCACCGACAGGCAGTCCTGCGCGGGCAGGTGCAGCACCTCGGTGATGGTCCCGACCCCGTGACCGGCGGCGTCACGCACCTGCAGCCCCACCAGCTGGCGGTCGAAGTACTCCTCGGGTTCACTCGGCAGCTCGTCGACGGGAACATCCACCAGCAGCCGTTCCCCACGCAGCTTCTCGACGGCGGTGCGGTCCGGATGCCCCCGGAAGGCCACGATGAGCCGCCCTCGGTCCCACCGCACCCGCTCGACCTGGAGCACCTGGCCGCAGGACAGACGAAGCCCGGACCCCGGTGTGAACCGGCGTCCGGGCTCATCGGTGCGCACATCGACGTGGACGTCACCGCGGATGCCGTGAGCCCTGCCCACGACACCGACGATGACCTCGGTCAGATCACTCAAGGCCGTGGCTCAGCGACGACGCGGCCGGTCGACGTCCACGAAGTCGACCCGAACCTGCTCGTTCCCGGCCAGGGCGGTGACGACGGTGCGCAGTGCAGTGGCGGTACGTCCCTGCCGACCGATGACCTTGCCGATGTCCTCCGGGCTCACCCGGACCTCCAGGAGGCGACCGCGACGCAGGTCCTTGTCACGCACGGTCACGTCGTCAGGGTTGGCGACGATCCCGGCGACGAGGTGCTCAAGGGCATCGGCCAGCATGCTGCTCACGCCTCGGCGGCCTCGTCGTCGGCGGCCTCCTCGGCCGGGGCGTCAGCCTTCTTGGCGGCCTCCTCCTCGGCCTTCTTCCTGGCCTTGGAGATGGCGGGGGCGACGGCGTCGCTGTCCTCGGCCAGGGCCTTGGCGAACTCTGCCTCCCGGTCACGCGGCTCGGGCTGCGGGTCGATCCCTGCCGGGGTGGTGTCCCCGGTGAACTTCTGCCAGTCACCGGAACGCTTCAGGATCGCGATCACGGCCTCAGTCGGCTGGGCGCCCACGGACAGCCAGTACTGGGCGCGCTCGGAGTTGACCCTGATGACCGAGGGATCGTTCTTCGGATGGTAGATGCCGATCTCCTCGATCGCCTGGCCGTCCCGCTTGACGCGGGAGTCCATCACGACGATGCGGTAGTGGGGTGAGCGGATCTTGCCGAGCCGCTTCAGACGAATCTTGGTAGCCACTGGTGTGGGTTCTCCTGTGTGTGAGGTCTGGGTCCAGACGAGTTGGGTGGTTGGCCGCAGATGTGTGGGGCACACCGACGGTTCACCGGGTTCAACCATGCTCGCCGGGGTGAGAGGGCGCCAGCGACAGGTGCTGGGACATTCTGCCAGAAGATGCCTGCTCCGCCCAAGCCGGGATGCGTATCATCGAGCACGTGGAGATCAGTGAGGACGATTTCGAGGCCCTGGTCGGGGAGGCCCTGGAGAGTCTCCCGGCCGAGCTGCTGGACGGGCTCGACAACGTCGTGATCGTGACGGAGGACGAGCCGGAGGACGGTTCCGACACCCTGGGGGTCTACGAGGGCACCGCCCTGACCGAGCGTGACTCGTCCTGGTTCGGCTCCCTGCCGGACCGGGTGGTGCTGTTCCGCGGGCCGCTGTCGCGCATGTGCCGGGACGAGGATGAGCTCCACGAGGAGATCGTGATCACACTGGTGCACGAGATCGGACACTTCCACGGGATCGACGAGCAACGGCTGCACGACCTGGGGTGGGGATGACCGAGGGGGCGATCGTTCAGCCACACACCGCCCGGACGTCCCCGGCGTAGACCAGCGGCTGGGTGGCGGCACACAGGCTCGGGGAGACGACGGCCCCCTGCCCGAGCTCCGACAAGGGCTGTGAGGCACCCCAGGCCCGTTTGGCCCCGAGCAGCTCCTGGAAGGCCGTGGGTTTGCCCACCGCCTCCACCACGGTGTCCGCCGGGTCGAGCCCTGCCGTGGTGGCCGCGTGCCGGAAGAACTCGTCGCGTCCCATCACCTTGTCCGCCAGACCATTGGCGACTGCCTCCTGAGCATTGAAGATGTAGGCCCCCAGCTCGTCGCGGATGACCTGCTCGGGGATCCCCCGATGGGTGGAGACGTGGGAGACGAAGTTCTGGTACTCACCATCGATGAGGATCTGCATCCGGGCGATCTCCTCCTCGGTGGCGGCCCGGTACGGGTTCCCGTAGTCCTTGCCGGTTCCGGCGGTGATGTACCGCTGGGTGATCCCTCCCGTGGTCGTGACCCCGGGGACGAGGAGTGTGCCACTGGTGGCCACCACGTCACGGTACTCGGTGAGAGGCCCCATGATGACCCCGATGCTGCCCATCATGGCCCCGTGGTCGGCGATGATCTCGGTGGCCGTCGCGGTGGAGTACACCCCACCCGAGGCGGCCATCCCCTCCACGTGGACCAGCACCGGGCCTCCGGTGCGCTCCTTGTAGCGCACGATGGCATCACTGATGGCCTTCGAGCCCGGGATGGTCCCTCCGGGCGTGTTGACCAGCAGCACCACCCCGGAGGCGTCGGCCGTGGTCAGTTCGTCCAGCTGTGCTGCGACCTCGTAACCGTAGGTCCCGGCGGCCAGCAGACCACCCTCACTGGAGTCGGTGAGGATGGTCCCGCTGACCGTGATCGCGCGGAGCCTTCCCGAGGCCGTGGGGGAACCCCAGACGGTGTTGAGTGAGGTGCTGGCCCCACTCGGGGTGATGCTGTTCGCCACGAGCCCGACGGCGGCCAGCATGAACAGCCCGGAGACGATGGTGAGCACGAGACCACCGGCCATGAGTCCCAGTCCGATCCCGGTACCGAGCCCGAGGCCGTTGCGGAACCCGGGGCGTCTGTTCTCCGTGACGGGAACGGGCATGGCCGGTGGCGGGTAGTACGGGGAGGTGGGCTGGGCGTCATCTGGCTGGGTCATGGCACCAGTCAACCATGCCCGGGTGATGACGTGTACTCACTGGGTCGGCGGGTTCTCCCCGTCGCCTGGGGGACGCCTGCGCCAGCCCTCACCACCGAGTTGCCAGGGATGGGACCCCTCCAGTGGACGGTAGTTCACCCCACCGGCCGCGAGCCGTTCCAGGTGTCCCTCGAGCCTTCCCCTGAACTCGGCCACGTCGCGTCCCGTGGGATCACTCCAGGCCACCTCCGCCAAGGAACACCCCCTGGGCCATGCCGAGTACTGCACGTGGCGGTAGTTCTGCAGGAACTCCGACCACAGCTGGAACTGGGTTCCGAGCACCCGCCCGGCCGCCTCCGGGGACAGACCCGCCGTCGGATCGAAGGAGTAGGCCTTCTCCCAGGTGGTGATGGCCCACTGGGCATAGGGTTCCTGCGGATCGGCGGACTGGTAGAAGTCGTAGTAGGTGTGGCTGGACGGGCTCATGATGACCTGCATCCCGCCCTCGGCCGCCCTGCCACCGACCTCGGCGTCACGCCAGCACTGGCAGATCATGCCCTCGACCACACCGTCCTCGACCACCTCGTCCCAACCGATGGGAGTGACGCCCCGTGAGGTGAGCCAGTCCCTCATGTGCAGGGTGAACCACCGCTGGATGTTCGCGACGTCCTCCACCCCGAGGCCCTTGGCCCGTTCGGCGACCTCCTCGGAGGCCACCCAGTGCGTGGTCGGCACCTCGTCACCCCCGATGTGGACGTGGCGAGCGCCGGTGGCCTCGATCACCTGCTCCCAGATCCCGTGGACGAAGTCCATGGCCTCGTCGGAGAAGTTGAGGACGTTGTGGTGGATCTCCGGGTAGTGCGCCACCCCGTCGAGTGCCGTTGGATCCGTGGCGAACTCCGGGTAGGCGGCGAGCAGTGCCGTCACGTGTCCGGGGAAGTCCAGCTCCGGCACGGTCTCGATGCCGAGTGAGCGTGCATAGTCGGCCACCGCACGGATCTGGTCCAAGGTGTAGTGGCCCCCGTGCGGGGTGCCGTCGTCACCCCAGAACCGGTTGGAGGTCTTGGTGCGCCACGACGCCACCTCGGCCAGGCGCGGGTACTTGTCCCAGGCCACGCGCCACCCCTGGTCATCACTCAGGTGCCAGTGGAAGACGTTCAGCTTGTGCCTGGCCATCCAGT
Organism: Arachnia propionica; assembly: GCF_003859805.1. Lineage (GTDB taxonomy): Bacteria > Actinomycetota > Actinomycetes > Propionibacteriales > Propionibacteriaceae > Arachnia > Arachnia propionica_C. The sequence goes on from NZ_RQZG01000015.1 coordinate 92,069, forward strand.
TGATGAAGTCGATCACGTCGTGCAGCGGCAGGAAGTGGCGCGACGGGTCCAGCATGGCGCCCCGCCAGGCGAACCGTGGGGCGTCCTCGATCCTGGCACCGACGAGCGGCACGGGCAGCCCGACGGGCGCGGTGAAGATCTCGGGCGGGGCGAGTTGGAGAAGGGTCTGGGCGGCCCACCCGGCACCGCGCGGGGAGCCGGCGACGACCTGGACTCGATCCTTCGTGACATGGAGCCGGTAGCCCTCCTCGGGGAGCTCGGGGTCGAGCCCCACCTCGATGGCCCCCGACTCCTCGATCGGCAGCGGCAGCCCCGTCGTGAGGCTGAGCGCGCGTTGGACGGCCCGGGCTGCGGGCCCGGCCTCCTCGGTCGCGGCCACGATCCGGGTCGTGTGGTCGAGGGTGAGCCCCTCGCCACCGACATCGGCGGAACGTGGGGCGGGCAACAGTGCGGTCATGACGTGACTCCTTCAGCGTTGAGGGCAGATGTGGTGACTTCGATGATCAGGACCTGATCGGGGTGCAGCGACGGGGCGGTCAGTCCCACGGCCTCCAGCACACCGCCTGAGGCCTCGATCCCTTTCGCCAACCAGGGTGGGGCGATGAGACCTGCTGGGGGACGCCCGGGGCTGATCGCCCGGACGCGGTAGCGCATCCCTGCGTCGAGACCGGGCAGCCTCACCCGCCCCGGCACCTCGTCAGGTCCGGTCCCGATGCTGGCCAGTGCGAAGAGGGCGCGTCGACGATCCGGCGCCACCACCCCGTGCAGCCAGAGTGGCCCCTGGGCGACGACGTCGCGCACCATGTCGCCCCCGAGCAGCAGGGGGCGCTCAGCCTTGAACCAGGTGATCCAGGCCCTGAGGTCGGCCAACTCCTCCGTGGTGGCCTCCGTCAGGTCCCATTCCACCCCGAGGTGTCCCCACACCGCCGTACCGGCCCGGAAGCCGAGGTCGTGCTGTCGGGAGGTGGTCTGGTTGCGTCCCGAGGCGATGTGGCTGCCCAGCACCTCAGGAGGCATCAGTTGCAGGCTCCAGCGGAGCATGTGCTGTCGCTCCAACGGGTCGATGCAGTCGGAGACCCAGAACCGTTGGACGTGTCGGGCCATCTCCAGGTCGATCCGCCCACCCCCGGAGGAGCAGCTCTCGATCTCCAGCCCGGGATGATCCGCCCGCAACCGGTCGATGATCGCGAGGGCCGCCGCGACCTGTGCCCCGCCCACGGCGCGGCCACCGGCGGCCTGGTGCCCGGCGTCGAAGGTGTCCCGGTTGTGGTCCCACTTGATGTAGTCCAGCCGGTACTCACGCACCAGCGCATCCATCCGGGACCACACCAGTTCCCTCGCCTCGGGGATCGTCAGGTCCAGCACCTGCTGGTTCCGCCAGGACACGGGCCACTCACGGTGGGCGGCGAGGATCCACTCAGGGTGCTCACGAGCCAGGCGCGAGTCCGGGTTGACCATCTCCGGCTCGAACCACAGCCCGAACTGCATCCCCAGTCCACGTACGTGGTCGACCAGGGGGTGCAACCCGTCCGGCCAGACCTCCGGGTCCACCTCCCAGTCGCCCAGTCCCGCGGTGTCATCACGGCGTCCGAGGAACCACCCGTCGTCGAGGACGTAGCGCTCCACACCGATGCCGTGGGCGACATCCGCCAGTTCCTTGAGCTTGAGCAGGCTGTGGTCGAACCCGACGGCCTCCCAGACGTTCAGGGTCACGGGGCGCTCCACCCCGGGCACACCGGGTTGTGCCCGGACCCAGCGGTGGAAGCGACGCGCCGCCGCGTCGAGTCCCTCCCCGTGGGTGTAGTACAGCGTGGGGCCGGTGTGGGTGTCGCCGGGGTGAAGACGGATCTCTCCCGGGCTGAGCGCCTCTCCCCCGCCGAGCACCTGGTTGCCGCTCGGCAGACGTTCGAGGTAGGTCCGGGAGTTGCCACCGGTCGCGACGTGGAGGCCCCAGACCCTGCCCTCACGGAACCCGAAGCCAGCACTCCCGCACAGCATCACCGTCGGGGAGTCGAAGCCGGGACGACCCCGTCGCTGCTCCCTGAGGTGGACGCCGTTGACGACGCGACGCCGCTGCGGGGCACGTTCGTGTGCCCACCGGCCCGTGAAGTCCAGGATCTCGTCGGCCTCCAGCGGCACCGGGAGGGCCAGGTTCAGGCCGTCCAGCCAGTAGGGCGTGTTCCCCGTGTTGCGGAGCATCGCGGTGACCTCCAGCACGCCCCCCGCCGCGATCCGCAGGGTGAGCGTGGCCTCGAGTCCCACGTGTGGGTCCGACAGCTCGAAGACCGCCTGTCGCGCATTCGTCACGCGTCCCCCCGGGGCCAACGGGGCGCCGTCCACCTGCACGCTCCGGGTGCTCAGGTGCGGTGACCAGCCGGTGCCGTCCTCACGGTGCCCGATGACTCCCGGTTGCCCGGTCCATCCGGTCCAGGGCGCTGGCAGCACCCCGGCCTCGAGGGGGATGTCGGGCACGTTGTCGACATAGGCGCGCGCCAGGAGCTGCCCGGCCGAGGCCAGGTCGTGCTGTTCCATCTCTCCCCAGTCCGCACCCCAGTGCAGCACCGCTGGGAGCCCTGAGTCCCCGACGTCGATGAGGGCAGCGGTGCCGCCATCACGCAGGTGGACGGTCCAGGCGTGGGCCATCGGGGCTCCTTCATGGTGGGATCAGGCCGGGCGGGTGGAGCCACGGACGATGAGTTCGGGTTGCAGGATGAGTGGTCCTGCCGGCGGGGCCCCGTCGATCTCGGCGAGGATCCGCTCCGTGGCTGCGGTCGCCAGGTCACGCCACGGGTTGGTCACGGTGGTCAGTGCAGGACTGGTCACCCTGGAGATCTCCGCGTCGTCGAAGCCGACGAGTTTGACATCCCGTGGCACCTGGACGTCATGCTCGTTCAACACCGACAGCGCCGCAGCGGCCATGTGGTCGGAGGCGACGAAGAGCCCGTCGAATTCGACGCCGGACCGCAGAAGTTCCAGGGCGTTGGTACGGCCGGATTCCGGCTCGTAGTTGCCGTGGCGCACGGCGACCGGTTCCAGGCCTGCATCCGCCAGGGCCTCGTGGAAGCCTCGGTGTCGTTCACGTGCCGAGGCGATGTCCATGTGTCCCGAGATGGTCGCGATCCGACGGCAGCCCTGGGCCACCAGGTGCTCTCCTGCGGCCCTGCCTCCTGCGACATTGTCCACGTCGACGAAACGTTCCGCCACGGAGAACCCCCCGTCGGTGCGCGGCTCGGCTGCGGGACGCCCGAGGAACATGCAGGGACGTCCCACTCGCTCCAGGAGTGTGGGCAGCCGGTCCTCGTCGTGGTGGGAGACCACCAGCACCGCGTCGACGTGCCCGCCCACGAGGTACTCCTCCAGCTTGCGGCGGAAGCTGCCGTAGGACAGGTAGAGCGCCATGTGCTGGTCGGTGTCCTCCAACCGCTCGGCGACCGCCGCCACGGAGATGGAGAAGAAGGGATCGTGGAAGACCCGTCGGTGTGGCTCGGAGACGATGACCGCGATGGTGTTCGAACGCCTCAGCGCCAAGGACCTCGCGGCCTGGTTCGGCACGTAGTCGAGTTGCTGGATGGCCGCCTCGATGGCCTGCTGCGCCTGGGGGCTGACCCGGTGGCCGCCCCTGACCGCACGGGAGACGGTGGCACGGGAGACCCCTGCCACGCGGGCCACATCATCCAGCGTGGGGGCCGGATTCCTCGCAGCCATTGCATCCTCCGTCCAACGTGTGAGAGCGCTCCCAAGAGCCAAGAATCCCGTGATCCCCGGTGTTTGTCAACAACTTCACTCCTTGTGTTGGGCACGTCGTGCCGACGCCTCGTCTCACAGCACCCTGCCACGCAGGATGCGGGCCACGGGATGACGCAGCGCAGCCACGTCACGTCGTGGGTCCTCCGCCATCACGATGAGGTCGGCGCTGGCCCCGACCTCAAGTCCCGACGCTCCCAGCCACTGACGAGCGCCCCAGCTGGAGGCCTTCACGGCGAACTCCGCACCACCGAGACCGGCCAGCTCCGCCACCTCGGAGAGGATCTCGCCGTGAGGCACCACGGTTCCGGCATCCGTCCCGGACCAGACCTGGAGTCCGGCCTCGATGGCCTTCCCGATGGTCTCGTGTCGTCTGTGGTGGAGGTCCATGAGATGGGAGGCGAAGCGGGGGTACTTGTCCCTGCCCGGCTCGGCGTACTGGGGGAAGCGGTTGAGGTTGATGAACGTGGGCACCAGTGCGGTGCCTCGCCGTGCCATCTCATCGATCACCTCGTCACTCATCCCGGTGCCGTGCTCGATGCAGTCGATCCCGGCTGCGACCAACTCCGCCACGGCCTGTTCGCCGAAGCAGTGGGCAGTCACCCGGGCTCCCTCCTCATGGGCGACCGCGATGGCCCGCGCCGCCACGTCGGCGGGGAAGGAGGGTTCGAGGTCACCGGTGCTCCGGTCGATCCAGTCACCGACGAGCTTGACCCAGCCGTCACCGTCGCGCGCCTCGTGCCGCACCTGGTCGACGAGCTGCTCCGGCTCCACCTCGACGGCGAGGTGCCGGATGTAGCGCCTGGTACGTGCGATGTGACGCCCGGAGCGGATCAGTCTGGGCAGGGTTTCGTCCTGCTGCACCCAACGGGTGTCAGACGGGGATCCGGCATCCCGTATCAGCATGGTGCCCGCCGCCAGGTCGGCCCGGGCCTGGGCCAGGGTCACCTCGCGGCTCACCTGACCCTGCTCCCCCAGTCCGATGTGGCAGTGGGCGTCCACCAGCCCGGGGACGATGAAGGCGTCTCGTGCCACCGTCTCGGCCCCGGGGACGGGGCCGTCGGTGAGCACGCCGCCGTGGATCCAGAGATCACGCGGTTCTGTCTCGGGGATGAAGGTGCCGTGAATGTGCAGGGACTGCGATGCCATGCAGGACAGCCTAGATGGTCGATCCCGGCGCCATGCTGCCGCATCGGCCCAGCCGACGCCGTTGGTACGGTTCCGTCGACGGCGATGGGCCGGTGAGGTGAGCATCAGCAACGACGACGCGGTCGCACGGAACGCCCGGCCACACCACCGCGCCATCCACCGGAGGAGAACGGGCACTTTGCTGAGTGAGCCGATGCGGGGTTCGCAGCGGCTGCCCTGCCTGGCGGACCCTCCCCGGGTTTCCCCGAGGTCGGACTCACTGCTGATCGAACATCTTCTGCAGCTCGGGTGGCAGCTCGAAGTCCTCCATGTTCTGCGGGGCCGGTGCAGCCTTGCCCCGGGCTCGTTCCGCCGCCTGTTGCTTGCGTTTGGCAGGATTCCCGGAGACCTTCGACCCCCGCTTGTGCTGCTTCTGCTGCTTGCGGCCGCTGCGACCACCGCCGCCCGGCATCCCGGGCATTCCCGGCATCATGCCACCCGCCATCCGCTCCATCATCTTGCGTGCCTCGACGAACCGGTTGACCAGGTTGTTGACGTCGGAGACCTGGACCCCGGCTCCCTTGGCGATGCGGGCCCGCCTCGAACCGTTGAGGATCCCGACGTCGTCACGCTCCGCCGGAGTCATCGAGAAGATGATCGCCTCGATGCGGTCGACCTCCTTCTCGTCGATGGCGTTGATGGCGTCCTTGAACTGTCCCGCCCCGGGGAGCATCCCGATGATCTTCGACAGTGGTCCCATCTTGCGCAGCTGCTGCATCTGCGCCAGGAAGTCCTGGAGTCCGAACTGTCCCTTCCCGCTGCTCAGCTTCTCGGCCGCCTTGCGCGACTGCTCGGCGTCGAAGGTCCGCTCTGCCTGCTCGATGAGGGTGAGCACGTCACCCATGCCGAGGATGCGGCTGGCCATCCGGTCCGGGTGGAAGGTGTCGAAGTCGCCCAGTCCCTCGCCGTTGGAGGCGAACATGATGGGCTTGCCGATGACTCTGGCGATGGACAGTGCCGCGCCGCCCCTGGCGTCGCCGTCGAGCTTGGTGAGCACCACGCCGTCGAACCCGATGCCCTCGTCGAAGGCCTTGGCGGTGTTGACCGCGTCCTGACCGATCATGGCGTCGACGACGAACAGCACCTCGTCCGGCGTGACCGCTGCCTTGATGTCGGCGGCCTGCTGCATCAGCACCTCATCGATGCCCAGCCGACCTGCGGTGTCGACGACCACGACGTCGTAGAGATTGCGTTCGGCGTGTTCGATGGCGGCCCGGGCCACCTGGACCGGGTCCCCCACCCCGTTGCCGGGTTCTGGCGCGAAGACGTGCACCCCGGCCCGCTCCCCCACGATCTGGAGCTGGTTCACGGCGTTGGGGCGCTGCAGGTCACAGGCGACGAGCAGGGGGCTGTGCTTGCTCTGCTTGAGCCACCGGGCCAGCTTTCCGGCCAGCGTGGTCTTTCCCGCTCCCTGCAGGCCCGCCAGCATGAGGACCGTCGGCGGTTTCTTGGCGAACCGGATGGGGCGTGCCTGACCGCCGAGGATGGCGATGAGCTCCTCGTTGACGATCTTGATGATCTGCTGGGAGGGGTTCAGGGCCTTGCTGACCTCGGCCCCGAGGCACCGTTGCTTGACGGCGGCGATGAACTCCTTGACCACGCCGAGGTTCACGTCTGCCTCGAGCAGCGCGATCCGGATCTCACGGGTGGTGGCGTCGATGTCGGCCGAGGTGAGGCGCCCCTTGGCACGGAGCCCCTTGAACACATCGGCCAGGCGGTCCTGCAGCGTGTCGAACAAGTCAGTTGCCCCTCTGGTCGGTCAGTTGCCCGCCAAGAATACAGTGCCCGTCGTCACAGGGTGTAGGCGCTGGGGCCGCCGACGACCTCGGCCTCCCTGGCCCCGGGTGGCAGTTGCACCCTGACCACCCACTCGCCGTTCTCCGGCCCGGCGTGGAACACGCCACCGGAGAGATCCACCCGTTCGCGGATCCCGGTCAGGCCGTAGCCCAGTGACAGCTGCGATCTGCGCTGTTGGTTCGGCATCAGACTGCTGACCTCGAGGGTGACCATGGCGGGGGTCACCTGCAGGTCGAAGGAGCAGGTGCTGCCCCGCCGGGCGTAGCGCATGATGTTGGTGGCCCCCTCCTGCATCACGCGGGTGAGGGTGCGCTGGGTGATGGGTGGCAGGTCGTCGCAGGCAGCGGCGATGTGCATCTGCGGCCGGAACCCGGCGTCCAGCAGGTTGCGTTCCAGCTGACAGCTGACGGAGGTGGGCCGCACCAGGGCCGGGGCGTCCGCCACCTCGTCCTCCGACATCACGTTGGTCAGCAGCACCAGTTCCTGTTCGGCACTGGTGATGGACTTCTCGATGCGGCTCAGGGCCTCCATCAGCTCTGCGGGTTCCTCGCTCTCGCCGTAGGCCATGCACTGCAGCAGGATCACCGAGAGGTGGTGGGCCAGCACGTCGTGCAGTTCCCGGGCCAGCAGGTTGCGTTCCTCGACGCGGGCCTGTTGGGCGGCCTGCAGCAGCTCGTCCGCCTTGGCCTGCTGCGCATCACGCAGCGCCAGGAAGTGTCCGAGGGCCGCGAAGCCGAGCATCCCGAAGCTCAGAATTCCAATCGCGACCATCGCCTCCAAACTCCGCAGTGCCATGCCCACGCTCAGCAGCACGACGGCGGCGCAGCCCACGACACTCATGCCGACCCGCTTCCACCGCCTCGGCGCACGCACCGCCTGCCAGGTGCCCATGAGCACCACCAGCACCAGGGGCAGCAGGTGCGGGTCGGCGGCGAAGAACAGGCCACCGAAGGCCAGCAGGGCCGGAACCACCCCGACCGGCGGGTACCAGTAGAGCACCAGCACCGCCAGGTAGGCGATGGGCTCCCAGATCTGTTCCCACGAGGTCGGGCGGAGCCAGATGCTGTGGAAGAAGACCGCCATGGTGACCAGGGAGACCACCCCGGGCTCCACGTATCGCCTCCAGCGCCGCCTGGGGCTGCCCTTGCCGTCCACCGCCAGTGGCGCCGGGGTGGGCTGGTCCGGCAGCTCCAGCATCAGCGACCAGACCGTCTCCCCGCGGTCCACACTCAGGCAGCCTCCGAGGGCCTCCACCCGCTGGACGATGCGCACCAGGCTCTTCTCCTCGTCGATCCGGGGCTCCAGCGGGTCGGTGACCGTGACGTGGAGCCGGGTCCTCCCCGGCGGGCAGGTGAGGCGGATGGCCACCTCGTGCGGGTGGAGCCCGGCCGCGGCGGCGGAGATCTGCTCGGCCGCCCGGGCGATGGTGAGCTGGGTCACGAGGTTTCGGGAGTCCACCTCCACGGACACGTCGAGGCTCACCCTGATGCCCTGGGTGCGCAGCTTCTTCGCCAGGCTCCCCAGCACCTGGGAGGCGACGGGGGCCGCCATGGCCTCGTCGCTGCCCTCGGCCACCTGGTCCTCGCGCAGCATCCCCACCAGCGCCCGCACCCGGGTGACCGCATCCAGGCAGTTCACCCGGATGCCCTCCAGGCGCGAGCGAAGCTGAGGAGCCCCCTCCTGTTCCACGGCCCCCTCCAGCATCCGTCCGGACTGGGCCAGCCGGTCGCTCACCAGCACCCGGAGCTCCCCGGCCAGCCGGATCCGCTCGGCCCCACGAATGGCCGCGGCATCCTGGCTCAGCACGGAAACCTGCACTTCACCACGCCTCAGGCTATTAGTTAATAGCCTTACGACATAGCCCAGAATGGCACCTGCCGCACCGAAAATGAGGTAGGCCGAAAAGAAGTCCCACCCCTCTTCAGTTACTAGACCACGCGCCACTGCGTAAACGATTATCAAGGCCTCAACAACGATGACCTGCCTCACGCTCCCGACGGCGGCGAAAACTGCCGGCAGCAGCCAGGAGAGCAGACCGTCGGCATCCATGAAGCCCAGGACCAGGGTCATCATGGCCGGGATGACGGCCAGCAGGGCACCGCGCAGGGGGCGCCACAGCAGCACCACGCAGGCCGCAAGCTCCGTCAGCTGCGCCAGTAGGTAGATCACGGGACGATCGGCGTACCCCCACCAGTCGATGAAGCCCAGCACGTAGAGCGCTGTGAGCAGCACCACCAGCAGGGGCCGCCCGATCGCCACCCAGCGGTCAACGGAACGGCGTGGCCCGAACGCGACCTTCTCCTTCACGAGAGTTCCCCCAACCCCTCAGTTGTCCCCCCGACTCGGTCACCGGTAGTAGTAGCACAGCCTCGGGATGCGGAACAGGCAGAAGAAGCCCTGCGGCGTCGCCTGAGACGCCGTGGTGACCGTCGGAGTGGCCTCGACCTCGGCGGCGGCAGCCGAGGGAACAGCGGCGACGGAAAGGCCCGCTGCCATGGCCAGTGCGGCAGCCGCGATTCGGATCTTCATGAGACTTCTCCTAAGGAGAAACTAGGGATGGATTCGAGACGATCGTCATACTACACGTGCAGACACGTAGTTCATCAGTGACATTCAGGACGACAACCTCGTTTAAAATACTCGCCATGAGTGAAGCTTGCCGCGTCCTGGTCGTGGACGACGACCCGATGGTCCGTGAGGCCTACCGCATGTTCCTGTCCCGTCACGAGGACCACGTCGTGGTTGCGGAGGCCCGCAACGGCCGGGAAGCCGTGGACGCCTACGACCAGACCCTGCCCGACGTGGTGCTGATGGATCTCCAGATGCCGGAGATGTCCGGCGTGGATGCCATCCGCGAGATCAGTGGCAAGCACAAGGACGCCTGCATCGTCGCGTTGACCACCTTCGGCACCCAGGAGTACATCGTCTCGGCACTGCGGGCCGGGGCTGCCGGCTACCTCATGAAGGACTGCGGGGGGCCTGCGCTCCTGACCGGCATCCAGCAGGCCCTGGCCGGGGAGATGCCGTTGGCCCCCGGAGTACGTCGTGAGTTGGTCAGTGACCTCATCGCGGGGCACCGTCGTGGCCCGGCGGATCAGGACCTGACGGATTCCCTGGCGCCACGCGAGAAGGAGTTGCTGCTGTGGCTGGGGCAGGGGATGACCAACGCCCAGATTGCAACGAAGATGTTCATCTCCGAGGGGTCGGTGAAGCAGTACCTGTCCCACATCGGCGACAAGCTCGGCCTGAAGTCACGCACCCAGATCCTGGTGCGGGCCATCCAGCTCGGGCTCGTCGACCCGGCGCTGATGACCCCCAGGTCCCGGGGCTGACCCAGACCGAACACAGGGGTGGCCACGAACCCTCAGGTTCGTGGCCACCCCTGTTGCACGCTCAGTCCTGAGGCCTCGGCCTCACTCCCCCAGGATCCCGGCCACGAAGCCCTCGGGGTCGAAGGGCGCCAGGTCGTCGACGCCCTCGCCGAGACCGATGAGCTTGACCGGGACCCCCAGCTCACGCTGCACCTGGATCACGATGCCTCCCTTGGCCGAGCCGTCGAGCTTGGTCAGCACGATGCCGGTGACATCCACCACCTCGGCGAAGATCCGGGCCTGGGTCATGCCGTTCTGCCCGGTGGTGGCATCCAGCACCAGGAGAACCTCCCCCACGGGTGCCTTCTTCTCGATGACACGCTTGACCTTGCCCAGCTCGTCCATGAGCCCCACCTTGGTGTGGAGTCGACCGGCGGTGTCCACCAGCACCACGTCGACACCGTCCTCCTTGCCACGGGCGACGGCATCGAAGGCCACGGAGGCCGGGTCGGCCCCCTCCTCACCTCGCACCGTCGCCACACCGACACGCTCCCCCCAGGTGGCCAGTTGCTCTGCGGCTGCGGCACGGAACGTGTCCGCCGCCCCCAGCAGCACGGTCTTGTCCTCGGCGACCAGCACCCGGGCCAGCTTGCCCACCGTCGTGGTCTTGCCCGTGCCGTTGACGCCGACGACCATGACCACGGCCGGGTCGCCCTCGGCCGCCGTCAGGTTGAGAGAGCGGTCCATGCTCGGATCGACGAGCCGAAGCAGCTCGGTCCTCAGCACCTCCCGGGCCTTGCCGGAATCAGTGACCCCGTCGATGCTGAGCTCCTTGCGCAGGGCCTCGGTCAGCTCCGTGGTGGGTCCGACCCCCAGGTCGGAGGAGATGAGGGTGGCCTCGAAGTCGTCCCAGGTCTCCTGGTCGATGCGATCGCGGCTCAGCAGGTCACCGAGCGCCCGGGCCAGGGCGTTGTTGCTGGTGGCGAGGCGTCGCCTGAGCCGGGCGAACCGGGAACGCGGGGCCTCGGGCTGATCGAGCCGGGGCTCCGGCGCCACCTCGGGCTCAGGTTCAACCACCTCCTCCGGTGGTCCCGGCTCCAGCATCTCCTCCACCGCTTCCGGCGCCTTGAGGGCCTCCGGCTCCTCGGGCGGGGGCAACTGCCTGTTGCCCTTGGCGATGATGACGGAGGCGACGATGAGGGAGGCGCCGACGAGGGCGACGATCAACCAGAAGAACCAATCCACACGACCATCCTACGGGCGCTGACCCCTGCGTCACCGATCGGCGCTTCGCATGTCCCTGATCCACCGGGCAGACAGCTCCCCACCCATCTGCCCGGACCCACCCCTCCGTCGTCATCCTTTTTGTCATCGCTGGATTGAGATGCTGTGCCCGGCTGAGGGACCGGGTTAGGGTGCGGAGATCTTGTTCCTGCTCCAGGAGGGTCCGCAGATGTCTGAGCAGCCGCTGTCGGGGGATGGGTTGGTGTTGCCGGAGGCGTTTCCGGTGAAGTCGTCGAAGATGAATGTGGAGACGGTGCGGACTGCGG
>NZ_RQZG01000016.1 GCF_003859805.1 Arachnia propionica
GGACGGAGGCCGGTGGGGATTCGAACACACCCCGGCCGGACGGTTGACCGCCACCATCGACCCACTCGGGGCGCGTACCGAGATCACCCACGACACCGCCGGTGAGGTCGCTACTGTCACCGACCCCCTGGATCGAACCACCCAGTCGTTCCATGATGATCTGGGTCATCTGGCTGCGACGGTGTTGCCGGATGGCAGGCGTTGGGAATACACCCACGATGCGTTGTCGCGGCTGGTCGCTGTCACCGATCCCGACGGGGCCCGGTGGGAATACACCCACGACGTCATGGGACAACTCACCCGGCAGACTGACCCGACCGGCAGATCCTGGACCACCGGATACTCCAAGGATCACCTGGAAACCTGGCAGTACCCCGAAATCCCCGATCCTCCCAAGAGTGTCCAGGTCACCGACCGGATCGGACGAGTCATTGCCTTCACCCGTGGAGAAGAAGGCGGCACCCACCACACCAAGTATGACGCCTGCGGCCGACCCATCGAATACACCAGCCCTGACGGCGGAGTCACCACCCTGACCCGGGACTTGGCTGGGCGGGTCCTGCAGATCAAACATCCTGACGGCTCGGTCACCACCTACAGCTATGACCCGGTCACGGGCAAGCTCACTGGAGTCACTGATGCTGTGGGGAACACCACGACCTTCATCACCGATGCGGACAACCACCTGATCGCCGAGATCGATCCGGCGGGGGGCGAGATCCGTTACAGCCATGACTCCTGTGGCAGGATCACAACAGCGGAACATCCAGTTCATGGCCGCTCAACATGGCAATACGACCTGGCCGGGAGGGTCATCGCGACCTGGAGCCGATTCCTCGGCAAACGCCGCTTCCACTACGACGCCGCTGGGCAGCTCATCGAAGCGGTCGACGCCCTTGGCCGGGTCACCCGCTATGACTACGACCGCGGGGGCCGGGCCACCACGATCACCGACCCCCTCGGCAACGTCACACACCGGACCTTCAATCATCTCAACCTCAACACCACCGAAACCGATCCCCTCGGCAGGGTCAAGAAATACCGTTACGATCCCGCCGGAAGACTCATCGGTCATGAACGCGCCACCGGGGAACACCTCGAATGGAGCTTCGATGGTGCGGGGAACATCCACCAGATCATCGCCAATGGCACCATTGCCGCCACTCACCGGCATGACTACCGAGCCGGGCTCCTGACCGTCGATGATGTCACCGACCCTGACGAGCCGGTGACCCATCGGTTGCGGTGGGATCCCTCTGGACGATTGGTTGAGCAGACTCGTGACCAGGCCACCACCAAGTTCGGCTACGACCTGCTCGGCCGGTGTGTTGCAGTCACCGCACCCAACGGCGATGTCACCCGGTACCACTACAACCCGCTTGGGCTGTGCACCCGCATCGACACCCCCGCCGGTAGCGTCGCGCAGACCTTCAACCCGGCTGGGCAGATCACTGAGGCCCATACCCCCACCGGTCGCCACACCTGGGACTACGTCGGTGGCCAGGTGAGTCGCCACCGCAGTGAGACCAGCAACGGAACCCACGTCACAGTGATCGAGCGGGACGAAGACGGCAGGATCACAGCGATCACCCGCGATGGACGGACCACCCGGTACCGGCACGACCCGGCCGGCCAACTGGTCGAGGCCCGCACCCCCACCACGAACCTGTCCTGGATCTACGATGATGCTGGCCGTCTCGTCGAGGAACACGACGGTGACGCGGTCACCCGCTACGTCCACGACGCCGCCGGTCAGTTGCTGGAACGACACAGTCCCTCCGGTACGACGCATTACGACTACAACCGGGCCGGGAAACGCATCAGCGAACACGGACCCCACGGGCAGATCGAATACACTTGGTCCGCCCTCGGTTGGCTCACCCACATCAATGGCCCACACGGAGCCACCAGCCTCCACGTCAACGCCCTGGGCGAGCTCGCCCGCGTCAACGACGCCGATCTCTACTGGAACACCTCCTCTGGTCAGCCTCTTCAGATCGACGATCGCACCATCACCATCACCTCTGTCGGCACGAGCATCGGCCCACAATGGTCACCAAGCAGCTGGCGCACTGGCCGTCTTGACACTGCCACCGGTTGGGACGCTGCTCCCACCACGAGCGTCGATGGTGTCAGCATCACTTCCGATGGTGGCCTCCACATCTCAGGCCTGGAGTGGCTCCATCACCGCGTGTTCCAGCCCGACACACGCACCTTCCTCACACCCGACCCTCTTGACCCCGTCACCGGCTCCCCCACGGCAGGCAACCCCTACCACTACGCCAACAACAACCCCCTTCAAGCCCAAGATCCCCAAGGCCTACGCCCGGTCACAGATCAAGAACTGGCCGAGTACACCCACCGCAACCACACCGCGGGTTTCTGGGAACGCAACGGAACCGCCGTCGGGGGTGCGACGCTGTTCGTGATCGGGGCTGGCGTTGCCGTACTCTTCCCAGGCGCGGGCACCATCATCGGCGGAGCCCTCATGGGAGCTGGCACCAGCATGATCAGCCAAGGACTTCAGAACCCAGGGCAACCGCCAGACCTGGTGCAAGTCGGGATCGGCGCCGCCTTCGGAGCGATCGTTCCCGGTGGTGGTCTTTCGCTCATGGGGAAACTCGCCTTCGGGACGGGCACCGGTGCCGTCGGCGGTTTCACCGAAGCCCTCTACACAGGTTGGCGAGATGGGCTGAGCGGCTCCGCCTATTGGAAGAACGCTGCCACCAACACCGTTGTCGGCGCTGGTACCGGTGGAGTTGCAACCGGAGCTGGCATGATCATCGGCAAGGGGGTCAGCGCTGCGAAGAGTGGCGTCCAGAGCCTCTTCAGCCGAGGCGTTCCAGACGTCGCCCCTGCCCCAGCAGCACCTTCGGCACCAGTTCCACCCGGGTGGGGGGTCACTGACTCGGGCCTGGCCGTGCCACCCTCGGCAGGGGCACCTCGTCCCCCCGCGCCACCACCCACCGGACCCGTCCCTGACGGATGGGGAGTCAAGTCACCGACTCGGGCCTGATCGTGAAGTGACGGCCTGGCAAGGCGGAGCGATGGAATCTTCGAACCCAAAACTGAAACGGTCCTCGCGAAAACTGCGTCAGCTCCAGGAGGAATTGGCACGGCAAGGGACGCCCTTTCAACAGCTGCCGTGGCGCGATGGAGTCGATCTGTGGCCCCGGTATGTCGCGGACACACGGATCGGCCGCATTCTGTTGGAGTTCGACGGCTCCCAGTGGGTGCCTTCGCTGACCCTGCCCGGCGCCCGTTTCTCTGCAAGGTTCGAGGACTGGCTGGAGTGCACCAGGGGTCCAGCCCTCGGCGGATACACCGCGACGGAAGCCGCATCCACACGATGGCTGGCAAAACTACTGCATGCTGACCAGCCACCGGTCATCAACGTCACCGAGCTCGACCGTATCGCCCAGAAACGACTCAGCAAATCACCTCCCAGCAGGAGATTCCTTCTGGTGGGGGCCTGCTGCACCCTCGGTGCGCTGGTCGTGCTGCTGTGGCTGGCACTCGCAACGGGTTCGGCCGTGGCCGCCGGAGCCTTTGGACTCGTCTGTGCAGCCCTTGTCGCTGGTGCCGCTGGTGTGCTCCGGGTATGGCTTCGGGCCAGACGCCTGGGATACACCCGCCGCCCGTCCGAAGCCGACGACTCCTCATCCGAACATCCCAGGAGACCCCGCACCCCCTGATGGCTCGGAGCCCGACGCCCAACCTGCAGCACCCGGGCTGTGGTGGCTGGAACTGCTTGACATAAGGTGGTGGGAACACGTCCGCAGTCGCCCCGAGTGGAGGAACCCCCCATGGACTACAGCACACACATCGCGGCTCTGCAACAGGCCCTGCAGCGCACTGACATCAGCGACACCGAGCGTGCCGACATCACTGAGCACCTGCAGCGGCTCATCGAGGCCCAGGAGGCGGAACTCGCCCTGGAGCGCGGGACGCAGTGGATGGCGGACCGTGGCGGTCAGCTCGTCCTGGAGGACCAGGGATACCGGGTGGTCGTCGGGATGGCCCCCACCGAGCTGGAACACTACCGGCCCTCATCCCCCGGCCATTTCACCCAGGTGGCCATCGGGGGTCCGGACGTCCCGCCCGTCTCGGAGGACGGTCCGCGACACCCGCACAACGTGGTGATCTTCCAGGAGACCAAGGGCGGCGAGGACTACCACTTCGACTCCTACGGCGATTCCCAGCAGGGCAGCTTCGCCTACCTCACGGAGATCCTCCTCAGCGGTCGTGATACGCGTCTGGCCGATGCCTTCGCCGCTCTCCAGAGCACAGGTCGCCACCCGGGCTTCGTGCAGGCGCTGCGCCACGGTGCCGTGCAGCTCCGCTACCAGTTCGTGCAGGCCCTGCCCAGCGGCGACGTCCGCGTCGGTTCGTTCAAGGTCGACGAGACCTCCCGCCTGCGCTGGAACGGCGGAGCCGTCGAACTGCTGATGTGACCCCATGCCGAACCGACGCAGACGCATCCTCGTGACCCTGGCCACCGTGGTGGCCTTCCTGCTGGTGCTGGGAATCGGGCACAAGGTCGTGAAGTCCCGGAGCTTCCAACTCTTCGGCACTCTCACCCAGCGGGTGACCACCGGCGAGAAGGTCGTGGCGCTGACCTTCGACGACGGTCCCACCAGCGCTGACACCGATGCCATCCTGACCTCACTGGAGGCCGCTGGAGTCCGGGCGACGTTCTACCTCACGGGCGAGGGCTGTGCCGAGAACCCCGATGCCACCCGACGGATCATCACACAGGGCCACGAGGTGGGCAACCACACCTGGCACCACCGTCGCATGATCGGGGTGCTGCCCCACGATGTCGCCGCCGAGATCGAGCCCACCGATGCCTGCCTGCGCGACGCTGGCTGGGATGACGAGATCACGGTCCGGCCACCCTACGGCAGCAAACTGGTCGTGTTCCCTGCCTGGCTGGCAGCTCACCATCGCCACACCGTGATGTGGGACGTCGCGGCGGAGGACTACTCCGCGAAGGTCGAACAGACCACCGAGGAGATCGTCGAGGAAACGGTATCCGCCACCCGGCCGGGCTCCATCATCCTGCTCCACCCCTGGGACGGACGGACCAGGACCCAGCAGGCCATTCCGCAGATCATCGAACGTCTGAGGTCGAACGGCTACCGTTTCGTCACCGTCACCGATCTGCTCCAGTTGGGCTGAGACTCACGCCGAGCGGGTGACCAGGTCGTCGCAGACCTTGATCAGCAGCTCCTTGGCCTCACCCTCGGGCAGTGGGGCCAGGTGGGCCTTCGCCAGTTCCGCACGACGACGGACCTCCGCCCTCGCCTCCTCGATGACCCGGTGGCTGCGAAGCGCGGCGACTGCCGCGGCCAAGGCCTCGTCGCTGGACAGGTCCCCGGCCAACAGCTGCTTCAGCTCCGCATCCTGGGGATCATCAGAGGCCGCCAGCAGCAGCGTCGGCAGGGTCGGGACCCCCTCACGGAGATCGGTCCCCGGGGTCTTGCCCGTGACATCGGAGGTGATGTCGATGATGTCGTCACTCAGCTGGAACACCAGCCCCACCTCCTCACCATAGGCGGCCAGCGCCTGCTGGGCGTCGACCGGTGCCCCCGCCACCATCGCCCCGAACAGGGCTGAGGCGGCGATCAACGAACCGGTCTTGTCGGCCAGCACCTGGACGTGGTGCTCCAGCCGGTCCTCCCCGTCGGCCGGGCCGCGAGTCTCGTTGATCTGTCCCTGCACCAGCCGGGTGAAGGTCTCGGCCTGCAACCGCACGTACTCGGTGCCGAGGTCGGCCACCAGGATCGACGCCTTCGCGAACAGGTAGTCCCCGGCCAGGATCGCAATCGAGTTGCCCCAGCGGGAGTTGGCCGACGGTGCCGCACGGCGCACCTCGGCCTCGTCCATGACGTCGTCGTGGTAGAGGCTCGCCACATGGGTGAGCTCCATCACCATCGCGGCCTTCAGCAGCCGCTCCTCATCGGCCTCGCCCCCGAACCGGGAGGCCAGGAACACCAGCATCGGTCGAAACCGCTTCCCACCAGCCGCGATGAGGTGCGTTGCGGTTTCCGTCACGAACGGGGAATCAGCGACGGCCACACGCCGCAACTCCTCCTCGAAGCGAGCGGAAAGGGCTTCGAACTCAGCCAAGACGACTCCCGTCAGCGAATGAACTGCGCGGCGGAAGCCGCGAGATCAAGGATGCCACCCGGAACCAGTCCGAGGAAAACCGTGGCCACAGCAGCCGCGATCACGACACCCCACGTCCATCCGGACGGATCGGCGACCTCGCCCTGCTCACCGTGGGCGGGCTCCTTGAACCATATGGCCACGACGACCTTGAGGTAGAAGAACGCCGTCACCAGGCTGGCGAGGATCGCGAGGAAGACCAGCCACCCGTAGCCACCGGTCCACGCAGCGGAGAACACCAGCAGCTTGCCGACGAAACCAGCCGTCAACGGGATACCGGCGAAGCTCAGCATGAACAACGTCATCGCCGCAGCCACGACCGGCCTGCTCCGCCCGATCCCCTGCCAGGCAGCGAGCGAGTTGGCCTCACCACCGGCACGCCGGACCATCGTGATGATCGCGAACGCCCCCAGGGTCGCCAAACCGTAGGCCAGCAGGTAGAAGCCGATGGCAGGCATCGACGCCACCGCGACACCCTCGCCGGGAACCTGCACCGCGACCACACCGGCCAGGATGAACCCGGCGTGCGCGATCGACGAGTAGGCCAGCAGACGCTTGATGTCCTCCTGAACCAGGCCGATGAACGCACCGACCGCCATCGTCGCGACCGCGATGGTGGCGAAGATCGGCTGCCAGTCCCAGCGGGCACCGCCGAGTGCCACGTAGAACACCCGCAGCAGCGCAGCCACGGCCGCGGTCTTCGTCGCGATCGCCATGAACCCGGTGACCGGGGTCGGCGCACCCGTGTAGACGTCCGGGGTCCACGTGTGGAACGGCACCGCGCCCACCTTGAACAGCAGACCCACCGCCAGCATCACCAGACCTGCCAGCAGCAGCGACCACGGCGCGGTCCCCATCCCGACGGCCTCGGCGATGGAGCGGTAGGTGAACGACCCGGCGTAGCCGTACAGCAGCGCCACACCGAACAGGAAGAAGGCGGAGCTGAACGCACCGAGCAGGAAGTACTTCAGCGCGGCCTCCTGGCTGATCCAGCGACGGCGACGTGCCATGCCGGAGAGCAGGTACAGCGGCAGCGAGAACACCTCGAGCGCGACGAACAGGGTCAGCAGGTCGTTCGCAGCAGCGAACATCAGCATGCCGAACAGCGAGAACAGCAGCAGCGGGAAGACCTCGGTGTGTTCGCGCTTCTGGGCCTCGGCCTCCCGCTCCAGGGGTGAACCCGGGACGGTCGCCGCCGAGGCCGCGAAGGCGGACACTCCCCCGGCGACGGCGCGCTCCGCGAAGAGCGCCACTCCACCGAGCCCGACGATCAGCAGCAGCGTCCAGAAGAAGTAGGCCGGACCGTCCATCGCGAACGTACCCTGGGCCACCAACTCGACGGAGTTCTGACTCCAGTTGTGGATCGTCAGACCCAGCGCCGTCACGATGCTGACCAGCGCCAGGAGGACCTGCGTGACATGGCGGGCATGCCTCGGCACGACCGCTTCGACGGCCACGCCCAGCGTCGCTCCGACGATCAAGGCGATCAGGGGCGCCTCCAGCATCCATTCCAGAGCCGGAAGGGTGATCTCGAGCAGACTCATCAGTTCTCCTGGATGGCGGGGGCGGGATCGGTGACACCGAGCGAAGTCATGACGATGCCGGCGGCATCATCGGCGACGTCGAGCACCGGCTTCGGGAAGAAACCGAGGATGAGCAGCAGGGCCAGCAGCGGCACCACGACCAGGCGTTCCCGCCCGTCGAGATCCTGACTCACCTTCTCCGACACCTGGTCGGTGACCGGCCCGGTCATCGTCTTCTTGTACACGGTCAACACATAGGCAGCGGCCAGCACCATGCCGATCGTGATGACGGCGGTGTGGATCGGGTACCGCTGCCAGGCACCGGCCATCACCAGGAACTCGGAGACGAAACTGGACATGCCGGGAAGCGCCAGCGCCGACAGACCAGAGGCCAAGAACACACCGGCCAGCACCGGAGCCGTCTTCTGCACCCCACCGAAGGCGTCGATGTTGGCCGACCCCCGTCGGGCCACGAGGAACCCGACGACGAGGAACAACGCGGCGGTGGAGAAACCATGGTTCAGCATGTAGAACACGGAACCGGACAGCGACTGGGTGGTCAGGGCGAAGACCCCGAAGACCATGAACCCGAAGTGGCTGACGGAGGTGTAGGAGACGAAGCGCAGCAGGTCCGGGCTGCTCAGCGCCATCAGGGCGCCGTAGATCATCGACACGATGGCCCACACCAGCACCACGGGCGTCGCCCAGGCAGAGGCCTCGGGGAAGACCATGAGGCAGATCTTGATCATCCCGAAGGTGCCGATCTTGTCGAGGATGCCGACCAGCATCGTCGAGGCTCCCGGGGTGGCCTGCTCCGCGGTGTCGGGCAGCCAGGTGTGCAGCCCGGCCATCGGGGCCTTCACCGCGAAGGCGAAGAAGAAGGCGACGAACAGCCAGCGTCCGATCCCCGAGTCCAGGTCGAGCCTCGCCAGGTCCGTCAGGAGGAAGCTCGGTTCCCCGGCGCCTGCCGTGAGCGCCCACACCCCGGCGACACCGAACAGCATCACCAGACCACCGGCCAGCGAGAACAGCAGGAACTTCACGGCCGCCTTGGCGCGGTTCTCGCCGCCCCACCCGGAGATCATGAAGTACATCGGGATCAGCGTTGCCTCGAACATGATGTAGAACACCAGGAGGTCGCTGGCCATGAACACCGCCAACGAGAACGCCTCGAGGGCCAGGGCCAGCGCGAAGAAGGTCCCGGTGCCCCAGCGGGCGCCCTCCTTCTCCCCGACGTTCCACTCGGCCAGCAGCACCACCGGGGTGAGGATGACCGTCAGCAGCACCATGACGGCGGCCAGCGGGTCCAGGTCCAGCGCCCAGTGCGCACCGATCGCACGGATCCACGTCACCTGCTCGGTCAGGGTCGCGCTGCGGGAGATCACGAAGCCGACGACACCGAGGACGGTGGTGGCCAGCGCGAACCCGAGGCCCACCAGCTTCGCGGTGTGCCCCTTGAGGAACGCCAGCACCAGCGCACCGACGAGCGGGAGCACCACCAGGATGCTCAGGAGGGGAATCGAATTGATCACGTCAGTTCCTTCCTCAGACCAGCTGCCCGACGAGAGCGATGACGCCGATCACGACGACGCCGAGCACCAGGATCACGCCGTAGGAGCGGGAGTGGCCGTTCTGGGTCCTGCGGAGCCACCCGGCCAGGCCCACCGAGGCCGCCCCGGCTCCTCGCGCCGCGCCGTCGACCACGCCGTGGTCGGCGAGGGCGAGCACCTGGGAGACACCGGAGACCGGTCCGACGACGAGCCACTGGTTCATCTGGTCGCCGTACAGGTCGTTGCGGGAGACCAGCACCAGCGGGTTGCGGGTGGCCGGGGCCTCACGTGGGATGTCGTCCTTGTGCAGGAACCAACCGATCGCGACCCCCACCGCGACGACCCCGAGCGCGGCCAGGCCGACGGGGGTGAAGTTGAGCAGCCCGGTCTCGTGCGGGTGCGAGCCGGTGGCAGGTGCCAGCCACCCCTGGATCCAGCCGTTCATCACGAGACCGGCACCGAGTGACAGGATCGCGAGGATCACCAGCGGCACGGTCATCACGGCCGGGGACTCGTGCGGATGCACCCCCTGCTCCCACCGGGCACGACCGAAGAAGGTCATCATCATCAACCGTGTCATGTAGTAGGCGGTGATCCCGGCACCGATGAGCGCCAGCACACCGAGCACCACGTTCTCGTGGAACGCGGTCTCGATGATGTGGTCCTTGGAGTAGAAGCCCGCGGTGAAGGGGAAGCCGATGATCGCGAGATAGCCCATGGCGAAGGTCAGGAAGGTCCAGCGCATGCCCGAGGCCAGGGCACCGTAGTGACGCATGTCGACGTCGTCGTGCATCCCGTGCATCACCGAACCGGCACCGAGGAACATGTTGGCCTTGAAGAACCCGTGGGTGATGAGGTGGAAGATCGCGAACGCGGCACCGGCGGGACCCAGCCCCGCGGCCAGCATCATGTAGCCGATCTGGGACATGGTGGACCCGGCGAGCACCTTCTTGATGTCATCCTTGGCGGACCCGACCCAGGCACCGGCCAGCAGGGTCACCACGCCGACGACGGCGACCGCCATCGTCGCGGCCGGGCTCGCGGCGAAGATGGCGTGGCTGCGCACGATGAGATACACCCCGGCGGTGACCATCGTCGCGGCGTGGATGAGTGCCGACACCGGGGTCGGCCCCTCCATCGCGTCCAGCAGCCAGGTGTGCAGCGGGACCTGCGCCGACTTGCCGCAGGCACCGAGCAGCAGCAGGCACCCGAGCAGCGTCGCCGAGGTGGCGCTGAGCTGGGAGACGCCGGCGTTCACATCGGCGAAGGCGACGGAACCGAACAGCGACAACATGGTGAAGATCGCCATCGCGATGCCGAGGTCACCGACCCGGTTGACGACGAAGGCCTTGCGGCCGGCGGCGGCCGCCGAGGGCTTGTGCTGCCAGAACGAGATGAGCAGGTAGGAGGCCAGTCCCACCCCTTCCCAGCCGAGGAACAGCACCAGGTAGTTGTCGGCCAGCACCAGCGTCAGCATCGCGGCGACGAACAGGTTGAGGTAGGCGAAGAACCGACGGCGCCGCTCGTCGTGCTCCATGTACCCGATGGAGTAGATGTGGATCAGCGACCCCACCCCGGTGATGAGCAGCACGAACAGGATCGACAACTGATCCACCAGCAGGCCGACGTGGATGTTCCAGCTGCCGGTGCTGATCCAGTCGTAGAGCGGCACGCTGACCGCTCGCTGCGCCTCGTCGGCCGAGAGCATCGTGGTGAACAGCAGCACCCCGAGGCCGAAGGAGGCCAGCGACGCCGCGGTGGCCAGCCAGTGGCCCCACGGGTTCGAGGCCTTGCCGATGAGCAGCAGGACGGCAGCGCCTGCCAGCGGGATCGCGATCAGCAGCCACGCGAGGCCGAACAGCCCGGTGGCCGGAACCGCAGAGACAGTTTCCAGGAAAGTCACGCTGACCCCTTAGAACTTCAGCAGGTTGGCGTCGTCGACCGAGGCCGAACGGCGCGCCCGATAGATGGCGACGATGATGGCGAGACCGACGACGACCTCAGCGGCCGCCACCACCATGACGAAGAAGGTCGCGACCTGACCGTCGAGTCCGCCGTGGTGGCGGGAGAAGGTCACGAACGCGAGGTTCGCGGCGTTCAGCATCAGCTCCACGCTCATGAACGCGATGATGGCGTTGCGGCGCAGCAGGAACCCGAGTGCCCCCACCACGAACAGGGCGACGGCCAGCAGCAGGTAGGCCTGGGTGCTCACTTGACCTCTCCTTCCAGGTCCTGGGCGACGGCTTCGATCCGGGCGAACGCACCTGCGGTGGGATCGCGCAGCTCATCGACCGCGACGACCGCCCCACGCATGGCGAGCGCCTTGCTGACGGAGTTCTCCGCGATGGAGCCGTCCGGCAGGAGGGCGGGGGCAGAGATCGCGTTGGTGCGGGCGTAGACACCGGAGTTCGGGTCCGGTCCGGGATGGACCCCGTCGGTGGCGTAACGCCTGACCCGCTCCGCCATGAGCTCCGGCTGCCGCCTGACCTCGCGGAGCTTCTCACCGTGGGCCAGCACCATCGCACCGACGGCGGCGGTGATGAGCAGGGCCGAGGTGGCCTCCAGCAGGATGACGTAGCGGGTGAACAGCAACGCCGCGACCCCCTGGATGTTGCCGCCGTGCTCCGCATTGGCCACCGCGACCCCGGCGGGGTCATCGGCGAAGACCGTCTGCGCGACGGCGAGGAACACCAGGCCGGCAAGCCCGAGCGCCCCCAGGACCGACAGCACCCGGTGTCCCTTGAGGGTCTCGTGGACCGAGTCCCGGGTGTCGACGCCGATCAGCATCACGACGAACAGGAACAGCATCAGGATCGCGCCGGTGTAGACGATGATCTGCACCACGAACAGGAACGACGCGTCCTGCGCGGCGTAGATGACGGCCAGTCCGATCATCACCCCGGCCATGCACAGGGCCGAGTGGACCGGCTTGCGGGCCACCACGATCCCGATGGCGAGCAGCACCATCAGTGGTGCACACACCACGAAGGCGATCAGGTCACCCGTCAGTGCGGGCAGTTCAATCATTTCGCCGCTCCTTTGGCCGGTGCCGTGCGGGTGTCGGGCTGCCCGGTGGGCGGCAGCCCGAGGAAGTAGGCCTGCTCGTCGTCACCGAGCCGCCGCGGGTGGGGTGGCTGCTCCATCCCCGCGACGAGCGGCGCCAGCAGGTCCTGCTTCTCGTAGATGAGCTTGTCGCGGCCGGTGTCCGCGATCTTGAACTCGTTGGTCATGGTCAACGCCCTGGTCGGGCAGGCCTCGATGCACATGCCGCAGAAGATGCAGCGCAGATAGTTGATCTGGTACACGTGTCCGAACCGCTCCCCCGGGGAGTACCTCGCCTGTTCGGTGTTGTCCGCGCCCTCGACGTAGATGGCGTCAGCGGGGCAGGCCCAGGCGCACAGCTCGCAGCCGACGCACTTCTCCAGACCGTCGGGCCAGCGGTTGAGCTGGTGACGGCCGTGGAAACGCGGCAGCGTCACCTTCTCCTTGCCCTTGCGGGGGTAGCCCTGCGTGAAGGTCTTGCGGAAGATGGTCTTGAAGGTGATGCCGAATCCGGCCCACGGGTCGAAGATTCCCATCACTTCTCCTCTGCTTTGACGGTGGACGGCTGTGCCTCGACCTTGACCACACCGGCGAGTTCAGGCAGCACCTGACCCGGCCGTGGCGGGACGGGGTAGCCGCCCGCGAAGGCGTCGAAGGGTTCGTCGGGGTTGACGGGCGGCACCCGCTGCGGCTCCTGCTTCCTCGGCGCGAAGGCGATGAGCAGCGCGAGCAGGGCCACGGACAGGCCGAGCGAGTACCGGGGCGCGACGGCGACCATCATGATCCACAGGATGGAGATCGGGATGAGTCGCTTCCAGCCGAGATCCATGAACTGGTCGTAGCGGAACCGGGGCAGTGTGCCACGCAGCCACACGAACACCGAGAACACCAGCTGCACCTTGACGATGAACCAGATCGGACCGAGCCACGGGTTGTCGAGGCCGGGGACGAGGTTGAGTGGCCAGAAGGGCAGGTAGCCGCCCAGGAACAGGGTCACGCACACCGCCGAGACCGTCGCCATGTTGATGTACTCCGCCAGGAAGAACATCGCGTAGCGGAACCCGGAGTACTCGGTGAGGTAGCCGGAGACCAGCTCGGACTCACACTCGGGCAGGTCGAAGGGGGCACGGTTCGTCTCGCCCACCATCGCGATCCCGTAGATGAAGAACGACGGGAACAGCAGCAGCGCGTACCACCCCATCAGACCGATGTCGACCTGCTGGGCGTGGTTGAACGGGTTCTGGAAGATGATCGTCTCACGCTGCGCCTCGACGATGCCGTGCGTGGACATCGTCCCGGTCATGAGGAACACGGCCACGATCGACAGGCCCATCGCGATCTCGTAGGAGATCATCTGGGCCGAGGACCGCATCGACCCGAGGAAGGAGTAGGTGGAGTTCGACGCCCACCCTGCCAGCACGATGCCGTAGATGCCGATGGAGGCGATGGCGATGACGAACAGCACCGCCACGGGCAGGTCCGTGACCTGGAGCCTGGTGGTGTGGCCGAAGATCTCCACCTCACCACCGAACGGCAGCACCGTCCAGGTGGTGAAGGCCGCCATGCCGGTGAGGATCGGGGCCAGGTTGAACACCCACTTGTCGGTGTGGGTGGGCCGGAAGTCCTCCTTGGCGATGAGTTTCGCACCGTCGGCCAGGGCCTGCCCCAGACCGAACGGCCCGTTCATGATGGGGCCGAGGCGGTGCTGCATCTTGGCCACGAGACGACGCTCGTACCAGACGTTGAAGATCGTCCAGAGCAGGAGGATCACGAACAGGGCCAGCACCTTGATGAGGATGAGCCACCAGGGGTCCTGGAAGAACACGTTCATGCCTGATCTCCTTCGTCAGGGGTGACGGCGGCCACCGTCACCAGGGATCCGGGGGTCACGTCCAGGTGGCCCGGCTCACCCGGGTTCATGGGCACCCACACCACGTCGTCGACCATCTCGGTGATCTCGATCGGCAGCAACTGCTCCCCGGTCGCCGAGATCACCCGGCAGATCCCGGAGACCCCGTGCCGATCCGCGGTGGTCCGTGACAGGCGGGCGACGGCCGGCCGTGCGGTCTGGCGCAGCGCCACCTCGAAGTCGTTGCCCATCGCCGCGTCGAGGGCCTCCCGCCAGGAGGCGACGACGAGCCCCGGGGTGACCCCGGCGTCCGGGACGACCGGATCGAGGATCCTGGCCCCGTCCCAGGTGCCGAGCTCGGCGTGGTCCGCCCATGCCTGGGCGGTGGTGCGGAACCCGAGGTCGGAACCCATCGCATCGGACAGGGCGGCCAGGATCCTGAGATCCGTCATCGGGTTCCTCGTGCCCTCGTTGACCAGCCTCACGGGCCTGATCCGCTGCTCCCAGTTGAGGAAGTGCCCAGCCTGCTCCTCGATCAGGCAGGTGGGGAACACCACGTCGGCGTACTCGGTGGCGGCGTTGCTGCGGGTCGAGATCTGCACCACGAAGGTGTTGGCCAGCGCCTCCAGCACCCGGGCGGTGCCGGGGATGTCGACCGGGTCGACCCCCGCCAGCACCAAGGCCTTGAGGCTGCCCGCCGCGGCGGCGGCGAACTGCTCCGTGGCGGTCAGGCCGGGTTCGGTCGGCAACGCCTCCACGCCCCAGGCCGCCGCGACATCCACCCGGGCCGCGGCATCGGCGACGGGACGTCCTCCCGGCAGCAGCCCGGGCAGGCACCCGGTCTCGAGGGCCCCCATGTCGCCGGCACGGCGGGGGATCCAGGCCAGCCGCGCCCCGGAGGCATCGGCCTTCGCGGCGACGGCGCTCAGCAGCCCCGGCTGGGCCGCGGCACGCTCACCGACGAGGATGATCGTGCCCTCCCCCAGCTCCAGGGCGGCCAGCGCAGCGGCCTCGCCGCCGGGGGCGACAGGGATGAGGGTCGCATCCATCTTCTCGGTGCCCCGCGAGGCGAACGGGGCGAGCGTGGTGACCTTCAGGCCGCGCTTGCGCACTCCCTTGCGGAGGCGCAGGAACATCACGGAGGTCTCGTCCTCCGGCTCGAAGCTGACCAGCACGACGTGCTTGGCGCGCTCCAGGTCGCCATAGGTCACGTCCATGCCCCGTCCGGCCACACGGGAGGCCAGGAACTGGGCCTCCTCATCACTGGCCGCGCGGGCCCGGAAGTCGATGCTGTTGGTGCCGAGCACCGTACGCGCGAACCGGGAGTAGCCGTAGGCGTTCTCCAGCGTCAGGCGGCCACCGGTCTGGACCCCGACGGCCTGTCCGGCGGCCTTCAACCCGGCCACGGCCGCATCGATGGCCTCGGGCCAGGACGCCACCTCCAGCCTGCCGTCACGGCGCACGAGTGGCCGGCTGAGCCGGTCGTCACCACGTCCGGAGACGAAGGCGAAACGCCCCTTGTCACACAGCCATTCCTCGTTGACCTCGGGATCATCGCCCGCCTGGATGCGCTTGACCTGGTGGTGCCGGTGGTCGACGCGGATGGCGCAGCCCCCGGAGCAGTGGTCACAGCTGCTGGCCGTCGACTTCAGGTCGAACGGGCGGGCCTGGAACCGGTAGGCGGCCGAGGTGAGCGCACCCACCGGGCAGATCTGCACCACGTTGCCGGAGAAGTAGGAGTCGTACGGGTCCTGTTCGTAGGTCCCCACCTGCTGCAGGGCGCCACGTTCCACCAGCGCGATGAACGGGTCACCGGAGATCTGCTCGGAGAACCGGGTGCAGCGGGCGCACAGCACACACCGTTCCCGGTCGAGCAGGATCTGGGCGGAGACGTTGACCGGCTTGGGGTAGGTGCGCTTGACCCCTTCGTAGCGGGACTCCGCGGGTCCGTTGCTGAGTGCCTGGTTCTGCAGTGGGCACTCGCCACCCTTGTCGCAGATGGGGCAGTCCAGCGGGTGGTTGATGAGCAGCAGCTCCAGCATGCCGCGCTGCGCCTTCTCCGCCACCGGGGAGGTCTTCTGGGTCCGCACCACCATGCCCTCGGCCACCGGCATGGTGCAGGAGGCCTGGGGCTTGGGGAAGCCACGCCCGTTGCCGGCGTCGGGGATGTCGACGAGGCACTGACGGCAGGCACCGACCGGGTCCAGCAGCGGGTGGTCGCAGAATCGCGGGATGGCGGTACCGATCATCTCGGCGGCCCGGATGATGAGGGTGCCCTTGGGCACACTCACCGCCACGTCGTCGATGGTCAGGTTGACCAGGTCAGGCCTGACGGCGGCCGCGTTCTCTGCGGTCTGGGTCATCGGGCACCTCCTTCGGTGGCGAACAACGCGCTCTTCTCGTACGGGAACAACTCCCAGGCCGGGGTGTGGTAGCCCTGCTCGAACTCCTCACGGAAGTGCCTGACCGCGCTGGTGACACAGGCGACGGCACCGTCGGCCAGCGCGCAGAAGGAGCGACCCCCGATGTTGTCACAGATGTCGAGCAGCTTGTCGACATCGCCCTGCTCGGCCACGCCCTTCTCGAACTTCATGAGCAGCTGCACCAGCCACCACGACCCCTCACGGCAGGGCGTGCACTTGCCGCACGACTCGTGCTTGTAGAACTCGACCCAGCGCAGGGTGGTGCGCACCACCGAGGTGGTCTCGTCGAAGACCTGCAGTGCCTTGGTGCCGAGCATGGTGCCGACCGAACCCATGCCCTCGTAGTCCAACGGCACGTCGAGGTGCTCGGCGGTCAGGATCGGCGTGGAGGAGCCTCCCGGGGTGAAGAACTTCAGTTCGTGTCCCGCCCGCATGCCGCCGCTCAGCTCCAGCAGCTGCCGCAGCGTGATGCCCATCGGCGCCTCGAACTGTCCTGGCCGGGCGACGTGACCGGACAGGGAGTACAGCGTCATCCCCCTCGACTTCTCCGTGCCCATCGCCTGGAACCACGCGGCCCCGTTGTTGACGATGGCGGGCACCGAGGCGATCGACTCGACGTTGTTGATGACCGTCGGCGAGGCGTACAGACCCGCGACGGCGGGGAACGGCGGGCGCAGCCGGGGCTGACCACGCCTGCCCTCCAGGGAGTCGAGCAGCGCGGTCTCCTCACCGCAGATGTAGGCCCCGGCCCCGGCGTGGACGATCACGTCGATGTCGTAGCCGGAGCGCATGACGTTCTTGCCCGCGTACCCGGCCTCGTAGGCCTCCTTCACGGCCTGCTGCAGCCGTCGGATGACGTGGAGCACCTCACCGCGGCAGTAGATGAACGCCTGGTGGGAACCGATGGCGTAGGCGGAGATCAGCACCCCCTCCACCAGGGTGTGGGGGGAGGCCATCATCAAGGGCATGTCCTTGCAGGTGCCCGGCTCCGACTCGTCCGCGTTGACCACGAGGTACTTCGGGTTGGGGTTGTCCTGCGGGACGAAGCTCCACTTCATGCCCGTCGGGAAGCCCGCACCGCCACGACCTCTCAGCCCTGCGTCCTTGACCAGGTCGATGAGGTCACCCTGGGGCATCTGCAGGGCCTTGCGCAGCGCCCGGTAGCCGCCGCTCGCCTCGTAGCGGCCCAGCTTCCAGGAACGGTCCTGACCCCAGTGCTCACTGAGCACGGGAGTGAGCAGGTCGGTCACTTCGTCTCCTCCTTCGGCTCCGGGGTCGGGAGCGCCGCCGGGTCGGGGGCGCTCCAGCCACGCTCCTCGGCGATGGTGCGCCCCAGGCAGGAGGCGTGTCCGGCGGACGGTCCCTCGTCGGCGCGGCCGTCCGGGAAACCGGCGAGCACCCGTTCGGCCTCCCGCCACGACGTGATGGTCGCGCCACGCGGCGAGACCACCTCCTCGCCGTTCATCAGCTTGTCGATCAGCTCGTCCATCTTCTCGGGGGTCATGTCGTCGAAGAACTCCCAGTTGACCATCGCGACCGGCGCGTAGTCACAGGCGGCGTTGCACTCGAGACGCTCCAGGGAGACCTTCCCGCACGGGGTGGTCTGACCCTCGTCGATGCCGAGCCTGCGCTTGGCCCGCTCCAGGAGGATGTCGCCGCCCATCACGGCGCACAGTGCGGTGGTGCACACCCCCAGGTGGTTGTGTCCGGCGGGCTTGCGCTTGTACATGGTGTAGAAGGTGGCCACACCGGAGACCTGGGCGGTGGTGATCTCGAGGATCTCGGCGCACAGCTCGATGCCCCGCGGGCTGATCCGCCCGTCGTAGGACTGCACCAGGTGCAGCATCGGCAGCAGGGCCGAACGTGGGTGCGGGTAGCGCGAGGCCAGCTCCCTCAGTTCCGCCTCCGCGGTGGCGTCCAGGTTGGTGGACTGGTCCGTGTGGTCGACGGAACCGGACTCGGGGAAGTCGTGGGTGAAGTGACCGCTCATCGATCAACACCTCCAAGAACGGGGTCGATGCTGGCCACGGCCACAACGACGTCGGAAATCATGGCTCCCTCACACATCAGGGGCACCGCCTGCAGATGGTTGAAGCCCGGGTCACGGAAGTGGGCCCGGTAGGGACGGGTACCACCGTCGGAGACGAGGTGGCAGCCCAGCTCACCCTTCGGGGACTCGATGGCCTGGTAGACCTGCCCGACCGGCACCTTGAAGCCCTCGGTGACGATCTTGAAGTGATGGATCAGCGCCTCCATGGACTCACCCATGATGTGCTTGACGTGCTCGAAGCTGTTGCCCTGTCCGTCCGGACCGAGTGACAGCGACGCCGGCCAGGCGATCTTCTTGTCACCGACCATCACGGGCTGGCCCTGGGTGCGTTCCAGGCGCTCGATGCACTGTTCGACGATCTTCAGCGACTCCCAGCACTCGGCGATACGGATGCGGAACCGCCCGTAGGCATCCTCGGTGTCCCAGGTGATGGACTCGAAGTCGTAGGTCTCGTAGCCGCAGTAGGGCTGGGTCTTGCGCAGGTCCCAGTCGTAGCCGGTGGAGCGCAGGATCGGGCCGGTGACGCCCATCATCATGCAGGCCGTGAGGTCCATCTTCGCGACCCCCTCCATGCGGAGCTTGAAGATGGGGTTCTCGTTGCAGAAGATCTCGTACTCGGGGAGGTGCTTCCTCAACCACTTCACCACGTCGCGGAGCTGGTCGATGCCACCCTCGGGAAGATCGCAGGCCACCCCGCCGGGGCGGATGAACGCGTGGTTCATCCGGGTCCCGGAGATCGCCTCGAAGAAGTCGAGGATCATCTCACGCTCCCGGAAGGCGATGGTCATCACCGTGAGCGCACCGATCTCCATGCCACCGGTCCCCATCGCCACCAGGTGCGAGGCGATGCGGTTGAGCTCCATCATCAGGACCCGGATGACGCTCGCCCGCTCCGGGATGTCGTCGGTGATGCCGAGCAGCTTCTCCACCGCCAGGCAGTAGACCGCCTCGTTGAACAGCGGGGCGACGTAGTCCATGCGGGTGCAGAAGGCCACACCCTGGGTCCACGTCTTGAACTCCATGTTCTTCTCGATACCGGTGTGCAGGAACCCGATGCCGGGCCGGATGTGGGTGACCGTCTCACCGTCCATCTC
Source organism: Arachnia propionica (assembly GCF_003859805.1). Taxonomy (GTDB): domain Bacteria; phylum Actinomycetota; class Actinomycetes; order Propionibacteriales; family Propionibacteriaceae; genus Arachnia; species Arachnia propionica_C. Next base: position 19,703 of record NZ_RQZG01000016.1, read on the forward strand.
CAGGATGAGCCGGAGCACACCGTGGGTCGAGGGATGCTGCGGTCCCATGTTGACGACGATGACCTCGTCACCACGCTCGGCCTGCTCGGCTGCGATCTGTCCCCAGTCGCCGCCCTGTGCCAGGTAGACGCGGTCGGCCTCCACGTCGTGGCCGAAGATGTCGTTGCTCATCAGTTGTACGTCCTCCGCTGATCGGGGGCGGGCACGGTCGCGCCCTTGTACTGGATGTCGATGCCGCCCAGGGGGTAGTCCTTGCGCTGGGGATGACCGGCCCAGTCGTCGGGCATGAGGATGCGGGTGAGGTTCGGGTGCCCGTCGAAGTGGATGCCGAACATGTCCCAGGTCTCACGCTCGTGCCAGTCCGCCATGGGGTAGGTGGCCACGACCGAGGGCACGTGTGGGTCCTCCTCGGGGCAGGTCACCTCCAACCGGATGCGTCGGTTGTGGGTGATGGACAGCAGGTGGTACACCACGTGGAGCTCGGCACCTGCCAGCTCCGGGTAGTGGACACCGCTGACGGAGACACAGATCTCGAAGCGCAGGTGGGCGTCGTCACGGAAGGCGGCGACGGTCTCCGGCAGTTTCTCCCGGGGCACGAAGACGGTGAACTCACCGCGGTCGAGGAGCACCAGTTCCCCCGCGAGGAAGGGGAGCAGTTCCGTGGCCCGGGCGTGGATGGCGTCGAAGGGCTCCCCGAAGGGGCCCACGCTCTGACCGGGCATCGAGACCTGACGCTGGATGCCGCCGTACCCGGAGGTGTCGCCGGAGCCGCGGCTCCACATCCCGGCCTTGGTCTGGAACACCGGGGCGACGGGGGCACCGGACTGCTGAGGGGTCAGCTCACCGGGGTTCTCGGTCATCGCATGAGTCCCTTCAGCTCGTGGGTGGCGGGAGCCTCCAACGCGGCCTCCTCACGGGCGGCGATGGCGGCGGCCTCGTTCGGCCCGATGGGGTGCTTGAACACCTGCTTGCGGAGTTTGAACATCGCGTCGATGAGCATGTCGGGCCGTGGCGGGCAACCGGGCACGTACATGTCGACCGGCACGACGTGGTCGACACCCTGGACGATGGCGTAGTTGTTGAACATGCCGCCCGACGACGCGCAGGCACCCATCGAGATCACCCACTTCGGGTTCGGCATCTGGTCGTAGACCTGCCGCACGATGGGTGCCATCTTGTTGGACAACCGACCGGAGACGATCATGAGGTCGGCCTGACGCGGTGAGGCGCGGAAGACCTCCTGGCCCCAGCGCCCGGCGTCGTAACGCGGGGTGCCGTAGGCCATCATCTCGATGGCGCAGCAGGCCAGGCCCATGGTGACGGGCCAGAACGACGCCTGCCGCACCCACCCGAAGATGGCCTCGACGCTGGTGAGCAGGATGCCACTCGGCAGCTTCTCCTCGATACCCATGTGTGAAACTCCTTCTCAGTCCCAGTCGAGACCGCCGCGGCGCTTGACGTAGTAGTAGGCCACCAGCACGGTCACGATGAACAGCAGGATCGAGACCACGCCGAAGATCCCGAGCTGGTGGTAGGTGATGGCCCAGGGGTAAAGGAACACGATCTCGATGTCGAAGATGATGAAGAGCATCGCGATCACGTAGTACTTGACGGGGAACCGGCCACCCCCGACGGGCTGGGGGGTGGGTTGGATGCCGCACTCGTACTGGTCGTACTTGGCACGGTTGTACCGGCCGGGGCCCACGAGCACGCTCAGGATCATGGAGACCACCACGAATCCGGTGGCCAGCACCACCATCCCGATGATGGGGATGTAGAGGTTCATGCCTGTTGTCCTTCCCTATACTCCTGGCGCGCCCGGTCAGGCGGACGGCGCGACCTTGCACAGTGCGTTGATGATGCGGTCCATGGCGTCGCCGTCATGGCGGTCCGTCAGGTTCGCCAGCAGTTTCATGACGAACCGCATGAGGGTCTTGCGTGGCAGCCCGTAGGTGGTGCAGATGTGCATGATCCGGGGGTCACCGATGAGCTTCACGAAGATGGTGCCCAGCCGGTAGTACCCACCGAGGCTGGCCTTGAGCTGGGTGCGGTAACCGTGGAGGGCCCGTTCGGCCGATTCGGTGCCGAAACCTCGCGCCTTGGCCTCGGCGATGGCGTCGGCGGCGAGTTCAGCGGATTCCATCGCGTAGGCGATGCCCTCACCGTTGAAGGGGTTGACCATGCCTCCGGCGTCACCGACGAGGAGCAGGCCGCGTCCGTAGACGGGCTGCCGGTTGAAGGCCATCGGCAACGCCGCACCCTGGATCTTCCCGACCCGGTTCTCCTCACGGAACCCCCACTCCTGGGGGGTGTTGTCGAGCCAGCGCCTCATCAGTTCGCGGTAGTCCGTCTTCTGGAACGACTTGGAGGTGTTCAGCACTCCCAGCCCGACGTTGCAGGTTCCGTCCCCCATGCCGAAGATCCAGCCGTAGCCGGGCATGAGGGTGGACTCCCGGGGTTTGCCGTCCCACAGCTCCAGCCAGGACTCGAGGTAGTCGTCGTTCGTGCGGGCCGGCGAGTTGTAGTAGGCGCGGTAGGCCACTCCCATGGGGCGGTCGTCGCGTTTGTTCAGGCCCATCGAGACCGACAGTCGGGAGGAGTTGCCGTCGGCTGCGATCACGACGGGGGCGTGGTACTCGCGGCCGTCCTTGGTGCGCACGCCGATGATGCGGCCGGAGCGGTCGTCGACGATGCCCTCGGTGACCCAGGCCCCCTCGATCAGCTCGGCCCCGAAACCGACGGCATGGCGGGCGAGCATGTCGTCGAAGTCCGCACGGGTGCGGACCAGCCCGTAGGGCGGGAAGTCGGTGAGGCTCGGCCAGTCGAGCTCGAAGGGCTCGATGCGTCCTCCGTAGATGCGCAGTCCCCGGTTGTGGACCCAGCCCGCCTCCTCGGAGGTGTCGACCCCGAGCCGCACGAGGGCACGGGTGGTGCGTGGCGTGAAGCCGTCACCACAGACCTTCTCCCGCGGGAATCTCGACTTCTCCAGCAACAGTACGTCGAGTCCCCGTCTGGCCAGATTGGCCGCAGCGGCGGAGCCACCTGGCCCGGCGCCGACGATCACGACGTCGGCATGCGCCTTCGGCATTCAACACTCCTCATCCTGGGTTGATTCTTGGGGACAGGGAACCCCGCACTTCAGGGCCAGTCTAGGGGCTCGGATTGGTTCTCGCGACCTGAGCACGGACACTCCGCAAAAGGGGTTTGACAAGGGGTTTTGCTTCGGATTTAGGAAACAGAAATGGGTCGTTAATCGCTCCTGACGCACATTGTCGAGACACTGCGTCGCGATCTTGTCGGCTCCACTCCACCACGAGGGCACCGACGGCGGTCGCAGAGCAGTTCAGCATGCGAGCAGCCGGGCCGACTTTTAACAGACCCCGCCTGCTGGGCTATCGTTCCGGAGGTGACCCCAGATTTTGCGGCGAAACGGCTTCGCGCCACCACCGTCGCCATCGACGACCCGGGAGATCTGCTGCGTTTCCTCGACGCGGAGCACTCCACCGCCTTCATCCGCAACGGGGAGGGCATCGTCACCACCGGGGAGGTCGCCCGCTTCGAGACCGACTACGCCGAGGCCGCCGACGTCTGGTGGACCGAGGCCGCCTCCCACATCGACCACGACTCCGAGCTGCCCGGCAGCTTCGGGACCGGGCCCCTGGCCGTCGGCTCCTTCGCCTTCGACCCGGAACAGTCCCGCTCCCGATCCGTCCTGGTGATCCCTCACACCATCATCGGCCGTCGCGCGGGACAGACGTGGCTGACCCGTATCAGCGAGGGCCGGGCCTCCCTGGAGCTGCCGGAGCCCCCGGAGCCCGCCGTCCCACCACAGGGGCTGCGGCTGGTGCCGGACGGCCTGCCCGAGGAGCAGTGGCAGCGCCTCGTGGCCGACGTGGTGGACCTGATCCGCGAGGGCTCGGTGTCGAAGGTCGTGCTGGCCCGCTCCCTCAAGGCCCGCGCCTCCGACGCCCTGGATGCACGCCACGTGCTGGCCCGGCTGGTCGAGCGCTACCCGATGGTGTGGAACTACTTCATCGACGGCCTGGTCGGTGCCACGCCGGAGCTCCTCGTGCGACGACAGCACCAACTCGTCACCTCACGTGTCCTGGCGGGAACCGTGTCCATCGACCCCGGCCACACCGACCCCGTCGCCCGGATCGCGCAGCTCACCTCGAGCGGCAAGGACATCTCGGAGCACGAGTTCGCCGTCGCCTCGGTGGCCGAGGCCCTGGAACCCTATTGCGCGGCCATGAACGTCCCCGAGGCACCGTCGGTGCTGACCCTGCCGAACGTGATGCATCTCGCCACCGACATCACGGGGGTCTCCGACCCGGAGGTCAGCTCGTTGGCGCTGGCCGCGGCGTTGCACCCATCGGCTGCGGTCTGCGGCACCCCGACGCACCAGGCGGGCCGGATCATCGCGGAGTGGGAGTCGCTGGACCGGGGCCGGTACGCGGGCCCCGTCGGCTGGGTGGACGCGGACGGCGACGGCGAGTGGGCCATCGCGCTGCGGGGCGGCTGGATCAACCCCGCCCAACCGGATGAGATCCGTCTCTACGCGGGTGCCGGGATCGTCGCCGACTCCGACCCGGCCTCCGAACTCGCCGAGACCACCGCGAAGTTCCGCCCCATGCTGGAGGCCCTGGGCCTGGCCTGACCCCACCCTGCCGCACCGATCGCCGCTCGCGCCCTCGCACCGGCCCCGCCACGGTCACGCACGAGGACATCCCTCCCCCTCGCGTCGGTCGAGCTCGAACAGGAATCGCAGGCGACGAACGTCTGCCCGTCGGCATGTGACGGCGAACCATTCCTCCCCCACGCCTCCTGCCCGCCCGCATGACGTGTGCCACGCCCCAGGAAGGCTCGCCTCAGTGCGTCGTCGCCACGAGGGCGTACGCGATTTACGCAACACGGGCACCGTTGAATTGACGGAATTTAACACATCATGATCGACACAAATGCCTAGTCAGGGCAGGTTTTACTTGCTTGCGCAGGGTGGATTCCGGGTTTAACGTAAATGCATCAGATGCCCCCAGACGAAAGGTCCGACGATGTCAACCATCACCGCTCTCAAGTCCTGCGCCACCACCAACTGCGCTTTCAACAACGGCGGCTGCACCGCCTTCGCCGTCACCTTCGACGGCAAGTCCGCCTGCACCACCTTCATCACCCTCGACGCCCGTGGCGGCCTGCCGACCGCTGACGGCCGTGTGGGTGCCTGCCAGCGCCTCGAGTGTGTCCACAACACCGATCTGATGTGCACCGCCGCCGGCGTCGAGGTCGCCGACGCCACGTGCACCTCCTTCGAGGCCCGCTGACCCCAGGCCCGATTCGGGCAACCGTCTGAAGCAACGATCCGGCCGCAGTCCCCGCAAGGGGACTGCGGCCTCTGCCGTGTCTGTGCGACACACCCATGACGGGACCACTGGAGCTGGGTGGTCACGAATGATCGGACAAGCGACGGCTCGGGACCGGAGGGGCGGTCCTGCCTTCGGCCTACCCCAGGCTGGATGCCCTGGACCTTCTTCAGGCCGCGTTGGCGACGTCAGCCACCGTCTGCTCGAGAGAAGGCAGGCTCGTGGGGCACGAGGCGAACTCGACGAAGACCGTCGCGGTCTCCTCCGCCCCGATGTGCATCAGGGTCACGCCGGAGCGGTCCACGTCCACGCAGAACACCCGGTCCAGCACGTGCTGGCAGACCTGGCCCCCGGAGGGACGCACCTCGGCTGCTCCCGGCAGCAGACCCAACCGGACCCCGCAGCACCACCGTTTCAGCACACACTGGCCCAGGGAGACGACCACGTCGTGGACCGCGAAGTCGTCACGGGGGAACGCGGGCAGGTCAGACTCCAACGCGTGCCACGGGACCGGGGTGAGTCCGCTGTGGTCGTGGACCAGGATGCGATCGGTGACCACCCTGCCCACCCGGGTACCCGGCAGCCGGGTCAACTCCGCGATCCGCTCCGGGAACTCGCCCCCGGCGACCATCCGGGCCACCGCCTGCTCCTCCAGGAGGGTCATCACCCCCAGCAGGTGGCATGAACTCGCCACCACGTTCAACACGATGTCCCGCGAGTGCCGCAGCAGGTCCAGTCGCACCTCCGTGCCCACCCCGGCTGGCAGCGTCGTCAACGGGCACTCCGACGGGGGCCGCAGCGCGACGACGATCTCGCCGTCCGTGGTCATCCCATGGGCCACGAGGTCGTAACAGGAGTCCAGCCGCCATGCCGTCAGCGAACACGACGCGCCGCCTGACAGCATGCGTTCGGCCAGGGAGACAGCTCTGACACCCGGAGCCGCATCGCGGCGAACATTCGGGGTGATGCTCATGCCACACCTTTTCGCTCGATCAACGTAAGGCAAGCCTACGCTATTCGAGGCAGGGGGCACACCCGGGGCCGGGACAGCGGAACGGGGCCGCCGAAGCGGCCCCGTCACGCAGTCTCAGCCCTTGACCGCGCCGGCGGTCATGCCCCGGACGAAGAACCGTTGCAGGGCGATGAAGACCAGCAGCGGCAACGCCATCGAGATGAAGGCACCCGCCGTCAGCAACTCCCAGCCCTGACCCTGCGTGCCCAGCATGCCCTTCAACGAGACGATGACCGTCTCGTTCTCGGGCTTGAGGAACAGCAGGGCGATGAGCAGGTCGTTCCACACCCACAGGAACTGCAGGATGGCGAAACCTGCGACGGCAGGAGTGGACATCGGGAACACCAACCGCCAGAAGGTCTGGTAATGGGTGGCCCCGTCCATCTTCGCCGACTCGATGATGGAACGCGGCAGCGTCGTCATGTAGTTGCGCAGCGTGTAGATCGCGAGCGGCATGCCGAACCCGGTGTGCAGCAGCCACACCGCGACGTACTGACCCGCGATGTTCAACCCACGGGGGCCGAGGAGGTCCAGCATGGGCTGCAGCGCCACCTGCAGGGGCACAACCATCACGGCGACGATCGTGATGAACAGGAAGTCCTTGCCCCTGAACTCGAGGAACGTGAACGAGTATGCCGCGAAGGCCGCGAACATGATCGGGATGATGGTGGCCGGCACCGCGACCGCGAGGGCGTTGACGAAAGCCATCGCCATGTTGCTCTTGTCGAACACCCCGACATAGTTCTGCAGCGTGAAGGCAGGCTTGAAGATCGCCTCCCACCACCCCGAGGAGTTGATGTCGTCGATGGGCCTGAAACTCGTGACGAGCAGACCGATCGTGGGCAGCAGCCACAGGATGCACAACAACGTCACGACGATGATGCTCACCCAGCTCCGCTTGTGGGTCTCGGCCGCCTTCATCGTTCCTGCTCCTCACGCTTGAAGTGACGCACCTGGTAGATCAGCACCGGGATCACGGCCAGCAACAGCAGCACCACGATGGCCGATGCCTTGCCGGCGTTCTGGTTGACGAACAGCTCCTGGAAGAACATGTTCGCGATGACGTTGGTCTTGTAGTTCCCGTTGGTCATCACATAGACGATGTCGAAGATCTTCATCACCATGATGAACACGGTGACGAACACCGTGATCATGGTGCCCTTCATCTGCGGGATGACGATCTGGAAGAAGATCTTCAACTCCGAGGCACCGTCGATGCGGGCCGCCTCCAGGGTGTCCTCCGGGACGTTCTTGATCGCCGTGGACAGCAGGACCATCGCGTAACCGACCTGCAACCACACCACGATCACCATGAGCAGCAGGCTGTTGAGGGCTCCACCCTCATGCTGGATCCACGGCTCCGGCTGGCCACCCAGCGTCGCGACGATCGCGTTGAGCAGGCCGATCTGCTTCTCCCCCGACTGGTAGTCGTAGATGAACTGCCAGATGGTGGCCGCGCCGACGAAGGAGATGGCCATCGGCAGGAAGATCAGCGCCTTCGACAGCTTCTCACCCCGAGGCGACAACCGGTCCGCCAACACCGCGACGATCAGACCGATCACCACGGTCGAGGCGGGCACCAGCAGCAGCCAGAGCACGTTGTTCCAGATGGTGCGCAGGAACTCATCCGAGCTCAGCACCGCCTGGAAGTTGCCGAACCACGGCTCCTGGTAGGCCGTGGAGTCGGCATTGGCGAAGGAGTAGTTCACCGTCTGGATCGTCGGGTACAGCAGCACCAGGCCGATGGTGAAGTAGCCCGGCAGCACGTACGCGTAGGGCATCAGGAACTGGGACAGCCTTCCCGGCAATCCGTTGATGAACAGGTTCATGCTGGCGAAGAACAGCAACGAACCACCGATGCCGAAGACCATGGCCAACAGGGCCTGGATGATCTTGTTGACCACTGGGAGACCGACACTGAACCACTCCGGGTAGTAGGCCAGCGCCAGGAAGGCGTTGCCCACGAACCAGCCGATCAGCACCATGCCCAGCAGGCCGACACCCGCCCTGGGCCAGTTCGCAGGGCTGGCTGCGCGCTTGGCCTGGGGGGACACGGTGACCTTGGTCACTTCCTGGGTCGGGGTGCTCATCATCTCGGCCAGGAGTTCTCGATGTCGGTGGTCACCTGTTCAGCGGTCTTCGCCCCGCTCAGGAAGTCCACCATGCCGGTCCAGAAGGTGCCGCCACCGATGGCGTTGGGCATCAGGTCCGAGCCGTCGTAACGGAACACCGTCGCGCTGGTGGCCATCTCCGCGATCCTGCGGGTGGTCTCGTTCGGGTAGTTGGAGACATCGAAGGTCTTGTGCGGGGACAGCCAGCCGCCCGCCTTGGCCCACTCGGCCCCGAACTGGTCGCTGGTGAGGAACTTCATCACCTCGATGGCATCCGGGTCGTCGCCGTTGAACAGGCCGGCGATGTCACCGCCGCCCAGCATCGGCTTGCCGTCGTAGCCACCCTCGTAGGGCGGGTAGGCGAAGGTGCCGACAGCGGTGTCCAGGTTGTCCTGGACCTCCTTCGGCAGCATGGAGGCCACGAAGTTGCCCTGCCGCATGAAGTAGCACTTCGACGGTTCCTCGAAGGCCGGGTTCATGGTGGTGCCGAAGTTGGTGGCGAGGATGCCCTGGCTGCCGCCGTAGACGTTGCCCTCGGTGAGGGCGATCCTGCCGAACTCCTCGAAGGCCTTCACGATGCGCTCGTCGTTGAAGGGGATCTGGTGGCTGGTCCACTGGTCGTAGACATCGGGCCCGTACATCCTGAGCACGATCTCCTCGATCCAGTCCGTGCCGGGCCAGCCGGTGGCGGCATCGGACTCCACGCCGAGGCACCACGGGGCCGTTCCGCCCTGCTTGATCTGGTCGGAGATCCCCGCCAGCTCCTGCATCGTCTTCGGTTCCTGGTTCAACCCCAGCTCCTTGTAGGAGGCGGGATACCAGACGATGGACTTCACCGCCATCCGCATCGGGGCCCCGTAGACACGCCCCTTGTACCGGGCCGCCTCGAGGAAGCCCGGAACCAGGGTGGAGTCCAGGGCGTCGTAGTCGAGATAGGTGTCGATCGGCTGGATCGCCTGCTCGGCGGCCGCCTCCAGCAGACCACCCGGCTGCGGGTACAGCCCGATGTCCGGGGTGTCACCCGAGCGGATCTTGGTCTTGATCAGCGTGGTGAAGTCGTCGCTGTTGGCGTACTCCACATCGATGCCGGACTCCGCCTCGAACTTCTCCAGCGACGCCTCGAAGGCCGCCTTCTCATCGCCGCCGAAGGCCCCGAAGATGGTGACCTTCTTGTCACCGTCCGTGGTCCCGCCTCCGGCCACCCATCCCTGACCGTCACTGCCTCCAGCGGTCTGTCGCTTCGGATCCTGCAGACAACCACTCATGGTCAAGGTCAGCACGACCGTCGCCGCCAGAACACCGCGCCATCGCAACCGGCTCATCATTCTCCTCTCGGATGTCCCCCATAGGGACCCTGGGCCTGAATCTACAGGGCGGTGAGGGGCGGCGGAAGGGGTTTCGCGTTTTTCCCGGACGTCGCCCCGCAGGCCCAGGAGAGTGGTTCTCATGACCACCCGAGGGGCCCTGGCGGGGCGCCTCAACGACGCCTCTGGACCTTGATCCGGTTCTTCGCGGCGACGGCTCCGGCCCGCCTGGCCTTCTCCTGTTCCAGGAGCCGACGCTGCTCCTCCTGCTGCTCCAGCAGAGCCTGTTGGTCGAGCCCCGAACGCAGCATCATGAACACGATCATCGCGATCACCAGGGAGATCCACGACGGCCACCCCACCACGATGGGCAATGTCACCACCGTGACGACGTCGATGCCCTTGATGAGGGAGAACATCAGCCCCGGCGGCACCGCCCCGAAACCGGTCGTCGCCACCAACGGGCCGCCGTAGTTGGCGGGTTTCGCCGTGACCCAACGGACCGCGGCCAGCAGCCCCGCGACGGCGGTGAGCAGGGTCTGCGTCAGCCCGACGCCGAGCTCCACCTGCTGGCCGCCGACGATCCCGAGGAACGCCGGGGTCACCGCCACCGCCCACAGCAGCGCCAGGACCGCGGGCACCACCATCGTCGCCTGCCGGACGGCTCCGGGGGCGAACGGGAAGCAACGCTGCAAGCCCATGGTGCGGGTCAGCACCCGCATCGAGTTGCAGAACCCGATGAGGGCGGCCATCAGCACCAGGGCCGACAACGGGGCCGCGACGACCCCCATGCCGAGCGCCTGGATCGCGTAGGGGACCATCATCGATCCCGCCCAGAACAGCAGCGGACGAGGGTTGCGCCACAGCCGCTGCACGTCACGCATGACCAGGGCGGCGGCCCCGAGCCCTGCCCCCCGGGTCGGGCGGACGTGTCCCTTCTCCTTGGCCCGGAACTGCACGAGGATGTCACGCACCAGGGCCAGGTCGAGGGCGAAGGCCGCACCCTGCATGCCGGAGATCAACGACGACCCGGCCACGAGCCGTTGCCTGCGCAGTCGCGTCAGCCGCACCCAGGCCAGCCACACCGAGACCAGTCCCAGCACCGCCCCGACACCGGCGATGATCCAGGCGAACTCCACGCCCCACGCTGCGACGGTCCCCACCGGCAGCCTCCCGGTGGCGATCAGCACCAGCAGCGAGAGCGTCCCCATGGCCAGCGCCCCGGTCACCCAGAGCAGGACCCCGATGATCCAACGACGCTCCATCCCCTGCTCGGCCGCGGCGAAGGACACCAGTCCGAAACACCCGAGCCCGGAGGCCACGCCCCAGATCAGGATCGTGGCCGGGTCACTGCCGACCAGTGCGGCGACCAGCGCCCCCAGCCCCGCCCCGGCCAGCAGGGAGAGCAGCACCGAGGCGACGAGCCGCCCCTGCAGGAACCGCCGACGGTTCACATCCCCGTCGAGGATCCAGAACCCCTCCGCGGCGGACGCGACGATCGGCCCGAACAGGCGGGCCGCCATCAGGGCGAAGGCCAGGAAGGCCGCGGTGGCCGCCCAGGGCAGCAGACCTCGGGAGGCCAGGCAGCTCTCGGTGTCACACACCGCGACGGTGCGTTGCGCCTGCAGGATCGAGCTGACCAGCATCGCACCGACCAGCACCAACGCGAAGACCATGACGTAGGCGTCACTCAACGCCTGGAGGATGTTGCGATCCGCACGACCGTGACGCCAGTCCCGCACCAGCAGGCGCAACTGCCGTTCATCGACGGCACCGATCACCCCGAAACGCTCGCTCATCAGGCCCCCAGCCTGACCTCTCGGGCCCCGATCGCCTCCAGCAGGGAGGGTTCGTGGGAGGCCAGGACGACGGCGAGCCCGTCGCTCAGCTCCTCCTTCAGCCGCTTCCCCAGCCACGCCACGCCCTCGACGTCGAGCCGCTGCTCCGGCTCGTCGAGGACCAGCAACCGACGGGGACGGACGAACGCGGTGGCCAACGCCAGTCGGCGCCGCTGACCCGACGACAGGGTGGCGGGCAGCTGCCCGGCCTGCGGCACCAGCTGCACCTCATCGAGGATCTCGTCCACCAGGTCGTCCGGATCGGCCAGGCCGTGGGCACGGGCCAGGAGGTCGAGGTGCTCGACGACGCTGAGGTCGGGGAAGAAGTCGAGGTCGTCGATGACGGTGGCGACACTGCGTCGGATCTCCGGATTGGACTCACTCATCCTGACCCCCATCACCTCGACGGTGCCCTCATCCGGCCGGTCCGCCCCGACCAGGCACCTCAGCACCGTCGACTTGCCCGCACCGTTGCGCCCGGTCAGGGCCACGGCCTCGCCCGCCGCCACCTGGAGGTCGAACCCCTCCACGATGGTCACGGGCCCGTAGGCCTTGCGTAGTTTTGCCACCTTGAGCACGATGTCCTTCTTCGCCACGGCGTCCATTGTGGACCATCCTGCCCACAGGCAGGGGCACACATCCCACGACGGACGAGGTAGCATGTGCGGTGACACCAACGGAGGTAAGTCATGAGTGGAATCGCCATCGTCCATCCCGAGGCCACCCTGCGGCCCAGCAAGCTCGAGCTACTGGCCCCCTGGCTACCGGACCAGTGGTGGTTCGACGGGGATGCCGGCGACCTCGAACTCGTCGCGAAATTCCGATTCGTGGACCCGGACGGAGAGGTCGGCCTGGACGGCATGCTGATCCGCTCCTCCGATGCCGTCTACCACGTCCCCGTCACGTGGCGGGCCCATCCCCTCGACGGCGGGGCGTGCATCGGGACCCTCGACCACTCGGTGCTCGGTACCCGCTACTGCTACGACGCCCAGACCGATCCGGTCTACCTGAAGGAACTCGCCCGGGTCATCACGGAGAAGGACACCCAGGCCGAGATGCGTCCGGAAGGCTCCGACGAGGCGATCCCCGGCACCATCCAGGTCTTCGGGTCCGGCCTGGTCGAGGGGGAGACCAGTGGCTACCCGCACGTCATCCACAAACTGCTCCGCGAACCCATCAACGACGTCGTCGGTCAGCTGATGGGCCAGTGGAGCCTGGGCGGGTTGAAACGTTGCGACCTGCTGGCCGTCCTGCACTGAGGAACACCCCTGCGGGCGCGATAGGCTGCTCCCCATGGAGCGGACCCGGGCAGACCTCGACAAGATCAGTGCTGAGGTCCAGGCGATGTTTGACGGCGTTGCCGAACGCTATGACCTGCTCAACGCCGTGCTGTCCCTGGGGCAGGAGAAACGGTGGCGGCGCCACACCCTGGCGGCACTCCACCCAAGGCCCGGGGAACGGGTGCTGGACCTGGCCGCAGGCACCGGAACCTCCTCGGTGCCCTACCAACTGGCCGGGGCCACCGTCTTCCCCACCGACTACTCGATGGGCATGCTGCAGGTGGGCAAACGGCGGCAGCCGGGACTCAACTTCGTGCGTGGCGACGCCCTGGCCCTTCCCTATGCCGACGACTCGTTCGACGCCGTGACCATCAGCTACGGTCTGCGCAACGTCGAGGACACCGCCGGGGCACTGCGGGAGATGCTGCGGGTGACCCGACCCGGCGGTCGGCTGGTGATCGCCGAGTTCTCCACCCCCGTCCACCCCTGGTTCCGGTTCGCCTACGTCCACGGGGCCCTCAGGATGGTGCCGGTGGCGGCGAAGCTCTCCAGCAACCCCGTCGCCTACGGGTACCTGGCCGAATCGATCCTCGCCTGGCCGAACCAGCGTGCCCTGGCCGACCTGATCGCCGAGTGCGGATGGCGGGAGGTCGAGTTCAAGAACCTGACCGGCGGCATCGTCGCCCTGCATCGGGCACGGAAATGACCTTCCTGCTGGATCCCTATGCCGCAAGGAGCTGCCCGGTCAAGACGTTCAACGCCTTCGACCCGGGTACTGCGGGTCCTGCCGAGCCCCTCGACGAGTCACTGCGGGAGGCCTTCGGTGGCGGCACCGAGCACCGCAGGGCCGTCCTCGCCCGGGTCGCCACCGGAGCCGATGTGGTCGACCTCGGCCCGGCCACCCACCCACTGGAGGCGACGCTGGCCGCCATGGCGGATGAGGTGCCGACCGTGATCGGGGGGCGGCTTCCCGTGGACCCCGCAGGGCACCGGCGTGGCCACCCCGACCTGCTGGTGCGGGGCGACGGCGGCTACTGGCCGGTGGTCATCAAACCGTACCGGGTGCTGGAGAAGCAGTCCCGCGGCGGTGCGCTGCGCCGCTCCCCGCTCACCGACCCGACGGCGCTGCGTCCCCTGCCGAACCTCCGTTACCGCACCTACCGGGAGGGTGCACTGCTGGAACTGGCCCACCTGTGGCGACTGCTGCAGGCCTGCGACAGCGCCGCGACCACAGCGCTCGGCGGGATCGTCGGCAGCGACGAGGGACACACCGGACACATCACCTGGGTGCCGCTGGACTGGCGTTTCCTGCGCACCTTCTCCCGCACCTCGGCATCGGGGTACCGGCTGCGCTCCGCCCTGGAACGCTACGACCACGAACACGGGTTCCGCGTCCACGTCGCCGAGGAGGCGATGCGGCGGGTGCCGGGCGACGACCGACCACCGGTGGTGCGTCCCATCCGGGTCGCCGAGTGCGAGTGGTGCGCCTGGTGGGAGACCTGCCGGCCACGGATGGACGACGACGACATCTCGCTGCGGATCTCGAAGACCCCCCTCGACGTCAGGGAACTGCAGACGTTGATGGGCCTCGGCATCACCACGGTCGACCAGCTGGCCCAGGCCGACGTGGAGGAGCTGCTGCCGCACTACCTGCCCCTGACCGCGCACCGTGACCGTTCGGAGGCCAGGCTGCGGCAGGCGGCTCGTCGGGCCCGGATGCTGGCGAAGGGGGTGGCCCTGGAGAAGGTCTCCCACGACCCCATCGGCACACCGCGGTCCCGCGTGGAGATCGACCTGGACATCGAGACCGACGACCACGACCGCACCTACCTGTGGGGGGCGCTGCTGACCGATCGGGGCACGGGCGAACAGGAGTTCCATCACTTCGCCTCCTTCACCCGGCTGCGCGACGACGCGGAGGTGGAGCTGGCCACGCGGTTCGGGACCTGGCTGCTGGAGCAGGTCGCGAGCCAACCCGACCTCATCGTGTTCCACTACTCGGACTACGAGGTGGTGCACCTGAGACGACTCGCCGCACGCAGCGGTTCCCCGGTCCTGCGGAAGGTCCTGGACCTGGTCAAGGATCACTTCGTGGATCTGTTCGAGCTGGTGCGGGACAACTTCGTCGGGGTCGAGGGGCTCGGGTTGAAGGTGGTGGCCTCGACGGGAGCCGGGTTCTCCTGGCGTGACGAGGAGCCGGGCGGGTTGAACTCGCAGCTGTGGTTCGCCACCGCCGTCGACGCCCCGGACTCGGCGACCCGTGAGGCCGCACGCACCCGGGTGCTGGAGTACAACGAGGACGACGTCCTGGCCACCTGGCACCTCAGACAGTGGATGCAGCGCATCGATGATGGGACCCAGGTCGACCCGTCGTAGGACCTGGGTCCACCTTTGGGCCAATCATCCTTGCCAGAGCGCACCCGAATCGCTACCTTCTGCTCCAAGGAGGAAGCATGGGTGCTGACGTCACACCCCTGGACCCGCTCGTGGTGGTGCGGGAGCTGAGCAAGGTGTACCGGGTCGGGGAATCACGCGTCGTGGCACTCAACCGGGTCGACCTGGAGATCCCGCGCGGCAGCTTCACCGCCGTCGTCGGCACCTCCGGCTCCGGCAAGTCCACCCTGCTCAACATGATCGGAGGCCTGGAGAAACCGACGGCCGGTGAGATCTGGGTTGACGGCCAGCCGCTGCACACCTTCAGCGAGCACGAACTGGTCACCTACCGTCGTGAACAGGTGGGCTTCATCTTCCAGTCGTTCAACCTCATGTCCCATCTCACCGCACTGCAGAACGTGGCGCTGCCCCTGTCGTTCCGCGGGATGCCGCGCAGCGAGCGGGAGGAACTGGCGAGGAAGGTGCTGATCACCCTCGGGCTGGGGGACCACCTGGACCACCTGCCGACCCAGCTCTCCGGCGGCCAGCAGCAGCGCGTGGGGATCGCCCGGGCGATGGCGGTCCGCCCGAAACTCGTCTTCGCCGATGAGCCGACCGGGAACCTGGACTCCCGCACCGCCGAGGCGACCCTGCGACTGTTCCGCCGTGTGATCCGACGCTTCCACCAGACCTGGCTCATGGTCACCCACGACGCCCACCTGGCGAGCTTCGCCGACACCATCGTCGCCATCACCGATGGCCGCATCTCCGACATCTCCCAGCAGCACCACGACGACCCCGAGGAGCACTCATGAGACCCCTTCGATGCCTGGTCCTCGCCCTGGCCGCACTGCTGGCCCTGGCCGCACCGGTCGTGGCCTCGGCCGACGAACCGAAACCGAAGGAGAGCTCCTCCCCGTCCCGGGAGTCCACACCGAGGCAGACCAGCGCCCCCGGTAGTGGGGACGACGGCGGTGGAGGTGCCCCGGGAAGCACCGGCGCGGCCGGGGTCTCGGTGCCACGGGTGATGCTGGAGTCGGTGGTCCCCACCCCGAGAACCGTCACGGCAGGCTCCTCCTTCACGTTGTCCTACACCTTGGTGAACCGGTCGAAGAAGACCCGGGTGAACAACCTCAAGGTCACCCTCTCCCAGGGCGAGGGTGCCTTCCTGCCGACGAACGGGGCGTCCTCGACCTTCATCTCCGGCATCAAACCGGGGGGCTCGGTCAGCCGCGACATGGTGTTCTCGACGCTGCCGTCGTTGGAGCACCGACCCTATCCCATCACGATGACCATCGAGTACGAGGACGCCGACGCCAACCAGTACTCCGCCACCGAGACCATCTCCATCCAGGTCGACCAGCCGACCCGCGCCGACACCTCCACCTTCACCATCGTCCCCGAGGAACTCATGGTCGGCGACGAGGCCACCGTGACGTTCAGCCTCAACAACCTCGGCAAGTCGAAGATCCACAACGCGAGGATCACCGTCGCCGAGGGGCAGGGCGTGGCGGCGAAGGAGCACTTCATCGGCTCGGTGGAGCCGGGTGCCTCGTCCACTGTGGAGCTGCTGCTCACCGCCACGGCGGAGCGGGAGGAGCCACTGACGGCGGTCATCACCTTCGAGGACGCGAACGGCACCGTCGCCACGATGGAGAAACAGCTGACCCTCACGGTCCTGCCCGAGCAGATGATGGAGGAACCCGGCCCACCATCCGGTCAGGAGACGCAGCCGGTGCCCGAACCGGTCGTCGAGGGCAGTGACGCCTGGCTGTGGTGGGTGGGCGGCGGCATCGCACTCGGCGTGGTGCTGCTGATCGCCAGCATCACCCTCAGCCGTCGCGCCAAGCAGCGCCAGGAGCACTCCTTCGATCTCGACCTGCTCGACGGCACGCCGCTCGTCGGCTCGGACCTGTGAGGATGCTGCCATGAGATTCGGCGACCTGGTCGCCACCAGCCTCACCTCGCTGTGGCAGCGGAAGGTCCGCACCTTCCTGACGGTGCTGGGGGTGATGATCGGCACCATCTCCGTGGTGGTGATGATCTCGCTGGGACTCGGCCTGACCAAGTCACTGCACGACTCCATCGCCGCACAGGGCAGCCTCAAGGAGGTGCTGGTGCAGAACAACCCGTTCACCCAGGGCAGCTCGAAGAAGCTGCCACGGATGGATGACCGATTGGCCCAGACCTTCGCCACCTACGAGGGAGTGGCCCACGTGATCCCCGTCTACCGGACCTACCTGCCGGTCAAGGTGGGCAAGTACCGGGGAGAGTTCGAGGTCGTCGCGGTGCCGAGGGAGTCGCTGGGGAGGATGGACCTGGAGATCGCCCGTGGCAGCGCACCGGGGCAACACGGCCTCGAGGTGCTGGTCGGGCACCAGGTGGCCGAGGCCCTGCGGACCGCGAACGGCAGGGAGTCGTTCCTGGACAGCGGTGAGGACATCGTCGGTCAGGAGCTCACCCTGGAGTTCTTCGACCATGGCTCGGCGGAGGAGCAGACATCAGCTCCCCCGAGGTTGAAACCACTGCGGTCGACGGTCTCGGGCAGCATCGCCGGCCATGGATCGTACTCGGAGACCTCCACCATCCTGGTGGTGGAGCTGGAGTCCCTCAAGCAGGAGATGGACAAACGCAACCGTGGCCGGGCCCTGCCGGAGCAGCCGACCGACAGCCAGGGCAGACAGAAGGGCACCTTCACCTACTCCACGCTCAAGGTGGTGGCGAAGGACATCAAGGACACCGAGGGTCTCCTGGTCAGGTTGAAGGACGAGGGGTACGAGGCCTACGCCCTCATCGAGTGGATCAAGGAGAGTGAGAAGCAGCTGACCCAGGTCCAGGCCATCTTCGGCGGGATCGGCGCGATGTCCCTGCTGGTGGCCGCCATCGGCATCGCCAACACCATGATGATGAGCGTCTACGAACGCACCCGGGAGATCGGTGTGATGAAGGTGCTGGGGGCGAGCCTGCGGGACATCCGGTTCCTGTTCCTCGTCGAGGCCGCGGGGATCGGTTTCATCGGCGGGGTGCTCGGGATCCTGGGCAGTTTCCTGGCCTCTGCCGGACTCAACAGTCCCGCAGGTGCTGAGCTGCTGGCTCCCGCACTGGGAATCGGCGGCGTGCCGGGTGACACGTTGACGATGTCGGTGATCCCGCCGTGGCTGGCCGGGACGACCCTGCTGTTCGCGACCGTCATCGGCACCGTCGCGGGGCTGCTGCCGGCACACCGCGCCACCCGGTTGAGCGCCCTCGACGCGATCCGATCACAGTAAGGGTCACCTCACCAAGCGGGTAGGCTGGTCCCACCCGATGTCAGGAGCACTCATGCCCCGTCCCACCCGGCGACCACGCACCGCCGTCGTCCTCGACCGTGAACAGCTCGCGCCCAACCTGCTGCGGCTACGGCTGCGTGCCGACGACCTGCAGTCCGAGGAGGTCGCCTTCACGGACTCCTACGTCAAGTTCATCCTGCCCCGGCCGGGCACCGATCTGGCCTGGCCGTTCGACCCGGAACAGGTACGCGATTCCCTGCCCCCCGAGCAGCAGCCGGTGCTTCGGGCCTACACCATCCGCGCCTTCGACCCCGAAACCTCCACCATGACCGTCGACTTCGTCACCCACGGCGACGAGGGGATCGCCGGGGTCTGGGCCGCGACGGTGGCACCGGGTGAGTCCGTGGGGTTCGTCGGCCCGGGCGGGGCCTGGTCCCCCACCGCGTCGTACCGCCACTTCGTCCTCGCGGGCGATGAGGCCGCAGCCCCTGCCATCGCCGCGGCCGTCGACGCGTTGCCGGAGGGCACGACCGCCACGGTGTTCCTGGAGGTGGACCACCGTTTCGCGATGCCGGATCCCGATGGCGTGACCATCCACTGGCTGATGCGCGGGGACGCCCTCCCGGGCGATCCACTGATCGACGCGGTGCGTTCCCACGAGTTCCCCGGGGAACCGACCGGCTGGTTCGTCCACGGAGTGGCGGAGATGGTCCGGGACCTGCGTCGTCACCTGTTCGTCGAGCGCGGCGTCCCCCGCGATGCCGTCTCCATCTCCGGCTACTGGCGACGCGGCATGACCGATGAGCAGTGGCGCGCCACGAAGAAGGAGTTCAACGCACAGCTGGAGGCCGACCTGGCCTAGGCCCACCCGCTGCACCGGCAGCGGGTGGGATGTCACAACTCCGTCAGGATCTGCTGGACCGTGGTCTTGGCGTCACCGAAACACATCACCGAGTTCTCGTTGAAGAACAGCGGGTTCTGGACCCCGGCGTAGCCCGCACTCATGGAGCGTTTGAACACCACCACCTGGTCGGCCTCCCAGACCTTCAGCACCGGCATCCCGGAGATCGGGGACCCCGGTTCGTTCGCCGCCGGGTTGACGGTGTCGTTCGCACCGATCACCAGCACCACGTCCGTGTCGGGGAAGTCGTCGTTGATCTCGTCCATCTCCAGCACGATGTCGTAGGGCACCTTCGCCTCGGCCAGCAGCACGTTCATGTGCCCCGGCAGCCGCCCCGCCACCGGATGGATGGCGAACCGCACCTCGACGCCACGCTGCCGCAACCGTGAGGTGAGCTCCGCGACGGGGTACTGCGCCTGCGCGACCGCCATCCCGTACCCGGGCGCGATCACCACGGAGCGGGCCTGACCGAGCAGCGACGCGACCTCCGCCGTCGAGGCCTCCCGGTACTCCCCCAGTTCCCCGGACTCGGCGACGGGGGCGTCCCCGAAACCACCGAGGATCACCGAGACGAAGGACCGGTTCATCGCACGGCACATGATGTAGGACAGGATGGCTCCGGAGGCCCCGACCAGGGCGCCGGTGATGATGAGCACGCTCATGTTCAGCATGAAGCCGGAGAACGCCGCCGCCCAGCCGGAGTAGGAGTTGAGCATCGACACCACCACCGGCATGTCCGCCCCACCGATCGCGGCCACCAGGTGGAAGCCCAGCACCAGCGCCAGCACCGTCACCAGGATGAGCGGGATGATCGAGCCGGAGATCACGTACCACCAGCCGAGCCCCACCGAGGCCACGACGATGGCGAGGTTGATCCAGTGGCGTCCCGGCAGCATGAGCGGCCGTGAGGCCAGCCGACCGTTGAGCTTGCCCCACGCCACGAGGGAGCCGGTGAAGGTCACCGCCCCGACGAAGATCCCGAGGACCACCTCGACGGAGTGGACGACGTCGCTGTGCGTGACGGCCAGGTGGACGTTGAAGCCGACCAGCACCGCCGCCGCGCCGACGAAGCTGTGGAGCAGGGCGATGAGCTCGGGCATCCCGGTCATCTCGACCCGGCGTGCCTTCCACACCCCGATGGCCCCGCCGACGATGATCGCCACGTACAGCAGGACGGCGGAGCTCCACTGCGGTCGTCCCGCCGTCAGGTCGACGTAGCCGATGGCGAAGTTCGTCGCGACGAGCGCGAACACCATCCCGAGGATGCCGTAGGCGTTGCCCTTCTTCGCGGTCTCGTGCTTGCTGAGTCCCGCCAGGGCGAGGATGAACATGAGCCCCGCAGCGATGTAGGTGGCCCCGATGAAATTGCCCAGCACGGCTCAGCCCTTCCTGAACATGTCGAGCATCCGGTGGGTCACCGTGAATCCACCGAACACGTTGATCGACGCGATGAGCACCGCGATGAAGGCGAGTGCCTTGACCACCCAGTCGTCGTGGGCGAGCTGTGTCATCGCACCGACGACGATGATCCCCGAGACCGCGTTGGTGACGCTCATCAGGGGCGTGTGGAGGGCGTGGGTGACGTTCCAGACCACGTAGTAGCCGACGACGATCGCCACCACGAACACCCCCATGAGGGTGACGAAGCTGGAGGGGGCGACGGTCAGGGCGGCGATGAAACCGATCGCCCCCACCCCGACCAGCGCCACCTGGTGCCACCAGGGTCTGGGTGATGGTGGTGGGGTGACGACCTCAGGGCCTTGTCGTACCGGTGCCCGGGCCGGGGTGGCCGAGACCTGGATCGGGGGTGGTGGGAAGGTGACCCGGCCGTCGCGCACCACGGTCATGGTGCGCACCACCTCGTCGTCGAAGTCGACGACGAGCTGCCCGTCCTTGCCCGGTGTCATGAGGCTGAGCGCGTTGACCAGGTTCGTGCCATAGAGCTGGGAGCTCTGCCCCGGCAGCCGGGACGCCAGGTCCGTGTACCCGATGATGGTGACCCCGCCGTCGGTGACGTGACTCTCGCCGGGCCGGGTCAGCTCACAGTTGCCCCCGCCACTGGCCGCCAGGTCCACGATCACCGAGCCGGGCTTCATGCTCGCCACCATCTCGGCGGTGATGAGTCTCGGCGACGGCCTGCCGGGGATCGCCGCGGTGGTGATGATGATGTCCACCTCCCGCGCCTGGGCCGCGTACAGCTCTGCGGCCCGGGCTGCGAAATCCGCCCCGACCTCCTTGGCGTAGCCGTCGCTGGAGACCTCCTGGTCCATGCCGTCGACGTGGACGAAGGTTGCCCCCATCGACTCGACCTGTTCGGCGGTCTCGGGGCGGACATCGGTGGCCCGCACGACGGCCCCGAGCGAGTTCGCGGCCCCGATGGCGGCGAGCCCCGCCACCCCGGCCCCGATCACGAGGACGGTGGCGGGGGGCACCTTCCCGGCGGCGGTCACCTGGCCGGTGAAGAAACGCCCGAAGGCGTGGGCGGCCTCGACGACGGCGCGGTAGCCGGAGATGTTGGCCAGCGAACTCAATGCGTCCAACGCCTGGGCCCGGGAGGTGCGGGGCACCATGTCCATGCTGAGCGCGGTGATCCCCTGGGCCGCCAGCCGCGTGGTGAGTTCAGGATGCTGCCTGGGCGCGAGGAAGGTGATGAGGGTGGCACCGGGCCGCATACCGGCGATCTGGGTCTCGTGCGGGGACCCGATGCCCAGCACGACGTCACTCTCCCAGGCCGAGGGGACGATCCCGGCTCCTGCCGCCTCGTAGTCCTCGTCCCTGAAGGAGGCCTTCAGCCCTGCCCCGGACTCGACGACGACCTCGTAGCCGAGCCGGATCAGCTGTTGAACTGTTCGGGGAGTGGCCGCGACCCTGGTGTCGCCCATCTCCCGGATCACCCCGATGCGCATGTCCTCAAGCTATCGTCCTCGAACCGCTGCCGCCATACGGGGGTGGGGGTTTGTGGGGCCGGACCGGGAACGCCTCTCGGCGTGTGGCCGCTCGAGGCGGCTAAAGGTGGAGCCCGGGGTTACCGCGGCCCGGCAGGAACCATGCTAGCTCACCACAGCGATCCGGCGCGCCATTCCCGGGCACAGGCCTCGAGTTCGGCGGCGCGCTGGTCCCACCGGGGCCCGAGTCGACGCCCGATGATGGCCGCGCGGTCACAGAGATCCGAGAAATCGCCGTCGAAGTGCCCGGTCAACAACTGTCGCACGTCCTCCGCGACGGGGCCCTCCGGCAACTGTTGCTCAACCTGGTGGAGCCGCCACAACGCGCCGGGTAGGGACAGCGGCGCGGCCTGCTTCCACAGGGCGAGGAGGTCCTCGATCCCCTCACGCTCCAGGTACTGGTTGAGGCGGGCGCGGACATCGGGGTCGGTGTCCTTGGCCAGCAACACGAGGATCGCCGCGGTGTCGTGCGCAGCGAGACTCAGATCGGCAGGATCCCCCGACCCGGAAAGTTCTTCCAGGATGTCGCTGGCTCTGTGGACGGGCCGGTGGAAGCGTCGCATATCTTCCTTCTCCCTTCGGGACCAATGTGGTTCAGGACCTGTGTCCACTCGAGGCTAGTCGGACACCGGGAGCAGACGGAGTAACTCTCGGCCAGAGATTGTGTCATCCAGAAGGCCAAGAAGCGCCGCCAAGCTTCTCACCTCGTCAACCTTCCAGCCGAATGCAGCTGCGACATGAGCACTGTTGATGCACTGTGGCGTCCTGAACACGCGGTCGAACGCGTGACGGAACTCACAGGCCCCCTGTTCGAGGCCCTCGAAGATGGATCCGCCGTTGTCATCCACAAGGACGACCCGCATCTGAACACTCGGTTCCGTCGGTGGCGCGACCAGCGACCCGAGGTCGTGCTGGAGGGTGAGATCCCCCAGCAGCACGGTCGTCGGTGCCCCGGTCGCCAGGGCGATCCCGGTGGCCGTGGCCAGGGTCCCGTCGATGCCCGCGAGACCTCGGTTGGCGTAGCAGGTGGCGGGATGCTGCGAGACAGGGGCGAGATCCGCGTGCCGGATGCTGGAGCTGGCCCCGAACACCAGGTTCTCCCCGGGACGCGCGGACCGGACGACGGCGGCGGCGATGCCCTCCGGGGTGAGGGCATCGGGTGCAGGGGCGCTGTGGTCCCACCGGGCCAGCCAGTGTGGATCCCCCGGTGGCAGCACCACCCGGTCCACGACGTGTCGGGCCGCGTGCCCCGGGTCCACCCACTCGGCGTGCTGCGCCACGACGATGATCTCGACGTCGTCCCGGGCCAGCAACGCGCTGACCGGACGCGACAGGGTCGGATGTCCGAAGACCACCACCCGCTCGATCTCCGGCGCGAGCCGGGCGAGTTGTTCCCGGTAGCGGGGGATCGCGGAACCGGTGCGGGCGTTGCTGGAGGGTTCGGCGAGCAGCGGCACTCCGGCGAGCTCCGCCAGGGCCCGGGCCTCGGCCCCCACCTCGGGGGGTGCATCGCCTGCCAACACCACCGTGCGGGCCGGGGTGGTGACCTCGTGGACCACCACCCCGTCGCTGGGCGCGACCACCGGGATGCGGGGTTGGGCGACGGGGGCCCGCACCGTCGCGTCCACCAGCGGCAGGTCGAACTCGATGTTGACGTGGACCGGCCCGGGTTGACGGCTGCGGGTCCCGGCCGCGATCACGGCGGCCCGGGTGATCTGGTGGCGCCAGGCACGCTCGTCGCCGCTGGTGGAGCTGACCCGGACGGTCCGCAGCACGGCGGGCCCGAACAACCCCACCTGGTCGAAGGTCTGGTTCGCCCCGGTCCACACCGCCTGCGCGGGACGGTCAGCGGTGACCAGCAGCAGCGGGATCCCGCTGGCACGGGCCTCCATCGCGGCGGGCAGCAGGTTCCCGGCCGCCGTGCCGGAGGTGGTGACCACCGCGGCCGGGGCACGACTGGCCTTGGCGATCCCCAGCGCGGTGAACGCCGCGACCCGCTCGTCGATGCGCACGTGCAGTCGGAGCAGGCCAGCGGCATCGGCGGCGTGGAGGGCCAACGACAGTGGGGCGTTGCGGGACCCGGGCGCGAGCAGGACGTGCTCCACACCCGCGGCCAGCAGTGCCTCGACGGTGACGACTCCGAGCAGCGGCGAGGTCATGGCAACGCGACCCCGGCGTGCTCGGCCACACGGCGCAGCCGTTCCTGCCACCAGTGGGTGACCTCCGGGGAGGCCACGGGCACCTCGTCCGGCACCGGGTCCGGGCCGACGGTGATGTGTCCGTCGTCGATCGAGACGGGTCGGGTGACATCGGCAGCGAGCAGGCGTCCCGTCTCCAGACCGCAGGCCAGCGACAGCTCGGGCAGGGCGGCGGCGAGCCGTACCCCGGCGTGGATGCCGATCACCGACTCCACGGCCGAGGAGACCACCACCGGCAGCCCCAGTGTTGCGGCGAGTTCCAGGCAGGCCCGGGCTCCACCGAGCGGCTGCTGCTTCAGCACCACGACGTCCGCCGCCGCCAGGTCGCGGACCCGGAACGGGTCACTGGCCCGACGGATGGACTCGTCCGCGGCGATCCACACCTGCCCCCCCAACCGGCGACGCAGTTGGGCCAGCTCCTCCACGCTCGCGCAGGGCTGTTCCAGGTACTCCAGGTCGAACCGGGCCAGGGCATGGGCCGCGGTGAGGGCCTGGGACAGGTCCCACCCGCCGTTGGCGTCCACCCGGATCGCGGCCTCGGGAAGGGCCTCCCGCACCGCAGCCACGCGGGCGAGGTCCTGGTCGAGCCCCTGCCCGGGAGCCGCCACCTTGATCTTGACGGTGTCACAGCCGGAGGCGACGGCGCGGGCAGCGGCCTGGTCGGGGGGCAGCGCCGGGACGATGGCGTTGACGGGGACCCGCTCCCGCACCGGGACGGGGTGACCGTGGTGGGCCACGTCGAGGGCGGCCATCAGCCAGCGGGCCGCCTCGGCGTCGTCGTACTCGGGGAAGGGACTCCACTCGGCCCACCCGGCGGGACCTTCGATGAGCATCCCCTGACGGCGCGTGAGCCCTCGGAACGGGGTCGCCAGGGGGAGGTCGAAGACGATCACGAACCGACCGCCACTCCGATCAGCAAGCCGAAGGCCAACGCCAGCTCGGTGAGGCTGGTGGCCTGCAGCATCGCGATCAGGTCACGGCCGACGGCGCCGGCCAGCAGTCGTGCGACGGGGGCCAGCAGCACCACGAAGCCGACCAGCCCGAGAAGCGCCCACGGTGTGGTGAGTCCTGCGAAGGCCAGGGTGCTGATGAAACCGACGACCAGCAGCGAGACGAAGAACCATCGGGTGGCACGGTCCCCGATGCGGGTCGCCAACGTCCGTTTGCCCACCTCGGCGTCGGCGGCGAGGTCGCGCAGGTTGTTGACCACGAGCAGGGCACTGGCCAGTGCCCCGACCCCGGTCGCAGCCGCCCAGGTGGCGGGTGGGACGGCGTGGAAGGTGACGTGGGTGGTGCCGACGGTGGCGACGAGCCCGAAGAAGATGAACACCATCAGCTCCCCGAGGCCGAGGTAGCCGTAGGGACGGCGCCCTCCGGTGTAGTACCAGGCGGCGAGGATGGCCAGGGCGCCCACCGCGAGCAGCCACCAGGTCCCGGAGATGGCGACGACGACCAGCCCGGTCACCGCTGCGACGGCGAAACTGATGAAGGCGGCGTTGCGGACGGTCCCGGGGCGGGCCAGGCCGGATGCGGTGAGCCGGGTCGGACCGACGCGCACGTCGTCGGTGCCCCGGATGCCGTCGGAGTAGTCGTTGGCGTAGTTGACGCCCACCTGGAGGGCCAGTGCGACGATCGCGCACAGCGCGGGCACCAGGAGCAGTCGCCACAGTGGTACCGCCTGGCCGGAGCCGACCCCGGCGGCGACCCCGGCCAGGATGGGGGCGGCGGCGGCGGGCAGGGTGCGGGGCCTGGCACCGGCCACCCAGATGGAAGGATTCATGATGAGGACATCGTAGTGTGCTCCGCCTCTGCGAGCCGGGTCATGGCGGCACGATCGGGTTTCCCGGCGCCGGTCAGTGGCACGGGATGCCCCAGGTGCTGCCGCGGCAGCCAGGTGCGGGGCAGGTGGTCGGCCAGCGTGGTGCGCCACCAGTCGAGGTCACGGGTCTGGTCCATCACCACGATGCGGCAGCCCCATTCCGGATCGGGGACGGCGATGACGGCGGCCTCCGGGGCCAGGCGGGTGACGGCGGCGCGCACCTCCGCGAGGTCGATGTTCACCCCGCCGGAGATGACGATGTCATCGATGCGGCCGTCGATGTGGAGTCGGCCGTCGAGCAGGTGGCCGCGGTCACGGGTCAGCAGCCGTCCGGCCACCAGCGCTGCGGCGGTGGCCTCCGGGTCCCCCAGGTAGCCGTCGAACAGCATGGGACCGGTGACCGTCACCCGCCCGTCGTCGATGCCGATCCCGACCCCGGGCAGGGGATGGCCGTCCCACACCACTCCCCCGCAGGTCTCGCTCATGCCGTAGCTCTCGACGACCTTGATCCGGGCGGCCTCGGAGCGCTCACGCAGCTCGTCGCCCAGGGCGGCCCCGCCGACCAGCACCAGGTCGAAGGCCGCGAGGCAACCCGTGAGCACGGGGTCGGTCAGTGCACGGTGGAGCTGGGTGGGGACGAGGCTGATGGCGTCGCCGCAGCCGGTGGGACGCAGTCCGGCCAGGTCAGGACCGGCTTCCGGGACGGGACGTCCGGCACGCAGGGAGCGGACCGCCACCATGAGTCCGGCGACGTGGTGGGGCGGCAGGGCCAGGTGCCAGGTGAGCGTTCCGGCGTGTTGGATGGCGCTGTCGGCCGCGGCCAGGAGGGCGTGACGGCTGAGCGCCACGAGCCGTCGACTCCCCGTGGTGCCGGAGGTCGCGACGACGGCTCCCAGGTGCCCGGGGATCTCGGGTCTGGGGGACTCGTCGAACCAGAGGGGGGCTCCCCCGTCGAGCATCCGCTCGATGTCGTGCGTGCTCACACCGGCAGGGCGGGGATGCCTCCGAGGTCCAACGGGAGCGGGATCTCACCCGGGTCGAGGTCCTCGATCTGCTCGGGGGTGTAGACACGCCCTTCCTGCCTCCGTTCCGGCTCCCGCCACGACCGGTAGGCCAGTTGGTCGGGCGAGGTGACCCCCTGGAGCTCACGCATGGTGGTGATGAGGGCGTCCACCAGCTGCCTGTAGGAGCTGCTGGGTGCAGGGAGGTCGAGCCACCGGTTCCAGAAGTCGATCTCCCGGGTGTCCTTCCAGCCGAGTTCCTCCAGCCGGGCCACCACGGCCGGGTCGCCGAGGTCCATGCCCCTGACCCAGCACTGCGCCTGCAGCGCGTCCTCCTCGGTCGTCATCTGGACGGTGAACCCGGGGGCGCCCTGCTGTGACAGCACGAGGAAACGGCGTGTCTCCATCCCGATCATCACGTGCAGCAGCTTCGATGCGAACTCGTTCCAGTCCATGGTTCCTCCCTGCATCAGGTACGCCATGTGAGCATATCCCGGATCACCGCGGCCTCCTCGGCGGCCAGGATCCGCTGCGGCACCGCCTGGTCCGGGTCGTTGGCCACCGCGAGCAAGCCCTGCAGCCGGGTCAACCTGGCCCGACAGGCCTCCTCGGCGACGGTGGTGGCCCCCTGCCCCTCCAGTTCACGTCCCTGCGCCACCTGGTCGTCGAAGCGGAGCAGCTCGTCGTCGATCAACTCGCAGGCGGGCAGTGCGCCGAGGAGCTCCGCAAGCTGCCGCTCCTCGGCCAGGCTCAGGTCCTGGATCACCTGGAGCTGCTCGACCAGGGCCACCTCCTCTGCCTGGGAGCGGATCCGGGTCACCTGCTCGATCCGTTCCACGGCAGGCAGGTCGGCCGGGAGCTGCTGCTCGAGGGGGACCGCCAGCTGGGTGACCCGGCTGGCGAGCCTCTCCCCCAGCTCTGCGAAGAAGCGCCTGGGCTCGGCCACCTCACGGTGGTGCGGGGGTGCGTGGTGCCGCCAGTGCTCCATCGCCCGCAATCCGTAACGGTCCAGCAGGGGAACGTCACCGGGGGTCTCGTCGAAGTCGAAACCGGGCTGCTCCGCCACCGGGACCGGGGTGGACACCTCGACGGGGACCGGACGGCGACGCCGTCGTGCGGGCACGCACCGGGGCAGCTCCGGCAGGTCCAGCTCCGGCTGGCTGATGGGGACTCGGGCCCGGGATGCGTGTCTCACACCCCCATCATATTCGTCCATGAGTACGACGACAAGCAGTATTCAGGACTCCATCCGAAAAGACCGCCACGGCTCCACCGCCCGCCCCCATCGAGCACGACCCGCGAGTTGACGTTGAGCGGGGTCCGTGGGGGCCGGGCCGTGCAGCTGGCGTCGTCACCGGGTGATCCCGGGTCACATCCTCTAGACTGGTCAGGTGCTCCGGATCCTTGTCTACGTCGCGGCGATCGCGCTCAGCGTGTACTGCCTCGTCGACCTCTCCCAGTCCCGTGAGGACAGGGTCCGGCTCATGCCTCGCGCCGCCTGGGCCCTGGCCTTCATCTTCGCCCCGGTCATCGGCCCCCTGGGCTGGTTCTTCGCCGGACGCCCCGTCCGGCAGCCCCGACCGCCCCGCCCCAAGGGCCCTGACGATGACGACGACTTCCTGCGCGGCCTGCGCTGACCCAACCCGTGGAAGGACACACATGCTGACCGGATCCCCGGCCGTCGCGAGTTGGCTGACGGCCGCCAGCCAGGAGTTCGAGGACCATCTGCTGGAGCTCGACTCGCTGGACGCCGCCATCGGCGACGGCGATCACGGCACCAACATGGCCCGAGGACTCACCACCGCCGCCACGATCCCCCCGGAGGCCGACCAGAGCGCCGCAGCGCACCTCGGCAAGGTGGGGCTCGCCCTGGTCAGCAGCGTGGGAGGCGCCTCCGGGCCGCTGTACGGCACCTTCTTCCTCAAGGTGGGACAACTGTGGGCCTCGCCTCCCAGCGTCCCCGCCATCGCCGCTGCCCTGCGGGCGGGGCTCGCCTCCATCCAGGCCCGGGGGCGGGCCGTCCCGGGGGATGCGACCATCGTGGACGCCCTCGACCCGGCGGTGGCTGCATTGGAGGCGGCTGACCCGACCGACCTGCCCGGAGCCCTCCGGACTGCCGTCGCGGCCGCCCATGCCGGAGCCGAGGCCACGGCGGACATGGTCTCCCGGCGGGGCCGGGCCGCCCATTTCGGCCAGGCGAGCCTCGGGCACGTCGATCCGGGTGCCCGCTCGATGGCCCTGCTGCTCGACAGCGCGGCCCGCCATGTGATCTGTGCAGTTTCTGACCAGAAGTGACCGGATCGCGCAGCCGAAATAGGCTGTGAGCATGGGTTCGACCACTGCACCGCACAGTTCCACCGCACCACACAAGGCCGTCATCCTCGCCCGTGGGCTCGGGTCGAGGATGCGCAAGGCCGCCGAGGGGGTGGAGCTCACCGCCGAGCAGCAGCAGGCCGCCGATGCAGGGGTCAAGGCGATGATCTCCCTGGACGGGCGCCCCTTCCTGGACCATGTCATCTCGTCCCTCGCGGATGCCGGGTTCACCGAGGTCTGCCTGGTGATAGGCCCGGAGCACGACCTCATCCGCGACCACTACGACTCCGCGCCCAAGGAGCGCGTGACCATCTCCTACGCCGTCCAGGCCGAGCCGCTCGGCACCGCGAACGCCGTGCTCGCCGCCGAGGAGTTCGCAGGCTCCGACCGCGTGCTGGTCATCAACTCCGACAACCACTACCCGACCGAGGCGCTGGCCCTGCTGGCCGACGTCGAGGGCTCGGCGCTGGTCGGTTTCACCCGTCAGGCGATGCTCACCCGCTCCAACATCCCGGCCGAGCGGATCGCCGCCTTCGCGCTGGCCACCACTGACGAGCACGGTCACCTGGCCGAACTGGTGGAGAAACCAGATGCCGCCACGATCGAACGGTTGGGCGAGGACGTGGTGATCTCCATGAACTGCTGGCTGTGCTCCCCTGCCATCTTCGACGCCGCCCGGGCCATCCCGAGGTCCGCGCGCGGTGAGTACGAGATCACCGACGCGGTGCGCTGGGCCATCGACCACGGCGACCCGTACACCGTCGTCAAGGCCGATCACGGCGTGCTGGACATGTCGAACCGCGGCGACATCGCCTCCGTCATCGAGGCGTTGGGGGACAAGCAGGTGAGGCTGTGATCCGCTGGTTCGTGCCGGGGCGTCTGGAGGTCTTCGGCACCCACACCGACTACGCCGGCGGCAACTCCCTGCTGGCCGCGGTGGATCTGGGCATCACCGTCGAGCTGACCGACGCCACGTCAGGCATCTCCGCGACGACGACGGCCGCCCCGGGTGAGGAACTGACCCTGGTCCCGGGTGAGCCGAACGATCTGCCCGCCGGGCACTGGGGCGGCTACCTTCAGGCGGTCATCGACCGGTTGCGGCTCAACTTCGGGGAGCTGCGGCCCGCCCGCATCACCGTCGACTCGACGCTGCCGCTGGCCTCCGGGATGTCGTCGAGTTCAGCACTGGTGGTGGCCCTGGCGCTGGCGCTCATCGACCACAACTCCTTCCGTGACCGCGACGAGTGGCGGGCGAACATCACCTCTGAGATCGACCTGGCCGGGTACATGGCCTGCTTCGAGAACGGGATGAGCTTCGGCACGCTCGCCGGGGAGAAGGGGGTCGGCACCTTCGGCGGCTCCGAGGACCACACCGCGATGCTGTGCTGTCGTGCCGATGCGCTCACCCGGTTCCGGTTCTGCCCGATCCGCGAGGGGGAGACGGTCTCCTTCCCCACGAGATGGACCTTCGTCGTCGGGGTGAGCGGGGTGTTGGCGGAGAAGACCGGTGCGGCCCTGGAGTCCTACAACCGGGCCTCGCTGCTGACCCGGGAGATCGTGGCGGCGTGGAACGACGCCACCGGTGATGAGGCCGTCACCATCGGTGACGTGCTGGCCGGGGATGAGGACGCCTGGGAGGGGATTCACGCCGTCGTCGCCCACGACGACGAGCTGAGCGCCCGCCTGAGGGCCTTCCTCACCGAGTCGGAGGAGTTGATCCCGGCCGCAGTGGCGGCCCTCGGTGACGGCGACCTGGACCGGTTCGGGGAACTGGCGGACCGCTCCCAGCACAATGCGGAGGTCAACCTCGGCAACCAGGTGCCGGAGACCATCAGGCTGCAGCAGCTGGCCCGAGAGCTGGGGGCGAAGGCGGCAGCCAGTTTCGGGGCCGGTTTCGGCGGCTCGGTGTGGGCACTGGTCCGAACCGACGAGGCCGACGCCTTCGCCACGGCCTGGCTGGAGCGCTACATCGCCGAGTTCCCACAGCTCAAGGACCGGGCCTCGACGCTGGTCACCCGCCCAGGAGCCCCGGCCCGGAGGCTGTGACACTCTCCCGCTTGGTCACGCCAGGCTTTCCACACCAGGCCCCGGCAACCGGCTCGAGCAGCGGGAAGGGAAGGTCTCGGCTGTCGGGCCGCTGAGGATCCTCGGGGCGACGGCCGGACCGGGGCCCTCCCCCGCTGGTCCGACAGACAACGCAGTGACCACAGCAGAAGTCGTAGCCCGGGTTCGGTCTCAGGGCTCTGGTGCACAGGCACCCGCCCCGAGAGACTGGAACACATGAGAACGCTCCCACGACGCCTGTGCGCCGTCCTGATCCTCGCAACACTGGCCCTGCTCAGTGCCTGCAGCAGCCCACCCACAGCCCCACCCCCACCGGTCGAGCCACCAGCCGAAACCCACGAACTGACCAAGACCGACCTCGATTCCTGGCTCGACGGGACACTCCCCGATGTCCTCACCAAGGGCAAGGCAACCGGAGCCGTGGTCACCGTCGTCAAGGACGGCCAGATCCTCACCAACCTCGGCCTGTGACCCCACACCGCTGACCGAGCCCGACCTTTTCTCCGCTGATCGAGCTGGGCTGCACCACGAAGCGAGCAGCCCAGCTCGAGACCTCGCGAGGGCGCCCACTCAACCCAAACACCAGCACCACGCACCAAGGGTCTCGACACGGTTTCCTCCGCAAGCTCCGGAAACCGGCTCGACCAACGGGAAAAGAGAGGTCTTGACACGGACCCTACAGCCAAGCTCCGGACCCGGTGTGAGCAGTGGAAAAGAAAACAGGAGGCCCCGCACCGGTTGCCGGTGCGGGGCCTGGTGAGCCGTCGATCACTCGACGACGTCGTCGTCCATCCAGTCGAAGGTCTTGGTGACGGCCTTCTTCCAGTTGCGGTACAGCCGAGCGCGTTCGTCATCGGCCATCGCCGGGGTCCAGCGCTTGTCCTCGGCCCAGTTGTCGATGACATCCTGCTCGCCACTCCAGAACCCGACGGCGATGCCAGCCGCATAGGCGGCGCCGAGCGCCGTGGTCTCCGCGACCACCGGGCGCACCACGTCGACCCCGAGTTGGTCGGCCTGGAACTGCATCAGGGTCTCGTTGGCGGTCATGCCACCGTCGACCTTCAGCTCCGCCAGCCTCACCCCGGAGTCCGCCTCCATCGCATCCAGCACCTCGCGGGTCTGGAAGGCTGTGGCCTCCAGGACCGCACGGGCGATGTGTCCCCGGTTGACGTACCGGGTGAGCCCGACGATGGCACCCCGAGCGTCGGAACGCCAGTACGGGGCGAACAGGCCGGAGAAGGCCGGGACCACGTACGCCCCGCCGTTGTCCTCGACGGTGGTGGCCAGTTGCTCGATCTCCGGGGCGGAGTCGAACATGCGCAGGTTGTCACGCAGCCACTGCACCAGCGACCCGGCCACGGCGATGGAACCCTCCAGGGCGTAGATCGGTTTGGCATCACCGATCTGGTAGCAGACGGTGGTGAGCAGCCCGTTCTTCGACGGCACGATCTCCTCGCCGGTGTTGATGAGCATGAAGCAGCCCGTGCCGTAGGTGTTCTTCGCCATGCCCTTCTCGAAGCAGGCCTGTCCGAAGGTCGCGGCCTGCTGATCGCCGAGGATCCCGGCGACCGGGACACCGGCCAGCAGTCCCTGGGCACGGCCCACGCCGTAGACCTCGGCCGACGACTTGATCGTCGGCAGCATCGACATCGGGATGCCCATGTCGGCGGCGATCTCAGGATCCCAGTCGAGGGTGCGCAGATCCATCAGCATGGTGCGCGAGGCGTTGGTGACATCGGTGACGTGGACCCCGCCGCCCACCCCACCGGTGAGGTTCCACAGCACCCAGGTGTCCATGGTTCCCATCACCAGGTCCCCGGCCTCGGCGCGTTCCCTGGCACCCTCGACGTTGTCGAGGATCCACTTCACCTTCGGCCCGGCGAAATAGGTGGCCAACGGCAGCCCGACCCGGTCCTTGTACCGGTCGGCCCCGACCTCACCACCCAGCTCATCGACGATCCTCTGGGTGCGGGTGTCCTGCCACACGATGGCGTTGTACACCGGCTCCCCCGTGGTGCGGTCCCACACCAGCGTCGTCTCACGCTGGTTGGTGATCCCGACGGCGGCCAGGTTCTCCTTGTTCAGTTCCGCCTTGGCCAGGGCTTGGGCGACGACCTCGCGGACGTTCTCCCAGATCTCGATGGCGTCATGTTCCACCCATCCCGCACGCGGGAAGATCTGCTCGTGCTCCTTCTGCCCGACCGAGACGATCCTCCCGGCGTGGTCGAAGATGATGGCGCGGGACGACGTGGTCCCCTGGTCGATGGCGAGAACGTACTTCTTCTCAGTCATGTCTTCTCCTTGAGGACAGTGGGGTCAGGGCAGCAGCGGGCCGGCCAGCAGACCGGCGACGACACCACCGATGATCGGGCCGACGACAGGGACCCAGGAGTATCCCCAGTCCGAGTCGCCCTTGCCCTTGATGGGCAGGATGGCATGCATGATGCGGGGCCCGAGGTCACGCGTCGGGTTGATGGCGTACCCGGTGGGACCACCCAGTGAGACACCGATGCCGAACACGAGCAGTGCGACACCGAGGGCACCGAGCCATCCGAGATTCGCCGGTTCACCTCCTGCGGCCGCGGTGAACCTCCCGGCCGCGATCACGCCGAAGACCAGCACGAAGGTGCCGATGGCCTCGGTCGCGACGTTGAACAGTGGGTTGCGGATCCCCGGTGAGGTGGCGAACACGGCCAGTTTGCTGGCCGCCTCCGGCTCCTCGTCGAAGTGCTGCTTGTAGGCCACCCAGGCCAGCAGGGCACCCAGCATGGCACCGAGCAACTGACCACCCAGGTAGGCGGCGATGAGTCCAGCACTGACCGGATGCCCACCCATCTCGGTCTCGCCGCTGGCGAGCAACCCGAAGGTGACGGCCGGGTTGAGATGCCCCCCGGACTTGTAGGCGGCGATGACACCGATGAACACACCGATGCCCCAGCCCCAGTTGACGAAGAGGAACCCGGTGCCGTTCCCCTTGGTCCTGGCCAGGGCCGTGTTGGCGACGACACCACAGCCCATGAGGAGCAGCAGCATCGACCCGACGGTTTCGGAGAGAAATATGGTTCCCAACTCTCAGGCTCCATTCCTGACGACTCTGTCACGTGCGCCCAGGTGCGGACGCATTGCGAAGAGCCAACCCGACCCGCCCGGTTTCGGCAAGCCTGCTGCACGTTCATGCAGCCGTGCGTGGACCTGGTGCACCTTTCCCCGTTTGTGCCGGGGGACTTGACGACTCCTCGTCGCGATGACCGGCCCACGCACGACAGCTGGATCAGATCAGAACAGCGTGTAACCGCCGTCGACCACCACGATCGATCCTGACATGAAGCTGGCCGCATCGGAGGCGAGGAACACCACGGCGGGCGCGATCTCCTCCGGCAGCGCGTAGCGACGTTGCGGCGCGTCCTCGATCCAGTGACGCCGGAACCGAGGCTCCTCCACCGGGGACATGTCGGTCTTGACATAGCCGGGCGCGACCGCGTTCACCCGCACCCCGAACGGCGCCCACTCCGCCCCGAGAGAACGGGTCAGGTGGTGCACGGCTGCCTTGGAGGCGTTGTAGGCCGGCTGAATCTGAGGGCGGTTGACGATCTGTGCCGAGATCGAACCGATGTTGACGATGCGTCCACTCCCCCGGGAGACCATGTGGGCCCCGACGTCCTTGGACACCCACCACAGCGCCGTGAGGTTGGTGTCGACGACGTGGCTCCAGTCCTCATCACTGACCTCCAACGCATCACCGTGGATGCAGGTCCCGGCGTTGTTGACCAAGATGTCGATACGGCCCGCCTGATCGATGGCCTCGGCCACCATCCGTCCCACGGACCGGCGGTCCAGCAGGTCCCCGGCCACGGCGTGGGCGGTGAACCCCGACGTCGCCAGTTCCTGCCGCACCGTCTCGGCCTGCTCCACGGCTCTTGCGTGCACGATCACCTCGGCCCCGGCCTCGGCCAAGGAGTGCGCGAACTGGCGTCCCAGGCCACGTGCCGCCCCGGTGACCAAGGCCGTCATGCCGTCCAACCGGAATCTGTCCAACACACTCATGTCATCACCCCTCGATCAGCCCGGCCTTCTTGTACAGCTCGACGTACTCACTGACGTTGTCCTTGGTGATGAGCGGGTTGCCGACATCGACGTTGATCTCCTGCTCCGTGCCGTTCAGCAGGTCATTGACCGCCTTCATGTTGAGCTGGGCCAGTTCCTGGGCGTTCTGCAGGGTGGAGGCCGTCATCGTTCCCGCCTCGATGAGCAGACAGGCCTCCGGGGTACCGTCGACACCGTAGGCGAGGATGTTCTCGAACCCTGCCTTGCCCTTGACCGCCTCCAGGGCTCCCGCGGCCATGTTGTCGTTCATGGAGATGATCGCGTCGATCTGCGGATTGGCCAGCGACCAGTCCTCCATCAGTCTGAGCGCCTCGTCCTTGTTCCAGTTCGCGATGTTCTCGGCGACGATCTCGACGTCCTTGCGCTTGTCGAAGAATTCCTTCTGCCAGGCCTCGCGACGGGCGGTGCTATGGAAGTTGCCGCCGGGGCCGTTGAGGACGACGACCTTTGCACCCTGTGGGACCTGTTCGAGGGCGAGCTTCGCGGTCTCCGCCCCCTGGTCATAGGGGTTGGCATCAACCGATGAGGCACCGGCGATGTTCTCCACACGCGGGTTGGTGGTGATGACCACGCTGCCGGAGGCGACGGCCTGTTCGATGTAGGGGCGCTGCGCCTCACCGTTGTTCGGCTGGATGATGATCGCATCGTACTTGTTCGCGATCGCGGTCTCGATGAGTTTGTTCTGCACCTCGTCGTCAGCCTGACCGTCGGAGATCTCCAGCGTGATGTGCGGGTAGTTCTTCTCGGCCTCGAGCTTCATCTCGTTGGCGAGCCAGGCGGCGAACGAGTCCACCTGGGCGCGGGCGATGTAGGCCACCCGGTAGGACGACTTCGACTCGCGCGGCGCGTTGGACGAACTCGAGCCCGGGGTGTTCGTCGTGATCGAGCAGGCCGTGAGCGCCACGGACAGCGCTCCGGCGACGGCGGTGAGGAGGGTGCGTGTGAGCTTTTTCATCGGGTGTTCCTTTCTCGGTGGTCCTGGCTGCTTCGCTCAGGAGGGTCGGGGGGTGACGGATCGGGTTCAAGCTCAAAGGTCCTGGGTCCGAGGATGGTGGTTCGGGTCCTGCCGCGTTTGCTCCACACGTCGTAGGACACGGCGCCGACGATGATCGCCCCCATGACGATCTGCTGGATGTAGGAGCCGATCCCGATGAGGTTCATGATGTTGCTGAGCACACCGACGATGAGGGCCCCGGCGAGGGTGCCGATGGTGGTTCCCACACCTCCGGAGAAGCTGGTACCACCGATGATCGGGGCGGTGATCGCCTGCAGCTCGTAGCCGACCCCTGCATTGGGCAGCCCGGCGTTGACCCGGGACATGAAGATCACACCGGCGATGCCGACCAGGATCCCGTTGACGATGAACGCCTGGAACTTCACCCGTGCCACGGGGATGCCCGCGGCACGGGAGGCCTCCTCATTGCCGCCGACGGCGTAGACGGAGCGTCCGTAGCGGGTGTGGCCCATCAGGTACCAGATGACGACGGTGACCACCAGCAGGATCATCGCGGGCACCGGGATCCAGCCCCACATCCCCTGCCCGATGAGCACGAAGTCACCGAGCTGGAGGACGTTCTGTCCGTTGGTGATCTCCAGCACCGCTCCCCGGGCGATGAGCATCATGCCCAGGGTCACGATGAAGGCAGGGGTCCTCATCACCGCGACGAAGAACGCGTTGAACAGGTTGCAGGCCACCCCGACGGCGATTCCGGAGAGCGCTCCGAGCAGGATGTTGCCGGTGGCCTTGTGGACCATCACGGCCACCACTCCGGCGAAGGCCATCACCGATCCTGCGGACAGATCGATCATGCCGCCGATGATGAGGGTCATCGCCCCATAGGCGAGGATGGTGATGACCGCCACCTGGCGGAGCACGTTGAGGATGTTGTCGGTGGTGAGGAAGTTCGGGCTCAGCAGCGTCGCGACGCCGAGCACCAGAACCAGGACGACGAAGATGGAGTACCGGCCGAAGTCGGCCTCCCTCAGTGAGAACGACATGACTGGGCCTCGATCCTGTTCATCGCATGTTTGAGGATGGTTTTCTGGGAGAACTCCGCACGGGACAGCTCGGCGGTGAGTCGCCCCCTCGACATGACGTGGATCCGGTCACACATGCCGATGAGTTCCGGGAGTTCGGAGGAGATCATGAGAATGCCCCGGCCCTGCCTCGCCAGGTCGGTCATGATCTTGTAGATCTCGAACTTGGCGCCGACGTCGATACCCCGGGTGGGTTCATCCAGCAGCAGCACCGTCGGGTCCGCGATCAGCCACCGGGCCAGCAACACCTTCTGCTGGTTGCCCCCGCTGAGCGCTGAGATCCTGGTCTCGAGGCTTGGTGCCTTGACCTGCATCCGGGAGAAGAACTCCGACACCAGCCGTCGCTCCTCGACGGCATGGGTGAAGCCGCCGTGGATGACCTTCCTCAGGCTGGCCAGGGTGGCGTTCTTCCTGATGCTGAGCTCGGGAACGATCCCGACCAGCCGCCGGTCCTCACTCAGCATCGCGACACCGTGACGCAACGCGTCCCTCGGTGAGGAGATCCGCACCGGGCGGCCCGCCACCTCGACCAGCCCGCCGTCGAGGGGGTCGAGTCCGACGATCGCCCGGACCACCTCGGAACGCCCGGCGCCGATCAACCCGGCCAGCCCGACGATCTCCCCGGCCCGGATCTCGAAGGTGATGTCCTCGAACTGGGTCGCGGTGTGTAGGCCATCCACCCTGAGCACCACGTCGCCGATGGGCACTTCCCGTTTCGGGTACGACTGGTGGTCGAGGGCACGTCCGACCATCTGGGTGATGACCTGGTCCAGGGTGATCTCGTCAGCCCGCTGGGAACTGACGACGGCCCCGTCCCGCAGGATGGTGATGTCATCGGCCAGCTCGAAGACCTCGTCCATCTTGTGAGAGATGTAGATGACCGCCTTGCCCTGGTCCCGCAGCGCTCTGATCTTGCGGAACAGCGAGGCCACCTCCTTGTGCGCGATGGCGGAGGTGGGCTCGTCCATGATGAACACCTCGGCGCTGTGGTGGACGGCCCTCAGGATCTCCAAGGTCTGGATCTCCGAGACGGTCAGAGACGAAAGCCTCCGGTTGACCGACAGTTCCATACCCTCGGCCTGCAGGATCTGGGCGGCCTCGCGTCTCATCCGCCGCCAGTCCACCCGCCCGAGACGGGTCGGGAGCCGTCCTAGGAAGAAACTCTCCGCAACGGTCATCTCCGGCACGTGGTTGAGTTCCTGGGCGATCATCGCGACGCCCCGGGCCCGGGCCTCGACGGGGTTCTTGATCCGCACGGGCGCATCCCCCATGAAGATGGTTCCCGCATCCGGCTGGTGGATGCCGTTGATGATCTTCATCAGGGTGGACTTGCCCGCCCCGTTCTCACCACACAGGGCGTGGACGGTACCGGGCCGGACCTCGAAGGTCACGTCAGTGAGCGCCCTGACCCCGGGAAAGGACTTGGAGATCCCCTCGACACGCAGCAGGGTCTCAGCCACGGCCTGCCCTAACGTCGTGCTCCTCGATCCGAGCCACCCGGGGCCTGACGATCCGCTTCAGGGAACCGGTGGCGCCCTCCCCGGTGAGGGCGGCCTCCACCTGGTCCAGGCCGTAGACGTGGGTGACCAACGAGTCGAGCTCCACCTTGCCCGAGGTCAACAGGTCCCGCGCGATCGGCCAGGTGTTGGTGTAGCGGAAAATGCCGGTGACCACGATCTCCTTCATCGCGATGTCAGCGACCGAGAGGGGGATCTCATCAGCGCTGCCGACCAGCACGACGACACCGCCGGGACGCACCGAGCGCACTCCAGTGATGATCGCCGGCGTGGCCCCGGAGGCGTCGATGAAGGCGTGCGCCCCCATCCTCTCGGTGCTGGTCACCGCCGGGTCGACGACGCGGAAGCCGTGGCCCGCGGCCAGCTGCCGCCGCCCGGGATCGATGTCGGAGACCACCACGTCGGTGGCCCCGAAGGCCCTGGCCACCTGCGCGGTGATGACCCCGATGGGGCCACCACCGGCGATCAGCACCGTGTCCCCGATGCCCACCCCGGCTTTCTGGACGGCCGCGATCCCCACGGACAGGGGCTCCATGAGGGCCGCGGCGTCGTCGCTGATGGATTCCGGGATCTCGAAGGCGAAGTCGTCCTGGATGACGACGTACTCGCAGAAGGCT
Source organism: Arachnia propionica (assembly GCF_003859805.1). Lineage (GTDB taxonomy): Bacteria > Actinomycetota > Actinomycetes > Propionibacteriales > Propionibacteriaceae > Arachnia > Arachnia propionica_C. The sequence continues at coordinate 59,763 of NZ_RQZG01000016.1, forward strand.
CCGTCGACGGGTGGGGTGGCGTAGAACTCCATCCTCGGGCACAGGTTGTAGGCCCCGGAGCGACAGTACTCGCACACCCGGCAGGGACGTTGGGGCTCGACGGCCACCCGCTGACCGATCCGGGCAGGATCGACATCACTTCCGACAGCGGCGATCCGACCGCTCAGTTCGTGGCCGAGGATGATCGGTTGCCTGACGACGAAGGGACCGATCGCCCCGTGTTCGTAGTAGTGGACGTCCGAGCCGCAGACCCCGACGGAGGCGACGCGGACCAGCACCTCGTCGGGTTCGGGGACAGGAGTGGGACGTTCCTCGACGGCGATGTCCTTGACGGCTCTGAGCACGCTCGCCCTCATGGTCTCTGGCAGGTCGGGCATGGTTCTTCCTTTCACTCAGGTGGCGGTTCCGGGATGGATCGGGCCGGTGGCCTGCACGTCGGCCAGCGCTTCGTAGCGCTCCCAGACGTCGGTGCGGTCGGTCCTCGGGTGGGTTCGGGAGGTCTCAACAGGCCGCCACAGCCGGGTCTGCTCGGCCACGCCCACCCTCTGGACGATGGCTGCTGCCTGGATGGCGGCTCCCCGTGCGGTGCCCTCCGGGGCATCGACGGTGACGCTGTCACGTCCGGTGAGGTCGGCGATCACCTGTCGGTAGGCCTCGGACCGGGCTGCCCCGCCGATGAGCAGGGTGCGTCCTGTGACCGGGGTGGTCGCCCGCTCCAGCGCCCGTTCTCCGCGGAGCAGCCCGAGACAGACCCCCTCGACGGCGGACAGTGCCAGCTGCTCGCGGGTCATGGTGGTGGTGATCCCGCCGAGCAGCCCGGTGGCCCAGGGCAGGCGAGGGGTGCGCTCCCCGTCGAGGAAGGCGGCGAGCAGGGGGCGATCCACGCTCGGTGCGGCAGCCAGTGCCAGCCGTGCGAACTCGGTGTGGTCGACGCCCAGCAGGTGGGCAAAGGTGTCGGTCACCTTCGTGCAGTTGAGGGTGCAGGCCAGTGGCAGGTAGCCACCGGTCACGTTGGCGAGGCCGTCGACACCCCCGGTGACGTCCACCACCGGGTCCGTGACGGTGGCGAGGACCACCCCGGAGGTGCCGAGGCTCCAGGCGACGTCCCCAACCTCCAGTCCGATGCCCTGTGCCGCCAGATGTTGGTCACCACCGCCGGGGGCGACCACGGCACCGGGTGCGATCCCGAGTTCCTCGGCTGCAGCAGGAAGCAGCTCACCGGCAGGCTCGTCTGGGCCGAGCACGACGGGCAGCATGGCCTGCCAGTCACGTTCACCGGCGGCCTCGGTGAGGATGTCGGTGCGCCACTGCATCGTCTCGGCGGAGAAGTAGCCGGTCCCGGAGGAGTCCGACCGGTCCGAGCAGTGGTTGCCGGTGAGCCGGTGGGTCAACCAGTCGTGGGGGACGAAGAGCCGACGTCCTCGGGCGAGCGTTTCCGGTTCATGCTCGGCCAGCCACGCCACCTTGGTGACGGTGTGGGCGGCGGACGGTACCAGGCCGATCTCCTGTGCCCACCAGGCAGCGCCGTGGCGTTCCACCAGCGCTGCCGCCTGTGACGCGGAGGTGGTGTCGTTCCACAGCTTGGCCTTCCGCAGGGAGCGGCCGTCGGTGTCGGTGACGACCAGGCCATGGCACTGTGCACCGACCGCGATGCCGACCACCTGCCACGACGGGTCGGTCATGGCCTGCCGAACTGCTGCGACGAGCGCCTGCCACCAGGCCTCGGGATCCTGCTCACTCACCGGTGGGGTGGTCGGTGGGTGAGGTGTCCGGACGGTGGACAGCAGCCTCCCGTCCTCGAGATCACGCACCTCGACGGTGCACGACTGCGTCGAGCTGTCGATCCCGAGCACCACCGTGGTCACGTCACGGCTCCCGACTCCTCGACCGGCCTCATGACTCCTCCTTCCACGGTGTCGTGGCTGCGCCTTCCTCGCCCAGATCTCCGGACAACGTTGTCCAGCGCGTCGACACCTGTGTCTCGTCGTGACGTGAAACCGAGGATAGAACACTGGGACAACGTTGTCAGCAGGGTCACCGAAAGGATGACACACCACGATGCCGGCTCGCGCCCGATGATTCTGCGGCGCTAGATTCTTCACCACTGATCGCGCTGGAGGGCAGACATGGGAGGGAAGTCGGGGCGTCGGGCCACCTTGACCGACGTGGCGAAACGAGCGGGTGTGAGCCTGAAGACGGCCTCCCGGGTCCTCAACGGCGTGGCGACGGTGGACGAGCAGCTCGCCCGCAACGTCCGTGAGGCCTCCGAACAACTGGCCTACCGTCCCCACCGCGGAGCAGCCACCATCCGCTCGGGCACCTCGGACATGATCGGGATGCTGATCCGGGACATGTCGAACCCCTTCTACTCGGCCTTGGCCGCCGGGGCCTCGGAGGTGTGCGAGGACCAGGGCTGTCTCGTCATCACCTCCAGTTCCGAGGGCGAGCCCCCGAGGCAACGTCGCCTGCTGGAGGCGATGCTGGACCAGCGACCACGAGGGTTGCTCATCACCCCCTCACCGGGGGCGGAGGCCATCCTGACCGCCGAGCTGCAGTGGGGTACCGCCGTCGTGGCCATCGATGAACCGCTGACCGGTCTGGAGACCGACTGCATCACGTTCGAGAACCACGCCTCGGCGAAGGCCGCCGTCCTGGAGACCCGCCCGCTCGGGCTGAACACCTGGGCGGTGCTCAGCGACACCGTCCAGCTCACGACGATGCCGGAGCGGGTCAGTGGCGCCCTGGCCGGGATCTCGGATCTCGGGGCGGAGATCCGGGACTCCGCGATCCGGCAGGACGTCCACACCGTCAAGGACGGTTACGCGGCCACCTCCATGCTGCTCGACCACCCCGATCGTCCCGATGCCATCTTCTGCTCCAACCACATGGGGGCACGCGGTGCTGCCCAAGCGGTGACGGAGCGCGGCGCCGACACCGCCATCATCACCTTCGACCAGTTCCCACTGGGTGAGGTGATGCCTTTCCCGCTGCTGACGGTCGAGCACGACGACCGGGAACTGGGGCGTGAGGCAGCTCGGCTGCTGTTCCAGCGGCTGGAACATCCCGACGGCCCCGTCCAACGCCTGTGGTTCCCCACCCGCTGCACGCGGAACCGTCGTCTCAGGAACCGCTTGACCGCGGCAGCGCCTGCATCGCGACTCTGAACTGCAGTCTGCCGGTCGGCAGCAGGAACTCCGGATGGGTCCTGGCCCCCCATGAGTCGTCGCCACCGACCCCGCGTCGCCGCCACGTGGCCCGCACGACGGTGCGGTTGCTGGGTGGGAGCTGCCACGGGTGCTCGGCGTTCTCCACCTCGAACGGGGTCCACGGCAGGGCCGAGAACTCCATGTGGGCATCGATGGCCTCGAAACGGAGCACGGCGTCGTCACAGCCCACCTCGGCCCACCGCACCCCGGTGTGGCCGCCCGCCTCCTGAGGCCGGATGTAGGGCGTGAGCTGATCGGCGACCCGTTGTTCCCACAGCCCGATCCGGGCCGAGGACCGACGATCGCAGGCACTCTCGTGCGGCCCCTCCCCGTACCACCGGAGCCGGTCCAGCATCCCGTCGAGGGGGATCAGCAGGCTGAGCTCCGGCGGGTCGGGCCAGTCCACACCCGGGGTGACCTCCAGCCCCACCTCGATGCGACCCTGCCCGTCCACGGCATGGGTCATCGTGCAGGAGCCGTCCCCGGGCAACCGGAACCGGTGGGTGATGATCGCCTGCTGCCCCACCACCCGGCTCTCCGGGAAGCCGTCGAAGACGGGGTACCGGGAGGCCAGCAGCCACATCCCGTCACGGTGGGGTGAGCCCCAGCCGCGTTCGTTGGAGGTCGGCGCGTGCCAGAAGCACGGGCGCACCCGACCCGCCAGCAGCTCCCACTCCCCCAGGCGCCAGGAGCTGAGTCCCCCATGGGCCTCCGTGAAGAGCAGGTCGAAGCCATCGCCCCGCACCCCGGTGTTCAAGGTGCCCACCACCAGCTGGGGTGCCGACGGCAGAACCCGTTGCGGGGTACTGGTGTGCAGCACCTGCTGGGCGAAGGCCACCTCGTGACCGGCCGGGGCCCACGCCGTCGCCTCCCTCAGCTGGCAGGAGACCTCGGCCACGAACTCACCGTCGCCCGAGACTGACCATTCCGGCCAGGCCAACCGGGCGCTCTCCCCCGGGGCGATGTCCAGGGGCATCTCCTGGGACTCCACCTGGCGACCGTCGTGGAGCAGCCGCACCAGCAGCCGCAGCACATCGGTTCGGGTGAGCACCTGCCGGTTGGTGACGACGACACCGTCGACATCGGGCTGGATGTCCACCGGGCGGTACAGCTGCTTCGCCTCGATCAGCAGCGGTTTGGGGGTGTGGTCGGCGAAACACAGGCCGTTGCCGGAGAAGTCGCCGTCGTTGGGGTGGTCCCCGAAGTCACCACCGTAACCCCAGTACGGTGTGCCGTCGGGGGCGACGGCGGGCAGCGCCTGGTCGGCGAAGTCCCAGACGAACCCACCCTGGTACAGGGGCTCCCGCCACGCCAGCTCGGTGTACTTCTCCACCGCACCGAAGGAGTTGCCCATCGCGTGCGCATACTCACAGAGGATGAACGGCTTGTCGCGGTGCTCCGCCAGGTAGGACTCGATCTCGGCGGCCGTGGCGTACATCCGGGAGACCACGTCACTGGTCTCCGGCAGTCGCCGATCCCAGTGGACCCCCTCGTAGTGGACCGGGCGTGAGTCCTGGGAGCGGAACCAGTCCGCCACCGCCAGCAGGTTGGACCCGCCGTAGGACTCGTTGCCGCACGACCACATCACCACCGAGGGATGGTTGACGTCGCGGGCCAGCATGTTGGCGGCCCGGAACAGCAGGGCCCCCTGCCACTCCGGCCGATCCCCGGGCACCACCTCGGCCTGCTCGATCCGGCCGCGCTCGTGGGCCTCCCACACCCCGTGGGTCTCCAGGTTCATCTCGTCGATGACGAGCAGTCCCAGCTCGTCGCACAGTTCGTAGAAGGCCGTGGAGTTGGGGTAGTGGCTGGTGCGCACCGCATTGACGTTGTGGGCCTTGAGCAGCCTCAGGTCGTGGGCGATCTCGTCGCGGGTCATCACACGACCATTGCGTCCGAACTCGTGCCGGTTGACCCCGTTGAAGACGATGCGCTGCCCGTTGAGCTTCAGCAGCCCGTCCTCGATGCCGAAGCGACGGATACCGACGCGCTGCCGGATCACCTCCACGACGCGTCCCTCCCGGTGGACCTCGACCCACAGGTCGTACAGCTGGGGGTCCTCCGCACTCCACAACCGGGGTCCGGGGACCTCGATCACCCCGCCGGTGAGCTCCCCCACGCCGTCGAGGACCGCCTTGACCTCGCCGTCGCCCTGCAGGGTGGTGCTCAGCCGCACGGTGGCCCGGTCGAGGTCGTCGGAGACCTCAGTGGTGACCCTCAGGTCCGCGACGTGGGCGGCGGGCAACCGCAGGAGCGTGACGTCACGGAAGATGCCGGAGAAGCGGAAGAAGTCCTGATCCTCCAGCCAGGAGCCGGAGGAGAACTGGACCACCTGCACGGCGATCCGGTTGCGGCCGGGCACCACGGCGGCGGTGATGTCGAACTCGGCGGGGGTGAACGAGTCGGTGGAGTACCCGATCCAGGTGCCGCCCACCCACACCCCGAAGGCCGACTCCACGCCGTCGAAACGCACCACCAGACGCTCCCCCTCGGCCAGCTCGGTGACCTCGAAGTCGCGCACGTAGCTGCCGACGGGGTTGGCCTCAGGCAGTTCTCCCGGCCTGATGTCGACGCGTCCGTCCCACGGGTAGGCGACGTTGGTGTAGTGCGGCCTGCCGAAACCGTGCAGCTGCAGGTGCGCGGGCACCGGGATCTCGGCCCAGCCGGAGACATCGAGGTCAGCGGCCTCGAAACCGTCGGGTCGGGTGGCCAGGTCCGGGGCGTGGTGGATGCGCCAGGTCCCGTTGAGGGACTGCTCGAAACCGGAGATCCCCTGCAGCGCCTCCTGCCTGGAGGCGAACCAGCGGTGGTCGGAGCGCGGCGGCAGGGTGTTCTCCGCGAACCGTTCGGGGTCGGACAGCAGTGAGGCATCGATGGTCACGGACACCACTCTAGATCCTGCCCCGGGTTCTGGTCGAACACCTTGTCAGATGCGGTTGCCTGATTCCGCTGACAGGTGACCCGGTGGTGACGTAGGGTGGCGTCGTTCTCGTGGAAGGATGGTTGGGGCTGTGAGGCTGGATGACGCGAATCTTGACGGCCTGAAGGGTATGCCTGATGTGGCGTATGACTTCGAGGTGTCGTCAGGGTTGCAGACGGCGTTTCGGAACGCGGCGTCGGCGTTGTCGGGACAGCGTGGGTCACGGTCGTCGTACCGGTCGGATGGGTTGACTGATTTTTCCGGGTACTACTCGTCGTTGTTCAAGGCGAATGGTGTCACGCAGTTGGGGGACCTGGATGAGATCGTTCGGAATCTGCAGTTGGTGGCGTCAAAGGTTGCCGATCTGGACGAGAAGGCCCGGGCGGAGAACAACAGGCGTCGACAGGCGCGGGAGTGGGCTGAGCGTCGGGCGAATCGCGGGGATTTCCAGAAGGCCTGGGAGGGTTTTTGGAATTGTGGCGAGGAGCCGCCCTTCTCGGAGATCGATGAGAATTCGACGGGGCCGAACGAGTCGGTGACGCCTCCGGTTCCGGCCCAGCGCTCCCCCCTGGAGGGCAGGGGACCCACTTCGGTGTCGTCGGGTGTGCCGTCGAACCTGCGGAGTTTCGCGTCGAACACACGGACCGCTGATGAGTTGTTGGCATCGACGCCGGGGAATCTGCGGACTCACTGTGAGTCCTTTGCGGCGTCGTGTTCGTGGGCGACGCTGGATGCGTCGAGTGTGATCTCGGGGTTCGAGGCGTGGTTGTCGGCGAATGGGTCCGAGGCGACGTGGGCGGATGTGGTCGCGCAGGCCTTCGAGGACGCCGGTGGCGGCGACGGCCCGGCCACGGTCTCCGATGCCACGCTGGATGCGGTGTTGGCTGCGGCTGGGGTTGGCGCTGAGCGTACCGACATCCAGATCGATCCGCCGACGGCGTACGGGTCGCCGCCGACGACGGGGTATTCCAACGATCCGGTGAACACCGCCTCAGGTGGTTTCCTGGAGACCGAGGAGGATCTGCCCTTCACGGGTCTGGCTTCCCCACTGGGTGTGGTGCGGGCCTACAGCTCCCTCAATCCGGCCGTGGGGGCGTTCGGCCCGGGGTGGTCGTGGTGGAGCGAGGCTGGGCTGAGCGTTGCGGATGATTCGGCTCGGCTGACCCTGTTCGATGGTCGCGTCATCGTTTTCCCCCGTCGTGGCGAGGGTTGGGATCGCGCCACGGGCGAGAACCTGTGGTTGAAGAACACCCCGGACGGCGGGTTCCTGGTGACCTCCTCGTGGGGGATGCGCTGGGTCCTGGACGCGGCGGGACGGGTGCGTGTCACGTCGTCGGACCCGGGCACCGAGGTGGCCTTCAGCTACGACGAACACGGGCGGCTCGCGGGGCTGCGGCACGAGTTCGGGCGCAGTCTCGAGGTCCGCTGGGATGCGGCGGGGGAGCGTGTGGTGGCGGTGGTGGCCTCGGATGGCCGGGCCGTCGACTACCACTACGACGATGCGGGGCGGCTCGTCGAGGTCGACGCACCGGGGCGGCGCCGTCGATACCGCTGGGATGATGCCAGCCGCATCGTCGAGGTCATCGACGCTGACGGTGTGGTGGAGGTGGTCAACACCTTCGACGAGCATGGCCGGGTGGTGGCGCAGCTGTCGCCGCACGGGAGGCGCACCCGGTTTGCGTACTTCGCGGGCGGGATCACGCAGACCAGCGATGAGGATGGGGCGCGGGCGAACACCTGGATCCATGACCGCAAGGGACGCTTGATCGGGGTCGTCGATGCTGACGGCAGGCGTCAGTCCACCGGTTACGACCAGTGGGGCAATCCGGTGCTGGTGCGGCAGCGCGACGGCGCGATGACGGTGAGCGCCTACGACGCCAGGGGGCGGTTGGAGGTCCGCCAGCTGCCGTCGGGAGCCCGGGAGGAACGGCAGTGGGACGACCTGGACCGGTTGACCTACCTGACGGTGCGGGCCGATGACGACAGCCCCGAGGCCGTGACGCGCTACGAGTACCGGGGCGCGGAGCGGTCGCCGTGGCGGGTGGTGGACCCTGAGGGTGGGGTCACCGAGATGGTCTGGGAGCGAGGGCTGCTCAAGCGGATCGTCGACCCGACGGGGGTCGGCGTGGATTTCGGGTACGACGAGTTCGGTGAACTGGTCTCCAGCACTGACGCGATGGAGGCGACCGCCGTCCTGGAGCGTGATGAGGTGGGGCGGGTTGTCGCTGCGGTGACGCCGCTGGGGCACCGGACGGTCTTCCGGTACGACCCGGACAGTGGGGTGTTGGTCTCGCGTACCGATCCGACGGGGGCCAGGTGGAGTTTCGAGCACACCGGTGCGGGGCGGCTGTGCGCGGTGATCGACCCCGAGGGTGCGCGCACCGAGATCAGTCATGACGAAACGGGCGAGACGGTCGAGACGGTGGATCCGCTGGGCCGGAAGGTGCGCAGGAGCTACGACGACCTGGGGAACCTGGCCTCGGTGGAGCTGCCGGACGGGTCGTCGTGGGAGTTCGGGTATGACGCGGTGTCGCGTCTGGTGAGTTTCACGGACCCCGCGGGTGGGGTGCGTGGGCTCAGCTACGGTGCGGACGGGTTGCTGGCGGGCACGGTGGACCCGACGGGGGTGCAGCGTGGCGTGGTGCGTGACGTCATGGGGGCTCCGACGCAGGTGATCGACGGCGGGGATGACCTGTCTGCCCGCTTCGACCGGCTGGGCCGGGTCGTCGCCGTGGCGGGGGCGGATGGGCAGGAGGTGCTCAACCGCTACGACCTGTGTGGCCGGTTGGTGGAGCAGGTCACCTCGGATGGTGCGGTGACCCGGATCGAGCGGGACGCTGCGGGCCGGGTGGTTGCCGTGACCCAGCCGATGGGCGGCACCTACCGCTACGAGTACGACGCCTGTGGCAGGTGGGTGGCGACGATCTCCACCGGTGGGGATCGCTACGAGTTGATCCTTGACGCGGATTCCCGGGTCGTGGGTGAGGTGTGGCCCGACGGGGAGCAGGTGACGACCAGGTTCGATGCTGCGGGACGGATCGTGGAGCGTCGTCAGCCCGGCCGTGGCGTGGTGCGGTTCCGTTACGACCGGTGTGGCCGGATCGTCAGTGTCCGGGATCCGTGGAACGGTCACCGTCGGTTCCGCTACGACCCGGCCGGTCAGCTGGTCGAGGCGATCGATGCCCTGGGTGGGGTGACCCGGTTCGGCTACGACGAGTTGGCGCATCAGGTCGAGGTGATCGACCCGGCTGGCGGGGTGACCAGGCGGACCTTTGACCCGTTGGGGCGGATCACCTCCGAGACCGACCCGTTGGGGCGCACCACCACCTGGATGCGGGATGCCGCTGGACGTGTGGTGCGTTCTGTCAGGCCCTCGGGACGGGTGATGTCCTGGGAGTGGAACGAGCATGGTCGTCTCGCCCGGACCTTGGTGGATGGGCAGCTGTTGTCGGAGCTGGAGCGTGACTTCGCCTCCCGCACCATGACCATCACCGAGGGCACCGGTTCCAGGGTGGAGATGGCGTGGGACACGCGCGGGAACCTGCTGCGGCGGCTCCGCGACGGCGTGGGGATGGCATGGACCTACGACCGGGGTGGGCGTCGTTCCTCGATGTGTCGCCCGGACGGGTCGGTCACCACCTATGACTACGACAGCAACAACCGTCTCGCCGCGATCACCCATCCCGATGTGGGGCGGATCGAGATCACCCGGGATGCGATCGGGCGGATCACCCGTGTCCACGGCGACGGTCTGGATGCCACCTGGACCTGGCAGGGCGGGGCCGTCGTCTCGAACCGGGTGAACCGGCGCGGGTTCATCCAGGAGCTGCGGCTGGAACGCAACGACGACGACCAGGTGGTCGCGCAGGTCCAGGACGGGTTGCGTACCGAGTTCAGCTACGACAAGGCAGGTCGCCTCACCGGGACGCTCAGCAGTGAGGGGCTGGTCAGCTCCTACGAGTGGGATGCCGGCGGGCGTTTGACCGCGCAGAGTGTGGGTGAGGCTCGCACCACCTTCCGCTACGACCAGGCCGGGCAGCTGGTCGCCGCGACCGGCCCGAGCGGGCAGGTCACCCGCTACACCTACGACCCGGACGGGCAGCGCATCCGCGAGATCGGGCCGGAGTCCGAGCGGATGTTCGCCTGGGATCCGCGTGGGTTCCTCGCCTCGATCACCAGTGTGGTCCGCGACGGTGACAGCGTACAGGTGACCTCCCGTCGCGATCTCGACACCGACGCCACCGGGCACCTCGCCCGGATCGACGGCACCGATGTGTTCTGGGACACCGCCGCGGGCGCACCGTCGCTGGCGCAGATCGGCTCCCAGGTGGTCGTCGACGCCTTGGCCGCCACCACCCTCGCCACCCGGGACGGCGGCGGCGAGGGGGCATGGCTGGTCCCCGACGTCGACGGTGCCCGCGTGGATGCCTGGCTCATCCCCTCGCTCGACATCCCGCACGTCGCCCAGCCAGCGGCTGGTGATGACCTGGCCTCCGGTGACGTCGCGGGTGGGATGGTCGGTGTCGGGGCGTGGGGGGCTCTCAACCTCGATGGCCTGTCCCTGACCGGGGTCAGGGCCTACGATCCCGCCACCCGCGCGTTCCTGTCCCCCGATCCGCTCCCGGCGGTCACCGCCTCCGGCTGGGCCGGGAACCCCTACTCGTGGGCGGGGAACAATCCCGTCGGCGCCACCGATCCGCTCGGGCTCAGGCCCGTCTCGGAGGATGATCTCAGGGTCTACCAGCAGGCGTCGAATGGCTGGCTGGCGAACAGCGTCGCCGCAGCCGGGTCCTGGGTCAAGGACAACTGGGAGTACATCGCTGCCGGGGCCGTGATCGTCGCGGGGGTCGCCGTGATGTGTACCGGCGTCGGGGGGCCGATCGGAGCCGCGATGATCGGTGGCGCCCTCATGGGGGCCGGATCGTCCATCGCCTCCCAGAAGTTCACCACCGGCAGCGTCGACTGGGGCAAGGTCGCCGTCGACGGCGCGATCGGCGCCGTGTCCGGGCTCGCCGGGGGCGGTGCAGCCGCAGCCATCGGGCGTGCCGCCCAGGGTGCTTCCTGCCTCGGCCGCAACATCATCACCGGGGCGGCGGAGTCCGCCGTCGACGGCGCGGTCTCCGGCGGGCTGAGCTACCTCACCGGTCCCGGCCCGCACACCGTCGCCGGATTCGCCGCTGCGGCGGGCACCGGTGGTCTCGAGGGTGGCGTCATGGGCGGTGCCGGAGGAGCGCTGTCGAAGCTCACCGGAGTGGCCCGTTACGGCTGCTTCACCCCGGACACCCACGTCCTGATGGCCGACGGCAGCACCAAGCCCATCACCGAGGTGCAGGTCGGTGACCGGGTGGTCTCCCACGACCCCATCTCCGGGAACAACGTCGAGGGCACCGTCGAGCAGCTCCACGTCCACGAGGACGTCCCGACCCTCAAGCTCACCACCACGGCGGGCGAGATCACCACCACCGCCACCCACCCCTTCTACGTGGAGGACAAGGGCTGGCTCCCCGCAGGCGAGCTCCGGGAAGGCGACCACCTCAGGCCCGCCGACGGATCAACCAGCACCGTGGAGGTCCTCACCCTCCAGGCAACCGGTCACACCCAGACCGTCCACAACCTCACCATCACCGGCTGGAAGAACTACCACGTCCTCACCAAGGACAACGTGGAGAGCGTCCCAGTCCTGGTCCACAACGACGGACCATGCACCAGCGAAGATCTGTGGGCAGCAGGCAACAGGTCCATGCCACGCCCCCCACGCACGTCTGACCTTGACGTAACGGATGGCTCAGACATGGTCGGGCTTGGTCCAAAACCCACAGATCCAACCCATGAGGCCAAGGGGGCATCAACATTCACGTCCTATGAGGATCTGGCAGACAATTTGAAGGGCCAAGCCCATCGACTTCCCAAGGGAAGTGAGCTTCCGGATGGACTCGCAGTCCATGCGGATGGCAAAGATGTCGACGGGGAAATGCCCTGGGGACACAGAACGGTCTACCCAGAAAAGCCTATGACCTTTGACGAATTCAGTGAAAAGTTCACTTCAATGGGATGGGAATATGATCGAAAAATCAAGGGATGACAACAAGGCTGACAGCACCTCGAAATTCGAGGATGCCTGCGATGCACTGACGCAAGCTGCCAAGGACATCAGCTTGCTTTCCTCAAAGTGCGGAGGCACTTCGATACTTCAGAGCATGCTGGAGAGCAAGGATGTCGCGAAGGTTGCGACCGCCCTTCGCGCGCTTCGACACTATGACCCAAGGCAAATTCTTGAGCTGGTTCTTCCCATCTACAGGTTGACCGAGGTGAGCGTCCATTACTTCAGCGCAGTACGACTGCTGGCGATGATTCCCGCCAAGACACTGAGGCACACCTTGGTTCCGCTGGTCTTTGACCGCCTGCTGGACCCCGACAATGGCTACGACTACTACTCATGGAGACTGAACGCTTTGATGCTGGAGTACTTCGGTTTCGACGATACCGCCCAAAGCGTCGCGATCCTGGCGCTGGCCAGCGACGACCCCGAAGTACGTGAGGTCGGAGCAGAAATGATAGCCGAGATGGCCACCCCCGGAAGTCCCCCATACGGATGAGCCTTGACATGATTGACTTGGGCACGTCACTGACCACGGCATGCAACAATCTAAAATTCTGGAGGCGACCTGCTTCGCCTTCACACGAACCTCATTTTGAATCCCCAAAACTCAGGCGACCGAGCCTTCTACTGGAAGAAATACCCGCATGAGCAACCCCCTTGGGTCACCGCAACCAAACCCTCCACAACCTTCAGGAGTCGTCCACAACAACGACCCCTGCGACAACCCAATCGCCACGGTGAGAGAAGCTGCGCGGCACGCTGCCTCACGAGGAAGGAAAGAGCTGCTCGAGACATTGTCACATGAACAACAAAACGCTGCCAGCGCGAACCTCAGTCTCAACACCATCTTCACCGCACACGCCGTCCAGAACCAAACTTTTGAAAAGCTGCTCAAGAAGTATGGCGACGACGTGTTTCAGTACAATGGAGGCCCCGGCCCTGACTTCACCTACCTGCCCACAGGAGAGAAGATCGAGCTGACAACACCCAAGCAGGTGGACGTACACAAGGTCCGCCCCCACCCGTGACGTTCCCAACAGGGAAACATGAAACAGCCAAAGACGCGGCAACGAACCCACAGAAAGCGAGACCACACGATGAGTCGTCTCACCGAATCCATCGACAACTACGGACTCGAACTCTCCTTCAAAGCAGGGGAAACCGTGACCGGGGAGGACTGGCCCAAGCACAAGCTGGGACGCATCGGGTCAAGCGCCATCCTCGAGAACTGCAACTTTGAAGGAACCTCCGCAAAACAGGTAATCCTGGGAGGCGCCGGATGGACCGCAGAATTCCGGAACTGCTCCTTCGACAACACCCGTCTGAAATACATCATCGGCGAGGCCAAGTTCATCAACTGCACCTTCCGAAACGCGCGACTCACAGAGTTCCGCGTCAACCCCCTCACCCTCATCAACTGCGACTTCTCCGGCGCCCTGCTCCTACGATGCCAATTCTGGGGAGCCCCCACCCCCCACGACCTCAAGGACCGCCCCTCCCTCAACCCCGTGAACGAAGTCCACGGAAACGACTTCAGCACAGCAACCTTCGACGACTCGGACTTTCGCGGCGGAGTGAACCTCACCCTCCAACAACTCCCCACAGGCCAGGACTACGCCATATCCCTCGACGGAAATGCTGCACTCCAGCGAGCCACCGCCCTGGTCGACTCATGGGGACCAGAACGAGAAGAAGACCAGACACGAGCCCGAAGCTGGATCAACATCTGGCAAAGAGGCATCGACCGGGGACAGAATCACCTCTTCGCAGTATGGCCCAAGAAACGACTCACCCCCGAATCTTGGACCGAACTGCGCCAAACCATCAACGAAACCTAAAGCGCACTGCTGAGGACCCATTCGAGGATTTGACCAATGCAACCGGAAGAACTGACGAACGAAGCACCAAGTGACAACACCGAGCTTGACGCTGCCTCTGATTTCAGGGCGGCCTGCGATGCCCTGAATCGAGCCGCCGATAGCATCAGCCTGCTCTCTTCAAAGTGCGGAGGCACTTCGATACTTCAGAGCATGTTGGAGAGCAAGAACACCAAGGAGGTTAGAACCGCCCTTCGCGCACTTCACGACTTTGACCCAAGGCAAATTCTTGAGCTGATTCTTCCCATCTACAGGTTGACCGAGGTGAGCACCTACTATTTCAGTGCAGTACGACTGTTGGCGATGGTTCCCGCCAAGAAACTCAAGCGCGCCCTGGTTCCGCTGGTCTTCGACCGCCTGCTGGGCCCTGACAACGACTACGACTACTACTCATGGAGGCTGAACGCTTTGATGCTGGAGTACTTCGGTTTCGATGATGCCGCCCAGCGCGTTGCGATCTTGGCCTTGGCCAGCGACGACCCCGAAGTACGTGAGGCCGGGGCAGAGATGATAGCTGAGATGGCCACCCCCGGAAGTCCCCCATACGGATGAGCCTGGACATGATTGACCTTGGCACGTCACTGACCACAGCGTACAACAATCGACAATTCTGGGGGCGAACTGCTTCGCTCTCACTGGCTGAACACCTTGCCGGAGAAGGCCGCCTTGCCATTGACTGGGACGATGGCGCAGGCGAGGACTGGCTGACCCTGATACAGGCCGGGGAGCCTCAGGCCCTGCTGGGAGCAGAGTTGCCGCTGCTGTTCACGCTTGACAGTGAGTCCACAGAGCTCCCGCCACGCGTGACATCAATCATGCTCCCCTCCATGACCCGGCCAATACTGTGCTGTGACCGAGCTGTACTCGAGCAGGTGTTTCACAGGAAGTTCGGAGCACTGGAGTTCTACCCAGCTGGATTCAGTGCACTGGATCTTGCAATGACCACAATTTAGCTGGAGGTGACACATGACGAGAACCCCTGACCTGCTGGCTTTGCTGCACTCATACCAAGACGCCATCAACGCGACCCCAGCAAGTGCACTGCTGGAGCAAACACAATCCCTTCTCGCAGACGCCAACACAGTCACCGATGGCCTCCTTCTGGCAGGGGAGCTTCCCACTGAAGAACTCAAGCAACTGGCCCCCACTCTGGTGAACCTGTCCTGCCAGGAAGAGCACCATGAACTGACGTTCTCCCTGCTTGCCCGCCTTCCCTTTGACGCCGGGGCGGAGATCATCGTACCCGAGGTATTTCGGCTGCTACGCAAACCATCCAGTGACTACTGGACAGTGTGGATGCTGGCCCGCTTGCTTCACCACTTGGGCTACCACAACGCATTGCGTCACATCGTCACAGCGACAGAAGAAACCCCTGACGAGGACTGGCAGATGGTGGGCACGTGGATCACCTCCGACCTCCTTGCCAACAACAGCTCAGAGTCTGCCGAAACCCCTCGGGCAACAACCGAACAGGACTGCACCATTGAATGACACAAACGGAGACCGCGAATTCCCAAACCCCTTGGAACATGCGAACGACAAGGGGATTGCTTTGTCGGGTGAAGCACATCGACTGCTCAGAGGACATGCAGGCGATGACAAGCCGGGAGGATTGACGCTGGTGTTGATGCACCTCACCGCCGACAGCGATGCCGAGGGGGTGATTGAGCGAGCTCGCGAGGTGATGTTGCGCCTGGCTCATCTGCCGCCGTCGGCGTTCGCCGATTTGAGCGCAGCCGACAATGTGCCGTCGTGGTTCACGCAAGCATTTGCCCCCGAACCCGCTGAGGGAGTGATCGACCTGCAGGATGAGCGATGGCCGATGTCTGGCTGGCTGTACTGGATGGATCCCGACCAACGTCCGTGGAGGTGGTGGGATACGGCAATCCAGGACCCGAACCACGCAACGGTGAGATTTGGGATCTCCGATTGGCCTCCCCCAGTTGGGGCCTTGGAGTGGCTCCTCACAGCCTGCGGCGCAACCAGCGTTGAATACTCAGAGACAGAAGACACTCACCCCAGGAAACAGAGTTGACCATGAACGACCAACGGCTTGGAGAGACTCTCTCAGCACGCGATGAACAACACCACGCAAGCATGAACAACTTCCTTGGTTCAGCCTTCTCCTGATATCTCTCGTGGTAGGGTGTCACCACTCGTCTGTGATGGATTGGAAACCTGCCATGAGCATTCTGCTGGTGTACTTCACTGCCCCCGACGATTCCGCCGCTGCCGAGGTCATCAACTGGCTGGGTGGCCCCGATGTCGGCTCACAGGATGGCTCCGTAGACCCCTACCCCAGCGCCCTGACCGAGTTCGACGAGAGCGCGCAGCTCACCTGGATCGCCACGATGGAAGCGGACCCGACCGGAACCGTCCCCGAGGCAGAGCTCGGGAAGACCATTGCCTTGAAGGGCCAGGGAGAGATCGTGGTCCACCGGTTGTCCCAAGCAGCCAGGGACGCCTTGGCCCTGCTGGACTCCGACCCTGAGGCCTCGGAGGCTGCCTGGGCCCTGTCAGAGCTCGGAGACCTGGATGAGGTGGTGGAGGATGCCCCAGCCCTGATCAGGCTGGCTGTCGAGGCCCAGCGCCAAGGACGCTCCCTCTACTGCTGGCTCAGCATCTGACCCCTCAGTGCCCTCCCGCCCGACATGGCGACGACTCACCAGCAGCCTGACCCGCCAGGAGAACTGGCGCTGCACCAGCTGAGAACAGCAAGCCCCATCGACCTGTCAGCCGACCTCGAACAGCTGCTGCAGAACCGGGACGAAGCAGCAGCCCACGCTGCCGCCCAACGGATCGAGGGTGCCGTGTGTCCCGCACGGGAGCTGTACGAGGCCGCCGAAGCAGTGACCCAATACGTGACCTCCAAACTCGCTACGGGAGTGTTCCCTGTGGCGGCCCTGGACCTTCTGGTCGAGATCGCCCACGGTGAACCAGCACCGGTGGAGCAGATCGAACAAAACCACGGGATAGCGCTTCGGTGCGCGGGGCTGATCCGAGAGGTGCTGCCGACACTGTATGCGTCGGCAGAGACGAGTGACGACGAGTCCTTGCTTCAAGGAGTGATTGATCTCGCGATCCGTCTTGAACCAGCGCCCCGAATGCGTCGAAAACTGCTGGACGAATTTGATCAAGGGGCGCATGGCGTGTATCTGCAGCGAGCTCTGAAGGACTTGGAGAAGCACCTCGATTCACCAACACTGCAGCCTGAAGCCCTACCGGGAACAGCGGATAGTTTCGCCCAGTTGCTGCAGGGAACCTCTGGCTGGAATTTTTGCAACGTATTCGGGATCGACCTAGGTGGGAAGTACGGTCAGTTGGGGTTGGCCATGCAGGTCAAGCGAGATGGAGTCATTGCCAGGCTCCGGGTGGTCTGCGAAGGCGTCGACGAGATGTTGCTTCGGGGAAGGCTGAGGTTGGTTGACGGGAGTTTGGAAATGTCCGAAAACGCTGGACACTGGTGGCTGGAACTCCAGCAGGGGGATCTTCAGTTGCGAGTTCGGTGCACCTCGATCCGGATGATTGATCCGTGGACCGAGACCAAGGAGGTCGCGACGAAGTCTGATGAGGGAAAAGTTTCGTGATCGAGTTCGACAACCGCGGAAGAGCCCAGTCCTTGCGTTGGGAAGGAGTCACCTGCCGCTACTTGATCCTTGAGCCATGGCCGGGAGGCGTGAAGGCACTCCTGTCCTCCACACTCAATGGAGAGTTGCGAACACACACGGGAGAATTGGTCACGGAGATGAGGCGCCTCTCCCTTTCGCTCAGCGGGATTCATGACATGGTCATGGAAGGCGCGCTTGGACTCCCAATGGGTGAGCTCGAGGTCCAAATGGAACCGGCGGGGTCGAGAGTGGCGGTCACGCTCGAAGGACCCGGGCAACAGATCAGCATGACCGCAGACAAGGCCTGGGCCACGTGGTCAATGATGTGACCCCAAGATGACGCCTCCCGGGCTCCATGGTCCAAGGGCGTTGTTCATCACGGGCTGAGCCCGCCTCTCCATCCCCTGCTCACATTGGACCGCGAGCGCCAGCGAACAGTCCGTGTCGAGACCTGGTGACGGTGTACAGGAACTTGTCCCCAGGTCTCGACACGGGTTCCCTCGCTCCGCATCGGGACCCCGGTGTGAGCAACGGAAAAGGACATGAACAACGCCCTGAGCTCGTCAGCTCGCCTCAGCCACCCGCGCACGGAACTGCTCTGCGGTCAGGCGACGACGGGCCGCGATGCCTGCGTAGGAGCAGGCGAGCGCGATCACCCCGAACAGCAGGGCGCCACCGGCCAGGAGCACCAGCCCGGAACCGTGGGCCAGCCAGGTCCGCACCAACAGCAGCGCGTTGTGCAGCGGCGAGAACGCGGCCACCTGGGCCACCCAGCCGGGCACCGTCGAGGTCAGGCCCAGCCCCACCGTCGCGACCAGCAACAGCACCGCGAGCCCCCGCCCGATGGTGCCGAACCAGGCCGTCAAGGCGTGGTTGATGAGCACGAAGGACACCCCGAACACGGCCAGCAGCCCCATCGCGACCACCGTCCGGGGCAGCGAGAGGTTGAGCGCCACCCCGGCGATGGCCCCGATGAGGACTCCCTGCCCGGCCCCGATCAGCCCCGGCAGCCCGACGGTGCGCAACCACAGCCATACCGAGGAACGGGAATCGGTGACCACATCGGAGGGCACCGGGGCCGCAAAGGCGTAGGTCAGCAGCGCCCCCAGCCACAGCGTCGCGACGGCGAGCAGCGCCGCGATGGGCACCATCGCCGGGGCCCCCACCTCGTTGCTGCGCTCCACCGGGGAGGCGACGGTCCTGGACAGGGTCTCGATGTCCTCAGCCGAGTAGTGCGGCAGCTTGTCCCTGGCCGCCCCCAGTTCGTCGTGGAGCGTGCTGACCCCGGAGGACACGGCGGTGGCCCCGTCGCTCAACTGGATGAGCCCCTGCCGGAGCGTGGTCATCCCCTCGGCGGCCTGCCCGACCCCACCCACGTACCGCTCGGCCCCGGCCGCCAACTGGTCGGCCCCGCTCGCCACCTGGTCGGCTCCGTTCGCCAGCTTCCCGGCCCCCTGCGAGAGCTGTCCCGCCCCGTCGGCCAGCTGCCCCGCACCATCAGCCAGAGCCCCGGCCCCGTCGGCGACGGCGTTCGCCCCGTCGCTGAGCTGCCCGGAGGCATCCGCCAGTTTCCTGGTGCCCTCCGGCAACGCACCGACCTGCTCCCCCAGGCTGCGGGTGCCCTCCAGCAGTGCGGTGGCTCCCTCCCCCAGCGCCGGACCGTTCTCCTTCAGTGGGGCGGCCCTCGTTGCCAACTCATCGGCCCCGGACCGCAGCCTCTTGACCCCGTCGACGAGCTGCCCCACCTTCTCCCCGACGGTGGTGGGAAGCTGCTGCAGCAGGTCGAGCGGATCCGTGCCCTCCGGCAGGTTGCCTTTGGCCAGATCACGGATCGAGATGACGGGTTTCGCGATCCTGAGCGCCATCCGGGAGAACGCCCGTGCCGACTCCAACGGGGTCATCCCGGTGCGCTGGTCCGTGGTGTGGAGCTTCTCCCGCACCACCGCCGCGCCGTGCTGGACACCCTTCGCCATCCCGTCGATGACACCCTGGGCGTAGACCTTGCCCAGCTGCTCGCACAGCTCAGGATCATCGACGGGACACCGCCACTCGGCGATGATCCGCCGGGCCAGTTCCTCGACCTCCGGGGAGGCAGGGGCGGTGCCCTCGGCCAGGGCGTCGATGGTGGTCTCCACCCCGGTGAGAGCCTTGTCAAAGGACTTCGCAGCGGCCTCCAACTCCTCCTGGGTGATGCTGGCGGGGTCCCGGTCCGGGAAGTACACCTGCAGCGCGGTGCGGGCCTCCTTCAGGGCCGGCACCAGCTCGTCCATGGAGGACTGAAGTCGGGCCAGGGTCTCGGGATCGAGGCTGCCCTGCAGTGCGTCGTCGAGGCTCACCAGACCGTCACGCAGCGCGCCGACCCCGTCGACGACGGCCCCCGTGCCCGCCGTGTAGTCAGGAACCGCACCGAGCACCTGCTCGGACCCCTCCACCAGGGTGTTCACCCCCTCGACCAGTTTCGGGGCCTGGGCGTTGAGCTGCTGGATGCCCTGGTCGAACTGGTTCGCCCCCGAGGCCAGCGCGGTGGACCCATCCGCCAGGTCCCCGGCCCCACCCGCCAGACCGCCCGCCCCGTCGGAGAGTTCCTTCGCTCCCTTCGCCAAGGTGCCGGTCCCGTCGGCCACCTGCGATGCCCCATCGGCCAGGCCGTCTGCTCCCTCGGTCAGCTCACCGCCCTTGTCCACCAAGGTGTTCAGGCCGGTCTCCAACTGCTCCGAGCCGGTGACGGCCTGACCTGCCCCATCGGCCAGGCCCTTGCCTCCCTCATCCAGCCGCGACACCC
Organism: Arachnia propionica; assembly: GCF_003859805.1. Taxonomy (GTDB): domain Bacteria; phylum Actinomycetota; class Actinomycetes; order Propionibacteriales; family Propionibacteriaceae; genus Arachnia; species Arachnia propionica_C. The sequence continues at coordinate 80,256 of NZ_RQZG01000016.1, forward strand.
CGTCCACCAGTTGGGTGAACTGCTTCCCAACGGTGTTGAAACCGACGTAGACGTTCCCCAGGTAGCCCTCGGTGAGGGTGGCGTTGATGGTGTTCGTGGCCAGCCCTGCGATCTCCCGCGCCAGGTCCGCATCGGTGACGGGAGCGTTGGCCGAGACGTCCACCTGCACCGTCGCCTGCTTCGCGGCATCGGCGTCGTTGTCCTTGAAGGATGTGGCCGCAGCGGAGAACTGCGCGGGTATCGTCACGACAGCGGCGTAGCGGCCCTCCGCCAACCCCGCCCGGGCGTCGGCCTCATCAGCGAGGGTCCAGGTGATGTTCTCCCCCGTGCGGGCCACCATCTCCGCGGCCAGCTGCCGCCCGAGCGGCACGATCTGCCCGTCGATGGTGACGGCCTCGTCCAGGTTGACCACCGCCGCCTGAACGTGGGGCCGGTTCCCGCCCTGACTGACACCGAGCAGCATGGCGACGGCGACCAGGGGCACCAGGGCGAGGACCACGATGGCCTGCCAGCTCAGGCGATGTCCGGGATGCATGCTCTCGGGTCTCATTGATGGCTCCTGTCGAAATGGGGGGTGGTGGCGAGGATGCCGTCGGGGTCGAAGGGCTCGAGGACGGCCTCGGTGCTGGCGCAGAGCACCAGGGCAGCCGAGGCGTCACGTCGGGTACGGTCGATCAACTCGGTCAGCAGGCGGTGCTCGTGCGCGGTGCTGAGGCATTCCACCGAGTCGATGAAGGCCACGGAACCGGCGGGGACCGTGATGCGGTCGAGTGCGGCTGCGATGTCGCGTTCGTGGGCCAGGTCCACGTAGCGGGTGCGGCGCTGCACCGCGGCCTCCGCACCCGGCAGCAGCTGTCCGGCCACCCGGGCGCGGCCCCCGGTCGCGCCGAGTCGTCCGGTCAGGGCCAGGGCGGTGCCGGTGCGCGAGGAGACGGGACCGGTCAGGCCCACGACGTTGCCGGGGCTGAGCGCCAGGCTCAGCGGCGGCACCACGTCCTCGACGGTCACACCGTCGGCGTGGAGCACGTGATCGGTGCCGGGCCACTGGGCCAGTTCCAGTTCCCGGGAGAGCACCTCACCCTCGACGTCGAAGGTGGGCAAGAGTCGGTCCAGCCAGCGGGGCAGCCACCAGGCGCGCTCCCCCAGCAGGGCCAGCACGGCGGGAACGAAGGTCATCCGCACCAGGAAGGCGTCGATGGCCACCCCGACGGCCAGGGCGAAGGCGATCTGCTTGATCGAGAGCATTCCCCCGGGCACGAAGAAGGCGAACACGGCGAACATGATGAGGGCGGCGGCAACGACGACGGGACCGGAGGCCACGTAACCGTCGCGGATGGCCTGGAGTGGGGCCTTGCCGTGGACGTACTCCTCACGGACACGGCTGACGAGGAACACCTCGTAGTCCATGGCCAGGCCGAACAGGATGCCCATGAGCAGGATCGGCAGGAAGGAGATCACCGGCATGCCGCGCTCCACGTTGACGAGCTCCTTGAACCAGCCGTCGTTGAACACCAGCGCGGTGGCCCCGAAGGCCCCGCCCACCGACAGCAGGAACCCGACGGTGGCCTTGACCGGCACCCACACGGAGCGGAACACCGCCGCCAGCAGCACCAGGGAGAGCCCGACCACGAGGATCCCGAACGGCAGCAGGGCGCGGGCCAGGCGGTCCGAGACGTCGATCTGGAGGGCGGTCACGCCGGTGACGGCGGTCTCCACGTCGTGGATGCGCAGCCAGTCGTCGTGCCGGTCGCGGATCCGCTGCACCAGCTCGGCGGTGGCGGGGTCGTCGGGGGCGGTGGTGGGGATCACCTGGATCAGTCCCACCTCGGCGTTCTGATTGGGGGTGGCCAGCGGCACGGCGGCCACACCGTCGATGGTGAGGATGTCCTGCTCGAGCGCATCGACCACGCCGAGTGGGTCGGTGCTGCCGATGATGTCGGCGGTCACCACGAGCGGACCGTTGCGTCCCACCCCGAAGTGCTCACTGACCAGGTCGTAGGTGATGCGGTCGGGGGCGTCGACGCTGTGCTGCCCGGAGTCCGGCAGCGCGGTGTGGAGTCGCAGTCCCGGCAGGGTGAGGGCCCCCAGGCCGACGACCACGGCGAGGATCACCACGACGGGGCGTCGGGTCACCACCCCGACCCACCACCGGTAGGGGCGACGTCCGGGAGCCGCGTGCTCCGGGCGTCGACGACGGGGGCGCAACCGCTCACCCATCAGCCCCATGAGGGCGGGCAGCATGGTCAGTGCGATGATCACGGCGAACACCACGGCGACGGCGGCGAAGGCCCCCATGACGGTGAGGAAGGGGATGCCGGAGACGCCGAGGCCGAGCAGCGCGATGAACACGGTGAGCCCGGCGAAGACCACGGCCGAGCCGGCGGTGCCGACCGCTCGCCCCGTCGATTCCTCCGCGTCCATGCCCCGGGCCAGCTGGTCGCGGTGTCGGGAGAGGATGAACAGGGCGTAGTCGATGCCGACGGCGAGTCCGAGCATGAGGGCGAGCATCGGGGTGGTGGAGTTGATGGGGGCGAGGCGGGCCACCAGCAGCAGGAGCGCCATGGTCAGGGCCACCCCGGCCACGGCCGTGACGACGGGGAGACCGGCGGCGACCAGGGAGCCCAGCACCACGGTCAGCACCACCAGCGCGACGATCAGCCCGATGCCCTCGACGGGGCTGATCTCCGGGAGGTCCACGTTGAAGGCCTGACCGCCCATGTCGACGGTGGCACCGTCGGGCAGGTCGGGGCGCACCGCGTCGGCGATGGCGACGAGTTCCTCGTGCTGCTTCGGGGTGGGCATGCCCTTCACGTCGACGAGGAAGTTGACGATGGCGGCGCGACCGTCGTCGGAGACCATTCCGGTGAGCATCTCGTTCCAGGGTGAGGTGGCCTGCTCCACGAAGTCCACCTGCTCGAGCCTGGCCACGGTGTCCTCGATGACCGGACGGAAGTCCTCCACCCGTTGTCCCTCGGCGGCGACGAAGACGACCGTGCCCTGGGTCATCGCCCCCTGCGGAAAGGTCATCCTGAGTTTGTCGATGGCCACCTGGGAGGAGGAGCCGGGAATCTTGAAGACGTCCTCGAACTGGCCACGGAAGACAGCGGCCAGACCGCCGATGACCAGGACGACGGCCAACCAGGCCAGCAGTGTCACCTTGGCGTGGCGGTGGCACCAGCGGCCGAGTGCATGGAGCTGGGCGGACATCGGACCCCATTTCGATACAACAGTGAATGCAATACACCACTGTATGTAGATGCAGTGGTGCATGCAACCGGGCTTTGCTGACTATCATGTCGCCATGACCGAGCTCACCCCGCGTCGCGAGGCCACCGTCGCGCGCCTCATCGAGGCCGCCATCGAGCAGTTCGCGGCACGGGGGATCGATGCGACGAGCGTGGAGCAGATCTGTGAGGCCGCCGGTTTCTCCCGGGGGGCGTTCTACTCGAACTTCGCCTCCAAGGACGACCTGTGCGCGGCGATGATCCATCAGTTCCAGGACCGACTCCTGACCGAGCTCAGCACGATGGTGGCCGAGATCCCCACAAACGCGGAGACCTCCGAGCAGCTCGCCCTGGTGCTCGACAAGATCGCCGCCGTCATCAGTCCCACCCCACAGATGACGCTGACCCTGTTGGAGATCCGGCTCCGCGCACACCGCAACCCGGAGTTGTACCAACGCCTCGTCGAGGCCGATGAGCGCACCCTCCCCCAGCAGATCGCCTTCATCGAGCACCTCATCAGTTCCCTGGGGATCGAACTGATCCTCCCGACGGACCAGGTGCTGCGCATCTTCGAGGCCCTGTTCTTCTACGACGCCCACTGCGACCCGAACGCCGACTCCCGCCAGGTCATGGCCCCCCTCGCCCTCGCCCTGGTCAGACAACCCGAGCCCTGACCACCACCGTCACGAGCGGCACAATGGGGACATGTCCATCACCCACCTGGTCACCCACGCCCCCGACCAGCCTGAATTCACCAACAACGTCTGGCTGGTCGGCGACAACTCCCGGATGATCGTCATCGACCCCGCCCACGACCCCACCACCATCGCCGAGGCCATCGCCGGACGTGAGGTGACCGCCATCCTGCTCACCCACGGCCACTGGGACCACATCACCGCCGCACCCGAATTCGCCCGACTGGTCGGCCAACCACCGATCCACCTGAACCCCGCCGACGGCTTCCTGTGGTCCGAGGTCCACGGCGACGCCCCGTTCCAGCCCCTTCGCGACGGTGACCGGTTCACCGTCGCCGACGTGACCCTCCGGGCGCTGGCCACCCCCGGACACACCCCGGGATCGACCTGCCTGGCCACCGACGGCGTCGTGTTCACCGGGGACACCCTCTTCGAGGGCGGGCCGGGCGCGACCCGCTGGGAGTACTCCGACTTCTCCGCGATCATCACCTCCATCCGGGAGCGCCTGCTGCCCCTGCCCGACGAGACACTCATCCACACCGGGCACGGCCCCTCCACCAGCGTCGGCGCAGAGAAACCCCATGTGGCCGAATGGATGGCCCGGGGCTGGTGATCTACCGTCATTTCTGTCAGTTCACATCAGTAGAGTTCCGGCATGATCATCTGGAGAGGTTGGGGAATCCTCGGTTTCCCGTGCATCATCGCCGGGCTGGGGGTCGCCTCGTTGCTCTTCCCGGGCAACACGCAGAGCAGAGGCTTCATCGCGGTGGGGTTCCTGCTCGGCGGTTTTCTGTGTTTCCTGCTGGGGTGGTGGCTGAACCAGGTCCGGCCCACCGCGAAGCTGGTGGAACTGGGCAGACAGGTCGGCCCCGAGCAGGCCGAGCTTCACGCCAAGCAGTTGCGCAATCAGCACACCTTGTTCTTCATCCCTCTCCAGTACCTGGGGATCCTGGCCGCAGTCGGCGGCCTGGTGAACCTGGTGATGTGGTTGTTCCAGGGTGCCGGCTGAGACTCACCAGCTGATGTCCAGTTCCGCGATGACCTTCAGGTCTGTGTCGGAGGGTCTGGAGATGACCCAGCGCGTCGGCATCGCCCCGTCGTGCCGTCGCACCAGATGGGGCAACCGTGCCATGAGGTGTTCGAACCACACGATGTGCAGCCGCGTGTCGGAGACGTGGAAGCCCACCCGGTCCACGCGCGGGATGCTGGTGCTCTCCAGGTCGCAGGAGACCGCCGCCCAGGTGAAGAACTGGTCGTCCTTCGTCGCCACCTCGAAACTGGCGATGTGGTCCACCACATCGGGGTCGAATTCCTGAAGGTGCAACCGGCATCCCTCGTGGGCGTTGCGTTCTGCGCGGAGTTTCAGCATCGCCAGCCGACGCTGGAGTCTCGGCTCGGTCGGTGGCAGGTACTCCCGCCACCGACCGTCGACCAGCAGGTGCGGCACCGGATGGATGGCCTCGCGGTCGTCGACGAGGGGCTCCAGGTCGTCGAGCAGGGCATCCCATCCGGGTGAGACGGAGTTGATGAGCAGCAGGTCCTTGCGCAGGGCCGGGATCACCAGCCAGGGAGTGTTGGTCCGGCGCTGGTAGTGCTCCAGGGCGTCGGCCAGCACCTCGGTGTGGGCGAACCACGACACCTGGTAGGCGTGGGGGCTGACGAAGGCCACGACGTCGGGGCCGTACGGCAGGTCGTCCACCAGGGGTGGCTGGGACAGGTTCACCAGGTTCATGCATGCCCGTTGCCGGAGCCTGGCCACGTTCTCGGGACTGCGGTCCTCGGGAAGCTCACTGCTGCTGAGGAGCCGGATCTGGTTGGGGGTGTCGATGGCCAGCCCCATGCCGATGAACTCGGTGATCCGGTCCCACATCGGGGTCTGGAACCGTCCCCTCGGCATGAAGTAGTGGACACCGCGCACCACCGGGACCGCCTGCTCCACATCGGGGTCACTGATCTCCTCCTGCCCCACCCAGTCCGCGAGCAGTTTCTCGATCCGATCCAGCCACTGCTGATGTCCCTCATCGGGCTTCCGGTCGAACAGGGCGAAGGCCATCCCGGCATCCATCGCCCCGTGGAACTTGATGTAGACCATCCCGGCCCGGGTGAACTCCTCGGGCTGTTCCAGGGGTACCTCCGCCACCACCGGGTAGCGACGAAGCAGCTCGCGGATGTCCTCGATCCTCATGTCTCCAATGTATGCCTCGCCGGGATCTCGCCCCCCGCCCTCATCGCCCGTCCTCAGCCCCCATCCTCAGCCCCCGTCCTCACCCCCATCCTCAGCACCCGTCCTCTCCCCCCATCCTCTCCACACCTTCTCCACCGCTCCACCTCCCCGCGCCCTCCCCAGCGGGCACGAATCGCCGTCCTGCTTTTGTGGCAGCGTTGACATCCGGGTCTCGCACAAGCAACCTGCGAGTTGGTGCTCAGGCGGTGGGGCGTCGAATGCCCCACGCCGCGACGGCGATCAGCCCGGCAGCGACGATCAGGGACAGGAGGCGGAAGTCCACGTGGGCCACAAGCACGGCACCGAGGATCATCGAGCCCAGGGCGGGCGCAGCCTGAGCGGTCTGCATCGCGGCCTGGGCCCGCCCCATGACCGCCTGATCAACCCGTTCCTGCACGAGGACGCCAAGAGAGGTCAGCATCACTCCGAGGGACGCCCCGGCTGCGGCGACGAAGAACAGGGTCACCACGACGACCTTCGTGCCGAGCGTGATGCCCACCACCATCACCCCGGCGGTGAGCAACCCCATGAGGAGGGAGCGCAGAGCTCCGAGGCGTCTGATGACCTCGGGGGCCAGCAGCGAGCCGAGGATCATCCCGCTCCCCTGGGCGGCCAGGACCACTCCGGCGAACCCGGGTGGGCGTCTCAACGCGTCGATCGGCGTACAGGGAGCCGTCGACGAGCCCGATCACACCGTAGGCCAGGATGAGGGTGACCAGCGCAATCCGCAGCTGCCCGTCCGCCCACAACAGCTGCAATCCGGCCCACCGCCCGGGCACACCCGCACCGTCGTGACGCGGGATGTCGACCAGGACGAGCAGCAGGGCTCCGACAAGGAGCAGAAGGGACGTGACCCCGATGAGCCAGCGTGACCCCCAGGACAGCGGTTCCGGTCACGGGGCCGACGATCAGCACGGTGCCGTTGACCACCTGCAGCACTGAGACGGCTCGCGGGGTCTCCTCAGGGGTCGTGATCGCCTTGAGGGCACCCGGTGACGCCGTGTGTGCGAGCACTCCCAAGGTGCCGTACACCACCACACCGAACACCGGCAGTGGCCAGTACTGCTCGTCGTGCTGCACCACCCACAGCAGCGCCAGGGCGGCCACGGTTCCGAGATCGGCGCCGAGCAGCGCAGTCCTGCGGGGAAGCCGGTCCAGGGATTCACCCAGGAAGATACCGAGCAGCCGGGGCGTGGTGGCGGCTGCCGTGCACAGTCCTGCCAGGGTGCTGGAGTCGGTGAGCAGCTTGGCCCAGACCCCAAGCGCCAGCAGCATCATGGAACCGGCCAGTGCGGCGAGTGCCTGGCTGGTGAGGAAGAGCCGTACCGGGGCGCACATGAGGAGGGTTATTCAGGTGGCTTGAAAATAGCATCATGAAACACGTCGCAATTTAAACACAAAGGGGCAGCTCATTCCGATAGGATAAATCTT
>NZ_RQZG01000017.1 GCF_003859805.1 Arachnia propionica
ACCAGCCCCACCCTCGTCCACATGTCCACCCGCCAACCCGACCCCTGGGACATCACCATCCTCGACGGCTGGGAGGTCGTCCACCGCAACGCACAGAAGCTCGCCGTGACGCGCCTTCCCAAGAGCGAGGAGGGGACGGTCACGGACGCCGGCCTCTTCATCCGGCGGCGCGACGGGTACGCCGTCTACGAAAGAATGAACAAGGGACGCACACCCAGCTACCCCATCGAACCCCAGGACCTGCTCCACCACGAACACCAACGACTCCTCAGCCGCGAGACAGTGGACATCACCGTCCTCCCCGAACGACTCATCGGAGGCGAAAAGGCCTTCGGCCTCTCCCACCTCGGCGTGACACGGGGGCGCCACTGGTTCCAGGAGATCTGGTACGTCGTCCGCCACGACGGGGTATGGCGCTTCACCCTGCAACCCGCCCACTGGGAGGAGACGATCCCACCCGAGATTTACCAGATGCTCGACTCCTTCCACTGGGAGACGACAGAACCCTCCCCCACCGCCACCGAGAGCTGACTGAGGACGAGAACAACCATGACCGACCATCTCCACTTCAATCGGGACGCCGTCGGCGTCTCCGCCAAGAAAAATTGGGCTGATTCCGAGGACTTCGGCATCCTCGGGGCCGCAGCAGGACGCCTCAATCCCGAAGCGGCCGTCGAGAAACCCAGCTCCCTCCTGCTCGCCTTCGGTTTCGACGCTCTCCAGGCGGCCCTGACCAACTTCTGCTCCGACCTCAGCCACACCCTCCACGAGTTCTCCGATGCCTGCGCCATCCTCGGCTCCGGCACCGAGGAGGCGATCTCCGACTTCGACGAGACGGAGCAGAGGAATGAGAAGGCATACCTCGACATCCAGCAGAGGATGTCCGGGAAATCCTGAGCTCTTCCCCGTACCCTGAACCATGCGGATCTGGTCATTGCACCCCAGCCACCTCGACCGGCAGGCCCTCATCGCCTGCTGGCGCGAGACCCTCCTGGCCCAGAAGGTGCTGCTCGGTCAGACCAAGGGCTACACCCGGCACCCGCAGTTGATCCGGTTCCAGGAGCTCGACGACCCGGTGGCCGGGATCGGCACCTACCTCGAGGCCCTCGTCACGGAGGCCACCGCCCGCGGCTATCGCTTCGACGCCACGAAGATCATCCGCACCGAGCCGTCGCTGCGGATGACCGTCACCCGAGGTCAGCTGGACCTGGAGACCGAGCACCTGGCGGGCAAGCTGAAGCAGCGCTCCCCCGAGCTGGCCGCACACTTCCCACCCGCCGACGGAGTGCGCCCCCACCCGCTGTTCGACGTGATCGACGGCCCCGTCGCCAGCTGGGAGAAGGCCAACGCCTGAGCCCAGCCACGACATCCGCTGCACATGTGCGGAGCGTTGCGACTGGCAACGATAACAGTCACAACGCTCCGCACGATTGCAGCGCTTCCGGGGTTCAGGAGGCCTTGGCCAGGGCTTCCTTCCACTTCATGGGCTTGCCCGTCTGCAGCAGACCGCGGTCGTAGACCCGGGCGGCGAAGAGGATCACCACGACGGTGGTTGCGACGAGCAGGGCAGCGGAGACCCCCACCTGCCACCACTCCATCCGCCCCAGGAACAGCTGGATCGGCACCGCCACCGGGGCACTGAACGGGATGTAGCTCATCGCGGTCATCAACGCCTGGTTGCTGTTCCCGGCGATCACCCCGAAGTACGGCAGCATCACGGTCCACACCATCGGCTGCACCACGCTGTTGAGGTCCTCGGTCCGCGACACCAGGGCGGCAGCAGCCGCGTACATCGAGGCGATCATCACGAATCCGAGGAGGAACAGTGGTACGAAGACCAGGATCGGGGCGAGCAGGTCACCCACCGGCAAGGAGTCGCCGTTGATCGCCAGCCCCAGCAGCACGGTGGCGGCGATGAGGCTGATCTGCACCAGTGCGGCGATGCTGTTGCCGATGATCTTTCCGGTGAGCAGGGCCTTCGAGGAGACGCTGGCCAGCAGGATCTCGACGATGCGGGTCTGCTTCTCCTCCACCACCGACTGGGCGATGCTCATGCCGAACGTGATGCCGGCCATCATCCACACCGCGCCGAAAGCGACCGACAGGAAGTACTGGAACGCCGGGTCCTGGGCGTTCGGGTCCAGCAGTTCCACCTGTGGAGCGACCGACAGGCTCTGCAGCAGGCTGGTCGGCAGGTCACGCAGGCTCAGCACCTTGATGCCGAGCGGGTTGGAGGGGTCGGAGACCACAGCTGCCTTCGCCGTCTCGTCGAGGACCGCCTGCCGGGCCGCCGCGTCGTCGGCCACCTCGACCAGCTCGGCGTCCGGGATCTGGGTGACGATCTGGGCGTGCTCCGCCGTCGCCGCGATGCTGGGAGCACCGCCGCTGAAGAAATCCCCCAGCCGGGGTCCCAACACGACAACGGCCAGCATCACTGCGAGCGTGACGAGCGTGCCGATGATGAACGCCTTGGACAGGAACCGTACCTTGATCTCGCGCTGGGCGACGATGCTGACGGTGGACCAGAAACTGGGACGGGTATGGGTGTTCACTTCGACATCTCCTTGTAGATCTCGTGGAGGTTGCGCACCACGGGCTGGAATCGGGTGACGGTGCCGCGTTGCAGCGCCTGGGCCAGGATCTGGTTGGCCACGGCCTCGTCAGCGGTGCGGAAGCACACGTAGCGGCCGTCGACATCGACGACCTCGACGCCGGTCTCCCGCACCCACGCGGTGTCGGTGCTGGCCTGCAGCTCCCACTCGTGGGTGGAGTTCGCGGCCTGCAGCTCAGCGCGGGTGCCGTCGGCGCGGATCTCGCCGTCGCGGATGATGACCAGGCGGTCACACAGCCGCTCGACCACGTCCAGCTGATGCGACGAGAACAGCACGGGTGCGCCGGTGGCCGCGAACTCGCGCAGCACCTGGACGGTGATCTCGACGGACTCGGGGTCGAGGCCGGAGAACGGCTCGTCGAGGATCAGCGCGGAGGGCCGGTGGATGAGCGCGGCCGCGATCTGCACCCGCTGCTGGTTGCCGAGTGACAGGGACTCCAGGGTGTCGGTCGGCTTGCCCTTGAGCTGCAGCCGCTCCAGCAGCTCCAGCCCATGACGCTTCGCCTCCGTGGCTCCCACACCGTGCAGCTGGGCCAGGTAGACCAGCTGGTCGATGATCTTCATCTTCGGGTACAGCCCCCGCTCCTCCGGCATGTAGCCGATGGCCGCGCGGTGCTCGGGGGTGATGGGCCCGCCGTCGGCCAGCACCTGCCCCTGCTGCGCGGCGAGCACCCCCAGGATGATCCGCATCGTGGTGGTCTTGCCTGCACCGTTGCCGCCGACGAAGCCGGTCATGAGGCCGGGATGGATGTCGAAACTGACGTCCTTGAGCACATGCTTGTCACCGAAGAACCGGTGGATGTTCCGTACGCTGATCATGACCTCAACGCTACGGTTCCCCCTCGTCACCGCACATCCCGCGTGCGGGTGAAATCCCGTATCCCCCGCACGGGGGAGGCGACGGCGCCACGAGGGTGCGCGAACAGGAGCGTACCCGAACTGGCGGGTTGCTTGACCTTGGAACGTTTCACACGAGGTCTCGCGGAACCAAAACGGCGATTCATGCCCAAGTGGTGGAGACGCGACAGGGACGCAGGCCACTGACTCAGCGGGGTCTGTTCACGACCACTGGCGCAGAGTGGTCGCGAAACGTCGAGAAACCGACACTTCACGACCACCCCGGCTCAGTGACGCGGCACCAGGCCGTGCTCGAAGGCCCAGATCACGGCGTTGATCCGGTCACGCAACCCCAGCTTGGTCAGGATGTTGGAGACATGGGTCTTGACCGTCTCCGCACTGATGTAGAGCTCTCCCGCGATCTCCGCGTTGCTCAGTCCCCGGGCAAGACAGCGCAGGGTGTCGAGTTCACGTTCGGTGAGCACGTCGACCCTCGCGTCGACGGGGACCGACGATGCGGCGAACCTGCCGATGACCCGCCTGGTCACCTCGGGGGCCAGCAGGGCGTCGCCTCGTCCCAGCACCTGCACGGCCTCGATCAGTTTCTCGGCCTCCGCGGTCTTCAGCAGGAACCCCGAGGCCCCGGCCTGGAGGGTCTCGAAGAGGAAGTCGTCCCGGTCGAAGGTGGTGAGGATCAGGATCGCGGCCCGACACCCCCGGTCCGTGAGCTGCCGGGTGGCGGCGATCCCATCGCACCTCGGCATCTGCACATCCATGCAGATCACGTCCGGGTCGAGGTCCTGGGCCATGACAACGCCCTCCTCACCGTTGGCGGCCTCCCCCACCACCTCGATCCCCGGCTCGGACTCCAGGATGGTCCTGAAACCGACGCGGATCAGCGCCTGGTCGTCCACCAGCAGCACCCGGGTCATGCTGTCACCCCCGTCGGGATCTCGGCACGGACCCGAAACCCGCCACGCGGTTTGGTGCCTGCACTCAGCGCCCCGCCGATGGCCTCGACCCGCTCCCGCATCCCGATGAGTCCGGTACCGGTGCCCGTGAGGCCGACGCGTTCCCCGTACCCGTCGTCGGAGACCTCCAGCTCCACCCGGTCGGGATGACCCCGGAGCCTCACCTCGACGTGCACTCCCGGCCCGGCGTGCTTGGTGGCATTGGTCAGTCCCTCCTGGGTGACGCGGTAGAGGGTGAGCCCGACCGCCGGGCTGACCTCGGGTATCTCCCCGAACGCCTCGTAGCTGGCATCCAGTCCGCTCGCCCTGGCCGAGGCGACGAGTTCGGGCAGGTCGTCGACCGTCGGTGGGACGACATCGCTGCCGTCGCTGGCACGCAGTGTCAGCACCATGGTGCGCAACTCCTCGACGGCGTGGCGAGCACTGCCCTCGATGTGCTTCAGCGAGGCGGTGGCCGCCTCCGGGTCGCGCGCGATCACTCGCCTGGCAGCAGCCGCCTGGACCGACATCGTCGTGACGTGGTGGGCCACGATGTCGTGCAGTTCCCGGGCGATCCTCAGGCGTTCCTGCTCGATGGCCGCGCGCACCAGCTCGGACTCGAGGTGCTGGATGTCGGCGTGGGCCTGGCGGAGTTGCTCACGCTCGACGGCCTGGTCGAAGGAGCGGTCGCCGAAGACCCAGGCCCCGGCGAAGAAGGCGATGTTGACGGCGATCTGGATCGCGAACACTCCGAGCAGCGGCCGGATCGGGGCCATCACGGTGCCGTCGACCTCCTCGATGATGCGCAGTGCGAAGGCCACCCCGAGCCACAGCGCCATCCCCGCGCAGATGAGGATACGGACGAGCAGTGCGCGTTCCCGCTGCATGGACCACGCGCCGATGGAGTAGAAGGAGACGAACAGCGACACCTGCGAGATGTGCACCTCCATGCCCGTCAGGTAGGCCGACACCACGTAGAGGACGGCCACCACAACCCCGGAGATCAGCGGGAAACGGCGACGCCACAGCAGCGGCACCGTCATGGCGATGCTGCCGACGGCCTGCAGCCAGGCCGGGGTCTCGAAGAAGCTACGCTCCGTCAGGTGGGTGAACCACGCCATGACGCAGCCCAGCGCCACCAGCGCGACGGTGATCGTCGCGTCGGTGCGCAACCAGTTGGCGGGCAGCTCGCGCGTGTCCATGGTCCCTCACAGCTCCGAGAGGTGACGGGCGGGGATCGTCCCTGCCATCCAGACCCGGTCACTTCCTCGGTGGAACCGGATGCCCGCCTCGTGGGCGGCCGCGGCGTCGATGCGCAAGATGACGGGGCGGCTCGCGTGGCGGGACCCGACGGATCGTGCCATCTCCACGTCGGTGGCCATGTGGACCTGCTGCCGCTCCATGGGCAGCAGACCCTTGGAGAGCACCGAAGTCAGGTTGCCCGGGGCGGTGCCGTGGTACAGGACCGGCGGGGGTGTGGCCGGGGTGTGCTCGATGCGGGTGGCGACGGAGTGCCCGTAGACGGCGCGGATCCGGCCGTCGCGGATCTCGTGCCGCTGCTTGCTCGCCGAGGAGACGGCCTGCTCGATGTCGGCGCGGCTCACCCTGCGGCTCCTCCGGTGGAACGCCGCGACCATGTCGTCGAGGCTGACCCAGCCCTCCGCGTCGAGGGTGAGCCCGTAGCTGCCGGGGTCGTGCCTGAGAGCGTGGGACAGGGTCCTGCTGATGTCGGTCAGGCGTTTGTCCATGGCCCCAGCCTAGGCCCTCTATCCTGTCCCCATGACCACCCAGCCACGCGTCCTCGCCGGTCTCGGGGGCTGGGAGGATCTGTGGAGCACCGACGGGTGGTACCTGTGGTGGAGCGCCGACGGTGATCGGGTGCTGGTGGTGAACCGGGACCTCTTCCTCCACGACGCCTGCACCGGGGCGCTGCTCCGGGTCTTCCCGAAGGCCCGGTTCCACGTTCACGGCCGGCCCCTCAGCCACGACGACGAGCGGGTGCTGGCGGGCGACGGGGTGTGGGACACCGCGACGATGCGGGAGCTGTTCCGCCTCCACCATCCACGCGGGACCACCGCTGAGTGGAGCCTTGACGGAACCCTCATCGCCCTGGCCTCCCCCGGTCGCCCCATCGCCCTGGTCGACGGCCGAACCGGTGCGGTGCGGCACCGGCTCGAGACCTCGACCGATCGCCCCCACCCACCGGCCTGGTCACCGGATGGCCGTCACCTCGCCGTCGGCGGGATCGCCCACGCCTCGGTGTGGGACACGGCCACGGGCGAGCAGGTGCTCCACATCCGTCGGGAACAGGGACCGCGCCGCCGCCACGCCGGGCCGGAGCACTGGCGGGTGTTCTGGGAGTCCGATCAGGTGCTGGTCGCCGACTCGGATGACGACCTCACCCGTTGGGGGCTCGACGGCTCCCCGCTCGGCCTGGCGAGACGACCCGAGCCCGCCCCGCCCGATCTCACCAGCCCGGACGGGACGTGTCGTCTCGTGCCGGAGCAGCGGGAACTCCACGTGGTGACCGAGGCGACGGGGCACACCGTGCGACTGGCCAGGGCCGTCATCGAGGAGCGACCGCTGGCGGTGACCGGGCAGCACCTCGTCATCGGATCTCCCCCGCTCCGGGTGGATCTCACCACCGGCGCTCCCAGCGCACCCGGAGACACGTCCTGTGTCCCGCATCCCACCACCTCGCCGGATGGTCGCCCCGTCGACGAGGTGATCCTCGGCCCGGATGGTCGGTGGCTCGCCTGCCTCGACCACGGTGGCTGCCTGGAGGGTGAGGGGCTGGTGAGCCTGTGGCGGGGCGGGCAACTCCTGCACCGCTTCGAGCCGCTCGGTGACATCCCGGACCTGATCTGGAGCCCCGACGGGACGCGGCTGCTCGCCGTCGGAGAATTCATGGGGCTTCGCATCCTCGATGCCCACTCCTTCGAGGTGGGTGACCTCGCACTCCCCCACCCGCACAGCGCCGCCTGGAGCCCCGACGGGGAGCGCATCGTGGCCGCCAGCGATCTCGGTCTGGTGGTCCTCGACCTCGACGGCCGGCGCCAGCACTGCTGGTCCGGGGAGGCATCGGTGCTCCACTGGGTGCAGCCGGAGCGGATCGTCGCCCTGACGGAGCGGGGAATGCTGCAGTGGGACCCCGCCGGGAACCCCGTCGGGGTCTGCGTCGATCTCCTCCCCGAGGGTGACCTGCTGGTCCGCGACTCCCTCACCGGGGCGCTGGTGAGTGCCACGGCAAGGGCGGATCGTTGGTTCCGTCCACTGCCCAGGATGCACGAACCCGCCCGGACCTGAGGCCTGGGCGGGTTCGTGGGGTCGGGGTTCAGCTCAGCACTGCGACCCCCGGTAACGGGCGTCCCCGAAGCCGAGGATCATCGTGACGATGGGGCTGAGCAGGGACAACCAACCATTTCCCCGGGCGATCTTGAGGGCCGTGCAGCCGTTGCGGAACGGGGTGGAACACTTCCACCCCGCCGCACCGGCCTTCTCGAACATCATCCAGTGCGCGACGGCCGGGAAGATCAGCGACACGACACCGAAGAGTGTTGTGTCGCCGGAGCTCATGCCTGACCCGATGGTTTCTCTTCCCTGAGGGAACTGGGGCCTGCAGACCTCTGAACGACGACAGCACGATGTCAATCGTCCGACGTCTCCACCTCCCACGGTTCGTCCTCCTCTTCCCGTCACCATGAGAGGATTTCCCCATGTCTCACCCCGTCGATCCCCTCATCCTGGACGAGTCCCCGGAGCGCGCCGACGCCCTGGCCGTCATCGACGCCCCCGGGCTGGTGGCGGCCGCCCTGGAGCGCTCCGACGACGTGCGGGTCTTCTGCGACGACGTGCGGGAGGCCCAGGTCGTCGAGTCGATCCGCGCTGACCTGCTGGTGGATCATCCCGCCGAGCTGAGCGGCGTCGATCTGGCCTGGGGGCACCTGCCGAAGTCACTGGCGGCGCTCGACGAGCACTGCTGCTGGCTCCAGGGCGCAGCGGACGTGATGTTCCTCACCGGGGCCCGCGTCAAGCACATGAACCACTCCATGAACCAGGTGCTGGGTCGCCATTTCACCGCCGTCAACGCCTCCCTGGGACGGGCGAAGAGCCGCGTGCTGCGGGCGTGGGGCCCGAACCAGCTGGAGAACCCCTGGCCGAAGCTGCGCCGCCACGACGACCTCGGACTCACCCTGGCCGCCCACGGGGCCACCTTCAACGGCAACCGCATCGACGACGGCACCCGGCTGCTGCTGGATCACCTCGAGGTCGAGGGCGGGGATGCCCTGGACCTCGGCTCGGGCAACGGCGTCATCGCCGCGGTCCTTGCGCGACAGGGTCTCACCACCACCGCCGTCGACGTCTCCTGGGCCGCGACGGCCGCCACCCACGCCACCGCCGAGGCGAACGGCCTGGAGATCGACATCCACTGGGGCGACGGGCTGACCGAGTACCCGGACCACAGTTTCGACGTCATCGTCACCAACCCCCCGTTCCACCAGGGCGTCGCGAAGGACTCCGAGCCCACACTGCAGATGTTCGACGACGCGGCGCGGGTGCTCCGCCCGGGTGGCCGGTTCTGGTGCGTGTTCAACTCCCACCTGCCCTGGCGTCGCGAACTGAACTCCCGGCTGGGCCGCACCCGTGTCGTCGCCCAGAACCGCCACTACACACTCACCGTGACCGATCGCTGACCGATCACCGACGAGCACCAACTGGCGGGTTGCCTGCACGAGACGCCGATGTCAACGCTGCCACACACGCAGCACGGCGATTCGTGCCCGGCTCTGGTGGCGCTGACCGGAGGGTGGCCACGAGATGGCGGCCACGAGAGGGTCTCCACGAGATGGCGGCGCCTGGGTGGTGACGCTGCCTGGATGGGGGTTGTCCGGGCATGATGACCGAGACCCACAGCTGAGCCGGAGGCAACTCACAGGGAGCTCACAGGAATCAGGTCTTGAGTGGATGCAGCCGATCCAAGGAGCATCCATGAACCAGCACCCACACCAGTTCCCCCAGCCACCCCTCTCCTTCCCCGGACCCCAGCAACCGGTCCCGACGATCCCCACGGCACCGCGTCGGGCTGGGATCGGGGCGACAGGGATCGTGGCACTGGCCCTGCTCTCCGCCGGGATCGGAGCCGGTGCCTCCCTGGCGGCCACGCAGTACCTCGCGCCCGCCAGCCCCGCCACACAGGCCGTGGCCACCTCCGTGGTCCAGGCCTCCGCCACCACCCCTGACTGGGCCGCCACGGCCGCTGCCGTGCAGGACGCGGTGGTCGCGATCCAGGTCAACGGCAGCTCTGGCTCCGGTCAGGGCTCCGGGGTCATCATCGACGCGAGCGGCCACATCGTCACCAACGACCACGTGGTCTCCGGAGCCGGTCAGGGGGCCCGCATCGCGGTGACCATCGGCGACCGGAGCCACCAGGCCAGCGTCGTCGGCACCGACCCGTCCACCGATCTCGCCGTGATCCGGCTCGACGACCCTCCGGCGACCTTCTCGGTGATCCAGTGGGGCGACTCCGCGTCCCTCACGGTGGGGCAGCCCGTGATGGCGGTCGGCAACCCGCTCGGGCTGTCCGACACCGTGACCACCGGCATCATCTCGGCCCTGAACCGTCCGGTCACCACCGACTCCGTGGTCACCGCCGCCATCCAGACCAATGCCGCCATCAACCCGGGCAACTCCGGGGGCGCACTGGTGGATGCCTCCGGGGCTCTCATCGGCATCACCAGTTCCATCGCCTCACTGCCGTCCTCGCAGGGCCAGACCGGCAACATCGGGATCGGTTTCGCGATCCCGGCCGCCCAGGTGAGGTACGTGGCCGAGCAGCTCATCGCGAACGGCGTCGCCGAGCACGCCCATCTCGGGGTCACGGCCCGCGACGGTGCCGCGGGCACCCAGCTGGGCGCGAGCATCGACCAGGTCTCCCCCGGATCGGCCGCCGCCGATGCCGGGCTCACCCCGGGCGACCTGGTCACCGCCGTCGACACCACCCCGGTCACCGGAACGGAGTCCCTCGTCGCCCTGATCCGCAACCACGAGGTGGGGCAGCAGGTCACATTGGCGGTGCTCCGCGGCGGCACCACCGAGGAGATCCGGGTCACCCTCGGCAAGGCCGCGACCTGATCCGGTCGACACCCCGGGCGGGCCTCGGCACCGGTTCGTCTTCGTCAGCAGGTCCGGCGCACCGGACGGGCCGTTGCCTCTCCCGGAGCGCCCCGGAACACCGTCGTGGCGACCTCAGGCCCCCTTCGCATCCGGTTCCACGGTCGGAGCGATGTAGTCCAGCTCACCGGCCTTCCTGCCCCCGGTGTCGAAGACCAGCAGTCGCGCCAGACGCGGCTCATCGCCCTCCACCTCGACGACGAGCTCACCGGCCACGGCCGGGGTGAACGCGTGGAGCCGGTGCTCCCCCACCGTCAACCCGGCTGCCAGCTCCCGCCCGTCGAGCAGCACCCGGTGCCCGGTGATGCGCTGCCCCCGGGAGTAGTCCTCCTCCAGGGCGATGTGGTCGAACCGGGTCCCGGGCGGCAGCACCGCCCGCCAGCCTCCGTCGATCCTGGTGAGTTCCGCCTCGACCGGTGCACCGAACCGGGAGTCCAGTTCCTGCCGCCACTCGAGCAGCCGCGCGACGTCCTCCTCGGGGATCAGACCGCGACGGTCCGGCGGGAGGTTGAGCAGCAGCCCTGCCCCCATCCCGACGGAGCGGTAGTGGATGCCGATCAGGTGCTCGAGCGATTTCGGTTCGTCCTCCTCCGCCCAGAACCAGCCCCTCCGGATGGAGACGTCACATTCAGGTGGCAGGTAGCGCTCGACCTCCTGGGAGATCGTCTCGTCCCCGTAGTTGTTGAGGTCCAGGACCGTGGTCGCGTACTCGACGGGATCGGCGGCCATCCCGTCCTCGTTGCCCACCCAACGGATCGTGGGGACACCCATGTTGAACACCATCGCATCGGGTTGGTGCTCGTGGATGACGGTCATGATCTTGTCCCAGTCGTACTGCCTGCCCTCCGACCCCGCTCCGTCGAACCAGATCTCCACGAGGTCGCCGTACCGGGTGCACAGCTCAGTCAACTGCCTGACGTAGAACTCGTCGTAGGCCGCCGCATCCGGGTAGCACCCGGCATTGCGGTCCCAGGGCGAGAGGTACAGGCCGACGGCGATGCCCCGACGCCGGAATGCGGTCACGAACTCCTCGACCACGTCCCCCTTCCCGTCGCGCCACGGTGAGGAGGCGACGGAGTAGGACGTGGTGTCGGTCTGCCACAGGCAGAAACCGTCGTGGTGCTTGGCGGTCAGCACCGCGTACCTCGCCCCGATGGCCTGAGCGGTCTCCGCCCACTGGTCCGCATCGAGCGCACTCGGGTCGAACGCCTCGGCGGGCAGGGTGCCGTCGCTCCATTCCGCTCCGAAGAAGGTGTTGATGCCGAAGTGGAGGAACACTCCAAGCCGCATCCGCTGCCAGGCGAGTTGCTGGGGGGTCGGCATCGGGTGGTTGTCAGTCATGGTCTTCCTTGTCGGACAGGTTGGCTCCCCCTGCCGCGGTCACGGCAGGGGGAGCCGGATCTCGGGTCAGGCCTTGTCGGCTGCTTCCAGGATCTCGAGGTAGCGGGGTACCCCGGCGGACTCGAGGGAGGACTTGTAGGACTCCCAGTCCGCGTCGGACTCCGGGTCGAGCCTGCCGAGGGCGAGGTTGGTCATCCCCTGCTTGTAGGCGTTGTCGATGTTGGTCAGCAGCTCACCGATCTCAGCCGCCTGGGTCTCGTCGAAGAAGGGCTCCATGAAGAACTCCTCCTCCTTCATCGCGAAGGGCTCGTACATCTTGCCCGCCCGGTAGAGCTCCGGCTCGATGGAGGTGGCGTCGTCGACCGCCTCGCCGTGGCGCACGTCGAGCACCAGGTTGTAGGTGCACCACTCCCACCAGACACCGTTCTTCGGGGCCGGGGTCGTGACCTTGTAGATGGCCTGGCGCTCGTCGATCCCGGTCTCACCCTCAGCGGCCCAGGTCCAGTTGTCGTCGGGACCGAGGCGCATGTTGAGGGTGGACACCAGGCCGAGCTGGTAGTCGGCCCACTGCGCGATCTCCTCCGGCTTCTGCGCCTTGGTCGGGATGATGAGCCCGACGACGGCACCCGGGTCGTAGGACCAGCCGACGACGGCCGTTCCATCGGGTCCGGTGAACGGCTTGAACGGGATGAACTGACGGTGCCGGGAGTTGGGATCGGTCAGCTCGACGGTGGCGAAGTCATTCTGGGACTGTCCGGCGACCACCGCGACCTTGCTGCCCGCCGGATCCATGCCGAGCCGCACCAGCTGTTCCTTGGTCTGGGTGAAGGCGGCCTCATTGGTGAGCCCGTCCTTGACCAGCTTGTTCATGAAGGCCATCGCCTCACGGAACTTCTCGTCCATCGGGGTGAAGAACGGCTTCCCGTCCACCCGGCGGAGCCTCTCGAAGCCCATGTTGAAGAAGGCGGCGCACACCAGTGCGATGGGCGGGAGTTCCTGGCAGCCACTGAGCGGCACGACATCCGGGTGTGCCGCCTTGATGTCACGCAGCAGCTTCTCGAAGTCGTCGATGGTCTCGACCCCGTTGCTCGTCGCCACCCCGAACTCCTCGGCGATGGGGGTGTGGATCCAGGTGCGGGAGGGCGCTGACTTGCAGTGGTAGCACTGGTTGACCGCAGGCAGCGCGTAGAGGGTGCCGTCCGGGGTGGTCATGACCTCGCGGAGCTTCGGGTTGGCCTTGAACATCTCCAGCATCTCCGGCATGTACTCGTCGACGAGCTGGTTGAGGTCCATGAACAGCCCCTGCTTGCCGTAGGCCCACAACTGGGAGCGGGAGAAACCACCCATCCACTTGGGGCCGGTCATGAAGGCATCCGGCAGGTCCCCGGAGGTGATCATCGCGTTGAGCTTGGGGGCACCGTCGTCACCCGGTGGAATGGTCTGGTACTCCACCTTCATCCCGGTGGCCTCCTCCAGGTGCTTGGAGAAGGCGTTGGTCTCGAGGTTGAAGTCGGGGAACTGGCGACCGACGACGCGGAAGGTGGTGGATCCGTCCGAGAAGGGCTTGAACTCCCGCGCCCGCGGACCGATGTAGCCCTCGGGATAGAGGACCCCCTCGATCTCCTTGCCGAGCTGGACCTTCAACGACGCGCTGCCCGGGGTGTAGGAACTGGTGCCGGCCGCACCGTTCTTGCCACCGGAACCGCCACCACACCCGGCGACGGCCGCTGCGGCGACACCGCCGACCCCGGCCAGGAGGGTGCGCCTGGACATCTTCTGCAACATTGACATTTCTTCTTCCCTTTCAGTTTCTGTGGGGAGTCTCAGAACAGACCGCTCCTGGTGGTGCGCCTCGCGAACCAGTTGACGGTGAGCAGCAGCACGAGCCCGACGACGCTCTTGAACAGGCCGATCGCCGTCGAGTAGCTGTACTGGGGGATCGGGGACTTCAGACCCACCTCGTAGACATAGGTGTCGATCACCTGGGAGACGCCCAGGTTGAGGGGGTTCTGCAGCAGCAACACCTTCTCGAAGCCGATGGAGAGGATGTTCCCGGTGGAGAGGATGAGCAGGATGACCGCGATCGGCATGATCGCCGGCAGGTCGATGTGGATGATACGACGAAACAGCGACGCACCGTCGACCTTGGCCGCCTCGTGGTACTCGGGTGGCACGCTGGTCAGGGCCGCGAGATACATGATCGCGGAGAACCCGGCGGTCTGCCAGACCCCTGACCACACGTAGATGTGGCGGAACCAGTCGGGATCGGTGAGGAAGTTGGAGTGGGCGATGCCCATCGAGTCGAGCAGTTTCGGCACCACGCCGGTGCTGGGGTCCAGCAACATCATCACGATGCCGACCACGACCACCACCGACAGGAAGTTGGGCGCGTAGGTGATGAGCTGCACCGAGCGGCTGAAGTACTTGTGTCGCAGCGCGTTGAGGGCCAGTGCCAGGATGATCGGGATGGGGAATCCGGCGATCAGTTCGTAGAGGGCGAGTGAAATCGTGTTCCACAGCAGCGGCCAGAAGTTGTTGCTCGCGAAGAAACGCTCGAAGTGCTTGAACCCGACGAACTCGCCACCCGAGATGCCGGTCAACGGGCTGAAGTCGCGGAAGGCGATCTGGACCCCGTACATGGGGACGTAGAGGAACACGATGGCCCACACCACGGCGGGCAGCAGCAACAGGTAGAGCTGCCAGGCCCGCAGCACCCGACGCATGAGTGGCACCTTGCGTGTGGTCAGCTGTTCAAGGTTCTGGTCCATGGTCCTCACCCCTTGACCGATCCGAGCATCATGCCCTTGACGAAGTGTTTCTGGACGAATGGGTAGGCGATGAGCGGCGGAATGCTCGAGACGACGATCAGCGCGAACTTCAGCTTCGCCGCGACCTCCTGCATCTGGGCGATCTTCTGTGGATCTGCCTCGGCCAGTTTGGCCGCGTCGAAGGTGTTCTGCACGAGGATGTTCCGCATCGCCAACTGCAACGGGTAGAGCGTCTCATCCGTGAGATAGATGAGCCCGTTGAAATAGGCGTTCCAGGTCGACACACCGTAGAGCAGCATGTTGACGGCCAGGATCGGGATTGACAGCGGCAGTGCGATCCGGAAGAAGAACGTCAGGTCGTTGGCACCGTCCATCCGGGAGCTCTCCAGCAGCTCGTGCGGGATCGTGGTCTCGAAGAACGCCTTGGTGATGATGAGCTGCCACACGCTGACGGCGGCCGGGAGGACCATGGCAAACGGTGTGTCGAGCAGGTTGAGGCTGCGCACCAGCAGGTAGGTGGGGATCATGCCGCCGCTGAACAGCATGGTGAGCATGAAGAAGAAGGTCAGGATCCTGCGGAACGGCAGGTCCTGCCGGGACAGGGCGTAGCCGGCCATCATCGTCATGGCGGTTCCGAGCAGGATCACCGCGGCCGCGTAGGCCAGCGAGTTGAGGAAGCTGCGCAGCAGCAGTGGGGAGTCGAACAGCGCCTGGTAGGCCTCGAGGCCGAAACCGACGGGGAGGAAGACCACCTCACCGGAACGTACCGCCGTGGAGTCGGAGAACGACGCGCTGACGACGTAGACCAGCGGGTAGATGATCGAGATGGCGAAGATGACGAGGACCACGACGAGCCCCACCTGCAAACCCCTGTCGCCGAGGGGCTCCCGGAGGCTTCTCGTCCGGGTCGGTCCCGGCATCATCATGCTCCTCCCCGGTGAGGCTGGTCACAACGGTGGTGGTTCATGGCTGGCACCTCGCCTTCATCCGGGCCTGGGAGTTCGGGTCCGTGACACCCCGGTGTGCCGACGTCCGATGCGCCCGTGATGGACGCTGACGGGGTGATCCTCGCCCCGCGTTCTTGATGATGGCAACGTTATCATCACCACGCCCTCCTGTGTCCACACCGGTGTCCAGACCTGCGCAGTCCGACTGACAGCACCCAGGGGCTCGCTACGCTGTTGCACCATGCGAGCCCGAGTCGTCGCCCTCCATCCGCAGCCCGCTCCGCTCCCCTTCGACGCCGAGTGGCGCGAGGCCCCGTTCGGGGTGCTGGCCACCGCGACCCTGGACCTGGAGGACCCGGAGCAGCTCCGGCTGGACCTCTTCAACGCAGGACTCTCCGGCGCCGTGATCACCGGCCCGTTGGCCGATCGACCCGCCCGACTGGTGCTGTGCGACGTCGACTCGACACTGACCACCACCGAGGCGGTCGACCTCATCGCCGAGCACGCCGGCACCGGGGCCGAGGTCTCGGCCATCACCGAACGCGCCATGCGTGGTGAGCTGGACTTCGAGACCTCTCTCAGGCAGCGCGTCGCCACGCTGGAGGGGCTGCCCGTCTCGGTGCTGGCCGAGGTGCTGCCCCGCATGACCCTCGCCCCCGGGGCCAGGGAACTCATCACCGCCCTCCACGACGCGGGGGTCGTCATCGGTGTCACCTCCGGCGGCTTCAGCCCCTTGGTGCAACCGTTGGCCGAGGACCTGGGGCTGGACTTCTGGAACGCCAACGGGCTGGGGGTCCGGGACGGGGTGCTGACCGGCCAGGTGACGGGAGTGGTCGTGGACCGCGCCCAGAAGGCCCGCGACCTCGCGCGTTTCGCCGACCGGCACGGTGTGCCACGCGAGCTCACCGTCGCGGTTGGCGACGGTGCCAATGACCTGGCCATGCTCGCGGCTGCCGGCCTCGGGGTGGCCTACTGCGCCAAACCACTGACCGCCGCCCAGGCCGACGCGGTGATCTCGTTCCCGCGTCTCGACGCGGTTGCCGCCCTCACCCTGCCCTGACGTGCCTGGCGGATGTCGAACCACTAGTCTTGTGCCCACGTGAAACTTTCCAAGGAGGGAACATGTCAGGTCGGATTCGCAATGAGGGTTTCCGTTCCAAGGTCATGTCGGCAGCTGACGCCGCCGCCATCGTCGAGAACGGCTGGAACATCGGTTTCTCAGGTTTCACCGGTTCCGGTTACCCGAAGGCTTTCCCGGGTGCCCTGGCCGAACGCATCACCGCCGCCCACGACCGGGGCGAGGAGTTCAAGGTCGGCGTGTGGACCGGGGCCTCGACCGCACCTGAGCTCGACGGCGCCCTCGCGGCCACCGGCGGGGTCGGCTACCGGCAGCCCTACCAGTCCGACCCGGACATGCGAGGCGCCATCAACAAGGGCGTCTCCTACTACACCGACATCCACCTGTCCCATGTCGGCCCACAGGTCAGCCAGGGCTTCCTCGGCAAGCTGCACCTGGCCGTGATCGAGGCCACCGCCATCACCGAGGACGGCGAGATCGTGCCGTCGTCGTCGGTGGGCATGAACCGCACCTACGTCGACCACGCCGACAAGGTCATCATCGAGGTCAACGAGTGGCAGTCCGAGGGCCTCCACGGCATGCACGACATCTACTACCCCATCGGTGAGCTGCCGCCGAAGCGGGTCCCGCTGCCCATCCAGCACGCCGGTGACCGCATCGGTGGACTCACCATGAAGGTGGACCCGGAGAAGGTCGTCGGCATCATCGTCACCGACGCGCCGGACCGCAACACCCCGTTCAAGCCACTCGACGACGACTCGCTGGCGATCGCCGGGTACCTGCTGGACTTCCTCGGCAACGAGGTCAAGCAGGGCAGGCTGCCGGAGAACCTGCTGCCGCTGCAGTCCGGGGTCGGCAACATCGCCAACGCGGTGCTCGCCGGCCTGCTTGAGGGCCCGTTCGAGAACCTGACCTCCTTCACCGAGGTGATCCAGGACGGCATGGTGGACCTGCTGGACTCCGGCAAGCTGCTGGTCGCCTCCGCCACCGCCTTCTCGTTGTCCCCCGAGGCCGCGGAGAAGATGAACCAGAACGCCTCGGAGTACGCCAAGAAGATCATCCTGCGCCCACAGGACGTCTCCAACCACCCCGAGGCCATCCGCCGCATGGGGGTCATCGCCTGCAACGGCATGATCGAGGCCGACATCTACGGCAACGTGAACTCCACGCACATCATGGGCTCGAGGATGCAGAACGGCATCGGCGGTTCCGGTGACTTCACGCGCAACGGCTACTTCTCGGCCTTCGTGACCCCGTCGACGGCGAAGGGCGGGGCCATCTCGGCGATCGTCCCGATGGTCAGCCACATCGACCACACCGAGCACGACGTCGACGTCATCATCACCGAGCAGGGGCTGGCGGACCTGCGCGGCCTGGCCCCGCGGCAGCGCGCCCAGGTCATCATCGAGAACTGCGCGCACCCGGACTTCAAGGAACCGCTGCGTGAGTACGTCAAGCTGGCCGCGACCAAGGCCAACGGGCAGCACACCCCGCACGACCTGGCGACGGCACTCAGCTGGCATGTCCGTTTCCTGGAGACCGGCTCCATGAAGGCCTGATCCCCGATCACGACGACGGCGGTGCCCCGGGAAGATCCCGGGGCACCGCCGTCCAGGTCTCAGGAGCCGAGGCTGTAGGTACGGTGACGTCGCCATGCCCCGGTGCCGGGCGGCGGCCCGGACCACAGCTCGACCGTCGTGCAGCGCTGGACGACGGGCAGGTGCTTCAGCACCTTCACCTCCGCGGCCTTGAGGGCCTCCAGCGGGGCACGCTTGCCGATGGTCACGTGTGGGGTGGCACGCTCCGGAACCGCCCCGAAGGCCGGGTGGTCCGGGAACACGTCACGGATGCGGGTCACGAGATTGTTCAGCACCACCGGGTCACGCGGTGGCAGGTACACCGAGTCGGTGCCGAACCAGGCCGTGGTGGCGAATTCGAGCTGGAATCGCCCGAAGTCACGCAGCACCTGGTCCAGCCGGTCGTCCTGTTCCACCGACAGGCGTGTGGTGAAGGGGTACAGCAGGTTGAGATGGGCAGGAACACCGTCGGCCGCCGAGGGGTCGAGCTGCATCCGGATGTCGCGCAGGACCGGCTCCAGGTCGGAGCACTTCAACATCAAGGCCGACTGCCGGAGCACGACGTAGGGCTCGGGGGCGGATTCCATGCCTCCATCCTAGAAGAAAGCCCCGGTGTTGACGGGACGACATCCGGACCGGTCGATGAGAGAATTCGTCCGTGAGCATTCGTGACTACATCGCAGGCATCGAGGACGAGCTGGTCACCCTGCGCCGTGACCTCCACCGGATCCCGGAGGTGGGGCTCCACCTGCCCGACACCCAGGCCCGGGTCCTGGCGGCCCTGGCCGGGCTGCCGTTGGAGATCACCCTGGGACGTCAGGTGAGCAGCATCGTCGCGGTGCTGCGGGGAACCGCGCCCGGTGACGGGGAACGTCCCGTCGTGCTGCTGCGCGGCGACATGGACGCCCTGCCCGTGGCGGAACTCACCCAGGAGCCGTTCGCCTCGACCAATGGGAACATGCACGCCTGTGGGCACGACCTGCACATGGCGCTGCTCGTGGGAGCGGTACGCGCGCTGTGTGCCCACCGCGACCAGTTGGCCGGGGACGTGATCTTCCAGTTCCAGCCGGGTGAGGAGGGTGTCGACGGATGCCGCTACATGCTGGAGGAGGGCCTGCTGGATGCGGCGGGGCGCCGCCCCGATGCGGCCTGGGCCATCCACGTGTGGTCCGCGATGGATCCGTGCGGGGTGTTCTCCACCAAGCTCGGCACCGTGATGGCCTCCTCGGACGAGTTCCGGGTGAAGGTGCTGGGGCGTGGCGGGCACGGCTCGGCCCCGCACCGGGCCGCCGACCCGGTGGCCCCGATGGCCCAGATGATCACCGCCACCCATGAGCTGGTCACCCGTCGCTTCGACATCTTCGATCCCGTGGTGGTCACGGTGGGGCACGTCCGGGCGGGCACCGCGCACAACGTCATCCCGGAGTACGCGGAGTTCCACGGCACCTTCCGGGCCTTCTCCGACGAGGCCCGCAACCGGGTGGCCGAGTTGCTGCCTGCCCTGTTCACCGGCATCGCGGAGGCGCACGGCGTCGACGTGACCTTCGAACGGGTGGAGCAGTACCCCGTCACCGTCAACGACGAGGCGGCGACCCGGGAGGTCGCTGCGGTGGTGGCCGAGCTCTTCGGTGAGCAGCGGCACGTGCGCTGGGAACATCCCCTGTCCGCGGCGGAGGACTTCTCCCGGATCCTGCAGGCGGCACCCGGCAGTTTCATCGGGTTGAGCGCCTGTCCGCCGGAACTGGACCCGGCCTCGGCCCCGATGAACCACTCGGCCCACGCCCGGTTCGACGACCGAGTGGTCGCCGACGGCGCGACGCTGCTGGCCGAACTGGCGGCCAGGCGTCTTGCCCCGGTCGCCGAGTAGTCTGGTCCGCGATGACCACACCCACACCTGCGGTTCCCGTCAAGGAGATCGCCACCCTGCCGCCACTGCCCCGGGCCAACGGGCACCTGAGGCTCTCCCAGCGCACCGGGGAGCCGACGCGACCGTGGACGGTCACCGTCGCGTTGGTGGTGATGTGTCTGGCCGCGGCCGTCATCGCCGTGTTCTACGGCCGTCACTGGTGGCTGGCGGTCCACCCCCCGGAGTACCCCACCTCCGCCCTGCTGGTGGAGTGGATCGCCCCCGACCCGGGAAAGTGGTTGTCGTTGACCCTGGAGGGGGTGCTGGCACTCATCGCCTTCCTCGCCGCCGGCGCCTGCGGCTGGGCAGGGTTCCAGGGATGGAACGGCTGGGCCTTCTCCCGCTGGGCCGGACTCTCGGCCATCGTCGCCACCGGCGTGGCGGCGGCGACGTTCAGTCCGCTCGCCCTCGTGGCAGTCGGCCTGGCGACCCTCTCGACGGTGCTGCTCTTCCTGCCCGTCACCGCGCGGTTCTTCCGCGACTTCGCGGAGCACCGACATGTGCCCGTCACCGGGTGGCGACGCCCCGAACAGATCTTCTACGGCAGACTCCCCCGGTTCCGCTGACACACGACGATCCCCGCACACCTCAGGGTGCGGGGATCGTCGTTCAGGAAGGGATCAGGCGGGGGTGACGTCGCCGTTCGGCCACTGCGACCTGATGAACTCCTTCACCTCGTCGCTGTGGAGCAGCTCGTCGAGCTTCGCCACCGCGGGCTTGGCGTCATCGGTGCGCCAGGTCAGGAAGTTGGCGTAGGGATTGCCCGCCACCTCCTCGACCTCCAGGGCACCCTCGGTGCTGAGCCCGGCGGTGAGGATGAAGTTGCCGTTGATGATCGCCAGGTCGACGGCGGGGTCGTCCTTGACCTGGATGATGATCTCCGGCTGGTTCTCCTCGAACGTCAGACCACGCGGGTTCTGCTCCGGGGTGAGGGTCAGCACGGAGGTGCCCTCGGTGACATCGGTCAGCAGCCCGGCCTTCTCCAGCAGCTTCAGTGCGCGGTACTGGTTGGAGGCGTCGTTGGTGATGGCGACGGTCGCTCCGTCGGTGACCTCCGCGGCGCTGCCGAACTTCGACGAGAACAGCGCGTAGGGCTCGATGTGGATCCCCTCGCCGTGGGAGAACCTGTAGCCCTTGTCGGCGATCTCGGCCTCCAGGTAGGGCAGGTGCTGGAAGTAGTTGGCGTCCAGGGTGCCGTCGGCCAGGGTGGAGTTCGGCAGCACGTAGTCGTCGAACTCCCGGATCTCGACCTCGATCCCGGCCTTGGCCGCCAGGTTGTCGCGGACGTACTCCAGGATCCTCGCGTGCGGGACCGGGCTGGCCCCCACCACGATCCTGGTGTTCTCCTCGCCGTTGGACGAGGTGGTGTCGTCGGATTTCCCGGCCCCACCGCAGGCGGTCAGGGCGATGGCAGCGGCCAACGAGGCCGCCAGCAGGGACAGGTGCTTGCGCATGGGATGCCTTTCTCGGTCAACAACAAGTTGACCTCTGTCGGATGAGGCGACGAGCCACTCAGCGGTGGTCGACGCGGCGGATCACTGTATCCCCCAACGCCTGGATGAGCTGAACCATTCCCATGAGCAGCAGCACGGTGACGAGCATCACCAGTGGTTCGAAGCGTTGGTAGCCGTAGTTGTAGCCGAGCCGACCCAGCCCGCCGCCCCCGATGAGCCCTGCCATCGCGGAGTACCCGATGAGCGTGACGACGGTGGTGGTGATCGCGGCGACCAGGGCCGGGGCGGCCTCCGGCAGCAGCACCTTGGTGATGGTCTGGAACCGGGTGGAGCCCATCGCGTGGGCGGCGTCGAGCTTGCCGGGGTGGACGTCCCGCAGGGCGGACTCCACCAGGCGGGCGAAGAACGGCACCGCGGCGATGGTCAGGGACACGCTGGCCGCATAGGGGCCGACGGCGGTCCCGACGATCCACTTCGTGAACGGGATGAGGCTGAGCATGAGGATGGCGTAGGGCACGGAACGGGTGATGTTGACCAGCGCGCTGAGCGTCAGGGAGACGACGCGGTTGTCCGCCATCGCACCGCGTTGCGTGGTGAACAGCACCACACCGAGTGGAAGGCCGAGCAGCACCGTCGCGACACCGGAGATGCCCACCATGACGAGGGTCTCGGTGACGGCCGGGCCGAGGGCCTTGAGGAGGGCATCGGTGGTGATCTCCAGGGCGGTCATGCCGCACCTCCTGCCAGGTCGCTGTCGGGGGTGATGCGCGCATCGGCACCGAGGCCACGCAGGAAGGAGACGACCGCCTCCGGATCGGTCCCCGCGGGCACCAGGAGCCGCAGGTGGCTGAACGTGACCCCGGCGAGGTGTTCGACGCTGCCGGCGACGATGGCCAGCGTGGCTCCGACGTGCTGCGAGGTGAGGGCCACCACCGGCTGGTCGGCGTTGCTGCCGGAGGCCAGCACGTCGACCAGGACACCTCCTGCCTCGTCGGCCGGGTCGTGGGGTGGGATGCCGAGCAGGGCCTGCGACAGACGTCCGTCGAGCGTGCGGATCACCTCGGTGAGGGGGCCGGACTCGACGATCCGTCCGGCCTCCAGGAGGGAGACCGAGTCGCAGATGCGTTTGACCACGTGCATCTCGTGGGTGATGACCAGGACCGCCAGGTCGAGGCTGCGGCGGAGCTCGTCGATGAGGTCGAGGATCTCATTGGTGGTCCTCGGGTCCAGGGCGGAGGTGGGTTCGTCGCACAGCAGCACGTCGGGTTCGGTGGCGAGTGCCCGGGCGATGCCGACGCGTTGCCGCTGCCCACCGGACAGCTGGGCCGGGTGGGCCCGTCCGGCGTCCTCCAGCCCGACCAGGGACAGCAGCTCCACGGCGCGCGCGGCGGCGATGCGCCTGCTCACTCCCTGGATCTCCAGCGGGTAGGTGATGTTGTCGATGATGGTGCGGGAGTCGAACAGGTTGGCGTGCTGGAACACCAGGCCGAGTCGACGCCGCATCGAGCGCAGCTCGGTGTTGCTGGCACTGGTCAGGTCGCGGTCCTGGATGCTGA
This sequence comes from Arachnia propionica, assembly GCF_003859805.1. GTDB lineage: Bacteria > Actinomycetota > Actinomycetes > Propionibacteriales > Propionibacteriaceae > Arachnia > Arachnia propionica_C. The sequence goes on from NZ_RQZG01000017.1 coordinate 23,197, forward strand.
TGGTTCCGCCGGAGGGGCGGTCCAGCATCGCCAGGCATCGCACCAGCGTCGACTTCCCGGCCCCGGAGTGGCCGATGATGCCGTGGATGCTCCCGGCCGGGACGCTGAGACTCACGCCGTCGAGGGCGTGGACCACCCTCCCGGGCTGCTGGTAGACCTTCTTCAGGTCGGTGACTGTGATCATTGTGCTCCGGGGTCGCTGGGACAGGACTCTTCGGTGTCAACGCCGAAGGGGCCCCCGGGATTCCCGAGGTCAGGACGTCCGGACGGCTGCGGCCACCCTGGTGAAACGTTCCTTGTCCAGGACCGCCCCGATCCGGCGCACCCGGTCGGGATCGACGCGGAGGATGCGGTTGACCCTCACCTCGCTGGGCCGGTTCTGCTCGTCCCAGGGTCCGGTCCCGATGTCCATCCAGCGGCGCCCCTGTCGGGCCTCCTGGCGGGTGTCACGGTCGTGGTCCTTGGAGGTGAGCTGCAACCCGAGCAGCCATTTCCCGTCACGTCCGATGATGAGCACGGGACGATCCTTGCCCTTCGTGTGGTCCTCCTCGTAGGGCACCCAGGTCCACACGATCTCGCCGGGGTCGGCATTGCCGTCATCAGCCGGTCGGTAGCTGATCCTCGGGGTGCCCCGGAAGTCCCCGGGGTAGGGATGGCTGGTGGTCCTGCCACTGCTGCCGGTCGTGGACCGGCGACGGCGGGTCCTCGGGTTGGCGACCCCGGCGTCGGCCCCCTTGAGGAAGGAGTGCAGGAGGTCGCGACCGATACGTCGCAGGGTCTCGGGGAGCCACTTCATCATGACATCAAGATACCGCCGTACATCAGAAAGCCCGTCTTCGTCCGATGGGGGGGGTGCGGACGAAGACGGGCTTCCTGGTTCCCCGGTCACCCGGGGGAGTCCTTCCGCGGCGCAACTCCAGCTTGGGGGGGATTTGGGTTGCCTCCTGCGTTGTGGACATTCCCAATGTAGCCCAGTTTTCCGCGGATGCAAAATGAAACTGCCCAAGAGTTAACCTTGTTAAACGTCTTGCCGCCATGACGGCCCTGACTGAAAGTTATCCACACCACTCCGAGTGGCCATTGGACGGCCTCGCCGACCCCCGGAGCTGTCCCGGCCGCACCTGCGGCTGGCATGATTGGGACCATGTCTGACGCCCCGTTGACCGGACTCGTGGTCCTACTGGATTCCGCCCCTCTCGACTCCCTCGTCGGGGTGTTGGAGGTCCTGGTGCAGGAGGGCACCACCTCGATCAGCCTGCCCGCCACCTGCGATGACTTCGGGACGATCACCGCGATGTACGCGGCACGCACCCGGATCGGTTGCCACGGACCCCTGCCGGAGGTGCTGCGACGACTGGACCACGGGGCACAGTTCCTGCTGCCGGACGAGTTGGACCCGGCCGCCGCCGTCGCCGCCCGGGAGCGAGGGGTGGCCTGCTACGCGATGGCGATGACCCCGACCGAGGTGCGAAGCGCCCTGCACCTGCCGGTCGACGGGGTCCAGCTGTATCCCGCCGATGTCACCGGGCCGCTCATGGCCGAGCGGCTCCGTGAGGTCGGGTTGATCCAGCACGTCATCCCCCGCGGCGGGATCGCCGCCTACGCCGCGAAACAGTGGCTGCAGGCGGGGGCACCTGCGGTGTGCCTGGACTCACCCCTGCTGGGGGACGCCCTGACGGGCGGGGACCTCGGAGCGCTCCGCGAGCGCTACCGGAACTTCCGCTGAGGCCGTCTCACGGAGCGGCGCGACGCGGGACGGCCGGGCCACGGGCATCAACGGTCTCACCGTCGTCATCCGTCGGCCTCACGGTCACGGTCTCCTCGACCAGGCCGCGGGCCGCGACGGGCTCCCGGTTGCCGTGTCTGGGCATGGCGCGAACCGTGACGGGTGGCGCGAAGGCGGAGGCGGACTCGTCGAGGGGGATCACCTCGGTGGTCACGGCCCGGCCGTGGCCGACTCCCGCGTCCTGCGTCTCCCAGTCGCCACCGTCACCCAGGAACTCGCCCTCGCGCTCCTCCGGGTCGCCGATGAGACCCATGTCGCCCTCGGGATCGGGGCGGCGACGGGGCCGCAGGGCGACCACGATCAACGCCAGACCCGTCCCACTGGCCAGGACGATGCCCCCGATGATGGTCCAGGTGATCACCGCCGGGGTCTCGACGTCAGGCTTCGTGGCCTGCGCGGCGGGCGCTCCGGAGGCCTGGCCGCTGGAGGCCGCGGCTCCCGGGCTGGAGGGGGCAAGGGTCTCGACGGACTCCTTGGGCCCGGCGGACTCCGCCTCGGTCTCCCCTGCGGCCGGGGCCGGTTCCTCGACGGTGAGGGCGGTCTCACTGGATGCCGCCTGGAGCTGCTGACTACCGGAGAAGGAAGCGGTGACACCGTGGCCTCCGGGAGCGAGATCCCGCGGCACCTCGATGAAGGACTCGAAGGTTCCCGTCTCGTTGGTCACGGTGGTGCTGTCGGGCTGCTGCTGGCCGTCCAGGGTGAACATGATGGTGCCGTTGGCGATGGCGTTGCCGTCGGCGGTGGAGAGGGTCCCACTCAGGTGGACGGTGTCCCCCGGATGGGCGGTCGCCTGGGACAGGTTCACGGTGAGGACCGACTGCAGGCCCTCCCCCACCTTCGCGACCTCGGTCCCGGGATTCCCGGTGAGTCCGAGCTGCTGACCCCCGTACTCGACCTTCCGGGCGTCGGTGGTCGCGGCGAAGGTGCCGTCACCGGCATAGGTGACGTCCACCTGCGGGGAACCGTTGCGGAACTGGGCGGGCATGGTGAAGGAGACCTGGAAGGAACCACTGCCGTCGGTGGTGCCGGTACCGACCCGTTCTCCCCCCACCGAGACGACGACAGGTGCGCCGGGCACAGCGGTCCCGCCGACGTCGACCAGTTGCCCGGACACCTCGACGGTGCCGTCCACCCAGGCCGAGACCTGGGTCTCCAGATTCGTCGGTCTGTCGTCGGCCCGAGCCACTACGGGGAACATGAGGGCAACGAGAAAGGTCAGCAGCAGGCCGACCACGGAGCGGCCGACTCGCACGATCTTTTCGCTCATCCGGTTTCCTTAAGAGAAGAGGACCCACATAGACTACCGACCACACGCCAACGTGTCACCCGAAAGGCCAGATCTCCTGAGCGTCGCACGCACGACCTGCACGCGAGGGTCGAACAAAAGCCCTTGTGGGACAGATGTTGGCCGATCGGATGACGATGCTGGTTTGAGTTTGGCCACCAGCACACCTATCCTGAGAGAAGTTCAGCTAATTCTCAAGTTGCGAATGAGGGACATGGTCAAGGCAAGAAGGGCAGCCCTGGAGGAGGATCTCCTCGAGGCGGCAACCGTTGAAGCGACCCCCCGGCGTGGAGCTGTGCAGACCGATGAGGCAGTCGCCGGCGGAGGACGCGGGCGCATCATCACCCGCTTCATCGCCCCGCTGGCGCTGACGGGGATCGTGGCAGCCGGTGCCATCACGCTCAACCGTGACGACAACTCCTCCGCCGTCGCCGACCCGGTGCAGCACAGCGTCGATCTCGGGGTGAGCCGGAATCTTCCCCGTGAGGAAATCCCCGAGCCCGCAGCATCGTCCTCGCCCGAGGAGAGCGCCCCGGAGGCCGTCGACCCGCTCCCCACCGGCGAGGCCACCACCCCGGCTCCTGAGCCGAGCCCCAGCGAGACGGCCGAGGCGACCCCGGAACCGACGGCGAGCCCCAGCGAGACCGAGAAGGCGAGCCCGAAAGCCGATGCCCCGGAGCCCGCGAAGAGCTCCGCACCCAAGCCGACGGTGCCTGAGCTGGGCAAGGAGTCCGGCACCATGTACACCACGAAGTCCGTCAATGTCCGCACCGGCCCGGGCAAGGACTTCGACGTCCGAGTCACGCTGAAGGGCGCGGCCGAGGTGACCGTCACCGATGTGACCCAGGACGGCTGGCAGCAGATCATCCACAAGAAGTCCGCCGGTTGGGTCAGGGCGGACTTCCTGGCCGCCGAGAAGCCCGCCGAGAGCAGCGCGCCCGATCCCGGCTCGAGTGCCAGCTGTGAGTCCTCCTCGGCCAAGAGCATCGAGTCGGGCCTGACCTCGAGGACCGTGAGTGTGCTGCGTGCGGTGTGCGCGGCCTTCCCCGACGTGAAGTCCTACGGCGGTTACCGTCGGGACAGCGGCTACCACGGCCAGGGTCGTGCCATCGACGTGATGGTCTCCGGCGAGCGCGGCTGGGTGATCGCCAAGTGGTTGCGTGAGAACGCCAAGGAGCTCGGGGTGATCGAGGTCATCTACCAGCAGAAGATCTGGACCACGCAGCGCGGCTCGGAGGGCTGGCGCTCGATGTCGGACCGTGGCTCGGTGAGCGCCAACCACTACGACCACGTGCACATCAGTGTTGGGTGACCGCTGACCCCGGCTCGTCGGGGGTTCTGTCGCCCCTCGAGGATTTTGTCCGTGGCAGGTCATAGGCTTGGGGTCATGATCAAGCCGGTTGATGCCATCACCACTCCTGCCTGGGAACAGCTCGACGAACTCGCCGACCATGCGGAGCTCGACCTCCGGGAATCCTTCGCGGCGGACCCTGAGCGTGCCACCAGGTACACCCGCCGGGTCGGGGACCTGTACGTGGATCTGTCGAAGAACCTCATCAACGACGAGGTGCTGGCGGCGCTGCTGCGTCTGGCGGAACAGACCGATGTCGCCGGTCGTCGCGATGCGATGTTCGCCGGCGAGCACATCAACGTCACCGAGGACCGTGCCGTGCTCCACACCGCCCTGCGACTGCCCCGTGACGCCGAGCTGGTGGTTGACGGACAGGACGTGGTGGCCGATGTCCACGAGGTCCTGGACGCCATGTACGCCTTCGCGGAGAAGGTGCGTTCCGGCGAGTGGGTCGGGGTGACGGGCAAACGCATCGAGACGGTGGTCAACATCGGCATCGGCGGCTCGGATCTCGGACCGGTGATGGTCTACGAGGCGCTGCTGCCGTACAGGCAGCCGGGCCTGGAGTGCCGCTTCATCTCCAACATCGATCCGACGGATGTCGCGGTCTCCACGGCCGACCTGGACCCGGAGACCACGCTGTTCATCGTCGCGTCGAAGACGTTCACCACCCTGGAGACCCTGACCAACGCCCGGATGGCCCGTACCTGGCTGCTGGACGCCCTGGTGGCGAAGGGAGCCATCGCCGACACCGAGGAGGCCCGTGCCGAGGCCGTCGCCCGGCACTTCGTCGCGGTCTCCACGGCGCTGGACAAGGTGGCGGAGTTCGGCATCGACCCGGTGAACGCCTTCGGGTTCTGGAACTGGGTGGGGGGACGGTACTCCGTCGACTCCGCGGTGGGGCTGCCCATCGTCATCGCGATCGGCCCGGACGGGTTCCGTGACTTCCTGGCCGGCTTCCACGCGGTGGACCAGCACTTCCTGACCGCCGAGCCGTCGCAGAACGTGCCGCTGCTGATGGGGCTGCTCAACATCTGGTACGTCAACTTCCTCGGGGCCACCTCACACGCGGTGCTGCCCTACGCCCAGTACCTGCACCGGTTCGCCGCGTACCTGCAGCAGCTCACCATGGAGTCCAACGGCAAGTCCGTGCGATGGGACGGCTCGCCCGTGACCTGCGAGACCGGTGAGGTGTTCTGGGGGGAGCCCGGGACCAACGGTCAGCACGCGTTCTACCAGCTCATCCACCAGGGCACTCAGCTGATCCCGGCGGACTTCATCGCGGTGGCGAACCCGGCCCATCCCATCCAGGACGGCGACGTGGACGTCCACGGCATGTTCCTGGCCAACTTCTTCGCGCAGACCGCCGCCCTGGCGTTCGGCAAGACCGAGGACGAGGTGCGTGCCGACGGCACGCCTGAGGAGATCGTCCCGGCTCGGGTGTTCTCCGGGAACCGCCCGACCACCTCGATCATGGCCCCCGCGCTGACACCGTCGGTGGTGGGGCAGCTCATCGCCCTCTACGAGCACATCACGTTCGTCCAGGGGATCGTGTGGGGCATCGACAGCTTCGACCAGTGGGGTGTGGAGCTCGGGAAGAAGCTGGCCCTGGAGATCGCCCCGGCCGTTTTCGGGGACGACGCGGCCCTGGAGCGTCAGGACTCGTCCACCCGCGCCCTGGTCACCTGGTACCGGGAACAGCGTCGCTGACCCCGGTCTCCCGACCAGGCGGTACCGTTGAGGCATGTCCGAGAAACCGTCGCGACCACGTCGCCGTCGTCTGGAGGCCGTGATCGCGACGGCTCTCACCGTGCTGCTCGGTCCCGTCGTCGTCGGGATGACACACGCCGCCCTGGCCTCCGAGGGCAGGATCTACGGCGCGGACGACGACGTGCCTGCCCGGGACGTCCTGCTGGTGCTGGGTGCCCATGCGCATCCGGGGCAGCCGTCGCGGTTCCTCCAGGCCCGGTTGGACCTGGCGGTGGAGCTGTTCGAGGCCGGGAAGGGCCGCGCCATCATCGTCAGTGGGGCCAACACCCCGGCCAGCAACCACGAGACCCAGGTGATGGAGGACTACCTCATCTCCCGAGGAGTCCCGAGGAAGCGGATCGTGCAGGATCCTGCGGGTTTCGACACCTACGACTCCTGCATCCGGGCCCGTGACGTCTACGGGGTGCGGGAGGTGACGCTCGTGTCACAGATGTACCACGTGCAGCGTGCGGTCGCGACGTGTCAGGCGCTCGGGGTGGACGCCATCGCCGTCGGGGACGTCACGGCCAGGCAGTGGCGGGACGTCCATCTCAAGGGCGAGCTGCGTGAGTACCTGGCGGTGGTCAAGATGGAACTCGACCTGCTGCGCGGCGCCAAGGCCACCCATTCGGACCCGACGGATGCCGTCCAGGTGGCACTGAACTCCTGACCCGACCCCGGCTCGCAGCGACCTGACCGGACACGACTCGCCCGGGGCGCCGCTGGGATGTCACCCGTCGACGTCCCAGCGTTCTGCATCGACGATTCCTGTTCACGACGGGGGCCACGCCGTTGCGGATCTGCGGCCTCCACGGCGCTGAGGATCTGGTGGACGAACAGACAACCCCCGCCTCGGCGGGGGTGATGTGGCCAGGGCCGGGGTCGAACCGGCGACCTTTCACTTTTCAGGCGAACGCTGCTACCAGCTGAGCTACCTGGCCAGTAGGGCTGGACACCCAGCGACCCCGACGGGACTCGAACCCGCGACCTCCGCCGTGACAGGGCGGCGCGCTAACCAACTGCGCCACGGGGCCAATTTCTTGGCCTGCTGGCTTTCGCCAACTCGGGTAACTCTAGCGGTGTTCTCCCGATTTGTGAAATCGGGGGTTCCTCGCCGGAAACCCGGACGACCAGAGCATCCCCAACGGGATTCGAACCCGTGCTGCCGCCGTGAAAGGGCGGAGTCCTAGGCCGCTAGACGATGGGGACCGGCCGCGACAAGGATAGCAGGGGCATGCGGCCTCACCGCAAACCGACGGCGCTCTCCTCCTCAGAGGGTGCCCTGGTACTGCTCGACGTGGTAGGCGATGCTCCTTCCCTGCTGGTCACGAGCCCAGCGGGAGACGATCAGGTGCAGCCCACCGGGTCGTGTCGTCGACCACGGGTGGACGAACCCACCGTAGAGGTTCCAGTTCATCACGTGCTCGATCTGCACCTTGGGCTCACTCCAGATCCCGTCGGGGCGTGATGCGGTGCGGGTCACCAACTGGTTGCGGGCGTAGTCCATGTAGGCCATCGCCCAGGTGCCGTCACCGAGTCGTCGCACCGACGGCTCCCCGAATCGTTCGTGGAGGATGCCGGTGCAGGGACGACCCCAGCCCCAGTCGGTTCCGTTCCACCCCCAGCCCTCGTACTCGTCGGGCCAGAACATGCGATCCCACCTCACGCGTCGCAGCATCATCGGACCGTGTTGTCGCCCCGCACGCACCGAGAAGACGTAGACGTGGTCGCCGTCGCGCTGCATCGTCCACATCTGGAAGGGGTCCGTGTTGTCCCCGTTGTTGTCCCAGCGCAGCTCGGTGCGGTGGAAGTCGTTGCCGTTGTCGGACCAGGCGAGCCCGGCGAAGCCGGATCGGAAGAACGGGCCGTCCCAGCTCTCCATGCTCATGAACGACACCACCTGGCGTCCGGTCTCCGGGAATGAGATGCCGTCGTTGGGGATGACCGTCAGCTCCCGACGTCCACCGACCCACCCGCCGTGGGCGTTGTGCATCAGCTCGGGAGCCCGACCATGTCCCGCCACCTTGGCCGCGCTGTCGAAGACGATGCCATCAGGAGCACCGGGATCGACGGCGGAACGCAGCATCACAGGAGACCGGTGGTCCCCGCCGCTCTCCGGCCACGGCCCCGCGAAGGTGTCCCCCATCAGATAGCCGATCGAACCGTTCTCCAGCACGTACGGGATGCCCAGATCGGTCCCGCCGACCCGCCAGTTGTGGGCCGGGTACATGTCGGCCCCGGTCAGACGTCGCCTGAAGACGGCCGCACCCTGCGCCGTCGCCCGAGGGTGGGCACCGGGAAACACTGCCCACACCCCGGCCAGGGCGGCACCACCGACCACGGCCCGCCCGAGATTCCTACGACTCACCGACATGGGACTCTCCGATCCGCTGTTGCTCCTGTGGAACAGCACAAGGCCCCAACACCTCGCGTGTGGGTCCACACTACATGCCACGACGACGCACGGTGGGATCCGCGCTGGACCGGGCACCCGGTGAGGTGTTTGGATCATGGGTCATGACCCTCACCCCTGTGACCCTGACGGGAAACCACGTCGAGCTCGTCCCCCTCCACCGTGACCATCACGACGAGCTGTGCGACGTCGTGCGTGACGGTGAGCTGTGGCACCTGTGGTTCGCCCGGGTGCCCAGCCCCGAGACGATGGCGGACGAGATCACCCGACGCCTCGAACTGCAGGACCGTGGTGTGATGCTGCCCTTCACCGTGAGGTCCGGGGACCGGATCGCCGGCATGACCACCTACTGCAACATCGACGTGACGAACAAGGTGCTGGAGGTGGGCCACACCTTCCTGGGCCGCAGTCACCAGGGAGGCCACGTCAACCCCGAGATGAAACTGCTGCTGCTCCGGCATGCCTTCGAGACCCTCGGGTACCGGCGGGTCGAGCTGCGCACCCACTCGATGAACCACCACTCGCGCGCAGCCATCGAGAAGCTCGGCGCGACGCTGGACGGGATCCTCCGCCGTCACACCATCCTCCCGAACGGCACCGTCCGCGACACCTGCGTCTACTCCATCCTCGACCACGAGTGGGAGAACGTACGGACCGGTCTCGAGTTCCGGCTCCGGCATCGGGGATGAGCACCACGCACGGGACCTGACCCCGAAGAAGCGACGTCGCTCGGGCGGTTCAGGAGGAGATCGATGGCCCTGCCCTCCTGCCATGCCTCCAGCCACACCGGTTCGCCTGCCTTGCAACAGGTTCGCCTGTCCTGAGCCACAAATGCCTGCCTTGTTCCGAATTGCCTGCCTTATTGGACAGGCAATTCGATTTTGGACAGGTAAACCGGCCACAGGGCAGGCGAACCGGACTCAAGGCAGGCGAACCGGCCACTGCGGTGTCTGGCTCGGTCGTCCAGTAGTGTCGGGAGGGACCAGACATCTCGAGGAGGACCGATGACCGTCGTCGTGGCCGGATCGATCAACGTGGACCTGCACCTGCATCTCGAGCGCCACCCCCGCCCCGGGGAAACCCTGCTGGCCTCAGGCGGTGGCCTCTCCCCCGGCGGGAAGGGGGCCAACCAGGCCTGTGCGACCGCCCTGGCCGGGGCCGAGGTCGCCCTGCTCGGTGCCGTCGGCGACGACGACGCCGCGCAGACCGCACTCCTCCTGCTGCGCTCCGCGGGGGTCGATCTCAGCCACCTCACCCGGGTGGCGGGTCCGACCGGGCTGGCCGTGGTCTCCGTCGACGCGGCCGGGGAGAACACCGTCGTCGTGGTGCCCGGCGCGAATGCCGAGATCACCCCGGAGACGGTCGACGGCTGGGAGACGATCCTCGCGGCCGCCCCCATCGTCGTCTCCCAGGGGGAGCTCTCCTCGTCCGCGACCGAACGCATCGCCCGGCACACCCGTGGCCGCTGGCTGCTGAACCTGGCCCCCGTCGTCCGGCTGGCCCCGGAGGTCATCCGCCGCGCCGACCCCCTGGTGGTCAACGAGCACGAGGCCGAGGCCACCCTGACCCAGCTGGGTGGAGCGGCCACCCGGGACCCGGAGGCACTCGTGGCCGGGCTGCGCGCAGCAGGACTCTCCTCCGTCGTGCTCACCCTCGGTGCCGCCGGAGCGATCGTCGCTGACGAGCACGGCACCCACCACGTCCCGAGCCCCCGGGTGACCGCGGTGGACACCGTCGGCGCCGGGGACGCCTTCACCGGAGCACTCGCAGCACGGCTCGCCGAGGGCCACCCCCTGCTGGAGGCCGCCCGGTACGCCGTCCGGTTCGCCGCACACACCGTCCAGTTCGAGGGGGCCCAGTCGTCGTACCCGGCCCCGGGCACCGAGCTCCCGCAGGGATGAGCCGTGGCCACCCCCATGTGCCCGCTCCGCCCCGGGACGCCCTGCAGCCTGTGCGTCCCGGGTGCCGACGGCCCACACAACTGTCAAACGGTCCGGCTCGTCATGGACGACCCCGAGCTGAGGCAGCTGTGGCAGGAACAACGCGTCAACGCGCGTAAGCAGCGAGCCAGCGTTCCATCTCGGCCAGATAACGGGCACGAGGTCCGGCGGCCGAGAGCATGAGGTCGTGCTTGCCGCCCTCGATGCGGATCAGGGTGACATGCCGACCCAGCATCGGCGCCCGGGCCGCCAACGACTCGACGTCCAGCACCAGGTCCGCCCCCATCATGTCGTCATTCCAGGTGCGGCTGAAGTCGGACCGGGCGCTGATGCACATGAGGATCGGGACGTCGATGTCGAGCCCGGCGGCCACCCTCGCCTGCCCCCGCATGATGGCCCTGCCCCACCCGACGCGTGGCAGGAAGGCCGGATCGCCCTTGAGGTTGAGGTTGTAGTCCCACTCACCGTCCTCGGTGGCGGAGATGGAGCGACGGTAGAACCCCGGCTCGGGAACGGCCACGGTCCGGGTCGGGGAGACCGCACCCACCGCACCCAGGGCCGCCGACAGGGCAGGCCGCCACAGGCCGTTCGATCCCAGCTCCAGCCACGGTGAGTTCAGCACCACGGCCTTCGCCACCCCCGGCCGCTCGGCCAGGTACAAGGAGATGATCAGCCCGCCCGTGGAATGGGCCATGAACACGATCTCACGGGCGGTCTCCTGGACGATCCCGACCGCGCGGTCCACCTCCTCGAAGTACTCCGTCAGGTCAGGCGTGTAGCCAGCCAGCTGGCCCGACCGCAGTGAGCGACCGTATCGACGCAGATCCAGCGCGAAGAAGTCATAACCGAACGCCTCGAGTCGCTCCGCCAACGGCGCCTGGAAGAAGTAGTCGTTCCACCCGTGGAGATACAACACGGCCCGCTCACGCGACGGAACCGTGCGTCTGACGAGCGTGGCGACCACCTCGTGCTCCGGTTCGCCCGGATACCGGGCAGCCCCGTCGAGCACGAGGGTGAGTTGCTGGAACCCGTCGAGTTCGGTGTCCGGGACCCAGCGCGGGTCAGGGCCGGTCGTCGTCGGCTGAGCCGTCGTCCTCGAACTCGACATCCGCGTCGTCGTTGTACTGCTCCGCGAGGTCGGCATATGCATCCGGGATCTCGGAGGTCAAGCGTCCGTCGTCGTGGCTCTCTCCTCGAAGTTCTCGTTCCAGTGACGCAAAATCGGTGTCCACGGAGCGATACTTCAGATCGCGGGCCACCTTCGTCTGCTTCGCCTTTGCACGGCCGCGCCCCATATGGGTCGACCCCCTCGCTCAATCATCGCGGTTCACCGCGGGAATCTGTCAGTTGTCTCGTGACGACGAGGATACCGGAGCAAGCCGGGTAGCTCAAAGCACGCCCTCCTCACCCCCGGTAGGCTGAGCACGCCGACTGTCGAAACCACTAGGAGACCCGATGGGCACGATCATCTACACCCTCACCGACGAGGCCCCCCTGCTGGCCACCCACTCCCTGCTGCCCGTGATCCAGGCGTACGGGAAACTGGCCGGGGTGGATGTGGAGACCCGTGACATCTCCCTGGCCGGGCGCCTCCTCGCCCAGTTCGCCGACGTGCTCCCCGCCGAGCAGCAGGTGGCCGACGCCCTGGCCGAGCTGGGTGAACTGGCGAGGACCCCCGGGGCCAACATCATCAAGCTGCCGAACATCTCCGCCTCGGTCCCGCAGCTCAAGGCCGCCATCGCCGAGCTGCAGGCCCGAGGATTCGCCCTGCCGGACTACCCGGAGGACCCGCGGAGCGACGAGGAACGAGACATCCGGGCCCGCTACGACCGGGTCAAGGGGTCCGCCGTCAACCCGGTGCTGCGGGAGGGCAACTCGGATCGACGGGCACCGGAGTCGGTGAAGAACTACGCGCGCACCAATCCGCACCGGATGGGGGTCTGGTCCCCCGAGTCGCGCACCGACGTGGCGACGATGACCTCGGACGACTTCCGCCACAACGAGACCTCCGTGGTGATGCCGACCGATGACGTCCTCACCATCCGCCACATCGCCACCGACGGCACCGAGACCCCCCTGAGGACCGGACTGCAGGTGCTGGCCGGCGAGGTCGTCGACGCCACCGTGATGCGCGCCAGGGCCCTCGACGAGTTCCTGACCGAGCAGGTGCGCCGCGCCAAGGAGGAGGGGGTGCTGTTCTCCGTCCACCTCAAGGCCACCATGATGAAGGTCTCCGATCCCATCATCTTCGGCCACGTCATCAAGGCCTTCTTCGCTCCCGTCTTCGAGCGTCACGGTGCCGAGCTGGAGGCGGCCGGACTGTCGGCCAACGACGGACTGGGGGCCATCCTCGCCGGACTCGACGACCTGGACAACGGGGCCGAGATCAGGGCCGCCTTCGATGCCGCCCTGGCCGACGGACCCGCCCTGGCCATGGTGAACTCCGACAAGGGGATCACCGGCCTGCACGTGCCCTCCGACGTCATCGTCGACGCCTCGATGCCCGCGATGATCCGTGCCTCGGGCCACATGTGGGGGCCCGACGGCCAGGAGGCCGACACCCTGGCCGTGCTGCCCGACTCCTCCTACGCCGGGGTCTACCAGGCCGTCATCGACGACTGCAAGGCCCACGGCGCCTACGACCCGACGACGATGGGCACCGTTCCCAACGTCGGTCTCATGGCCCAGAAGGCCGAGGAGTACGGCTCCCACGACAAGACCTTCGAGATCACGCAGGACGGCCGCGTCGAGGTGGTGGACACCGCAGGGACGGTGCTGCTCAGCCACGACGTCGCCGCCGGGGACATCTGGCGGGCCTGCCAGACCAAGGACGCCCCGATCCGGGACTGGGTGAGGCTGGCCGTCACGCGCGCCCGCGCCACCGGCTGGCCCGCGGTGTTCTGGCTCGACGAGGAACGCGCCCACGACCGCAACCTGAAGGCGAAGGTGGAGCAGTACCTGGCCGATCACGACACCACCGGCCTGGAGATCCACGTCCTCTCCCCCGTCGAGGCCACCAGGTTCTCCGTGGAGCGGATCCGACGGGGGGAGAACACCATCTCGGTCACCGGCAACGTGCTGCGTGACTACCTGACCGACCTGTTCCCGATCCTGGAGCTCGGCACCTCGGCGAAGATGCTGTCCATCGTGCCGCTCATGTCCGGCGGTGGCCTGTTCGAGACCGGTGCCGGCGGCTCGGCACCCAAGCACGTGCAGCAGCTCGTCGCCGAGAACTACCTGCGCTGGGACTCCCTGGGGGAGTTCCTGGCCCTGGCCGCGTCGCTGGAGCACCTGGCGACGACGGAGGGCAACCAGAAGGCGGCGGTGCTGGCCGCGACGCTGGACCGCGCGAACGGCAGGTTCCTGACCGAGGACCGCTCCCCCACCAGGCGGTTGGGCGGCATCGACAACCGGGGATCCCACTACTGGCTGGCCCGTCACTGGGCCGAGGAGCTGGCCGCCCAGGGCGACGACGAGGAGCTGGCCGCAGCCTTCGCACCGGTGGCGCAGGCACTGGTCGACGGCGAGGAAGCCATCCTCGCCGAGCTGATCGGGGTGCAGGGCAAGCCCGCCGACATCGGCGGCTACTACCGTCCCGACGAAACCAGGACCAGTGCGGTGATGCGCCCGAGCCCCACCTTCAACCAGGTGATCGACGCGCTCTGAGCCCTCACCTCCCGACTGATCGGGAGACCCCCAACGGTCGAGGCCCCTGGGACGTCCCAGGGGCCTCGACCGTTGGCATCTGGTGCGGGCCACCCGGTGCACGACGGCCCCTCGCCATCTGGATGACACGCTTTCCATCGACGCGACAAGGGCATACGTCTTGAAACGCCCGCAACGTCCAAATGGATGACCCCGAGGCGGCAACAAGCCCTTGCCAAGCTGTCTAGATTCACCTCGTCGAAATCGGTTCGGCAGTGGATTCCCGGAGGGGGTGACCAGATGCACCACGTTGTGTGCACGGTGATGTTCGTGGCCTCGGCGTTCGCCCTCACCCGGACCGAGCTCCACCTCCGCCACCGCCTGCGCAGCTTCCGGAAGGTGCAGCTGTTCTGCTACGCCAGCTCACACCTCGGTGCGGTGGCCAACATCTCCTGCCTGCTCCCGGCGGCACCGGAGCTACTGCTCCGGTGGGCCCCGGTCCTCAGCGCCATCTGCATCGTGGCGCAACTGGTGCTGCTGACCCTGGGATGGACCCGCCCCCGCCTGCCGATGCGGGCCCTCCCGATGGATGCACTCCGATGAGCCCGCTCATGACGGCACTCGCCGTCGTGGCACTGCCCGGGCTGCTGCTCGGCCTCATCCACTGGGTGTGGTACCCGTTCGCCGTCCTCTTCGAGTTCCGACAGCACTCCCCCGGCGTGCTGTACCGAGGGGTCAGGGTCAGCGTCATCATCCCCGCCTACAACGAAGGCGTGGTGCTCCACGCCTCCGTGGCCTCCGTGCTCGATTCCGGATACCCGAACCTCCAGGTGGTCGTCGTCAACGACGGCTCCACCGACAACACCTGGGAGGTCATGCAGTCCTTCGCCCAGGACCCCCGGGTCGTGCTCATCGACAAACCCAACGGCGGCAAGGGATCCGCCCTCAACGCCGGCATCGAGGTCGCCGACGGCGAGGTGTTCCTGTTCGTCGACGCCGACGGCCTGTTCACCCGCACCACCATTCCCCGCCTGCTGGCCGGTTTCCGGCACCGGGGCGTCGGGGCGGTCTGCGGCAACGACCAACCGATCAACGTCACCGGTCCCCTGACCCGTCTGCTCGCCCTGATGACCCACGTCGGCACCGGGCTGACCCGACGTGCCCTCGCCCTGCTCGGGATCCTGCCCATCGTCTCCGGCAACTCGGGGGCCTTCCTCGCCCACGTGGTGCGTGAGGTGGGCGGTTTCCGCACCGACACCCTCGGGGAGGACCTCGAACTGACGTGGCGCGTCCAGTTCGCCGGGTACGACGTCGAGTTCGCCCCACGTGCCCTCGTCCTGGCCGAGGTGCCCTCCACCCTGAAAGGCCTGTGGAAGCAACGGGTCCGGTGGCAGCGCGGCCTCATCCAGACCGCACGGTTCCACGCGCACCGGGCCCTGCGGCTGCCCCGCAGCCGTTTCGACTGGTACCTGCCGCTCAACCTGGCCTCCATGCTGGTGGCCCCGGTGCTGCAGCTCATCGCCGTCGTGCTGCTCGTCGCGGTCATCGCCACCGGCGAGCTCCAGATCACGTCCTGGTGGGCGGTGGTCCTCCTGCTCGGCCTCGAGGTCTCCCTCGCCGCAGCGGTGATCGCTCTGGTGCTGGACCGTGCCTGGCACAACATCCCCCTGCTCATCGTGCTCCCGCTGTGGCTCCCCCTCGGCCTGTTCCTCTCGGCCGCCACCGCACGCGCCATCTGGGCGGAGTTCAGGGGCACGACGTCGAGCTGGAACAAGCTCGAACGCACCGGGGTCCGCAACCGCACCGCCAAGGAGGACCCCCTCGACTTCGAGGTCGGCGTCGAACCCCCACCACGGTCCGAAGTCCTCGCTGCCCCAACCACTCTCCCGCTCGCCCCCTGAAAGGAGCACACCGTGCCGGACTCCTTCGTCCCCCTCGTGCTGATCTCCCTGCACACCCTGGCCGTGTTCCTCTACGCCCTGGCGAAGGTCAGCCTGAGCCGTCGCATCAGCCAGTACCGCCTGCTGTACCGGTTCGTCATCGTCTCGGCCGGTGTCATGATCCCCGCCAACCTGGCCTGCCTGTCCACCCCGCCGGGTGCCGTCCACACACTGATCCAGTCCTTCTCCATCGCCTCCCTGGCGGCCATCGCCGCCCTGACCTGGCACTTCCGGCACCCCTCCTGCCGCCAGGATCCGTCCCGGATCGTGCTGGCCATCGGTGCCCATCCGGACGATCTCGAACTGGCCTGCTCCGGAACCCTGGCCCGGCTCGTCGACAACGGTCACCGGGTCCACGCCCTGGTCATGACCCACGGTGCCGTCGGCGGCGACGCGAGCATCCGCCCCGGTGAGGCGAGGAACGGCGCCCGGTTCCTGGGGCTGACCTCCTGCGAGCTCCACGACCTGCCCGACACCCACCTGGCGGAGAGCAGCAACGTGATGATCGGTCTCATCGAGACGGCCATCGCCCGACACCACCCGGACCTCATCCTCACGCACTCCGCCAACGACCAGCACCAGGACCACGTCGCGGTCCACTGGGCGACACGACGGGCCGCCCGCAACCATCCGGCGATCATCTGCTACGAGTCACCCTCGGCCACCCCGGCGTTCTGCCCCCAGGCCTACGTCGACGTCTCCGGCTACCTGGACACCAAGCAGATGGCCGTCGAGCTGCACCGGGACCAGTCCGAGAAGCCCTACATGACCACCTCGGTGCTGCAGGGAGTCGCGACGTTCCGTGGCCGCCAGGCCCGGATGGACGACGCCGAGGGCTTCGAGGTGATCCGGCTGCCACTGTTCGGGGGGATCCTGTGAGCCGCATCCTCGTCACCGGTGCCTGCGGTCCGGCCGGCCGTTCCCTGCTCGACCAGTTGTCCACGCGGGGCCTCCCGGCTCTCGGCTGTGACATGGACCCGTCCCCCAGGACCGATGGGATCACCGTCCTCAGGGCCCTGCCCGCCCGTGATCCCGATCACCTGACCGAGCTCGTGGAGCTCATGGCGACCCACCACGTCACCCTGCTGATCCCCACCGTCCAGGAGGAACTTCCACTCGTCGCCGCGAGTCCCCCACCCGGCACACTGATCTCGCCCCTGGAAGGGATCGAGATCGCTCACGACAAGTGGCTGACGGGGCAGCACCTCGCCGCCGCGGGGGTCCCGGTGCCGGCCACCGTCCGTGCCGAACAGGCCCTGGACTCCGACATCGCACCGCTCGGGCTCCCGGTGCTGAGCAAGCCGCGGGTCTCCCGGGGTGGCCGCGGTGTGGTGCTCCACGACGCGATCACCGACGTCCCCCGTCAGGAGGGGATACTGCTGAGCGAGTTCGCGCCCGGCACCGAGTACTGCGTCCAGGTGGTTCAAGGCATCGGCAACGACGTGTGCGTCGTGCTGGAGAAGACACAGCTCCGTTCAGGTCTGGTGGGCAACGCGGACGCGGTCCGTCGCGTCGAGGCACCCGATGTCGCCGAGGTGGCGACGGCGGCCGTCCGGGCGCTCGGGCTGGTGGGGCCGGCCGACCTGGACATCCGCCGTCGTGACGACGGCACGCCCCTGGTGATCGAGGTCAACGCCCGGTTCGGGGCGCAGAGCGCCCATGCCCCCGAGCTGCTGGAGACGGTGCTGGCCTGGCACGCCGCCTCAGACCAGGACGGCTGAGCCCTCACCGTCGTGGTCCTCGACGTGCCCGAGCACCCAGGACGTCACGCCCCGGTTCTCGAGCAGGGAACGGGCCGCATCGACACCGTGCTCCGGCAGCACCGCCACCATGCCGACCCCCATGTTCAAGGTGGCCTCGATGTCGCGCTGGGAGACCTCCCCGACCCGTTGCACCAGCTGGAAGATCGCCGGTGGGCTCCAGGAGTCACGGCGCAGCACGGCACGCCTCCCGGCCGGGATGACCCGGGCCAGGTTGTTCGCCAACCCCCCGCCGGTGATGTGGCTGAAGGCGTGGCACTCCACCTCACGGATCAGTGCCAGCACGTCGAGCGCGTAGATCCTGGTCGGGGTCAGCAGTTCCTCACCGAGGGTACGGCCGAGTTCGTCGACGTGACGCTCCAGTGCCCAACCCGCCCGGGTGAGCAGCACGTGCCGCACCAGCGAGTAGCCGTTGGAGTGCAGCCCGGAGGAGGCCATCGCCAGCACGACGTCGCCGGTGCGGATCCGCTCGGGGCCGAGGATGGCCTCGCGTTCCACGACACCCGTCGTCGCGCCTGCGACGTCGTACTCGTGCGGTTGGAGCAGCCCCGGGTGCTCGGCGGTCTCACCCCCGACCAGGGAGCAGCCCGCCGCGATGCAGGCCTCGGCGATGCCGGAGACGATGGCGGCGATCCTCTCGGGGACCACCTTTCCGCAGGCGATGTAGTCGGTGACGAACAGTGGTTCGGCACCGCAGACCACGAGGTCGTCGACCAGCATCCCGACCAGGTCGAAACCGATGGTGTCGTGGATGTCGAGGGCCTGGGCGATCGCCACCTTGGTGCCCACACCGTCGGTGGAGGTCGCGAGCACGGGGTGCCGGTAGTCCTTGAGCGTGGTGGCGTCGAAGAATCCGGCGAAACCACCGAGCCCACCCAGCACCTCGGGGCGGCGGGTACGGGCGACGGAGGCCTTCATGAGTTCCACCGCGCGGTCGCCCGCCTCGATGTCGACTCCGGCGGCGGCGTAGGCGGACTGGCTCATCTCTCCTCCTGGTGGGATGTGGTGGCGAGGGCGTCGAGGTCGTCGACCCCTTCACACGCGGCCTCACGGAGCAGCTGCTCCTGACCGCGCGGCACGTCGATCGGGTACCGACCGTCGAAACAGGCACGGCACAACTGGTCGGCTGGTTGACGGGTGGCCTCGGTGAGGGCCTCCAAGGAGATGAAGCCCAGCGAATCGGCCCCGATGGAGCGGCAGATCGCATCGACGGTGAGGCCGGGCGCGATGAGTTCGGCCCGGGTGGCGAAGTCGATGCCGTAGAAGCACGGCCACTCCACGGGTGGGGAGGAGATCCGGACGTGGACCTCCTTGGCACCGGCCTCGCGG
Organism: Arachnia propionica; assembly: GCF_003859805.1. GTDB lineage: Bacteria > Actinomycetota > Actinomycetes > Propionibacteriales > Propionibacteriaceae > Arachnia > Arachnia propionica_C. The sequence goes on from NZ_RQZG01000017.1 coordinate 42,395, forward strand.
AGCATCCGCACCAGGGCGCGCTGGGTGTTGCCGCGCACGATGGAGTCGTCGACGACCACGAGCCGTTGGCCCGCGATGACCTCCTTGAGCGGGTTCAGCTTCAACCGGATACCGAGCTGGCGGATGGTCTGACTGGGTTGGATGAAGGTGCGCCCCACGTAGGCGTTCTTGACCAGGCCGAGCCCGAACGGGATGCCGGAGGCCTCGGCGTAGCCGACCGCCGACGGGGTTCCCGAGTCAGGGGTGGGGATGACCAGATCGGCCCGGGCGGGGTGCTCACGGGCCAGCATCCTCCCGATCTCGACGCGGGTGGCGTGGACGGAACGACCCGAGATCGTGGTGTCGGGGCGGGCGAGGTAGACGTACTCGAACAGGCAGCCCTTGCGCTGGGCGTCGGCGAAACGTCGGCTGCGCAGCCCGGCCTCGTCGATGGCGATGAACTCGCCGGGCTCGACCTCTCGGACGACACTGGCCCCGACGATGTCGAGGGCGGCGGTCTCGGAGGCCACCACCCAGCCGCTGGCGAGCCTGCCGAGCACGAGCGGGCGCACCCCCTGCGGGTCGCGGGCGGCGAACAGTGTGGTCTCGTTCATGAAGGTGAGGCAGAACGCGCCCTTGAGGCGGGGCAGCACCTTGAGCGCCACCTGCTCGACCGGTTCCTCACCGAAGGCGGACATCAGGGCGGTCACCAGCGAGGTGTCATTGGTGGAGTCCATCGTCCTCTTCTCCGGCACCCGCAGTGCCGGGTCGAGCTGGTGGAGCCACTCCTGGAGCTCGTGGGTGTTGGTGAGGTTGCCGTTGTGGGCCAGCGCGAACCCGCCGTGGTGGGTGGCGCGGAAGGTGGGTTGGGCGTTGTGCCACACCGAGGCCCCGGTCGTGGAGTAGCGGGTGTGTCCGATGCCGAGACGACCCTTGAGGGAGCTCAGTGTCGCCTCGTCGAAGACCTGGCTGACCAGCCCCATGTCCTTGAACACGGTGATCCGCTTCCCCGTCGAGACGGCGATCCCGGCGGACTCCTGCCCACGGTGCTGGAGCGCGAAGAGCCCGTAGTAGGTGAGCTGGGCCACGTCCTCGGCGGGCGCGAACACCCCGAAGACCCCGCAGGCGTCCTTGGGGCCGTGATCGACGGGGTCCAGGTCCAGCGAGAGTCGTCCATCCGGTCTCAGCACTGGCTCAGCCTATCGCCTGTTCCGAACAGTCGTCCCCATGTACGCTGAGGAGACGATGATCCTCGTGCAGGGGGTCGCCGGGGAACAGGCCGGAACCGCCGACAGGTGTTCACCCACGAGGGAAGCCCTCCCGGGCCCCTGCACCGGGATCATCGCCGTTCACACGGCTCGGTCAACTGCCGAGCCTGCTCAGCAGCAGGGCCTCCGCCAGGGCCGCCTTGGCGAAGTCGCCGAGGTCCAACGACTCGTCGATGCCGTGCATCCTCGAGGTCGGGTCCGTGACGGCGGTGACCAGCACCAGGGCGTCCGGGTTGCGCTCGGCGAACTCCGCGACGATGGGGATCGACCCACCACAGCCCATCTCGACGACCTCGGTGCCGAAGGCCTCCGCGTAGGCCGCCCTCGCCGCGGCGGCGCGGGCATCCTCCAGGGCGACGGTGCCGGGAGCTCCCGACTGCCCACCGGTGACCTCCACCCGCGCCCCCCACGGGGCGTTGTCGAGCAGGTGCTGTTCCAGTGCGGCCGCGGCGGCCTGGGGGTCCTGGCCCGGCGGGATGCGCACGCTCACCTTCGCCCTGGCCGAGGGCACCAGGGTGTTGGAGGCCTCCGCGACCGGCGTTGCGTCGATGGCCAGGACGGAGGCCGACGGCCTGAACCACATCCGCTCGACCACGGAACCGTCGCCGATCTGCTGCACCCCCGGCAGCAGCCCCGTCTCCTCCTGCAACCGGTCCTCCGGGTACTCCAGCTCCGGGCCGGGCGAGGAGACCAGTCCCTCGATCGCGACATTGCCCGCCTCGTCGTGGAGGCTCGCCAGCAGGCGGCACAGCGCGGTGAGCGCATCCGGCACCACCCCGCCGAACTGGCCGGAGTGAAGCCCCTGCGTCAGCGTGGAGACGGTGACCTCGCAGTCCACCACACCCCTGAGCGTCGTGGTGAACGACGGCACCCCGACCTCCCAGTTCACCGAGTCCGCGATGACGAACACGTCCGCGGACAGCTCGTCCGGGTACTTCTCCAGCAGCGCGGGCATCGACGGCGAACCGATCTCCTCCTCGCCCTCGATGAACACCTTGACATGCACCGGGGGTTTGCCACCGAAGGCCCGCAGTGCGGCGAGGTGCACCGCCGCCCCGCCCTTGTCATCGGCCGATCCCCGGGCGAACAGCCGCCCGTCGCGCTCCGTCGGGTCGAAGGCGGGCGAGGTCCACGCCGTCGGCTCCCCGATGGGTTGCACGTCGTAGTGGGCGTAGAGCAGCACCGTCGGGGTCCCCTCCGGGCCGGGGAAGTCCGCCCACACCGCCGGTTTGCCCCCGGCCTCCAGGGTCTTCACCTCGGCCGCACCCAGCCCACGCATCCACTCCACCACGAGATCCCTCGCGGCCAGCACGTCCTCGTCGTGCTCCCACATCGAGGAGACCGAGGGAATGGCGATGAGCTGGTGGAGGTCGGCGATGACGGAGGGAAGCACACGTTCCACGTGCCAGGCGAGGTTGGTCATGAGGGCAACTCTATTTCAACGACGATGGAGGCCACCCGCCTGGGGTGACCTCCATCGTGAGGGGTCCGGATCAGCCCTTGACGGCCCCGGCGGTCAGGCCGGAGACGATGTACTTCTGCAGGTACATGAACAGCAGGATGATCGGGATGGCCGCGACCACCGCGCCCGCCGCGAACAGCGACCACAAGGCGTTGCGCTCATCGGAGGCCCACACGTAGAGGCCGACGGCGAGCGTGTAGTCCTCGGGGCGCTGCAGCACGATCTTGGCGAGGATGAAGTCGCCGTAGGTGCCGACGAAGGACAGCAGACCCACCACCGCGAGGATCGGGGTGACCAGCCTCATGATCACGCCCCAGAAGATCTGGGCGTGCGTGGCCCCGTCGATGCGGGCGGCCTCGTCCAGCTCCTTCGGGATGGTGTTGAAGAAGCCGTACATGAGGAAGGTGTTGGCCCCGAGCGCCCCACCGAGGTACACCGCGATGAGCCCCAGCGGTGAGCCCAACCCGAGGGCGGGGAAGATGTCCTGCAGGGTCAGCAGCAGCAGGTAGATGGCGATGAAGGCCAGCATCTGCGGGAACATCTGGATGATGAGCAGCGCGGTCAGGCCGGATCGACGTCCCGTGAACCGGAACCGGCTGAACGCGTAGGCCGCGGCGGCGGCCATCAGCACGGTCCCGATGGCCGAGACGCTGGAGACGTAGAAGGAGCGCATCATCCACTTCGGGAAGTCCTTGCCGAACAGCTCCACGTAGTTCTGGAAGGACACGTTGTTGAACAGCTGGTTGGAGCCGGTCAGGGTGCCGCCCGGGTTGAGGGAGGCCGACAGCACGTACAGCAGCGGGAAGATGCAGAAGATCATCATCACCACGGCGAACAGGTGTTTCCAGCCCACCTCCAGGCACCATCGCAATCCTCTGAGCCGAGTGTTCTCGTTCATCACAGCACCTCCTCCAGTTTGCGGGTCTGTCGGAAGCCCAGCCAGGAGATGAGTCCGACCACGACGAAGATCAGGATCGACAACGCCGAGGCCAGGCCGAACTGACGGCTACCGGACTCGAAGGAGATGGAGTACACCATCGAGATGAGCAGATCCGTCTCCCCGATCAGCACCGGAGCACCCGCGAAGTTCGGGCCACCGCCGGTCAGCATGTAGATCAACGCGAAGTTGTTGAAGTTGAACGCGAACGACGCGATGAGCAGCGGCGCCACCGAGACCAGCAGCAGTGGCAGCGTGATGTGGAAGAACCGCTTGATCGCCCCGGCACCATCCATGATCCCGGCCTCCTTGAGCTCGGCCGGAATGGCCTGCAGCGCACCGGTGCACACCAGGAACATGTAGGGGAAACCGAGCCACAGGTTGACCATCAGGATCGAGAGCTTCGCCAGCCACGGGTCGGAGAGCCAACCGATGCCTGCCCCACCGAGCAGCACCTGGTTGAAGAAGCCGAAGTCCTTGTTCAGCATGCCCCGCCACACCAGGGCCGCCAGGAACGCCGGGAAGGCGTAGGGCAGCAGGAAGATGGCGCGGTAGAAGGTGCGTCCTCTGACGCGGGCGTCGTTGAAGACCACGGCCAGCACCAGGCCGAGCGCGAAGGTGGTGGCCACCGAGAGGATCGCGAAGGCGAAGGTCCACAGGGTGATCTTGATGAACGGCCCGGTCAGCCGCGAGTCGTTGAAGACCTCCGTGAAGTTCTTCGTGCCGACGAACACCCGCCAGCCGGGCTGCAACTCGGCCCCGTCCTCGGCGACGAAGGCCCCCTTCTCCGGATCCGCGGCATAGACCTTGCCCTCGGCGTCGGTGAAGGTGTCGGCGGCCTCGTCGTAGACCAGCACGGACTTCGCCACGTAGGCGAAGGTGGCGTTGTCGGTGCGCAACCAGCCGTCGTCGGGATCGTCGCTGAGGCTGACACGCAGCTCCAGCACCTCCTTGGAGTACTGGTTGACCTCGGCCAAGGACAGCACCTGCCAGCCGGAGACCTCGGTGACCTTGTCCCCCTCGGCCCTGCCGTCAATCTCGGCCAGGGCCTCGTCCTGGGTGCCGACCTGCACCGTGCCGTCACGCACCACCGCGAGCCCCAGCACGTCGTCCTTCCTCACCACGGCGACGGGGAAGGTGTCGGTGCCCTCGACGCGGCGGTCGGAGGTCTTGGCGATCTGGGTGATGGCCACCTGCTTGGTGTCGTTGTGGCCGTCGCCGTAGTTGGTGAAGGCGACGAAGGCCGTCGAGCCCATCGCGTACAGCTGGTAGACGATGAGGAAGACCAGCCCCGGAAGCAGGTACTTGGCGGGGATGGCGCGCTTGGAGAAGTAGACGTAGTCGGCCACGAGCAACGTGACCGCGAGGAAGGTGAGGACCCACCACTGCTGGGCGGCAGCGGAGGCCATGATGCCGTAAAGGCCGAACGCGTTGACCAGCCCCATGAGGACGAGCTTGACGTAGAAGCCCGGGCGCGAGAGATCGCGCGCATGGGAGAGCTGCGGCTCTGCAGACTGTCGTGTCACGATGCTTCCCTGGAATGAGCCAGTCCTCCGTGGGGGCGTTGTCCGCCCCCACGGAGGAGGACTGGGTCACTTGGTGATCTGTTCCTCGATGTTGCCGATCATCTGCTGCCACCCGGCGACGGGCTCGGCGGAGCCATCGATGATGGCGAGCTCGCCGCCGCCCCACTGCGGCCAGATGCCTTCCAACTCGGGGAAGGAGGGCAGCGGGTGTCCCTTGGTGGCGGCCTCGCCGAAGCCCTTGAGGACCGGGTCGTCGATGTTGTTGGCGACGGAGGCGACGGCGGGCACGCGACCGCCTGCCTCGTAGAGCATCTTCTGGGCGTCCTCACCGGCGAGGTAGGTCAGGAACTGGTTGGCCAGCAGGGCATTGTTGCTCTTGGCGGACAGGTAGACGCCCTGGACACCGACGAACGGGGCTGCATCCTGGCCACCGGCCGAGGGGATCGGCAGCACGGTGATGTCCATGCCACCCTTGGCGAACTCGCTACCCCACCACGGGCCGGTCACGATGTAGGCGGACCGGCCGTCGAGGAAGGCCTGCTTGGCCTGGTCGCCACCGACGGAGGCGGAGAGCACCTTGGCGTCGGCCAGCTTCTTGACGTAAGACGCGAAGGCCTCACCCTCGGCACCCTTCATACCCAGCTCGAGAAGGTAGTCGCCCTTGTCATCGGTCTTGAACAGCGGGGCGCCGAAGGAGGTCTGGATCGGGTACAGGTGGTAGGCATCTCCCTTGTCCCCCTGCTGGATCAGGACCGGGAAGTCGGGGGTGAGCTCGGTGCCCTGGGTGACCAGCTCGTCGAAGGTGGCGGGGGTCTCCTGGGCCAGCTTGTTGTTGCGCACCAGGGCGATGTTCTCCACCGCGTAGGGCACACCCATCAGCTGGCCACCGTGCGTGAAGGCCTTGGCGGCAGGCTCAGAGAAGGCACCGGCCTTGTCGCCCAGCTCGACCGGGGCGATGATGCCGTTGCTGGCAAGAGTACCGATCCAGTCGTTCGCACCGACGATGAGGTCAGGACCCTGGCCGGAGGGGGCCTGGGCGATGAAGTCGGTCTTGATGTCCTGGGAGGGCTTCTGGACGATGTCCAGGCTCACCCCACTCTCGGCCTTGTAGGCCTCGCCGACCTCCTTGAAGGCCTCGATGCGGGTCTCGTCGACCCAGACGGTGAGCGTGCCGGCATCGGCGGGCGCGCTGTTCTCCATGGCCGCCGAGCTGGCGGGGCCGGACGAGGTGGTGGATGGGGTGCCCGAGCCGCAGGCGGCCAGGGCCAGGCTGAGACCTGCACCCACCAGGGCGAGGAGGCTCCTACGCATATCTACTCCTGTTCGGATCGGCGACGACGCCGACGTCTTCGGTTGCGAAAAAATTGTATCAACCCTTGCAGCAACTTGCAGAAAAAATTTTGCAACTCTTTGATAACATCACTTTCTCAGGAACACCGGACCAACGGAGGTGGCGATGAGCGGACGACCACGGATGTCGGACCTGGCCAGCCACGCCGGCGTGTCCGTCGCGACGGTCTCCAGGGTGCTCAGCGGGAAGTCGGGCATCAGCGCCGACACCCGCGAGGCGGTGCTCAGGGCGGTCGCCGAGCTGGACTACGTGCCCACCCGCACCCCGCAGCGTTCCGGACTGATCGGGATCTTCGTCCCGGACCTGACCAATCCGGCCTTCGCGCTCTTCGCCGAGCAGCTCGGCGCCCTGCTGCTCCAGCACGGCCGACGATGCGTCGTCGCCCATGCCGGTTCGGCCGGCACCAGTGAGGCGACCGCCCTCGACACACTCCGTGACCTGGAGGTCGACGGCGTGCTCTCGGTCTCCGGTGCGGCCGACACCGAGGCCAGCACCGAGCCCCATGAACGGTTCCTCGCCACCGGGGCACCGATGGTGGTCATCAACGGTCACGCCCCCATCCGGTGCACCCGGTTCATCAACTGCTCCGACGAGGAGGCCATCAGGTCCCAGGTGGCCCATCTGCAGACCCTGGGACACGAACGCATCGGCCTGGCCATCGGCCCGAGGCGCTTCGTGCCGTCGCAGCGCAAGATCGCAGCATTCCTGGCTCTCGGCTTCCCCGAGGACTCGGTGGCTCGCACCATCTTCACCGCCGAGGGTGGACAGCTGGCGGCCCGTCGACTCATCGACAGTGGTCACACCGCCATCGTGTGCGGCTCCGACATCATGGCGCTCGGTGTGATCCGCGAGGCCCGCTCCCAGGGGCTCACCGTGCCCGGCGATCTCTCGGTCATCGGCTTCGACGACTCCTCGCTGATGGCCTTCACCGACCCTGCACTGACCACGGTGCGACAACCCGTCCAGGCGATGTGCGACGCTGCGGTCTCGGGACTGCTGCGGGCCATCGACGGTGAACCCCTCGACGGGACTGAGCTACTGTTCCACCCCGACCTCATCATCCGACAATCGACAGGACCCCAGGCATGACCCAGACCCAGTGGTGGCGCGACGCCGTCATCTACCAGATCTACCCCCGCTCCTTCGCCGACAGCAACGGCGACGGCTACGGCGACCTGCCCGGGGCGATCTCGAAACTGCCGTACCTCAAGGAGTTGGGGGTGGATGCGGTGTGGCTGAGCCCGTTCTACCTCTCCCCCATGGCGGATGCCGGCTACGACGTCGCCGACTACCGCGAGGTGGATCCGCTGTTCGGTCAGACCGCCGATGCCAAGCGGCTCATCGACGAGGCCCACGCGCTGGGCATCCGCGTGCTCATCGACCTGGTGCCGAACCACACATCGGATGCCCACGAGTGGTTCCAGGCCGCCGTCGCCGCCGAGCCGGGCGCACCGGAGCGGGGACGCTACCTGATCCGCGACGGCAAGGGGGAGGATGGCGAACTGCCGCCCAACAACTGGAAATCGTTGTTCGGCGGTCCTGGATGGTCCAGGCTGCAGCGGCCCGACGGCACCTGGGAGCAGTGGTACCTGCACATGTTCGACGTGCACCAGCCGGATCTCGACTGGGACTCCGAGCTGGTGCGCGAGGGATTCGACGACATCCTGCGGCACTGGCTGGACCTCGGCGTCGACGGCTTCCGCGTCGACGTGGCCCACTCGTTGGTCAAGGAGGCGGGACTGCCGGACGAGGTGGAACAGTCCCAGTTCATGGAGGGCGACATGGGCCCGATGTGGGACCAGGAGGGCGTCCACGACATCTACCGGCGCTGGCGGAAGGTGCTCGACAGCTACGACGGGGACCGTGCGATGGTCGCGGAGGCGTGGGTGCCGAAGCCGGAGCGACTGGCCCGCTACGTGCGTCCCGACGAGATGCACCAGGCCTTCAACTTTGACTTCCTGTCCTCGGCGTGGGATGCCTCCAGCTACCGGAGGGTGATCACCACGACGATGGCCGCGAACGAGGCCGTCGGGGCACCCACCACGTGGGTGATGAGCAATCACGACGTGGTGCGGCACGCCTCCCGGCTGGGTCGGGCCGAGACCTCGAACACCGAGGGCATCTCGGAGCGCGACCCGCAGCCTGACAACGAACTGGGGCTCAGGCGCGCCAAGGCGGCGACGTTGATGATGCTGGCGCTGCCCGGCTCGGCCTACCTGTACCAGGGTGAGGAGCTGGGGTTGCCGGAGCACACCACGGTTCCCGACGGGGTGCGTCAGGACCCGATCTGGGAGGGCACGAAGCACCAGAAGGTGGGTCGTGACGGCTGCCGCATCCCGATGCCGTGGGTGGCCGACGCCCCGGGGCTGGGCTTCGGGCCGTCGGAGCGCACCTGGCTGCCACAGCCGGAGAGCTACCGCGCCCTGGCCGCCGACCAGCAGGTCGGGGTGCCGGGGTCGACCTGGACGATGTACCGCGACGCGCTGCGGCTGCGTCGTCAGTACGGGCTGGGGCTGGGTCGGCTCACCTGGGAGGACGCGCCGGAGCACGTCGTCTGCTTCGACAACGGTGAGATCCGCGTGATGGTCAACATCGGCGGTGACCCGGTGCCGCTCCCGGAGGGTGAGGTGCTGCTGGCCAGTACGGAGCTCGACGGTGAGCTGCCCACCGATGCCGCCGTCTGGGTCCACAAGCCCGTCGACTGAGCTCCTCCTCGTCAGAGTGGTCGTGAGGCGTCGGTTTTCCGACGTCTCACGACCACTCACCTCACTCAGAGACACTGCGAACCTACGAAAATCTCGTTGCGAACCTACGAGCTCAGTCATCCTGCAGTGGTGACGGAGCTGGTTGAACGCCACCTCTTGGGGGTGGGACTCGAATACTTGGACACCTTTCCCGTCGTGGTCATCGAGGGGGCCAGACAGGTGGGCAGGAGCACCCTTGCCCAGCAGTTGCTGCAAGTACGCCCCGGCATCCAGGTGACCCTCGACGTTCCCGCGCAGCTGGCCGCTGCCCTGGAAGACCCAGAGGCCTTCCTCCGCCAAGGCGGTGAGGGCACCTTGGCCATCGATGAGGCCCAGCTGGCTCCCGGGCAGCTCGAGCCGATCACCGCCGATGTCCTGGGAGGCCACTTCAAGGCCTTTCTCGCCACCGAGCTGCTGAAACAGCAGTCCTGGAGCACAGAGCAGTTCCAGCTGTTCCACTACCGGGATCGCACCGGGATCGAGGTCGACCTCGTCGCCGAGCTCGCCGACGGGTCCGCGGTCGGCATCGAGGTCAAGACATCCAGCTCCCACCGACCGGAGCACTTCAAGGGACTGCGCTTCCTGCGCGACAGACTGGGGAGTCGATTCCGCTGCGGCGTGGTGCTCGGCATGTTCCAACAGGGATTCCAGATCTCCGACCGCCTGATCGGACTCCCGGCCTCGGCCCTGTGGGAGCTGCCTGCTCCCGATCAGCGGTAGGGCAGGGCCAGCAGCGTGCTCCGTCTGGCACGGCCACGCTGCACCGCGCCGCTGGAGTCGGCGGTGAACAGCCGGGTGTCGCCCTGCGCCTGGAGGCGACGCACCGCCTCACCCAGCCGCTCGATCTGGGCGTTCAGCCCCTCGATCTCGGCTTCCAGGTCAAGGATGCGGCGGATGCCCTCCAGGTTGATCCCCTCGTTCTGGCTGAGGTGCTGGATGTGGCGGAGCTTCGCGATGTCCCGCAGTGAGTAACGACGACCCCGACCGCGGGTGCGCTGCGGCACGACCAGCCCCAGCCGGTCGTAGCCGCGCAGCGTCTGCGGGTGCATGTCCGCGAGATGTGCCGCCACGGACACCGGGAACACCGGTGCCGTGGGGTCGAAGTTCTGGGGAAGATTCGACATCTCAGGCTCCGAACAGGGCGGCGCGCGGGTCCTCCTGACCGGACTTCTCCGCGTACTCCTTGAGGGCTTCCTTCGCCGCGTCGCTCAGCTGCTCCGGTACCTGCACCTGCACCGTCACCAGCAGATCACCCATCGTGCCGTCCTTGCGGCGCACCCCCTTGCCGCGCACCCTGAGCGTGCGGCCGTTCGGGGTGTTGGCGGGGATCTTCAGCTTGACGCTGGGACCCGCCAGGGTGGGGATCTTGATCTCCGCGCCCAGCGAGGCCTCGGCGAAGGTGACCGGGACGTTCAACGTGAGGTTGGTGCCCTGCTGTCCGAACAGCTTGTGGGGAGCCACGTGGACGTCCACGTACAGGTCCCCGGCGGCCCCGCCGTTCTGGCCGGGTGCGCCCTTGCCCTTGATGCGGATCCGCTGCCCGTCGGTGACCCCGGCGGGGATGCGGACGTTGACCGTCTTGCTCGACTTCCCGCGCCCCGACCCGTCGCAGACCGGGCACGGGTCCTCGACGATGAGCCCTCGGCCCCGGCAGTCCGGGCAGGGCTCGCTCATCGCGAACACCCCACCGGCAGCCGAGGAGGTCATGCCGGTGCCCTCACAGGTGACGCACACCTTCGGCAGGGTTCCGGCCTTGGCCCCCGTCCCCCGGCACGCGGTGCAGGCCTGGTCGGAGACGGTGCGCATCGCGACGGTGGTGCCCTCGACGGCCTGCTCGAAGGTCAGGTTGACCCCACCCTCGATGTCGGAACCGCGTCGCGGGCCACGCGTGGAGGAGCGACGCTGACCGCCGCTGAACAGGTTCCCGAACAGGTCACCCAGTCCGCCCTGGTCGCCACCCGCGTTGCGGAACAGGTCCTCGAAACCGCCACCGGACTGCCCGGGACGCCCGAACCTGGCACCGGCCCCGAAGAGGCTGCGCGCCTCGTCGTACTCCTTGCGCTTGTCGGGATCCGACAGCACGCTGTTGGCCTCCGAGGCCTCCTTGAACCTGGCCTCGGCCTTCTTGTCGCCCGGGTTCTGGTCGGGATGGTTGTCCCGCGCGATCTTGCGGAAGGCCTTCTTGATCTCGTCGGCGGTGGCCTTCTTGTCCACGCCGAGAACCTTGTAGTAGTCCTTCTCGATCCAGTCCTTGGTGCTCACTCATGCCCTTTCTTCGTGTCTTCATCCGAGGGGCCGACGTCTCGCGGTTGTCGGCCCCTCGAATGCGACAACTCAGGCTTGCGGATTGGCGACGGCGACGCGCGCCGGGCGGATCACGCGGTCACCCAGCTGGTAGCCCTGCTGCATGACCTGCGAGATCGTGGTGACGGTGACCCCCTCCATCGGCACCTGCATGAGGGCCTCGTGGAGGTTCGGGTCGAAGGGCTCACCGACGGCCCCGAAGGCCACGAGCCCATGCTTGGCCGCGACCTTCTCCAGTTCGTCGGCCACCGCCTTGAAGCCGCCCGCCAGGTCCTCGTGGGACTTGGCCAGGGTGATCGAGTCGAGCACCGGCATCAGGTCGGCGACCACGGCCTCGATCCCGGCCCTCCGGGCCAGGGCCCGGTCCCGGTCGACGCGCTTCTTGTAGTTGACGTACTCGGCCTGGAGACGCTGCAGGTCAGCGGTGCGCTCAGCGGCCAGCGCCTCCCAGTCCTTGTCGGATTCGGTGGGTTCGGTGGGCTCGCCCTCGGCGAGGGCCGAAGCGGCTGCGTCGACAACCGCCTCGGCCTCGGCCACCACCTCCTCGTCAGGGGTGTGTTCGTCGTTCACTTGTTGTCCTCGTCCTCGACGATCTCGGCGTCCACGACGTCGTCCTCGGCCCCGGCGTCGCCCTCACCGCCGGACTCAGCGGCCTGCGCCTCCTGGGCCTTCGCCTGGGCTGCGGCGTACATCGCCTGACCCATCGCGGCGGCCTTGGTGTTGAGGTCGTCGATGGCGGCCTTGATGGCGTCGTCGTCCTCGCCCTTCAGGGCCTCCTTCAGCTTGTCGACGGCCTCCACGACGGGAGTCCTGGTGGCCTCGTCGATGGACTCGGAGTTCTCGTTCAGGAGCTTCTCCGTGCGGAAGACCAGGGCATCGCCCTCGTTGCGGCGCTCGACGCTCTCGCGGCGCTTGCGATCCTCCTCCGCGTGGGCCTCGGCGTCGCGGACCATCCGGTCGATGTCCTCCTTGGCCAGCGCGGAGCCACCGGTGACGGTCATCGACTGCTCCTTGCCGGTCGCCAGGTCCTTCGCGTGGACGTGGACGATGCCGTTGGCGTCGATGTCGAAGGTGACCTCGATCTGCGGGACCGAACGCGGGGCGGGCAGCAGGCCGGTCAGCTCGAAGTTGCCGAGCGACTTGTTGTCGCGGGCGAACTCACGCTCACCCTGGTAGACCTGGATCATCACGGCGGGCTGGTTGTCCTCGGCGGTGGTGAACACCTCGGAACGCTTCGTCGGGATGGTGGTGTTGCGCTCGATGATCTTGGTCATCACGCCACCCTTGGTCTCGATGCCGAGGCTGAGCGGGGTGACGTCGAGCAGCAGCACGTCCTTGACCTCGCCCTTCAGGACACCGGCCTGGAGGGAGGCACCCAGCGCCACGACCTCGTCGGGGTTGACACCCTTGTTGGGCTCCTTGCCCCCGGTCAGCTCACGCACCAGCTCGGCGACGGCGGGCATCCGGGTGGAGCCACCGACCAGCAGCACCTGGTCGATCTTGTCGACGGTGGTGTTGGCGTCCTTGAGCACGTTGTTGAACGGTGCGCGGCAGCGGTCCAGGAGGTCCTGGGTCATGCGCTGGAACTCGGCGCGGGTCAGCTTCTCGTCGAGGTGCAGCGGACCGGCGGCCGACGCGGTGATGTAGGGCAGGTTGATGGAGGTCTCGGAGGCCGAGGACAGCTCGATCTTGGCGCGCTCCGCGGCCTCCTGGAGGCGCTGGCGGGCCATCTTGTCCTGGGACAGGTCGACACCGTGCTTGTTCTTGAACTGCGTCACGAGCCAGTCGACGATCTTGGCGTCCCAGTCGTCGCCACCCAGGCGGTTGTCACCATTGGTGGCCTTGACCTCGAAGACACCGTCGGCGATGTCGAGCAGCGAGACGTCGAAGGTGCCGCCGCCGAGGTCGAAGACCAGGACGGTCTGCTCCTGGTCGCCCTTGTCGAGGCCGTAGGCCAGGGCGGCCGCCGTGGGCTCGTTGATGATGCGGTCCACGACGAGACCGGCGATCTCCCCGGCCTCCTTGGTGGCCTGCCGCTCCGCGTCGGAGAAGTAGGCCGGGACCGTGATGACGGCGTTGGTGACCTGCTCACCCAGGTAGGCCTCGGCGTCCCGCTTCAGCTTCTGCAGGATGAACGCGGAGATCTGCTGGGGACGGTACTCCTTGCCGTCGACGTCGATCTTCCAGTCGGTGCCCATGTGGCGCTTGACGGAACGGATGGTGCGGTCGACGTTGGTGACGGCCTGGCGCTTCGCGACCTCGCCGACCAGGACCTCACCGGAGTTGGAGAACGCCACCACCGACGGGGTGGTGCGGGCGCCCTCGGCGTTGGGGATGACGGTGGGCTCGCCGCCCTCGAGGACAGCGACGACCGAGTTGGTGGTACCGAGGTCGATGCCTACTGCACGGGCCATGTTTGCTCCTGTTTCCTGGGCTGGTTGTTCATTCTTCACGTCGTGGGATGCAGTCCTTGAGCGGACTGCACTCAACTATGCCAGCCGGACAGGCCGGACGCAAGGCGAAGTTGAGTCCTCAGGGCTCAACCCGGGTCGGATCAGGGTCATTCCCTGTTTTGCCATTGCGGCCGAGAGGAAGCACACTCTCCTCCTGAGCACTCCTTACCCGCCCCATGGCACCTCCCCGTACGGCGCAGTCCCCCCGCACGGCACACCTGGCCCCACCATGCCCTACGGCTTCGATCCGACAGGCCGCCCATACTCGGACAAGACCAGGCTGGTGGCCGGCCTGCTCCAGCTGTTCGCCGGCGGGTTCGGGGCTGGTCGCTTCTACACCGGTCACACCGGAATCGCGATTGCACAGCTGCTCACCTGCGGCGGGTTGGGCATCTGGGCCCTCATCGACGCGATCCTGATGTTCTCGGGCAGTGTGGACGACGTGAATGGTCGGCCGCTTCGCCCCTGAACGACGACGCATCCTCTGGCTGCTGGGTGGCCTCGGTGCCTGCGTCCTGACCGGGATCGGCTACCTGCTGGTGGCCGATCCCCACGACCGGCGGGCACCCATGCCGACCTGCCCCACGAAACTGGTCACCGATCTCGACTGCCCTGCCTGCGGCGGGCTGCGAATGGTCCATGCGGCCCTCCACGGGAACTGGGGTCGGGCACTGCACGACAACGCCTATCTGGTCGTCGCCCTGCCCTGCGCCATGGCGGCGCTCCTGGTGTGGACACGTCATCGCTGGCAGGACCCCACGTGGCGCACCCCACGATGGATCGGTCGGGCCTTCCTCGCCACCGCGGCGCCCTGGGCCGTGCTCCGCAACCTACCGGGATGGCCATGGCGCCCGACCCGACCGACCCCAGAACCCGCTCCCCTGGGGACGGGTCACCGGTCTGCTCGCCGGGGTGCGGCACCCGCCCGACACCTCACGCGAGCGCCCTGACGCCGGCGCCCACGCTGCGACACCGCTGCTCAGTCCTGATTCCGGTCGAGCTTGACCGTCGTGCCGCCCATCAGGTTGAAACCGCGGATGATGAGGGTGCCGTTGGAACCGTCGCCACGGGCACGCTTCTTGATCTCGACCCCGCCCATGATGTTGACCGACTGGTCGATCACCCTGACCCCTTTCGGCACGAACACGTCGTGCCCTCCCCACATCGCGGACAGGGAGATCTCGATGGTGACGCCGGGACCCATGACACCCGCCGTGTGGATCGCGTTGCCACCCATGAACGCGAAACTCGTCACGGTGGGGGTGTGGGCGTCGAGGTGGATGTCCTTGCCGCTCATGAACGCGATCTCCTGGGCCGACCGGGCGTCGGCGGCGATGAGCGGGGCCGCTGCGGGCTGCACGGCGGGCATCACGGCACGCGCGGCCGGCAGGTCGGCGGTGAGGGTGGCCAGTTCGTCGTCGAACTTGGCGTTCAGGCAGACCTCCTGACGCTGCGTGAACTCCTCGTGGTCGAGCTGACCGTCGGCGTAGGCCAGGCTCAGCACCTCCAGGACGGCATCCCGCTCAGCGGTCCCGACACGCATCCGAGGCTGCAGACTGTCATTCATGTCCACGAGTCTAGGGCCTGTGGGCTGCAGCACCGGAGGGTGGACTCCCGCCACCTGCGGCGAATCCGGCAGGTGGCGTCGCAACCAGTCGTCGCCCAGGTCCTTGACCCTGGCGACGGCGAGCGTGACCTCGGCCCGCAACCGGTTGCCCCTGACCGTGGCCCTGCCGCACACCGCCACCCCTCGATCGGCACAGGCCTCCAGCAGCGGCATCAGCTGGGCACTGGAGACGGCGGACAACCTCCCCACGTCCCGTTCGTGGACCCTCACCCCGACGACGGTGCGGGAGCGCGTCGCACCGAGGCGGTACAGCTCGGCCACCACGTCGCACTCGGGCTGCCCGGCCAGCAGCTCGGCCAGCCATTCCTGGTGCTCCTCCTCCCCGGTGACCTGGATCACGGCCCCCCGGGGCAGCACGAGTCGGGGAGGTGGCGGCAGTGGACCGGGCGGGAAGATGCCCCCCGGTTGCGGCAGCCCCACCCGGATTCGTGCCCTACCACGCAACCCCCAGAGCCGGGCGGGCACCTCGAGGGCGGCCCCGTGCTCGAGCAGGTCCACCATCGCGGACCGGAGCCCGAGCACCCGCTCATCGACGACGTTGCCGACCCAGAGGTCATCGATGACGACGGCCGGGAACGGGCCGGAGCGGGTCGGCACCAGCAACGCAGGCACGTCTCGAAGCGGCACGTCCTCAGTCAGGGAGCCTCCCCGATCGGAGAAGATCTCCCGCACGGCCCTGCGGTGGCGGTGCACGAAGTCGAGCATGACCTTCTGTGAGGGTGTGCCCCACACCTCGTAGGGCTGCAGCCCGAAGGACAGCGGTGGCTGATGGTGGTCGCCTCGCGAGTTCACCACGAGTCACCCCGGCAGCGTCGAGGGGACGACATCCACGCCCGGGAGCACGGTGATCAGCAGGTCAGTCACACCGCCAACCTTTCCAGCACACTGCTCCGCACTCAACCGATCAACCACCTCGATGCGTCGCCCTTGTCGGTTCGCACACACCCCTGCCACCAACCCGTTCGTACCGCGAACTCACGAACCAGCCCCCAACACGGCGAAACACCTTGTCGGGGGCTGGTTCTTCAATGGAGCCGCCCACGGGAATCGAACCCGTGACCTACGCTTTACGAGAGCGTCGCTCTGCCTACTGAGCTAGGGCGGCAGCAGCCACACACTATAGCCGCCACGCCGATTTGACGTCCAACCCACCCCCCGGAGCACCCTGGACCTCACCGAATGGAAAGATCAACCTTCAATTGTTTGAGGGATCGCCTACCATTGCTTCATGAGCAGTCCTGATCTTGGTCCCATCCTGGACGACCTGGCCGCCGGACGTATCGACGCCGCGGAGGCCAACCGTCGCATCAACGCCCTCAAGGGCGAGCCCTCCCCCACCGCCGAGGAGGAGCAGTCCCCCGACAACGGCGGCAAGGCCCGCCCCGGGGGACTGTCGAAGGTCTCCATCACCGCGGTGGGGCGTCGTGTCCGCATCGAGGGCGACCCGAAGGTGACCACCCTGAGCGTCGAGGGTCCCCACGTGCTGCGCCGCAACGGCGACGTGATGGAGGTCAGCTCCACCGGCGAACTCGGACCCAACCTGAGCGGGTTCTCCCTCATCCGCCCCCAACGCATCCTCGACGACATGGGGATCATCGGCCTGGGCAAGGAACTGATCGTCAAGGTCAACCCGAGGCTCGTCGTCGACGTGGAGTCGACCACCGGGGGGCTGCGCAGCCAGGGAGTGCCGAGGCTCGGCCGGGTCCGCGTCACGATGGGTGGTTGTCACCTCAGCGACGTCACCGAGGTCACCGACCTCCTCAGCCAGGCCGGAGGCGTCACCGTCGAGGGTCCCATCAGCCGTGGCCGTTCCCGACTGAAGATCGAATCCGGCTCCCTCACCCTGGCCCTGACCCCCGGGGCCAACGTGATGGTCCACGCCGAGTCCAAGTTCGGGCACGTCCGTTGGCCCGAGGACAACACCGGGGTCGACGAGGTGGTCTTCGGGAACGGCTCGGCACGTTGCGACATCAACGTCGTGATGGGACTCGCCACCATCAAGGACAACACCGATGAGGAGAACTGACATGGAGGAGACGCTGTACCAGGCCCCGGCCGACTGCCCGGTCTGTGACGCCCAGCTCATCACCATCCGCAAGGGATGCCGACGCTGCGGCTCAGAGCTCGCGGGGGAGTTCGCCTCCTCGGTCTACGACCGACTGGACGCCGCCGAGCACGAACTGCTGCGGGTCTTCCTCTCCTCCCGCGGCAACCTGCGGGAGGTCGAGAAGCACCTCGGCGTCTCCTACCCGACGGCTCGGGCCCGCTTCGACGCGGTGCTGGCGAGGCTCGGGATGCTGCCGGAGACCCCCCGGCCGACCTCCCCCCCGGAGTCAGCCGACGCACCCGGGACCTCCGGGGAGGCGACCGCCCAGGAACAGATCCTGGCCCGCGTGGCCTCCGGGGAGATCAGCGCCGAGGTGGCGGCAGAACTCATCGCCAATCTCGGGTAGTTTGCCACTGCACCCTGGATGAACCACCATGGTTGCCATGACGATGCCCCCCGTGAACGTGCCACAGGTGCCCGGTGTGCGGTTGACGGGAATCCTCGGGCAGGGCGGGTTCGCCACCGTCTACGCCGGGGAACAGCTCTCCCTGGAGCGCCCCGTCGCCGTGAAGGTGGACTCCCGCCCCCTCCACGAGGAGCGCAACCGTCGTCGATTCCTTCGGGAGATGCGGGCCGCCAGCCAGATCAGCAGCCACCCGCACGTCGTGACCCTCATCGACACCGGGGTCCTGCCCGACGGGCGCCCCTACCTGGTGATGGAGCGCTGCGACGGTGGGAGCCTGTCCGATGTCGTGGCACGCGGCCCGCAACCCGCCGCCGATGCGGTGCGCATCATCCAGTCCACCGCCTCGGCACTGGGCGCGGCCCATGCCGCAGGGGTGCTGCACCGCGACATCAAACCCGGCAACATCCTCCTGGACTCCTACGGCACCCCACGGCTCAGCGACTTCGGGATCGCGGCGATCCAGCAGGCCGAGGCCTCCGCCACCGTCACCCTGGAGGCCCTCACCCCCGCCTATGCTCCCCCGGAGGCCTTCAGCCAGGTCGAACCGACCTCGGCCGGGGACGTGTGGTCCATGGGGGCGGTGCTGTTCGCCCTGCTGACGGGACGCGGCCCCCGCTCCACCTGGGACGGCCGCGCCCAGAACCTGACCCAGATCTTCCAAGAACTCAGCCTTCCCGTCACCACCAACGACCCCCGCATCCCGGGAGTGCTGCGCCCTCTGCTGGACCGCGCGATGCACCTGGATCCGAACCAGCGTTTCCGCGACGGCAACGAGCTGGCCCAGGCGCTCTCCGGCATCCTCTCCCGGCTGGACTCGTTCCCCCAGGATGCGGAGGCCACCTGGCACCGGCCACCGCCACCGACGGAGCAGCCGACGTCCTACGCACCGGCCATCGTCCACCCCCGGACCGCGACGACGACACTGCCCACGGTCAGGCAACGGCGCACCTCGACGCTCGTCGCCGGGGTGGTGGCGGCGACCCTGCTGGTGGGGGGCGCGATCTGGGGCACCGTCGCCGTGCTGAACGGCCCCGGTCTCCGGGTGCCACCACGGCAGAGCACCGCACCGAGCATCAGCCCCACCGCCCAGACCCCGGCCGACCCGAACTTCGCGCGCGAACTGGACGACAGTGCGGTGCCCACCGCCCCGGACATGCCCTGGCAGGTGGGCGACTGTCTGCTCGGCGCGGTGGACGGCAACGGCGGACACAGCGCCACCGAGGTGGAATGCGACCGGGCGAACTGGCGGGTCTTCGCGGGCGGCACCATCGATGCCAGCATCAAGACCCGGAGCAGCGGTGAGGCGCTGCAGCAGGACGCCCAGGTCACGGAGACCTGCACCGACGCGAATGCTGAACTCGCTGGCCTCGACATCTCGGTCCCCCACACGTTGCGTGCCCTGGGATCCCCCAAGGAGAGATGGGATGCCGGTGAGCGCGGATTCTCCTGCGTCTTCGAGAAGAACTGACCCGCTCAGCCTCGTGGGCCTCAGCCGTCGAGGAGGAACGCCACGGCCCCGACGACCACACCGACCAGGGCTCTGCCACCGACCTCGACGGCGACGTCGGCCAGGCCCCCGGCGACGACCTCGCCGACCTCGAGTGCCCCACCTCGACCCCTGACCCAGTCGAACTGGGCAGTGGCCTGCGTGAGGTCGATTCCCCGGGTCAGCTCCGGCAGACGTGAGGTCAGCCCGAGGGCGACCACCCATGGCAGTTCCCGTGACACGTCCTCGGTCGTGTGCAGCCCGGTCCCACCCGTGAGTGCCTCGCGACGGGCGAGCACCTGTTCGCGGGCGGCCGAGCCACACGCGGTGCGGCGGGCCCGAAGCTGGGGCTGGTACAAGGTGATGGTCCCGGCGGCCAGGAACAGCAGCGCTGGCAGCCATCCGAGTCCGGCGACGAGAACCGCCACCGCAGTGGATCCGGCGAGGACGAATGGCCACCACCCGATGCGGCGGGGCCTTGTCACCGGGTGGAACCAACCGTCCTGTTCCGCCGCCGCCAGCAACCGGGTGGCCAGTTTGTTCACCGCTCCACGGCGCTCGGCGGCGAGCTCACGGAACGACACCTTCTGGTGCCGCGCGAAGGCCCGGTCCAGGAAGGAGTGTTCCGTCGGGCTCAGCCCGTTCGGCCGGGCCGAGCCGCGGTGCAGCACCCAGTCACGCCTCTTGCCCTCCCCAGTCACATGGATCACGAGATGACCGCGGACGGCGAGATCGACCAGGAGCGCCAGGATGTCCCGGGGCATCACCCGCCCCTTGGTGGCGAGTCCCGCCATCGCCGGGGCGAGATCGTCGAGGGCAACCGCCCCGGCAGGATCGTCGCGGGAGATCCACCACCGGTGACGGGCCAGGGCCAGTGCGGCCACCACCGCCGCGGCCCCGGCAGCCAGCGCGAGCCACGGGCTCACGAGGACACCTTGATGATCCTCACGGTGAGGGTGCGCCCGTTCGGGGCCTCGTAGGACACGTCGTCGCCGACCCGGCGACCGAGCACCGCTGCGCCGAGGGGGGATTGCGGGGAGACCGCATGATCCACCGAGGAATCGGTGCCGAGGATCTCACGGGACCCCAGCAGGAAGGTGTCGGTGTCATCGGCGTCCCCGTCGAAGGCGACGGTGACGATGCGGCCGGGCGTCACCTCATCGGGGGCTCCGGTGGCCTCACCGACCTGCGCAGTGCGCAACAGGTGCTCCAGTTGACGGATGCGTCCCTCCATCTGGCCCTGCTCCTCCCGTGCGGCGTGGTAGCCGCCGTTCTCGGAGAGGTCCCCCTCCTCCCGGGCGGAGGCGATGCGGGCGCTGACCTCGGGACGGCCGACGGTCTTGAGGTGGTTCAGCTCGGCCTCAAGAGCATCGTGGGCCTCCTGGGTGAGCCAGACGGTCTCGGAATGGGTTTCGGACATCACTCAAGCCTAGCAGCGCCCACGGACACGTCCCGGAGTGCACTCAGGTGCAGCGACACGTCACAATGTCTGCCATGTCACGCCATCCCAAGGGACCGCTCAGGCTGCTCCACGTCCATGCGCATCCCGACGACGAGTCCAGCAAAGGAGCCGCGACGACGGCGAAGTACGTGGCCGAGGGCGTCGAGGTGATGGTGGCGACCTGCACGGGTGGGGAACGCGGCGACGTGCTCAACCCGGCTCTCGCCGACGACCCCCGGGTGCTGGCGGACCTGCCCGCGGTTCGTCGCGAGGAGATGGCCCGGGCTGCGGAGGTGCTCGGCATCCGGCACGTCTGGCTGGGCTTCGTCGACTCGGGCCTGCCCGAGGGAGACCCGCTGCCGCCCCTGCCGGAGGGCTGCTTCGCCGTCCAGGACGTGGCGACGGCGGCGGGACGGCTGGTGAAGGTGATGCGTGACTTCCGCCCACACGTCGTGACCACCTACGACGAGCGTGGCGGCTACCCGCACCCGGACCACGTGCAGTGCCATCGCATCACCATGGAGGCGTTCTCCGCGGCCGCGGACCCCACGCTGTGGCCGGAGCACGGCCCGGCGTGGCAGGCCGCCAAGCTCTACTACCACATGAGCTTCCACCGTCGTCGCTACGCAGCCCTGGAGACGGTCATGCACGAGCAGGGGTTGACCCCCAGCACCCCCGCGCCGACCCGCGACGAGGATCCGTTCTCCGACGGTCGGCTCACCACCTTCGTGCGCTGCGACCAGTACTTCGAGGTCCGTGACGAGGCGTTGCGGGCCCATGCCACGCAGATCGACCCGGAGGGTCCGTGGTTCGCGGTGCCGCTCGCGGTCCAGCGGGCGGGGTGGCCGACGGAGGACTACCAGTTGGTGATCTCGAAGGTGCCGACGATGATCCCGGAGGACGACCTGTTCACCGGGCTCCGGGAGGTGCCGCTGATGCCGGAGTTCATCATCTGAGCGTGCGGGTTCCCCGTGTCGGCAACCAGGCGGCCAGCACCCCGCCCAGCGCACCACCGAGATGTCCCTGCCAGGAGATCCCGGCGGCTCCCGGGATCACCCCGAACAGGGCCGTCCCGTAGAACGCGAACACGATGACGGCGATGAGGATCTGCCACCCGTTGCGGCGGAAGAACCCCCTGACCAGCAGGTAGGCCAGGTACCCGAAGACCAGCCCGGAGGCCCCTGCCGTGATCGTCGCGTTCGGGGCGATCAGCCACACCAGCAACCCGGAGCCGAGGAGGCTGAGCACCGTCACGGTGAGCCACTCCCGGAACCCGCTGAGCCAGGTCACCATACCCAGCACGAGGAAGGGCAGCGTGTTGCTCATCAGGTGCCCCCAGCCGTAGTGCAGCCACGGTGCGCTCAGCAGGTGCAGCAGCTGGTCCACCCGCCTGGGCACGATGCCGTACTGGTCGAGGGAGTGGGCCGAGGCCACGTCGATGATCTCCAGCACCCACATCACCGCCAGCATGCCCCCCATGACGATCAGGCCGTCGCGGAAGGGGGTTGATCTGCGGGGCTCGGTGTGAGTGCTCATGCCTCCAGTGTGACAGCGGGGTTCAAGGTAGCCTTGCTCCTCATGGCCAACCGTCTTGCAGCCGCCGCGAGCGACTACCTGCGTCAGCACGCCCACCAGGACATCGACTGGTGGGAGTGGGGGCCGCAGGCCCTGGCCGAGGCGGAGCGGACGGACCGTCCGATCCTGCTCAGCATCGGCTACGCGTCCTGCCACTGGTGCCATGTGATGAGCCACGAGAGTTTCGACGACCCGGAGGTCGCCGCCCTCATCAATGAGCACTTCGTGGCCATCAAGGCGGATCGGCAGCAGCTTCCAGACCTGGACCAGGTCTACATGCTCGCCACGCAGCTGATGAACGGTGGTGCCGGGGGCTGGCCGCTGACGGCGTTCCTCACCCCGGATGGGCGCCCGTTCTTCACCGGCACCTATTTCCCTGCGGAGGAACGGCCGGGGCAGCCGTCGTTCACCCAGGTGCTGACGGCTCTCGCCACGGCCTGGACCTCACGGCGGGAGGTGCTGCTGGAGAATGCGGACCAGGTGATGGCCCACCTGGAGCAGGCCACGAAGATCCCGGACGCGGGACGTCCGGATCTGGTGGCCGCCGTGGATGCCATCGGGGCCGACTTCGACCTGATCCACGGCGGCTTCGGCACGGCCCCGAAGTTCCCGACGGCGAGCGTGCTGGATGCACTGCTGGTGCGCGGCGACGCCCGGAGCCTCGAGCTGGCCCAGCGCAGCCTGGAGACGATGGCCCGCGGCGCGATCTGCGACCAGGTGGGGGGTGGGTTCCACCGCTATGCGACCGATCCCGGTTGGGTGATCCCGCACTTCGAGAAGATGCTCGACGACAACGCGATGCTGTTGCGGACCTACACCCGTGCGTGGCGTCGCACCGCTGACCACGACGAGGGGCTGCGGGCCCTGTTCGAGCGCACCGCCCACCGCATCGCCGCCTTCCTGGAGCGAGAGCTGCTCGGTGAGCACGGCGCCTTCCACGCCGGGCTGGACGCGGATTCCTGCGACATCCGGGGCGCGGTGTTCGAGGGGATCTTCTACCTGTGGACACCGGAGGTGCTCACGGATGTGCTGGGCCACGAGGACGGGGAGTGGGCCGCTGAGGTGTTCCACGTCACGGCGGGTGGCAGCTTCGGGCAGGGCCTGTCGACGCTGCAGCTGCGAGGTCGTCCCGATCCTGCACGTCTCGACGACGTGTGTGCCCGGTTGCTCGCCGAGCGGGAGACCCGGTTCCGCCCGGCCACCGATCATCTGGTGGTGGCGGGCTGGAACGGGATCACGATCTCGTCGCTCGCGACGGCCGCGATGATCTGGAACGAGCCGCACTGGTTGGACCTGGCGCTCGGGGCGGCCCGGTACCTGGTGTCGGTGCACCTGCCCGACGGTGACCTGAGGCGCTCGTCCTTCGACGGGGTTGCCTCCCCGTCGCGAGGCCAGGCCGAGGACTTCGGGGCGGTGGCGGAGGCCTTCGCGGTGCTGGCCGGGATCACGGGGGATGCGCAGTGGCTGTGCCGCGCCGAAGCGCTGTGCGACCGGGCGATCGAGCTGTTCGGGGCCGACGACGGCGGGTTCCACGATGCGGCCGAGGGGTTGATCGTGCGGCACCGCTCGGTCACCGACCACGTCAGTCCCACCGGCACCGTCGCCCTGGTACGGGCGCTGCGTCGGGTGGGTGCGTTGACGGAGCGCACCGATCTGCTGGAGCGGGCCGATACCGCGATCCGAACCACCTGGGACGCGGTGGCCGCGACCCCGAGGTTCGCCGGCTCCGCGCTGGAGGAGGCGATGATCGACGAGGAGGCCGGGCGGGGCCTCGGCCGGGCGGTCGCCGTCGTGGTGGCGGATGACCCGTTCGATGAGCTGGCCCGAGCCACCTGGCGGATGGCCCCGGAGGGTACGACGATCCTGCGGGCCCCAGCGGGTACGCAGGGCTTCGGGTCGTGGCTGGCCGGGCGCGACGAGCGCGCGGTGCACGTGTGCCGGGGGGATCGCTGCTTCACCCCGGTCACCGACTACACGCAGCTGAAGGAACCCCTGTGGTCCAGGACGTGAGGGGAACCCCGTCCCCTGCTCGTGGTCAGGGGTGGAACTGGGCGAGGGCCAGGTCCAGCAGGACCTCCAGCTGGGTGTCCCCGTCCACGGTGCGGGGCTCGTGCAGGTGGCCGGTGATCTGCAGGGCGGCCAGACCATGCAGCAACACCCACAGGACGGTGGCGAGCTCGCGCGTCGGGGCGCTGCGGAGCAGCCCAGCACCCTGGGCGTCGGCGACGATCTCCTCGACAGCTCGCATGGCGTCGTCGGCGGCGGCGTTGAGCTCTGGCCCCGGTTGCGCCAGGGGCGTGTCACCGAAGATCAACTGGTAGTGGTGGGGATTGTCCAGGGCGTGGTCGAGGTAGGCACGAGCGCCCGCTCTGAGTTTCTCCGCTGGTGTGCTCGCTGAGGCCGATGCGACACGGATGCCCTCTGCCATCGCACGCAGGGTGCGTTCTGCCAGGGCCTGAAGCAGGGCCGACTTGTCCTCGAAGTGTCGGTACGGCGTCATGCGGGAGACCCCGGCCACCTCACCGACGGCTCGTAGCGTCACGGCATCACGGCCACCTGTCTCCAGCAGCGAGTCGGCCGCGTTGAGGATCGCGGTGATGGTGGGGGAGGAATCACGCGGGCTCATGGAATCAATCTAGGACATCGGTCTACCCGCAGACCACGCTCTGATTCCTCACCGGTCGAGAGCACGCGAGTGTTGCCACCGACCTCGCGTTCCTGCGCCCGACCAGCGGTCACGACGTCGTTTGTTGACGATGTCAACAATGAGCTACGCTGACATCGTCAACAAACGACGTCGAGGAGTTCTCATGACCATGCAGAGGAAGACCACACAGTTCGCCGACGAGTACCTGCGGACGTGGACCGAGCCCGACCAGCAGCATCGCAACGCTCTCATCGAGCAGATCTGGGCGCCCGACGGCGTGATGTCGGTGTCCTCCCTCGGGATCACCATCACAGGGGTTGCCGACATCGCCGCCCACATCACTCGCGTCCACGACGACATGATCGCTGGCAAGGGACTGCGCTTCGTCTATGACCAGGAGGTCGCCTCAGGGGATGCGACCCTGCTTCGCTGGTCGATGCTCACCCCTCAGGGGGAGGTCGCCGGGCGCGGCGTCGATGTCGTGTTCCGCGATACCGACGGGAAGGTCACGGCCGTGCACATGTTCATGGGCATCGACTGAGCTCAGCTGACGATGTCCGGCGCCTGCATCCGGGCCTCGGAGGCCGCCTGGTCGGTGCTCTGCTCCTCGGCGGCCAGCTCCGCTGTCACCCTCGCGAGGTAGTTCGACTTCTCGTGCTCGGTGCGGGCCTCGTCCCAGCCGAGGGCCTTCGCGGCGATCTCGGCCACCTCGTCGACGGCGGCCGCCCCCCGGTCGCGGGCCTCCGAGTTGAGCCTCACCCGCGCGATGAGGATGTCCTCCAGGTGGATCGCACCCTCCGTGGTGCAGGCACGGTGCACCTCGGCGCGCAGGAACTGGGGAGCTGCCTGCAGGGGCTTGCCGAGCGACGGGTCGTCGTCGATGAGGGCCAGCAGGTCGGTGATCTCCGAACCGTAGCGGTGCAGCAGGTGCTGCATCCGGTCGGCATCGTATCCGTACCGCCTCCCCAGGGCTGCGGCCCGGTTCTGGGCAGCGCCGTAACCGTCGGCCCCCAGCAGCGGCAGCGTCGCGGTGATCGACGGCCTGCCCTTGGCCTCGGCCTTGCCCAGGGCGAAGTCGACGGCATCCTCCGCCATGACCCGGTAGGTGGTGAGCTTGCCGCCCGCGATGGCGACCATACCGGGGACCACCTCGGTGACGGTGTGCTCGCGGGAGACCTTCGTCGACTTCGACTCGTCGAGGACCTTCGGCTGCAGCAGTGGCCTCAACCCCGCGTAGGTGCCGATGATGTCATCGCGGGTCAGCGGCTCGGCCAGCACCTCGTTGGCGTGGGCCAGCACGTAGTCGATGTCCTCGGCGGTCGGGACGGGATGGGTGAACTGCTCGTGCCAGGCGGTGTCGGTGGTGCCGATCACCCAGTAGTGCTGCCATGGGATGATGAACAGCACCGACTTCTCGGTGCGCAGGAACATGCCGGTGGTGGCCTTGAGACGCTCCCTGGGGATGACGATGTGGATGCCCTTGCTGGCCAGCACCTTCAGGCCACCGGTACCACCGGCCATGTCCTGGGTCTGCTCCGTCCACACCCCGGTGGCGTTGATGATGTGCTCGGCCTCGACGGTGAAGGTGGTCCCGGTCTCCAGGTCGCGGGCCCGGACCCCCGTCGCCCTGCCCTGGGGGTTCTTCAGGATCTCCTCCACCGTGACCCTGCTGGCGGCCAACGCACCGTCGCGGACCGCGGTGCGGATCAGGGTGATGACCAGGCGGGCATCATCGACGCGGGCGTCGTAGAACTCGATGGCACCGATGAGGGCATCGGGCTTGATCTCGGGGAAACGCCTCAGCGCCCCCTTCTTGCTCAGGTGCCGCTGGATCGGGACCGTGGCCCTGCCCTTCGACCCGATGCGGGCCAGGGCGTCGTACATGCCGACACCGACGGCGGAGTACGCACGTTCGATGACGGGAGTCTTCAGCGGCCAGAGGAAGGGCTGCGCCTCCACCAGGTGCGGGGCGATGGTGCTGAGCAGACGGCCACGCTCCCGCAGCGCCTCGGCGACGAGCTTGAAGTCCAGGTTGTAGAGGTAGCGGAGCCCTCCGTGGACGAGCCGGGAGGACCGCGACGAGGTGCCGGCGGCCCAGTCCTGGGCCTCGACGATGGCGGTGGTCAGCCCCCGGGAGGCCGCGTCCAGCGCGATGCCTGCACCGGTGACCCCACCCCCGATGACGAGCACATCGACCTTGTGGGTGGACATCGCGTGGATGGCTTCGGCTCGCTGCTGCTGGTTGAGTGTGGTCATCGCTGGACTCCTTCGCTCGCTTGGTCCAACCAAACACCAGGCAGGCGCGCACCTCAACCCCGTTGCACGTTCGTGCAGGCCCTGGGGGCGGGGGTGCCCCGGGGTGCATCCCCGCACATCCGGTCCACATCGACCAACGCTGCCCCGAGACCAGGCCCCGCCCCCCTCGTGAGCACGAACCGCCGTGCTGCTTGCCTGACACCCCCTGTGAGACGTTCCAAAGCCACGCAACCTGCAAGTTCGTGCTCAGCATCCCGGGACCCGCACCCCTAGGCTGAGCTCATGCAGCTCACCGGTTCGCATCGCCATGGCGTCTTTCCCGAGGCCCGTTGCCTGACCTACGTCCGTGACCTCGGTGATGTCATCGCCGTCGGGGTCCACCAGGGTGTCTTTCACCGGTCGTTCCAGCTGGGCGGGTCGGCCACGCTCCTGCTGTACCGACGCAGCGATCTCGAGCTGGTCTCCTGGCTCGGACTGCCTCATCCGGTGAACGATGTGGACGTCCGCGACTCGCTGGTGGTGGTCGGACATGGCGAGTACGACGGCGGGGCCTTCTTCGAGGGTGGGCTGGAGCTGTGGGAGCCTTCGACCGGAGAACAGCGGCACCTCATCACGGACAACCGGGAGGTGCTGTTCTGCCGTTTCAACGACGGGATGATCCGATTCACGGTCTCCCCGGTCGATGACATCGACACCCGGGACGATCCCCATCGCACACTGACCAGCTACGAGCTCCCTCTCGATGCCGACGCAGTGGAGCTGGAGTCCCTGACCCCGGTGGGGGTCCACGAGGCCGTCCCCCATCTGCCGTACCGCGGTCCTCACTCCGGGATCGCCCTCCTGGAGGAGCTGGCCCGTGCCCACGGTGGTGAGTACCGCCCGGAGGGACAGCCCTGGGCGATGTCGTGGCGTGGTGAGGACCTGGTGGTGGCGACGGGGCGCGGGGAGGTGGTGCTGTGGCATCCCGACGGCAGCTGCACCCGGCACGTCGTCGGGATGCCCGCCATCGGGCTGGCCGAGGACGGAGACCATCTGCTGGTGGTCACCGAGCAGGTGCGCCGCTTCGATGACCCCGCGGATCTGACACCTGCCCGGCTGATCCGGCTCGATCCGGCAACGGGGCACCAGGAGACCGTGGCCCGGGGCCATGCGACGGACTGGGAGGCCGCGGGACACGTGCAGCTGGGACGGGGTGTGGCCGGGCTGCCTGACGGGGTCCAGGAACACGACCTCATCCCGCTGGCTCCGGGGACACCCTTGTCAACCGCCTATCGCGACGGGGTGCTGGCCGTCGGCTGGACCGATGGCACGATCCTGCTGCTGCGCTGCTGACGGTGTCGGAGGACGCGACCCCCGAGCCCCTCACCGACGCTGGAATCCGCTCCTTGCCCGAGCTGTGACGTGCCCCGGGACTGTCGACCCCGGAGCACACCACAGCTCGTGCTCAGCCTGCCTGCAACAAGGTGATGCGGTCGCCCTTGCGGGCCACCAGACGGCCCGCCAACATCTCGAACTGCTCATGCCCAGCGAGCACATCCGGCCACACGTCACCCGCCTCACCGGGCCGGACGACCGTCCAGGTCAACGCCTCGTAGTTGCCCGACGAGATGAGCAGGGTGCCGCCCGGGCCCCGTTCCGCCTCACGGAACTCGGTGAGCCCGTGGTCCACCAAGGTGACCTCCCCCGTCGCCGGATCCATGACCCCGGTCTTGACCCCGGGATGGGCCTGCACCATGACCAGCGGCCCGTCCTCAGGGGACGGGGTCTGGTCGATGAGCGGCTCCGACCACTCCTGTTCGGCCCACGTCCTGTCCCAGAGCGTCTGCCCCGTCCGCGGGTCCAGGGCGACGAGATCCATCTCGTCCCCCTGGGCGAAGAAGAGCAGGTGCTCACCCCAACCCAGTGGATACCCGGCCGGCACGTCGGTGCTCCACAGTTCCTTCCCGCCCTTGTCGAAGGCCTTGAGCGGGCCACCCTCCTCGAGCCCGACGAGGATCTCCCCCACCCAGGCCGAGCGAAGGAACATCCCGTCCTCGGCCACCGGTGTGCCGTCGGCGACGTGCAGACTCATGTAGCAGGTGTAGCGATGGACCGGCCCCTCCCGCCCGTCGACGCAGAAGTCGACGAAGCCCTCGTGCTCGCGCACCCAGAACAACTCGGCGGCCTCCTCGCCCTGCTCGATGGTCCACTGCTTGGTGTCGAACTCCTTCGCCGAGGGGGAGCGGGTGATGGTGACCTTCCCGCTCTCCTCCTCGGAATAGGCCATCTCGTAGATCGCTCCGGACTCGCCGACCGCCAGGTGGTGGCCGTTCTTCCCCTGGATCCGGGAGATCAGCGTACCGTCGGTGACGTCGTAGACCAGCAGCGAGGGCTCGGCCTCGGCCTCGTGGGCCCAGATCGCCACCTGACCCGGTGGCATCGTCGGACCCTCCTCCAGGAAGTCCGCAGCACCGAGGTCCTTCGTGATGTCCACCGCCCACTGCTCGCTGCCGTCGGTCCAACTCAGCAGCCTCATCCGGGAGGTGTCGTCCGCGAGGTCTGGGAGCACCACGAGCCCCTCGGCGACCCCCATCAGGATTCCCAGCGGAGCGGCCTCGGCCTCCCAGGCGGCACTGAGCTGCCCAGGAACCCCGCTGGGCGACGACGGTTGCCCCGGGCCGGTGGTCGCTGCCCCGGGGCTCGTCGGTGGTGCTGAACCAGAGGAATCAGAACTGCCACCCCAGCAGGAGGTCAGGATGAGCAGCGCGGCCACGAGCCCTGCCAGCAGGCGGGGTCGTGAACCACACCGGAGCGCATCGGCCCGTCTCGTCGTCTTCCTCGTGATGGTCATGGTGGTTCCTCCTCACGTCGTGTCACACACTCAACAACGGCCAGCCCGTCTCGGCACGGACCTGCCGGGCCTGCTGCACCCGGCCCTGGTCCGTCAGCCACTCGGCGTAGGAGACCTTCTGCTCCTCGTGCCAGCTGGCCTGCTGGGCGTTCGCCTCGGCAGGCCCGATGAGGTGTCCGGCCAGGATCCTCCCCAGCTGGGAGGCGGCCCGGGCATCGGCCAGCGCACCGTGGGCCTCCTCGGCCGAGAGGGCCACCCCGTGGTGCCGGGCCACGTCGACCAGTTGCCGTCGCCCCCTACGGTACCTGTCCACCTGTTTGTCGATGACGAAGGGGTCGATGACCACGCCCTCGACCTCGAAACCCGCCAGGCCGTGCCGCCGCAGCTCCCGGTCCAACAAGGTGCAGTCGTAGGGTGCGTTGAACACGCAGAGCACCCCACCGTCGCGCCACACCCCGACGATGGCGTCACGGATCGCGACGAGCCCTTCCAGGTGGTCGATCCCTCGGGCAGTGGCCTCCTCGGTGGTGATGCCGTGGATGGCCGTGGCCTCCTCGGGAATGGGGGCCGTCGGCCGCAACAGCCACTCCTGCTCACCCACAGCAGCCGTGACGATCTCCGCCGTCCGCGGGTCCCTCCCACTGGTCTCGGTGTCGAATCCGACGAACCGGGCTTCACTCCACATCCTGTCTCCTTCTCCTGCCACGACTCCACGCTAACGTGAGGGTCCGACACTTTGAGTCCGTTGCGCGACTCGCTCCACGGGAAGAGGGGCACGGGGTGCGGACAACTCCCGCTGCGGCCATCCCCGCCCGGGTGAGGACATCGAGGACGCGGCCCGACGACGCATCCATGAGGAGCTCGGACTCCAGGTGGGCCCGATCACACCCCTGCTGCCGGACCTCCGGTACCGGGCGGTCGATGACCAGCCCGAGTGGCATGCTGCTCCCCCAGCAGACGAGGTCCCGGACCAGCCGGGAGACCCGGTGGTCCACCACGGAGCGCTCCTGGGCGACCAGGACACCGCCGGCCCTGGCCCGGGTGAGCATGCCGGGGGATGCGTCGGCTCCCAGGATCCGGGCATTGGCCGGGGCAGCCAGCATGAGTGCGTGCGTCGAGGAGATCGACGGGGCGGGTGAGCGGGATGCTCCCCGGGAGCCGTGCTGCGGCTCGTCGCAGTTCACGGCGGTACCCGGGACTGAGTGCCACCATGAGGTCGTACCGGGCGGCGCCTCGATCGAAGGCGGCGGTGGTCGGGGAGGTCACGGGGCTGCTCCGGAGCGGCGACCGGCCCTGACCCAGACGAGGATGGTGAGGGTGACCATCGCCCCGCCGAATCCGAAGTCCTCCACCGGGTTGCCCCAGGGGAACCGCAGACCGGCGTGGTGGTCGGGGGTGTGGCGGACGATGGGGGTGGAGAGTTTCGTCAGCCAGCCGTCGACGAGGACCTGGAGGAACACGACGATGGCGATGGCCAGCCAGTACTGGAGGGTCCGGAAGATGCCGGTGCGCAGCCACAGGAGTTCGAGCAGGGCGACGGCGATCACCGCGATGACGGTGAGGAGGGTGTACTCAGGCATCGTCGTCTCCTCGGAGTCGTCGCAGGACGTGGCCGACTCCCTCGTAGGTCAGCAGCCCGCAGATCGGGATGACGAGGAAGAACACGAGTTCCTCCAGCGGCATGGGGCCGAGCATGATCCCGGTGGTGTGGGTGGGGCTGTGGTCCCAGTGGTTGCGGGCGATGCCGAGGAGATCCCAGGCGATGAACACGACGAGGGTGGGCAGCATGGCCAGGGCGAGCCGGAGCGGGCGGCGGTAGACCCGGGCCCTGAGGATGAACTCCAGTGGCAGGGTGATGAGTACGCAGCCACCCATCAGGATCAGGTACTGGTAGGGATCCACACGTCCTCCTCACGACCGGACGAGCAACGATCCGACGGCGTCGTCGTCACGGTGTGTCACCCAGCTGACGACTCAGAGCGGAGTTCGTCCTGGATGTCGCGGATCGTCGCGGCAAGCGTCCCGGTGGCCAGGAGTCCCTTGCCCAACGGGCCGGACGGGTCCTCACCGAGCAGCGGGAGTCTCACCAGGGCGGCCCTGACCTGAGGGGTCATGTGGTCCAGTTGCCAACGCACCTCGTCGCGGCGGGCCCTTTCGGCGTCTGCCGCACCGAGCGACGCCGCTTTGGCGGCGTAGGCCGCGGCCCCGAGGGCATGGGCCGCCATGTGTGCGACGGCGGAGGCCTGCCCGGCGGCCCAGACCGCGGCCTTGGCGGCCGGTCCGGTGGCGGCAGCCGCCGCGCGACTGGCCTCGAAGCGTCGCCGGATGACCTCAGCCGCCCCGAGTTCACCCCGACCGAAGGCACGGGCCCGCTCGATGCCGTCGCGGGGGCGGGGGTCGTCGGGGATCTCGGTCTCGAACACGTGGAGCACCCTGTCGGCGCAGTCCGCAGCCCACGAGGCCACCAGCCGCCGTTGCGCCTCGGTGAGGGTCTGGGGAGATGCGGCCATCGATGCTCCGATCACTGGGGTTGGGAGGGCGGGACGGGGATCACGACGATCTCCACCTCGAAGCCTTCGGTGTTCTCAAGGTACAGGGCTGTGCTGTCCGGGCCTCCGGCGTGGGGGTAACGGTCGGGAAACAGGTGCGTCCATCCCCGACGGGGCGCCTCGTCGCGGAGCCGATCGAGCAGGTCGCGTTCCGGGGTGGTCAGCGCCAGGTGGTTGACGCCCGCGTGCATCCGGTCGAGGGGCCCCGAGACGGCCGGGGACTGTTCCAGCACGAGGTACTCCCCCGTCGCCGCCCGCCAGATCATGCCGGAATCCCAGCCAGGCACCGGGTCCGGCTCCCACCCGAGGGAGGTGAGGAGCCACTCGAACTGCGGGCGGCTGGCCTCAAGGTCGGTGGTCCACAACTCGATGTGATGGATCGCAGGCGCCATGGGGCGATGCTACCGAGCAGCCTCTGAGTAGTCGCAAAACGGTATAGCAAGTCGGTGCAAAACGGTATAGTAACTGTCCGCAGAACGGTATACTAGAGGACATGGGCTACACGAAACGCCTGGTCGATGAGGAACTCGATACGTTGCTGCCACATGTGACAGCCATCGCACTCGACGGACCCAAGGGGGTCGGCAAGACCTCCACCGCACTCCGCCGCACCACAGAACAACTCCGCTTGGACACCGTGCCCCACAGGTCGGCCGTGAGCGAGGACGCCGACCTGGTGAACCGACTCCCCAGGCCACTACTGATCGACGAATGGCAGCGCGTTCCCGCCGTGTGGGACACCGTCAGGCGGGCCGTGGACGACGGCGCCGAGCCGGGCTCATTCCTGCTCGCCGGCAGTGCTGCTCCTCAGCTGTCCGACCCCATCCATTCAGGCGCCGGGAGGATCCTGTCACTGCGGATGCGCCCCATGGCCCTGTGCGAACGCGGCTTGGTCGACCCCACCGTCAGCCTCACACGACTGCTGCAGGGAGACGCCGAGATCGGCGGAAGCAGCCCTCTGGGCCCCGGGGACTACGTGAGGGAGATTCTCGCCTCGGGACTACCCGGCCTGCACCATCTTCCGCCACGTGCCCGGAACGCACAGCTGCGCAGTTACCTGACGAGGGTCATGGAGCGGGAACTCACCGATGAGCAAGGCGTCACGCTGCGTCGCCCCGAATCCCTCGCGCTGTGGTTGCGGGCCTATGCATCGGCGTCGGGAACAACCGCCTCCTGGGAGAAGATCCGGGCCACAGCCACACCCGGGGACGCCGACCCACCCAGCAAGGTGACCACGATGCGCTATCGGGACTGGCTGACCGCGCTCTGGCTCCTCGATCCAGTGCCCGCATGGCTGCCACTCGCGTCAGGCTTGCCGAGTCTCACTCGGGCACCGAAGCACCATCTGGCGGATCCGGCACTCGCCTCGGTGCTGCTGCGTGCCACCTCCATCTCGCTGCAGAAGGGCGAGGGAAGATGGCTCGGCGCCCGAGGTGCACTCATCGGCGGCCTCTTCGAGGGATTGGCCACCTTGTCGGTGAGAGCCGCGGCACAGGCGGCAGGAGCCGAGGTCTCACATCTGAGGTCGAGTCGCGGGGAACGGGAGATCGACCTCATCGTCGAGGGCGAGGACGGACGCATCCTCGCCGTCGAGGTGAAGTTCAGCCGCGCCGCGTCCCACGAGGACGTGGCGCATCTCCTGTGGCTGAAGGAGAGGCTCGGCGACCAGGTCAGCGACATGGTGCTTCTCAACACCGGCGAGCACGCCCACCGTCGTCGCGACGGGGTCGCGGTGGTTCCGCTGGCGCTGCTGGGGTTGTGAGATGCAGCCGCGTCGCGGCACCTGTAGAATCCTTATGTGGAACATAAGGATTCTGTGGAGGCGATCCGGGCGTGGTGGCGGCTGGAACGGGCCCGGGCCAGGTTCGACGCCCACGTCAGGCGCGACTCCGGCGTGACCGGGTCGCAGTTGGCCCTGCTGCGCATCATCGACGAACGTGAGCCGGTGTCGATCCGGCAGCTGCGCGACGAGCTGGACTGGCACCCCGCCTCACTCGGGCAGGCGATCCAGCGTCTCGAAGGCCGCGGCTTCGTCGCGGTGGCGCAGGACCCGTCGGACCGACGCCGTCGCATCTGCCAGCTGACGGCGGCAGGTCAGGCGCTGTTGCACCGAACGCCCGTGGCGGGACCGGTGCGCCTGCGCACCCTCCACATGGCCCCGGAGGACCTCACCGTGATGCGACGCGGATTCGAGCTTGCCCTGGCGGCCTTCGGCTGGGAGGAGTGGAGCGATGACGAATGACCTGACCGGCCTGCCCAACGTCGGCCAGGTGCTGGCCCGGGCCCTCACGGAGGCGGGGATCGACACACCGGCGAAGCTGGTCGAGCTGGGCAGCGTCGAAGCCTGGTGGCGCATCCATCCCACCTTCGACTGCATGCACTCCTTGTTCGCCCTCGAGGGCGCGATCCAGGGCATCCCGAAGAGTCTGCTCGACGACGAGACCCGACGCCGCCTGCGAGAGGAGGCCAACCGCCGGTGAGCCGTCGCTGTGGAGGTTCCGCCGACGCGCGGTTCACCGCACCTGCGCGGCTGACCGGATGCCCAGGAACACCAGGACGGCCCCGCCGAGCTGGTTGATCCGCCGGGACCACGCGAGACGGTCGAACCGCGCGGAGAGGGCCGTGAGGCCGGTCGCCCAGAGGCCGAGCCACAGCACCATCACGAGGATGTGGCCGACCCCGAGCTGCACCATGGACCAGACACCCGCCTGTGTGGCGCTCAGGAACTGCGGTGCCAGGGTGAGGTAGACGGCCGCCGCCTTCACGTTGAGGACATTGGCCACGAGGGCACGGCGTCCCTCGATCCATGCCGAGTGCCGCCTCATCGCGTCGGAACTCCCCTGCTCCGTCGAGGAGCGACTGCGCAGCCACAGCCAGAGCCCGAGTCCGATCAGGTAGGCGGCTCCTGCCAGCCGCAGGAGCCGGTAGAGCTCCGCTGACTGCATCACCACAGCGGCCAGCCCCACTCCGGCGAGAACGGCATGGGTGATGATCCCGACAGCCGTACCCGCGATGCAGGCCCAGGCTCCGGGCCTGTCACCGACCATGCCGCGGGCACTGACGAGGGTGAAGCTGGCCCCCGGGGTGAGGACCAGCGGCGTGACGGCGACTGCGAAGCCCAGCAGGGCGGTCAGCTCGATCATGCCCTCCAGTATCCCGGAGGAGGTCGTCAGGCGGGCACGCGATCCTCTCCGGGAGTCCGCACAGGGGTGTTGAGCTTCTCGTTGATCGCGTGTATTTCCGCAACGGTGGGGACGTCCCAGGCGTCATGACCATGTCCCCGGGTGCGGACCCGTTCGTTCGGTTTTGTGATGACGTGCCGCTTCTCGTGCTTGTCCTCGTCGAACAGCCCGATGTACTTCACCGAGGCTGCGTTGAAGTGCAACCGACACCACGGATCTGTGACCTTCCGCCCCTCATCCGCTGCAAACGTGCGGCGAGTTGCTGCTGAGAGCGCTTCCAGCAGCAACCCGCCGCACGTTTGCAGCGGATCGCTCCTTACACTGATCGCTGATGAACGAGGAGATCTGTCTTGCAGGCGGTTGTCTGTGGGGTGTGCAGGCGTTCGTCTCAACCCTGCCCGGCGTCGTGTGGACCGAGGCCGGACGGGCGAACGGCAGCAGCGACTCTCTCGATGGGCCCTACGACGGCTACGCCGAATGCGTGCGGACACGGTTCGACCCGGCGGTCACCGGCGTCACACGGCTCATCACGCACCTGTTTGAGATCATCGACCCCTACAGCGTCAATCAGCAGGGACCAGATGTCGGGGAGAAGTACCGCACGGGCGTCTACTCGCGGGAACCGGCACACCTGGCCGAGGCCCGGGCCTTCATCGACAGCCGCAGCGATGCGGCCCGCATCGTCGTGGAGGTCCTGCCACTGACCAACTACGTCCGCAGCGCCGAGGAACACCAGCACCGCCTGGCCCGTTGCCCCGACGACGTCTGCCACATCCCGCAGGAGCTGCTGACGAAGTACCGGCGGTGAGCTGTTCCTCGTCCACGACTTCCCTCCGGAACCACCCGTGCGACTGGCGAAGGGGTCGTGTCACGGCAGGGCACGCAGATCGCCGACCACGAGTTCCCGAGAACTGCCTCGAAGGGCCGTGACTGCAGCCTGTGAGATCTGTTCGTGCGTCAGCCACTCCCCGCCCGAACTGCCCAGGTACACATCGCAGAGGTCCCCCGTGCGCGGTTCGTGTGATGCCATGGCCTTCGCCCGAGGATCACCACTGGCGCTGCCCCACAACCGGACCACCCGCGTGGCGTCGGTCAGCAAGGGGTCGATCTCCATGGTCACTGCGTCACGGTGCGGTTGATGCACCCACAGGATGACACTGCACACCTCCCGGCCAGCGACGGCGACCCTGCAGCGCTGCCCATACTCGGCAGGACGCACCCAGTCGGCATCAACCGCGGTCGCGCCCTCCGGCATCCCAGCGACGGCACGGCTGGCATGCCGCGCCACGACGACGACCTGCTCTCCTTCCCGGAGAAGCTGCTCGACGGCAGGTCGCAGCATTCCCGTCCCACCCAGCACGAGGACCACTCCCCGTCGGCCATGATGGCTGGATCGCGTCGCGTCGGCATTCCCCATGTCATCCTCCATCCACAGGTCAGGACTCTGAGTCGCGTCATCCGTCGCAGACCTGGCTCCAGTCCCCATTGCGTCGCAGACCTGGACTCCTTCCACCGTGCTCACATCTGGCGTCGCTCCTTCAGCGTGTGACGCATCGCGCGCCGAATCATGCTGTGTGACTGTGGATTCTTCAGCAGTTCCTGATAGGTCGAACCGTCTCTGTCAGCGCGCAGCCAGTCCAGACACGCCCGGGTCTCGACCATCAGATCATCGCTACCCATTTCATCGCACCACTCTTCGATGAGGTCGGCTTCCTCGTAGAAAGCGACGGTCTGGTCATGGAAGATGCGGGTGTGCACCACGACTCGGGAGCTGTAGTGCACCCAACGCTGGAGCAGCAGGTTCACCCCGAACGGTGACAAGCAGGCCGTTCGCGCACTCAGCAGATCGGGGGCCACCGTGTAGAGGTTGTCGAAGTTGGCCGCCTGGTGTCGACTCTGACTCGCCACATCGGGGCGGATGTCGGGCAAGGGCATCAGGTTGAAGTTGCCTCTCACCCAGCCGGACTCGTCGAGTTCCTTCCGACTCGTCACCTCGGCAACAAGTACCTGCCAAGCTAGATCGACACCATTCGTGCGCATGGAGCACGGGTGTTGCAGGACAATGACGGAGCGTGCTTTCACCTTCCCGGTCGATCCGGGTAGGAGTACTCCGGTGAACACATCACCGGTGAAGATGGGGCGGGTCCCCGAGACCTCGTCGCCGCGTGCTCGGTAGAGCGCATCCCAACGCGGGACGCCCTCTACGTAGGGGGATTCGAGATCGTGACTCAAGGTCAACCCTTCATACGGATCGAGCGTTGGCCGTCGCCCGCATCGAAGACCTCGAAGTCTGACCGATACCGCTCACGCCAGTCGGGGTCGAACTCGGACAACAGCGCCTCGGGATCTTCATGGCCGCTCGCGAACTCGAAGACCAGATCCGCACGATTGGCGCTGTACAGGGTGATCGGGGTGACGGGGGCCGTCGAGGAGAGCGGCATCTCGAACCACGAAGCGATCTCATCGACCATGTAGTGCTTGGTGATCAGGTCACACGCGGCAAGTAGGCTTGCAATCCGAAAGCGGCTGTCACCAGACGCCCTCTCTCCTTTTCGCCACTTCTGGACCGCGGGCACACTCACGCCTACCATGCGCGCGATGTCGCGCCAGGCGAACCCGAGATCAGCTAGCTCCGTGAGCATCGACGTCACGCTTGCCTTACCCCGCTCAGCGGCCGCAGTGCGCCACTCATCCTCATGGGTCCGTTTGTGGAGGTCGTCAGCATCATCGTGGAGCGCGCGGGCCATGCTCCTGATCCCGCCCGCCTGGGTCGTCAACAGGGGAAGTGTGGTCCTCGTTTCCGTCACGTTCTGCGGAACCGTGAAGGCACCCGCAGTAGGGCGCGATCCCAGCGCAGACTCGACAGCAGCGTTCCGCACCTTTGCGTCAGTCATGTCGCAACACTTCCTCCCTCAGCCGATGGGTGATCACACTCTCGAAGACACCTCGCACCGGTTCATGCAGCGTGTCCGCCAAACCCAAGATGAGATCCACATCGAACTCGGGCACTTCGTCGGCTGCCTGCCAGAAGCTGTCGAAGTCGAGCTTGAACAGAGGCCCCGGAGGAGGCAACGGGCGGCGTAGGTCCGGAGTCGACTGCACCGCGTAGTCATTCTGCGCGCCATACCTCAACACCAGGGCTCGATCGCTGCCGCCGGAGAACACGAGGACACCCTCACCCACCACCGGCACCAGACCCAACTCCGCGCCGACGTGCGCAGGACCCAGCAAGGAAGAGTCCACCCACTGAGCCCAGTCGGGTCCACTGCCATCATTCCCAGCGGGGACCCTGATCTCATCAATGTATCGAAGCCCGATCCGCTCGACCCCGGCCGGAGGGCCGACCGCCAAACGGGCTTGGAGCGCGACGTCGAGCAACTCACGCATCCTGTCATAGCTGCCGTAGTCGGTGGTCTCGATCACCAAGCTTTCGGGGCGGACCGACAAGGCCGTTCGCTTGTCGCGGCTCGCCCATCTCTGGAAGCTGCTGATGACCTGCTGCTGCACGGGAGGGCCGTCTGGCCCTGCCTGCACAGAGACAGAGACCTCTTCCATCTCGCTGGGCAAGGGCAGCAAGTGCTTGATCCGTGCGGACAGGTCCGCGACCTGCTTGCGATCGAGCGACTCGCACAGCGAGTGCCGCACCTCGATCGCCATCAGGACGATGGGGGTGCTCGGGTAGATCTCTCGCTCCCTCACCTCAGCCATACTACCCAAGATACAACCCGAACGACAACCATCTCGGCTGAGTCACGGAACGCGACGGTGGCTGCCCATCATGGCCACGACCATTCGACGACCGCCACTACAACGTTGAGTGCCACACCTGCACCCCACAGCTGGTCAACCTGCCTCAGGGTGCACGAAATCCGGTTCAAGGCGTTGTTCACGGGGTTGAGGTGGTTGCTCTTTCCGGAGGGTTATTCAGGTGGCTTGAAAATAGCATCATGAAACACGTCGCAATTTAAACACAAAGGGGCAGCTCATTCCGATAGGATAAATCTT
>NZ_RQZG01000018.1 GCF_003859805.1 Arachnia propionica
TCATCGCCCTGGTGGTGGCCATCGTGGTGGCGGTTGTCGGGTTCGGTGGGTGGTGGTTCCTCGGCAACCAGGACTCACAGCAGGCCCAGCCCCAACCGACGGCCGTGGTGCCGACGCAGCCCCGGGACCAGTCCCCTGCCCCGACGCAGACACAGGCACAGCCGCAGGGCCAGCAGCCGGAGAGTCAGCCTCAGCCCTCGTCCCAGGGGCAGAGTCAGCCTCCGACCCAGGAGCAGCCCGAGGTCGAGCCGGAGGAACCGAAGGTGTCCAGGAAACCGTCGGGCCAGGACACGGGGAAGAGTCGGCAGGACAGCACCCCGGCCCCACCGCTGCCGAAGCGTTTTGCCCAGTTCACCTTTGAGGAGGAAAAACAGAGCAAGGGGGAGTCGGCCAGGTACAGGGCTGAGGACGGCACGTCAGTCACCGTCACCTATGCCGACTACGTCACCTTCGACGAACTCGAGCTTGACGGGGCCCGCCCCATCGGTGACTGGAGCTGCTTCACGCAGAAGAAGGAAGGGCAGACAGACACTGTGGCATGTGGTGGTCCTGCCTACGAAGGGGTCGTCTTTCTCGGAGCAGTTGCCGACAACTACAGCCCCCAGGACATCGCGGGCATCGGCGACAGTCTGATGGCGGTGTGGAAGTGACGGGAGACGAATGACCATGATCGATCCGAATCATCCCCAGTACCACGGTCCGCTGCAGCGCAGGAGCAGCACCGGGATCATCATCGCCCTGGTGGTGGCCATCGTCGCGGTCGTCGGTGGCGGGGTGTGGTTGATCATCACGCAGAACCAGCAGGCGGCGACGGTTCCACTGGAACCGGTCACCGTCGCGACCCCCACCGAGGAGACGTCCCCGGCTCCGGTGGAGACCACGCCGTCGGCACGGCAACCCAGCGAACCACCCGAGGAGCAGAGGACGACCCCACCTGGGGGAAACACTCCGCCCGGTGGGCAGGAGAGCGCGCGGGAGCAGACCCCGGGTGCTGAGCAGGGCGGCCAGGAGCAGCCCGATCAACGACGACGTGGCGACGACGGCGGTGGTGAGGCTCCCTCGCTCCCGCAGGAGTTCGGCGATTTCAAGGCGACCGAGGACCCCGGCAGTTCCGCCTTCGTCATCTACTCCGGAACCGGGTCGCGCCACATCACCGTCCACTACCTGACCGAGGTGGACGAGATGAAGCGGCACGTGGAACAGATGAAGAAGGCGGAGAAGATGGACATCTGGACCTGCGGTGTCGTCAAGGCCAACGGCACCGACTCGACGGCCTGCGTCACCGAGATCCACCGCGGAGTGGTGATGGTGACCTCCCTCAACACCAATGCGACCTATTCAAACGTGGCGGACATCGGCGACGACCTGCTCGACGCCTGGGGCAGGTGACCCGGACCCCTGGACCTGAGGAGGAGAGATGCAACTGAAGGGAATGACCTTCTGCTTCGATGTCCCCGACGACTGGGAGAGCACGCACCGGCCCGGTCACGTCATCGCGGCCTCGCCGACCCCGGTGCTGGGGTTCGCGCCCAACGCGGTGCTGCGGGAGTCCCGCATCGAGGACACCGGTGATGCCCTCGCGGCGGTCAGCCAGGCCAGGCTCCGCGCGTCGGAGAACCTGCTGCCGGGCACGCTGCCCCTGGGCGTGCAGGCACTGGTGCGTCACGACGTCGAACACCGTCGCCTCTGGTTCCTGCTGCCCCTCCAGCTGGAGGCGCTGCACGGCAACGTGCTGAGTGTGCTGGGCATGCAGGAGATCGCCGTCGTGGACGAGGTGGTGGCGGAGCTCACCGTGACCGTGCCGCTGGTGGGGTGGAGCCCGGGGGACGGGTACCACGCCATGCTCGACACACTCCGCCCGCTGCCCAGCGGGGAGCGGATGAAACCGCTGGGCATGACGGAGGTCGCGGCGGCGGAGCTGGACGAGTGGGCGACGGCGAGGGATGGGGTGCCGCGGGAGCAGCTCTCCGGAGCACCGCCGACGGAGCTGGTGCTCCAGGCCCCACCGATCGTGCTCAGCAACCAGACGGCGGAGCACTTCCTGGCCAATGCGGCCAATCGGGTGTTCGCGCCGGTCACGGGAGAGGTCAGACAGGAGCTGGCCGCCGGTGGGATCGTCGACGACACGGGGAACCTCACCCCGGACGGGTTCTGGTACGTCGACCACATCCTCAGCGGCCAGTCCCGGAAGATTTCGTTCGCGGGGCCTGGGCGCAATGCTGTCAGGTTCTGGTTCACCGACCCCAGTGCCGTCTTCGTCATCCCCCACCCGGAGCAGGAGGGGCACAGCCTGCTGGGTTTCTGCCCGTCGAACGACCTGTTCCGGCTGGTCCTGTCCTGGGCAGGACTCACCTTGTCGTGGCCGATGGAGGTGAGGCTCGAACTGGAGGAGGGGGTGTTCCGCGCCAAGGCCGACCACGGCGTGGTCCCGGAGGGCCACGACGGCGACGCCGCCGAGTTCCTGACCGAGGACTGGCAGCTCACCTCCTTGTCAGGGCCGAACGGCAGCATCCTCACCTGGGTCCACACCCGGACCCGGGGCGACGCGATGGTCCGGGACGGATCCCGACTGGACAACACGA
Organism: Arachnia propionica; assembly: GCF_003859805.1. Lineage (GTDB taxonomy): Bacteria > Actinomycetota > Actinomycetes > Propionibacteriales > Propionibacteriaceae > Arachnia > Arachnia propionica_C. The sequence goes on from NZ_RQZG01000018.1 coordinate 2,583, forward strand.
TCCTCATCGAACAGGACCCATCAGAACCGTTCTGGTGGACAGTGATCGAAGCAATGGTGAAGGAAGGAGAGGAATGAGATGGGTGTAGGAAATTGGCGGATTGAAAACTCTGCCTGCCATGCCGTGCTTTCTCGGGTGGAGATGCAGAATGACGAAGTGAAGGATGTCCACCACAAGGTCTCTTCCAGTGTGGACGAGGTGGGCAATGCCTGCATCGGGAAGAGTGCAAAGATCGGCTCCCGATTGAATGCGTTGTACAACAGGGTCATCACCAGGAGCATGACTGGGGCTGAAACCCAGATCGACAACGCGGTTTCTGCCGGAAGGAGCATCCTCGGTGTCCATGTGCAGGCGAATGCCGAGATGGAAGGAAATGTCCGGCGATTCGAGCGGGAGGCCTTCGAGCTCGACGAGTTCAGGATCACGGATGGGAAGCGCGTATGAGAATCAACGCAGAGGGGCTCAAGGATTGGCCAGATCCCGATGCGATACACGATGGGGCCTCGAATCTGCAGGCAGCCGGAGGTGAGTTCTTCGAGGCGGTCGGCGCTGCACGCAACATCTGGAGGGAACTCAGTGCGCACTACTGGACAGAAAGTGCCGAGAATCTCTATGCGGCGCTCAATCACCCAGCTGACGTCTCGGCGGCGAGTGTCCAGAATTCCACGACTTTCGTCGCTGGGGCCTTGACGGTGTTCGGTGGGGAGATCGGTGTGCTGCGCACGTACATACCCGCCCTCGAGCAGGAGGCTGAAGCGTACAACAGCTACACCAGATCTGCATCCGATGAGCCGGGCACCCCTGAAGCAGCTGCTGAGGAGGAGCGGGCGAGGCAGGAGCAGGGGAGGGATCTGCAGCAACGCATCGATGACCTCGTCAAGAGGTACGAGGAAGCCATCGACAAGTGCAATGACCTGCTGAACGGGATCAGTGAGGACGGTCTGCCCTCCGAGGACTCCGCCGCCTGGCTGGACTTCCTCGCGAGCTTCGGTGTCAATGTCGGGATGGCGGGCCTGAAGGCCGCTGCAGCCGCGTGGGTCGTTGACACCTGCACGACCACGATTCGACACTACGACACCGGCCCCAATGGCGAGACGATTCCGAGACGTGTGCGACCTCGGAATCGTTACGTCGATCGGCACCATCGAATGGACTGGCGGCGTCTGATCGAGACTGACAATGTGAAGAACGGATCCTACCTGGAGCGTTTCAGGAGGAATCTGAAGGGCTCTTTCGTCACTCCGCCGAACATGGTCGAACGCCACGGCGGTGTCACCAACAGGGTCCACAGTGACACCACTGGCCACACGACAGAGGGTCGCATGAATCACAGGACCGCGGCGTCGAGTGTGGGTCGTGGTCTGGGGCGAGCTCTTGGGGCTGCCGGTACTGCCCTTCTCCTGCATTCGGAATACGAACAGGCGGACCAGAGACTCAAGGAGGAGAGGCCCGAGCTCTCCGATGATGAGAGATTCGCCCATGCAGCAGGGACGGCTGCTGCGCGGGGCGGGTCCCAGATCCTGGTGTCCGCAGTCGCCGGTGCCGCGATCGGCTCCGCCCTCCCCGTCGGTGGAACCGCAGTTGGACTGGTGGTCGGGTTGGCTGTCGGGGTGGCCATGAGCATCCCGACAGGAGATGACAAATCGATCGGAGACCGTATCGGAGATGTCGGTGAGGGTGCTTTCAACATGGCTGTGGACCTGTTCTCATCCCCTGTTCCGCAAGGACCGTGATCGGGGTCTCGACTCGGACTGTTCACTGCGTTCACGGTCCGGCTCGGCCAGGGGTGGGACGTGTTGGCTCCGGACCCGACCACCCGTGGGCACGAATCGCCGTTCTGCTTTGCCTTGGAACGTTTCATCGCCTGGGTCATGCAAGCAACCCGCAAGTTCGTGCTCGCATTCTGACGCGGTGACCTCGCCGGATGTTAGCGTCGCGGGAACTTCAATGATTGGAGACTGCCGTGAACAGACGACGTGGAACTGTCCTGCTGGGAGTTGTGACCCTGTGTGCCGTCGTGTCCTGTGCTCCGAGCAGCCCGGAGCCTGCCCCTGCGGTGGAGACGTCAGCGGCCGCCACCCCGGCCGCAGATGGGTCGAGCAGTTCGACGGCTCCTGGCAGCGCCTCCCCGAGCAGCAGGCCGAGCAGTTCCTCCTCGAACACCGTCACCAGCATGGAGATCACCAGGACCGAGACTGCGGATGGCGCCGTCAGCTTCGACTACTCCGGTCTGGGCTTCGTCCTGCCCCCTGGCAGCGGCCATGACAGTCCGCAGAAGAAGAGCCTGTCCTGGGATCTCCGGTTCCACCCGGAGGGGGTCGATGCGTTGGTGGTGTTCTCCTGGATGGGTGACAACCAGGTGGGAGAGGGCCTTGACTTCGCAGGGGTCGATGACCTCGCCGCCAAGACGAGCAAGGCGCTCGAGGAGAAGGGCTGGAGTGTTGCCAGGCAGCCGATCACGGTTCAGGGGGCCCGCGAGGCCACGTCACTGACCTGGGTGGAACCTGCCACCGAGGACACCCGGCAGGAGTTCCCGGGCATCGACCGGTTCGCCTGCACGGTGGCCATGGTCCTGGGCAAGAACGGCTACTACTACGAGGCCACCTACTGCTTCGGTGAAGGTGACGCGGCCGCCGAGGCCATGGTCGACGAGTCGATCAAGAGCCTCAGGATCGACGTCGGCTACCCCGGGAACCGGGAACGCTGAGTTCTGCTCTGAACCACGATCCGCCGTTCGAGCCGCGAGGCGGGCGTGGTGCGCCGGGCACGAACTGGCGGGATGCCTGCATGACGTGCCGATGCCAGCGTCCCCATCCCACCCGGCACGAACTGCGGATCACGAACGGCAGCATCGCCTGCTGACGTCCTGATCGTTTTCGCCTCTGTTGCGTGCTCGGGACATCACGCTCGACCACCCCGCCGACGCCCGCTGCCACGAGGACAGGACGACACTTCGTGCTCGTCAGGACGTGAACAGTGAGAAGTGGAACGAGTACAGCGACGGGCGGTAGACGTGGGTGCCGACCTCGATGATCCGGCCCGAGGTGGCGTGCCCGGTCCGCTCCATCGTGAGCAACGGTGCGCCCATCGGCTCGCCCAGGGCCTCGGCCTCCTCCTCCGTCGCGCCACGTGCACCGATCACCTGACGGGCCGAGGTCACCTCCACGCCCCGCATCGCGAAGCAACGGTAGAGACCGTGGTCACCCAGTTCCTGCCACGTCGGGGCGATGTCCAGCGGGATGAAATTGGTCAACAGCGCCAGCGGATGACTGTCCGCGTAGCGCAGCCGCCGGATCGCCAACAGCCCCTCCCCCCGGGCGATGCCCAGCTGTTCCGCCTCCGACGGCGACGACTCCCGCACCGTGTACTCCAGCACCTTCGTGGTCGGGGTGAAACCGGCCTCCGAGAGGTCGTCGTTGAGGGAGGACAGCTTCATGGGACGGTGCACGTGCGGTGGGGTGACGCGGGTGCCGACGCCACGCCGTCTGGTCAACAACCCCCGCGACGCCAGTTCCTGCAACGCCCGCCTGGCCGTCGGTCGGGCGACATCCAGCCGCGCTGCCATCGACACCTCGTCCTCGATCATCGCCCCGGCGGGCAGGGCACCGGAGAGGATGGCGGCCTCGATGGGCTCGGCGATCTGCTGGTAGAGCGGCACCTGGGAGTCACGGTCCAAGGAGATCTCGGGTTCATACGTGCGGTCCACGCTGACTCCTCACTGTGTCGATGGTCAGGAGCCCTCCCGACCATATGGCGCTGTCACGTCATCATGGTAACGCCATACCTGCAGATTTGTCAGGACATTGGTTGACTGAGGAGGTGACCAAGGGCAGACTTGGGGAACGGTCCCAGCCCCAAGGAGTCATCGCCGTGGATGAGCCAGTCATCGATGTGTGCACCATCGGTCGGTGTGGCGTCGACCTCTACCCACTGGAGATGAACACCCGCCTGGAGGACGTCACCCGTTTCGGCAAGTTCCTCGGCGGATCAGCCACCAACGTCGCCGTCGCCGCGGCCCGCCTCGGCCACACCGCCTGCACCGTCACCGGAGTGGGCGACGACCCCTTCGGTCGCTTCGTCCAGGCCGAGATGACCCGCCTCGGCGTCGACGCCAGCCACGTCGTGGTCAACCCTCGTTTCAACACCCCGGTCACCTTCTGTGAGGTCTTCCCACCCGACAACTTCCCCCTGTTCTTCTACCGCCAACCCACCACCCCGGACCTGGAGATCAGCATCGACGACCTGCCCGCCGAGGCCGCGACGGCCCGCATCCTGTGGCTCACCCTCAGCGGCCTGTCCGTCGAACCCTCCCGCAGCGCCCACCACGAGGCACTCCGACGACGGGACGGCCACGGCTGGACCGTGCTGGACCTCGACCACCGACCCCGGTTCTGGGCGAGTGAGGAGAAGGCCACCGAGCAGGTCCACGCCGCCCTCGACCACGTCGACGTGGCGATCGGGAACCTGGAGGAGTGCCGCATCGCCGTGGGTGAGGAGGAGCCCGACGCCGCGGCCTGCGCCCTGCTGGAACGCGGCGTCCGCATCGCCATCGTCAAGCAGGGCCTGATGGGAACCCTCGCCCGCACCGTCGACGAACGGGTCCACGTCCCCGCCACGAACGTGCAGGTCTGCAACGGTCTGGGAGCCGGCGACGGCTTCGGTGGGGCCGTGTGCCACGGTCTGCTGCACGGCTGGGGGTTGGCCGAGACCATCGCCTTCGCCTCGGCGGCCGGCGCCATCGTCGCCTCCCGCCTCGAGTGCTCCACCGCGATGCCCCGGGCCGACGAGGTGGAACGCCTCATGGACAGCAACCCCCAGGTACGACCCGTCGTCAGTCGGGTGCACCGCTGAGACCCCCTCTGGAAGGAAACAGGATGGACAACGACACCCATGTCATCAAGGCCGGGAGCACCGCCCACGGCCAGTTCGAGACCGATGTCAGCGTCGAGCGTGCCGGCTGGGAGTGGTGCTCCATCCGGGTGCTGGCCCTGCCTGCGGGTGGGCAGCAGGAGGTCACCTCCGGTGAGGCCGAGCTGCTGGTGCTGCCCCTGACAGGCGGCTGCACCGTCGAGGTCGACGGCCACACCCACCGGCTGCAGGGTCGCGACGAGGTGTGGAGCGCCATCACCGACCACCTGTACATCCCCCGCGGTCAGAACTTCACCATCCGCAGCGAGGAGGGCGGTCGGTTCGCGCTGCCCGCGTCCAAGGCCACCCGCGACCTCCCGGTGAGGTACTGCCCGGCCAGCGAGGTCGTCACGACGCTGCGTGGGGCCGGGAACTGCTCCCGTCAGGTCAACAACTACGCCCTCGGCAACGACCTGGAGACCTCCCACCTGCTGGTGTGCGAGGTGCTCACCCCGGGCGGCAACTGGTCCAGCTACCCGCCCCACAAGCACGACGAGCACAACGACGTCGAACGGGTGCTGGAGGAGATCTACTACTACGAGGTGCGCGGCGTCAACGACACCCCGGGCTTCGCGCTCCAGCGGATCTACCCGTCGGGCCATCCCATCGACGTGTGCGCCGAGGTGCACTCGCGGGACGTGGTCATCATGCCGCACGGCTACCACGGCCCCTCCGTCGCGGCCCCCGGCTACGACCTCTACTACCTCAACGTGATGGCCGGCCCCGCGGAGGACGCCACCTGGCTCATGACCGACGACCCCGCCCACACCTGGATCCGCGGCACCTGGGAGACCCAGCAGGTCGACCCCAGGCTTCCCATGACCCCGCTGAACAACTGACGCAACAACGGCAAGGACATCCATGAACACCGTGAGACTCACCGTCGGCCAGGCCATCATCCGGTTCCTGGTCAACCAGTACAGCGAACGCGACGGCGTGGAGCAGCGCCTCATCGCGGGTGCCTTCGGCATCTTCGGGCACGGCAACGTCGCAGGGATCGGGCAGGCACTGCTGCAGAACGACCTCGATCCCGGGCCCGACGGCGGCCGCATGCGCTACATCATGCCCCGCAACGAGCAGGGCATGGTCAACGCGGCGGCGGCGTTCGCGAAGACCACGAACCGGCTGAGCACCTGGATGTGCACCGCCTCCATCGGGCCCGGCTCCCTCAACATGGTCACGGGGGCGGCCCTGGCCACGACGAACCGGCTGCCGGTGCTGCTGTTCCCCTCCGACCAGTTCGCCACCCGCCACCCCGACCCGGTGCTGCAGCAGGTGGAGGACCCGGTCTCGCCGATGACGGCGGCCACCGACTGCTTCCGGCCCGTCTCCCGGTTCTTCGACCGCATCGAACGGCCCGAGCAGCTGATCCCGTCGCTCATGGCGGGGCTGAGGGTGCTGACCGACCCCGTCGACACCGGGGCCGTGACCATCGCGTTGCCGCAGGACGTCCAGGCGGAGGCCCACGACTGGCCCGAGGAGCTGTTCGCGCGTCGGGTGTGGCACGTGCGCCGCCCACCCGCCGAGGGGGCCGCCATCGAACGCGCGGCTGCGATCATCAAGGAGGCGAGGAAGCCACTCATCGTCTCCGGCGGCGGCACCATCTACGCCGGGGCGTCGCAGCAGCTGCGGGACTTCGCCACCGCGACCGGCATCCCCGTCGCCGACACCCAGGCGGGCAAGGGGGCCATCAACCACGACCATCCGTGCGCCGTCGGTGGGGTCGGGTCGACGGGGGCGGCCTCGGCCAACGCGCTGGCCGACGAGGCCGACGTCGTGATCGGCATCGGGACCCGCTACTCGGACTTCACCACCGCCTCCCACACCCAGTTCAAGAACCCTCACGTGCGGTTCGTCAACATCAACGTGGCGGCCTTCGACGCGGCGAAGCACTCGGCTGAGATGGTCGTCGCCGATGCGCGTGACGGCCTGGAGCAGCTGGGCCGGGCACTGGAGGGATACCGCGTCGACGAGGACCACAGCCGTCGGGTCGCGGAGCTGAAGCAGGCCTGGCAGGAGGCCACGACGGAGTGCTACCAGCGCGGTCAGACCCCGCTGCCCGCCCAGACGGAGGTGTTCGGGGCGCTCAACGAGCTGATGGGGCCCACGGACGTGGTCATCAACGCGGCCGGGTCCATGCCGGGTGATCTGCAGTGCCTGTGGCAGGCCTCCACCCCGGAGCAGTACCACGTCGAGTACGCGTTCTCCTGCATGGGATACGAGATCCCGGCGGCGATGGGGGTGAAGCTGGCCCGGCCCGACGCGGAGGTCGTCGCGATCGTCGGGGACGGCACCTACCAGATGCTGCCGATGGAGTTGGCCACCGTCGTGCAGGAGCGCCTCAAGGTGATCTACGTGCTGCTGCAGAACCACGGCTTCGCCTCGATCGGGGCGTTGTCGGAGAGCCACGGGTCGCAGCGCTTCGGCACCCGCTACCGCACCGGGGACACCCCGCACAACGCCGACGGTGAGCTGCTGCCGGTGGACATCGCGGCGAACGCGGAGTCGTGGGGGCTGAAGGTGCTGCGGGTGGAGAGCATCGCCGAGTTCCGTGAGGCCTACGCCGAGGCCGTGGCCGGGGACGTGCCGGTGATGATCCACATCGAGACGGATCTGTACGGCCCGAACCCGCCCGGGTCCAGCTGGTGGGACGTCCCGGTCTCCGAGACCTCCAGGATCTCCTCCACCCAGCAGGCGCGCCAGTGGTACGAGGGCAAGAAGGCCGATCAGCGGCACTACCTCTGATCGATCCGACGGGGGCTCCCGCCACTCCTCGCGCCGCCACCCGGTGGCGTGAGGCAGGGCGGGAGCCCCCGTCGTCACAGCTTCCCGACGATCTCCCGCGCCAACTGGTGGGCCTTCGACCTGCCCTTGCCCGCCGCCAGGGCCCGGATGTTCGGCAGTGCCGCGACCTCCGGGACCTCCGGCAGGCGGTGGTTCAGCACCTCCAGCACCGCTCCCGTGTCCCGGGGCAGTCTCGGGGTCCCGGCCCGCTGCTCCGCGATCCGCACCAGCAGCGGCCACACCAGCTGCAGCGCGCCCTCCTCGGCCAGCAGACCCAGCAGTGCTGCGACCTTCGCCCGGTCCGGCTCCCACTCGTGGACCCAGATGTCGTCCCAGGCGTCGTGCAGTGTCTGTGGGCTCAGCCTGCCCTCCTCCCACGCGTCCAGCAGTGCTGCGGCCAGTGGCGGCAACTGACCAGTGGCGCACTCGCCCGCCAGCGCCAGGGCCGCGAACGCGGTCACCGCATCGACGGGGCGCGCCGCGTCGATCACCTCCGCCAGCCGACCCACCGGTGGGGTGGTGGAGAAGGCCAGCATGCCCAGCACCCCGACGGCGGGCCGGGCCGGGCAGGAGGGCAGCAGCCGGATCGCGAGCTCCCAGCCGTGCGCCCCGACGTTGATCCCGGTGAAGGGACGCGTCCAGCCGTCGTCGATGCCGAGCTCCCTCGCCCCTGCGGGCTCCTGCCCCTCGACGATCATCCGACGGGCGGGATCGGTGATGGTGGTGGAGGGGCGGAAGTCGAGGTGGGCCGCCGTCACGGGCTGGTCCCGCCACGCATCGACGGCGGTTGCGGCCGCACCGGTGAGCTCCAGACGGGGAAGGTCACCGGTGACCCGACTGAGCGCCACCAGCAGGTCGGCGGCAGACGGCTGCACCCCCGCGTCGCGATGGGCGCCCAGCCGCGCGGCGAGCACCTCACCGTCGATCCGCAACCCCTCGTGGGTGGGGGTCGACAGCACGCAGGGCAGGGTGCCCACACCGTCCAGCACCTCGCGGTGGCGGCGGGCCACCAGCTCGCTCAGCGGGGTGGTCTTGGGTCTCGGTGGCCTGCCGGTCGCCCACGCGTACAGGCACTGCCGCAGCAGGTCCGCCGGTCCCATCGGTCCCATCGACGAGAACAGCCCGCGGGTGGCCTCCGCACCGATCTCCCGCCCGGTCAGCACGAGGCTCGCCAGGGCCTCCTCGTGGAGGTTCGGGTCGGGTTCGCGCGCGTTGTCCAGCCGGGCCACCAGCTCCCGGGCCGACGGCTCGTCGAGCACCCTCCCGAGCGTGCACGCGGCAGGTGCGGGCAGGGCGGGACCGCGCCACAACCCCAGCGTGCTGGGTGCAGCGACATCCCCCCAGCGCTCGAGGAGGCCGGTGGCGAGTCTCGCGGTGGCCACATCGGGGTTGCCGGTCAGCTGGGCCAGGGTCTCGCGGAGCTCCTGCGAAGGGGACTCCAGCCGGTCCAGGGCCTTCAGCACGGTGCGGCGGTTGCCCTTCTCCTTGCGGGGCAGCACCGCGACGGCGAGTGCGTCCAGCTGCGCGGCGGGCAGCTCCGGGGTGAGCAGCTCGGGCAGCACGGCCTTGACCACCGTGCCGTCGGCCAGGGGCAGGGCCGCGATGATCCGGTCCGGGTCGGTGACCAGCGACACTCCCAGGGCCTCGGACCAGTGCAGGGCGGCCCGTTGGGCGCCTGGCCGGTCACCACGCTCGATGACGCTCGTCAGTGCCTCGGCCAGGGCGACGTCGTCGACCTCCTCCACGGCCCGGACCTCGGCGATCCCCTGCGCGACCTGCTCCCGGTGCCAGTCCTTGTCGGTGTGGAACTGGACGAAGGCGTCCGGGGCCTGGCACGCGGCGAGGAACTGCTCCACCCAGCGGCGTCCGGGGCGGGGCAGCGACAGGTCGTCGTCGTTGACCCAGGACTCCCAGATGGCTGCCTGGGTGGGCATCGGGAGGTCGTGCGCGACGACCAGTTCCAGCAGCAGGTCCGCCAGGTACCCGGTCACCCGGCGGGGACAGCGCTCCACCAGCTCGGCCGCCCACCCGGGGCCGAGGGCGACGGCGGCCCGCAGGAAGGGGTCGCGGTTGCACCGGTGGTTGACGACGTCGTACAGCAGCCAGGAGCCCGATGGACTGATCAGTTTGAGGAACTGCGACGGGGTGACCCCCAGCGCCACGGCCAACACGATGACGGCCACCCTCTGGTCGCGGTCCGTCGCCTCCTTGTCCATCCGGGCCGTGGCCCGGCCCGCCCCGGCCGCTGCGGCGGCCCGCTCCTCGGCGGACAGGGCGGCGACCGCGTCGATCATCTCGGTCAGGGAACCGGCGGCAAGGTCCTGGTACCGCTGGTGGGGCCACGCTGACATGGGCTTCCTCCGATCGGGGATGTGGTGGGGATGAATGTAGCGTGCCGCCCCGACAAGAATCCGGCCACGGCGCGGACGGCCCGTGTCGGGACCAGGTGACGGGGCCTGCGGACCCCCGCGGGGTCTCGACGTCCCGGGCACCCTCGGCTCGACCTGCGGGGAAGGAGGAACACCGTCGCCGTCGTCCTGGGCCGGTCGTCCCCCGCATCGTGCTCGGGGTCGTGCGGGCGGTGCTGCTCCACGTCGGCGGAGCCGACTTGACAGGTTTTTGACAGCGACTGTGGCAGGCTGTCCGAGGAGGTAGGCATGTTCCGCACCGTTCGGGCCCGAATCGTCGTCCTGACCGCACTGGTGGTCGTCACCTCGGTGGTGCTGACCGCCGTCGTGGTCTCCCTCGCCGTCCAACGGGCGGCCCGGCAGGAGGCGGTCCAGACCCTCAACCATGACGCCATCATCTTCCAGAGCCTGCTGGAACACGGCATCCAGCACAGCTCCTGGGCCGATGTCGGGCCGCTCGTGGAGAGACTGGCCACCCAGTACGACCGACGCATCGCGTTGAAGAGCCCGGCGGGACAGCTCATCGTCGACTCCGACGAACTGCTCGGCCGGCAACCTGCACCCCTGCGACCCGACCCGGAGGGGATCATCAACCCCAAGGACCCGGCGGTCTTCCCCATCGACTACGACCTGGCCGACGATGCTCCCGTCGAGCTCACCGAGGAGGACCGTCGGGTCCATGCGGAACGCGTCCAGGCGAGCCTCGCCTGCCTCGACTCCCACCGGATTCCCCACGAGACGGTCCTCCAGGAGACCGGACTGACGGATGTGCTCCTGTCCGAGGAAGCAGGGCTGAGCGACACCCAGTGGGATCAGGCCGCCGACTGCCTGACCCCGCTGGATCTTCCCCTGCCCTCGGAGGAACAGACCTGGAACATCGACCAGGAAGCACTGAACCGGTGCATGCGGGAACGCGGGATCACCGAACCGGCACCGACGTCACCGGGAGGATCGACCCAGCAGGTCTCCCGGGCCTGGCTGGACTGCGTCAACCAGCAGACCCACCCCAAGGTGGCCCCGGCCGTGCAGCTGTTCCTCGGTTCGGAAGGACACGACCCGTTGAGTCTCGAAGGACTGGCGACCTTCGAGACCACGGGCATCGTGGGGTGCATCATCGTCGTCGCCGGCATCGCCGTGATGGTGCTCTCCACCCGGATCGCCCGACCGCTGCGCACCCTCACGTCCGCGGCGACCCGACTGGGACGAGGCGAGCTGGACGTGCGCGTCGAGGTCCCGGACCGCACCGAGGTCGGGACCCTGGCCGAGACCTTCAACTCGATGGCCGAGTCCCTGTCCCGCAGCGAACAGGCCCGACGGCAGATGACGGCCGACATCGCCCACGAGCTGAGGAACCCGCTGGTGACCCTCGGAGGGGGACTGGAGGCCATCCAGGACGGGATCTACGAGCCGACCCCGGAGGTGATCGGCAGCCTGATGGAGGAGACCACCCACCTGAGACGCCTGGTCACGGACCTCAGGGAACTGGCCCTGGCCGACACGGGACGGCTCACCGTCGAACGACTCCCCCTCGACCTGGCCGATGTCGTCTCCGCCGTCGCCACCGCCCACATCCCGGTCGCGGCGAAGGTGGGGGTGACGCTCGAGGCCACCGCAGCGCCCGACCACTGGGTGGACGGCGACGACACGCGGCTGCGGCAGGTGATCTCCAACCTGCTCGGCAACGCCATCCACCACACCCCCGACGGCGGGACGGTGTCGCTGCGTCTCGGCAGGACGGCAGAGGGCATCACCCTGGCGATCACCGACACCGGCGAGGGCATTCCCGCCGAGCAGCTCCCCCACATCTTCGAACGGTTCTGGCGTGCCGACCCGAGCCGACACCGCGTCGCCGGCCGCACCGGCCTGGGACTCGCCATCTCCGAGGCCCTGGTCAAGGCCCACGACGGCACCATCACCGTCGCCTCGACGGTGGGGGAGGGGACGACCTTCACGATCACCCTGCCCGAATCCCTGACCCCGGAGGAGGTTCCCTGAAATCTGACCGACAGCTGACTGCTTCTTGACAGTTTCCTGACACACGACTGGGCAAGGTGGATCACACGAGGGAAAGCCCCTCAGGAACTCCAGGAAGGTGATTCAGATGTCACTGATTCGCAAGTCTCTCGTCGGTCTCGGTGCCGCCCTCGTCGTCGCCGGCTCCGTGTTCACCGCCGACGTGGCCAGGGCCGAGTCCACCACCTATCCGGCCGAGGCCAGCGTGGCCACCCCGGACCTGAAGGACCAGGAGCAGGCGTTCCACAAGTTCCTCACCGAACGGGGGATCGAGCACCGGATGGAAGTCGTCGACGGCGTGGAGACGGTGGTCTTCGACGTCATCAGTGAAGAGGTCATCAAGGCCACGGAAGAGTTCTACAACAGCCAGATGCCGGACCGGGAGGAAGTGGCCAAGCAGGCCAAGGCCGATGCCGAGGAGATGAAGAAGTACCTGGCGTCCCGGGGCTTCGACGTCGAGGTCGTGGTCAACGAGTTCAACACCGTCGAGGTCCCCGCCGCCGATGAGAACGACAAGATCCTCGATGCCGTCGACGACTTCTGGTGGCAGAAGGACCCGATGAGCGAGGCCGAGATCGAGGCCGCCAATGCCGAGGAGCAGCGGCTGGCGGACCACCTGACCGCCCGCGGCTTCACGATCACCGTCGAGACCGACCGGCACGGCCTGAAGATGGTCAACGGGGACTGGGACGACCCGAAGCTGGAGGAGGCGATCAACGAGTTCTTCGCGTCCGAGGCCCAGCCCTACGAGGAGTGAGTGACCCCTCCTCCACGTGACTGCACAGACCACCCCCCCGAGCAGGTGGAGGAGTTTCCCCAACCGGCCCGGTGAGGTCCTGCGACAAGGGCCTCACCGGGTCGGTTCTCGATGTCCTGCCCGTCCGGCCAGCCGAGACCTCCCCACCACGGCGGAGCCTCTATGGTTGGACGAGGGAGGTGGCCCCAACCACACATTGCGAGGAGTCGGATGTCTCGGATCCTGATCGCGGAGGACGACCCGAAACAGGCCCACCTGCTGCGGGCCTACCTGGAGGCGGAGGGCCACCGGGTGACGGTGGCGGCGGACGGTGCGGAGGCGCTGGAACGCATCCGGGAACGCCGCCCCGACCTGCTGCTGCTGGACGTGATGATGCCCCGGGTGGACGGCTGGCAGGTGCTGCAGGAGCTGGGGCCGACCGGTGAGGTGCCGGTCATCGTGCTCACGGCCCGAAGTGAGGAGTCCGATCAGCTGTTCGGGTTCAGCCTCGGCGCCGACGACTACGTCACCAAGCCGTACAGCCCCCGTCAGGTGGTGGCGAGGGTCAGGGCGGTGCTGCGCCGTACCGCGCAGCCGGAGCAGGAACGGGTCCTGCAGGCGGGGCCGATCAGCATCGACCTGGAGCGCTACGAGGTGCGGGTCGCGGGTGAGGTCGTCGAGCTGACGAGCCGGGAGATGGCGCTGCTGGTGGCGCTGGCGGAGCAGCCGGGGAAGGTCTTCACCCGTCAGTACCTGCTGCAGGAGGTGGCGGGGTTCGACAGCCTCTCCCTGCAACGCACCATCGACATGCACGTGCTCAACCTGCGTCGCAAGATCGAACCGGACCCGACCCATCCGATGTACCTGGTGACGGTGAAGGGACGAGGCTACAAGCTCGTGGTCCCGACGGACTGACCCCTGGGTGACCCGGGAACGGACAGGGGACCGTCCCTGCCCGGATGTGGGACGCTGGAGCCGTGTTCCGAACTGTTCGATCCCGGATCGTCACGCTCATCACGCTCGTCGTCGTCGCCGTGGTGGTGCTCACCGCCGTCACGGTCTCCCTCGCGGTGCAGCGGGCCGCGAAGCAGGAGACCGAGCAGCCGCTGCGTGACGACGCCGTCATCTACCAGGACCTGTTGACCTACGGCAGTTCCAACGACTCCTGGGACGATGTCGCCCCGGTGGTGAAGGACCTGGCCGTGCGTCACGGGAAACGCGTCGCCCTCGCCGGGGCGGAGGGGGTCTTCGTCGACTCCGACGAGCTGCTCGGGATCGACTCCGGAAAACTCAACGCGTCCCCGCAGGCCGTCATCGACCCACGCAACCCGTTCTCGGAGGTGGTGGTGAACCCGACGGTGATCAGCATCAAGACCGATGACCAGAAAGGTCGTGACGAGCGGAAGGGCAGGATCAGTGCCTGTCTGGTGGCCCTGCACGCGGATGCCGTCGTCAGCTACCGGGACGACGCCCCGGACATCTCGTTCAAGGAGCCCATCAGCGACGAGAACTGGCCCAGTGTCCTCAACTGTCTGCTCCCCGTGCAGCAGCCCCTCCCGGACGACAGCCTCGAGCTGGGGTTGACCATGGATGTGCTGCAGCAGTGCCTGGCCCCCACCCTGGGCGAGGTCGGGTGGGTGAACTCCGGGACCGGGCCGACGGTCATCGACGACGTGTTCAACGAGCGGGTGGTCAAGGCGATCGGCAAGTGCATCGAGGCCCACCGCAGCGATGTCAGCGCCCCTCCGGTGCAGCTGTTCATCGGCTCCGAGGGACACGACCCGTTGAGCTTCCAGGGGCTCGCGACGGTGGAGACCGCGCTCATCGCGACCTGCATCATCACCGTCGCGGGGGTGGCCGGGCTGGTCCTGACCACACGGATCGTGAAACCCCTGCGGACCCTCACCGCCGCGGCCACCGAGCTGGGTGAAGGTGGTCGTGGGATCCGTGTCGAGGTGCCCGACCGCACCGAGATCGGGACCCTGGCGGAGACCTTCAACTCGATGGCCGAGTCGCTGGACCGCAGCGAGCAGGCCCGGCGTCAGCTCATCGCGGACATCGCGCACGAGCTCGGGAACCCGTTGGTGACCATCGGCGGGGGCCTGGAGGCCATCCAGGACGGCATCTACCAACCCAGCCCCGAGGTGATCGGCTCCCTGTCCGAGGAGGCCACCCACCTGCAGCGCCTCGTGACGGACCTCAGGGAACTGGCGTTGGCGGACACCGGCACCCTGCCCATCAAGAGGGCCAGGGTCGACCTGGCGGAGCTCGCGACGGCGACGGTGGCGGTGCATCTTCCCGTCGCCAGGGCGGCGGGGGTCGAGCTGCGGGTCGTCGCCGAGGGGATCCACTCGGTGCTGGGGGATGAGACCCGGCTGAGGCAGGTGCTGGCCAACCTGCTCGGCAACGCCATCCATCACACCCCGGCCGGTGGGAAGGTCGAGGTGAGGGTGATGACGCTGCCGGGAGCGGTCCGGCTGGAGGTCTCCGACACCGGTGAGGGCATCGCTGCCGAGCACCTCCCGCACGTCTTCGAACGGTTCTGGCGGGCCGACCCCAGCCGTCACCGCGACAGTGGTCGCACAGGGCTCGGCCTGGCCATCTCCGACACCCTGGTCCGGGCCCAGGGCGGCACCATCGCCGTCGCCTCCACCCCCGGCGTGGGGACCACCTTCACCGTCGACCTGCCCCTGCCGGGGTGACGACGTCAGTGCTCACCTCCCTCCCGGGTCTTGACAGGACCGGGGCGGTGGGGATGGGGTGAGGCACACCTCGAGTGGGAAGGAGACAACGGTGTCGAGGTTTCGTCGTGCCCTGGCCGGGGCCGTGGTCGTGGCAGTCACAGGCCCGTTGCCCGTGGTCGGGCCGGCCCACGCCGATCCCCGACCGATGGACGTGGACCACGTCGTCAGGATCTCCGACGAGGACTCCTGCACCATCTTCGGTGAGGAGCATGCCCGGATCGAACAGGAGCTCCTCCACGAGCGGATGCTCGAGCAGGGGGTGCCCCACGTCGTCGAGATCACCGATGGAACCATGGAGGTGGTCGTCGACGAGGACGACGAGGAGGCCAGGGCGGCGCTTCACCGGATCCGGGGCGAGATCGGCATGAGCCCACCCCATGACGACGAGGAGACCCGGAAGGAGATGCAACGCACCGCCGACCACCTGGTCTCCCGTGGTCTGAGGGCGCGGGTCAGGGAGGTCGGAAGTGGTCTGGCCCTCGAGGTCGACTGGAGTGATGCCGATGTCCTGATCGCCCTGGAGGAACTCGACTGGGAGCAGGACCCGATGAGCCCGCAGGAGATCAGGGAGCACAACGAACAGGAGGAGGAGAAGGTGGCCTTCCTCAGGCAACGCGGTGTCACGGTCGAGGTCAAGACCAGCTCCCACGGGGTGAGGTACGCGGAGATGGACCTCGACGACGTGACGACGACCATCGCCCTGCACGAGTTCGAGCACCGGGATGAGACGTTGTCGCCGGAACACGTCGAGAAACGGAACCGGGATCTGGAGGAACTGGTCGCCCGGTTGCGGGCCAAGGGTGTCAGGGCCGATCTGCGGAGCAGCAGCGACGGCGCGGCACACCTGGACGTCGACCTCAAGGATCTCAGGGTGAAGGCAGCCATGGCCGAGATCCGCAGGGAGGACCGCGGACCGGAGCGGCTGCTGTTCCTCACCCGGGAGTTCCAGGAAAATTGATGGGGGACAAACATGGTCTTGATCCAGTCTTGATGCAGGGGTGCAAGAGTGGCAGACCACAAGGGGACAGCGGGTGAGAACAGGAAGGTGCTGTGATGAATGGAGTACGGCTTGCGGCAGCCGGTCTCGCCGTGGCGACGGTCACCGTGGTGATCCCGATGGTGTGGTACCACTCCGCCAAGGCCGAGGGCACCCCGTCGACGACCTCGACCCCAAGGATCAGCGCCCCGGTGAGCCCCACCACGGAACCCACACCGGCCCCCACGTCGAGCACAGCCGTCCAGGAGGAGGTGGACCTGGTCGCGATCGTGGATCTCGGCATGTCGATCCCGCACTACCGGAACCGGGCAGAGGCGGAGGAGCTCGTCGCCTACCTCAGGGCCAACGGTGTCAACGCCGAGCTGCGGGACAAGACGGTGGGGGAGTCCAGCTTCACCTTCCACGTCGACGGGGCGGATCCCGGGGCTGAACACTTCGACGTGCTCCTCGAGAAGTACCGCTGGATGACCCGTTGGGCGGCGGAACCGTGGAGTGGGCCGAAGCTCGAGGCACACAACGCGGCCGTGGCGGAGTACGCCGCACACCTGGTCGGCAAGGGGATCCCGGTGGAGATCAAGGCCACCGAGGACGGGGTGGAATTCCCCGTGGAGACCGGCTCCGCCTCGTTGGAGGACCTGAAGCAGGAGTTCCTGATCTCCAAGGGACGCGGCAAGTACGACGAGGACGGCCTGTTCTGGTTCATCCCGACGAAGGCCGAGCTGGATGCCGAACGGGCCAGGACACAGGAGCTCGTGGATCACCTGCACTCGCTGGGGCTCGAGGCCGGGATCGAGGAGACGGAGTTCGGGATCAGGCTCGTCGCGGACCTCGACGACGTGGACGTCCTCATGGCCAAGGAGGAGTTCGAGTGGGACGAGACGCTGGACACGAACCGTCCCGAGGCGATCGAGGCCTACAACCGGGACACGGAGGCGTTGGCGGCCCATCTTCGGAAGAAGGGTTTCGAGGTCGAGATCAAGACCAACCGTTACGGGCTGAAGTACGCCGACCACGACAGGGATGAGACGGCCGAGGCGGTCGAGGAGTTCTGGGCGAACCACGAGTTCGGCAGTTGACGTCTCTGGGGTCCCGTCGCGTCTGCCCCTCACCGGCGGGACCCCAGGAATCCTGGAGGGGGGCGGGAACGGAGGAAAGGCAGTGAGGAACACACAGCTGCGTGTGGCAGCGGCAGGTGTCGCGGTCGCTGCCGTCGCCGTCGTGACCCCGATGGTGTGGCACCACCTGGCGAGGGCCGAGGACACCCCGTCGACGGTCCCGACCCCTGAGGTCAGCGCTCCGGTGAGTCCCGTCGCCGAGGTCGAGGCACCGGAGGTCACGGCGACACCGATGGTCGAGGATGACACCCGGTGGGACCTGACCTCGTGTCGGCACCGGTCGCTCCATGACACCCGGGAGGAGGCCGAGGCCCTGGCGGCGCACCTGAACTCCCTGGGCCACGAGGCCAGGGTCACCGATGAGGAGGACCACTTCGCCTTCCGCCTCAGCGATGGTGGGGTCGCGGCACGGATCGCCATCGACGAGTACCTGTGGGAGAAGGAACCCTGGCCCGCGTCGCGCGTCGAGCAGTGCAACGCCCTGGAGGAGGAACTGGCGGCGTACCTCAGGGCGCGGGGGATCGAGGTCGAGGTGCTGAGCAGCCGGTACGGGGTGACCTACCTCGACCCGAAGGGGGCGGTCCCGCAGGTGAGGGGCGCGGAGATGGACTTCCTCGTCGAGAAGGGGGAGGTGACGCGTGTCGAGCACGAGGAACCGGATCACCTGCCCCCGCTCGATCCGGAGACCGAGAAGGCCGAGGTGCAGGCGCTCGTCGACCATCTGACGTCGCTGGGTTTCGAGGCCAGGATGATCAAGGTGGGGGATGGCCACAGCGTCGATGCGGATCTCGACGACGTGGATCTCTGGATCGCGATGGAGGAGTTCGAGTGGGAGAAGAACCCGATGTCCCCGCAGGAGATCGAGGAGAACAACCGGGGTGAGGAGGCACTGGCGGCTCATCTGCGGGCACGCGGCATCGAGTGCGAGGTCAAGACCAGTCGGTACGGGGTGAAGTACACCGATTACGGTCGTGACGAGGCGACGGAGCAGGTCGTCGCTGAATTCTGGGAAGAGTACACACGCAACAACTGATCTTCCGGGGCCCCGTCACCTGCCCCCCTCGGCGGGGCCCCGGATACCACGAAGGACTCACATGGCTCACATACTCATCGCGGAGGATGACCACAAGCAGGCCCACCTGCTCCAGGCCTATCTGCAGGCCGAGGGGCATCGCGTCGTCGTGGCGACGGATGGGGCGCAGGCGCTGGAGCGGATCCAGGAGCGTCGCCCCGACCTGCTGCTGCTGGACGTGATGATGCCGACGGTGGACGGCTGGCAGGTGCTGCAGCAGCTGGAGGTGCTGGGGGAGGTGCCGGTGATCGTGCTGAGCACCCGGGCCGCCGAGGCCGATCAGCTGCTCGGTTTCAGTCTCGGGGCCGACGACTACGTCACCAAGCCGTACAGTCCTCGTCAGGTGATGGCCAGGGTCAGGGCGGTGCTGCGTCGCACCGCTCGTGCCGAGACCGAGCAGGTGCGACTCATCGGTGATCTCCGCATCGACCTGGACCGCTACGAGGTGCGGGTGGCCGGGGCCCCCGTCGCCCTGACCAGCCGCGAGATGACGTTGCTCATCACGCTGTCGGAGCATCCGGGGCGGGTGTTCACGCGGTCGCACCTGCTGGAGGAGGCCGCCGGGATGGACAGCCCGGCCCTGGAGCGCACCATCGACATGCACGTGTTCAACCTGCGGCGCAAGATCGAGCCGGACCCGGCCCATCCGAGGTACCTGCTCACCGTCAAGGGTCGCGGCTACAAACTGGTCGCCCCGGAGAACGTCGGGGCCGCCGAATCCGCCTCACCCACCCCGACCCGTTGACCCCTGACCCGTCGAGTCACGTTATGTCATTTCAGGGAGTTTTCGGGCATGTTTGCCCGAAAACGCATCACTGATGCCCGAAAACCCTATCGATAGACTTCGCCTGTGATGCCGAGAATCAGGTACTTCGACCAGGACGCCCTCGTGCCCGGGGAGAAGGAGGTGCTGGGTTTTGTCGATGCGGCGGGAGCCCCCTGCCTGGCCGCGACGTACAGCGGCGGCCGTCTGGAACGTCGGAACCTGCTCGCCGGTGAGGCGTTGGAGGCATGGGAGGCGTCCGGATTCTTCGTTCTCGCGGAGGCTGATGGGTTCGGGTCGGTCGCGGTGGTGGTGGATGGCGGCCTGTTCCAGGCGCGCCGGTTGTCCGACGGGGAGGTCCTGCTCAGCGTGGACCCTCCGGCGGCTGACCTGTGGCGGGTCCTGCCGTGCACGAACGCCGAGGGGGCCCGGAGGTGGGTCTGCCTCTTCGGCCGGGAACTTCATGTCCTCGACCCGATGAGCGGCCGCTGGTTCGACCCGGTCAGCATCAGCTACCCCGTTCGCGGCAAGGACGAGGACATGGTCCACGACGTGTGCGCGGTGCCCGGGGGAGGCGTGGCGTTGGGCCTGGTCAACGGCTGGGCCATGGTCGACCTCGACTGAGGGCCGACGCGAAGAACACAGGGGTCGGATCGTCCTGACCCAATGGTGGCGATCTGGGTGCGTGGGGCATCACGGTAACAGGAACCCTGGGTTGGTTCATTGTGGGTGATCACTGCTATTCTTGTGGCATGAGTTTCACTGCCCTTCATCGCGTTTTGGGGCGCGCTCCTGGTCCGTTGACGGATGAACTCCTCGATGAGGCGGTTGCGACGGGTGTGTCTGAGACTGCCGATCTGGATTGGAAGTCGAAGCTCCCACCTCAGGACAAATTGAAGCAGGGCGACTTCCCGAAGGACGTTGCAGCCATGGCGAACAGTGGCGGCGGCGTCATCGTCTTCGGGGTGAAGGAGGCGCAGAAGAAGGCGACTGAGCGCGTCGATGTGGGAGAGTTCGATGAGAACTACGAGAGGTCGCTTCGTAGTGCTGCGATCACTGCGATCACCCCACCCGTGTTCGGCCTGAACGTGATCCGACTCGGTTCCCCAGGAGAGAAACGTGCCGTCGTCGTCGAGGTGCCTGCCAGCATCGATGTGCCGCACCTCATATACAGGGGGGAATGCTTTGGCGCACCCGTTCGGAACGATGCTGACACGGTGTGGATGAAGGAACGTCAGATTGAGGCGATGTATCGCGCGCGTTTCGATGAACGCCGCCATGCCAGAGAGGCCCTTGATGTGCTGTACAGAGAAGCAGCGGCTGGGCGAGACTCAGGGAATCGTGCGTGGCTGATCGGAGTAGCCCACCCGCGCCTGCCTCGCGTCGGTAGTCGTCTCGCGCGTGACGATGCCCGCGGTATTCTCGGGAAGGCGCATGGGCTTGCCGAGTCTTATGTAGGCAGCGTCTTTCACCCGTTGGAGAGCGTTGACCAGCTGAATCCACGCCCAGGGTTGCGTCGCTGGGTCGCTGTGAACAGCGCGAAAAACGCGGGCTCAAAGTTCAAGGAGGCTTGGGCGAGCATCCACCACGACGGATCAGTCACGATCGCCTGCATTGTTGGGGGCTATCCCACTTTTTCAGGTGTATGCCTGGAAGGCTGGCAGGTCCAAGCCACGGCCATCGAATGCGCTGTTGCAGATCTCATGGCACTGGTGCGCGAGACGGCGGCCGCGACCGGCGGCGGTGAGTATGACATCCGGGTCGGTGTCGAATTCACAGGCGAGGAGCCGTTGAAGTTCGTTCATGTTGACGTCAAGAAAAAGGTCCAATCTGACGGGGATGTGCCACTTCATCGATTCTCGCCGGTCGAGCTGACTGTGAATGCCTCCGAGCCCGACGTGGATTTCCAACAAAGTGTCCAGGACCTCGCCCAGGACTGCATCAACCAAGGGGGCTTGTCGGACTTGGAGGCTTAGTCAAAATGTGAAGATGAATTGAAGAATTACGCGTGTCATGTACGTGAGGAAGGCTCAACTTCCGGAACAATTGACAGTAGCAACACAGTCAATAGAAAGTTGAGCCTTCACATGTACTCTAGCACAGGTTTCCATGACGAGCAGATCGATGACATCGTCGCACGTGTTGATGAGGTGGTGGAGGTGCCTGCCTCCCGGGTGGGA
Organism: Arachnia propionica; assembly: GCF_003859805.1. Taxonomy (GTDB): domain Bacteria; phylum Actinomycetota; class Actinomycetes; order Propionibacteriales; family Propionibacteriaceae; genus Arachnia; species Arachnia propionica_C. Next base: position 24,303 of record NZ_RQZG01000018.1, read on the forward strand.
AGGAAACGAGTGTTGAGTCTGCGTGACTGTGTTGTCGTGGTCCTGATCTACCTGCGTTCCAACCGCACCCAGGCATCGATCGCTGACCAGTTCGGTGTGTCGCAGAAGACGGTCTCTCGCAACATCGTGTCCTTGACCCCGATCCTCGGTCAGATCCTGACCGACCACACCCCCACGGTCGAGGACCTCGACCCCACCGAACCACTCATCATCGACGGTACCCTGCTGCCGACCTGGTCATGGCGCAGCATGCCAGAACTGTTCTCCGGCAAGCACAAGACCACTGGGGTCAACGTCCAGGTCGCATGCGACCTGACAGGGCGCCTCGCTTTCGTCTCCGACCCGATGCCCGGACGCACCCATGACACGAAAGCCCTCAGAGCAACCGGTCTGCTCGACCACATCACCCCGGGACAACTCATCGGGGACAAGGGATACATCGGACTCGGCATGATCACCCCCGTCCGAGCGCAACCGAACCACCAACACACCGAAGAAGAAAAGAACTTCAACAAATCAGTCAACACGATACGCCACAAGATCGAACGAGCCATCGCCAACCTCAAAACCTGGAGAATCCTCCACACGGACTACCGCAGACCCTTCAAAACACTCACCGAAACAATCACCACGGTACTCGCACTCCACTTCTACAAGAACACATTTTGACTAAACCTCAACCTGCTGGTCTGTGGTGAGGAATGGTGGAACCGTCATGGATGAGCCCTCAACAGAGAAGGACCCCCGCAGGGTGCATCACCGTGGAAGGAGAGAGGCAGCGGGGGGACTATTGTTTCCTATCTTACGGTTGTCAATGGTATCTGTCAAACACGCCTGGCGAGAGCATTGACGATCGCCCTGGCCGCCGCCGACTTCGCCCCGGGGCGTGCACCTTGCAGACGTCAGTCGCTCCTCCCCGGCCCGAAGGGTCTGCTCCTCCAGGTGGTCAATGCCTTCCGCCAGGTCAGGGCGAACTGTCGGGCGTCTCGTCGTCGCACCATGCTGAGAACCTCATCGGTTGCTGCCTCCAGTCTCGAATGATCGACGGGCTCGACAGCATGGAGGGCCGCGAGCGCCTCAGCGATGATCGAAGCCAAGGAAGGTTCCTGTGGCAGTTGTGAGAAGGCTTCGGGATGGCGACAAGCAGTGAGGTAGTGCTCCTGCCAACGTCGCTGTGGACGTGGCACGGCCAGCTCCCTCGTGCCCAGCCAGGCCCGCCAGAAACTGGAGCGCACGGGCAGCGCGAGGTCGTGGGCCACGATCAGCTCGTCGAGGAGAACCACGTGATGTGAGTCATGGCGTCGTCCTGAGTCGGCGACGCACCCAGCTCCCCACGTGGCCCCTCGGGACACAGCGACGCGAGCGAGGACAGCCAACTGTTCAGGATGGTGGCGAACTTCCCAGGCGAGCCAATGACCACCCCGCGCGAGAATCCGAAGGAACTGCCGGGGAGACCCATCGAGCAGCAGCACGACGAGCAGCGGACTGAGCCAGGTCCCCTCACGCAGGGAATCGGCGAGTGCGGGGATGGCAGTGTCAAGGCCAGCGGATGCAGCCCGTCGTTCCTCCGGCCCCAGGGCCTCGATGGTGGCCATCAACTCGTCGCTGGTCCCCGACGAGGCGAGCTGCCGGTACCGCTCAGGCGGCCAAGGGGTCACCGAAGTGCCTTGACGATCGCCCGGGCCGCTGCCGCCGACTTCGACCTGGCGCCACTGGCAGCCAGTGCCGCGACCTTCGGCAGCTCCGTCGGTTCCGGGACCGACGGGGCCAGGCGGGCCACCAGTTCCAGCAGGGGCGCGGCGCCCGGTGGGAGCCGGTCAGCCCCCGCGACCTGCTCCGCCATCACCGCCATGAGCGGCCACACCCCGGCCAGCCCGCCCTCGTCCGCGATCCGGGTCAGCAGCCAGACGATCCGCGCCACCGGCAGCGAGCCGTCGCCCGGCCAGGCGGCGGCCAGGCTCGCCCCGTCGAGACGTTCCTCATCCCAGGCCGTGAGCAGGGCCGCCGCGACGAGTTCCCGCAGCCCGGTGGGCACGGCTGCCGCCACCCGCAGCGCACACCCGGCCAGCGCCCCCGTGACGGGGCGGGCCAGATCCACCGCCCTCGCGCACCGCTCGGCGGCCTCCCCGGTCCGGTCCTGACCCAGATCGGTGTCGATCCGCCGGATGACGGGGCCGAGTCGCGCCGGACACAGCCACACCGCCTCCCCCTCGAAACCGAAATGGGTGGGTGGCGCATAACCGGCCCACTCGGGGACGAGACTGCGCTCCGCCGCCTCCCAGCCGTCGGCCCGCCACAGGGCGACGGCGTCAGCGAGGCTGCCCCCGCCGTCGAGAGGAACCGCCGGGCACTCGCCCGGCTCCCTGGGGTCCAGCCGGGACAGGGCGACGGCGACATCCGAGCGGATCAGGGGCTCCCCGGCCTCCGCCCAATCACGGGCCCGCGCGGCGACCTCCCCGATCTCCAGCCACGGCCGATCCGCGTGGGTCGTCGACAGCAGGCGGGGGATCCGCCCCAGCCGTGCCACGACGTCAGCCGCACGCAGCGCCGCCACCTGCTGGAACGGGCCGAGCCGCAGCCCGGCCATCGGGTCGCGGCCCCGGCTCCAGTGGTCCAGGACCGTCCACAGCGGATGCCTGGCACGGCGCCCGTCGAACTCCCGCCTGACCAAGGCGGAAACCTGCTCGGCGCCGTCGTCGTCGGCGGCGGCGACCAGCGCGTCGAGGACCCGGTCCACCTCGACGGGGAACGGGTGGGGATAGGCGCAGAGCCCCTGCAGCAGGATCGGGAGCTCCGGGTTCTCGGCGGCCGCGACGACCGCGGGAGGTCCCGACGGCGCGCGCCACAGCTCCGGTGCCGGTGTCGTCGGCGCCGGCTCCTGCCAGGACTCGAGCAGCGCCTGCGCGGCCCGCTGCACGTCGGGGGATCGGTCGTCGAGGAGGGCGGCGACGGTTCCGGTCAGGTCCGCCGTCGGGGAGGACAGGGAGCGGAGGCGCTCCAGCACCGCGAGTTTCGGCCCCTTCTCGCGTCTGACGAGGGTGTCGAGTGCCAGGACGCTGACCTGGTCGTCGTCGAGCTCCAGACCGAGCAGCGTGGTGCGCAGCCAGGTGGCGGGAGCCCCGGACAGCTGCGGCAGCAGCGTCAGCAGCCGATCGAGGTGCGGGCCCAGCAGGTGCCCGAGGTCCAGCAGGTCCAACCAGGTGATGGCGGGACGCGGATCCTTGTCGCGGCCCAGCGCCTCGACGAGCGCGGCGGCCAGCGTCTCGTCGTCCCAGGGCTCGACCTGCCGCAGCTCCGCGAGACGGTGCCGGATCTGATCGTGGTACTCCGCCTGCGTCCTCGTGGCTGACCACGGTGTGGTCAACAGATCGGGGAAGGAGCAGGTGGCAAGGAAGTTGCGTTCCCAGGCGCGGCCGGGGCTGGGCCAGTCGGCCTGAAAGCCGGGGTCGATGAGGAGGCCCGGGTGGTGCGGTTGCGGCAGGCCGACGTCGGCCAGCAGGTCCCGGACGAAGGGCGGGTTGAACGCGATCTCGTCGAGGGCCACCTCGACGAAGGCGGCCACCCAGTCCTTGCCCCGCGCCGCCAACTCGCGACGCACCAGCTCCAGCTGCTCGGGGGAGAGCCTGAGGAACCACCACGACGAGGTGGACGTGATCGCCTGCTGCACCGTGCCGTCGAGGTGGACGACGGCCAGGAGCAGATTCAGTCCCCGGTCGGGACGTCCGGACCTGTCAACGGCCTTCCGTAAGGCGGGGAGCGCCTTCGGCAGGCCCCGGGCGGCACCCGCACGCTCGTCGTCGAGGGTGGCGAGTCGCTCGGGGAGGTCGCGCCACGTGGTCTCGTCGAGCAGCTGGGTGAACCGCTCGGTCCGCCAGGTGCTCATCGGAGGGCCTTCGTGAGGGCCTGGGCGGCGGCGATGGCCTTGGACTTGCCCTTGCGGGCGGCGAGCGTGGCGACGGTGGGCAGGGCGACCGGAACCCCGGCGGCCTGGACCTCGGGTAGGAGGGCGAGGACGATCTCCAGCACGGTGCCGACGGCGGCCGTCAGTTTCTCCGCCCCGGCGACCTCCTCCGCGACGGCCACGAGCAGCGGCCACACCAGCGCCAGCCCGCCGAGCTCGGCGACCTGCCGGCACGTGGCTGCGAGTTTCGCCGGGGACAGCGGCCAGCCGTCGCGCAGGTCGTGGTCGAGGGCCCGGACCAGGTCGTCGGCCGTGACCGCGCCCCGGTCCCACGCCTCGAGGAGCGCCCGCGCCATGAACGCACGCTGATCGGCAGGAATGTCCGACGCGGTGGAGAGCGCGGCGAAGCTGAGCAGGGGAGAGAAGCGCGACGACACCTCGGCGACGCTGACGAACGTCCCCACGAACGCCGGCCAGAACCCGTGGTTCTCGGCCACGATGTTGGTCTCCGGGCGATGGAGATGGTGCGGCATGAGCGCCAGGGTCCAGTCCTCCTCACCGCTGGCCCCGCTGTGTCCGGAGTCGTAGTCCTCGTCCCAGGCGGTGGAAAGCCCGAGCAGGCGGTGGGTCGTCGCCTCGTTCCCGCGGGCCACCAGGCGGGGGCGCGCATCCTCCTGGGGAGGGTCCTGGATCTCGAGGCTGGGGGGAGCTGCGGGGGTGGTCAGCCAGGCGGCGAGCACCTCGTCGAGGCCGGAGTCCACGCCCTCGATGGGCAGGGAGAAGGGGGAGAGGTCGGCGGGGGCGGCCTGAGGGTCGAGCCTCCCCAGCGTCACCGCGACATCCGCTGCCAGGGCCGCGCAGTCGGCGTCGCGGTACTGGGCGACGCGGTCCTGGAGAGCCTGCCAGGACAGCCGCATCATCGCCTCGTCCGGGGTGGACAGGACCGTCGGGACCCGGCCGAGGCCGTCCAGCAGGGAGAGCACCCGCTGGTTGTTGAGCTCCCCGAGGGGATAGCTGGTGTGGGGGTCGCCGGGGCGGTCGCTTTCGAGGGGGTTCGCCAGGTGGTCGTTGGCCCACAGCCACAGCAATCTCAAGAGGGACAGGTTGATGCTGCTGGGACTTTCGATGTCGGCGCGGATGGCGTCGACGACGACGTCACGGCCGCGTGCGGCGGCGGTGATGACGAGCTCGGCCAGCCGGAACTCCGAGGGCTCGGGGTCGAGGCTCCACGTGATGCCGAGGAGGGTCTCGTGGAGGGACGGCTCGTCGAGCACCCGTGGTTGCCAGGCGGGTGGCTCGGGGGCGGCCCCGGTGGGTTCCCGCCACAGCCCGTGGACGACGGTCGCCGTCGCGTCACGGCCCCAGGCGGCCAGGAGGTCCTTCCCGGCCTGGGCGATGCCGGGGTCGTCGTCGGCTGCGGCGACGTCGACCATCGCGACCAGTTCGTCGCTGGGTCGGGTGATGCGGGCGCAGGCGGCGAGGAGTGTGCGGCGCAGCGGTTTGCTGGTGCCCGACAGCACCGCCAACGCGACCTCCGTCAGCTCCGGATCCGTCAGCTCCGCCTTGAGCAGCTGGGTGACGAGGAAGGTCAGCGCCTTGGTGCGGGCGTTGTGGACGGCCGGGATGGCGATCCCCTTGTGCCGGGCCACGAGGTCGGTGAGGCCGAGCCCGGCGATCCAGTCCACCGCGTTGCGCTGCCAGGCGTGGAACTCGCCACGTTCGATGACCGCCAGGAGAGCCACGACGAGTTCGTCGCCCCGGAGGTCGTCGCCCAGGGCCTCGCGGATGCGCGGGGCCAGCTCGTCGATGCTGCCGTCGTGGGTGTTCTGCAGCGCGTCGGGCAGGCGGCAGGCCATGAGGAGGCGCTCCTGCCAGCGGTAACCCGGGCCGGGGACCGGCACGTCCCTCAGCCAGTTGATCCACAACGTCGGGGATTCCGGCAGGGGGAGGTGGTGGTGCTCGATGAGGAGGTCGGCCGCCCAGCACGCGTCGGCCGGGGCGCTCTTCGTGGCGGCACTCGCGACGAACCGCTCCGCCCAGTCGCGGGGCTGCGCGGTGAGGGCCTCGGCGACGCTGTCGGGCCGGAGCCGCTCGCTGCCGTACCTGGAGGAGAGCCGACCGATGGCCTTCACCACCTGGGCCGGGGTCGCGCCGAGTTCGATGAGCAGCACCACGCCCCAGCCGTCGCCCTCGTGAGGGGAACCGATCGGGAAGGGGCCGGGCTGGTGCCACTCCCGGCGTGGTGTGGCCTGGTGCCAGGTGGGTCGGGCGTCGGAGTCGTCGAGGAGGGCCTTCTTCAGCGCCTGGACGACGGCGGTGCGCTCGGCGGACATCGCGTCGAGCCGGGCGAGGATGAGGTCGTGGAGGTCCTTCTCGGAGGTCGGTGGCGGGTCGGCGGCGAAGATCTCGGCGAGGTTCACCCGGTCATCGTGGCAGATCCCGCGACCCCGTGCCAGCGCTTCCGGCGAGCGCTCCGCCCAGCCACGTCCGGTGAGTCGGGCACCCTCGCTCGACGGCTCCACCCCTTCTCTCACGTCCACCCCGCGTCCTCCCTGGTCGTGAATCGCCGTTCTGCCTGGTCGTGGAACCCGGCGGGGTCCTGCCGTCCTCACCTGCGATTCGTGCCCACGACGAGGACCTCGACGAGGCTTCCTCCCGCCTCACGTCCCAGCACCATGTGCCAGAGGTCTCGACACGGCCTCCAGCAAGCTCCGGTCTCGGCTCGACCAGCGACAAAAGGGAAGGGGACAGCACGAACCGTGGGCAAAAAGCCCGCTCAACGTCGACGGGCCCGGCGTCTTTCACCCGCGATTCGTGCTCGTGGCGACGGTGAGAAAACGGGACGGGAAAGAAGGCGCGGGGGCGCACGGTGCCTGGCGCGAGGCGTGGAGCAGGCGGAAAGTACCTGCTTCGTGACGGATCCTGCACGACCTTCCGGGTAAGGGAAGGCTAACTTGGAAGGCCGGTGGTCGGACAGGGAAAGGTCAACGGATGGCAGGACAGGACGCGCCCCGGGTGCGTCGCGGCCTCGGGCTGCTGCTCATCCTCGCCGCCCTGCTGCTCTCGCTGCTGCTCAGCCTCATGGTCGGTTCCACCATGCATCCCCTGGGCGAGACCTGGCGGGGCCTCATCCACCCCGACGACTCCCAGGCATCGGTCATCGTGTGGAGCCTCCGGGTGCCCAGGACCGTGCTGGCGGTCGTCGTCGGCATCGCCTACGGGATCGCCGGGGCCCTCATCCAGGCCATCACCCGCAACCCCCTGGCCGACACCGGCATCCTCGGGGTCAACGCCGGCGCCGGATTCGCCGTCACCCTGGGCGTGGCCTGCTTCGGGGCCGCCGGTCACACCGCCTTCATGTGGTGGGCGATGGCCGGTGCCCTGGTGACGACGGTTCTGGTGCACCTCATCGGCAGCGGTGGCCGCCTCGATGCCTCCCCCGTCACCCTCGTGCTGGCGGGCGTGGCCCTGGGTGCGGTGCTCGGCGTCGTCGCGGTGACCCTCCTCGCCGGGACCGCCACCGCGTTGACCGGCGGCATCGGTTTCGTCGGGCTGATGGTGCCGCACGTGGTCAGGTGGTTCACCGGCCCCGACCAGCGCTGGGTGCTGGCCTGCTCCGCACTGTCGGCCCCCGTCCTCGTGGTGCTCTCCGACGTGCTCGGCCGCGTCATCGTGCCCAGCGGTGAGCTGCAGGTCGGCATCGTGACCGCCATCCTCGGTGCCCCGGTGCTCATCGTCCTGGTCCGACGGCGGAGGGTGAGTGGCCTGTGATCGACTTCGGCTACGCCCACCGCACCCTCGCCGGGCAACGGTTCGCGCTGCGCAGTGCCGGGGTGAACCTGGGGCTCGCCACCTCGGCCGTGATGCTCGTCGTGCTCGCGATGGGGCTGGGGGAGTTCCCCGTCACCCCCGCTGAGGTGGTCACCGTCGCAACCGGTGGCGGTGACGAGTTCACCCGGCTCGTCGTGGTGGAATGGCGACTCCCCATCGCCCTGGCCGCCCTGGTCCTCGGGGCACTGCTCGGGTTGGGTGGGGCGATCTTCCAGTCGTTGACCCGCAACCCGCTGGGCTCCCCCGACATCATCGGCTTCGACGCCGGGGCCCACACCGCGGTGCTGGTGGCGATGCTGGTGTTCCGGATCCGCGACCACTGGGGTATCGCGGCGGTCTCCATCCTGGGTGGCCTCGTCGCCGCACTGCTGGTCCACGCGCTGGCCTTCAGGCGTGGCCTGCTCGGGTTCCGGCTCATCATCGTCGGCATCGCCCTGTCCGCGATGCTGGGCTCGGTCAACTCCCACCTCATCACCCGTGCCGATGTGAGCGACGCGATGTCCGTCGGGTTCTGGGCCGCGGGTACCCTCAGCCGTTCCAGCTGGGTCACCATCACCCCCGTCATCATCCTCGCCGTCCTGCTGACAGGCGCGGTGGCGCTGCTGGCACCGTCGCTCAGGCAGCAGGAACTCGGCGACGACGCCGCCGTCGCCCACGGGGTGCGGCTCACCCGGGACCGGTTCCTGCTGATCGTCCTCGGGGTCGCGACCACCGCCGTCGTCACCGCCGCCGCCGGCCCCATCGGATTCATCGCCCTGGCCGCCCCGCAGATGGCGCGACGCCTGGCCCGTACCCCCAGCGTCGCCCTCAGCGCCTCCGCCTGCACGGGGGCGGCGCTGCTCAGCCTGGCCCACTGCTGCTCCGTGGCACTCGGGATGATCGGCCGGGCCATCCCCGTCGGCCTGGTGACGGTGTGCCTGGGTGGTTGCTACTTCATCGTCCTGCTGGTGCAACAGACTCGGAGGGGACTGTGACCATGACCCGACTCGCGGCGCGACGAGCCACCATCGGCTACGACGACCACGTCGTGGCCCGCGACCTGGACGTCGAGATCCCGGCCGACTCGTTCACCGCCATCATCGGGCCGAACGCGTGCGGCAAGTCGACGCTGCTGCGGGCCCTGGCGCGGGTGCTGAGACCGAGCAGCGGCAGCATCATCCTCGACGGTGCCAACATCCGCAGCCACCCGGCGAAGGAGGTGGCCAGACGATTGGGGCTGCTGCCGCAGAGCTCCATCGCGCCCGACGGCATCCGGGTCGCCAACCTGGTCGCCCGCGGCCGGTTCCCGCACCAGGGATGGCTGCGGCAGTGGGGACCCGACGACGAGACCGCCGTCGCCCAGGCCCTGGCCGCGACCCGCACCACGGACCTGTCCGGCCGACTCGTCGACGAACTCTCCGGCGGGCAGCGGCAACGGGTGTGGGTGGCGATGCTCCTGGCGCAACGCACGAGACTGCTGCTGCTGGACGAGCCCACCACCTTCCTCGACATCGCCCACCAGTACGAGCTGCTGGGCCTGTTCCGGCGGCTCCACCGCGACGGACACACCGTCGTGGTGGTGCTGCACGACCTCAACCAGGCGGCCCGCTACGCCGACCACCTCATCGTCATGCACGACGGTGCGGTGGTCGCCACCGGGGCGCCTGACGAGGTGCTGACCGCCGACCTCGTGGGGGAGGTCTTCGGGCTGGAGTGCCTGGTGGTCCCCGATCCCGTCACGGGTTCCCCGACCGTCGTCCCCCTCGACACCGACCACGACACGACACGTGAGGACTGACATGGCACATTCACTGCGAAGCATCGACATCTACCCCATCCACATCCGCGAACTCGAGGTGTTGCGGGTCAGCGACGTCACCCCGGGGATGCGACGCGTCACCCTCGGCGGTGAGGGCCTCACGGCGCACGTCGCCGACAACGGGTTCGAGGTGGGGGCGTTCCGCTCCGACGGGTTCGACGACGAGTTCAAGCTGTTCTTCACCCACCCCGACCTGACCGAACCCCTGCTGCCGACCCAGGGTGACGGGCGGCTGGTGTGGCCCCACGACGAGAAGCTGTGGTTCCGCACCTACACCGTGCGCCGGTTCGACCCGGTGGCGGGTGAGGTGGACGTCGACTTCGTGCGGCACGGCGTCGGGGTGGCCTCCACCTGGGCCGGCCGGGTGCAGCCGGGCGAGCGCATCCACGTCGCAGGTCCGAAGTCGTCGGCGGGACACCCCGAGGGGGTGGACTGGACCTTGGTGGCGGGTGATGAGACGGCGCTGCCCGCGATCGGCCGGTGGCTGGAGCAGTGGCCCGACGGGGCCAGGGGCCAGGTGTTCATCGAGGTCGCCGAGGACTCGCACCGGCAGGACCTGGTGGTGCCCGACGGGGTCGAGGTGACGTGGCTGAGCCGCCACGGCGCGGCCCCCGGCACGACGGACCTGCTGTTCGACGCGATCCGGGCAGCCGACTGGTGGCCGGGATCGGTGTTCGCCTGGGTGGCGGGGGAGACGCTGACCCTCACCCCGATCCGACGCTGGTTGCGCAACGAGAAGCAGCTGGGGCGCGACGCGGTGGAGGTGACCGGGTACTGGCGGCGGACGAAGGTCGTGGCCTCGGTCGAGGACCCGGCGATCCCGCAGCCGGAGGGGAGCGACGAGCACGAGCTGGATGAGCTGTGCGACCTGGTTCCCGGGTTCGCGGTGCGGGTCGGGGTCACCGTGGGTGTGTTCGACGCCCTGACGGACGGGCCGCTGCCGGTGGAGGTCCTCGCGCGGCGGATCGGGTGTGACCCGCGTGGGGTGGCCCTGCTGGCGGGCTACCTGGCCGCCGTCGGGCTGCTGGAGCACCAGGACAGCGGGTACGGGCTGACCGGGATGGGTGATCTGCTCACCGACGACTACTCGCGTGCGATGACGAACCTGGACTGGGCGATCGCCCACGACGAACTGGCGGGGCTGCTGTCGTTGCTGGCGGCGGTGCGCACCGGGGTGGGGGACCCCGAGCGGTGGTTCGGTGGTGAACCGTCGCGGGAACTGGCGAGTTCCCGGGTGATGGTCGCGGAGGAGGAGGCCGGCTACTACGCCGCGACCCTCGCGTCGAGTCCCCTGCTCGCCGGGATCGGGCGGCTGCTGATCTCCGGTGCCGCGGCCGGGGTCGTGGCGACGGCGCTGGTCGCGGCCCGTGACGACCTCGAGGTCGCGGTGCTGGCGGCCCCCAGCCAGTTGGAGGTGATGCAGGTCGATCATCCGCGGGTGACCCCCGTCCCGGGCAGTCCGCTCGGCATCCCGGAGGGTTTCGACGCGGTGCTGCTGCTCGGAGTGCTGGACGAGGTGCCGGATGCGGATGCCCTGCACATCCTGGGGCGGGCCCCTGGCGCGGTGTTCGTGTTCACCGATGTCGCGAGCGAGCACGACGAGGACGATGCGCATGACCTGGGGCACGGGCTCATCGAGTTCGCGCTCGGCAGGCCGGGGATGCGCACCGATGCCCAGTGGCGGGACCTGTTCGCCCGGGCCGGTCGTCAGGTGACCGGGCGGCTCAGCGTCGGTTGGGGGAACATGGTCTACCAGCTGGCCGAGGTCTCCTCCGCTCGGTCATGGTGAGGAGGTCGAGCAGACTGCCCGGTGGTGGCGGGTACCGCGTCGCCGATGGACCCCCATCTGGCCTCTTCCCGTGTGGCCACGGTCGTCTGCCTTCCATGCAACGTCGGAGTGATGAGGGTGCATCATCGCTCCGATGACATGGATGGTTCACTCGTCACCGAGGAGCCGACGGCGGTTGCGGCCGGAGATCAGCCACCGGGCGAGTGGGCCGTGCTGGTTGAGCAGGGTGAGGCGGGCCTGGACCAGCTCCACCAGCCCTGACTCGACCGCCATGAGCAGGTGGTCGCCGCCCTGGATGCGGAGTTCGGAGTCCGGGACGATGATCTGTTTGTCCCGCACCACCATCGACAGCACCGCGCCGTGGGGCAGCCGCAGATCGGTGCACCACATCCCCACCAGCTGACCCTTCCTCGGCACCGTGAACTGCACCAGGGAGGCGTTGATCCCCTCGAGCGGGGAGGAGTCGAAGGCCAGGGCCTGTGGGGAGATCGCATCCAGCACACCGGCCCAGCGGGCGAGTTTCGGCAGCAGCGGGGCCTGGATCAGGGTGAAGGTCGCCACCAGCAGGAAGATGACGTGGAACATCCGGGTGGCACCCGGCAGGTTCTGGGTGAGCGGGATCGTCGCCAGCATGATGGGCACCGCCCCGCGCATCCCGGCGGCGGAGATGAAGACCTGGGTCCGGAACCTCTCCCGGAAGGGGGCCAGGCACACCGCGACGGAGATGGGGCGGGCCAGGAACATCAGGGCTGAGCCGATGACCAGCGCGGGGATGATCGCGGCGGGCAGTTCCTTCGGGGAGGCGAGCAGACCCAGCAGCACGAACAGCATGATCTGGGACAGCCAGCCGAGGGATTCGGTGAAGCCTTCGGTGGAGGCGTGGTGGGGCAGGGCCTGGTTGCCGAGCCACAGCCCCGCCACGTACGCCGCGAGCAGCCCGGAGGCCTGCAGGGTTCCTGCCGTGGAGTAGGCGGTGAGTGCGATGGCCAGAGTCGCCAGCGGGTACAGTCCGGCGCTCGGCAGGGAGATCCGGTGCAGCAGCGACTGCCCGATCCTGGCGATCACCAGCCCGACGACGGCTCCTGCGGCCAGCTGGAACAACCCCGTCGTGATCATCGACGGGATGTCCATCTGGTCCCAGGCGTCCGAGACCACGACGGTGACGATGATGATGGCCGGGGGGTCGTTGACCCCCGACTCGCCCTCCAGGGTGGTGCGGACCCGGGCCTTCAGCGGTAGGCGTCGAAGGATCGCGAACACGGCGGCCGCGTCGGTGGAGGAGACCATCGCGGCCAGCAGGATGCCGGTGCGCACGTCCACGCCGAGCACCAGCACCGCGACGGTGGCGGCGACGGCGATGGAGACCAGCACCCCGACCGTGCCGAGCAGTCCCGATTTCCACGCGACGGGTCTGAACTCGGACCAGCGGGTGGTGAAGCCGCCGTCGAACAGCAGGACCGCCACCAGCAGGACGGAGATGTTGTAGGCCAGGCGGGCGTCGTCGAACCGGATGCCGAACCCGGCCTCCCCGATGATGAGCCCGATCCCCAGGTAGAGCAGCAGACCGGGCATCGAACTGCGCGACGAGACGCGCACCGCCACCACCCCGGCGAGGAGGACCCCGCAGGCGATGAGGACCGCCAGGTACATCTCCTGGTCACTCATCGCTCACCTCCCTCATCCGAGGGCCATTATCCCGTCTCGGTCAAGGAGGAGGCCAACTGCGCTTCGCGGGAGTCCGGCAGCGCATCAACTCGTGGGCGTGTGGGTGCCCGGGCAACCGTCCCCACCGGCTCGCCTGTCTTGGATGCGGTTCGCCTGCCTTGTTCGGATTTGCCTGTCTTGGGTGCGGTTCGCCTGTCCTGACTTCAGCTCGCCTGTCTTGTTCGGAATTGCCTGTCTTATTGGGCAGGCAATTCGATTTTGGGCAGGCGTTTCCTCCTCAAGGCAGGCAAACCCGTCACAAGGCAGGCGAAACCACAGGGTGGAGGTGGCAAGGTTGATGGGTGGAGGTGGGTGCAGGGTGGAGTGGAAGGCTCCCGGCAGGGTGTCAGTCCGATGCGTGGAGGGCTCCCACGGACCAGGGAGGCTTGTTCAGGGAACAGCGAGCCCTCCGGTCAAGGGCGTCTCAATCGCTTCCCCGAACAGCCCTCAGGGTGTCAGCACGATGCCGGGGAGGTCGGCCACTCCGGTGTCCGGCAGCTTCGGGGGTCTCCAGGGGTGGCGGTCACCCTCGGGCTGGTCCTCGCTGCCGTCGCAGATGTACCTGCCGTTGGCAGGGTCGCACGGATTGTCATCGGCCAGTGCCCAGTGGGGTGTGGCGACCATCCCCAGCAGGACCACGATGGTCGCCGTCGCCGACAGAGTTCTCCGACACATCTCAGTGACTCCTTCCGTGAGCACGGGGCTGCGTTGCCCTCACCTGCCCAACGTGTGGAGCCGCCGAAAGGTTCGATCACTCCTCCGCCTCGTCGAACTGCGACTGGTACAGCTCGAAGTAGCGGCCCTTCGCGGCCAGCAGGTCGTCGTGGGTGCCCTGCTCGACGATGTCACCGTCGGCCATCACCAGGATCAGGTCCGCGTCCTTGATGGTGGACAGCCGGTGCGCGATCACGAACGACGTGCGTCCCGTCCGGAGCGCCGACATGGCCTGCTGCAGCAGCAGCTCGGTGCGGGTGTCCACCGACGAGGTGGCCTCATCCAGGATCAGCAGCGCAGGCTCCGACAGGAACGCCCTGGCGATGGTGATGAGCTGCTTCTCGCCCGCGGAGACGTTGCTGCCCTCCTCGTCGATCACCGTGTCGTAGCCCTCCGGCAGGGAGTGCACGAACCGGTCGACGAAGGCCGCCTTCGCCGCCGCCAGGATCTCTTCCTCGCTCGCGCCCGGTCTGCCGTACGCGATGTTCTCGCGGATCGTGCCGCCGAACAGCCACGTGTCCTGCAGCACCATCCCGATGTCAGCCCGAAGTCTCGCCCGGTCGACGGTGGCGATGTCCACCCCGTCCAGCAGGATCCGGCCCGCATCCAGGTCGTAGAACCGCATCAGCAGGTTCACCAGCGTGGTCTTGCCCGCCCCCGTCGGACCGACGATCGCCACCGTCTGACCGGGCTGCACCGCCAGGTTCAGGTCGCGGATCAGCGGCCTGCCCGGTGAGTACGAGAACGACACATGGTCGAAGACCACCTCGCCGCGCTCCACCTGCATCCCCCCTCCGGGCTCCGGGGTCATCTCCTCGGCGTCCAGCAGCTCGAAGACCCGCTCCGCCGAGGCCACCCCCGACTGCAGGATGTTCATCAACGACGCCAACTGCGTCAACGGCTGGGTGAACTGCCGCGAGTACTGGATGAAGGCCTGCACGTCGCCGATGTTCATCCCACCCGATGCCACCTGCAGGCCACCGAACACCGCGACCACCACGTAGTTGAGGTTCCCGACGAGGAACATCACGGGCATCAGGGCGGCGGAGAGGAACTGCGCCCCGAACGACGAGCGGTACAGCTCCTCGTTGCGGGCGTGGAAACTGGCCGCCACCTCGGCCTTGCGGCCGAACACCTTCACCAGCGAGTGCCCGGTGTAGGCCTCCTCGGCCTCGGAGTTCAGCTCTCCGGTCGCCTGCCACATCGCCGCGAAGTGCTTCTGCGAGCGCTTCATGATCAACGGCACCACCACCATCGACAACGGGATGGACACGATGGTCACCAGCGCCAGTGGCCACGAGATCCAGAGCATCATCAGCAGCACACCCAGCACCGTCAGCAGCGAGTTGAGGAACTGGGGCAGGGTCTGCTGGAAGGTCTGCTGGATGTTGTCGATGTCGTTGGTGGTGCGGCTCAGCAGCTCACCGCGGGGCTGCCGGTCGAAGTACGACAACGGCAGCCGCTCCAGCTTCGCCGCCACCTGGGTGCGCAACTGCTTCACCGACCGCTGCGCCGCCCCGATCAACAGGAAACTGCTGAGGTACGCGGCGATCCCGGCGATCACGTGGACGCCGACGACGATCAGCGCGACCAGGCCGATGGCGTGGAAGTCGATGCCCTGCCCCGGGGTGAAGTCGACGCGTCGCAGCATGTCGCCCATGCCGGACCCCTCGGCCGCCTCGATGGCCTGCTCCCTGGTGATCCCGGCGGGGGTGTTCTTGCCGATGATGCCCGCCAGCAGCAGATCCGTGGCGTGCCCCAGGATCTTCGGGCCGAGCGTGGACAGCACCACCGAGGCCACCGACAAGGCGACCGCGATGCCGACCACGACCCGTTGGGGACGCAACTGCCGCAGCAGCCGCCGCAGCGACGGACCGAGACTGGCCGCGGTCTCACCCGTGCCGCTCGGGCCGCCGGGGCCGTTCTGGATCCGGCCCGGGCCGTGCTTGGGGCGTTGTTTCGCGATGACAGGGCTGCTCATGCCGCCTCCTGGATGCCCAGCTGACTCTCGACGATCTCCTGGTAGGTGGGGTTGTCGGCCAGCAGTTCGTCGTGGGTGCCGCGTCCGACGATCCGGCCGTGCTCCAGCACGAGGATCTCGTCGGCGTCGCGGATGGTCGCCACCCGTTGCGCCACGATGAGCGTGGCGCGGTCCGCCGTCGCCGGGGCCAGGGCTGCACGCAGCCGGGCGTCGGTGACGACGTCGAGGGCGGAGAAGGAGTCGTCGAAGACGTTGACGGCCGCATCCTTGACCAGGGCGCGGGCGATCGACAGGCGTTGCCGCTGACCGCCCGAGACATTCGTCCCGCCCTGCGAGATCGGGGCCTCCAGACCACCGTCGAGGTCGGCGACGAAATCCGCGGCCTGGGCGATGCCGAGCGCCTCCCACATCTGCTCCTTTGTGGCCTCGGGGTTGCCGTGGCGCAGGTTCGAGGCGACGGTGCCGGAGAACAGGTAGGGCCGCTGTGGCACCAGGGCGATCCGCGCCCACAGGGTGTCAGGGTCGTGGTCGCGCACGTCCACGCCGTCGAGGAGCACCTGTCCGGAGGTCACGTCGAACAGGCGCGGGATGAGGTTGGTCAGCGTCGACTTGCCGGAGCCCGTCGAGCCGATGACGGCGGTGGTGCGGCCCGGCTCCAGGCGGAAACTGATGCGGTCCAGCACCGGCTCCGCGGCACCGGGGTAGGCGAAGGTGACGTCACGGAACTCGACGACCCCGCTCAGCTGCGACGGTGTCACCGGGGTGGTCGGTGCCGCGATGCTCGGGACGGTCTCCAGCACCTGGAGGATGCGGTCGGCGGAGACCGCGGCGCGCGGCGCCATGAACACCAGCATCGTCGACATCATCACCGAGATCAGGATCTGCATGAGGTAGGACAGGAAGGCCATCAGCTGTCCGATCTGGATGTCACCGCCGTCGACGCGGTGCCCGCCGAACCAGATCACCGCCACCTGGGAGAGGTTCATCACGAGGAACGCCAGTGGGAACAGCAGCACCATGAGGCGGGCGGCCCTCAAGGAGACGTCGTGGAGGGCGGTGTTGGCCCGGTCGAAACGGGCGGCCTCGTACTCCTCCCGGACGAAGGCACGTACCACCCGGATGCCGGTGATCTGCTCACGCAGCACCCGGTTCAGGCCGTCGAGACTGGTCTGCAACCGTTGGAACAGCGGGGCGACCTGCAGTACCAGGGTGGTCAGGGCCACACCCAGCACCACGACCCCCACCCCGATGATCCAGGACATCCCGGGGTCCTCGCGCCACGCCATGACGAACCCGCCGACCATCGTGATGGGGGCACCGACGAGCATGGTGAGGCTGGTCTGCACGATGCTCTGGATCTGCTGGACGTCATTGGTGGTGCGGGTCAGCAGTGAGGACGCGCCGAAGTGGCGCACCTCGGTGGTGGAGAAGTCGAGTGAGCGGTCGAAGACGTCCGCGCGCAGGTCGCGGGAGATGCGCATCGCGATCCGGACCCCGAACCAGATGGCCGTGATCTGGGCCACCGCCTGGACGAGTGAGAACACCAGCATCAGGGTGCCGGAGCGCCAGATGGCGGGGACGTCGCCGACGATCACGCCCTCGTCGATGATCCGGGCGTTGAGGGTGGGCAGGTACAGCGCCATCGCCGTCGCGATCACCTGGAGCACCAGCACAGCGGTGAGCGAACCCCAGTGTGGTCTGAGGTAGGTCAGGATCAGTCTGATCAGACGTGTCAGCATCAGGACTCCTTGCGGCGGGCGCCGTCGAGGGCGAGGCGGGTCAGCATCGCCGGGGAGGGCTGGTCGGGGCCGTGGTCGCTGTGGGCGTGCCCGAGCGCCAGGGTGAGCACGATGTGGGCGAACTCGGCGGGGGTGGGGACCAGTTCGGTCCCGAACGGGGTGAGGCGACGGCGGATCCAGGCCTTGAGGTCCGCGATGCGGTCACGCCACGTCTGCCAGGGCGTGCAGGCCGTGGTGTCGCGCGGGCTGGGGTCCTGGAAGGTCCCGGGATGCTTGAGCAGCTGCATGTTGGTGCGGGCGTAGTCGGCGATGGCGACGATGCAGCCCTCGACGGTGTCGTCGAGGGTGTGGGCCTCGGGCAGGTCCGCCAGGAGCGTGGCCAGCCGGGGCCCGGACAGCGTATCGGTGATGGTGGCGACGATGAGGTCGTCGCGGGTGGGGAAGACCCGGAACACGGTGCCCTCGGCGACCCCTGCGGCCTCGGCGACCTGCCTGGTGGTGACGTCGTGCCCGTGGTCGAGGATGAGGCGGTGGGTGACGGCGATCAGGGTCGCCCGTCGCTCGTCGGGAGGCATGGGGGTGGCGCGGGACATCACGTCGCCAAGTGTATGAGTGAGTCCTCACTCACTCAATTCGGGGAGTCGTGATCGCCGCATGTCGGCTCGGTGCCACACCGAAATGGGCTTTGAAGGCGCGGCGGAACGCACTCGGGTCGTGGTAGCCGACGCGGTGCGCGGCCACGTCGATCAGGACCCCGGCCCGGAGCATCCCGAGGGCCTGCACCAGTCGGTTCCTGGTGCGCCACTGCTGCAGGGTGCCGGCGGCGAGATGGTTGCTCGTCGGGTGACGGGGTCGGGGAAGTCGACACTGGCTCTCACCGTGGGAGGCATCCTGCGGCCCGGATCGGGGACGAGCCGGGTGGCGGCGCCGGGAGACCGGGTGCTGTCGGTGGCCCAGCAGGGACACGCGTTCGAGGGGACGCTGCGGGAGACCCTCACGCTGGCGGCACCCGGCTGCGATGATACGGGGATCGTCGCAGGGCTCCGGGAGATCGGGGCGGAGGTGCTGCTGCGGGAGTGCCCGGACGGGTTGGAGACCCGGCTCGGGGCGGGTCGGCATGCGTTGTCGTCGGCGATGGCGCAGTGCCTGGCACCGGCCAGGGTGCACCTGGCGGGGCCGGAGGTGGTCGTGCTGGACGAGGCGACGGCGGAGGCGGGCAGCGCGGACGCCCAGTGGCTGGAGGAGGTCGCGGAGGCGGTGCTGCGGGGGCGCTCGGCCCTGGTGGTGGCGCACCGGTTGTCGCAGGCGGCGGTCTGTGACCGGATCGTGGTGATGGCGAAGGGGCGGATCGTCGAGGAGGGGAGCCACGCCGAGTTGCTGGCGTCGCAGGGCCGCTATGCGGTGTTGTGGGAGATGTGGTTCGGGTGATGGGGACGGGGTGTCGGATCGGGTGTCCCCTATCCGGGGGACCGCCGGGGTCCGGCAGGGCATTGATCCTGACCCCGGGGCGACGTAGCGTGGACGGTTCATCCATCAGGAGTTGCTCGTGTCCCAGTTGTACCTCGTCGAGGTTGTCCCCGCCACCAGCCAGCCGACCTTGGCGACGGTGGCTGACGTCGATCACCGGGTCACCGATGCCGGGGCGCAGGTCGTCGAGGTGCAGGTCTCCGATGCCGGAGGACACATCATGGCGCTCATCGAGGCCGATGGGGCGGACGTCGTCGTGGATGCCCTCGACGGGTTGGAGGCCCAGGCGGTCTCGGTGCCGTCGTCGAGGGAGGGGACCGGCGGGAGTGGGAACGCGGCGTGACGGGGCACCGATCGGGGCGTAGGTTTGGCCCATGATCCTTGTGTATCGGGGCTGGGGCGGTGCGGGGCTGGGACTTCCGCTGCTGGGCGCGGGGGTTGGGCTGGCCTGTGCGTCCGGTCTCGGGGTGGGCACGCAGTGGTTCACGCTGGTCGCGGGGCTCGGGATCCTGCTGGGCGGGGTCGGCGCCTACCTGTTGGGGATGTGGCTGAACACGATGGGGCCGCGGCGCAGGGTCGCGGAGTTCGAGGCGTCGCGTCGCGCCCAGCTGCAGCAGCTGGTGGATGCGGGAGAGTTCCAGGTCTCGCCGGCGGCGCCTGACCCGTCGAGTCGTCGTGAGGGCCACGACCAGGTCGAGGCGTTGCTGGCCCGCGAGGTGCGCGACATCCGGCAGGCAACGAGCAACAACCACACCCTCTACGGCATCCCGATGCAGTTCTTCGGCCTCCTGGGAGTGGTCGTGGGAGTCGTGATCGTGGTCGCCGGGGTGATGGGCGGCTGAAGTCCTGCCGATTGCTCTCCGTCACTGCTCACAACGGACCGTGAGACAGCATTCCGTGGCGAGGCCGGGGGCAGTGTCCGATGAAGTTCTCCGTCCAAGTCTCGACCTGGCAGTCCTTCCGCTCTTGTGCTCCGGGTGTGAGCCACCGGAGGTGAAGAGCCAGTGGTGTTCCCGCAACGCGGGGAGCAACCTTGCGGCTGGTCTTTCGGAACCGGCCTTTCCTGTTCATCCCCGCTGGTGCGGGGAACATGGTCCCGCAGGGAAGCGCCGCCTGTCCAAGCTGGGATCATCCCCGCTGGTGCGGGGAACATTGGCAACCGTGGTGATGGCCAATATCCTAGGACGGATCATCCCCGCTGGTGCGGGGAACATCGATCCGCACCATCAAATGGGCCGCCGATCTCCGGATCATCCCCGCTGGTGCGGGGAACATGAGTTTCCAGTTGGTCAGGTCTTGCAGGTGGTGGGATCATCCCCGCTGGTGCGGGGAACATAAACAAGGGACTCACTGCTTGATGATCGATCCGGGATCATCCCCGCTGGTGCGGGGAACATCCCGTCGGGACGATTCGTCGCATTGGGGGAGGGGGATCATCCCCGCTGGTGCGGGGAACATCCCTGCCCCCGGTAGCGGCGCTTCCAGATCTTGGGATCATCCCCGCTGGTGCGGGGAACATTTGCCGGGGAAAACCCTGGAGTGGGCGGTGTGCGGATCATCCCCGCTGGTGCGGGGAACATACCACACCCGCCCACGGCTGCCTCTTGAGCCGCGGATCATCCCCGCTGGTGCGGGGAACATGCGAGGATGCTGCGGAACTGGTCCGCGATGCCCGGATCATCCCCGCTGGTGCGGGGAACATAGGCGCGCCGGGGCGAAAACCTCGGGGTTGCGGGGATCATCCCCGCTGG
Source organism: Arachnia propionica (assembly GCF_003859805.1). Taxonomy (GTDB): domain Bacteria; phylum Actinomycetota; class Actinomycetes; order Propionibacteriales; family Propionibacteriaceae; genus Arachnia; species Arachnia propionica_C. The sequence goes on from NZ_RQZG01000018.1 coordinate 44,978, forward strand.
TGCGGGGAACATTGGATCAGTGTCTTGCTCGACTGATCCCGAGTGGGATCATCCCCGCTGGTGCGGGGAACATCCGGACTGGCTGGCGAACCTGAGACCATCACACGGATCATCCCCGCTGGTGCGGGGAACATCCGGACTGGCTGGCGAACCTGAGACCATCACACGGATCATCCCCGCTGGTGCGGGGAACATCGTCGCGTGTCGCCGGGAGCGCATGACCTGGCGGGATCATCCCCGCTGGTGCGGGGAACATACTCGGGCCGCGTGGCTGGGGTCGATGCGGGCGGGATCATCCCCGCTGGTGCGGGGAACATCTGCTGGACGGGGCCGGGCGCCTCATCCAGCGAGGATCATCCCCGCTGGTGCGGGGAACATTGCTCAAGTCGGGTAAGGAAATGTGCCTTCAGGGGATCATCCCCGCTGGTGCGGGGAACATGGTGAAGGTGCGCTATCGCACCCGCCCGCTGCCGGATCATCCCCGCTGGTGCGGGGAACATGGGCGCGTCACGATCGGGGAAGTGGTGGTCACCGGATCATCCCCGCTGGTGCGGGGAACATTGCCCCATACTGGCACCCCTCCCGGAGACACCCGGATCATCCCCGCTGGTGCGGGGAACATCAGAAGGCTCGGGTCCAGATCATGATGGGTCCTGGATCATCCCCGCTGGTGCGGGGAACATTACCTCTCGGTTACTGGTCATGTCGTCGGACATGGATCATCCCCGCTGGTGCGGGGAACATCCGGCATGGCTGTCAGACACGTTGTTGAATCGGGGATCATCCCCGCTGGTGCGGGGAACATGCCGGGCTGCTGGTCGGCGATCCAGACGTTGCGGGATCATCCCCGCTGGTGCGGGGAACATCGGAAATCCTCGGATGTATTTCAACGGGGACAAGGATCATCCCCGCTGGTGCGGGGAACATGTGGTGACGATGGGCTCGGTCACCGGATACGCCGGATCATCCCCGCTGGTGCGGGGAACATATGTCAAGCCTCCAAACTGTGCAAGTCGTGCACGGATCATCCCCGCTGGTGCGGGGAACATCGGGGAATGCCAACCGTGTCGGCCACCCAGTCCGGATCATCCCCGCTGGTGCGGGGAACATGACACCGCGGACATGAGTGGCGTCAAGCAGCAGGGATCATCCCCGCTGGTGCGGGGAACATCAATCCGATCCATCGGATGGCCGAGGCAAGGAGGGATCATCCCCGCTGGTGCGGGGAACATTCCCGAGCCCGCCTGGGGACACGAGTGGATGACGGATCATCCCCGCTGGTGCGGGGAACATATCGACCCAGGGGGAGTCGGTGAGCGGGATGCCGGATCATCCCCGCTGGTGCGGGGAACATTCAGCGATCTCGGCCTGAGAGGTCCCGTCGGCAGGATCATCCCCGCTGGTGCGGGGAACATAGGGCGGCGTACCGCTCGGCAGGATTCAGGTTGGGATCATCCCCGCTGGTGCGGGGAACATGTGACTCATGCGACCCTCACCATCACCAGCCCGGGATCATCCCCGCTGGTGCGGGGAACATTAGCCGACACCGGTTGCCTTCGCCAGCTTGCCGGGATCATCCCCGCTGGTGCGGGGAACATCCCCCGAGAGGGGAAGATCATCTACCACGTCGTCGGATCATCCCCGCTGGTGCGGGGAACATGCGGCCGCGTATCCGGCGCGGCGCGACCTGATCGGATCATCCCCGCTGGTGCGGGGAACATGGCTGACACCATTTCGGTCCATGAGCACCACCACGGATCATCCCCGCTGGTGCGGGGAACATGAAGACTACACCGGGGCAGAAATCGAGGAGGACGGATCATCCCCGCTGGTGCGGGGAACATATCGTCGGTCACGCCGAGCGCCAACACAAGGTGGGATCATCCCCGCTGGTGCGGGGAACATACCTGAGCAGCTACCCCGGATGGGGGTGAAACCGGATCATCCCCGCTGGTGCGGGGAACATCCACTCCGTCGGGGTGATCGTAATGAGGTTCCGGGATCATCCCCGCTGGTGCGGGGAACATGAGCCCGTGAGGGCTGGTTGCAGGCATGGGTCATGGATCATCCCCGCTGGTGCGGGGAACATGATGAAACACTCCCGGACCTTGTCCCGCGCTTCGGATCATCCCCGCTGGTGCGGGGAACATGTCGACCGGCTCGGCCGGACCCAGAACGCCACCGGATCATCCCCGCTGGTGCGGGGAACATCTGCAAGGCAGCTTCTCGGAGCTTCCCCATGTCGGATCATCCCCGCTGGTGCGGGGAACATGCTGGACGACAACTCACCAGCATCATCAACGACGGATCATCCCCGCTGGTGCGGGGAACATGTTGCTCGCGGTGGAGAATCCGATCCAGCACCGGGATCATCCCCGCTGGTGCGGGGAACATGGTCTGCCCCAACGGCGTCAACGCGGTGAGGGCGGATCATCCCCGCTGGTGCGGGGAACATCGCCATCAACACCCCCACCGAGGGGACCGAGGGGGATCATCCCCGCTGGTGCGGGGAACATGTCCAGCCACCCGGCAACGCCCTCGACATCAGCGGATCATCCCCGCTGGTGCGGGGAACATCAGGCCGATGACCTGCCCCATCATCTCCCTGAGGGATCATCCCCGCTGGTGCGGGGAACATCCTCCCGGCCACCGGCAGCACAGACACCATCCAGGATCATCCCCGCTGGTGCGGGGAACATCGCCTCAGTGAGGTGATGCAGCTTGTTGCGGAGGGATCATCCCCGCTGGTGCGGGGAACATGGGACATGTCTGTCCAAACCGTTGTCGAGACCGGGATCATCCCCGCTGGTGCGGGGAACATGCGGCGTCCGCTGCATCAACCCGCACGATGAGGGGATCATCCCCGCTGGTGCGGGGAACATTGCGTGCCGGGTTTCCTGTCGAGGCCGTGGCGCGGATCATCCCCGCTGGTGCGGGGAACATGGGAACGTCCGTCCACGCGTGGCTTGCGGATGCGGATCATCCCCGCTGGTGCGGGGAACATCCAATGATTGGCGCGACAGCAGAGGGGGAAATGGGATCATCCCCGCTGGTGCGGGGAACATCGACCCCTCACCATCAGGCTGCGCACCTGCTACGGATCATCCCCGCTGGTGCGGGGAACATCAACAACTCAAGAGGGGAGGTGAAACCGATGGAGGATCATCCCCGCTGGTGCGGGGAACATGCCCTCGAGCAGGCCGCGAAGGAGTCGAGAGGCGGATCATCCCCGCTGGTGCGGGGAACATTGCTGTGCGTTGCTGTCGTAGGAGTTTCCGACCGGATCATCCCCGCTGGTGCGGGGAACATGGCTGACACTATTTCGTCCATGAGCACCACCACGGATCATCCCCGCTGGTGCGGGGAACATTTGATCGCACCCCAGACATTCCCGGCATAAGTCGGATCATCCCCGCTGGTGCGGGGAACATGGCCGGGGCCGGTCAGCGATCAGGCGGCCGGGGGGATCATCCCCGCTGGTGCGGGGAACATGTCGAGCTGCACGCCGACACCGACGGGGGAGAACGGATCATCCCCGCTGGTGCGGGGAACATGCATCGCTGCTGACCTCCATCGGCTCCGCTGATGGATCATCCCCGCTGGTGCGGGGAACATATCAGGCGCGTCGTCGGCATCAACCAGCAGGAGGGATCATCCCCGCTGGTGCGGGGAACATCGAAGACCAAGCTGCTGAACGTCGGCACCAGGAGGATCATCCCCGCTGGTGCGGGGAACATCCCTTCGGGCGCGCCGCCCCCAGCTCACGCGTCGGATCATCCCCGCTGGTGCGGGGAACATAGGGTGTGCCCGCTCCACTGTCCGAGGAGCCGCGGATCATCCCCGCTGGTGCGGGGAACATCCGGTCGGGCCGTTTCGTCCTTACGAGAAATACGGATCATCCCCGCTGGTGCGGGGAACATACACTCAGTGGCACGCCACGCATCGCGGCGTCGGGATCATCCCCGCTGGTGCGGGGAACATGGGCAGGGCTGCGTCGCTCTGAGATCGCCACCCGGATCATCCCCGCTGGTGCGGGGAACATCCCCATCCCGACGTGCCCGCCGACCGGGCCGTCGGATCATCCCCGCTGGTGCGGGGAACATGCGGGTGGTCGTGCACGCGACCTTGCCCACCGGGGATCATCCCCGCTGGTGCGGGGAACATTACGACGCCATCGTCGAGAACGTGGAAGAGTGGGGATCATCCCCGCTGGTGCGGGGAACATGGGTCCCCCGTGTCACGCCCCAGGGGCTGAGGGGGATCATCCCCGCTGGTGCGGGGAACATATGTCGGCGGAGGCGATGGCGACGCGGGGGCCGGGATCATCCCCGCTGGTGCGGGGAACATACTACGAGCATCCAGCACAGGACAGCCTCGCCCGGATCATCCCCGCTGGTGCGGGGAACATGTCGGTGGAATCGTTGATGGTTTCATTGCTGTTGGATCATCCCCGCTGGTGCGGGGAACATGACGAATCGGGTCTGCAACTCCGGTGGCAACACGGATCATCCCCGCTGGTGCGGGGAACATACCTGGACGGTGAACTCCTGGTCGTCCGGCAGCGGATCATCCCCGCTGGTGCGGGGAACATCGGACGGGGGGCACTCCTGGCAGAGGCTGGCTAGGATCATCCCCGCTGGTGCGGGGAACATCGGCACGGTCGAACGTCGAATTGAGGGCGTTGAGGATCATCCCCGCTGGTGCGGGGAACATCAAGCGCCTGCACGCACTCAACAAGGCGGCCCTGGATCATCCCCGCTGGTGCGGGGAACATACTTGTTGACTAGGTACTATACCATGACGGGCCACGTTTTACGATGGGTTTCGTCTGGAGCGTAGCCAGCGGTAGCGGGAGGCCTTGGGCAGTGGGGCCTTGACCGCGGGTGAGGAGGTGTCGTTGGCTGGAGGACGCCTCAAGGTGACGAAACCGTCGAGATCCACCGGAGTCCAGCGGTGACCCGAGTTCCGAATTTCAAATCCTTGTTCGTTTCGGGCTGGTAGAATCATGATCGCTGTCCCGTCCCGCAGTTCACTGGTTGTCAGCGACCACAATTCATCTCGTACCCGAGCAGATACTTTCCCGACAAAAACCCCGGGAGAGACCTCGAGAAGCCAGCGGGTGAGATGTCCTCTCAGGCCGGGAGGAACTTTGCTCAGTACCAGGACAATCAAAAATCCACCTCGCTGTAGTCGATACCTCCTGTCACCGCTCCCGCCTTGTCGTCCCACAGATGAATCACGTTGATGTCCCAGTCGATCTCATCATGAGGAAGGAGGAGCCGCTTGATGTCTCGGACACACCTTTCCAAGATCGTCCCCTCCCGCATCGCATCGCGTACCCGCCGACGCGTGTCCCCACTGATGTCGTCGGAACCCTGTGCAACTACGTCGAAGGCAATGGGGATGGTCACCTCGGCCTTGTAGAGGTCGGCAACGTCATAGATGAAGGCTCGGGAATGACCGGTGTGGATGAATCCCAGGCCTGGAGAGCACCCCAGCGAGACCACGACGGCATGTACGACCCCGTACAGACAGGAATGAGCCGCGGACAGCGCCTGATTGATCGGATCCGACGATTCGAAGACCAGCGGATCGTAGTCGCGTCTCTTCCACTCCACCCCGGTACGTTTCGACTCCTGCCGGTAGATGGAACGCACCCTGGCGCCCTCGCGTCCGCGAAGCTGCTGCATTGTGGTGCCCTCCACCACCTCGTCCGGGAACCGCCACTCGTACATCCGACGTGCAACGGCCAACCGCTTCCGTGTGTTTGACACCGCCTCGGCCTGAGCCTCCAGCAGGCGAGTCGAAGTGGCCAGGGGAGATCCATGGGCGTAGTACCGCACCCCAGCCTCACCGACCCAGACGACAGTGACCCCGCACTGAGCCATCAACATCACGGCGTGATGTGTGACCCGGGTGCCCGGGCCGAGCAGGATCGCACTCACGGTTGCAGCCGGAACGTGGATGGTCCCGTTCTGGTCCGTTGCGGTGATCGCGTTGCTGTCTCGACTCACGGTGCAACGCTCCAGGTGGAGGAACGTCACCCGATCCTCCACCCGGAACAGTTGTTGCGATCGAGGAGGCGCTGTCCCCTTCATCAGATCCTGGCCAACGTCATGAGCCCGCAGCCGTATGCCTTGGCACGTCCGATGCCTTGGGTCAGGGCGAGCCGCAATTTGTCAGGATCAGTGATGGTGAGAACACCGTTGAAGGTGGCAGTTCCAATCGTGACAGTGCCGCCACCGCGACGGAAACGCTTGCTCTGATGCTCAGTCACCAAGAAATCCGGAGACTCCGGATTCCCGAAATCGATTCCCAGCTCTCCGGCACGACTCAGCAGCCAGTCGGTCTGCTGGGCGACGGTCACGTGGGCATAGATCTTGAACTTCTCTCCCGACCTCACCCTGTGGGTTGGATTCGCGGTCAGCCGGAACCCCCACTGCTGATCCTGTCCGAGAGAATCGAGAAGCCCGGAGTACCCCGCTGACTGCGTGGTCGGTTGGGTTGGCCATCCTGCCTGTTCCTCGATGTGAGTCAGGTCCGGACACCGTTCGCTCACGATGTACAGGGCTGGCCGCAACGGATCGTCGGAATCCAGACGCCACAACGGGCGTTGCTCCTCCGGGCCCGGCGGAAATCCCGAGAGAACCGCAGCATGCATTGCCTGTGGCGACAGGATGAGTTTTCGGGCGCCAGCCCGGCGGGCATTGAGGAAGGTACGTGTCAGAAACATCATTCGCCTCCCAAGGCGGTGAATGGGTCATGGGCAGGGGAACCAGCTGACTTCTCTGCGCCCGTGTCGAGTACCACATGGGTTGAGACGACCATGCGGCTTCGATACTGCCGATGTTCTGGGCTGAAGGAGACCGGGATGTCGTCCAACTCGCGGTACGGCGGCAAGTCCGGGTACACGGAACTGTCCGCCTGCACAGCCACCCGCACCGTGTGCTGGTCACGGATTCGGCGACGGCCACTGCGCCCAGCCTGCCAAGGACATGCCTGAACGGCCTCAGACACCGAACCGTCGTCAATCCCCAGGACAACCCGGCCCTCAGGAACACATGAGCGACGCCCGAGGTACAGCGGGTACGCCGGGTCGGCGAGTGCCTCAGCCAGGCCTTCCAACAACGGCTGTGGCCCGCCGAGGAAGGCTGTGAATACAGCGTCGGCCCAGTAGAACCGTTCGGTCAGTGGCATGGAGGAGCCAGTCACCTGATGGTGGGCAGTGTGGAAGTCCCGCAGCAGGCTGCCGCGTTGATCGACACGTACCGCGAGTTCCAGGCCGACCAGATCCTCGATCGGATCAGAGCGACGTCGGCCCTCGGCAGCAGCCAGCAGCCCGAGCAGACCGCTCTTGGTGGGAGTTTCCTCGGTGTCGCGGCGTGTGAAACGGCTGGCAGCTCCCCAACTCTGCAGTGGGCCCGCGAGGCGGAGCTTGAGGACGCTCACTGGTCCTCCAGCACCCGCTGCTTCACAGCCTCGATCAGCTGCTCGAAGGGCACGGCCTCACCCAGAGAAGCAAGATCAGTCACCTCAGAGGGCAACCCGGCCACGAGCACGACCTCAGGCCTGCGCCAGGTCTCGAAGACCTCCCCGGCGTGCGTCGCCAAACGTTTCACAGCGGGCTTCAGCAGCCCTTCATCCTGGGTGACCGGGCTCTCGAATGCCCCGACGAGGCTGGTCGGCTGTCCCGTACCAACAGTCACGAGCAGTGCTGCCGGTCGGGTGCCGTTGGCGAAGGTGTTCTGCTTGCCGCTCGGGATGGCCTCGAGGAAACTCTTCGTGAAGGCCTCGATGGCCAGGGCCACGGCATCCTCGTTCCCAAGGTTTTCTCTGAGCTGATCCACGTTGATGACGGCGTAACGGTAGAAGGTCGAGGAGATGAAGCCAACGGTGCCCATCATGCCAGCGCCAGCGTCCTCTTCGGCATCGTTGCGGCTCTTCGCGTCATCGACAGCGGTGAAGAAGTCGTACTCCGGGGTGGCCTCATGGACGCTGATGGCATGTGCCACCTGGCAGGAGGCATCGACGTTGAGGTCAGTGGAGTCCGCGACCATTCTCCCGAACAGGGCGATGTCGATGGAGTGGCCGGCGTCGACGAGACTCTTGACCTTGGCGGCCTTCATCGCATCCTTGGGGTTCGAAGCACTGCTGGCTTCAATCGCGGCGTCGGCCAAGGAGGCGATCTGCCGGTATGACAGGAAAACCAGGTACCCCGTCTCCGGGGTTCCGGTAACCGTCTTGGCCTTGGCCTTCGGAACAGGACGCTTGAAACCGGCTGCTTCCATCGCATCGACAGCCAGGTTCTCGGCCCGTTCCGCCAGATCAGGGCGCTTTTGTGTGATGGCCTTGGCGATGTCGGTCACGATCATGCGGCTCCGGGTGCCGACCAAGGTCGGGTCGACGGTCTCGTTGAAGTGCGTGCGCATTGCACGCTTCCACGACTGGCTAGACACCCGCGCTCGGGTGACGCCGCCGTAGATGGCGGTCTTCGGCGCACCGGAGTCGTCGCGGTTCATGTTGGCCGGAGGCACGGACTGCAGGGCGTGAAACTCGATGTAGGTGGTCATGCCTGTTCTCCTTCAGGGGTGTTGTTGGTGGTGGGAGCGAGGGTCAGACGGTGGAAATCGCGACCCCAACGGCGCTGGACGTCACGCTGGTGGCCGACCTGGAACCAGTAGAGATCATCTGCGTAGCGGCCGTAGTCGAACGGGATCTCGTGGGAGCGAAGCTGGGAGATGAGGCCACGGGAGTGCGCCTCGAGTGCTGCCAAGGTGCTCGACTGTGCAAGAGCGGTGAACCGTTTGTACACAGGAGTCTCATGCGGCCCGAGCTCGCCACTGATGTTGTCCGCCAGCTGCCGAACGGCCACCCCGAATGGTTGTTTGGAGTGCATCGGTCGGGTCCGGCCCTGCTGGTGCATGGCGAACTGGGTGAGTGCCAGGTGGACTGCCGTCTCCACGTGATTTCGCCGCTTCTCTGGCAGGCTGTCAGGAATCCCGTCGAGGGTGACGCCCCAGACGGTGGGTACTGCTGCAGGTTCCTTGCCCAAGGCGCTGCGCAACTGCGCCAGCAGACCTCGGGCGGCAGGCGACATGCTGGTTGGATCCTGGCCGATGAGTCGGAAGATCTGGGAGGTCACGAACCTCCCACAGGTGAACTCCTCGTTCACTCTTCTTCTCCTCTCTGAGTTGGTTGTTCAAGCAACGGCAGCTGCTTTCGGAGCGCAGCGTGGAAGTAGCTCTCCGCCAGCCCTGCTGTCATGAATCCGTGCCGCGTCTGTCGGCCGACGACGGCAGCCGGAGAGCACGTGGTCAGGAGTTTTCTGGCCTCTGAAGAGAGGGCCCGGTGGACCTCTTGCTGCCAGGCCCTGTGGGCCTCGACGGTGTCGGTCGCGGCCGTCAAGGCGGCCAGCCACTCCCGTGCGGGAACGTCGAGGGCGGACCAGGCAGCCAGCTGTGTTCGCTGTGTGGCACCTACGCCTGACTTCTCATCGCCGCCAGCTGCTAGGTCGAGGTTCCTCGCCAGCCTTCCCAATTCCCACACCGCTTGGTCAGTGGTGACGAGGGCGTCGTGGATCATGGTCACGACGGGGGCAGCCTTCTCGCCCAGGAGCGAGACCCTGAAATCAAGGGTGTCGTGGTACAGCTCGGCGACGGTGGCCTCCTGCGGGCCGTACTCCATGCCCACCAGCTCCAGCGTGGCGCTGAGGTCCTTGGAGCCCAGTGGGTCCAGACCCTTGAGCATCCGGGTGGTGGTCGGTTGAAGCGTCGCCTCGTGACCATCCACCGGGGCCGCGGCGCGAGACAGCACGGCGGGAGCGCCGCGCCACGCCGACCGCGTAGGGTCGTGCTTGAGGGGCATGTAGACCGCCTGTTTGAACTTCTGGCTCTGCGGCCGCGAGTACCGCCACGCGGTCATGGCCTCCAAACCCTGTCTGTTCTGCGGGGTCACCTTGTCGCCCTGACAGAGCACCACCCCTGTCACCCCGTTCTCGGCATCGCCGACCAGGCGGATGCGACGCGACTGCCAGGCCAACAGGTCCACGGGGCCGCGAGGCTGGGCTTCGAGTTCCCGCCGCTCGGTTTGGACGTCGTCACGTGCCCACACCGGACGATCATCCAGGCTCTCCGGCGTGGGGACGAGGTTGAACAACAACGTCTCTGCAAGGTGTCTGCCATGCAGGATGACGCCGCCGATCTGACCAGACCATCCCGGGCCGATGGGGTAGCCCTTTCCTCCCTTGACTTCCGGGTCACCGACGGCTCCTGAGCGGATACCACTCGGGTCGAAGGCGTGACAGTGGATGAGCCACAGAGCCGCCTCTGCTGCGTCGACCCGGGCGAGACCAGTCCCAGCGCGGGTCGTGAGGAAAGGGTCGCCGTTGGGGACATCGCTGATGAGCTTCTCCAACCCCGAAGCCTCATTCTTCGCCGTCCTCAGTGTGGCCACCTGCATGAAGGGGCGGGTGGGGTGGAACAGGTCGAACCGGTCCTCGTATTCGTTGAGGTAGGCGTCGACCCGGGACAGATCGAGTCCCGTCTCGTGCATGTCCTCCAGGTCGGACTCCCAGTGAATTCCGATGGCATCATGAATGATGGCCAACAGCATCCGGAGGACAGCGAAGGACTGGGTCGGCAGTTCTGCGCTGAGACGCCTGATCTGGTCTGCTTCGGCGAAGCACTCACGCAGCGACACCCGATCTGACGTTCCGTCGTCCCGTAGTACCGGAATCCAAGGTTCTGAAGTCAGGTTGAAACTCATTCAGTGGTCACCTCCATTCCTCTCTCGGGTGAGTAGCTGAGGGTGTGGATTCTGGTTCCCACCCTGATCTCTGCGTGCAAGGTTGAACCTCCTTCTGTTTCTTGTTGCATGGGCAAGATCAACTCCCCTTTGAGCAGCGGGTGCTTTCTCCAGGCCCAGCGTTTGACGCGTGGATCGGATGCGATGGCGGCGATGCACTCGTCGAGATCCCAGCGCACGATCCTGCTGGGTAGCCGTACCGCCCAGGTCGCGATTTCCCTTGCGATGTCGTCGCTCGGCAGGGTGGAGACATCCAACACTTCTGCGACGCTGGGATCAGCGGTGTGCCAGGGTGGACGTATCGCGGCGGAGCCATCAGGAGTGAGGGGAACGACGATCACCTCGAGTGAAGGATCGGTGTCACGCACGGTGGCACCCATCTGCGCCTCCTTGGGGTCGTTCGCGAGGTCGATCCATTCGCCGAGATGGCCCGGACCACGCCCTGAGTAGGGGTGCAGTACCCAGGTGCTGGCCTTGTGGCGTGCTCCATCCTGGAGCTTCCTGTGCTCCTCAGCTGCTGTCTGCAGGGTGGACTGCCAATCGACGGGACCGAGAGGTTCATGGCCCAGTGCTTTCTGAACCAGCGGAGAGATGTCGGTCGGAAGGGCCAATGTTTCTCCGTGCAGGATCAGAGTGCCAGCAGTTCTGAGCAGATGATGGTCGCCGTAGATGATGTGGGAGCCGGAGCTGCCTGTTGGCAGGGAGCCGTCGTCATCGGCGAGGATCAGGACCTGGGCCTGCTCCAGCCCTTCCGGACGGCTTCGGGGGTGACGGTGGAGCCTACCGATCCGTTGCAGCAACAAATCCATCGGGGCCAGATCGGTGATCAGGACATCGAAGTCAACATCAAGGGACTGTTCCACCACCTGTGTTGCCACCACCACCTGACGGTGCGGACGTTCCTCTCCTGCCCCAGGGCCGAACAGTTCGGTGAGCTCGTGGTCATTGGCGGCACGGTCGGCGGACATGAAACCTGCATGATTGAGCAGCACCGGTCCAAGGCCAGCGGTGTCGAGAGCTCGGGCTGTCTCCTGTGCATCCTTGACGGTGTTGCGGACCACCAGTGCACAGCCCCCGTTCGACAGGCATCGGGTCAGCGTCGCGACGACGTCATCGAGTGAGGTGGGATGCCAGCTCCAGGACACGGTGCGTGGAGGATTCGGGTCCGGGACCACGCAGGTGCGAATCGGTGCAGACGACGACGGCAGCGTCGTGATGAGGGGGTAGTGTTCCTCGGAGATGACCAACTCCTCGATCTCCCGACGCCGTTGTGGGGCGTAGGCCGCAAGCATGGCGTTTCGTCGCTCCGTGGTGAGCGTTGCCGACAACACGATGACGGGAACGCCGTACGCTCCGAGCCAGCTGAGAGCCGAATCCAGGTAGACGTTCATGTAGTCGTCGGAGGCGTGGGCCTCATCGATGACGACGACCTTGCCTGACAGGGCGATGTGAGCCAGCGCGAGATGTTTGCGTTGCAGGGCGGCCATCAAGATCTGATCGATGGTGACCACGGTGAAGTTCGCCAGCAATCGGCGACGTGCGCCGAGGAACCACTGGTGGGCGACTGCATTGCACGGTGGTTCCCCGTCGGTTTCGGTGTCGTACATGACGGCGACCTGATCGCTGCGCACCAACTCTGCTTCGAACTGGCGAACCTCCTCGATCATGGCGGCGTAGCTGCCCTGGAGCATCGCCTTGCCATGCCCCAGGGTGATGGCCCATGCAGCGGCCTCGTAGGGTTTGCGCGGTTGGTTCGGCAGCCATGTGGCGAGACGGTCGAACATCGCATTGGCGGTCGCTTGAGTGGGCAGTGCCACCACCAGGCCCTGTGCCCCCAGTGCAGCCGCGATGAGCTCGGCAGCCCCGAAAGCGGCTTCGGTCTTCCCGCCGCCCATCTGCGCCTCGATGATGAGCATCCCGACGGCGCCTTCGCGCGCGATGTCGTGGGCAACGCGCTGAATGGCGCGGGGCTGCCAACTCTCCGGCCAACCGAATCTGGAGCGGTAGAACGACGCAGCCGATTCCTCGAGGGTCGGGGGTTCCCAGGGGGCTGGCATGGCGGCTTCTCCCCAGGCGAACAGGGGGCGGACAGCCTGTTTCTCGGCAGGGAGGATGTCCTGATCCTTGGGGAAGAGAGGAAACAGGCTGGTGTTGCTGGCCAGCCAGTCCGCCACCACGACGAAGCCCGCGATCTCCACCAGCAACGGGAACGGGGCCTTCCAGTTCTTGAGGTGACCCAGGTCCGCTGTGATGCCGGAGGCTTCAGTCAGCCAGGTGATGAACTCGGCTCGAACCTCGGCCCACTCGGGTCCGCCGACACCGTTGGGTAGGCGATGTGTGTCGGTCAACTGCTCTTTCTTCATGGGGCGACCGTGGTGGGCTCCGATCACGGAGCTGATGGCCAGTGCGGTCCTTGCTGTGATCTCCTGTTCGGTGAGCCAGGTCACCAGGGCAGCCTGACTCACCAGTGAGTGGGGAAGGTGCTTGCGGTCATCCCTGAGCTCCGCCATGACCCGGCAGGACAACCCGGCATCGCGGGCCTTCTGAGCCAAGGGTTCCGACTGGGCGACGAAGGCCGGGCAGGCCTTGCCCACGTCGTGGATCCCGGCGAGGAAAACGGCAAGTCGACGTATCAACCCGGGCTCTGGCTCCCAGCGGGCCCATCGCTCCTTGACCTGTCTGCTCAACCACTCGTCGTACAGCCTGGAGGCGACGTGGAAGCTGTCCGTCATGTGTTGATGAAGGGGAAGCCAGTGGGTTTGGCCACCGGTCTTCGCCCAGATCGAGCGAGCCGCGCTGCTGAGCACCGCGGGATCTGGGCGGGGGACAGAATTGTCAGTCCCGGGTGCAACCCTGCTGTTGTCCATGACCACCTCGTGACGGATCGGAGAGTGATGCCAGTCTAGGTCATCCGAATGGAGGGCGCAAGCCCCGCACCCCAAAATCTGCCAAATTCCAATATTGGGACAACCATGCCCTTGACGCAGGTCCAAGCCATCCCCACTGACGTGGGGAACACGGATACCCCGAAGTCTGCCAACGGGTCATCCCCGACGAGGGGACTCCGTCAGTCTACGCTGATCGGGGAGTAGTCCCTTGTCAGCCCTGTGACGGACGGAGCAGGGGGTAGAGGATCGTCTCGCGGATGCCGGTGCCCGGGGTGAGGAGCATCACCAGCCGGTCGATGCCGAGCCCCATGCCACCCATCGGCGGGGCACCGTACTCCAGGGCCTCCAGGAAGTCCTCGTCCAGCTGCATCGCCTCCGGGTCGCCTGCCGCGGCCGCCAGTGACTGCGCCACCAGGACCTCCCGCTGGACCACCGGGTCGATCAGCTCCGTGAAGCCCGTGCCGCGCTCCATCCCGCCGATGATGAGGTCCCAGGCCTCCACCTTGCCCGGCTCCGTGCGGTGCGGCCGGGCCAGCGGCTGCGCGATCGACGGGTAGTCGTGCACGAACGTCGGCTGGAGCAGCCCCGGCTCCACCAGGTCACCGAACAGCTCCATCGCGAGCTTCCCGGCCCCCCACTTCGGGTCGTGCTCCACCTCACGCTCATCCGCGATCCGCTGCAGCTCCTCCAGCGACGTCCCGACGGTGACCTCCCGCCCCACGGCCTCGCTCAGCCCCTCGAAGAACGACAACCACCGCCACTCACCGTCGAGATCGATGACCCCGGCCTCCGTCTCGACCTGCCGCGACCCCGTCGCATCCGCCGCCGCGACGATGATGTCCTGCGTCAGCCGCGCGATCGTCTCCTGATCCCCCCACGACTGGTAGGCCTCCAGCATCGTGAACTCCGCCGAGTGCGACGAGTCGATGCCCTCGTTGCGGAACACCCGCCCCATCTCGAACACCCGGTCCGCGCCACCGACCATCGTCCGCTTCAGGTGCAGCTCCAGCGCGATCCGAAGACTCATCTCGATGTCGAACGCATTGATGTGCGTCGTGAACGGCCGTGCCGCCGCCCCACCGTGCACCAGCTGCAGCTGCGGTGTCTCCACCTCGATGTAGCCCTGCGCGTACAACGTCTCCCGGATCGCCCGCGTGATCGCCGAGCGGGTCCGTACCATCGCCCGCGCCTCGTCCCGGGCGATCAGGTCGACGTAGCGCCGCCTGACCCTGGACTCCTCCGACAACTCCTTGTGCAGCGTCGGCAACGGTCGCAGCGCCTTCGACGCCATCCGCCACGACGACGCCATCACCGACAGCTCGCCGCGCTTCGAACGCACCACCCGGCCCTCGACCCACACGTGGTCACCCAGGTCCACATCCGACTTCCAGGCGGCGAGCCCGTCCTCGCCGACCTCGTTCAACGCCAGCATCACCTGGAACCGGGCCCCGTTGTCCTCCGGGGTGAACCCGTCCTGCAACGTCGCGAAGGCCAGCTTGCCCGTGTTCCGGATGAACACCACCCGTCCCCCGACGGCGACGACGTCGTCGGTCTCCTGGCCGGCCTCCAGCCCCTGGTAGGCGGGATCGTCACGCAACTCGACCAGCGTGTGCGTGCGCTTCAGGTCAGCCGGATACGGTTCATTGCCCTGCCCCAGGAGACGTTCCCGCTTCTCCTTGCGGATGACGGTCTGCTCCGAGTCGGTCGATTCCAGGTCGCGCACATCACTCACGCACGCGATCCTATCGTCTCATTCCCCGCTCAGTCCTCGACGAGCCGGGCCCGGATCACCTCGTCGCCGACCTCCCAGCGCACCCGGGACAGGTCCTTCACGTGATGGTCCGCCCGCAACCCCTCCGGGGTCTGTGAACTCAGCACCCCGAGCACCGGGAAACCTCCCGCACGGGCCGCCGCGACCCCGGCCGGGGCGTCCTCCACCACCAGGGTGCGCTCCGGTGTGGTCCCCAACCGTTCGGCGGCCAGCAGGAACGAGTCCGGGGCCGGTTTGCCGTTGACCACGTCCCCACGCGTCACCACCACCGGCGGCAGGGGCAGCTCGGCCACCCGCATGCGGGCCTCCAGCAGTGGTGCGGTGCACGACGTCGCGATGGCCGTCCGCCCCTCGGGCAGCGCAGCGAACGCCTCCGCGGCCCCTGGCATGGCCTGCACCCCGTCGGTGTCCTCGACCTCGAGCTGCTCGATCCGGTCCGCCGCGTACTGGCTGCGTCCCGGCACCAGCAGCGCCGAGATCGACTCGCTCGGCATCCCGATGTAGCGGGGCAGCTCCCGGGCATCCACCCCGAACTCCTCCGCCCAGCGCCCGTAGGCGCGGTACATCGCTGTCGCGGAGTCGACGATGGTGCCGTCGTGGTCGAAGATCACGGCATCGAACTCGCCGACGACCCCGTCGGCCGTCCGCAGCCACGCCACGACGTCGACCTACTTCCAGAGGGTGGCCAGCATGAACGACGCGATGATCAACCCGATGGCGATCAGCACGTTCCAGTCCCCCAGCGAGCGCATGAAACCGATCTCAGAACCGGCCAGGTTCCACACCACCATCCACAGCGCGCCGAGCACCCCGACGGAGATGAAGGCGAACGGCACCCACTTGCGGTCGCCGGTGTTCTTCAGGCGCTTGCGTTCGCTCCGCGCCTCCACCAGTTCCTCGGCCTGCTTCTTGCGGGCCTTCGCCTTGGCTTCCTTGCGGACCTTGGATTCGGGCACAGACCCACTCCTTCCACGACTTCCTCCGCCACAGAGTAGTCGAGGCCACCCTCCAAAACCCATTCGCACTCACCGGCACCCCGTAGGCTGGGGTCATGATGAAGGAGCGCACCCCCTGGTCGGCCCGCCTGGCCCGCATCGTGCGACCCCGTGAACAGCGCACCGTCCCCAGCCCGCGAGGGCGCGCCGCCACCGTCGTGATCTGCGTCCTGGCCGGGGCGATGATGTCCGTCGCGGCGCTCGCGGCCCGTGGCACCGACCTGCGTTCCGACCGCAACCTGAGCCTCAGGGAACTGGTCGCCACCCAGGCGGAACGCAACGAAGACCTCCTGGAGGAGGTCGCGGGACTGCGCACCGAGGTGGATGACCTCACCCGTGCCAGTGAGTCCAGCCCCACCTACGACGCCCAGCTGTCGGAGATCGCCCTCGACGCCGGGACCCGGGCGGTCTCCGGTCCCGGGATGCGGGTGGTGCTCACCGACGCCCCCGTCGACGTCAAGCCCGCGGGTGTCGACGACGACTCGCTCGTGGTCCACCAGCAGGACATCCAGGCCGTCGTCAACGCCCTGTGGGCCGGGGGAGCCGAGGCGATCACCATCCAGGACCAGCGGGTGATCGCCACCACCGGCATCAAGTGCGTCGGCAACTCCGTGGTCCTCCACGGCATTCCCTACGCCCCGCCCTACGTCATCCAGGCCATCGGTGACCCGAAGGCCCTCAGCGCCTCCCTCGACGACAGCCGTGCCATCCGGGTCTACCGCCAGTACGTCGACGCCTACGGTCTGGGCTACGAGGCCACGGTTGTGAACCAGCTGGAGTTGCCGCCCTTCGAGGGGGCCGTTGGTGTCAACCACGCGAAGCGGGGTTGACACCAACGTTTGACGCTCTTGTTCTTCTTCGAGGGCACGCGTGGAAGGTGAGCGAACGAGTTGTCCAAAGCGCTCTTCATTGTTGGTAGACATGCTCAGCGTCTGTGATGCAGGCAGGTAGGGTTACCGCGATGCCGATGAGGATGACAACCCATGCAGCATATAGGGAAACCATGCCCACGTTGTAGCCGGGATGGTGCAGCCATGTTGCCAGGCTCAAGACCATCAGTCCGATGACACCGATACCGATCCCTGCGAGAGCACATAGGGCTATGATGACAACCACTGGCAGGGTCAGGATGCGGATCAAGAGCTGAGAACGGGCCAGGTGGGCGAGATTGAGCGCGATCAGCCATCCGGCGACTCCGTAGAATGCTTGCAGGGGGAGCGCGGCATTTGTGGAGTATGTCGTCACCATGATCCACAACTCTTGCCATGTGAACGACTTGCCGTCAGCAATGTTTCGTCCAGTCGGGTCCGAAATCCCCATGGCGTGACCCAGCCTGAAGCCCGAGTAGACGAGCGCGGCCAGCAGTGCCTGTAACAGCACGAATCGGAACAGCCGAGCAGATTGTCGGCTCGAAAGCTCTGCAATAAGGGAGCTCCAACGACTCACGGTGGTGCCCAGCTGGCGAGCAGTTCTGACCCAATCGGCGATCCAGAGTGCGAAGCTGAGGGGCAGGATCAGCATGAAGGGAACCCCCAGCCAAAGCAAGGTACTGCTCAGTACGTCTGTTGGGGAGGGAAGCACGACAACACTGTAGCTCTGATTTGACAAGATGACGGACGATGCGACATTTCTGTATCTCCCCGGTTCGCTGGCGCTCGACCGTCTGGTTCGATCAGTTCACCCACTCCGTGCCACAATGGCGCGGTGGTACGCATCCTGGTGATCGACAACTACGACTCGTTCGTCTACAACATCGTCTCCTACCTGGCCCAGATCGGGGCCGAGGTGGAGGTGTGGCGCAACGACGACCCGCGGTTCGCCACCCCGGGCTGGGAGGCCCCCTTCGACGGTGTGCTGCTCTCGCCGGGCCCGGGAACCCCGGAACGGGCCGGGGTGTGCGTCGAGGTGATCCGTGACCTCGGCGGTCGCAAGCCCCTGTTCGGGGTGTGCCTCGGCCTGCAGTCGATGGTGGTGGCGCTCGGCGGGGTCGTGGGGCGCGCCGACGAGCTGCTCCACGGCAAGGTCTCGGCGGTCCACCACGACGGGCAGGGCGTCTTCGCGGGCCTGCCGTCGCCGATCAGCACCACCCGCTACCACTCGCTGGCCGCCGTCGAGGACACCGTCCCCGACGACCTGGAGGTCACGGCCCGCACCGACAGCGGGGTCATCATGGCGGTGCGCCACCGCACCTGGCCGATGGAGGCCGTGCAGTTCCACCCCGAGTCGGTGCTCACCGAGGGTGGCTACCAGATGCTCGCCAACTGGCTGGCCACCTGTGGCGACGCTGGTGCCCCGGCCCGGGCGGAGGACCTCAGCCCCCTGGCGACCACCGCGCTGTCGTAGCGGGCAGGAAGGGCTCACCGGCTCCGACCGGTGGGTCGGAAGATCCAGTCCCCCCACAACGCCGTGATGACGAGGCCGAGCCCCCCCGGGCAGAGGAGGAACCAGAAGCGCTCGTGGCCGATGAACGAACGGCGGTCGCCACGGCCCGGTGGTCGACGTCAGGCATGGCAGATGTTGCAGGTGGGATCATCTGGCGCACAGGACGAGGGAACGCAGGGCATCGCCACGCCGCTTCCCCGCTGCTCACACCGGAGGGCGAGCGCCAGCGAGCAGCCCGTGCCGAGACCCGGGGATGCCCCGGGGAACCATCGCGAGGTCTCGACCGTCGGGCGCTGGAGCTCGACCAGCGTGAAGGTGATGCGTTCTGGCCCTGAGCCCCTCAGTTGTCCGACGGCGTGGGCGAGCCCGACGGTGCCGGGGACCCCGGGTTGCCCGGCTGCTGCGAGGTCGGCGGCGCGGCCGGGTACTTCGCGATCTTCACCGTCACCGGGGCGTTGCGCTCCAGTTCCGTCTTCGCTGCCGGATCCTGCTCGAAGACCCGACCCTCCGGGTGGCCGTTGACCTCCACCACGGTCACCCGCAGCTCCGAGGTGAACCCGGCGCTCTTGAACGTGTTCCGGGCCTGCTCCTCGCTCATACCACTCATGTCCGGCACGACGGCGGTCTTCTTCGCGGCACCCACCGTCACCTTCAGCTTCGAACTGCGATCGGCGGCCTTGCCGGCCTGAGGGCTCTGCTTGAACACCTTCCCGGCCTGCTCGTTGTTCTCCTCCTCGACGACCTCCACCTCGGCGAAACCCACCTCCTTGGCCTTGGCCTTGGCATCGTCCGGACTCAGACCGCTGAGGTCGGGCACCAGCGACTTACCGGTCGCCACCAGCAGCGTGAACGGCTGGTCGGCAGGCACCTGTGCGTCCTTCGCCGGATCGGAGGCCACCACGTCACCCTTCTTCGCCTTGGGGTCCTCCTCCGCCGGGTCGGCCTCGGTCGTGGTCACCGTCCCGGTGAACTTGCTGTCCTTGAGCAACTGCTTGGCCTGCTGCTCGGACAGCCCCACCAGCTGCGGCACCTTCAAGGTGTTCGGGCCCTGCCCCACCTTCAACGTCACCGTGCTGCCCACGTCGACCTGCTGGCCGGCCGGGGGATCAACCGCCACCACCTTGCCCTTCTCCGCATCGGTGGACTCCACCTGCTCCACCACAGCCGTCAGCTTGGCATCGGTGAGGAGCTTCTCCGCCGTCGCCTGGTCGGAACCCACCACGGTCGGCACCGCCACCGTCGTCACCTCCACGGCTGGCGGGGTGAGCACCTTGTACACACCGAACGCGATCCCACCGATCAGCAGCAGCGCCACCACCGTCACGATCGCGATGAGCTTCTTGCGGCTCCTCGGCTCCTCGTCCTCCTCCGGGTCCACCGGTGGCAGGGGGCCGGTGGCCATGCCCGAGGGCACCGGCTCGGCCAGCTGCGTGGCCGCAGGGTCGACGGCGGCGCGCCTGGCCCCCATCGCACTGGAGGCGGGCAGCACGGTCGTCGGGGTGTCGTTGTCCGAGGTGGAGCTGGAGGCGTGGACCGGCTGCCCGTTCAACGCACGCACGATGTCGTCGCGGAACTCACGCGCATCCTGGTACCGATCCACCGGGGCCTTCGCCAGCGCCTTCAACGCGATGGCATCCATCGCGGGAGTCACCTCCGGGTCACGGTGGCTCGGCGGGATGGGCGCCTCCCGGACGTGCTGATACGCCACGGAGACGGGGGAGTCACCCTTGAACGGCGGCTCCGAGCACAGCAGCTCGTACATCAGGCAGCCCACCGAGTACAGGTCGGAGCGGTTGTCCACCTTCTCACCACGCGCCTGCTCCGGGCTCAGGTACTGTGCCGTCCCGATCACCGCCGCGGTCTGCGTCATCGTCGCGGAGGTGTCGGCGACGGCCCGCGCGATCCCGAAGTCCATCACCTTCACGGTGCCCGACGGGGTGAGCATCACGTTGGCGGGTTTGATGTCACGGTGGATGATCCCGGCGCGGTGACTGTAGGCCAGGGCGTCCAGCACCCCGAGGGTGAACTCCAACGCCCTGCTCGGCAGGATCTTGCGCCCGTCCCGCAGCACCTCACGCAGCGTGATGCCCTCCACCAGCTCCATCACGATGTAGGGGACCATCACGTCGGACTTCGGGTCGCGTTCCTCGCCCGTGTCGTAGACCGCGACGATGTTGGGGTGGTTCAGCCCGGCCGCGGACTGGGCCTCGCGGCGGAACCGGGCCTGGAAGGTGGGGTCACTGGCCAGGTCGACCCGCAGTCGTTTGACGGCGACATCACGGACCAGACGGGTGTCGTGGGCACGCCAGACCTCGGCCATGCCGCCACGGCCGATGATCTGGTCGAGCTCGTACCGCCCGCCAAGGAGGGTCCCGCGCTCACTCATCGCGTCGGTCCTTTCGTGTTGATCGGGAACCATTGTGAAGCATTGAGGATGGAATTGCTCATCGCCCTCATCGAAGGGCCTCCACTATCTTCTTGAAGATGGGGGCGGCCACGCGACCGCCGGAGATGTCGTCGCGTTCCAGCCCGGAATCGGAGACGAAGACCGCGACGGCGACATGCGGCTCGACGGCGTACCCGACGAACCAGGCGTAGGGGGGACGATCCGGGTCGGACTGGGCGGTGCCGGTCTTCCCGCCGATGGTCAGGCCATCGATGGCGGCCGGTCTGCCCGTGCCGTCGCTGACCACACCCTCCATCATCTGCCGGAGCAGCGCGGAGTTGTTGGAGCTGAGCGGCTCGCCCATCTTCTCAGGGGTGACGGTCTGGATCACGCGCAGATCACTGCCTGAGACCGTCCGCACCAGGTGCGGCCGCATCAGCTTCCCGTCGTTGGCGATCGCCGCGGTCACCATCGCCATCTGCAGCGGGGTGGCTGCGACGTCGTACTGCCCGATCGACGACAACGCCACCTGCGCGTCGTCGAGTTCCTTCGGGAACCGGGAGTTCACCGACGGCAGGTCGATCCGTGGTGAGGCGTTGAAGCCGAACCGCTCAGCCATGCTGCGCATCTTCTCCTCACCCAGCTCCACCCCCAGCTTGCCGAAGGCGGTGTTGCAGGAGGTGGCCAGTGCCGCGGCCAGTGTCACCCGGGTGCCCCCACAGTTGGTGGAGTTGCCCATCGAGTGGCTGGAACCGGGCAGCCGGTAGCTCGGGGGTGCATCCACCTCCGTCGACGGCTGATAGCCCGCCTCCAGGGCCGCCGCGGCCGTGATCAGCTTGAAGGTGGACCCCGGTGGGTAGACCTCCCGCACCGCACGGTTCTTCAGCGGCTCGTCGGGGGAGTTCAGCAGTGCGTCCCAGTTCGCCGACTCGGTCCCGTAGTCCAGGTTCGTCAACAGGTTCGGGTCATAGGTGGGGGTGGAGACCAGCGCCAGGACCTCGCCGGTGGTGTAGTCGATCGCCACGGCCGCCCCCTGCTTGTCCCCGAGCGCCTCGACGGCGGCCCGCTGCGCGTCCGGGTCGAGCGTCGTGCCGAGGGTGGCCCCGACGGGTTTGCGTCCCGTCAGCAGGTCGATGATGCGGGCCACCGTCTGCGACGAGTCGGTGCCGGACAGCTCCTCGTTCCAGGTGCGCTCCAGCTCCTGCCTGCCGTAGGTGTAGGAGTACCAGCCGGTCACCGACGACCAGGTGGGACCCGCGGGGAAGGTGCGTTCCCACGGGTACCTGCCGGTCGAGGGGACACTCACCGCGATCGGGTCGTTGCCGACGAGGATCGCCCCCCGGCTGGTGGCGAACTCCGCGTCGCGGACCCGTTTGTTGCGGGAGTCGGCGTTGAGGCTGGCCGGTGGGCCGATGCTGATCCAGGTGATGTTGAGCAGCAGGGCCGTGATCAGCAGCCCGATGAAGAGGCTCACCTTGCGCAGAGGTCCGTTCATCGTGCCAACACCGCCGTCGCATCTCCGGGAGCCACCAGTTCATGCGGGGTGGCGGTGGCACGCTGCGGCATCCGGGCCCGGTGCGAGATCACCAGCAGCACCCCGACGATCATCCAGTTCGCGATCATCGACGATCCTCCGCGTGACATGAAGGGGGTGGTCAGGCCGGTCAGGGGCAGCAGCCGGGTGATGCCACCGATGATGGCGAACACCTGCAGCGCGAACGTGAACGACAACCCACCGGCCAGCAGCTTGCCGTAACCGTCAGGGCAGATCAGCGCCGTCTTCATGCCCCGGGAGACGATGAACGCGTAGACCAGCACGATCCCCATCAGCCCGACCAGCCCCATCTCCTCACCCAGGCTGGCCGCGATGAAGTCGTCCTTCGGCAACGGGGTCAGTGCAGGACGCCCCTGCCCCCACCCGCGTCCGAACAACCCACCCCAGGCGAAACCGAACTGGGCGGAGATCACCTGGTAGTTGGCGTCGTAGTTGCTGAACGGATCCAGCCATGCGTTGATGCGACGGGGCACGTGATGGGTGAACCTCGCGGCCAACGCCCCTGCCGCGAGGAACGCCACCCCCGCCAGGATGGGCCAGGCGGGGCGCTGCGTGGCGATGTAGATCATCACCGTGAACATGCCGAAGAACAGCATCGCGGTGCCCAGGTCGTTCTGGAACACCATGATGCCCAGCGCGATCAACCACATCGCCGCGATCGGACCGAGGTCCCGGGCCCGCGGGAAGTCGATGCCGAGGAACCGCTTCCCGGCCAGCGCCAACACGTCCTTCTTCTCGTAGAAGTACGCGGCGAACCCGACGGCCAGCATGATCTTCGCCACCTCGGCGGGCTGGAAGCTGAACCCGGCGACCCGGATCCAGATGCGCGCCCCGCCCGTCGCCCGCCCGATCACCGGGAGCAGGGGCAGCAGCAGCATCACCAGGGCACCCAGGAACATCAGGTAGGGGAAACGCTGCAGCCGACGGTGGTCACGCAGGAACACCAGCACCGCGATGAACAGGAGCAGCCCCAGCGCGGTCCAGATCAGCTGCCTCGTCGCGTCCTGGCCCACCGGATCGGTGGCCTGGTCCAGCCGGGCGATCATCGCCAACCCCAGCCCGTTGAGCAGCATCACCGCGGGGAGGATCACCGGGTCCGCGTACGGGGCCCGCCACCGCACCACCAGGTGCGCGACCAGTGCCATGCCGTACCAGATCGCGGCGCCGGTGGTCAGGTTCGGGGGCAGCGCACCGTGCAGGTTGAGGTGACTGATCACCCAACCACCGATCCCGAAGCTGCACGAGATGAGCAGCAGCACCAGCTCGACGCCACGACGACGTCGGAAAACGATGTACTCGCCCGTTGCGGAGGGCTGCTGGGGCACCGACATCAGCAGCCCTCGGGGTCGGACTCGGCGGCACCCGAGGAGGGAGCGGTGAGCAGCGTCGGCGGGCCCGCCGGGGAGGGCTGGGCCGGGACCGAGGCGTCGGGGACGGTCGGCAGCGGGGCCACCGTCGGCTGGCCGCCCGGCGTCGGAGCGGGAGCCCGGTCACGCCTCGTGCGCTCCGCCGAGCAGCGTCGGGCATGCTCGGCCAGGATGTCGGCGGTCTCCGTGGCGGCCTGCAGGTCCGGTGCGCTGATGGTCCCCGCAACCTGCTGCTGGTAGTGCACCGGCAGGTCCTCGACCAAGGTGTCACGTTCCTCGACGAGCCGGTGCAGTGGACGGCCGAGCAGCGTCCCGGGAAGTCCGTTGAAGATGGCGACGTGGCCGTTCGCAGCCGCCACGAAATAGCGTGACGCGCTGTAGAGCCGCACCGCCCAGAACGCCCCCCCGAGGAGCAGCAGCACCGCGACCAGCGCCGCCAGCACCGGGGCCCAGCGTCGCTTCGTGTCCCGCGGGGCGTAACGTGCGGTCTCGTCGCTGCCGTGGTCCAGGTTGACGGCCTCGGGCGGCTCCGGGTAGCCGGGACCGTCGTCGGGAACCACCTTCGGGATCTCCCGTTCGAGGGCGGAACCGGCCAGCACCCCCGGGCGGGCGTCCAGGTCGTCACGCTGCGGCACGACGCGTGCCAGCACCAGCGAGATGTTGTCGTAGCCGCCGTTGGCGTTGGCCAGGGCCGCCAACCGGGCCACGGCCTCGTCGAGATCCTCCCCGCCGGCCAGCGTCCGCAACTCCTCGTCGGAGACGAGCCCGGACAGGCCGTCGGAGCAGAAGAGCACCACGTCGCCTGCCTGCACCTCCAGCTCGAAGAAGTCCGGCTCGGTCTCGTCGGACCCGTTGAGGACCTTCAGGATGAGGGAGCGGTGCGGGTGCGACGCCGCCTGCTCCGGGGTGAGACGACCCTCGTCGATGAGGGACTGCACCCATGAGTGGTCGTGGGTGAGCTGCTGCAGCTCACCGTCGCGCAACAGGTAACCCCGCGAGTCACCGATGTGGGCGATCCCGAGCATCGTGCCGGAGAAGGCCGCCCCGCAGAAGGTGGTGCCCATGCCGTCGAGATCGAGGTTCCAGTGGATCAGGTCGGCCAACCTGTCGTTGGCGCGCTGCATGATCCCGGCCATGTGCTCCAACAGGTGGTCATCGCCCAGACGACGATCACTGGAGCCCGCCTCGGTGGCGGCGACGGCGGAGGCCAGGTCCCCGGCCGCGGCCCCACCCATGCCGTCGGCGACGAGCAGCAGGTGCGGGCTGGCGTAGGCGGCGTCCTGGTTGTTCTGCCGGACCCGACCCACCTCGGAGTGGACGCGGAAGTCGAGGGAGAACGTCACATCACACCTCCAGCCTCATCATGGTGCGGCCGATGCGCAGGATGTCGTCCACCGTCATGGGGGTCGGCTCGGTCAGCCGCTTGCCGTTGAGGTAGGTGCCGTTGGTGGAGCCGAGGTCGGTGACGATCCAGGTCTCGGCGTCACGCTGGTTGAGCTGCGCGTGGCGGGAGGAGGCGTAGTCGTCGTCGAGGAGGATGGTGGAGTCGGCGGTGCGCCCCAGGTTGATGGTGGCGGTGATCGGGACGGACAGCCCCTGCTGGGCGCCCTGCGTGATCGCGAACCGGGTGGGGACCCGACCGGCACCGCCCCGTCGGGTCGGGGCGGGCTCCGACGGCGGCAGGTCGGTGACCTTGACCTTGCGCCCGAACAGGTCCTTGCGCACCACGTCCGCGATGATGCCGATGAAGACCCACAACAGGGCCAGGAAGACGATCTTGATCGCCGCTGCGATGAGGTCTGACATGGAACTCAGCTCTCCATGGGCGAATGCACCAGCATCCTCGTGTTGCCGATCTCGATGCGGGATCCCTCCCCGAGGTGGGCGCGGGTCACGCGTGTTCCGTCGACGGTGACCCCGTTGGTCGAGCCGAGATCCTCGATGGTGATGGTCAGGTTCCCGGGGCTCCCGGCGACCGAGACCATGGCGTGCCGCCTGGACACCCCGGGGTCGTTGATGCGCAGGTCCGCATCGGAGCCACGCCCGATGACCAGCCCCGGTGGGATCAGTGGATGCCGCACCCCGGCCACCTCCAGCACCAGGGGGGCGTTGCCGACACGGCGGACCGGCGGTGCCCCGGCGCTGGTCCCGGGGGCGGCGGCGACGGCACGACTGGAGATCTTGAACTGCCCCGTCGTCAGGCCCTGGTCGAGCACGTAGAGGATCTGGATGGGGCCGTTGAACACGTAGGAACGCTCCACGGCGTGCTCACGGATCGTCGGGATGATCTCCGCGTTCAGGGTCTTCGAGTAGGGGAAGAGCCGGTTGTAGTCGTGGGGGGACAGGGCGACGGTGAAGGAATTGGGGACCAGCCGCCGGTCGCGGCTGAGCAGCTTCGCCTCCGCGTCGAGCTCCCGCTGGATGCCAGCGGCGATCTCGACGGGCTGCACGTCGCCCTTGAAGGCGCGGGCGAAGACCTTGTCCACGGCGGCACCGATCTTCTTCTCGGCGCGGTCGAAAACTCCCATGCACCTTCCTCTCGACACTGTCAGCTTACAGATCAGTCGTGCAACATCGTCCAGCCCATCGGGGGACGAGGGCAAATGACGGGCCCCGTGCGGTCACCGGTACGTCGTCGCATAGGCCTCCAGGATGGCGGTGACGCCCTCGACGGCGCTGAGTCGTTCCGCGTCGATGTCGGCCTCGATCCGTTCGGCGACGGCGCGGACCTCGGGGGAGGTGCGCAGCCGCCCGAGGACCTCCTGCTCCACCATGTTCCACAGCCAGGCGCGCTGCTGCTCGAGACGGCGCGTGACGAGCTCCCCGGCCTCCTCCAGCTCGCTGCGGTGTTTCTCGACCGCGGCCCAGAGGTCGTCCAGACCCGCACCCGTGTAGGAGGAGCAGGTGAGCACGGGGGCGCGACGTTTGGACTCGTCGCTGGAGATGAGCTTCATCGCGATGCTGAGTTCGCGGGCCGAGACGCGGGCGGCCTGCTCGTTGTCGCCGTCGGCCTTGGTGATGGCGATGACGTCGGCCAGCTCCAGGATGCCGCGTTTGATGCCCTGCAGCTGGTCACCGGTGCGGGCGACGTGCAGGAACAGGAAGGTGTCGACCATCCCCGCCACGGCCACCTCGGACTGCCCGACCCCGACGGTCTCCACCAGCACGACGTCGTACCCGGCGGCCTCCAGCACCAGCATCGACTCGCGGGTGGCGCGGGCCACCCCGCCGAGGTGTCCGGCCGACGGGGAGGGACGCACGAAGGCGGCGTCGCGGTTGGCGAGTTCCCCCATGCGGGTGCGATCCCCCAGGATGGAGCCGCCGGTGCGGGTCGAGGAGGGGTCGACGGCCAGCACCGCGACCTGGTGCCGGTGCTCGTCGATGAGTTTGGTGCCCATCGCGTTGATGAAGGTGGACTTGCCCGCCCCGGGAACCCCGGAGATGCCGACGCGGAAGGCCTTCCCGGTGTGGGGGGAGATGAGTTGCAGCAGCTCATGGGCCTGCTCCCGGTGCGCCGGTTTGAGGGACTCGACCAGGGTGATGGCCCGGGCCACGTGCCCCCGGGACCCGTCGATGACCTTCTCCGCCAGCTCCGCAACGCTGAGATTCCGCATGGGGTAGAGCCTAGCCGGACCCCTGACGTCGGTGATGCTGGCCCCGCCGTGCCAAGGTGGTCGCCAAAGGTCGTACAAGCGACTGTTGCCGACCAGCTTCCCGGGACACCTGTCCGAGCGCGGCATCCGGACCGTCACCCGCCACCTGCTCCGGGTCACCCGCGGCATCTACGCGACCTGTCAGCCCGGGTGGCACGCCGTCGCCCTCGCCGGACTGATGGTGGGCGGGGACGACGCCGTGCTGTCGGGAGAAGCCGCACTGCTCCTCGACAAGGTCATCCGCGACCAGCCACGCGTCATCGACGTGTGGCATCCGAGCAAGATCCTGCCGTTCAGGTTCGGCGAGTTGACCGTGCGCTTCCCGCGAGGTCTGCGCCAGGCGCAGGACGTGTGGGGGCTGCGTCGCACCAGCGTCGAGACCGCTCTGCTCGATCGTGCCGCCACCTGCGACGAGAGGCGGATCATCTCCCTCCTGACCCGCGCCTACGCGACGCGAGGGACCACACCCCAGCGCATGGCCGTGGCCATCGCCGAGCGACGCCGACTCCGTCACCGGGCTCTGCTCGAGGAGTTGGCGGATCCGGTCTTCGTCACGGTGGAGAGTGTGCTCGAATGGCTCTACCACGACCGGGTCGAGCGTGCCCATGCGCTGCCGACCCCTCAGCGTCAGGCACAGCTGCTTCCCTGGTGCCGGGTCGATGACTGGTACGAGGACCAGCGGGTGGTGGTGGAGACCGACGGGCGTGACCACGACGACTTCGCGCGTGACATGCACCGGGACAACCGGCTCGCGATGGCGTTCGACGCCACTGTGCTCCGGTATGGCTGGCGCGACGTCACGGAGCGACCATGCGCCGTCGCCCGACAGGTGGCGCTGGTGCTCAAGGGTCGTGGGTGGCGTGGGGAATTGCAGCGTTGCCCGCGATGCGACCAAGGCTGAGTGGTCGGTAACTGTCGCAAAAGCGACTGTTGCCGACCAGCTTCCCGGGGCACCTCGTCAAAGTGGTCGCCAACCGTCGGAAAAGCGACTGTTGCCGACCAGCGACGGTGTCAGCGCTCGGCGAGCCCCTCGATGCGGTGCATGATGACGCCGTCGTAGCCGAGCATCGCCCAGTCCTCCTCGTAGGCGCCGATGTTCGGCTCGTTCACCTGGCCCGCGACGTTGTTGATCAGCAACGTGGGGAAGTCCACCCCGCACTCGTAGGCGTGTGGGTAGACCCCACCGAAGCGGGGGTTGACCTCCAGGATCGACCATCCCTCAGGGGTGGAGAACAGGTCCACGTCGACGGTGCCGCGGAACCCGCAGCGCTTCACGAAGTCCGCCACGAGGGCGAACAACGAGTCGTCCTTGAACGAGACCGACTTGTCAGCCGTCCCGGCCCGCATCCGGAGCTTCTTCTTCGCGAACATGGAGACCACCTCGCCGGAGATCAGGTCCACGTAGACGTCCACGTCCACCGGCTCTCCCGGCAGGAACTCCTGGATGATGAGCCCCGGCGTGGCCGCGAAGGCGGCGTCGAGCTGCTCCCGGTCCTCGATCTTCGCGATCCCGGCCGACGCGGACCCGGTGCGCGACTTCACGAACAGCGGGAACCGGGCCAGGCCCGCGTCGAGGTCCGCGTGGCAGGCCTCCAACGAGATCCACGACCTCGGGGTCGGCAACCCCTCGGCCTCCAGCCACTGGAACATCAGCCACTTGTCGAAGGCCCGCTCCACCACCTCGGCCGGGGAGATCATCACCGTCACCCCGAGGGCCTCGAACTCGTCGACGTGGTTCGCCAGCAGGCTCAGCTCCGGGTCCAGCAGGGACAGCACCACCGCGATCTCCTCGTCGCGGCAGATCCGAAGGATCGTCGGCAGGTACTCGGGGTCACTGATGAGGGGCACCACGTGGTGCCCGTCGGCCGCGTACAGCGCCGGGGCCAGCTCCGAGGCGTCGGTGGTGATCACCCGGCCTCTCCCGGCCAGGGCCCGCCGGAAGTAGGTGACGGTCTGGACGCGGCTGCCCGCGGTCAGGATCAGGACGTTCATGACAGGCGTTCCTCTCAGGTTCACCAGGTGTTTCCGGCCAGGTACTCGTCGACGCCCCACCGCTTGCGCACCTCGACGAGGGAGCCGTCGTGGAGGCGAGCATAGACCCGCGGCAGGTACTGGATGAACAACGGGTTGAAGGTCATGGTGTAGCTGCCCACCTTGTGGTACACGATCCGATCCCCCTCACCGAGGCGAGGGGCGTCCGTCAGGGTCATCAGGCGGTCGTTGTCGAGGCACGTGAACCCGGAGATCACCTGCGGGGTCGCGCACGGTGCGCCGTCGGAGATGACGGTGTGCTCGTAGGCCGACTTGCGCAGGAACGGGTCCAGGTTCGTCCGGGAGCCGTCGGTGACGACGATGAGGTGGTCCTGCACCGGCTTGGAGTCGACCACCGAGGTGTGCAGGTCGAACGGCACCGCCACCAGGGCGGCGCCCGGCTCCAGGATGAGGCGGGTGCGCTCCGGCTCGACCGCACCGCCGACGGCCTCCCGGATGGCGGTGACGTACTCGTCGGGGGTGGGGAAACGGTCCGAGTCGCCGCCGAAGAACCCGCCCCCCATGTCCAGCCAGTCCAGTTCCAGGGCGTGCCGGGTGACGATCCCAGCGGCCGTGCGCCCGGCCGAGACGTAGGTGTCCAGGGCCCGGGTCAGGGAGGTGACGTGGAGATGCAGCCCGGCGATCCTCACCCCGGCGGCACGCAACTCCTCGACGGCGGAGTCCAGGTCCCCGCCGTCGACGTGGAACCCGAACCTGAGCCCGGCGGCCCCGGAGGCCGTGTGGTCGGGGGCGTCCCGGTCGACGTCCCAGTTCACGCGCAGCCCCACGCCGTCGACGCGTTCACCACGCCCCGCCCGTTCGATGACCCAGCGCAGCTCCCGCCGGGAGTCGAGGTTCACCACGGCCCCGGCGTCGAAGGCGGCGGCGAGCAGGTCCGGGGTCTTCACCGGCCCGTTGACGACGATGTCGGCGGGCCGGTGACCGGTGCGCAGCGCCAGCTCCCACTCCTCCGCGGAGACGATCTCGGCGGGGACGCCGTTGCGTCCCATCCACGCCACCAGCCACGGCAGCGAGTTGGTCTTCACCGAGTAGGTCAGGGTGGAGTTCGGCCAGCCTCGTGCCAACGCATCCCGGAAGGAACGTACCTGGGTGAGCAGCAGGTCCTCGTCGACGACGAAGGCCGGGGTCTCGATCGGGGTGTCCATGGTTCTCCATGTCTCATCTGATGGGGTCGCGATGAATCCTAACGAGTGATCCTGACAGGTCCGGTGCCGCTGGGGGTCGCTAGACTGCCTCGCAGGTCCCAACCGAGAGGCGATTCCCATGGCAGAACCCCGTATTCTCCCGTCGGCCGACCTGGACGACGGCACCCGGATCGGCGACGGCTCGTCGATCTGGCACCTGGCCCAGGTCCGCTCCGGTGCCGAGCTCGGCGAGAACGTCATCGTCGGACGCGGTGCCTACATCGGCACGGGGGTCCACGTCGGGGACAACTGCAAGATCCAGAACTACGCCCTGGTCTACGAGCCTGCGCACCTGGAGGACGGGGTGTTCATCGGCCCCGCCGCGGTGCTGACCAACGACACCTTCCCGCGCGCCATCAACCCCGACGGCACCTCGAAGTCCGCCCACGACTGGGAACCGGTCGGGGTGACCCTGAAGCGGGGATGCTCCGTCGGGGCCCGCGCCGTGTGCGTCGCCCCCGTGACCATCGGTGAATGGGCGACGGTGGCAGCAGGCGCCGTCGTCACCACAGACGTCCCCGCCTACGCCCTGGTGGCCGGGGTCCCCGCCCGCCGCATCAAGTGGGTGGGTCGTTCCGGTTTTCCCCTCGAGGAGACCGGCCCCAACACCTTCCGTGACCCGCACACCGGCGACGAGTTCGAGCAGGTGGGCGAAGTCCTCAACCTCGTAAAGGAAGCATGATGTCCTTGTCCTTCATCCCCCCGGCGAAGCCGATCATCGGCGACGAGGAACGTGAGGCCGTCGATCGGGTGCTGCGTTCCGGCATGATCGCCCAGGGCCCCGAGGTGGCCGCCTTCGAGACCGAGTTCGCCGAGCACTTCAAGCTGGGGCGGGCCTGTGTGGCCGTCAACTCCGGCACCTCCGGCCTGCACCTCGGACTGCTGTCCTGCGGCATCGGCGCGGGTGACGAGGTGATCGTCCCGTCGTTCACCTTCGCCGCCACCGCCAACTCCGTCGCGCTGACCGGGGCCACCCCCGTCTTCGCGGACATCGCGGCCGACGACTTCACCCTGGACCCGGCCTCCGTCGAGGCCGCCGTCACCGAGCGGACCCGGGCCATCATGCCGGTGCACCTGTACGGTCACCCGGCGAAGATGGACGCGCTGCGGGCCATCGCCGACAAGCACGGCCTCAAGCTGTTCGAGGACGCGGCCCAGGCGCACGGCGCATCGCTCAACGGCACCCCCGTCGGTGCCTTCGGGGAGTTCGCGATGTTCTCGCTGTACCCGACGAAGAACATGACCTCCGGTGAGGGCGGCATGGTCTCCTGCGCCGACGAGACGATCGAGCGCAGCATGCGGTTGTACCGCAACCAGGGGATGCTGCAGCAGTACCACAACGAGGTCGTCGGCCTGAACAACCGCATGACCGACATCCATGCCGCCATCGGACGGGTGCAGCTGACCAAGGTGGACGGCTGGACCCGGCAGCGGCAGGACAACGCCGCCTTCCTCACCGCGAACCTGGCCGGGGTCACCCCGCCGCCGGTCGCCGACGGTGCCGTGCACGTCTACCACCAGTACACGATCCGGGTGCCGGAGGACCGCGACGGCGTGGCGAAGGCGTTGAAGGAGGAGCACCAGGTGGGCTCCGGGATGTTCTACCCCGTCCCGAACCACCGACTGAAGCCGTTCCAGGTGCCCCTCGAGCTGCCGGAGACCGAGCGTGCCGCGAAGGAGTGCCTGTCGCTGCCGGTGCACCCGTCGCTCAGCCGGGCGGACCTGGAGCGCATCGTCGAGGCCGTCAACACCGTCGTGAAGGCAGGTGCGTGATGAGCAACCTGCGTGCCGGCCTCATCGGCCTGGGAATGATGGGACGCCACCACGCCCGCAACCTGAAGGCCATCGACGGTGTCGACCTGGTCGCGGTCGCCGACGCCCAGGGGGACCCGCACGGCGTGGCCTCCGGGCTGCCGCTGCACCCCGACGTCGACGGTCTGCTGTCCGAGGGACTCGACTACGTGGTGGTCGCGGCCCCGACGATGTACCACGAGGAGATCGGTCTCAAGCTGGCGGAGGCAGGTGTCCACGCTCTCATCGAGAAGCCCCTCGCGAAGACGGTCGAGGCCGCCCAGAAGCTCGTCGGGGCGTTCGCGGACAAGGGGCTGATCGGTGCCGTCGGCCACATCGAACGCTACAACCCGGCGTTGCAGGAGCTGCGCCGTCGTCTCGAGGCGGGGGAGCTGGGGGACCTGTACCAGATCACGACGAGGCGCCAGGGACCGTTCCCGGCCCGCATCGCGGACGTCGGTGTGATCAAGGACCTTGCCAGCCACGACATCGACCTCACGGCGTGGGTCACGCAGCGTGACTTCGAGCTGGTGGCCGCCCGCACCATGTTCAAGGCGGGACGCGAGTACGAGGACATGGTCTCGGCCACCTGCCAGCTCACGGGTGGTCTCATGTCGAACCACCTGGTCAACTGGTTGACGCCCACCAAGGAGCGCCTGACCATCGTGACCGGTGAGAAGGGCATGTTCGTCGCGGACACCCTGACCGCCGACCTGACCTTCTACGCCAACGGTCGGGTGGAGACCACGTGGGATGACATCGCGCAGTTCCGCGGTGTCACCGAGGGCGACGTGACGCGGTTCGCGATCGCCAAGCCCGAGCCGTTGCGCACAGAGCACGAGACGTTCCGCGACGCGGTGCTGGGCAAACCCGCCGACATCGTCACCCTGGAGCAGGGGGCGAAGGTGGTGCAGGTCTGCGAGGCGATGATCGAGTCCGCCGCGTCGAACCAGTTCATCGACGTGCGCTGAACGCGACGCGAAGGCGCCGGATCCCGCGGGATCCGGCGCCTTCGTCGTGGGTCTCGGGCTCAGAGAGCGTTGCGCAGCGCGGTGGCCGGGGAGAACTTCGCGACGCGGCGGGCCGGGATGGTCATGGCCTTGCCGGTGGCGGGGTTGCGGCCCTCACGGGCGGCGCGCTGGGTGGTGGTGGCGGTGAAGACACCGGGCAACTGCACCTTCTTGTCGGCGACGAGGGCTTCGGTGATGACTTCACCGAAGGCGTCGATGGCGGCCTCGGCCTGGGCATTGGTGAGGCCGGCCTTGGCGGCAATGGCCTGGATGAGTTCACGCTTGGTCATTGATTGTCTCCTTAATCGTGAGGTCTTCATCATATTTGAGCGAATCGTGGTCCATGTCAAGCTCCGACGCGGCGAAACGCCCGTGTTTTCGGGGGTTGCAGGAACCCTCACCAGATGGGGACACCACGTCCCATACCGTGGTAGTCCCACCCGGCCTCCTGCCAGCGACGAGGTTCGAGGACATTCCTGCCGTCGATGATGACCGGCTGCCCGACGTGCTCGAGACACGCGTGGGGATCGAGCTCCAGGAACTCCCGCCACGGGGTGAGGACCATCACCACATCGGCATTGACAAGGGCTTCCGCCACGGTGTCGCAGATCCTGAGTCCGAGTCCCCGCCGTCGCAGCTCAGGACCCGCGGCCGGATCGACGACACGGACCTCGGCTCCTCGGGCCAGCAACCGGGACGTGATGTCGAGGGCCGGGGAGTCACGCAGGTCGTCGGTGTCGGGTTTGAAGGTCACCCCCAGCACGGCGACGACGCGCCCGGCGAGTCGCCCACCGACCGCCTCCTCGGCCAAAGAGACGGCATGATCTCGACGCCTGAGGTTGATCGCGTCCACCTCGCGGAGGAAGGCGAGGGCCTCGTCCACCCCCAGCTCCCCGGCACGCGCCATGAAGGCCCGGATGTCCTTCGGCAGGCAGCCACCCCCGAATCCGATGCCGGCCTGGAGGAACTTCGCACCGATCCGGTCGTCGTACCCGATGGCCTCGGCCAGGCGGGTGACGTCACCCCCGGTGGCGTCGCACAGTTCCGCCATCGCGTTGATGAAGGAGATCTTCGTGGCCAGGAACGAGTTGGCCGCCACCTTCACCAGCTCCGCGGTGGGGTGGTTCGCGACGACCACCGGGGTTCCGGCCGCGATGATGGGGGCGTAGCACCGGTCGAGGATGGCCTTGGCCCGCAGCCCGGCCTCGCGGTCGTCCGGCAGACCGTAGACCAGCCGGTCGGGATGCAGGGTGTCTCGCACCGCGTGGCCCTCGCGCAGGAACTCGGGGTTCCACACCAGGGCGAGGTCCTTGCCCGAGGCCCGGAGCCGGGCGGCGAGACGTTCAGCGGTGCCGACCGGGACCGTCGACTTGCCGACGACCAGCACGGGTTCGTCCCCCGTCGGTTCGACGTGCTCGAGGATCGCCTCGACGGCCGCGTCGACGAAGCTGAGATCCGCGCCGAGGCGACCGGTGAGCTGGGGGGTGCCGACCCCGATGAAGATCAGCTCCCGATCGGCCAGCGCCCGGGGATCGGTGGTGAAGCGCAGTTTCCCGCTGGCGACACCCCGCGCCAGGACCTCGGGGAAGCCGGGCTCGTGGAACGGGGCCTCGCCCCGGGCCAGCCGCTCCACCTTTCCCTGGTCGACGTCGATCCCTGTGACGTCGTGCCCGATCTCCGTCATGCACGCGGCATGCACGGCCCCGAGATACCCACACCCGATGACAGCGATCCTCATGGGGGAAGGGTAGTCCAGTGGGACGGTGTCGGCCTTGCACAACCGTGCGCCTCCGGCCAGAGTGGAAGGGTGCGTATCGCCCTTGCCCAGCTACGGGCCACGACCGATCCCCTGCAGAACCTCGACCAGGTCGTCGATGCCCTGCGGGAGGCATCCCGCAGGGGGAGTCACGTGGTCGTCCTGCCCGAGGCGATGATGTGCTCCTTCCTGCGACCCGGCGCGGAGGTGGCGGAACCTCTCGACGGGGCGTGGGCGACGGCGGTGCGTGATGCCGCCGCCGAGCTCAAGGTCACGGTCGTCGTGGGAATGTTCACCACGGCAGCGGATGGCAGGATCCACAACACCCTGCTGGTGACCGGCCAGGCCGAGGACAGC
The DNA here is from genome assembly GCF_003859805.1 of Arachnia propionica. Lineage (GTDB taxonomy): Bacteria > Actinomycetota > Actinomycetes > Propionibacteriales > Propionibacteriaceae > Arachnia > Arachnia propionica_C. The sequence goes on from NZ_RQZG01000018.1 coordinate 80,928, forward strand.
TACGACAAGATCCATCTCTTCGACGCCCTCGGTCAGCGCGAGTCCGACGGCATCGCGCCCGGCGACCGGCTGGTCGACGTCGATGTCCTGGGGCAACGGTTCGGGCTCGGCATCTGCTACGACATCCGGTTCCCCACCCACTTCCTGGAGCTCGCGAGCCGGGGCGCCGGAATCATGGTGGTGTGTGCCTCGTGGGCACCCGGACCGGGGAAACTGCACCAGTGGCGCACGTTGGCGACGGCCAGGGCCATGGACTCGACGTCCTTCGTGATCGCCGTCGACCAGGCCGCGGCCGAGGGGGACCGGGACGGGGTGCCGACGGGGATCGGTCACTCCATGGTGGTCGACCCGTCCGGTTGGGTGCTGCTGGAACTCGGTGAAGGGCCCGAGCTGGCCATCGTCGACATCGATCCGGCGCGCATCGGGGCCGTGCGTGGGGCACTGCCGATCATTCCCTGAGCCCGTTCTCGTAGGCCAGGATCACCAGCTGTGCGCGGTCACGGGCCCCCAGCTTGCCGAGCAGGCGTGAGACGTAGCTCTTCACCGTCGCGGGGGACAGGCCCAGGTGCTCGGCCAGTTCGGTGTTGCTGAGGCCGCGCGCGATGAGTCGCAGCAGTTCGCGGTCCTTGTCGGGCAGGTCGGTGATGACCTTCGACGGGCGGTGTGGCGGCTCGTAGTGCGCCAGCACGCGGGTGATGAGGCTGGGTGAGAGCATCGACTCCCCGGCATGGACCTGCTGGATGGCGTGCATGATCTCGCCCCGGGAACTGGTCTTGAGCAGGAACCCGGCCACACCGGCACGCAGGGCCTCGTGGAACGTCGCGTCGTCCTCCAGGGAGGTGAGGGCGATGATGCGGGAGGGCAGGCCGAGGTCGACGATCTGCCTACTGGCGTCGATGCCGTTGAGGATCGGCATGCTGATGTCCATCAGGATCACGTCGGGTTCGAGGCGTTTCGCCGCCGAGACGGCGGTGAGACCGTTGGCGGCGTTCCCGACGACGGTGATGCCGGGCATGGCATCCACGATCCGTTGGATGCGTGCCCGCACCTGGTCGTGATCCTCTGCCACGAGCACGCGGATCTCAGTGTTGCTCATGCTGCCAATCTACTGACCCGGTGGGACCGGTCAGGGACGCGATCACCCAAAGTTGCCTCGAACGTGCTCCGTCGTCACGAGTTGTGTCGGGGGCTTGTGTCGGGGGCGTGAATGATCTCCGTGGTCACTGTTTGGCCCTTCATGCTTTCCGGGATCGCGGTGTCGGTGTGGGAATTCCGGTGACCGGTCGCGAATCGTCGGTTTTTCGGCGGTTCGCGACCATTTTGGAGTCTGTGGTGCCCCGTGGTCTCCCATCAACCGTCACGTGGCGCTGGGTAGCATGACCCCATGACGGTCAAGGGGATCCTCCAGAGCCTCGCATGGCCTCGGAAGGTGCCCATGGAGCCGGTGGCAGGATGCCTTCTGCTCTTCGTCGCCCTGCAGGCCGCCTGGGGGAAGCTGTCGCCAGCCCACCTTGCCGTGATGCTGGTCATGCTCGCGGCGATGTGTGTCCTGCCCCGGAGGCCTTGGGCGGCACTGGTGCTCGGTCTCGGGTACTACATCGGCTCGACGGTGCTGTCGGTGCCCTCGGGGCTCATGAACCTGTGCGGTACCCTGCTGGTCCGCAACTGGTTCTTTCATCGTCGTGCAGGCATGTGGTGGCTGGCCGTGGGTTACCCCGTCGTCGAGATGATCTCCTGGTGGGTCCGCCACGGCAGTGAGGACCTGGCCACCAACATCGTGTCAGTCGCACTGGTCTCAGGGTTTGCCGCGGGTGCGGGCTGGTTCATGGGGCGCAGGTTGGACTCCGAGGTGGAGATGCGGGTCGAGAGCGAGCAGGTGCTGCGCTCCACCCGACTGCTCATGGCCAGTGAACTCCATGACAGCGTCGCCCAGACCCAGACCCTGGTGCTGATGAACCTGGAGGAGCTGGTCGAGGACCCCCTCCTGCACCAGGATCTCGCCCCCCAGGTGACCGAGACGCTGGAGCTCTCGAGACGTGCAGCCCAGGAACTGCGTGCCGCAATGGCTGCGCTGCGTGCCGTGGATCAGGACTTCATGTCCCTGGGAAGCCCGGTCGGGCACTCCCTGACGCAGCAGTGGAATCAGGTCCGCAGTGCCCTGGGGGACAGTGGGTACCATGCCCAGACGAGGTTCGAGATCGATGTCGACGAGCTGTCCCACGAGGAGGAACACACCCTGTCCCGGCTGCTCGGGGAGCTCGTGACCAACATCGTGTGGCACGGTGCTCCCGGTGTGTGCAGCGTCGAGGTCTTCGAGCAGGAGGGATACGCCTGCATCCGCACCGTCAACGCCCTGGGAGAAGGTGGGCTCCGCAAGAGTGGGGGTGGGGGCGACGGCCTGGTCGGCATACGCCAACGTGTGGGCATGCTCGGCGGCACCTGCGCGTTCGGCGCCCAGGATGCCACATGGGTGACCGACGTGAAGGTGCCCCTGCACAGGGGCGGGTGACCCGGCCTGGCCACGTGATCCCGAGGTGCGCTCAGCGTCGAGTCAACTTTGGGGGTGACGGCGTTGACCCCCGATGTCGTCTTCCGTACTGTCGGGTGCAGAGAAACTGGTCACCTGGATCCGCTGACCAATACTCGACAACGAGAACTGAACAGAGGCTGCATCCAGGAGATGATTCTGCTGAATTCTTGAGCGTGTTCTCCGGGGATCAGTTCTTGAACGGGAGACATCGAAACAGTCTTCACCGTCAAGTCCTGTGAGTTGCGCAGGGGTACAGCGAACTGTCCTGAAAAAGGATGCCCTGGAGGCAGCTGAATGTCATATGACTCGGGCTCCGAGTCAGGATTTCGTCAGTCTCGCCACTGGTCGTGGCGCTGTCCAAGGAGCGCATCCTCGTGACCGAAAACCTGCTGCCCATGGCACTCACCACGAGGAAACGAGGTGACAGGTGTCGTGCGTGAGTCATGCAGCATCAGGGCGATATCGCTCAGCCGGATCCTCAACACCCTGTGATGTCCCACCAACTTCGACCTGAAAGGAAGGCTCGTGAGCCACGACACCTTGGCCCCCCAGCGGGCCGCCACAGCTGAGATGCCCTCATCACCCACACCCGATGACGACGTGACCGCCAAGAAGTTCCGTGCCTTCATGATCATCTGGGTGGCCCAACTGGTGGCCCGGATCGGCAACGGACTCACCGCGTTCGGGCTCGGCGTCCACGTCTACCAGCAGTCCGGACTGACGACGTCGGTTGCGCTCGTGACCATGGCGGCGTTCCTGCCTGCACTGCTGCTCGGTCCCCTCGGCGGGGTGCTGGCGGACCGGTTCGACCGGCGGCTGCTCATGATCCTCGGGGACTCCCTGTCGGCGCTCGGCCTGGTGGGCATGCTGCTGGCATTCCACACGGGTACCGCCTCGGTCCCGGTGCTCTGTCTGTGCGCCGCGGTGAGTTCCGTGTTCAGCTCCGTGATGGACCCGGCCTACCGCGCGACGGTGACCGATCTGCTCACCCCCGAGCAGTACGCCCGCGCCGGTGGCCTGGTCCAGCTGGCGGCCGCGTCCCAGTACCTGATCTCACCTGCTGTCGCCGGTCTCATCATGGCCACCCACGACATCACCGTCGTGGTCACCATCGACGTCGCGACGATGGTGGTCACCACCAGCGCCATGGTGCTGGTGTGGCGCACCGTCAAGACCCCCCGGCCGGTCGCGGACAACGGTTTCTGGGCCGACTTCCACCAGGGATGCCGATTCCTCGGCAACAGCCCCGGGATCATGACGCTGATGCTGCTCCTCACGCTCGTCACCTTCTGCATGGGTTTCCTGCAGACCCTGCTCACCCCGATGGTGCTCGACCTGTCGGACGAGACCACCCTCGGCATCGTCCGCTCCGTCGCCGCCATCGGCATGGTCGTGGCCAGTCTGGTCATCGGGGTGTTCAACATGAAGGGCTCGTGGATCGGGTGGCTCGCGTGGTCCCTGGTCGGTGGTGGTGTGGTGGTGTTCTTCATGGGCGCCATCCCCAACGTGCTCGCGATCGGGGTGATGGCCTTCGGGTTCTTCCTGGTCCTGCCGCCCCTCAACACCGCCGTCGAGGTCCTGGTGAGGTCCGCCATCCCGAACGACACCCAGGGCAAGATCTGGGGGCTCATGGGACTGATCTCCCAGCTCGGCTACGTGGCCGCCTACGGGATCTCCGGTCACCTGGCCGACCACGTGTTCAACCCGCTGCTGCGTGACGGCGGGGCGCTGGCGGACTCCCTGGGGAACGTCATCGGCGTCGGTGAGTCCCGGGGCATCGGGTTCCTCTTCATGATCGTCGGGGTCCTGCTGGTCGGCATCGCCGCCCTGATTTCCCGCGCCCGGAGCGTGCGCGCGCTCCAGGACACCCTGACCACGGACCGGAACGAGAGGAGCTGACATGTGGATCCTGGCCATCATCGGGATGGGTGTGCTCACCGCTGTGGTGCACCTGGCCGTCATGGGCTTCCCCACGGACGGCGTCACCGTCAGCCACACCCTGCTGCTGCACCAGTTCGTCGTGACCCACGGCATCGTCGCGGTGCTGGGGTTCACCATCAACGTCCTCACACCGAGGACGACGGCGAAGAAGCTGGGCTGGCCCACCAGCCCGTGGCAGATCAAGTACGGCTTCCAACAGCTGGGGCTCGGTGTCATCGGTGTGATGACCATCTGGTTCCAGGGCAACTTCTGGGCGGCCGCCCTGGTCACGCTGTACATCTACGGCGTCAGTGGGCTGTGGACCCACACCCGGGAAGTTGTGCGAAAACGCCGGGAGACCGGCACAACTGATTGGGTGGAGATCGGCAACATCGTGCTCGACGTGATCTACCACGTCGCCCTCACGTGGCTGTCGCTTCTGATCCCGGGAGTCTGGAGCCTCTCATGAAGGAAAGACTGTACCTGCGGTACTTCCGCAACGACCTGGTGCGCAACTGGGGGGGTGAACCTCGCCCTGCTGGTCATCCTGGTGCTGAGCGCCTTCCTCATGGCCACCGGGAGCATGGTGATGGAACGCCTCGTCGGCGGCATCGACAAGCTGTTCGACGAGGCCAGGCCACCGCACTTCCTGCAGATGCACACCGGGGAACACGACCAGGCGGCGCTGGAGCGTTTCGCCGCCGACCATCCCGAGATCGACTCCTGGTTGATCGAGGAGATGATCGGCTACGACTCGGCGGCGCTGACCTGGTCCCGCCCCGGCACGGGGGAATCGGGCAGTTTCGCGGAGAGTCTCATCGACAACCTCTTCGTCACCCAGAACGAGTCCTTCGACTTCCTGCTCGACGCCGAGGACAGGGCCGTCCAGCCGGCCGACGGTGACGTGTACGTCCCCGTCGCCTACGAGGACCGGTTCAAGCTGCGGGTCGGGGATCTCCTCCAGGTCCAGACCGGCAGCAAGGTGACATCCTTCACCGTCGCCGGTTTCGTCCGGGACGCCCAGATGGCCTCGTCGCTGTCGTCGGCCACCCGCTTCGTCATCTCGGAGCACGACTTCGCCGAGCTGACCGAGGCCGGGGGCGGTGCTCCCGAGATCATCGTGGAGTACCGGGTCACGGACACCTCCGAGATCACCGGGCTCCAGACCGCCTACGAGGCCGACGACTCCCTGCCCCGCAACGGTCAGGCCGTGACCTTCGACATGATCCGGCTCGTCAACGCGTTCAGTGACGGGCTGGTCGCGATCGCGCTGGTGTTCGCCAGCCTGCTGCTGGTGGTCATCGCGCTGATCAACCTCCGGTTCGTCATCACGGGCACGATGGAGGACGAGGTGCGCCAGATCGGTGTCATGCGTGCCATCGGTCTCCCCGCGAGGGCCGTCACGGGGCTGTACCTCGGCAAGTTCAGCCTCATGGCGTTGACCGCCTGCGTCCTCGGCGGGCTGCTGGGGGTCGTGGCCACCTCCTTCCTCTCACAGGGCATCACCAAGAACTACTCCAACCCTGATCCGGGTCCGGCGACGGTGCTGGTCCCCGTCGTCGCCCTGGTGCTGGTGTACCTGCTGGTGGTCGGCATCTGTCGCGGCATCCTGCGGGGGGTGCGGCGCATCGAGGTGGTCGGCGCCCTGGTGCAGGGCAGCACGCTGGACGAGAAGCAGACCGCCAGGCGGGCCGCCCGTGCGGCGAGGCAGGCGCGTCGCGCCCGGTTGAGCCGTGGACGCGGGAGCATCCCGCAGCGGTTGTCGTGGATCGACCTCCGTGCCGAGCTGAGGCAGTGGCTGCTGATCCCCGCGGTGTTCTGCCTGACCGCGTTGCTGCTCATCCTCCCGATGAACCTGCTCTCCACCTTCTCCAGCCCGCGGTTCGTGACCTACATGGGTGCTCCGCTCGCCGACGTGCGCGCCGACCTGCAGTTCTTCGACGAGGTCGGGACCGTGCGCGACGACATGGTGGCTGCGATGCGCACCGATCCACGACTCGATGACATCCGGGTCTTCGGCAACGTCCTGCACGAGGCCCGGGGCCCGGAGGGCTGGGAGAGCCTGCGTGTGGAGGTCGGGGACCACTCCGGCGACACCGTCGAGTTCCTCTCCGGGCAGCGTCCTGCCGAGGGTCAGATCGCGCTGTCGGTGCTGAACGCCAACCATCACGAGGTGGCGGTGGGTGATGCCCTGCCGGTGCGTCTCGCGGGGCAGGAGACCACCCTCGAGGTGTCCGGGATCTACCAGGACGTCACCAGTGGTGGCCGCACCGCCAAGATGCAGGGGCAGGCCCCGGCCGACGCCGTCAGCCACGTCATCTATGCGGACGTGACCCCGGGAACCGATCCAGCGGTGATCAGCCAGGAGTACGGCAGCCGGTTCGACAGGGCCAGCATCGTCCCGATGCAGGAATACGTGACCCAGACCCTGTCCGGGATCACCGATGCGTTCCGCAGTGCCGCCTGGCTGTCCTTCGTCTTCGGGCTCGTGGTGGCAGGGCTCATCACCGGGTTGTTCCTGAAGCTGCGGCTCACCCGGGAACGCAGCCGGATGGGGGTGCTCGCCGCGCTCGGGTTCTCCCGACGGGAGCTGATCTCCCAGGTGATCTTCAAGACCCTGGTCACCGTCACCGTCGGAACCCTGCTCGGCACGCTCCTCGCGGCGAGTCTCGGTGAGGCCGTCGTCAGCGCCCTCGTCTCGGCCTCCGGTCTCGGCCTGGCCCGCCTGCGGTTCATCACCCAGCCGTGGATCGTCCTGGTCGGCCACCCCCTGATCCTCGTGGCGGTCGGTCTTCTCGCGGCCGTCCTCGTCACCGCCGGGCTGCGCCGCGGTGAAACCAGCGAATGGCTCAACAGTTAGGAGATCCAGATGTCCCAGATCACTCTCGAATGCACCGGGATCACGAAGACCTACCGGAGCACCGACCCTCCGACGAAGGTCCTGCACGGCATCGACCTGAGTGTCGAGCGGGGCGAGTTCGTCGTCATCATGGGGGCCTCGGGGTCGGGGAAGTCCACCCTGCTCTACAACATCAGTGGCATGGACCGGCCCACCACCGGGTCGGTGAGCCTGGAAGGGCGTGATCTCACGGGCCTGGGCGACCAGGAGATGAGCCGGGTACGTCTGACCCGGATGGGGTTCGTGTTCCAGCAGGCCTACTTCCTGCCCAACCTGAACATCCGTGACAACGTCCTGCTGCCGGCCCTCAAGGCGGATCCGAGGAGGAGCCACACCGTGGTCTCCCGGGTGGATGCGCTGCTGGACCGGTTCGGCATCGGTCACATCGCACGGCACGGCATCACGGAGGTCTCGGGTGGTCAGCTGCAGCGGGCCTCGATCTGTCGGGCACTCGCGGGGGAACCGGCCATCGTGTTCGCCGACGAGCCGACGGGAGCCCTCAACAGCTCCATGACCCTCGAGGTGATGGATGCCCTCTCCGGCATCCACGAGGAGGGGCGCACCATCGTGATGGTCACCCACGACCCGGCCTGCGCGGCCCGCGCGGATCGTGTGGTCTACCTGCGTGACGGCCGTCTCGTCGACTCACTCCGGATGGGACGTTGGCATCCCGCCGAGGCGGTCAGGAGGGAGGACGACCTGCTGACCTGGCTGAGAGACCACGGATTCTGAACCCACCGACCACCTGAACCGTCCCCGACCGGAGTCGTGGACGGGCGGATCGACACACCCTGGACGATCCCACACCGACACCACCACAGGAGAAACCGACATGACTGAACTTGCTTTCCGCAACGCACTGGCCGACTTCACCATCCGTACCCCGGAGACCCTGCAGTTCTCCGACAACCTCGCCGAGATCGGTGTCGACTCCATCGGTGTCTTCGAGTTCGCGATGAGGGTCGAGGAGGAGCTCGGCCGAAGTGTCCAGTTCAACGACCAGGTCACCACCGTGCAGGACCTCTTCGACTGTCTCGAGGATGCCTCCCGGATGGCCGGTGTCTGAGGAGACCTGCCATGCACGACGTCGTCATCACCGGCATGGGGGGCCGTGAGCCCGCTCGGGGTCGGGGTGGAACGGTTCGAGGAGAACCTGTTCCGGGGCAGCCACGGCATCGTCCGGCTCACCGAGGAGCAGCGCCAGGATCTGGCTGTCCAGGTCTACGCGCCTGTCTCCGGGTTCGTCCCGGAGGACCACTTCTCCTCCTTGGAGCTGCGACGCCAGGACCCGTACGTGACCTTCGGCCTCGTGGCGGTCCGGGAGGCGGTGGCCTCCGCCGGTCTGCTCGGCCACGTGGACCCCTACCGTCTCGGGGTCCACATGGCCCCGGGGCTCGGAGGGGTCTCCACCGTCTGTGACGAGTTCGAGACCCACCGCACCGCAGGGTCACGCCGGGTCTCACCCATGCTGATCCCGAAATGGGTGGGGAACATGCTGTCGGGGGTGGCCGCCATTCGAGTTGGGGACCAAGGGGCCGTCGCTGTCCCACGTGTCCGCCTGTGCCTCGAGCACCATGAGCATCGGGGAGGGACTGCGGGCGATCCGTCACGGTTATGCTGATGCCCTGGTGTGTGGCGGTGCGGAGATGATGGGCAGGGTCCCGGTCATGGCCGGGTTCCAGAACCTCAGGGCGCTGTCCCTGGCGGATGATCCTGACCGTGCGTCACTGCCCTTCGACAAGGACCGGGGTGGTTTCGTGATGGGTGAGGGGGCAGCGGCCGTCGTGGTGGAACGTGAGGATCACGCACGCGCTCGCGGAGCGCGGGTCCTGGCCCGCCTGACGGGGTACGGCAGCACCACGGACGCCCACCACATCACAGCTCCGGCGGAGGACGCCGAGGCGATCCGGCGGGCCATCTCCGACGCCTTGGCCGAGGCAGGCCCGACCTCGGGGGTCACACATGTCAATGCCCACGGCACGGGGACCGTCAGGAACGATCTGGTCGAGTCCCGGGCCATCGCTGCGGAGTTCGACGAGACGACTCCGGTGACCTCCACGAAGTCCATGACGGGGCACCTGATGGGGGCGGCAGGGGCGATCGAGATGATCGCCTGCGTCCTGGCCCTGACCCGTGGTGAGGTGCCTGCCACCGTCGGCACCACGGAACTCGATCCCGGGATCAGGGTCGACGTGGTCACGGGTGCTTCCCGACACACGGAACTGGAACGTGCCATCTCCTTGTCCCTGGGTTTCGGCGGCCACAACACCTGCGTGGTGGTGGACAGGCCATGATGGTCGACCTGGTGATCACGGATGCCTCACGGCTCGACCTGAGGACCCTGCGCTGCCTGCGCGCCGCACTCCCGGCAGAGCGACGTGAGCGAAGTGACCGGTACGAGCGCGCGGTCGACCGCTCGTCGAGCATCGTGGTGTTCGCGCAGCTGCAGCACCTGTGGGCGGAGCGTCGTGGTGGTCCGCTGCCGAGGATCGACGTGGGCCGGTTCGGCAAGCCGGATTTCGGTGCGGATGTCGGCCTGCACTTCAACTGGTCCCACGACCGGGCGTTGTGTGCCTGCGTGCTGTCCCCGGTTCCGGTCGGGGTGGACATCTCCGGGAGGGTGCCCTTCGACCCGGAGCTGTTCACCTACATGGCAGCACCCGGCGAGATGGCCCTGGGTGAACACCTGCGGGCGCTGGACGACATGAGCGCGTTGTGGACCCGCAAGGAGGCCACCGTCAAACGGACCGGCCTGGGGCTGCACACCCCGCTGCGGGAGGTGGACACCACCGGCCGTGACGACATCCTGACCTTCAGCTGTGGGCCGCAGGGGTTCAGCATCAGTGTGAACCTGGCCGGGATCCCGGCCAGGCCGGCGAGCCGAAGCCTGCGGACACGGTTCCTGACACCTGCAGGTCCGCAGGGGTGGTCCGTGGGACCGGCACCACCCCTGCGGCGCCTGGACGCCGAGCTCCAGGCGGTCTGACTCACTCGTTGAGGGTCGCCGGGTCGGGGCCGATGCGGTTGTCGACGTTCAACGCGTCGATGGCCGCCCGGTCCTCGGCCGTCAGGGTGAGGTCCAGGGCCTCGAAGTTGGCGACGATCCGCTCCGGGGTCCTCGACTTCGGGATGACGACGAAACCACGGTCCATGTGCCAGCGGATCACGACCTGGGCCGGGGTCGCGCCCAGCCGCTCCGCGATCCCCACCACCGTCGGGTGCTCCAGGTCCTGGGCCTGGCCGAGCGGGGACCAGCTCTCGATGGTGATGCCGAGATCGGCGCAGTGGGTGATGAGGTCATCGGGCTGGAAGGTCGGGTGCAGCTCGATCTGGTTGACCGACGGGGTGATGCCGGTCTCGTCGACGATGGCATCCAGGTGGTCGGGCAGGAAGTTGCACACGCCGATGGACCTCACCAGACCCTCGGAGCGGAAGTCGATGAGCTGCTCCCAGGTCTCGACGTAGAGGTTCTTGGCGGGGCAGGGCCAGTGGATGAGGTAGAGGTCGACGTGGTCCTGGTCGAGCTTCTCCAGGGAACGCTCCAGCCCGGCACGCGCCAGCTCACGGCCCTGCACCGCGTTCCACAGTTTCGTGGTGAGGAAGATCTCCTCGCGGGGCAGGCCGGACTCCTTGATGGCCTTGCCGACACCCACCTCGTTGCGGTAGATCGCGGCCCCGTCGATGTGGCGGTATCCCACCTCCAGCGCCTTGAGCACGGAGGCGGTGGCCTCGTCGTCGGTCATCTGCCAGGTGCCCAGACCGAGCTGGGGGATCTGGACGCCGTCGTTCAGTGTGATGATCGGGGAACTCGTCATGTGACCATTCAACACCGTCGCGCCAAGCGTCGTGGGGACATCGGCCCGATCAACCGTCGAGGTGGTCGCGCAACCAGGCGATCTCGTCGGCGTGGTGCTCGGTGGGGGTCTCCAGGATCACGGGCGCGTCGGCGTCGCGGAGCAGCGCGAGCAGCGTCCCCTCGTCGATGAGGCCCTGTCCCCAAGGGACGTGGCGGTCGCGGCCGGAGCCCGGGGCATCCGCCGAGTCGTTGCAGTGGACCAGGTCGATCCGCCCCGTGATGGCCCGCAGGTCCTGGACGACGGTGCTGAGGTCGAGTCCTGCGGCATGGGCGTGGCAGGTGTCGAGGCACAGGCCGATCCGGTCGAGGTTCTCGGAGCCGGAGAGGGTGTCCCAGAGGGCCTGCACGGACTCGAGGTGACGCATCATCGCCTTCTTCCCGCCAGCGGTGTTCTCGATCAGGACCGGCACCTTGGCATCGAGGGCGTCGACGCACTTGCGCCAGTTGTCGTAGCCCAGCTGCTGCTCCTCACCCGCGGTGACGTGCCCACCGTGGACGATCACGCCTGCGGCACCGAGCTCGGCGGCGGCGTCGATGGTCTGCTGGAGGAGCTTGCGGGAGGGGATGCGGATGCGGTTGTTGCTGGAGGCGACGTTGATGACGTAGGCGGCGTGGACGTACAACCCGATCCCGGCGTCGGCAGCCGCCTCACGCAGGCCCTCGGGCGGAACAGGTTTCTTCCAGGACTGCGGATCGCCCAGGGTGATCTGGGCGATGTCCGCTCCGACGGCCGAGGCCCGGGAGGTCGCGGAGTCGAGGTCAACGTGGCAGCCGATCTTCATGGCACAAGACTACGGAACATCACGAGGCCCGCACGGAATCATCCGTGCGGGCCTCGCTTGAGGGGAGGGGATCAGAAGCCGGTCTTGGGAAGGCCGGGCTTCGCTGGGGCACTGGGGGCCGGCACATTCGGCTTCGGGGTGGTCGGAGCCGGGGTACTGGGAGCCGGGGTGCTCGGAGCGGGCGTGCTGGGAGCGGGCGTGCTCGGAGCCGGGGTGCTCGGGGCAGGCGTGCTGGGAGCCGGGGTGCTCGGGGCAGGCGTGCTGGGAGCCGGGGTGCTCGGGGCAGGCGTGCTGGGAGCGGGCGGCGTCGGCTTGGCATTCCACATCAGCTTCACCTCGGCGTCCACCTTCTTCGGGGTGGAGTGGACCAGGATGATGGTCTGGGTGCGCTTGCCCTTGCCGATCAGCAGCTGCCCGGCGTTGGCGTGGCCGAACAGGGAGGAGGTCAGCTTGACCTCGCCGGCCGGGGCGTCGGCCGGGACGTCGAGGAAGAGCTCCTGACCGACCGGAGCGGCGTTGGCGTCGACGGCCTTGCCGTCAGCGGTCACCAGCGGGTAGGGCAGTTCGCCCTCCAGCTTGACGGTGGCGGCGGTGGACTCGATCAGGATCGGGCCGACCTTGGCGCCGGCCTCCCCGGCCTGCTCCGGGGCCTTGATGGTCAGGGCCGGGCCGGCGGACTCCTGCAGACCGGTGTTCGCGGGACCGAGCAGGTAGTCGTAGAGCTTCTTCACACGCTGCTGACGAGCGGCGTCGGTGTCGGGGGCCTGGCCGTAGTGATCCCACAGCTTGCCGTTCCACTTGAAACCGTTGGTCAGGTTCCAGATCGCCGACTGGGTGGCGGTGACGGCCTCCTTCTCGGTGAGACCAGGGACGTCAGCGGCCTTCGTGATCTCCTCCAGCGAGGACTGCGGGTAGCTGCGCTGGACGATCCAGCTCACCTTCGCGCGGACGTTCGCGTCGGTCTTGAAGTTGTTGGTGCCGGGGAACTGGTCCCAGCCGACCTGCTGCAGGTCGGTACCCCACCTGGCTGGGACGTCCAGTTCGACGCAGTAGGCGTAGAACGGCTTGGCGCCGGCCTTGGCGTGGACCGCGAGCAGCTGGGTGGAGTACGGCTTGCCGTCACGATCCAGGTAGTGGCCGTAGTACAGCTCCTGGGATGTCCCGAGCTTGGGGTAGCCGGGGTCGTATTCGTCGGCGCGTGCCTGCGGGGAGACGAGGGCGCTGAACAGCATGGCAGCGGCCATCATCGCGGCGAGGACATACCGAGGAACGGCGCGGTTGGGGGTGCGCATCACTCTTCCTCCGAAAGTCAGGTGTGGTTTGGGGGTGGCCTACTGAACTTTCGGCCAACCATAACGTAGCCCTTCAGTGGCCGGAAAGGAAATTCGCGAATGTCCGGAGGTGTCAACTTTTTGGTGTCACCCGGCACACCAGCGCCTCGTAGGGGCGCATCGGCCCGCTCCGGTCGCAGGCGGTGCCGAGGACCACCTCGAGCGGTCGGTCCCGGTGTCTGCGCCGCAGTTCATGGGGTGAGAGGTTCACCTCGATGAACCAGCGCTCGTCCTCGTGCTCGCGGAACCAGGCGAAGTAGTCGCGGACCCCGACGTCGATGAACCGGATCGAGCCCAGCCGCAACGTCGCATGCTCACGACGCAGCCGGATCAGGTCCTGGTGGAACCGCAGCACCGACCCGGGGTCCTGCTCCTGTTCCTCGACGGTGTGGCCGACGGACTCCTCGGAACCGGACAGCCACGGGGTGCCGGTGGTGAACCCCAGCCCCGGGCCACGTCGCCACCGCATCGGGACCCGCGCGTGGTCGCGGGAACCGGCCAGCACCTTCGGCCAGGCGCCGGGACCCTCCGCGTCGAGGAGGTTGAGCGACTCGACGTCGCGCAGGGCCGAGGCGTCGGGGAAGGCCTGGTTGACGGCCCCGATCTCCTGCCCCTGGAAGATGAACGGGGTGCCGCGCATCGTGAGCAGCAGCGTCGCCAGGGCCTTGCCCAGGGCGGTGCGGAACCGGGGATCGGGGTTCACCTTCGAGATCATGCGGGGGTTGTCGTGGTTCTCGAAGAACAACGCCTGCCAGTCCCCGGCGTCCAGGCGGGACTGGTAGTCGATCCAGTAACGCTTGAGGAAGTTGAGGTCGTAGGCGTAGTCGTCCCAGCGGACGTGCCCCGGGGTCTCCAGGTGGTCGAAGCTGAACACGAGATCCAGCTCGTCACGGGTGGTGTGGGTGAGCAGCCGTGCGGTCTCGACGCCGACCCCGGGCCCCTCCCCGATCATCACCGGGCGGGCGTCACCTCCCGGCGCCTCGGTGCCGGGCGCGACGTCGTCGCGGGTGAAGGCCGCCTGCCGGAGCCAGGCCAGGTGGTCGTGGAGACGGGGGCCGTGGAAGTAGTGCTCCACCCCGGTGAAACCCATGAGCTGCCCGACCCTGGGGTTGCCGTCGGGCAGGCCGTCGCGTTTGGAGATGTAGTTGATGACGTCCAGCCGGAAACCGTCGACTCCCTTGTCCAGCCAGAACCGGACGATGTCGGCGACCTCACGGCGCACCGCCGGGTGCTCCCAGTTGAGGTCGGGCTGCTCGGGGGTGAACAGGTGCAGGGCCCACGTGTCGCCGATCCTCCGCCAGGCCGGTCCGGAGAAGAAGGAGGTCCAGTTGTTCGGGAGGTCCTCGCCGTCGCGCAGGAAGTAGAAGTCGCGGTGGTCGCCACCCGCGAGGGCGTCGCGGAACCAGGGGTGCTCGTCGGAGGTGTGGTTGACCACCAGGTCGAGGATGATGCGCATGCCGTGGTGGTGGCAGGCCTCGACGAGCTCCTCCAGGTCCGCCATGGTGCCCATCTCGGTCATGACCGCCCGGTAGTCGGAGATGTCGTAGCCCATGTCCTTGTTGGGGGAGGCGAAGATGGGGGAGAGCCACACGCAGTCGATGCTGAGACGCTGCAGGTGGTCGAGGTGGTCGATGATGCCGCGGAGGTCGCCGATGCCGTCGCCGTCGCTGTCGGCGAAGGAACGCGGGTAGATCTGGTAGAACACCGCCTGTTTCCACCAGGTGGCCTGGACGGGCCCGCCCCGTCGGGGTGGGGCCTCGGGGCAGTCGGCGAGGAGGTCGAGGAGGGTGCTGGTGAACCCGTCGCCGAGGAAGCGTTCCAGCCACGAGACCCGCATGCGGGAGACCAGGGGGTTGGTGACCCAGGCGCGGCTCCTGCCGGCCTGCAGCAGGACCTTGTCGATGATGTCGCGCCCGAGGGGATGGGCGTGGACCTGGGCGATGGTGGCGGTGTGATCCAGTTTCACGGGCACCATCGTGCCGGAGCTGCTCGGCGCGGATGGTGTTTTCTGCCATTCTCGGTCGCTGGACAGGGGGTCAGTGCCGAGAAATGGCAGAGAACACCGTCAACACCGAACGCACGTCGCCGACGAGTTGGTCAAGTGTGCCGGCGGTGTGGCGGAGAACGGTCCATCCCCGTTTCATGAGCAGGTTCTGGCGTTCCCGATCCGCCACGAAGGCCGTGTGCTGCCGGTGGTGTTCCCAGCCGTCGAGCTCGAAGGCCAGGCTCACCCGGGGGAAGGCGATGTCCACGAAGTACCGCCTCCCTCCCAGCCGCACCTCGTAGTTGCTCCTCCAGCTCTGGACCCCTGCGGCCCGAAGCATCTGATGGGCCTTCAGCTCGAGGGGGGACCAGGGTTCGTACTCGGCTGCCAGGACGAGCTTCCGGCGGATCGGTTGCCCCCGGGGAGCCGGGCATCAGTCTGAGCGCCGACTCCAGGCGGGGCTGTGTGGTGACCCGTCGACGCAGGGCCTCGCAGAGTGCGGCCCCATCCCCATCGGCGATCATCCCGAGCACCGACAACTCCACACCGGCAACCCGCGCATCCCCCCACACGTCGGAGGAGCTGCTCCGGTACGCGCAGCCTGCGACACCTGAGCCAGTCCCGTGGGACGCGCCAAGAAGTCCACCACCCTCGGCTCGAGGTCAGGCCACCATGTCAACGCAGCCGCACTCGCGCCCAGCAGGGCACCCGTCGGTTTCCACGACGTGGCGGCCCGTGCGAGCAGGACGTGCTCGACGGGAACGTCCACCCGGCGACAGACCCCGGGGAGCAGGGACACCAGGTGTCCGACCTCCACCAGGTGATCGACATGACGGTGCAGTTCCGGGTCGGCGCGCCGCACCACGAGCGACTGGGAGCGCAGAGTACTCATGTCAACACTCTGGGCAGCTGTGCGGCCCAAGGACGCTTCTCCACAGCGTCACCGAGCCTCCAACTCCGCGACGATCTCGGCGAAGCGGGCCTCGTCCAGACGGTGTCCCTTGAGGATGAACCAGGAGGCGACGATGAGCAGCATCGGGACGCCGAGCATCACGGTCTGGAAGACGGTGACGTCCACCCTGTCCCCGCCGCTGATCCCGGACAGCAGCAGGGCCAGCCCGACGAACCCGGTGCCCAGCCCGTTGGAGGCCTTGTAGATGAAGGGCTGCACGGCCAGGGTGATGGACTCGTTGCGTCGCCCGAGCTTCCACTGGCCGTACTCCACGCAGTCGGTGATGAACATGAGCATGAGCAGTTGGATGAAGGCCTGCCCGCTGAACAGCAGGATCCCGGCCAGCACCACCAGGTGGATGGAGGAGGCCGCGAACCAGAACACCAGCAGACCTGCCAGACACAGCACCGTCGCCAGGGTGTGGATCCGGCGACGGCGGAGCCTGCGGCGCAGCAGTGGGAAGACCGCGAGTCCGGTCAGCTGGGCGACCGCCAGGATCGCGGCGAAGATCGAGTACGCCGCCTCGTCGCCGTGGACGTACTTGAACCAGTAGATCCCGAGGCTGGTCACCGTCATGTATCCCGCCATGAAGCACAACATCGCGGCCGTGACCCACAGCAGCTGGTCGTTGCGCCCGATCACCGTGACCACCTCGCGCCAGCTGGTGCGCTCCGCGACCGGCTCGACCTGCTGGCGTGTGAAGCCCAGCGTCAGGAGCTGGAACAGCAGTTTCAGCACCACGAGGATCGCGGCGAAGGCCAGCCAGCCCAGCTGCTGGTTCCCGAGCACCTCACCGAGCGCGCCGGTTGCCGGCACCACCGTGACCACCACGCTGAACAGGCCGAGGTTGGCGACGATCCGGGCGATGGCCCCGATCCGTTCCCGCTCCCTGAGGTCCTGCGACAGGGCGGGCAGCATCGACCAGAACGAGATGTCGTTGATGGTGTAGGCCACCGACCACACCAGGTAGACCACCGTGAACCACGCGATGAAGGCCCACCCCGTCAGGCCGGTGTCGACGAACAACGCCAGGGTGGCGGCCGCCCACAGCGCCCCGCCGAACGCGATCCACGGCTTGAACTTGCCCCATCGGGAGCGGGTGTTGTCCACGATCAGTCCCATGACGGGATCGTTGAGGGCGTCGAAGATCCGCATCACCACCAGCACGACGGTGACCGCGGCGGTCGCCGTCGCCGGGATGTGGGCCACGTCGGTGAGGTAGTACATGAGGTAGAGGCTCACCAGCGCCGCTGACATGTCCCGCCCGAGGGTCCCCAGCCCGAAGCTGAGACGGTTGCGCCAAGGACTCATGGCGCAACCGTACCGGGCCGCGCCCGGCCGCGGGGGCGAGGGCGGACAGCCCCGCGCCACACGGCACGAATCGCCGTTCTGCTCGATTTTGGAACGTTTCACAAGGGGGTTCGAGCAAGTAGAACGGCGATTCGTGCACAGTGGTTGGGGTGAGAAAGTGCGTCGAGGATGCCCGCGGGTGCGCCCTGCCGAGGCCGCCGAGCAAGAGAATGTGCCCCGACGGTTGACCCTCACACGGTGGCAGGGTCCACAGTGGGGTCATGGCCGAGACCAGACTGCTCCGCATCGGGGAGTTCTCCACCCTGACCCGGTTGTCCGTGCGCATGCTCCGGCACTACGACGCCCACGGCGTCCTGAGCCCGGCGAGCATCGACGAGTTCACCGGGTACCGGTTCTACGCGCCGGACCAGGTGGCCGACGCGCTGCTCATCCGTCAGCTGCGCGACGTGGGCTTCTCCGTCTCCGCCATCGCCGCCCTGCTCCCACTGCGCCGGGAACCGGAACTGCTCCGGCGGGCGCTGGTGGTGCAACGCGAGCACCTCGTGACCGAGGCCCGGGCCGCTGAGCTGCGCCTCGCTCGGATCGACCAACTCATCTCCATCACACAAGGGAGGACCATCATGGCCGAACTCACCACCACCATCCATCCTGCGCACCGCGTCGTCGCCCTGCGCACCATCATCCCCACCTACCAGGACGAGGGGCAGGCCTGGGACCAGCTCATGACCGAGGTGATGAACCAGCACCTGCCCCTTGCCGACGGGCCGTGCGGGGCCACCTTCCACGACCCCGAGTACAAGGAGGTCGACGTGGACGTCGAGGTCTGGGTCGCGGTCCAGCCCGATGCGACGGCGACGGCCCCGCTCACCACCTGCGACGTGCCGGAGCAGCGGGTCGCCGTCGCCCTGGTGAAAGGGCCGTACGACCTCATCGGTGCCGCGGTGGATGAGCTGGGCACCCACCTGGATGCCGAGGGACTGACCATCGCCGGACCGATGTACAACCGCTACCTGGTCGGTCCGGCGCAGACCGACGACCCGGCCCAGTACGTGACCGAGGTCTGCATCCCGGTCTCGTGAACCCTGCCGGTGGCCGCCACCCGTCGTTCCCCGACGGCTGGCGGCCGCCCTCGTCGAGGAGATCGTCGCACTACCTACGGTCGCGTAAACTAAGGCCCCATGATCGACCACCTCGCCGTGCAGCTGCGCCACACCATCGTCGAGCACCGCGGCCGACCCGCCACCCGGATCAGGACCGACAAGGGCTGGCGGGTCCACAGCTTCGAACAGTTCGGTCGCCGCATCGACGAGATCGCCCAGGGCCTGCTCGACCTGGGCATCGAACCCGGCGACAGGATCGGCCTGTTCGCGGGCAACTGCCCCGAGTGGTCCGAGATCGACTTCGGTGCCACGACGGTCAGGGCCGTGCCGGTGCCGCTGTACGCCACCTCCACCCCGGAGCAGATCCGCCACATCGCCACGGACTCGGGCCTCAGGATCATGTTCGTCGGGGGTCGCAGCGAGGGCGAGCGTGTCCTCGAGGTGGCAGGGGATCTCCCGGAGCTGGGGCTCATCGTCGCCATCACCGGGTGGGAGGGGATGCCCGACGAGGTCGTCACCCTCGACGACTTCCGCGCCACCGCGGATCCCGAGGCCATCGGACGACGACTCGCCACCGCCACCGGTGACGACCTCGCCTCGATCATCTACACCTCCGGCACCACCGGTGACCCCAAGGGGGTGATGCTGCGCCACGGCGCCTTCATCGCGCAGAAACGCGCCATCGACGAGATGTTCGACTTCGACGGCGATGACCACTCGCTGTGCTTCCTGCCGCTGTCCCACGCCCTGGAGCGGGCCTGGACCGCGATCATCCTGCTCAAGGGGTGCATGAACACCTACGTGCCGGACGCCCGCACCGTCGCCGAGGCGATGGTGGAGGCCAGGCCGACGCTGCTGGTCAGTGTGCCGAAGCTCTACGAGAAGGTGTTCGCGACGGCGCACGCGAAGGTGGCCTCCTCGAAGCTCAAGCGTGCGATCTTCACCTGGGCCCTGCGGGTCGGGGCCAGGAACCAGCGGGCCTACCGCAAGGGTCGTCGCCCGGCCCTGTGGTGGCGGGCCCAGCTGGGGCTGGCGGACCGCCTGGTGCTCTCCAGCATCCGGGCGGCCATCGGCGGCCACAAGTCCGTGCTGGCCTGCGGCGGCGCACCCCTGCGCAAGGAGGTGGAGGAGTTCTTCTCCGCCGTCGGCCAGCCGATCCACACCGGCTACGGACTGACGGAGGCCTCCCCGCTGGTGACCTTCAACTCTCCCGGTGGCGGGTTCAAGATCGGCACGGCCGGGCGGGTGCTCGACGGTGGGCAGCTGCACATCGGTGAGCACGGCGAGGTGCTGTTCCGCGGCCCCAACGTCATGGCGGGGTACTGGAACGACGAGGAGGCCACCCGCGCCGCCATCGACGACGACGGCTGGCTCCACACCGGTGACGCGGGCTACGTCGACGTCGACGGGTTCCTCGTCATCACCGACCGCATCAAGGACATCATCATCACCCTCGGCGGCAAGAACGTCGCCCCGCAGCCCATCGAGGGGATGATCCTCGCCGACCCGCTGTTCGAGCACGCCGTCCTGCTCGGCGACAACCGGCCGTGCCTGACCCTGCTGGTCAAGCCGTCGCTGCCGCAGGTCGAGGAGCTCGGCAGGCTCATGCAGTGGCCGGGTGAGCTGGCCGACTGGGTGAAGTCCGGTGAGCTGGCCGAGGAGCTGCGCCGCCGCGTCGCCGAGCTGACCGCCAGGCTGCCCTCCCAGGAGCGTCCCCGCGCCACCGAGGTGATGGACGAGGACCTCACCATGGACAACGGGATGCTCACCCCGACGCTCAAGGTGCGACGTCGCCAGGTCGAGGAACGCTTCAAGGAACTCATCGACGGCATGTACGAGGCCCTGGAACGTCGCAAGCGCTGATCGCGCGGAGGCACGGTGGTCGGCAACAGACGGTTTTCCGACTGTTGCCGACCAGCTCGCTCCGGTCGTCCGCCGGGGGTCGGGGTGACCCCGTGGGGTGGGGGAGGTGGTCACTGGATAGGGTCCCGCTCATGGATGATTCCCTCGCACATGCCCTGACCCAGATCATCTCCCGACGCCGAGACGTCCGCGCCGAGTTCACCGGGGAAGCCCTCAGCGACGAGGAGCTCCGCTCACTCCTCGAGGCCGCCCACGCCGCCCCGAGCGTCGGCAACAGCCAGCCGTGGGACTTCATCGTCGTGCGCGACCGTGACCTGCTGGAGCGGTTCGCCGCCCACGTCGCGGGGTGTCGGCTCGACTACGCGAACTCCCTCGACGACGAACGTCGCGCCACGTTCGATCCCATCAAGATCGAGGGGGTGGGGGAGTCGGGGCTCGGCATCGTCGCCACCTATGACCCCACCCGGTCGGGGCCGAACGTGCTGGGCCGCCACACGATCAACGACGCCGGCATCTTCTCGGTGGTGTGTGCGATCCAGAACCTGTGGCTCATGGCCACCGCGCGGGGCATCGGGGTCGGGTGGGTCTCGTTCTACCAGGAGCCGTTCCTGAAGGAGCTGCTCGGCATCCCGGAGCACGTGCGCCCCGTCGGCTGGCTCTGCGTCGGCCACGTGAGCTGCCTGCAGGAGGTCCCGGACCTGATCCGGTTCGGCTGGAACGACCGGATCGCCCTCGACGACGTCATCCACGACGACCGGTGGTGACCGCTGACAGGCAGGCGTGTCATGAAGGTGCTGCGGGGTGGGTCTCGCACACCTGAGCCGTCCGTGACGCACCCTCGTGGGAGTTCTGCAGCACTGCCCGGACACATCGAGTGGTGATGCACGGCGTGATGATGTCATGCGCACCACGGTCGGTCTCCCGTCAGTGGTCCACCGGCGGGCCAGGCGTCCTGCCGCCGCCTGCGGCGTCTCACGCTCCGCGATCCTCGGTGAGCTGACGGAGCTGGGCTGTCCCGGGGCGAGGACCCCGAGGGTCCTGGTGGGCGGCCACGGGCCTCAGACCGTGCCGCCCTGGAGGGCATCGTGTTCGTGTTGTCGACCGGCTGCCGGTGGTGTGACCTGCAACCACAGATGGGATGCGGTTCCGGGGTCATCTGTTGGCGTCGGTTACGTCACTGGCACGACGCAGACGTGTGGGAGCGTCTCCACCAGACCATCCTCGACGAGCTTGGCCAACGCGATGCCATCTGCTGGGAACGCCACTGCATCGATGCCGTCTCGGTGCGGGCAAGGGGCTTCCCGCCGACGGCCTCGTCGGGGGGACACGCCTCCGCCTCGCCCTGCGCTCCGGTCCCACCGTCGCTGCGGCGCGGTGCAGTCCCCGATCGGTGCGTCCGCGCCCGGACGGGAGCTCTTCGCCGAGGCGCCTCCCACGCAGAGGTCGACCTGTCAGCCGTCGTCGGGCACACGCAGGTGACACACCATCACCTGGCCGCAGTTGTGCGGATGCGAGGGGCGATGCTGCTCACCCCGGGCCAGGTGTTCGCCACGTCGTGCCCAGAAGTTGTCCATCTGGGTGCCGTCGGTGCCTGATCCCCGGTGCGAGACCGGAACGCGTGGAATCATTGACCGCATGGGTCTGATGGATTTCTTGAGCAAACGCTCCGGTGGGTTGAGCATCGACGACACCTTGATGGCGCTCAGCAAGGGGGCCGTGCTCATCGACGTGCGCACCCCGGGGGAGTACGAGGCCGGGCACGCGCCCGGTGCCCGCCCCATCGACCCGAAACTGCTCCACGAGGACCCGCTGGAGGCCATCCACGGCGACGACCCGCTCGCCGAGCGTGACTCGGCGGTCGTGGTGATCTGTGACAACGGGTTCCGCTCCTCCATCGTCGCCGCGGAGCTGCGTTCCAAGGGCATCCTCGCCGAATCCGTCGCGGGTGGGCTCATCGCCTGGAACCGCGACGGCAATCCCGTGATCCCCGGCCCCTACCGTCGCCGATGAGGACGCGCAGCGGCTGGTTGCTCGCCGGGGCGGCCGTGGTGGGAGTCGGTGTGGCACTCGGGGTGGCCCTCCGACGTGCCAGGGTGGAGCAGCAGGTGACCCATTACCCCGATCACTGGCGGCAGCGTCCCCGTTCGATGCCCGAGGACGCCATCCACCACGTGGTGCTGGGGGACTCCGCTGCCCAGGGGGTCGGTGCCTCCCACGTCGACAGGGGGTACGTGAGTCTGCTGGCGGACCGCCTGGCGGAGGCGACCGGCCGCGACGTGGTGGTCACCAATCTCTCCGTGCCGGCGGCCACCACCCGCGACCTGGTGCGCGAGCAGCTCCCGTTGCTGGCGGAGCTGCCCCGGCCCGCGGACGTGGTCACCGTCGCCATCGGTCGCAGTGACGTGGTGGAGGCAGGGAACAATCTCTACTCGTTCGAGAAGCACTTCGGTGACATCGTCGCGGCCCTGCCGGAGGGCAGTTTCGTCGCCGACGTGCCCTCGCTCAACTCTCCGCCCTGGGCGGGGCGGTCCTGCGAGTTCGCCGAGGTGGCCCGCGAGCTGGTCGCACTCCACGACCACCACCTCGTGCCCCTCCAGGAGGCCACCCGGGGCATGAGACGGTTCCACCCCGGTGACCGGGGGCACCGCATCTGGGCGGACGCGTTCTGGCTGGCCATCGAGGACTCCGGGACCCTGGACCGACTGCGGTTTCGTGACGCTGCCGGGCTCGGGTAGAGTGTGCCCCTGATCGGCCACCCGGTCGGTCATGCCCTCCTGCCGTGGGACCCGCCCACGGCCGTCAGTCCGAAGGAGGTTGGGCAGTACCCATGCGCAAGTACGAGATCATGGTCCTCGTCGATTCCGATGTCGACGAGCGTCAGGTCCCTGGCCTGGTCGACAAGCACCTCGAGGTGATCACCGCCGGTGGCGGTGTGATCGACAACGTCGACCACTGGGGTCGTCGTCGTCTCGCCTACGACATCAACAAGAAGTCCGAGGCCACCTACGCGGTGCTGCAGGTCACCTGCACCCCCGACGTGGTCCAGGAGATGGATCGTCTCATGACCATCGACGAGAAGATCATCAGGACGAAGGTCCTGCGTCGCGACGCCTGAGGCGTTGTCAACATCTGAGTCCAGTTCAGGCCCATCGTGACGATTCGACGATGGCCGTGCCCATAGTGGTGATGAACGAAACTCAACCCCAAGTCCGATCCCGGAGGAGAACATGGCAGGCGAAACCACGATCACGTTGGTCGGGAACCTCACAGCGGACCCCGATCTCCGCTTCACCCCGAGCGGTGCGGCTGTCGCCAGCTTCACCGTCGCCTCGACGCCCCGCACCTTCGACCGTCAGACCGGTGAATGGCGCGACGGCGACGCCATGTTCCTCAACTGCTCCGTGTGGCGCCAGTACGCCGAGCACGTGGCCGAGTCCCTCACCAAGGGGATGCGGGTCATCGTGCAGGGCCGCCTGAAGTCCCGTTCCTACGAGACCCAGCAGGGCGAGAAGCGCACGGTGTTCGAGGTTGATGTCGACGAGGTCGGTCCGTCCCTGCGCTACGCCACCGCCAAGGTGACCCGCACCCAGGGTCAGGGTGGCGGCGGCCAGTGGCAGGGGAACCAGAACCAGGGTGGCGGCTACGGCAACCAGGGGGCACCGGCTCAGCAGCCCCAGGGTGGCCCGGCCGGGGACCCGTGGGGCAGCCAGGGCGGCTACAACAACGGTGGGAACCGGGGCGGCAACGACCCCTGGAACCAACCGGCCGCCGAGGAACCCCCGTTCTGACCCACCCGCACAACCGACCCGACGGGTCGGCTGGCACATTCCGCCGCGAGGCGGGCTTCCCATTGGGCCACCGGGCCCGCAACACTAGGAGAGCACCACAATGGCCGGTCCACAGCGCAAGTCTGTGAACAAGAAGAAGATCATGCCGGTGAAGACCACTCGTGTGGACAACATCGACTACAAGGACATCGCGACGCTGAAGAAGTTCATCTCCGAGCGTGGCAAGATCCGTGCCCGTCGCGTGACCGGGCTGTCCGTCCAGGACCAGCGCAAGATCGCGCTGGCCGTCAAGAACGCGCGTGAGGTGGCCCTGCTGCCCTACGCCTCGACCGCTCGCTGATCGGAGGAACAGCAGATGAAGCTCATCCTGACCAGCACCGTCGACAAGCTCGGCATCGCCGGCGACATCGTCGAGGTCCGCAACGGCTACGGCCGCAACTACCTCGTCCCGCAGGGCAAGGCCATCGTCTGGTCCCGCGGCGCGGAGAAGCAGATCGAGGGCATCAAGCGCGCTCGTGACGCCCGCGAGATCCGTGGCGTGGAGCACGCCCAGGAGATCCGCGCCCAGCTGGAGGAACTCACCGTCAAGGTCTCGGCCCGGGTCTCCGAGTCCGGCTCCCTGTTCGGTGCCGTCACCGCCAACGACGTGGCCCTGGCCGTGAAGAAGGTCGGCGGCCCGGCCATCGACAAGCGCTCGGTGTCCTTCGCCAAGCCCGTCAAGACCGCAGGCAACCACACCGCGTCCATCAAGCTGCACCCCGCCGTCACCGCGCGGGTCGGCTTCGAGGTCGTCCCCGCCTGAGTCGATCCCATGAGGCCCTCGGACCGTGACGGTCCGAGGGCCTCATGACGTCCTGACCCCGGTAGGCTCGGGGAGGTTTCCGATCTGTGAGGAGGACGGATGGCACACCGACTGACCGTGCTGGCCACCACCGACGTGCACGGCACCGTGCTGAACTGGGACTACTACGCCGACCGCCCGTTCACCGACCGGGAGGCCGGACTGGCCCAGCTGGCCACCGTCGTGGAGCGCCGTCGCCGTGAGCTCGGTGACGACGCCGTCGTGCTGGTCGACAACGGTGACACCATCCAGGGCACCCCGTTGAACACCTACGTCGCACAACAGGAACCGATCACGAGGACCGGGACGACCCATCCGATGGCGGCCGCGTTCAACGTGATGGGCTACACCGCCGTCAACCTCGGCAACCACGAGTTCAACTACGGGTTCGAGCACCTCAGCGCCTGGCAGTCGCAGCTGACGGCCCCGCTGCTCGGGACGAACGTCTCCCACCGCGACGGATCCGAGGTGGGGTTCCAGCGTTTCGTCCGGCTCGAGAGCACCCTGGGCGGGCATCCCGTCAGGGTCGGCATCCTGGGGCTCACCACCCCGGGGTCGATGGTGTGGGACCGGCACCACCTGGAGCGCGAGGGGGTCGTGGTCGAGGACATGGTGGTGTGCGCGCAGCGGTGGGTACCGAGGCTGCGCGACGAGTTCGGCTGCGATCTCGTCGTGGTGCTCTGCCATGCCGGGATCGGGACGTCGTCGTACGCGACGGGGGCCGACATCCCGCCGGAGAACCCGGCCGCCGACATCGCCGCCGAGGTCCCGGGGATCGATCTGATGGTCATCGGCCACACGCACCAGGACGTTCCCGAACAGTTCGTCACCTGCCGTGCCACCGGTGCCCCGGTGCTGCTCACCCAGCCCCGTGCCCACGCCGCCGGACTCACCGAGACCACCCTGGAGCTGGAACGCACCGATGACGGCTGGCGGCTGCTCCACGCGAGCGCGACCGCCCACCCGGCGGCAGGTGAGCCACCACACCCCGGGGTCGTCGCGGCGGTGCAGGAGATCCATGAGCGGACCCGGCGCCACGTCAACCAGCAGGTCGCGGTCTCGCCACGCCGGATGGGAACCGAGCAGGCCACCTGGCGCGCGAGTGAGGCCATCGCCTTCGTCCAGCACGTCCAGGCCCGCACCGTCGCCGAGGCCCTGGCGGGCACCCCCGCCGCTGCCCTGCCGGTGGTCTCGCTCACCGCGCCGACCTCCCGCACCGCCGCCATCCCGCAGGGGCCGGTCAGCCTCCGCGACATCGCCGGTCTCTACGTCTTCGACAACACCCTGGCCGCCGTCCAACTCACCGGGGCCGAGCTGCGTGCCCACCTGGAGCACGCCGCCCGCTACTACGCGGACCTGCCCGCGGGCACCGTCTTCGACCCGGCGACGATGACCAGCGCCACCCGCGACGGCGTCACCATCTGGGACTACCAGTACGACATGGCCCACGGCGTGGACTACGAGATCGACCCCACCCGCCCCGTCGGGCAGCGCATCACCCGCCTCACGCATCCCGACGGCCGCCTCGTCACCGACGACGACCGCTTCGCCGTCGCCCTCAACCACTACCGACTCAGCGGGGCCGGGGGGGTACACGGCCGTGGCGCAGGCACCGGTGCTGTACAACGACATGCGTGACATCCGGCAGTTGCTGGTGGATCACGCCCTCAGGCACGGGGTCGAGGTGGATTTCCGGGAGAACTGGCGGCTCAGGGTTACCATGTCCGGGTGAGGTCCTGGTTCACGACGGTGGAGGCCCTGTTGGTGGCCACCGGTCGTGTGCTGTGGCGCCACTGGCCCCAGCTGCTGGGCATCCACCTGCTCGGGGCCGCGGCCCGCAGTGGGTTCCTGTGGCTGGCCTTCCTCGCGTCCAAGGTGTCGGCGACGCTGGGGCTGTTCATCCTGCCGCTGGCCCCGTTGTCGGTCCTGGTGGCGCTGGTGTTCATGATGCGGGTCTGCATCGCCTCCCTGCCGGCACTGCAGGGGGAGCAGGTGGGCAACCGTCGCGCCCGGGTGGGACGGGACCTGATGCTGGCGGCCTCCGTGATGCTGCCGTTCCTGACGGTCTACGGCATGCAGGGGCTGCTGCTGGAGGACTCCCGCACCTATGTCCACGACGTGACCCTGGATGAGTACCTCCACACGGTCGTCATGAGCGATGACCGCCTCAGCTATGCCAGCGGGTGGCTGCTGCTGGCCATGATCGCGGGTGCCCTGGTGGTCCGTCGGGTCATCGCCATCACCAGGGCGGCGAGGCGTTTTGTCGTCATGGCTGCCGTCGCCGCCTACCTGGAGGCGCTGTGGATGGTCTCGCTGGCCAAGGCGATGAGCACGGAGCTGACGAAACTGTTCGGCTGGATCAGACGACGTGCCGTCGTCGACGCCCTGCTGCGGCAGTGGGACCTGTTCGTCTCCTGGCTGGGACCGGTGGGTGAGCTGGCGGTCGTGGTTCTCGGTTGGGTCTCCGGTTTCGTCGGGTCCGCGACGCTGCTGCTCCTGCTGCCCGTCGCCTGGCTGGCCCTGGGGGCGCACGTGTGTCAGGACCAGTTGGACGACGCCGAGCTCTCCACGCCCTCGATGGAGGAGATCCAGCGACGGATCGGGGCCGGGGTGCGGGCCAGGACACCGGTGTCGTCCTGGGTGGAGAAGGTGGTCGTGCAGCTGCTGGACCCGCTCATCGATCCCATCGACGAGGCCTGGACGGGGCTGAGACGGGTGTTCAGTGCGGGTGCGGTGCCGATGACGATCTTCTGCCTGGCCTTCGTCGGGTTGAACCAGCTGCAGCCCGCGGTGGCGCGGGCGGTGCACCTGCTGATGGGGCCGAGGGACGTGCTGCTCGCGGCCTCCGTCGAGCCCTACCTGGTGTTGGTGGTGCGCACGGTGTACTTCGTGGTGACGATCGCGGTGCTGGCCGCGGCGGTGAACTGCGTGGTCCTGGCCTACCCCACCAGGCCACGCCGGGCCCTCAGGGGGTCAGTGGAAAACTCAGGTACTGCGGCCGGTGCCACCACAGCCGGAACTCCTCCGGCTGCACCCCAGCGGGGAGTGCGAAGCTGAAGCTCTGCTGCCAGCGTGTCGGGCGAGGTTCCTCCGCCGGCCTGATGCCGGGGCCGGTGAACTCGTGCTGCGGGCCGGGGGTCTCCGCCGGGGTGCAGGACAGGCCGTTGCCGTTCCTGGTGAGACCCACCCCGGTGTCGACGTCGATCTTTCCGGCGTGGGGGCTGTAGGACACCCCGTCGGAGAACAGCACCGTCTCGCAGTAGTACAGCACGACATCGGGTGGGGCCTGGAACTCGGTGTCGATCTGCCACAGCACCCCACCGGGGGGCGGACGCAACCGTTGGTGCCCAACCTGCACCTCGGGCAGGCTGGAGACCTTGAGGACCGTCACGGTGACCTCCAGCTGGTGGGACTCACCGAAGTGGTCGTAGGTCTGCACCAGGTGCGCGGTGCGGTCGGTGGCCCGGACGGGGGTGGTCAGCTCCCAGGCCAGGTGGATGTTCAGCATCCGTTGCGACGAGGCGAGCACCGCCACGACGAGGATGAGCGGCAGCGCGGCCAGCCACCACGTGGTGCGTGGACGTCGGTTCCTCATGCCGGCCTCGTGACGACGTTCTCCGGCAGCGTGACGGGTCCGGCGGTGGCGAGCAGTTCCTGTGCCCGGGCGGCATCCAGATCGAGATCAACGGCGACGACGTCGTCGGGGTTGCGGACCCCGATCCGGTTGGCGGGGATGAGCAGGGTGGCACCGGCCAGGGCGTCCGGGGGCAGCTCCATGGCCAGGGAGCAGCTGAGCACGAAGCCGGGCTGCGCCGGGCCGCATCCCACCATGTTGCCCGCCTGTCTGCCGCCGTAGGTGGTGCCGTCGCTGCCCTCCAGGTGGAGGTCGGGCAGGGTGACGGCCTCCGTCGATGGGATGAACTCCAAGGTCACGACGAGCCAGATCCCGGGGGTGCGCAGCGGGGGAGTGGTCTGCTGCAGCTCGGTCGCCGCCGAGATCCCGGTGACGGTCACCGTGCCGATCCGGAACGTGGTGGGGCGTCCCAGGGTGGTCGCGATGCGGAAGGGTTCGGAGCTGATCTGGTCGACGGTGGGGGTGCGCTCGGTGAGCCTGGTCAGCACCAGCAGGGCACCGATCACCAGCAGCAGCGACAGTGCCACTCGCAGCGGGGCGGGCACTCTCATGGCGCGGTCCTCTCCGTGACCGGCAGCGTCACCCGGGCCGCCGGGGTCGGGTCGAACCAGTCGTGGCCGAGGCCTCCGCTGTGCTGCCGCCAGGTGAACGACGGGAACGTCAGCGTCAGTGTCTCGGGGGCGGGGACGGAGAGGTCCTGGGCCCACAGTGCCGTGATGGGGTGTCGCAGGCCGGGTTGCAGGTACCAGGGGGTGTGGGTGTCCAGGGTGCGGAAGCTGCCGTACAGGCGCTGCCGTGCCGTGGTGGGGTCCGTGCCACGGGTCTCGATGCCCGGGGCCTCGAGGGTGGTGTCCCCGGTCAGCAGGATGGCAGGGACGGGGAAGGTCTCCTGCACCTGGAGCTCCAGCTCGACGACGAGCAGCCGTTTCCCCGCCGGGGTGAGGTAGGGGGCATCCTTGAGGGTGGTCCAGTACGCGGCGACCGGGGTGACGGCGAACGGGTGGGCGGTCACGGTCTCGCCGGGCAGGATCGTCACGACGCGGTCGCGTTCCTGCGCGACCGGCTCCCAGCCGCCGAAGACACCGATGAGGGTGAGGGAGAGCACACAGATCACCAGGGACAGGGTGATCGGGGTGAACAGGCGGCGCACACCACGGGGTCGCGTCGCCGGTGTGCTGTCCATGGACCTGAGTCTACGACGCCTCCGCCGTCGGCACGGGGAGGCCGCTCAGGCCGGGGGTGGGGTCAGGGGTTGGACGTGGAGGTCGTCGAGCAGGGCGGGGGGAAGCTCCAGCAGCTGGTGCTGGTTGAGCTCCTCCGGCATGATCCACGGGGAGAGTCCCGTGCGGGGCTGGGTGGTGCGACGCAGCCGTTCCCCGTCGCCGACCAGCCAGTTCGTCCACACCCGGGCCAGCCAGCGGGCGAGCTGCAGGGCACGCAGCTCGGAGGTGCCGGGCCAGTGTGTGGGGGGCTCCGGGGGGGCCGGGAAGGTGGGTTCCACCAGTTTCTGGCCCTTCCGGGTGGCCGCGTGGGCGCGGATGGCCGTGACGATGGCCTCCTGGTGGGCGCGGGTGGCCTCGACGAAGCGGTCGAGGAGGTCCACCCCGGCCGCCTTCTCGACGGGCGGCTCCACGGTGGTGCTGTCGGGGGTGAGCACGACGATGCGGTCGCGGGTCAGGCCGTGGACCTTGCGCAGCCGTTCGGGGTCGTCCGCGTCGATGACCACGGCATTGGTGCTGGATGCCTCAGCCGGTTCGGTCCGGCTCACCAACCACACGGCGACCGGACCACCGGGCCGGTGGTCGAGCGCAGCAAATCCCAGCATCTTCTCTCCGATCCCTCGAGGTGCTCACCGAAGTCTATTCAGGGTGCGTTAGTTACGTCCATGTAGTTTTGCCCAACTGTGGACAACCCTGTGGAGAATGGTGCGGACAGTGCAGGGCCTTGTGGAAGCGGGTTCGGTCGCACCCCGGGAAGCCGTTGAGTTACGTCGGTGTAGTTTTGCCCAGCTGTGGACAACCCTGTGGACAGGCTGGGGAGAGCTGTTCACGGGGACAACGGTGAGCCCGCGTCACGCAGCACCGGAAGGCGCATCGTGAACCGTGCGCCACCACCGGGATGGTTCCCGGCCCGGACCGTGCCGGCGTGTGCCTCGACGGTGTGGGCGACGATCGCCAGACCGAGCCCCGTGCCCGGGGTGTTGCGGGCGCGGTCGGAGCGGTAGAAGCGATCGAAGATGTGCGGCAGGTCCTCCTCCGCGATGCCCGGCCCCGAGTCGGTGATCGTGAGCACGCCCTCGCCGCTCAGCTCCACCCAGATCGCGCCGTCGGAGGGGGAGAACTTTACCGCGTTGTCCAGCAGGTTCGTCACCGCCCGCTCCAGCGTCGAGGCATCCCCCAGCACCGCGACCGGCACCAGGTCGGTGTGGAAGGTGATGTTCGGGCCTCGACGTTCCGCACGGGCCAGGGCCGCCTCCACCACCTCCGAGAAGTCCAACCGCTCCGGTTCACGCTGGAGGTGGTCGTCGCGGGTGAGTGCCACGAGATCGCCCACCAGCGCCGAGAACTCACCCAGCTGGGCGGAGACGTCGTCCAGGATCTCGGAGCGGGCCCCCTCCGGCAGCATCCCCGACTTGTCGTCGGCCACGAGCAGCTCGATGTTGGTGCGCATCGAGGTCAACGGGGTGCGCAGCTCGTGCCCGGCGTCCGCGATGAGCTGGCGTTGCTGCTCCCGGGAGGTGGCCAACGACTTCAGCATCAGGTTGAAGCTCTGGGTCAGCTCACCCAGGTCGTCCTTGCCGTAGATGCGGATCGGGGTCAGCTGATCGGTGCGGGTGACGTTCTTCACCGCGTTCGACAGGCGACGCACCGGGCCCAACGCGGTCTGGGCCGCCCACAGCGCCGTCGCGGTGGTGGTGATGATCCCGACGATGCTGGAGAGCAGGATCACGATCCACAGGGACTGGAGGGTGGCGTTCAGTGCATCCATCGGGCGGGCGTACATCACCGCGTAGCTGGACGGTTTCCCTGCCCCGTCGAGGGCGCGCAGCGGGACCGAGACCAGCCGGTACGAGACCCCCTCCTCGGTGGTGAAGGACCGGGCGCGTTGTCCCACCTGCATCCGGGCCAGGGCGACGTCCGCCGCGGTGGGGGCCAGCACCACCGTCTGGCCGGGGAGCTGGCGGGCCTCACCGGTGGCGGAGGTCAGTGCGACCAGCTCCCGTGACGACATGGTCTCGGCGGTCAGCCCGCCCAGGGCCTCCACGTCCCCCGCGATGGTGCTGGCCGCCTGGTGGGCCGCCGTGGTGAGTTCCTGGTCGAGCTGGCCCAGCAGCGACAGTCGGGTGGAGATGAAGGCGGTGCCCCCGACCAGCAGGACGGAGGCCGCCACGGAGATGCCGGTCAGTGAGGCCAGCCTGGCGCGCAGGGACTGGCCGGTGATGAGCCGGGTCACGGCCCGCTGGAACCTGACCCAGAGGGAACCGATCACGGGGCCGTTTCACGCAGGACGTATCCGACGCCGCGCACCGTGTGGATGAGCCGTGGCAGCCCTCCGGCCTCGGTCTTGCGGCGCAGGTAACCGATGTAGACCTCCAGGGAGTTGGCGGTGGCGGGGAACTCGAATCCCCACACCTCGTTGAGGAGGGTGTTGCGTTCCATCACGCGGCGTGGGTTCTCCATGAACGCCTGCAGCAGGGCGAACTCGGTGCGGGTCAGCGAGATGTGCTGTCCGGCCCGCGTGACCTCCCGGTGCTGCGGATCGAGGGTGACGTCCTGGAAGGTCAGCACCCTCG
Source organism: Arachnia propionica (assembly GCF_003859805.1). GTDB lineage: Bacteria > Actinomycetota > Actinomycetes > Propionibacteriales > Propionibacteriaceae > Arachnia > Arachnia propionica_C. The sequence continues at coordinate 113,512 of NZ_RQZG01000018.1, forward strand.
ACTCCGACTCCGGGGCCTGCTTCGAGCGCCGGGTCAGGGCCCGGAGCCTGGCCAGCAGCTCGTCGAGGGCGAAGGGCTTGACCATGTAGTCGTCGGCCCCGGCGTCCAGCCCGTCCACCCGGTCACCGACGGCGTCGCGGGCGGTGAGGATGAGGATCGGGACGTCGTTCCCGCCGTCGCGCAGCATGCGGGTGGTCTCCAGGCCGTCCAGCCGCGGCATCATCACGTCCATGATGACGGCGTCGAAGTGGTTCCCGGCCAGTTTGGCCAGGGCCTCCACACCGTCGGCCGCGGTGACCACGTCGTCGCCGGAGTACTTCAGGGACCGGGCCAGCGAGTCGCGCACGGCCTGATCGTCGTCCACCACCAGGATCTGCATGGGACAAGCCTGCCACTTGGCACTGACAAACCCCACTCGAACCGCTGGATGGGGCCCTCAAAGTAGGCTTCGCTCATGAGGAAACTGCTGTTCGTGTGCTGGGGCAACATCTGTCGTTCTCCGATGGGGGAGCGGGTGGCCAGGCGGATGAGTGAGGACCGGGGCCTGGACGTGGTCGTCACGAGCGTGGGGATCTCCTCGGAGGAGGTGGGCAACCCCATCGATCGTCGTGCAGCGAAGGTCCTGACCGACGCGGGGTACGACGCCTCCGGGCATCGTGCCCGACGGGTCACCGTCGCTGATCTGGAGGAGGCCGACCTGGTGGTGGCGGCCGAGACGACGCACCTCTCCCGGCTGCGGCAGATCCACCCCGAGGGCACCTACGCGCTGCTCAACGACTTCAACCCGGGGATGGCCCCGGGGACCGACCTGCAGGACCCCTGGTACGGGCCGGCCAGTGGGTTCACCGAGACCCTCGCTGACATCGAGGCGGCGATGCCGGGAATCCTCGACCGGTTGGCGAGGTGACAGAACCTGATCCCCACCTCGGACGTTTGCGGAGGTGAAAGGGGGTCGAGATGTCGACCAGGGCCGAGATCCAGGAGCACTTCTCCGAGTTCGTCGTGGAGCATCTGGACGTGCTGGTCAGGATCGCCCGTTCCCTGACCGGCAACGCCGATGCCGCCGACGACCTGGCGCAGAGTGCCCTGGAGAAGGCGTACCGATCCTGGCCGAGGGTGATGACGATGGCGGAGCCGCTGGCCTACGTGCGGCGGATCCTCGTCAACTCCGCCTATGACGCCTGGCGGCGCAAGACGCGGTTCCAGCGCATCTTCGGGGTGCGCGCCGAGGTCGACGACCCGCCCGCGACCGCCCGGTGGGGCAGGAGCGAGGCCACCGTCGACTCACTCAGCGAGATCGATGCCCTCATGGCCCCCCTCACCGACAAGGAGCGTGCCGTGGTGAGCCTGAGGTTCCTGCTCGGGCTCACCGAGGCCGAGACCGCCCACGAGCTCGGCATCGCCGTCGGCACCGTCAAGTCCACAGCGTCCCGCGCCCTGAAACGGATGCGGGTGGCCGAGCACCAGCGAAGTGGAGTCTGACATGGACACCAAGGATCTGCAGAACCTGTTCGACCGGCCTTCGGGCACCCGTCTCAGCGCCGCCACGGTGCTGGAGCACGTGGAGGGGCGACGGCGGGCCCGCCATCGCGCCGCGGCCGGGGGGATCGCCGTCATGGTCGCCGCCGCGGTCGGGATCGGTGCGGTGCACCTTCGGACCGGGACCACCTCGCCCGGTCCGGACGTGCTGGCCACCCCGGCACCACCGGTCCCGACGACGGGCAGGGTGTTCGAGCAGTCCGGGTCCCCCACGGTGGGGTCGACTGAGCCGGGACCCGACTTCCCGGGGCACCGGTGTGATGTCTCGCTGCCGGATTCCTGGCGCGATGTCATCGGCGCCGCACCGCGCACCACCTCGGGTGAGGACCTGGTGCCGGTGCGTGGTGGTGGTGTCGTGCGTGCCACCGAGGACTCGGTGCGGTGGGAGCGGCCGGGGCAGGCCACGGTGACCATCCACGAGGGCCCCGAGCAGGTGTGGGGGCTGGACAGCGATTCCCGGTTCGTGGTGTTCCAGGTGGTCGACAGCCTGCTGGTGTGGGATGTCGAGCACCCGGACCGGAAGCCGTGGGACGCGACGGCGGGGATCCAGGTCCAGGAGAACTGGCGGGCGGTCTCCGAGGGGCAGCTGTGGCTGGAGGACGGGGCGACGGGGTCGATCCTGCATGCCGATCTCACGCGTGGTGAGAGCCTGACCAGGGTTGAGGCACCCGCCGACCACTGGGTGCGTCGACCCGTGGGTGGGCGGGCACAGCTGGTGTCGGAGGGCAGACCGACCCTCCTGCTCAGCCCTGACGGCACGACGGTCCCGTTCGAGGGATCGGACGAGGACGTGGAGATCCTGGGGGTCTCCGGGGAGGTCCATCTGCTCTCCCCCTGGAGGGTCGGCACCGAGGACGACGAGCTGCAGGCCGAGCTGTGGAGTCCCCGGTGGGGGGCTGCCTTCCCGATTCCCGGGGGGAGCACCCTGGCGGGGGACTGGGTCGTCATCCATGACTCGATGCTGTTCAACCACCGCACGGGGGTGAGCGTGCAGGTCGACGGCGCCTCCTCGCTGTTCCTGGACGGGGAGGGCGAGGATGCGTTCCTGCGCGTCCTGTACGAGGGCGAGAGCGGGCACGTGGTTGACCAGTACGCGCACACCCTCAGGCTCAGTGATCTGCCCGAGGTGCACTGCTGAGTCACCCGGTCGTCGCCCTGCAGGCGCGGAGCGCCGCGTCGCCCGCGGGGACCCGCTGCGAGTCGGCCAGGCTGGAACAACCCGCCGGGTGATGCCCGCCTCCTGCGAGGTCTCGGAGAAACTCGTGGCCAGTTGTGAACCTTTCGGGCAGGATGCTTCGTCTGTGCTGGTGAAAGGAGGGCAAGATGCCAACCACCACCGAGCTCCAGGAGAGCTTCCAGGAGTTCACCAGCGCGAACCTGAGCCATCTGGTCAAGATCGCCCGATCGTTGACCGGGAACGCCGACGCCGCCGATGAGCTGGTGCAGACGGCCATGGAGAAGGCCTGCCGTTCCTGGTCCAAGGTGATGCGGGCGACGGATCAGCTGTCCTACGTCCGCCGGATCCTGGTGAACTCCGCCTACGACTCGTGGCGCAGGAAACGGCGGTTCCTGCAGATCTTCCAACCCAGCGACGACCCGGCCGAGCCCGTGTCCCGCTCATCGTGGGGGGACCCACAGCACAACCTGGACCGCAGCGCCGTGATCGAGGAACTGATGCGCCCCTTGTCACCCCGGGAACGTGCGGTCATCACGCTGCGTTTCCTCGCCGACCTCACCGAGGCCGCCACCGCCTACGAGCTGGGCATCGCGGTTGGCACAGTCAAGTCCACCACCGCCCGCGCACTGAACAAGATGCGCGTGGTCGACATCGAGACGATCGGAGCCTGAGATGGACACCAAGGACCTGAAGAACCTGCTCCAGAACCAGTCCAGCGACACCTCCCTCACCCCGCAGGGGGTGTGGCACTACACCCGCAGGCGCAAGCGTGCCCGGCAGCGCATCGCCACCGTGACCGCCGTCGCCGCACTCACCGTCGGCATCGGCCTGGGGGCGGTGTACCTCGGCTCCTCGGCCCGCAACCAGCGCCCGGAGATCCTGACGGTGCCGAGCACCCCGGAACCGTCCCCGACGACGACACCGACGACCACCGAGCAGGCGTCCACCGAGCCGACGTCGGCCAAGCCATCCACGACGGCCTCCTCCGAGGAGGAGCATCCCGACGAGACCCCGCCGAAGCCCGGTGCGGAGCCGAAGTGTGTGCTCCCGATGCCGCAGTCCTGGCTGAACGCCTTCGAGGCGGAGACCGCGGTGTCCTCCGACGAGACCGTGGCCTTCGTGGAGCGCGGCACCCGGGTGAAGCTGGTTCAGGGGAAGAAGGACACCGGAACCCTCAGCCTGGTCTCCACCGGTGGCAAGGAGACCCTGATCGACGATCAGGTGGACACCGTCCAGTTCCACCCTGTCACTGACGGTCGTTTCGTGGTCTACCCCGACACCAACGGCCGAGTGATGGTGTGGGATCGCACCAGCGGCGCGGAGAGCCAGCCCATCGACTTCCTGCCCGCCGACGGTGCGGGCCGCAGCCTGAGCATCTCCAACGGGAGGCTGTGGATCAGCAGCGGGGAGGTTACCCCGAACAGCGGGGACCCGGTCTTCACCGAGGCGAGCCTCCACGTCGTGGACCTGAACGCAGGCCTCAAGGCGGAGCTGGTCCTGGAGAACCAGAAGTTCCAGCCGCTGACTGCGCTGGACGGACGGGGCCAGGTGCATCTGGTCGACGGGGGGACCAGGTTCGTCGATCCCGACGGCACGATGGAACCGGTGGTCAAGGGGTACCCGCAGTACGGGGCCGAGGGCCGTACCGGCCAGATCCTCGCCCTGAGCGACGGCAGCGAGGCCAGCGGTGTCTGGCTCCACCACTCGGACTGGGGTGAACCCGTCCAGATGGTTGAGGAAGGAGCGGGCAGCTACGGCGGTGTCGCCGGGGAGTGGCTGGCGAGCGACAACCGGCTCCACAATCTCTTCACCGACGCCGCCTTCGAGGACCGCGATGCCAAGCACAGCTACACCTTCACCGTGCCTGCTCGAGGAGAGGTGCTGATCAGTCAGCACACCGCCTCCGAGAAGCTGTCCGACGACATCATGGTGAGAACCATCCCGTTGTCGGACCTGCCCGAGGAGGATGTCACCTGCAGGTGAGGCGGGAGCGATCCCGGCCCCGGCCCTGGCCTCTGGTCAGGGCCGGGGGTTTCACACGCTCGGCTCGCTCGGTCACGCTGGTCGGCCCTCACCTCGGTGGGAGGACACACCGCACCTGAGGCGTCGGCAGAGGAACCGGGGCCCCTGCCGTCGTGGGCCAGGTGCGTGGTTCCCCTCCCGGAGTCGTGGCAGGAGCCTGTACCCGGCGCACGTGTTCGCCAACGCCTGGTTCGGTGCGACCTACAGGGGCAGCCTACAGTACACCCGCGGTCACGGTGTCTGGGTGGCCCGTCCGTCCTGGTCCTCGAGCCAGTTCTGGGGACCGATCGACCATGCGATGGTGGTCAACCACCCCGGGAGCGTCCACCTGCTCTCGGCCAGGCTCTGGGAACTGGATGAGGCCCGGCTGTGGGGCTCCTCGACCGGGGAGACCATCGAGTCGGGGGTGGCCGACAGCATGGCCTGGGGAGCGGGGAGACGACGAGCGAGCGTCGGATGCTGAGGTTGACCGAACTGGCCGAGGTGACCTGCCAGTGGTGCCCACCTTGCCGTCGCCCTCGGCCGTGCCGTTCAGCAGGAGGTGCGGTCGAGGGCGACGGCGCGGTGTTTCAGCTCCACCCGATGAGTCCCACCCACCTCGGTGATTCCGGGGTGACCCACCGACCCGCGTCGGGGACGAGGGACCGGATCCGTCGCGGCGGGGTCTCCAGGTCCCGCGGCACTGAGGAGGAGCGCAGGACGTGGACCGGGGCACTGCTGATCCGTGAAGCGGGTTACCCTTGTCCCTTCCACGACGAAAGGCATGGAGATGCTGAAAGGACGCAGCTTCACCAAGGAGATGGATCTCACCCCGGCCGAGTGGGCGGGTCTGCTCGACCTGGCGGCCGAGCTGAAGGCGGAGCGTCGCTCCGGGCGTGAGGGGCAGCGACTGTTCGGCAAGAAGGTCGCGCTGCTGTTCGAGAAGACCTCCACCCGGACCCGCTGCGCCTTCGAGGTGGCGATGATGGAGCAGGGGGGCAGGACCACCTACCTGGATCCGGCCGGGTCACAGATCGGGCACAAGGAGTCGGCGGCGGACACCGCGAGGGTGCTCGGTCGTTGGTACGACGGCATCGAGTTCCGCGGTTTCGAGCAGAGCACGGTTGACACCCTCGCTGCGCATGCCGGGGTGCCGGTGTACAACGGGCTCACCGACGACTGGCACCCCACCCAGGTGCTCGCCGACCACCTGACGATGCGGGAGCACTCCGGCAAGCCCTTGTCGGAGACGTCGTGGGCGTTCGTCGGGGATGTCCGCAACAACATGGGCAACTCCAACCTGGTCGCGGCGGCGATGGTGGGGGCCGACATCCGGCTCGTCGCCCCGAGGCAGCTGCAGACCACCGACGCGGTTCGCGCCCAGGCTGAGGAGATCGCCGGGGCGACGGGGGCCCGGATCACCATCACCGATGACATCGCCGAGGGCGTGGCGGGGGTGGACTTCCTCCACACTGACGTGTGGCTGTCGTTGGGGGAGTCGAAGGAGCTGTGGGCGGAGCGGATCGAGTTGCTTCGGCCCTACCAGGTGACCATGGAGATGCTGGCGGCGACGGGGAACCCCGAGGTGAGGTTCATGCACTGCCTGCCGGCCTTCCATGACCGCAACACCAGCATCGGCGAGGAGGTGTACCGGGCCACGGGGTTGGATGCGTTGGAGGTCACCGATGAGGTGTTCGAGTCGAGGTTCAACATCGCATTCGACCAGTCGGAGAACCGGATGCACACCATCAAGGCCCTGCTGGTGGCGACGCTGGCGGACTGAGTCCGGCTGATGGAGCTGATTCGCCGGGGAGTTCTGGAGGCCCCGCCGGGAATGGACCAGCTGATCGCCGTCGCGGTCGGGTCCAGCGGGCCGGTGGCGATGTGGGCGCCCAGCCCCGGGCTGGTCGATCCGCCCCGTGCCCGTGGCCAGGCGGTGTCCCGGTTGCCGGAACCGGTGCCGGTGGTGCTGGTCTCGTACCTGGACTCGACGGTGCCGGTGTCGTCGGTCGCGTCGGCGGTGTCGGTGACGTTTCCGCTGATCGATGAGCTCTCGGACGGGTCCTTCCTCGTGGTCGGTGCCCGGTGCGCCCACCGTCGTGGTGGCCCGGAGAACAACGCCCTGGTGATCGACCGCGACGGGCGGGTGGTGCGGGAGGGGTGTCTGGGGGACGGCATCGAGCACCTGCTGGTGGCCGCCGATGGCACCGTCTGGGCGGGTTACTTCGACGAGGGGATCTTCGGCAACCGTGGCTGGGGGACCGGGTCGAGGGCCCGTGAGCCGCTGGGTGCCGACGGCGTCGTCGCCTGGTCCGCTGACCTCGAGAGGCTGTGGGGGGCCGGGGTCAGCGTCATCGCTGACGTGTACGCCTTGAACGTGGCGGGATCCGAGGTCTGGGCGTGCACCTACCCCGATTTCCCGTTGCTGCGGATGCGGGCCGGGGCGAGCCGGGTGATCCCCACGAGAGGTCTCGACGGGGCGCGCGGTCTGGTGGTCTCCGGGAATCGGGTCGGGGTGATCGGCGGGTACGACGATCCGTTGCAGTGGGTGATGGGGCGGGTCGAGGGGGACAGGTTCGTCGGGACGGGGCGTGGCAGGTTGGCCTGCGACGTCGAGCCGAGGGGGTGGAGCGCGGTCAGCTGTCGTGGGCCGCAGGCCCATTTCTTCGACGGTCCCGAGTGGTACTGCGTCGAGCTCGGCTGAGCGGGGGTGCGGCTCAGGCCCGGTCGTGGACGGAGCCGTCGAGGTACTCGGCCAGGTGTTCCATGATGATCGTCCCGGGTTCGGCGTTCCATTCGGGGAGGATGACGTCGCTCCACCAGGTGATCCGGGGTGGAGGGTCCGTGAGCAGAGGGCGGGCGTCGCGGTCGTCGTCGAGTCGGCGGGGACGGTGGAGGGTGAGCCACAGCTTGTCGGTGCCGGAGATCAAGGTGGCGGGGAAGTCCTCGCCGAGCATGGCACCGTCGGGCACGAAGGCGGCGAATGCGGTCCAGATCGTCCCGTAGGTGGGTTCCTCCGGGGTGACGAGGACTTTCTCGATGGCCATCGGTCACCTCTTCCTGGTGGGGGAGAGCCAGGTGAGGGCCTCGCTCAGCATGGTCTGGAGGGCTTCCTGGTCGATGGTGCTGAGGAACTCCTGCATCTGGCGGTGCGGGTTGGGGGCGTCGCTGAGGGGGACGAGCAGGGCTGGTGCCTTGGATGAGCCGATGGTGGTGGCGTTGAACCGGCGGCGGGAGAGCTCGGCGTCCAGCCCGAGGTCGCGCAGCTGTGCGGGGCCGATGAGGAGGGCGACGGGGAGGTCGGCCGGGTGGGGGCGGGCGTGGTGGCCGAGCCGACCGTCGCTCATCTCGACCCTGGCCAGGGCGATGGAGGCCATGGTGAGTCGGAACGTGGCTGCGAGTTCGGTCAGGACGTCGTCGACCAGGCGGGTCAGTTCCGGGGTGATCCTTGTCCACTGGGGAACGGGGACGACACCTCGGCTGTTCTCGGTGATCCCGTGGTCGGTGCGTTTGACCTGGATGGTGGCGACGGCGCCGGTGCTGGAGCGGGCCAGGTGACGGTGGCTGACCGGCATCTCGGTGCGGAGCCGCGCCGTCAGGTCGGCGGTGGACCAGCGCTGCCCGAGGGGCTCGGCGGTGTCGACGACGGTGAGTTGACCGCCACCGAGCCCTGAGGTCATGAATTCTGCGACCCGGCCGCAGGTGGTGGCCCAGGTGGCTGGTTCCCGCGTCAGCACGTCGAAGGTCAGGGCCAGGTGGCTGGGCGGGTTCGTGGTGTTGATCGGAAGGCGTGCGGCCCGGGAGCCGGGTGGGGCCTCGATGGGGAGCCCGGTGTGGGCGTCGTAGTCGACGCCGTCGGGGCCAAGGACCAGCCATTGACCGTCGAGTCGGCGCATCTCGTCGGAGACGAACCAGCTGAGGTGGGCGTCGTGGTTGGTGCGCAGCTGCGGGCGGCTGCGAGTGGTCCAGGCCTCGCTGAGGAAGGCCTGGAGGCTGCTGGTCAGGACGACGTGGGAGGCGGCGGAGTCGAAGAAGCGGATGCCCTCTGCCCAACCGTCGGAGTGGATGCGCGCGTTGCTGGTCAGGTTTCGACCTTTCTCAGGCCGAGCTGGTGCAGGGTGAAGTTGCGTTCCTTGCCGTAGTACTCCTCAGAGTACTGCCCGATGCCGTACCCGGCGTTCTTCCACGCCACGTAGGTCAGTTCGTCGGGGGAGGGGATGGCGGCGATGTCACGGAGCCGGACCATGAATGACCTGAGCACCTTGGCCAGGGCCTGTCCACTGGGCGGCCACGGGATGTCCTGCTCCCAGTAGGTCGGGTCGGTGCCGCGTCGTTCGAAGTCACACTCGACGAACAGGGCCTCCTCCTCGGGGGTGAACTTGCGGTCGAACATGGTGTCGTCCTGGAATCCGGCGATGATCTCCATGCTCCTGTTGTGGAAGGCGTGGACTCCCGCGAACTGGATGAAGGGCTCCTGGTCGTCTCCCTGCCCGATGACGCAGATGACGCGTTCTGGGAGGGTGACGAGCTGATCGAACAGTCTCTTCTCGAACTCTTCCCAGTCCATGTCGGTCTCGCTTCCTGCCAAGGGGCCGTGACGAAACGACCCTACCAGCCGTGTGTCCTCGGGCAGGTCGTCCAGAAGGCCATCGCGATCTTCGGGCACGGGCTCATCTGACCGCCATGGTGCCCCCGCCGTCGGTGCGGGCATCGTGGTCATCGGGCAGGGGCTCAACTCCGCAGGGTCGCCGTGATGCTGTCCGACAGGGCGTTCAGAAGGTGATCGCAGGAAGCAGTCGGGGTGGGCCCTGGTCCGGCGTTGCGCGGCTGGCCTCGAGCACGACCCGGTGCCCGAGCATGTCACGGCCCGCCGAGCGAGGTTCGTCTTGGGTATGTCGTGGTTCGTCGAGTGGGGTTCGTCTTGGGTATGTCGCGGCTCGTCGTGTGAGGTTCGTCTTGGGTATGTCGCGGCTCGTCGTGTGAGGTTCGTCTTGGGTATGGCGCGGCTCGTCGAGTGAGGTTCACCCCCCCGGGCGCGAATCACTCGGTGCTGTGCCCGATCTGACCGAACTGTTGGTGGGCGGGAACTCCCTCTCCTCGTGCACGAATCGCCGTTCTGCTTGCCTGAGGGTCTGGTATACAGCATGTGACGCGAGTAACCCGTAAGTTGGTGCACGGCAGTGTCATGGGGTCGTAGCAACACCAGCAGAAGGTGCCCCTGTTCGATGGCCTCGGCGAGCCCCCGCTGGTGAACACCAGTACGGTTTCCAGCAGTTCGGTGATCTGCCGGATCAGGGTGGTGGATCACCGAGGTCCTGGAGACGGTGCTGGTGTTGACCAGTGGTGGCCTGAGCGAAGCGATCCAGCAGGGACACCTCCTGCTGGTCGATGGCACCTACATCCCGACCGGGAACCGGCCAGCAAGCGGGCAAGGGGCTGCGAACCACTCCGGGAAACGGAAGCTCCAGTGCCTCAGCATCCAGGTCGCAGCCACAGACCGGGGATGCCTCGTGGCTGTCTCTGACCCGTTCCCCGGTGCCCGTCACGACGCCAGGGTGATCCAGGAGTGTGGGTGGAGCGACCTCCTGGCCGAGACAGCTGCCACGTGGGTGGCAGACGGCGCCTACGCCGCCACCACCGCGATGACTCCGGTCAAGAAGAAACCCAACCAGCCCCGAGTCGACTGGAAAGAGATTCAACAAAACCATCGCTGGTCTCCGCGCTGGAATCGAGCACTGCATCGCCCACCTGAAGAACTGGAAGATCCTCAGCAAAGGCTACCGTGGACGCCTCACTGAACTCCCTGCCATCATCCGGATCGTCACCCAACTCGAAATCCTCTGAACCCAATGACAGAAACCCCACATGAATAACGCCCTGAGGGTGAGTTCTGTCAACGCGTTGACGATGTTGTCGCTGTCTTGCCAGTCCAGTGCGATCAGGTCAACAGTTCCGTCTGTCTCGTGGAGGAACCCGATGTAGGACTGGGACTGGGTGATCCGGTTGACCCTCAACCGGGCCTTGG
>NZ_RQZG01000019.1 GCF_003859805.1 Arachnia propionica
GAGCACGGTCACCACCAAGATCGGCACCTCCGGCTGGGGCCGAGCAGCCGGACGAGGCCTGTTCGCCGCCGGGATCGTGCTCACCTTCACCAGTGAGTACGACAAGGCCGACAAGCGCTACCGCGAACAGAACCCCGAACTCACCGAACAACAACGCCAGCTCAAGACCATCGAGACCACCACAGTGCGTTCGACCTCACAGATCACGACCGCGGTCGGAGCAGGGCTGGCAATCGGTGCGGCGATCCCCGTCGGTGGTCCTCTGATCGGACTCGGTGTTGGGCTTGCCATCGGTCTCGGCATGAGCATCCCGGTCGGAAAAGACAAGACACTCGGAGACGTGACTGCTGACGTGGGTGAAGGTGTCTGGAACGCAGTCAAAGGATGGTTCGGAGGATGACTATCGTTTTACACTTGCTCGAAGTGGAAGCTGTCACTCCGCCAGTGGTCGCAGTGGGAATTTTCTTCTTCTGCCTTGGGCTCATCCACTGCCGGTTGGCCTGGAAAGTCTACACAGAGCCTGTGCCTCGATTCGTCACAAGTTACAGCGGATGGTCAAGCACCAGTCTGGCATTGCCTTATTTCGCGGGTTTTTCCCTTTCGATGGGGCTCGGGGCTTTCAAGCCAATCCTTCCCGATGCCGTCATGACCATCGCGGCATTGGTCTGGCTCCCAAGCATCGTGGTGTCCCTTTTGGGAAGCATCATCTGGTTCCCGCGCTTCTTGTTGCCGCCGTGGTACCGTCGCGCGCTGAAGGCGGGTGTTCCCCGTCACGACCCGTACGCCATGGGAGCCTTCAAGGCCCTCCCCGTCGAGGAACAGCGGGCAGCCGTTGCCAAGAACCGCTTCAGCTGAACCTCGACTACAGTTGCGGCATGCTCGACACGAGCATCCCGATCGGGAAGGGCAAGACCCTCGGAGATGGGATTGCTGACTTCGGAGAGGGAGCGTGGAACTTCGTGAAAGGGATTCTCGGTTGATCGAAACTCAGATGGCTCTACTGGTACTCGAGGAGCTGACGCCCGGTTACATCTTTACGGGGATCGTCCTCAACCTCATCGGCTTGTTGTCCTGGTGGCAAGGCTGGAAGGTGTACACCGAGGCTGTGCCGCGCTTCGTGACCACATATCGAGGCTGGTCCAGCCCTCTTCTGAGTCTTCCCTACGGGGGCACCTGGTTGTTCTGTATGGGAACTATTGTTTGGGCACCCGTCGCCCCCTTGACCCTCATGCGAATCATCAGCATCATCTGGTTCATCAATGGAATAGTCATGTTCCTTGGTTTCTTGGTCTGGTTCCCGCGCTTCTTGTTGCCACCGTGGTACCGCCGCGCGCTCAAGGCGGGGGTTCCCCGTCACGACCCGTACGCCATGGGAGCCTTCAAGACCCTCCCCGTCGAGGAACAGCGGGCAGCCGTTGCCGAGAACCGCTTCAGCTGAACCTCGACTACAGTTGCGGCATGACACGAGCCGCCGTCATCACCTGCTCTGACCGGGCCGCCCACGACGTCTACGAGGACCGTTCCGGCCCCATCCTGCGCGATGCCCTGGCTGGGCTGGGTTTCGAGGTGGCAGAGCCGGTCATCGTACCTGATGACCGGGAGCTGATCCGTGGAGCAGTCCTCGCCGCGCAACGAGACGGCGCCCGGATCATCTGCACCACCGGCGGCACCGGGATCAGCCCCACCGATGTCACCGTCGAGGCGCTGCGTGATCTCATCACCCACGAAATCCCGGGCCTCATGGAGGAGGTGCGGCGCCTCGGCGCCCAGAAGGAACCCCGGGCCCTGCTGTCACGTGGCATCGCCGGGGTGATGGAGACGGAACCACGCTGCGTCGTCATCAACGCGCCGGGCTCCCGGGGAGGCGCCCGGGACACCATCGATGTCATCGGCCCCCTGCTGCACCACCTGGTGGAGCAGCTCGACGGGGCCGACCACGATCTCGACCGCCCGGCCTCAGGGTGAGGGGCGTACCCAGTCCCCGGACCGCCCACCGGACTTCGCGACGATCCGGGCCGAGACGATCTCCGCCGACCGGTCGCTGCCCTTGACCATGTCCACCACCGCCAGTGCGGCCACCGTCACCGCGGTGAGGGCCTCCATCTCCACCCCGGTGCGGTCAGCCGTGCGCACCGTCGCCGAGATCGCCACACCCTGATCGGTCACCGCCAGGTCCACCGTCACCCCGTGCACACCGATGACATGGGCCAGGGGCAACAGATCCGGCACCTTCTTCGCCGCTGCGATGCCAGCCACCCGGGCCACCGCCAGCACATCCCCCTTCGGCACCGTGCCGTCCCGCAGCGCAGCCACCACCTGCTCACAACACGAGACCACCGCCTCCGCCCTGGCCTCACGCACCGTGGGTTGCTTGGCGGTGACATCAACCATGCGGGCCTGGCCGCGTCCATCGAGATGGGTGAACTCCATGGGGTCACACTCTAAGGCACGTCACGGTGTCCCCGGCCCGCACCTCTGAGATCCCTTCCGGCACGACCGCCAACGCGTCGGCCAGGGCAAGGCTCGCCACCAGATGCGAACCCGAACCGAGCCGGTGCACCGGCGAGACCCCCTCCTCGGTCAGCACGACAGGAATGTACTGACGCCGTGGTCCCGGCCCGGACCATCCCACCACCGCGACGGCCTCAAAGCACTGCGCCATCTCCTGCCGTCCTGCCATGAGATCGATCAACGGTTTCACGAAGACCCACGCGGAGACGAAGACACTGACCGGATTGCCCGGCAACCCGAGCATCGGGACCTGGCGTGCCTCCCCCAGCCGGAGCAGCCCACTGGCCTGCGGCTTGCCCGGCTGCATCGCCACCGTCACGAAATCGACATCCCCCTGAGTGACCTGCCGCACCACCTCGAAGGCACCCACCGAGACCCCACCGGTGGTCACGACCAGATCTGCCTCACCTGCCGCCTCCAGCGCGGCGGCGAACTCCCTCGGATCATCGCCAATTCTTCCCGCGGTGAGCACCTCCGCGCCGAACTGCCGCACCAGGCCACTCACCAACCAGGAGTTCGAGTCCGGGATCTGCCCGGTCCCCAACCTCTCCCCCGCAGCGACGAGTTCGGACCCCGTGGCCAGTACCGCAACCCTGGGGCGTCGGATCAACGGCACCTCCGCGTACCCGAGTGACGCCGCCGCCGAGGCCGCAGCCGGTCCCCAGCGCAGGCCTGCCCGAAGCGCCAGCTCACCGACATCGACGTCCTCACCCCGACGACGCACGTGCCGCCCCGCTGCAACAGGCTCCGTGATCCGTACCGTCTCGGGCAAAGCAACCGCGCCGACCGGCTGATCGGTCTGCTCGACCGGGACCACCGCATCCGCGCCCGGCGGCATCGGCGCCCCCGTCATGATCCGCGCCGCCTCCCCCGGCCCCACCGTGGGCAGCACCTCGGCCCCTGCCGGGATGTCCCCCACCACCCTGAGCGAGATCCCGGGAGCCAGATCATCAGCCCGCACCGCGAAACCATCCATCGCCGAGTTGTCGAACGGCGGCACCGGCACCCTGGCCAACAGATCCTCCGCCAACACCCTTCCGTCCCCGGCACCGATGCCGCACACCTCGGCCTCGAGCCTCCCGGCCAGCCCCAGGACATGGGCCAGATGCTCCTCGACGCTTCTCAACGTGACCTCCTCAAGGGCAGCTGATCCCAGCATGCCCTCAGGGCGTCGAAGACCGCGACCCGTCCCACCAGGGGGTCACCGAACCCGGCGAGGAGCTTGATCGCCTCCGTGGCCTGCAGTGCACCGAGCTGCCCCACCATCGCTCCCAACACCCCGACCTCCGTCGCCCTCGGGTAGGTGCCCACATCGGGCTCCTCCGGGATGAGGTCACGCAGCCGAAGCTTCTCGCCATGGCGATCCGGCACCCCGAAGACGCTGCACTGACCCTGCATCCCGACCGCCGAGGCCCACACCACCGGGACATCCGCCAGCTCTGCGGCATCGGCGACGAGGAACTTCGCGGCAAAGGTGTCACAGCAGTCCAACACCAGATCGAAGCCAGGAAACAGCTCGGCTGCGCGCGGCCCCGTCAGGTACTCCGGGAAGGACTCGACCACGATCTCCGGGTTGAGGGCCGACAGACGCTCCGCCGCCGAACAGGCCTTGGGGGCGCCGACCAGGGTGTGCAGCACCTGACGCTGCATGTTGCGCAGCTCCACGACGTCGCCGTCGACGATGCCGATCCGTCCGACACCGGCCGCGGCCAGGTACGGCAGGGCGGCCGAACCGAGCCCTCCCGCACCGATCACCAGGACCGACGAGGCGAGCAGCCGCTCCTGGCCCTCGATCCCGAGCCCGACGACATCGATGTTGCGGGCGTAGCGTTCCCGCTGATGATCCGTCAGGGGCATTGCGACCACTCATGACCACCGTCGGCCAGGAACTGCTTCTTCCAGATGGGGAGCCTCGCCTTGATCTCGTCGATCAACTCGTCGAGACAGCTGATCGCCTCCTTGCGGTGTGAGGCCGAGACCGCCAGGTACAGCGCCACACCACCGATGTCGAGCCACCCGATGCGATGCTGCACCGCGATGTGATGGACCCTGGGCGCGAACTCCGCGACCACCTCCTGCAGCACCTCCTCCGCCGAGGGGTGCGCCACGTACTCGATCCCGGTGACGGCCACCCCGTGGTCGTGGTTGCGCACCACCCCGGCGAAGCTCACCACCGCCCCGGCCCGGTCATCCTGGACCAGCCGGAGCAGGGCCTCACCGTCGATGTCCGTGTCCACCACGGCTGCGTGAGAACTCACCGTGCTCCTCAGCTGGGCCTCGCCGCGCCCTTGCGGGCGTAGCGCCACCACGTGACAGCGATACAGACGAGGCACCACACCACACCGATCCAGTAGAACACCACCGCACCGAGCATGGACAGCCCCACCCCGAACAGGAACGGTCCGAAGGCAGCCACCGCCGCGGTCCAGCCGATCACACCACCGGCCTGACGGCGCTCGAAGATCATCGGCATCTGCTTGAAGGTGGAAGCGTTCCCGATCCCGGAGAACAGGAAGATGGCGAGCATCCCCCACAGGAACTGGTTGAACCCGGCCTGCAGGGCCGCCGCGCTCGAGGTGTCCGGGGTGAGGGCCGGAATCGTGAACCCGATCGCCGCCACCAGACCAACCCCGGAGATCAGGGTCCAGATGGCCCCTCCCATGCGGTCGGTCAACGGGGAGAACAGCACCCTGGCACCCGCGCCCACCAGCGGACCGAGGAAGACGAAGGACACCGGGTCCGGAACCGCATAGCCCTCCACCAGCACCGTACCGCCGTCGACGATGGCCGAGTTGCCCGCCCCGTAGAGATTGCCCATGAGCAGCCCGAACTGGGCCGAGAGCCCCGAGAAGGTGCCGAAGGTCATGATGTAGAGCAGCGTCATCCACCAGGTGTCCTGGTTGCCGAAGATGTCGAACTGCTGCCTGATGTTGGCCTTCACCGGAACCGAACGCAGCACCAGGTGGGCCCAGACGGCCACCGCCAACACGATCGGGACGTAGATCAGGGCCGCGTTCTGGTAGAAGACCTCACGGGTGCCGCCCTGCGGCAGCGGGACGTACTGGGCCACCCCGATCATGCCGAAGCCGATGAGCCACGGGGTCAGCAGCTGCACCAGTGACACCCCGAAGTTCCCGATCCCGGCCTGGATGCCGAGAGCCGTTCCCTGGGCCTTGCGGGGGAAGAAGAAGGAGGTCGACGGCATGAACCCGGAGAAGGCCCCACCCCCGATGCCCGCCAGGAAGGCCAGCAGCATCAACACCCAGTAAGGGGTCTGGTTGTTCTGGATGGCGAAGGCCCAGCCGAGCAGCGGCAACAGCAGGGCGGCCGTGGTCCAGGCCACCAGCTTCCGCGTTCCCATGATGGGCGGCAGCACCATCCACACCAGCCGCATCAGACCACCCGAGAGACCGGGCATGGCCGCCAGCCAGTACAGACCGGTGACGTCGATGTCGTGCCCGAGGGCCTTCAGCTTCGGCACGAAGGCGCTCGGCAGGAACCATGCCACGAAACACAGGGTGAGGCTGACCGTGGTGACGGTCAGGGTGTTCCACGCCAACCGTCGATCCCAGGTGGCCTCGTCCTCAGGGTCCCAATGGGTGAGCCAGTCACCGTTGGTCTCGACTCTGGTGCCCATCGTCACTCACCTTCCTTGTCGATCTTGTCCGCCAGCTCCGGGGCGGCCTCGTGCAGCATCCGGTGGATCGTGATGTGCATCCAGACGGCACAGACGGCCACCAGCACGAAGATGCAGAAGAAGGTGCTGCTCGGGAACCCCGACCAGGACTTGGTGTAGGCGAACAGGGGCGGCAGCACGAATCCGCCGAGTCCACCCAGCATCCCGACGAGCCCGCCGACGGAGCCGACGTTGTCCGGGAAGTACTCCGGGATGTGCTTGTAGACCGCGGCCTTGCCGATGCCCATCGCACAACCCAGCAGGAACACCAAGATCACGAACCAGGGCAGCTGCATCGCGTAGTGCATGTGGGTGCTCTCATGGCCGTCGGGATGGATGACGGTGAGGTACCCGCTCGGCATCATGAGGATGCCGCTGGTGACCAGCATCAGCCCGAAGGTCCAGTACATCACGCGGCGCGCCCCCCACCGGTCGCTGAACCAGCCGCCGAGTGGCCGGAGCAGGGAGGCCGGGAAGATGAACGTGGCGGTCAGCAGGGCAGCGGTTCCCAGGTCCACCGCGAAGTTGTCCGTGTAGTACTTCGGCAGCCAGGCCGACAGCGCCACGTAGGCCCCGAACACGGCCACGTAGTAGAGGCTGAACCGCCACACCCTCACGTGGCGCAGCGGCTGCAGCATCTCACGGATCGGCTTCGAGGTCCCCGGTGCCCGGTCCACCTTCGGCACCACCAACCAGGTGATGATCCCGACCACCACCAGCAGCACGGCATAGATCACCGGGATCAGCCGCCAGCCCCCCTGGATGCCCAGGATGTAGGTGCTGCCCGCCGTCGCCGCGATGAGACCGGGGCCGATGAACTTCGTCACCGAGGCCCCGACGTTGCCCGCCCCGAAGACACCGAGTGCCAGGCCTTGGCGCTCCTTGGAGAACCAGGCGGAGTTCCACGCGGTCCCCACCGAGAACAGGTTCCCGGCGAAACCGACGAGGAAGGCCAGAACCAGCAGCATCGCGTAGTTGTTCGCGAACGACACCAGATAGGCGGGAATGGCGGTGGCGAACAGCATGAACAAGGTGACCTTGCGGCCACCGATCCGATCCGCCAGGATCCCGGCCGGCAGACGCCACATGGAGCCGTTGAGCACCGCCACCGCGGAGATCCAGGACAGCTGCTCGTCGCTCAGCCCGAGTTCCTTCTGGATGGGGATGCCGAGGATCCCGAACATCAACCACACCGCGAACATCAGGGTGAAGGCGATGGTGGACATGGTCATGACACGCCCGGCTCCCCGGCCGGTGTCATGGATGGGCGCAACCTCTGTCAGGTGCTTGCTCACTTCTGGGTTCTTTCTTGACGAGGAGGGGGATCAGGGACGACCACGATGGTTGTCCGGGGTACCCACGGGATCCCAGCCACGACCCTTGGTGGTGGTCGAGGCGTGGTCACGAGGGCTGTGGGAGCGGTAGACGATGTAGGGCCGGAACAGGTAGTGCACCGGGGCGGAGAAGGCATGGATCAGCCGGGTGAACGGAACCGCCGCGATGAGCAGCAGGCCCAGGACCACGTGGGTCTGGAACTGCCAGGTGGCGGACTTCATCGCAGCCAGGTCCGGTTGCAGGACGAACAGGGAGCGGAACCACACCGAGACCGTCTCACGGTAGTTGTGGTGGTCCCCGGCCGGGGTGTGGTCACCGGTCAGTGTGGCCACCAGACCGAGCCCGATCACCGTCGCCATCAGCACGTACATCAGCGTGTCGTTGACGGTCGTGGCCCGGGACACCGCCTTGTTGGAGAAACGACGCCACAGCAGCAGCACCAGACCGAAGACCAGCGCGACGCCGGCCAGGCCACCACCGTAGAGCGCCCCGGCGTGGTACATCTCCTGACTGATCCCGATCCAGTCGGTCAGGGCCTTCGGGATGAGCAGCCCCACCACGTGTCCCATGAACACCGCGAGCATCGCGAAGTGGAACACCGGGGAGGCGATCCGCAGCAGCTTCGACTCGTAGAGCTGTGAGGAACGTGTGGTCCAACCGAACTTGTCATACCGGGCCCGCCAGATGGTGCCGCCGATGAGCACCGCCGCCACGACGTAGGGGAACACCCCCCACACGAAGATGTCCAGTCCGGTGATGGGGCTCTCGGTCTTCAGCAGAACGTGCATCTCAGTGTCCTAGGAACTGGGGGTAGGGAAGCAGATCGGCACCCATGCCGACGGTCTCGGTGGGTGGTCCCTCGAGAAGTTTCGCGACCTCGGCCCGGGTCTGCGGGGAAGTGCCGCCGAGCATCTGGCACACCGCCTGGACGACCCCCGCCTGGGGCAGACCGTCCTCGACGAGCCCGATGCGCAGCAACTCCAACGACACCCGGTACTCCTCCAGGAGTCTCCTGCCTGACCCAGGATCGGCGACGGCGGCGAACTCCAGCACCACCGGGAGGTGGTCGGGCAACTCCCCTGCCAGGTCGACCAACAACCCGGAGGATCGGTAGACCTGCTTGAAGTGCAGCAGGGCCTCGCCTCGGCGACGCGTGTCACCGTCGGTCCAGTAGGTCAGGTGCAGGGCGTGGCGACGGGACAGGTCGAACTCCTGGACGTGGAACGACTGCGCCTCCATCAGGGAACTGGAACGCAGGTGCGCAATGGTCGGTGCGAACAGCTCCGCGACCCCCGTCGTGGCCACTGCCTCCTCGATCGCGTCGAGCCGACTGAGCAGTTCCTCGTCCGGATAGCTCAACAGCAGTGCCGCAGCACTGAACACCACCGTGGACTCCATGGCCACTACTCCCCGCGCCTGGCCTTGGCCGAGGCGTAGCTCTCGATGGTGACCGGAACCACATTGCCCATCGCGCTGGCGTAGGGGCCGTTGCCCCCGGCACCCGGGCCACCCTCGAAGTCGAGGGCACAGGCCATCTCCTCCAGGTTGTGCGCCCGCTCGTAATGGGCCTGCGGGATCACGTAGCGTTCGTCGTACTTGGCGATGGCGAGCAGCCGGTACATCTGCTCCATCGCGTCGGGGGTCATCCCGACCGCATGGGCAAGCTCTGGTTGACGTTCCCGTCCCAGGGTGACGTCACGCATGTAGGAGCGCATCGCAGCGAGCCGCTGCAACACGAGGGTCACCACCTCGGTGTCACCGGCGGTGAACAACTCCGCCAGGTACTCCACCGGGATGCGCAGTGCATCGATGGCCCCGAACAGGTTGCCCCCTGCCTCCGAGTCATGGCCCTGTGACTTGAGGAGATCCACGACCGGGGACAGCGGCGGCACGTACCAGACCATCGGCATGGTGCGGTACTCCGGGTGCAGCGGCAACGCCACCTTGAAGTGTTTGATGAGCGCATACACCGGGGAACGCTGTGCGGCCAGGATCCAGTCGGCGGGAATGCCGCTGTCCCGGGCGTCAGAGATCACCCGGGGATCGTTCGGGTCAAGCATCACGTCGAGCTGTGCCTCGTACAGGTCCTTGTCATCGGCCAATGCGGCCCGGGTCACCTGGTCCGGGTCGTAGAGGATGATGCCGATGTAGCGGAGTCTGCCGACACAGGTCTCGGAGCACACCGTCGGCATGCCCGCCTCCAGCCGCGGGTAGCAGAAGGTGCACTTCTCGGCCTTGCCGGTGCGGTGGTTGAAGTAGATCTTCTTGTAGGGGCAGCCGGTGATGCACTGCCGCCAGCCACGGCACTTGTCCTGGTCGACGAGCACGATGCCGTCCTCGACCCGTTTGTAGATCGCACCCGACGGGCAGGAGGCCATGCAGGAGGGGTTGAGACAGTGCTCACAGATCCGAGGGACGTAGAACATGAACGTCTTCTCGTACTCGAACTTGATCTGCAGGTTCGCCTCCTCCCGGAGCTTCTTCACGATGGGGTCGTCGTGTCCCGTCTCGTGGATGCCACCCAAGGCGTCGTCCCAGTTGGCGGACATCGTGATGGCCATGTCCGTGCCCGTGATCAACGACTTCGGCCTGGCCACCGGGAAGTCATCGCCCAGCGGTGCCCTGGTGAGGTTCTCGTAGTCGTAGGTCCACGGCTCGTAGTAGTCCCCGATCTCCGGCTGGGCCGGTGAGGCGAAGATGCTGAGCAACTTCTTGAAGCGACCCCCCGAGCGGAGCTTGAGGCGCCCCGATCGGGTGCGCACCCAACCGCCCTGCCACTTCTCCTGGTCCTCGTAGGTGCGGGGATAGCCCTGACCGGGGCGGGTCTCCACGTTGTTGAACCAGACGTACTCGGTGCCCGCCCGGTTCGTCCATGCCTGCTTGCAGGTCACCGAACACGTGTGGCAGCCGATGCACTTGTCCAGATTCATCACCATGGCCACCTGGGCCATGACACGACGTCGCCCGGGCATCAGTAGTTCACCTCCTGGGAGCGACGGCGCACCGTCGAGACGATGTCACGCTGGACCCCACTCGGCCCCAGGTAGTTGAAGGCGTAGGCCAGGTGGGCGTACCCACCGATCAGATGGGTGGCCTTGAGCAGGATCCGGGTGACCGAGTTGTGGATGCCACCACGACGACCGGTGGCCTGGGACCTCGGAGTGTCGACGACGCGTTCCTGGGCGTGCTGGACGTAGGCCACCCCGGCGGGCAGTTTCGGTGAGACGATGGCCCGGGCCACGAACACGCCGTTGGCGTTGGTCAGCTCCACCCAGTCGTTGTCGGCGACACCGATGGCGGCGGCGTCCTGGACGCTGAGCCAGGCCTGGGACCCGCCCCTGCCCAGCGTCAGCATGAACGGGTTGTCCTGGTACTGGGAGTGGATGGCCCACTTGTTGTGCACCGTGAGGTAGCGCACCGTGATGGCCCGCTCCCCCGTCCCGCCGAGGGCCGGTTCACCGTAGTCGCGCACCATGTCGAGAGGTGGCCGGAAGATCGGCAGGTTCTCCCCGGCGTCGGTGATCCAGTCGTGGTCGAGGAAGAAGTGCATCCGCCCGGTGAGGGTGTGCCACGGCTTGAGCCGCTCGGTGTTGATGGTGAAGGCCGCGTAGCGTCGTCCCCCCGTCTCGGAGCCGGACCACTCCGGGGAGGTGATCACCGACTGCGGGGCCTGCTGGGTCTGGACATAGGTGACCCGCTTCTCCTCCGCGCCCGCGGCGTAGTCCACCAGGTCGCGCCCGGTCTTGCGCTCCAGGTTCTTGAACCCCTGGACCGCCAGCTCACCGTTGGTGGTACCGGAGAAGGTGAGGATGGCCTCCGCCAGGCGCTCGTCGGTGTCGATGGCCGGCCGTCCGGCGGCCGCCCCGGAGGGGAACACCCCGTGCTTCTCGGCGAGGCGCTGCACCTCGTGGGAGACGTCATAGGTGATGTTCTTGGTGGTGAACCCCAGCTCATCGGCCAGGGGACCGACGGTCAGCAGTTTGTCCGCGATCGCCGTGTAGTCGCGCTCCACCACGGCCAGGATCGGCAGGTTCTTGCCGGGAACCGCAGGCAGGTCGGTGCCCCGCCAGTCCGGGACGATGCCGCCCGGTTGGGCGATCTGCCCGGGGGTGTCGTGCTGCATCGGAACCGCCACGAGGTCCTTGCGGACGTCGAGCCGCCCCTTCGCCAGCTCGCCGATCCGGCGCGCCAGATCCGTGAACATCCGGAAGTCCGTGCGGGCCTCCCAGGGCGGGGGGATCGCTGGGGTGAAGGCATGGACGAAGGGATGCATGTCCGTCGAACTGAGGTCGTACTTCTCGTACCAGGTCGCGGCCGGCAGCACGATGTCGCTCAACAGGGTGGAGGAGGTCATGCGGAAATCGGAGGTGATGAGCAGGTCCAGCTTCCCCTCGGGCGCCTCGTCCCGCCAACCGACGACCTCGGGACGCCGGTCGGCCCCGTGTCCGTTCTCCATCACGTTGTTGTGGGTGCCCAGCAGGTGTTTGCTGAAGTACTCGGCCCCCTTCGCGGAGGATCCGAACAGGTTGGACCGCCACAGGATCATGGTCCTGGGCCAGTTCTCCGGGGCGTCGATGTCCTCCAGCGAGCTCTTGAGCTCCCCCGACTTCAGGCGCGCCGCCACGTACTCCTGCGGCGTGGCGTACTCACCGCGTTCGACGGCGGCCAGCGCCTCGTCGGCCAGGTCGAGCGGGTTCCTGTCGAAGGACGGGTAGAACGGCATCCAGCCGAGCCGCTGCGCCATCGCGATGGAGTCCGCGGCGTGCATCCCGTCCAGCCTGCCCTTCGACAGCGGCGAGGTGATCCGGTCGGCCGAGTACCCGTCGGTGCGCCACTGATCGGTGTGCATGTACCAGTAGGCGGTACCGATCATCGTGCGGGGCGGGCGGGTCCAGTCGGTGGCGTTGGCCATGTTGAACCACCCCGTCATGGGGCGGCACTTCTCCTGGCCGACGTAGTGCGCCCAGCCGCCTCCGTTGCGACCGATGCAACCACACATCATGAGCAGTGCCATGATCGAGCGATAGGTGACATCGGCGTGGAACCAGTGGCAGATGCCAGCACCGATGATGACCATGGTGCGTCCCCCTGATTCCGCGGCATTGCCTGCGAACTCACGTGCCGCCCTGAGGCAGGCCTCGGCGGGCACCGAGGTGATGGTCTCCTGCCAGGCCGGGGTGTAGGGCGTCCGGGCGTCGTCGTAGCCGCTCGGCCAGAGCCCCGGCAGACCGTCACGGTGGACACCGTACTGAGCCAGCATGAGGTCGAGCACCGTGGTGACGAGCTTGCCCTCGACGTAGCGGGCCGGGACACCTCGACGGATGATGGTTCCCTGACCTCGGGGATCCTCGAAACAGGGCAGGGCGATCTCGACGGGTTGCGATCCGGGCAGGTCGTGCAGGCTGAGGGCCGGGTCGATCTCCCCCAGGTCGAGGTTCCAACGGCCCTCACCATCGGCGGCGTAGCGGAACCCCATCGAACCGTTGGGAACCGCTGGCGTCCAGCTGGCCTGATCCCACATCACCGTCTTGAACTGGGCGTCGGACTCGTTGCGATGCGTCGGCAGGTCCGCCGCCGTGAGGAACTTCGAGGCCGTCAACCCGTGGCCGTCAGGGTGCTCCTCCAGGGTGACGAGCATCCCCATGTCGGTGTAGTGCTTGACGTAGTTGTCGAAGTACTCGACCTTGCGGTCGACGAAGTTCTCCTTGAGGATGACGTGCCCCATGGCCATGGCCAGTGCGGCATCGGTGCCTGCCTGGGCGGGCAACCACTCGTCGGCGAACTTGACGTTGTCGGCGTAGTCGGGGCTGACCGCCACCACCTTGGTGCCGCGGTATCGCACCTCGGCCATCCAGTGGGCATCCGGGGTACGGGTCACCGGCACGTTGGACCCCCACATCATGAGGTAGGTCGCATCCCACCAGTCGCCGGACTCACACACGTCGGTCTGGTCGCCGAAGACCTGGGGGCTGGCCACCGGCAGGTCGGCGTACCAGTCGTAGAAACTCGTCATGGCACCACCGATGAGGTGGGTGAAGCGGGTACCGATGGCATGGGAGACCATGCTCATCGCCGGGATCGGCGAGAAGGAGACGCAGCGATCCGGTCCGTGGTGCTGGATGGTGTTGACATAGCTGGCGGCCGCGATCTCCAGTGCCTCCTCCCAGGAGATCCGAACCAGCCCACCCTTGCCGCGGGCCTGCTGGTAACGACGCCGCTTGACCGGATCATTGGTCACCTCGCGGAACGCCTCGACGGGATCACCCAGTCGGGACTTCGCCTCCCGGTACATCTCGACGAGCACGCCCCGGGCGTAGGGGTAACGCACTCGGGTGGGCGAGTAGGTGTACCAGGAGAAGGCCGCACCACGGGGGCAGCCACGCGGTTCGTACTCCGGGCGGTCCGGCCCGGTGGAGGGATAGTCCGTCTGCTGCGACTCCCAGGTGATCAGGCCGTCCTTGACGTAGACCTGCCAGGAACATGATCCCGTGCAGTTCACCCCGTGGGTGGAGCGGACCACCTTGTCGTGGCTCCAACGATCCCGGTAGAAGACATCCCCGGCACGGTCTCCCTCCCGGAGAACCGCCCTCCCGTCATCGATGTGCTCCCACTTCGTGAAGAACTTCCCGACCTTCAACAAGGCCTCTGACGCGGGGCCATCCAGACGTGGTGAAGCGCTGCTCATGGGCCATAGCTTGGCACGACTCGACGGAAATTTCACATGTTTATTGAGAATTTATTTTTTACGGAGAAAACTCGCCATCAACGCCGTGGATGCGGGCCAAATCCGGGGTGTCGAGATCCACGGTCGCCAATTTTGGAACGTTTTTCATTGCCAAATTCAGCCTCGTCAGCAACCGTTTCACCGACATGCCCCGACACTCCCCTCGGGCCTCGACCACCGCCGCCCTGAGGGCCGCCAGCCGGTACCGAGCCGCCAGGTGCTGCGGCCAGCCCTCCTCATCCACGAGAACCACACCATCGGCATCGAGATCGCCATCGAGCAGACAGGACACCGTCACGTCGGGAGAGGCCAGATCGCCCGCGAGCACCATGACCTCCGTCGCCCCATCCGCCCAGGACACATCCGTCACCGCGGCGGCCAGCCCGGCAGCAGGCCCCCCGTAGGGCGGCTCCTCCAACACGAAACGGACGCGGGGGTCCTCGAACCCCTCCCGGGACGGCGACACCACGAGAACCCGGTGGCACCCCCACAGAGCCGCCTCGACAACCCGCTGGAGCAGGGTCCTCCCGGACACCGTGAGCTCGAGCTTGTCGGTGCCCATCCGAGACGACCGTCCTCCACCGAGGACGATGCCGAGACGCTGCTCAGCCACCGGCGAAGGGGGGCAGCACGTCGAGCTGGGCGACCCCGGTCAGGTCGAGGGCGAGATCGTTGACCCTCACCCCGTCCGCCAGCAGGGAACTCACCCGGAGTACCTCGGCCAGCCGCGGATTCCCCCGACCCAAGCTCTCGACGACCTCGGCAGCACTCATCCCCTCGGCCACCACCTCCGTCTCCTCCGTGCCGGCCGCCTCCATGGCACCCGCGAAGAACCGAACCTTCATGCCTTCCTCCTCAACAGAACTCACCCACCGATGGCGCTCATCGTGCGCTCCGGCGGCGTGAACCCGATCTCATCGATCCCGTGCGCCCTGGGCTTGGCCGCGTGCGCCACCGCCCAGGCCGCGACGAGGTCGTCATCGCTCCCCTCACCACGGAGGATGCCCCGCAGATCGGTCTCCCGCCGGGAGAAGAGACAGGAACGCACCTGCCCGTCCGACGTGATGCGGGTCCGGTCACAGGCACCGCAGAAGGGATCGGTGACCGAGGCGATCACACCGATGCATCCCCCTGGTTGCTCATCGTCCGGGGCGACCCGCCACAGCTCGGCCGGGGCCGCGCCGCGTGCCTCCTGTGCGGGTGTCAACTGGAACCGTCGTCCGAGCACCTCGAGGATCTCCGGTGCGGTGACCATCCGGCTGCGATCCCAACCGTGCCGGGGCCCGAGCGGCATCTGCTCGATGAACCGCAGTTGATGCCCCCTCGTCAGGGCGAACCCGGCCAGCGGCAGGATGTCGTCCTCGTTGACCCCTCGCATGATGACCGAGTTGAGTTTCAACGGTCGCAACCCGACCTGCTCCACCGCCTGGATGCTCCGCAGCAGGTCAGGCAACCGATCACGACGGGTGAGCTGCGCGTAACGCACCGGATCGAGCGAGTCGACCGAGATGTTGACCCGGTCGAGCCCGGCCCGGGCCAGCCGGTCGATGCGCTTGTCGAGCCCGAGCCCGTTCGTGGTCAAGGACAGCTCGGGACGCCCGTCGGGGCCGACGAGTCCAGCGGCTGCTGCGATGATGCGCTCCAGCCCCCCGCGCAGCAACGGTTCACCACCCGTGAACCGGATGCGTTGCACCCCGAGCCTGGTGACGGCCACCCGGATCACCCGGATGACCTCCTCGTCGGTCAGGGTTTCCTCGGTGGGCAGCCACTGCAGACCCTCGGGTGGCATGCAGTAGCTGCACCGCAGGTTGCACCGATCGGTGAGTGAGACCCGGAGGTCCCGGGCGATGCGCCCGTGGGCGTCCACCAGTTTCACCGAGTTCATGGTGAAAATGCTACAGCCCGTCACGTGTTGCAAGATTGTGTCCGTGACGACAACCCCTCATGGTCTGGGCCCCACCCGAGCTCGGGTGCTGGCCCTGTTGCAGACCGCAGCCGCCCCCATGACGATCACACAGATCGCCGAGCGGCTCGACCTGCACCAGAACTCCTCGCGTTTTCACCTGGAGGCCCTCGTCGCAACCGGCTACGCCACCAGACATCAGGTCGGCACCGGTGGCCCAGGACGGCCCCCGATGCACTACCAGGCCACCTCGGAGTCACCCGAGATGCATCACGTTCACCTGGTGGAACTCACCCAGACCCTGCTGGGACAGCTCTGTCTGCTCTCCCCCGACCCCGGGGCCTCGGCCATCGAGGCGGGGCGCACCTGGGGCAGCTCACTCGCCTCCCAGGAGGAGCGGGACCACGAACTGCCGGAGACCACTGTCATCGATCTGGTCCGCCACCTGGGTGAACGAGGTTTCACCACCACGCGCGACCAGGCCGGGCTGTGTTTCTCCCGCTGCCCGTTCCGGGGCACCGTCCGGGATGACCTGCTACCACTGGTGTGTGCGGTCCATCAGGGGTTCCTCGACGGCTTCCTCGAGGGAACCCGGGTCCACAGCGGTCTGCTGGAGATCGGGGAGCAGACCTGCCGGGTGGACCTGGGCATTCACGAACAGGGCTGAGCCAGTGCCGCGACCTCACCGATGACAGTGACCGCAGGGGGCTGCACCCCTGCCTGCTCAGCGGCTGCGGCCAGCTCACCGACCGGGGAGCTGAGCACCCGCATCGTGGGAAGACCGGCGTTCTCGATGACCACGGCCGGGGTCGTCGTCGCGAGTCCGGCGGCCACGAGACGTTCGGTGATCCGTGGCAGGTTCTGCACGCCCATCATGATCACGATCGTCAAACCGGAGGTGGCCAGATGGTCCCAGTCGATGCTGCCCCGCGGGTCGTCCGGGGCGACATGGCCGCTGACCACCGCGTATCCCTGGACGAGGCCCCGGTGCGTCACCGGTACCCCGGCCAACCCGGCACCGGCGATGGAGGAGGAGATTCCGGGGACGTAGCTGACCGGAATCCCGGCACGCTCACACGCCTGCCATTCCTCGAAGCCGCGCCCGAAGACGAACGGATCCCCGCCCTTGAACCGGACGACGGTGCGTCCGGCCAGCGCCTGGTCCACGAGGATCTGGTTGATGGTCTCCTGGGGGGTGAACTCACCACGTGGGATCTTCCCGACGTGGATCACCTCGGCCCCCTCGGCGATCTCCTCGAGCAGCTCCGTGGGCACCAGACGATCCGTCACCACGACGTCGGCCGCACGCAGCGCCTTCAGCCCGGCGACGGTGATGAGATCGGGGTCCCCGGGGCCCGCCCCGACCAGGATCACTCGTCCACTCATGCCAGTTCCTCCTTCAACACCTGCAACAGCCGGGCACGGAGCTCCGCCCCGGGGATCCGCGCTCGGAACCATTCCTCACCCAGCCCCGGGAACGTATCACCCCGTCTGAGGCCGAGCCCACGGGCCCTCACCTTTTCCCTGAGTCCGCTCGGCCCCCTGACCAGCAGGAAGGGAGCCGCGGAGTCCACGACGTGCAGTCCGAGTCCCCGCAGTCCTATGGTCAGGGCCTCGCGTTCCGCGTCGAGCTGCTCCTGCCACTGACGAACCTCCGCGTGTGCCTGCCCGGTGGACACCGCCGACATCGCCGCGAGTGCAGGAGAGCTGACGGCCCAGGGGCTCTGCACCGCCTTCAGACGCGCGATGAGCTCCTCATCGCCGATGACGTATCCGACACGCAGCCCCGCCAGCCCCCAGGTCTTGGTGAGCGAGCGCAGCACGAGCACTCCCGTCAGTCCTCCCACGAGCATGGACTCGCCCTCCCCGGGCACCGCGTCCATGAAGGCCTCGTCCACCACCACGACCCGCCCCGGGCGACAGCAGCGGCGGATCTCCTCGGCCGGGTGGAGCACCCCCGTCGGGTTCGTCGGGTTGCCGATCATCACGAGGTCCGCTCCGCTCGGCACCCGATCCGCATGGAACCGGAATCCGTCCTCGGGCCAGCTCAGCACCCGATGCGGCACGACACCTGCAGCCCGCAACGCGGCCTCGGGTTCGGTGAACTGGGGATGGACCACCACGGGGTGCCGGTGTGGCAGGGCCCGGGCGATGAGGGTGAAGGCCTCCGCCGCTCCTGCCACCGGCAGCACGTTGCCCTCCTCGACACCGTGCCATGAGGCGAGCGCAACGATGGCCGCACGGCTGTCCGGGTAGGGGGCCAGAGCAGCGGCCCGGATCTCGGCGAGCAACCACGCCGGGGGTTCAGACAACCTCACGTTCACGGCGAGGTCCACCACCCCCGGGCTCAGTTCCGCATCACCGTGGTGGTGCAGATCCGGTTCGACGCTGCGCATCGGGGCCGCTCCCGGTTCTCCCCGCGGCACCTCTTCGCGGAAGGCATGGACGGCATCGGCGAAACGTTGGGCCAGCTGAGGGTGACCGGCCCAGTGGACGTGGAGGTAGGAGGCATGGACGTTGTCACTGCTCCAGCCGTCGTCCCAGTGCCCTTGCGGCCCCTCCCAGCCCCAGGCAGCCGTCATCCCGGGCGGGAACTGTGTCGTGGTCCGGTGGAACTCGTGACCGGTGACCTCCTCCCCGCTGCGCGCGTAGAAGCCGTCACGCACGGCACTGGCACGTCGGTAACCCAGCGTCAACCGGGGTCCCATCGCGGCCACCCCGGGAATCGCCCCCACCATCGGGGACCCGTCGACGCCACGAGCCAGGTAGAGCATCCCGGCGCATTCCGCGACCACCGGGACCCCGGCGGCGATGTGCCGACGCAGATCGGCCAGCAGGGTCTCGCGGGAGGTGAGGGCCGCGGCATGCACCTCGGGGAACCCGCCACCGAGATAGATGCCTGCCGTGCCCTCCGGCAGGGCGTGGTCCACTGCTGGGTCGAAGATCACGGGGCGGCAACCGGCCGCCTCGAGCAGTTCCAGGGTCTCGGCGTAACGGAAGGTGAAGGCCCTGCCTCCCGCGACGGCGACGACCGGACGTCGTGGCGAGGGAGGTACGACCTCTGCGGTGGGCTGCCACGGGGGCACCACCACCTCGGGTGCGGTGCGTGCCGCGGCGATGAGGGCGTCGAGATCGACATGGGTGGCCACCTGCTCGGCCAGGCGTCCCATGGTCGCCTCGGCATCAGCGCGCTCCTCGACGGGAACCAGCCCCAGATGACGCGACGGCGCCTCGATCGCGGCGTCCCTGGGCAGGATGCCGAGGATCGGAAGGTCGAGACCATCCAGCGCGGCGAGCACCTCGTCGCGGTGCCGGTCGGTGGCCACCTTGTTGATGATGACCCCGGCGAAACGCAACGCAGGATCGTAGTGGGTCAACCCGAGCGCCACGGCCGCGATGGAACGGGAGGTGGCCGAGGCGTCGAGACACAGCACGACCGGGGAGGAGGACAGCGCGGCCACGTGAGCGGTGGAACCGAATCCGTGGTGACCCAGTTGGCCGTCGTAGAGCCCCATCACCCCCTCGATGACGCTGATGTCGGCTCCTGTCGCCCCGTGGGCGAGCAACGGTGTGATGCGCTCCTCGCCGACCAGGAACGGGTCGAGGTTGCGGCCCGGCCGCCCGGAGGCCATGGCATGGTACCCGGGATCGATGAAATCAGGACCGACCTTGAACCCCTGGACGGTGAGTCCCCTCGCGGCCAGCGCGGCGATGATCCCGGTGGTGATGGTCGTCTTGCCCTGGCCGGAGGCTGCGGCCGCCACCACGAAACGGGGCAGGTTCACCACTCGATGCCCTTCTGGCCCTTCTGCCCCTCGTCGAAGGGGTGCTTGATCTTCGTCATGGTCGTCACGAGCCCGGCCACCTCGAGGATCGGCTCGGGGCAGCGCCGTCCCGTGATGACGACGTGCTGGAACCCGGGGCGGTTCCGCAGCACCTCCGCCACCTCCTCGGCATCGATCCACCCCCACTCCATGGGGTAGGTGAACTCGTCGAGGACGTAGAGGGTGTGGGTCTGTTCCGCCAGCCGTCGTCTCACCTCCGCCCAGCCGTCACGGGCGGCCTCCGCGGGATCCTCGTCGGCTGACCTTCGGGTCCAGGACCAACCCGATCCCATCTTGTTCCACTCGACGGGCCCGCCCTCGCCGGTGCTGTCGTGAAGTCGCCCCAGCGCCTCGAGTGCACTCTGCTCACCGATCCGCCACTTGGCGGACTTCACGAACTGGAAGATCCCGATGCTCCAGCCCTGGTTCCACCCTCGCAGGGCCAGACCGAAGGCGGCCGTCGACTTGCCCTTGCCCTCACCCTGGTTGACCAGCACCAAGGGGCGGTTGCGCCGTTGCCGGGTGGTCAGGCCGTCGTCCGGCACAGTGGTCGGGGTTCCTTGGGCCATCACGCCACCTCCTGGTACTGGCCGCGCACCACCTGGGTGATGGCGGCCGGGTCGAGTTCCGCCATGGGCACCAGCTCGGCCCCCAGACGCATCGCGAGGTCACCGGCGAGCCCGAGCCGCATCGGCCCGCTCTCACAGTCGATCACCACGCAGTCGAGACCACGCAACGACAACGCGTCCGCAGCGGCACGGGAGCGGGCGAGTGCGCCCTTGCCCGCCGTGGCGCGGCCGTCGCTGAGCAGCACGAGGATGGGACGTCGCGTCGGATCCTTGACCGCCTCGGTCGCCAACACCTGGGCCGCACACTCCAGCCCCTCGGCCAGAGGGGTACGGCCACCGTGGGGCAGCTCGTCGAGCCGCAACGCCGCTGCCTCGACGGAATTGGTGGGAGGCAGCACCAGCTCTGCCCCCTCACCCCTGAAGGTGATCATGCCCACCTTGTCGCGACGCTGGTAGGCATCCAGCAGCAGGGACAGCACCGCGGTCTTCACGGTGGTCATGCGTCGCCTGGCCCCCATCGATCCTGAGGCATCGACGACGAAGAGCACCAGGTTGGACTCCCGTCCCTCCCGTCGGGCACGTCGGATGTCCTCGCCGAGGATGTGGAGCCGCTGCCCGTCCCGCTTGCCGCGGGTCGCCTGGTGCGGGGCGGCCGCCTTGATGGTGGCTGGAACGTGCCAGGCACCGGTCGTCGCGCGGGGATCGACACCGACGACCCGGCCGTGGCTGGTCAGCGCCCTGGAGCGTCGTCCCGGTGTCCCCTCCCCTAGGCCCTTGGCCCGAAGCACTCGGGGCCGGAAGGGAGAATCCGCGCTTGCCAGTCCCATCGGTGCCATCCCTGATGGCGGCTCCGACTCCTGCGACTCCGCCGAGGGTGGATCCCGCTGCGGCTCAGGCTGCCCGGGAGGGTCAGCCGGAGCGTGCTGGTCCTCCGGCTCGGGCCTGGCATCTCCGGGGCGCTGGGCGTCATCGTCCGGTCCCTGTCCCGGGTCCTCGGGGGGTTCGGGTTCCGGATCAGGCTCGTCGTCGCCCAGCAACTGGTCGAGCAGGTCCTCGTCCAGGCCCGGGGCGTCGAAGGGCTTACGGCGGCGGCGGTGCGGCAGGGACAGCAACGCGGCCACCCGAATGTCGGCCTTGGTGACCCTGTCACGCCCCTCCCAGGCCGCGTTGGCGACGGCGGCCCGGGCGGTGACGATGTCGGCACGCATCCCGTCCACGTCGAAGGCGGCACAGACCTCGGCGATCTTGGCGAGCATCGCATCACTCAGCTCGACCCGATCGACGCGTCGTTGTGCGTCCGCGATGCGTCGGGCCAGCTCGGCCTGCCGATCGGCGTAGGAGGCCCGGAACCCCTCCGGGTCGGCGTCGAAGGCCATGCGTCGCCGCACGATCCCCACCCGCGTGGCAGGGTCGCGGGGGGCATGGACCTCGACGGTGAGACCGAACCGGTCGAGCAACTGCGGACGCAGCTCCCCCTCCTCGGGGTTCATGGTGCCCACCAGCATGAAACGGGCGGCATGGGAGACCGAGACCCCGTCACGTTCGACGGTGTTGCGCCCCATCGCGGCGGCGTCCAGCAGCAGGTCCACCAGGTGGTCGTGGAGCAGGTTCACCTCATCGACGTAGAGGATCCCCCGATGGGCGGCGGCGAGCAGACCCGGCTCGAAGGTGGTCTCCCCCTTGCCGAGAGCCGCCTGCAGGTCCAACGACCCGGTCACGCGGTCCTCGGAGGCACCCACCGGGAGCTCGACCAGCGGTACGGGCACCGTCGCCACCTCCCGGTTGGCGACGTCCAGGTCGAGACAGTCGGCATCCAGCTGGTCGGGGTCGCAGCGGAACCGACATCCGACGAGGACCTGCTGCTTTGGCAGCACCTCTGTCAGACCACGCACGATGGTGGACTTCGCCGTGCCCTTCTCGCCGCGCACGAGCACCCCTCCGATCTGGGGGGAGATGCTGGCCAGGATCAGGGCACGCGACATGTCCTCGGCACCCAGGACCGCGGTGAATGGGAACTTCATCTGAGCCTTCCTGTGGGTCCGCGCCCACGACAGTTTCGGCCGGGCGGATGACCTGGCTCACCCCTGGACGGGGATCACAGTGGCGGGACCGCTGCGGATTCGCACCGCATTCCTCACCCGGCGGGGCCATTCTTCCACACGATGAGTAGGCTCAGGTACCGTGATCGATGTCGTGGGGGTCCCGGCCGAGGGACTCGCGGAGTTGCCGGAGCAGTTGCGGGCCCGGGTGGAGGCCGCCCCGGTGGTGGTGGGTGGCCCCCGTCACCTGGCGATGCTGCCGGATCCCGAACGCGGGGTGCCTTGGCCGAAGCCACTGCGAAACGGCCTGAAGCCGTTGTTCTCCCGGCTCGGTGACGACGTGGTGGTGCTGGCCACCGGTGATCCCCTGCTCTCGGGGGTGGCCACCACCCTCATCGAGGAGTTGGGTGCGCAGCGGATCCGGGTCCATCCCGGTCTGTCCTCCGAGACCTTGGCGCGAGCCCGGATGCTCTGGTCGGCCGAGACCACCTCCTGGATCTCCCTGGTGGGGCGCGACCCACACCGGGTGCTGGCGCTGGCGGCCCCGGGGGAACGCCTGCTGGTGCTCTCCGCCGACGAACACACCCCCGCCGAGGTGGCCCGCATCCTCACCGCAGAGGGCTGGGGAGCCTCACGGTTGACGGTGCTGGGAGATCTCGGCACCCCTGAGGAATCCCGGAACGAGTTCGAGGCCGCCGAGCTGGCCCGCACCGGGACCACCCTGCCCCGGCTCAACGTGGTGGCCGTGGAGTTCTCCCACCCGGTGCAGCCCCTGGTGCCGGGCCCACTGCTGCCCGATGCCGCGTTCACCAACGACGGGCAGCTGACCAGGCAGCCGATGCGCCTGGTCGCCCTGGCCGCCCTGGCCCCGGCACCCGGCCAGGTGCTCTGGGACGTCGGTCTGGGCTCCGGCAGCATCGCCATCTCCTGGTGCCGTGCGGCGGATCGCGCGCGGGCCGTCGGGTTCGACAAGCGCGGCGACCGGGCCGCCCGGGCCCGGGGCAATGCCACCCGGTTGGGGGTGGGTGACCGGCTCGACGTCAGGGTCGGGGATGCCGCCTCACTGCTGCAGGACCCGTCGCTGCCCCGACCCGACGCGGTGTTCTTCGGGGGCGGTTGCAGCCGCGACGCCGTCACCTCGGCCCTGTCGGCACTGCGTCCCGGGGGTCGGCTCGTGATCCACTCCGTGACGTTGGAGACCGAGGCCCTGCTGGCCGAGCTCCACGCCAGGCACGGCGGGGAACTGCTCCGGCTGCACATGGAGCAACTGCGTCCCCTGGGATCGTTCCGGGGCTGGCAGCCCAGCCGTCACATCACCAGTTACTGCGTCACGAAGGAGCAGTCATGACCGTTCACTTCATCGGGGCCGGACCGGGTGCCGCCGATCTGCTCACCCTGCGAGGTGCCGAGCTGATCCGCACCTCCCAGGTCTGTCTCTACGCCGGGACCTACATCGACCAGGTGTTGGCCCACTGCGCACCGGACACCGAACGGATCGACACCCAGCACCTGAACCTGGACGCCATCACCGAGCACCTGGTGCGGGCCCACCGGGAGGGCAAGGACGTGACCCGGCTCTGCTCGGGTGACCCGTCGATCTACTCGGCGATCGCGGAACAGACCAGACGTCTGGACGCGGCCGGGGTGCCGTGGGACGTCACCCCCGGGGTGCCCGCCTACGCAGCGGCGGCAGCCCTGCTCGGCAAGGAACTCACCGTCCCGGAGGTGGCCCAGACGGTGATCCTGACCCGGGCCCAGAAGGATTCGACGGCGATGCCGGAGACGGAGCGGCTGGAGCACCTCGCGGCCTCCCGGGCCACGCTCGCCCTCCACCTCGCGATCCGTCACACCGAGAGGCTCCGCACCCAGCTCCTCCCCCACTACGGCCCTGACTGCCCGGTGGCGATCATCGGCAACGCCACCCAGCCGGACCAGACCGTCATCCGCACCACCGTCGAGGACATGCACGAGGCCGCGCTGGGATCCGGACTCAGACAGGCCGCCATCATCCTCGTGGGTGAGGCGCTCAGGGCGGCGGACTTCGTGGAATCCCACCTCTACAGCTCACGGTGCGCCCCGCAGCGATAGGCTGCTGGTATGTCGGACCAGCGTGGGTCGATCACCGTGTGGGCGGCGGCCTCGCTGCTCGGATTCATCGTGGCCATCGGGCTCGGCGTCGACTTCGCCGGGCATGCCGGGAAACAGGCGGAGGCGCGCGCCATCGCAGCGCAGGCGGCCCGTTCGGCCGGGCAGCAGGTGGTCCTCGACGACGGGCGTCTCGTGCTGGATCCCTCCCTGTCCCGTCGTGCCGCCCTGGGTTACGTCTCTGCCGCCGGGATGTCGGGAAGGATGACCTTCACCTCGGCCACCTCCGTCCGGGTGACGGTGAGCGGCAACTACGACACGATGTTCCTCGGTATCATCGGGATCTCCAACATCGCCGTCGAGGCAGAGGGTGCCGCCAACCTGACCTCGGCCGTCGACGGGACCCAACGGTGAGGCCCCGAGAGCACCCGGGGCTGATTCCGGGGGAACTCAGGGATGCTCCCCGATACCGCACCCCTTCCTTCCAGGACATGCTGGAACCATGCCCGAGACCATTCCGGAGAGCACCCTCGACCACGCCATCGACCGCGTGCAGCGCGCCTACGCCGACGGCAGGATCACTGAATCGGACCTGGAGCACCGGCTGGATCTCATCCTGACGGCGAACAGCCTGAGTCAGGTCAGGCTGGCCATCGCGGACCTGCCCGCGTCCCCGGTCGTCCCGGCCACGACCACCAGGATGGTGACCCCGGTGACGAGTGGCCGCAGTGAGGCGGGGATGCTGATCCATCTCTCAGCCCTGATCTCCGGCCCCATCCTGCCCGCACTGGCCTACATGGCGGCCGAGGCCGGAAGCCCCGCTCACCGGGAGGCGACGAAGGCGCTCAACTTCCAACTGCTGGCGATCCCCGTCTTCATGGCGGTCAGCTTGATGGCGGTGATCGGGCTCGAGCTCCCGGCGGCGTTGTGGGGCATCACCTGGCTGGCCCTCACCATCCTGGGGGCCGTCAAGGCCCACCACGGCGAGGAGTGGGAGAACCCGATCACCCGGGTGACCGGGTTCCGCCCCGTCAGGGACTCCCGCCGGTGATCCTGGCCACTGCTCCTGCGACGGTGACCGGTGGCTGGTCCCAGCCGAGTTCATGCGCCAGCTCCAGCAGGATCGGCTGCCTCAGATGGGCGCAAGACAGCAGGTCCCGATCTCCCAGCAGCTCCACGACCTCCCCTTGACGCAGGGTCCCGCCGATCATCACCGCCGCATGGGTCGCGAAGGACAGGACCACGTCCACCTCGTGGGTGGCGAAGATCACCGTGGTCCCCGTCTCGTTCACGTCCCGCAGCGTCCCCAGCAGGGCATCCACCCCGGCGGGATCCAGACCGGCGGTCGGCTCGTCGAGCAGCAACACGTCAACGTCCATGGCGAGCGCCCCGGCGATGACTGCCCGTTTGCGTTCCCCGAAACTCAGCCGGTGGGTCGGACGTTCCGCCAGGTGCTCGATGCCGAGGGCCGCCAGTGCGGCATCGGTGGCGTCCGCCGCCTCCAAGGCGCTCATCCCCAGGTTCAAGGGGCCGAAGCTCACGTCCTGACGCACATCGGCGGAGAACAGCTGGTCGTCCGGGTCCTGCAACACCAACTGGACCCGGCGACGGTGTTCCCTCAGCCCTGCCCGGTCGAAGGCCACGGGCACGTCGTCGAGGAGAACCTGGCCCTGCTGCGGTCGGTGTGCTCCGGCCAGGGTGCGCAGCAGTGTCGTCTTGCCCGAGCCGTTGGCCCCGAGCAGCGCCAGACGTGCTCCGGCGGGAACCGCCAGGTCCAGTCCGCTCAAGACCTCACGACCTTCGTAACCAGCGGACAGACCACGCGCCGCCATCCTCAACGGACCCACAACGCCACCCCCACGATCAGAACCACCCCAGCCGCTGCCCATCCCGGGATCCGGTGCGGCTGGCGGCGTGGCGGCAACGTCGTCAGGTGTGATTCGTGCCCTCGGATGGCCAGCCCGTCCGCGAGCCTGGCCGAGGCCAACCAGGTCCTCACCGCGACGGACCCGACGAGCCTTCCTGCCTCGGCGAAACGATCCCGTGGGGAGCCGGTCCCCCCGAGACGTTGCTGCTGTGCCTGGCGCACCTCGAGCAGTGAGTTCCACGCGATGAAGATCATCCGGTACATCAGCGAGGCCACCTCGATCAGTGGCGCCGGGACCCGGCAGCGTCGCAGCCAGGCCAGCAGATCGACCATCGGTGTGGTCATGGCGAGCACGAAGACGGCACAGGTGCCCGCCACCGAACGCAGCAGCAACCCCACGCCGAGCCCGACATCGGCCTGTCGGATCCCGAGGATCCCCCAGCGCCACCCCGGCCCTTCGAACTCGCCCAGGGTCACCGTCGCCGATGCGGCACCGAGCA
Source organism: Arachnia propionica (assembly GCF_003859805.1). Lineage (GTDB taxonomy): Bacteria > Actinomycetota > Actinomycetes > Propionibacteriales > Propionibacteriaceae > Arachnia > Arachnia propionica_C. The sequence goes on from NZ_RQZG01000019.1 coordinate 27,034, forward strand.
CGATGAAGACGGCGGGGACGCCGAAGGCCGCTGCGACGAACCGGCCGGGAATCCGGGCAGTCGTCAACACTCCCAACCCCAGGGCGGTGATGAGCACCGCGGTGGGCCAGGGCGGAGCGAGCAGTGCCATGATGACCAGTGTCATCGAGAAGATGACCTTGGTCCCCACCGGGATACCACGCCACGGGCTGGCCCACGCGGCCTCGTCAATTCCGCTGATCCTCGCCACCGGCGAGGGCCTCCTGCTCGGCCTTCCGTTTCCCGGACATCCGTCCCAGGGCGTAGCAGAAGATGCCGGCACCGAGAGCCGCCTGCATGGCGAACAGTCCGGACTCGATCTCGCCACCGGCCGGGGGTGCGATGGGTTCGAACCACGGCTTCGCGCCGTTCTCCTCGAGGAACTCGGTCACGGCCGCGTCGGTCCCACCGAACTCGGAGTCCTGGGGTGCGGTGTAGAAGGGGATGCAGAACAACAGGACCAGGATGACGACGCCACCGATGACGCCCCACGTGTTGAGCTTCATGCCGCAGCCTCCACTTCCTTCTTCGTGAACACCCCGAGTCGGGTGAGCTCGGGACCCGCGACCTTGGTGAGGAAGGCGAACAGCAGCACGCCCAGCACTCCCTCAGCGATCGCCAGCGGGATCTGGGTGACCGCGAACACGGAGGCGAACTTGCCCAACGACGCCCCGAAGTTCCCGTCCGCCCCCGGGTAGGCGACGGCGAGCTGGAAGGAGGTGACGACGTAGGTGGCGAGATCGGCGACGGCCATCGCGAGGAACACCGCCAGTGCCTTGTTCACCTTCCGGAACGACACCCACATCAGGTATCCGCACCAAGGCCCGGCGACCGCCATCGAGAAGACGTTGGCCCCGAGCGTGGTGAGACCACCATGAGCCAGCAGGATGGCCTGGAAGAGCAGCACGAGAGTGCCGATGAAGGCCACGACGGGTGGGCGGAACAGGATCGCAGCGGCTCCGGTACCCGTCGGGTGTGAGGAGGAGCCGGTGACCGACGGCAGTTTCACGGCCGACAGGGCGAAGGTGAAGGCACCGGCCGCCGCGAGCAGGAGTTTGGACTCGGGGTCCTTGCGGACCTGCTTGACCACCGCCATCGCGCCGTGGATGACGAAGGGTGTGGAGACCGCGAACCACGCGGCGGCCTGGATCGGGGGTAGGAACCCCTCCGCGATGTGCATCATGCACTCCTTCCGGTGAGGTCCAGCGCCTCACCCGAGGGCGTGGGACGAGTTCCTGGCTCGCCGGGATTGGCTCACAGTTGCGCGACAGCCCCGGACTCACACCGGTGTTCCTCGTGACGAACCCACGCTGCCACGAGCGTATCGCATCCTCTCACGTCAGGATCACTGCCCCGTGGCCCGTGGTCAGTCCACGAAGCGTGGGGTCCACACCCTTGTCCTCGAGGTCCGTCTGGTGAGGGAGGAACCGATGATGACCAGCGTCTTCATGTCCACCACCTCGGGGTCGAGATCGATGAGGGTGGTCACCGTCAACGACTCCTCGACCCGCCCGACGTCACGGGCCAGCACCACCACGGTTGACGGGTCCCGCTCCTCCAACAGCACCCGTTTCGCCTCGTGCAGCTGCCCGGGACGGGCATGGGAGCGGGGGTTGTAGATCGCCACCGCCATGTCGGCACGGCTCAGGTACCGCAGTCGGTCCGCCACCACGTCCCAGGGTTTCAGCCGATCCGAGAGTGAGACGCAGGCGAAGTCACCCCCCAACGGGGCACCGGCGAGCGCCGCCGCGGCCTGTGCGGCGGTGATCCCGGGCACCACACGGATCTCGACGTCCCGGTAGCGCTCGTCCTCGGCGGCCTCGAAGGTCGCGGCCGCCATCGCGAACACCCCGGCATCGCCGCCGGAGACGATCGCCACCCGACGCCCCTGGAGTGCGGCGTCGAGAGCCTCACGGGCACGTTCCACCTCGACCGTGTTGCCAGAGGGATGCAGTTCCAGACCCTGGCGGGCAGGCACTCGACGCACGTAGGGGGCATAGCCGTAGACGGCATCGACCCGGGCCAGCACCTCGGTCGCCTCGGGGCTCAGCCACTTCGTCGGCCCCGGTCCCAGCCCGACCACGTGGACCAGCGCTGCTCCCGAGGGCACCGGATCCACTGGAGCCGCAGCATGACGGCCCGCGTCGTCGGCCCGCCGGTCGACACCGGGGACGACCACCAGTGAGAAGTAGGGCACCGCTGTGGGGTCCACCTCACCGGCCGGCAGCACCCGCTGCTCCCCCCAGGTGGCACGCTCCACGTAGACGGCACGCTCCAGCAGACCCGCCGAGGCCAGTGCGGTACGTACCTTCGGGAAGGTCCGGCCGAGTTTCATCACCACGGCGGCATCGCTGGTGGCCAGCCGCCAGGCCAGCTCCTCCTCGGGCAGGGTGCCGGGCAGGATCGTCACGACGTCCTCGTGGCGGCACAGCGCCGTCGCGGCCGCCGAGGTGGCCCCCTGGACGGAGGTGACACCGGGAACGACGCGACAGTCGAGGTCTGCCAGACGGTCCAGCAGGTACATGTTGGTGGAGTAGAACAGTGGGTCACCCTCGGCGAGCAGCACGACGTCGCCCTCGGCCAGAAGAGCACGCAGTCGCGTCGCGGCAGCGTCGTAGAACTCCGTCATCGCACCGTCGTAACCACCCGGGTGGTCGGTGGTCCCGGTGGTGACCGGGTACTCGAAGGTCACCACCGGCGCCACCACGTGCTCACGGGCGATGGTGAGCGCATTCGAGGTCCTGCCCGGCCCACTGAAGCAGGCCACCGCGGTCGCCTCCCGCAGCAGCCGAGCCGCCTTGAGGGTCAACAGTTCGGGATCACCGGGGCCGACGCCCACCGCCCAGAGGGTGCCGCTCACAGCTCGGACTCACTGGCCAGGGCGTTGACGGCCGAGGCCGCCATCGCCGAACCACCGCGATGGCCGTGCACCACCAGCCACGGCACCCCGAGATCGCTGTCGGCCAAGGCCTGCTTCGACTCGGCGGAGCCGACGAAACCGACCGGGACCCCGATGACGGCGGCAGGTCTCGGCCCCCCGTCGGCGATGATCTCCAGCAGGTGGAACAAGGCGGTGGGGGCGTTCCCGATGGCGACGACCGCTCCCGCCAGGTCCTGCCCCCACAGTGAGACCGCCGCTGCGGACCGAGTGGTGCCCCACTCGGCCGCCAACTCGGCCGCCCGGTCGTCACGCAGCAGGCAACGCACCTCGTTGTCGGCGGGAAGACGACGTCGGGTGATGCCCGAGTCGATCATGTGGGCATCGACGAAGATCGGCGCCCCGGCCCGGAGCGCGGTACGAGCCGCCGTCACCAGCTCGGGGTGGAAGACGATGTGCCGGGGCAGGTCGAGATCCCCCGCGGCGTGGATCATGCGGACCGCCACCTGGGCCTGTTCCGAGGTGAAGGCACTGAGATCGGCTCCCTGCCTGATCCGGCGGAAGGACTCGGTGTAGATGGCGGAGCCGCTCGTCTCGTAGTCGAAACGACGGGTGGGGCGCGTGGTCATGCGGGTCACCCTACGACAGCCTCCAGCACCGATGTCGCGTCCCTGGGTGCGACGAGGCCGACGTGCTGCCCGCCCGGCTCCCCACACACCCGGTCGCAGCCTGACAGGTGGACGAGTTCGGGAAAGGCCTCAGGGTGCTGACGCGCCACGGCCCAGGCGATGTCCCGGGTGTCCACGAGTGCGTTGTTGCAGGGCTTGCCGTAGCAGGCGGTCAGGGTCTGCCACACCGATCCGAGGGCGGTGACCAGCCCCGCCGCGGCCAGTTCGTCGAGCCGGTCGGCGGCTCCCGGGATCAGCACGGAACGCCACGGGGTGACCACGACCCCACCGCTGCCGCACTCGGGGGCAAGGTGGTGGATCGTCGCCGCCTGGGCCAGGTCCAGCATGCCCAGGGGGATCCCGACGTGGGCGGCCCCTGCCACGGCCCCGAACGGCAAGGGGTGCTCCGAGGCGGGACGTCGGATGTCACAGGGCTGCCCGATGCCGTCGAGCAGCTCTGCCGGGTTCGGCAGCTCCCGGATGTGCCAGGCGGGTTTCTCCCCGGCCTCGGCGACGGCGAGGAACCGATGGGCCAGCTCCAGCAGGGTCGGCACCGCCGCCTCGGCCGCGATGCGTCGGCCCGCGTCGCATCCTCCGACGAAGACCACTCCCTGCCCGTGTGGCAGGGCCCGGTACCCGAGGTCGAAGTCCTCCCCCAGCACGTCGTCGGAACCGTCGTCCAGGGCGAACAGGAAGCGCCCGGGCAGCCTCGGCAGCTGCGCATCGGCGATGATCGCGGCGTCCAGGTCACGCACCAGCCGCGACAGATCCGCGTGCACGGGGGCGATCGAGGTCAGCGGGGAGCACACCACCGTACGGATCCGCTCATGCGCCGGGGAGGGCATCAGCCCCGTGGCGAAGGCCGCCTCGGTGAACTCGCACGGGATCGGATCGGGCAGGGCACGGATCTGGAGATTGTTCCGGCTGGTGATCTGCACCTCGGAATTCGCGAACGCACAGGCGAGCTCGGCCACCTGCATCAGCTGGGCGGAGGTGACCAGGCCTCCGGGAAGCCGGAGCCGGATCATGTTTCCATCCACGGTGCGGTAAGGCCTGAGCAGGCCCGGGCAGCGGTCACGTTCGACGATTCTGGTCATGCGCCCCATTGTGCCCATCGCCGGTGACGCACTGATGCCGGGGTCACCACTGGCGCGTACCATGTCGCGGGTGCTGACCTTTGAACACCGAGGACTGGGCCCGCAACGCTTCCTGAGCGGCTACCAGGAGGCCTGGGACCACCAGCGTGAGATACATCGGGCCGTCGCCGCCGGGGAACGGGGTGGGCACGTGATCCTGCTGGAACACGAACCCGTCTACACCGCGGGTCGCGCGACGCTTCCGCTGGAGCGCCCGTTCGACGGCACCCCCGTCGTGGACGTGGACCGGGGCGGAAAGATCACCTGGCATGGTCCCGGTCAACTCACCGGTTACCCGATCCTCCCGCTGCCGGAGGGGGTGGGGGTGGTCGAACCCGTGCGTCGCTTCGAGGCAGCCGTCATCGACTACCTCGCCGAGCTCGGCGTACCCGCCCACCGCATCGTCGGCCGTACCGGCGTGTGGCTGCCCGCCGCACCGGGACGTCTGGAACGCAAGATCTGTGCCATCGGCATCCGGGTGGCCCGCCGCACCACGATGCACGGTTTCGCCCTCAACGTGCTCCCCAATGCCGGGGCCTTCGCCAACATCGTCCCGTGCGGGATCAGTGATGCCGGGGTGACCTCCCTCGCGGAGGAACTACCCGGCGACTGGGACGTCGCGCAGGTGGCGCACGACCTGGAGCCCCACCTGCGCGTTCATCTTGAGGACATGCTGGAAGAGGTAGTATCCGGCAGGTGACTGCTGTACAGCCTGACGGGCGTCGTCTGTTGAGGATCGAGGCGAAGAACGCCGAGACCCCGATCGAACGCAAACCTGCATGGATCCGCACGACCGCCCACACCGGCCCCAACTACAAGGACCTGCAGCAGATCGTCCAGAACGCCGATCTGCACACCGTGTGTCGTGAGGCGAACTGCCCCAACATCTTCGAGTGCTGGGAGGACCGTGAGTCCACCTTCCTCATCGGTGGCGACCAGTGCACCCGTCGGTGTGACTTCTGCCAGATCACCTCGGCCAAACCGGAGGGATACGACCCCGCCGAGCCGTTGCGGGTGGCCGCCTCGGTCAAGAAGATGGGGCTGCGTTACGCCACCGTGACCGGGGTCTGTCGCGACGACCTGCCGGACGAGGGAGCGTGGCTGTACGCGGAGACGATCCGACAGATCCACGCCGTCAACCCGGGGGTCGGGGTGGAGATGCTGGCCCCGGACTTCTCGGGCAAACCGGATCTGGTCGGCCAGGTGCTCGAGACCAGGCCGGAGGTGTTCGCCCACAACGTGGAGACGGTGCCGCGGATCTTCAAGCGGATCCGTCCCGGCTTCCGCTACGAACGCTCCCTGGACGTGCTCACCATGAGCCGCGACGCCGGGCTGGTGACCAAGTCCAACCTCATCCTCGGCATGGGTGAGACCCGTGAGGAGATCTCCCAGGCCCTGCAGGACCTGTTCGACGCCGGCACCGAGCTCATCACCATCACGCAGTACCTGCGTCCCGGACCGACCCTGCACCCCATCGAGCGCTGGGTACCACCCGAGGAGTTCGACGAGCTGGCCGAGGAGGCCCGGGAGATCGGATATTCTGGCGTGCTGTCCGGGCCGCTCGTGCGTTCCTCGTACCGCGCCGGGAGGCTGTACCGGACCGCAATGGAAGAGCGCAGGAAGGCTGCACGGAAGGCCGAGGACAAGTGATGGCGCGAAGTGAACGGGCCAAGGAGCTCGCACGCAAGCAGAAGGAGCAGGCGAAGGCCGAGAAGCTCCGTCGCAAGAATTCCGACAACCCTGCGGACTGGGGGCAGCTGCGTCAGATCCGTGAGACCTACAAGATCACGAAGAAGCACGACCCGAGGCTGCCGTGGATCCTCCTCGCCGCGTGGCTCGGACCCTTCGTGCTGTTCCTGGTGCTGGGTTTCCTGCTGAAGGCCCCCATCATGTGGGGGATCATGGGCGTGATGGTCGGGATGCTGGTGGCGATGTGGATCTTCGTCCGACGCGCCAAGCGGGCGGCCTACGCCCGCTACGACGGCCAGGTCGGATCTGCGGAGCTGGCGATGCAGATGCTGGGCAAGAAGTGGAAGTACACCCCTGTCGTCGCCGCGACCCGGAACCGCGACAGCGCGGATGTGGTGCACCGGGCCATCGGCCCGGGTGGTCTCGTCCTGATCGGTGAGGGTGATCCGAAGCATCTCAAGGCACTGCTCGCCTCCGAGAAGAAGAAGCACGAGCAGGTGGCCTACGGTGTCAATGTGGTGACCTTCGTCGTCGGCAAGGGTGGCGGTCAGGTGCCGCTGGACAAGTTGGCCGACGAGATCAAGAAACTGCCGAAGGCACTGGAGGCGGCGAAGGTCGTCGAGGTGGAGGCCCGGCTGAAGGCCCTCGACGCGATGCGTCCGAAGCTGCCGATGCCGAAGGGTCCCATGCCCACCGGCAAGGGCGGCATGAAGGGGGCCCGTCAGGCGATGCGTGGTCGCTGACCCGTGGCGAACCTGGTCAATCTGGAGGGCGTCTCGCACGCCTTCGGCACGCGTACCCTGCTCGATGGTGTGAGCCTCGGGCTGGGTGCGGGTGAGGTGATCGGTGTCGTCGGGCGCAACGGCGACGGCAAGACCACCCTGCTGCGGATCCTCACCGGGGACCTCGTCCCGGATCAGGGCCGGGTGACGGTCGCGAACTCCGCATCCGTCGGGGTGCTGACCCAGCACCAGGTCTCCCGGCCGGGCGAGACGATCCGTGAGGTCGTGCTCGACGGGGCCGCTGACCATGTCTACGCCGCCCGGGCGGACCGCCGCGCCATCGTCGAGGCACTGCTGGCCGGGGTGGATCTCGACCGTCCCATCGAGTCCCTCTCCGGCGGGGAACGTCGTCGCGTCGGCCTGGTGGAGGTGCTGCTCGGTGAGCACGACCTCATCGTGCTGGACGAGCCCACCAACCACCTCGACGTGGAGGCCATCGCCTTCCTGGCCGAGCACCTGCAGGGGCGGATCCGGGCAGGCCTGGCGATGCTGGTGGTCAGCCACGACCGCTGGTTCCTCGACGCCGTGTGCACCAGGATCTGGGAGGTCCACGACGGCGTGGTGGACGCCTACGACGGCGGCTACGCCGCCTACGTCCTGGCCCGGGTGGAACGGCAACGCCAGGCTGCGGCCACCGAGGCCAGGCGGAAGAACCTGGCCCGCAAGGAGCTCGCCTGGCTGCGTCGTGGCGCCCCTGCCCGCACCTCGAAACCGAAGTTCCGCATCGATGCGGCCGAGGCACTCATCAGCGATGTGCCACCTCCCAGGGACAAGCTCGCGTTGGAGAGGTTCGCGGTCTCCCGGCTCGGCAAGGACGTGTTCGACCTGATCAACGTGTCCCACACCGTCGGCGAGCGGGTGCTGCTGGACCGCCTGACCTGGTCCATCGGGCCGGGGGATCGGATCGGGCTGGTCGGGGTCAACGGCGCGGGCAAGACCACCCTGCTGGATCTGCTGGCCGGGGTTCGTGAGGTGCAGGGTGGCAAGATCAAGCGGGGGACGACCCTGCGGGTCGGCTACCTGTCCCAGAGTGTGGGTGAGTTGGACGACGAGGACCGGGTGCTGCAGTCGGTGACCCGGCTGAAACAGCAGACCAAACTCGCGACGGGACGTGAGGCATCGGCAAGCACCCTGCTGGAGGAGTTCGGCTTCACCGGGGACAGGTTGATGGCGCGGATCGGGGACCTGTCCGGTGGGGAGCGGCGGCGGTTGCAGTTCCTGCGCCTGCTGCTGGAGGAACCGAACGTCCTGATCCTGGACGAGCCGACCAACGACCTCGACATCGACACCCTGACCGTCATCGAGGACCATCTCGACTCCTGGCCGGGAACCCTCATCGTGGTCAGTCACGACCGCTACTTCCTGGAGCGGGTCACCGACCACTCGTACGCACTGATGGGTGACGGGTCCTGCGTGTTGCTGCCGGGTGGGGTGGAGGAGTACCTGCAACGACGGCGTCGAGCAGCCGAGGCCCTCTCCTCCCCGACCCCTGCCCCGACCAAAACGCGTTCCGATGCCGCCGAGGCGAGACAGCGCCGGAAGGAACTCGCCCGGCTGGAGTCCCAGCTCGCGAAGGCGGAGCAGCGGATCGATGAGCTCCACGCCCAGATGGCCGAGGCCGCCACCGACTATGAGCGGTTGGCAGCCCTCGATGCGGAGCTGAAGACGGCGATGGCCCTCAGGTCCGAGCTGGAGGACGCCTGGCTCGAGGCCGCCGAGGATTGACCTCCAGCTTGGCGCTCAGCGTCCCCGGTTCGGGGGTTGCGTCCGGAGTTGGTCCTGTCCGACCCCTTGACTCCCTCTGAGACCGGCGGAAGCTGTTCGTGTCCCGGGCGGCTGTCCCGGAACGGGGAGGAGCCGCGTCTTCCCCGCCCGATCAACATGCTCCACCGCGGGACGTTCTCCCCGATGCGCGATGAACAGGTTCACTTCCTCGAACCCAGCATCACCTCGAACCAGATCATGGGTGATCCGGGCATTGTCAACACACCGGCTGCTGGCCCGCCCGGGCGGAAACATTGACTCCACCGCCTCGGCCGGGGTGTACCGGGCGGTCACATCTCCCACCTTCCGGGGCTCAGCCCACCGCTGGTGTGCTCCGGCCAGGCAGAGCTCCTTCGGCGCATCCACCGCCACAATGCTCACCTGAACGTACTCCTCGGCCCGCAACTGATCGATCAGCCTCGGGCCCTGCCCCATCCCGGAGGGCTCCATCCACTGCAACGTCCCCTCAATCTTGATGTTGAAGCAATCAGCAACGAGTTCCTTCCGGATCTTGTCTGCTGTTGCGGCGGACAAGGGGTGAACCAGCGTCGCCAACTCCCCGCGCAACAACGGCCTCCCATCAGCCAGCCGCTCCGGCGCATGTTCAGCAATCACACCGTCCCAGTGACTGCAGGCCTGGGCCAACAACTCGGGAGCAACCTCCAACCCCGCCACCGGGGTACCGAGCAACAACTGCTTGACATCATCAGCATCAACCGTGACGAACCCGTCCTCCACCACACCCAACCGCTGCGACTCCTGCGGCCCCAACACCTGCCGCACCATTGCGACCCCCTGACTCTTCCCCGCCCCCGGAGCCCCCGCCATGATGATCGCCCGCCCCTCACGGACCGCCTCACGCTTCGCACGAGCCTGGTAGGCCTGAACGATCTCATCATGGAGCCTGCCCCACAAACTCTCCTCGTCCAGAGCCGAGGACACTGAATGGGTCTGGGCAAGTCGCTTCACCAAGCCCTTGACCTGGGCCTCGGTCCGATCACTCAGGCTGCTCATCTGCGGGGCGAAGACGGTCTGCGAAGGTTCTCAGCTCTGCGCATTCCTCACGGGTGATGTGCCCCACTGCCCGTAAGCCAATCACCTCATCCCAGGAACCCCCGTCGTAGAAGTCGTAATGAAGCTCCCCAAAGGTGTACGGCCATGCCCGCAACTGCTCCATCATCTCCTGCGTACTGATCTCCCCCACCGTTCGCCGTAGCCCCAACTCCCGCGGGCTCAACGGACGAACCTTCTCCCCCCGGGCCACCTGATCACGGATCGAACGCACCACACCCAACCGCCGCCCCAACCGCTCAGCAATCCTCTGATCATCCCACCCCAGCCCGATCAACCGCACCGTCTCCCGATCCCGATCAATCCGAGCCAATTCCTCCACCGCATCAGCCCGCAACTCCTCCAACCGCTCCTCAGGGGTTGGGCCACCATGACCACTCATCCATGCCTCCTCGCTCTTCATCAATGGTCGAAATCCTGTCACAGCCAGTCATGGCCGGTCTGGGTTCACCGATCGTTCAGCCGCAGCAACGGGGTCGTCGGGGCAGGGTCGGTCAGCAGGCGGGCACAGGTGACGACGTCGAGACGTTCACCGTCGACCAGGAACTTGCCCCGTTCCAGACCCTCCTGCACGAAACCTGCCGCCCGGGCCACCCCGCCGGAGGCGGGATTGTTGGCGCGATACCCCAGCTCGAGACGTTCCAGCCCCAGCACGGTCAGGGCATGGTGGGCGATCGTGGCGGCGGCCCGTCCGGTCCATCCCCTTCCCCGCCCCTCGGGGTGCGTCCAGTAGAAGAACCAACCGTTCCGGTTCTCCCCGTCGATCGCGACGGCGACCAGTCCGAGCAGTTCGTCATCCTCCCCGACCATCGCGAAGGCCCGATGCACGCCGTCAGGATCACACAGTCGCTCGATGTAACACCTCGCATCCGCCAGGTTCTCGACATGGCCCTGCCGGGACATGTCGGGTTCAGCGAAGGCCTCCAGCACCCGCGACGCATCCCCTGACCGCAGTGGGCGCAGGTGCGGATCCGGCATGGTGTGGTCCCGACGATCTTCCACTGGCATGTCCGCAACCCTATTGCCCCATCAACTCCGGCGGGATAGAATTCATCGTATGATGAAATCATCGTTTGATGAATTCACTTCCGGAGAACTCGGCATCGAGGTCTCGGACCTCGTGGTGCACCGCGGCCGCACGGAGGTCCTCCACGGCATCTCCTGCTCACTCGACCGGGGCTCGATCACTGGTCTCCTGGGCCCCTCCGGCTGCGGCAAGACCACCTTCATGCGCAGCCTGCTGGGAGTGCAACGCATCACCTCAGGAACCGCCCGCGTCCTGGGACTCCCCGTCGGTGACCCACGGCTACGTCATCGGATGGCCTACACCTCACAGGCGGTGAGCATCTACACCGATGCCACCGTGCTGGCCAATGTCCGCTGTTTCGCGGGCCTGCTCGGCGCAGACGAAGCCTCAGCACTGACGGCGATCCACCGGGTCCGCCTCGACGACCTGGCCTCGCGTCGCGTCGACCGGCTCTCCGGCGGACAGGCCAGCCGCGCCTCACTGGCCTGCGCCCTGGTCGGTGACCCTGAGGTACTGGTCCTGGACGAGCCCACCGTCGGGCTCGATCCACTCACCCGAGAGGCACTGTGGCGACTCTTCCGGGAACTCGCCGAAGACGGTGTCACCCTGCTGATCTCCAGCCACGTCATGGACGAGGCGAGCCGCTGCGACTCCGTGCTGTTCATGCGTGAGGGCCGAATCCTCACCCACGAACCGGTCACCACCCTCCAGGAGCGCACCGGCACCCCCAGCCCGGAAGCCGCTTTCCTGACCCTGATCAAGGAGCAGGCATGACCACGACCCGTAGCCGCGAGCACTCCCGTCGCCCATCCTCCCTGGCCACCGTGCGTCGCATCGCGGCCCAGCTGCGCGGGGACCCACGTGCGGTGGCACTCATCCTGGTCGTCCCTCCCCTGCTGCTCCTCCTGCTCCACCAGGTCTTCGTCGACGTCCCCACCCCACCCGGCCGCCCCGGCCCCTTCGCCACGATCGGCCCGATCATGCTGGCGGTGATCCCGATGTTCCTGATGTTCATCGTCACCTCCGTCACGATGTTGCGGGAACGCGTCTCGGGCACCCTGGAACGCCTTCTGACCACGCCGCTTCGACGTTGGAACCTGATCGCCTCCTACGCAGTGGTCTTCGGCCTGCTCGCCGTGGTCCAGTCCCTGCTGTCGGTCCTGCTCCTGCTCGGCCCCCTCGACGTGGCGATCGAGGGTCCTGCCTGGGGTTTCCTGCTGCTGTCCCTGCTCTCCGCCGTGATCGGGGTGGCCTTCGGGCTGCTGGCCTCCGCCTTCGCCCGCACCGAGTTCCAGGCCGTGCAGTTCATGCCCGTCTTCATCACCCCACAGGTGTTCCTCTGCGGACTCCTCGTGCCGAAGGACCAGATGCCCGAGTTCCTCGGTACCATCACCGAGTGGTTGCCGATGACCTGGGCGGTTGACGTGGTGCAGGAGATGCTCGAGACACCTGAACTGGGCCGTGGCTCCTGGCTGCGCCTCGCCCTGCTCGCCGGTACCGCCCTGCTCGCACTGGCCACTGCCGCCGTCTCGATGCCGAGGCGGACCCGATGACCCCGCCCGAGCCCTCGAAGGCCGAACGCACCAAGGAGCGGATCCGAGATGCCGCAGCGGTCCTGTTCGCCTCCCGCTCCTTCGAATCGGTCTCGACCAGGGCCATTGCGAAACAGGCCGGGGTGGATGCCGCTTTGATCCACCACTACTTCACGTCGAAGGAAGGACTCTTCCAGGCCGTGATGGACAACGGCATCCAGGCAGGACACGCCGCCACTCGGGTGCTGACATTCCCCGTCGAACGGTGGGGGACCGAATTGGCACGTGCCATGGAGCAGGTGTGGACCTCCCCGGCCGCCCCGGCACTCAAGGCAGTGGTGCGGCGGGCACTCGCCAGCTCCCACTCCCCACTCGAGGGATACGCCACCCGGATGATCCTGGGACCGTTGGCCCAGCAGCTCGGCCTCCCCGAGGACGAGGCGAGGCTCCGCGCCGCCCTGGTGGGCAGCCAACTCGTCGGGATGGTCGTCGCACGACACATCGTCGGAATCGAACCCCTGGCCAGCCTCACATCGGCCGAGGTGATCGACCTGCTCGCCCCGACATTGCAGCGCCACCTCACGGGTGAGCTGTAACACCCCCGTTACTCTGGTGCAAGAATGAGGCAAACTACCACCCATAGGGTGACGCCCGGGGTGCACCCCCACCACTCGTTCGACCTGGAGGAAAGATGTTCCGAAGCGCTGAGGAGTTCCTGGCCTACGTCAAGGAGGAGGGCATCGAGACCATCGACTGCCGCTTCTGTGACCTGCCCGGTGTGATGCAGCACTTCACCGTCCCGGCGGGTTCCTTCGGCCCTGAGGTCTTCACTGAGGGCCTGAGCTTCGACGGGTCGTCGATCACCGGTTTCCAGAAGGTCCACGAATCGGACATGGCCCTGCTGCCGGATCCCACCACGGCCTTCGTCGACCCCTTCCGCAGGTCCCGGACCCTCAATGTCAACTTCTTCGTCCACGACCCGTTGACGAAGGAGCCCTACAGCCGCGACCCCAGGAACATCGCCCGCAAGGCGGAGGCCTACCTGGCATCGACCGGGATCGCCGACACCGCCTTCTTCGCCCCCGAGGCCGAGTTCTACGTCTTCGACGACATCCGTTTCGACACCACGGCGAACTCCTCCTACTACCACATCGACTCCGAGGCAGGGGCATGGAACACCGGACGGGTGGAGAACGGGGGCAACCGGGGATACAAGGTGAAGTACAAGGGCGGCTACTTCCCCGTCGCCCCCGTCGACCACTTCGGTGATCTTCGCGACGACATCGTGCGCCACATGGAGAATGCCGGACTCGTGGTCGAACGGGCCCACCACGAGTGCGGCACCGCCGGACAGGCGGAGATCAACTGGCGCTTCGACACGATGCTCAAGGCCGCTGACGACGTGATGAAGTTCAAGTACCTGGTGAAGAACACGGCCTGGGAGGCCGGCAAGACGGCGACCTTCATGCCGAAACCGATCTTCGGGGACAACGGCTCCGGCATGCACTGCCACTCCTCGTTGTGGAGCGAGGGTCGACCGCTGTTCCACGACGAGAACGGCTACGCCGGCCTGTCCGACCTGGCACGTTGGTACATCGGTGGCATCCTCAGGCACGCCCCGGCGCTGCTGGCCTTCACCAACCCGAGTGTGAACTCCTACCACCGCCTGGTCCCGGGCTTCGAGGCCCCGGTCAACCTGGTGTACTCACAACGGAACCGCTCGGCCTGCATCCGCATCCCGATCACGGGATCGAACCCGAAGGCCAAGCGCATCGAGTTTCGCTGCCCGGACCCCTCCAGCAATCCGTACCTGGCCTTCGCCGCGATCCTGCTGGCCGGCCTCGACGGCATCCAGAACCGCATCGAACCCCCCGAGCCCATCGACAAGGACCTCTACGAGCTGCCACCGGATGAGCACGCCCAGGTGGCGACGGTCCCCGAGGACCTCGGTGCCGTGCTCGATGCCCTGGAGGCCGACCATGAGTTCCTCCTCGCCGGCGATGTCTTCACCCCGGACCTGATCCAGACCTGGATCGAGTTGAAACGTGCGGAGATCCAGGCCATCGCGGTGCGCCCGCATCCTTATGAATTCGAGCTCTACTACGCACTCTGAGCAACATCACCGGATGTCCGACTGCCTGTCCGCTGCACTTGTTCAGTAGGCTCCAGGCATGCGTCCGTTGCTGCTCCGCACCCTGACCCCACTCCTCGTCGTCGTTGCCTGGCTCGCTGTCGGTGGCGTCGGTGGCCCGTACTTCGGCCGGATCTCCGAGGTGGCCGAGAACAACCAGGAGGCCTTCCTCCCACTGACCGCCGAGGCGACGGTGGTCGGGGAGAAGTACCGCGAGTTCGTGGGTGATGACCAGATCCCCGCCTTCGTCGTCATCCATGACGACGAAGCCCTGACCCCACAGACCCTGCAGGAGATCTCCACCGCGGCCACGGCCTTGTCGGATGTGGACGGAGTGGTCTCGGTCTCCCCACCGATCCCGGCCGAGGACGGGCTGGCCGTCCAGGTCTTCGTCGGGGTGGGTCAGGACGCAGACGTCTCGGACTCGCTCGATCTCCTGCGGACCGCCCTCAGGGAGCAACTGCCAGCAACGGTCGACTTCGACATCGCGGGCCCGGCCGCCCTCTCCAGCGACCTGGCAGCTGCCTTCAGCGGTATCGATGGTCTCCTGCTGGCGGTCACCCTGGCGGTGGTCCTCGTCATCCTGGTCCTGGTCTACCGTGCGGTGATCCTGCCGCTGGTCGTCCTGCTGACCAGTGTCTTCGCCCTTGCCACCGCGCTGCTCGCCAACTGGTGGCTGGCCAGGTGGGGGGTGTTGACGATCACGGGACAGACCCAGGGCATCCTCTTCATCCTCGTCATCGGTGCGGCCACCGACTACAGCCTGCTCTACACCGCCCGCTACTACGAGGAGTTGGGACGTCGTCCCGACGGACTCGCGGCCACGAAGGCCGCATGGCTGGGGACGGTGGAACCCATCCTCGCCTCGGGCGGCACCGTGATCGCAGGCCTGTTGTGCCTGCTGCTGAGCGACCTCGGCTCGAACCGTTCCCTCGGACCGGTGGCCGCGATCGGTATCGCCTTCGCGATGCTCGCCTCACTCACCCTGCTGCCTGCATTCGGTCTCCTGCTCGGCCGGATCGCGTACTGGCCCCGTGCCCCACGTCGCGCCGATGACGGGGCTGAGGAGGAGTCGGGAACGGGTGGATACGCCCGGATCGGCACCTGGATCGCGGCGCGCCCACGCAAGGTGTGGATCAGCTGCATCGCCGTGCTTGCCCTCGGTGCCGCATTCGCCCCCACCCTCAAGGCGCAGGGGGTCCCCGTCAGCGAGTTCGTGCTAGGTGCCTCACAGGCCCGTGAGGGACAACAGCGACTGGCCCAGCACTTCCCCGGCGGCTCCGGGTCCCCCGCCTACGTGAGCACGACCGAGGGCGACCTTCAGGAGGTGGCCGATCTCCTGCTGGCCAACCCCGGGATCGACTCGGTCTCGGTGCTCTCGGCCGACTCCCCCTCGGGCAGCGTCCCGGTCACCTCGGAGGGCATCCAGCCGCTCGGCCCGCCCGGTACCCCCGCTCCCCCGCCGACGGTGCGCGACGGCGAGGTGATGCTGCTCGCCACCTTGACCGACATCCCGGACAGCGACGCCGCGCTGGAGACGATCTCCGGGCTGCGTGCGGACCTCGCGGGCAGGGCCCAGGTGGGCGGCGCCTCGGCCGTCGACCTCGACACCCGGACCACGTCACAACGCGACCGGGTGGTGATCATCCCGCTGGTGCTGGGGGTGATCCTCGCCATCCTGATCCTGCTGCTGCGCTGTGTCCTCGCCCCCGTCCTGCTCGTCGCGACGACGGCCCTGAGCTTCGGCACCGCTCTCGGGGTCTCGGCGCTGGTGTTCAACCACCTGCTCGACCTGCCCGGAGCCGATCCGTCGGTGCCACTGTTCGGCTTCGTGTTCCTCGTGGCGCTGGGAATCGACTACAACATCTTCCTCATGACCCGGGTCCGGGAGGAGGCCCTGGCTCACGGCACCCGCGAAGGAATCCTGCGTGGCCTGTCGGTGACCGGCGGGGTCATCACCTCCGCAGGTCTCGTGCTGGCGGCGACCTTCGCGGCCCTCGCGGTGCTCCCGATCCTGTTCCTGCTCCAGATCGCCTTCATCGTCGCCTTCGGGGTGCTGCTGGACACCTTCCTGGTGCGCACCCTGCTGGTCCCTGCGCTGGGCCTCGACATCGGCCGGACCATCTGGTGGCCCAGCCAACTCGGCCGCGCGGAGCGGTGATCCGGGGTCAGATCCTGGCGCCGTCGAAGCTGGGGGCGGCCTCGTAGACCTCCCGGTCGAGGATGCCCTCCCGCTTCGCGACGATGGTCGGCACCAAGGCCTGCCCGGTGACGTTGAGGGCGGTGCGGCTCATGTCGATGATGGAGTCCACCGCGATGAGGAGACCCACGCCCTCCAGCGGAAGCCCCAGCGTCGAGAGGGTCAGGGTCAGCATCACCGTGGCGCCTGTCGTGCCGGCCGTGGCGGCCGAGCCCAGGACCGAGACGATGACGATGAGCAGGTAGTGGGTGACCCCCAGCTCGACGCCGTAGAACTGTGCCACGAAGATGGAGGCCAGTGCCGGGTAGATGGCTGCGCAGCCATCCATCTTGGTGGTCGCCCCGAGTGGCACCGCGAAGGCGGCATAGCTGCGCGGCACCCCGAGGTTGCGTTCGGTGACCTGCTCCGTGACGGGCATCACACCCATCGAGGAACGGGTGACGAAACCCAGGGTGATGACGGGCCAGATGTTGCGGTAGAACTGGACCACGTTCAGGCCGTGGCCACGCAGGATCAAGGGGTAGACGACCACCCAGACCAGGATGAGCCCGACGTGGATGGCGACGACGAACACACCGAGGGAGGCGATGGACTTCCACCCGTAGGCCGCGACAGCGTGGCCGATCAGCGCAGCCGTACCGATCGGGGCCAACCTGATGACCCACCACAGCACCTTCTGCACCACGGCCAGGGCGGACTCGGCGAAGGCCACGAAGGAGTCGGCCTGCTTTCCGACCTTGAGCGCTGCGACGCCGAGTGCGATGGACAGCACCAGCACCTGGAGCACGTTGAATCCGGGTGTCGCGGTCACCGCATCCCCGGCCGTCTTCACCGAGACCTCCAGACCGAGGAAGTTGGTGGGGACCAACCCGGTCAGGAAAGCGGTCCAGGAGCCGATGCTGCTGGGTGCCTTGGCCGCCTCGCCGCTGACCCCGGCGGTCAGCCAAGGGCTGGAGACGAAACCGACGAGCAACCCGATCAGCACCGAGGCCAACGCGGTGATCCCGAACCACAGCAGGGTCGAGACGGCGAGCCGGGCCGCGTTGGTGACCTCCCGCAGCCGGGCGATGGAGGAGATCACGGCGGTGAAGACCAGGGGGACGACGAGCAGCTTCAACAATCCGACGTAGGCACTGCCGGTCTGCTTGAGTGTCGATGTCAGCCAGTTCGGCTGTTCGTCCACCGGTCCGAGGGCGACTGCCGCCCAGCCGAGCAGGACCCCGATGACGAGGCCGAGGATGATCTGGTTGCTGAACCGGGCGAGTGGATGCTTCTTCTTCACGGCACGCGGGGGTGCACTCTGGGTCGTGGACATGGACTGCTCCTGGGTGTGGATGAACTGGGACCTGGACTCGACGTCGACGGCTGGGTCAGCAACAGGTGCAGCTTGCCTGCAGGCGCAGATCGACCCAGACACGGGTCACCAGGAGCAGAGGCATGGGGGACAACATAGCTCGTGGTCGGGACTGTTCCAAATCAGGGCACCTGGAGCAGCAGGTCACCGGGCACCTGCTCGATGGCACCGACCCGGTGCAGGAAGGCTTCCGTCCGCTGCAGGGTCTCCGCCGGAACGCCGAGGTCGACCCCGCTCCCCTCGTCCCAGAGCTTGATGGTGGCGGCCAGCACCCCTTCGGCCGCGGCACGTTGTTCCGGTTCCGCCAGGGTCGGGATACGGGACAGCGCGGCCTCGATCCCCTTCGTGGGGTCGGCGATGATCTGCTGCTCCGCCTCGACGACCGCCTCGACGATCCGTGCGAGTGTGGTGCCCTCCACCTGCTGTGCCAGGGTCATCAACCCGGGCCCGAGAAGATCCGGTGCCAGCGGATCCACCGCATCGAGCACCGCGGCACCGAACCCCAGCTGTTCCAGCTGGACCGCCTCGTTGTTGATGAAACCGATCGCGGCGTCCACCTTTCCTGAGGTGAGTGCGGCGACCTGGGTCCAGCCGATCTCGACGATCTCCACCTCGTCCTGCGACAGCTCGGCCCGGTGCAGGGCGGCCAGCGCGGTCAACCAGGAGGCACCGTACCGTCCCGGTACCCCGAGACGCCGCCCCTTCAGGTCCGTCAGGTCACGAACCGCAGGACCACCCAGCACATGGCCCGGGTAGGTGCGGTAGCAGGAGGCGAAGACCCGCAGCGTGCCGAGCCCGGCAGCAGCGGCGAGGACCGCCTCGTCGACGGAGGCGAAGACCACCTGCTCCTCCCCTGCCTCCAGGGCGGTGAACAGGCCCTCCTGGGCCCCGTGGTGGCGGAGCTCCACGTCGACACCGGCCTTGGCGAACAGGCCCGCGTCGACGGCGTGGTAGAACGCGCAGAACTGGATGTTGGGGATGTAGGTCAACCCGATGACCGTCCTGTGTCCATCGGTCCGGGCGCAGCCCGCCAGACCGGCACCGGCGAGGCCGGCTCCCAGCATCAGGGCACGGCGGTTGAGTTTCACGATGTGGTTCCTTCCAGTCGACGGGCACTGGTCCGCTCGGCGAAGGGCAACAGCGCGGCGAGCCCGGCCGCGGCCAGTGAGATGAGGATCACCGCGGCGAAGACCCCTGTGGTGTCAGCGGCCTCGCGGGAGATGGTGAGCAGGGTGCCGAGCCCATGGCCGCCCATGACGAATTCCCCGACGATGGCCCCCATCATGGACAGCACCACCCCGCCCCGAACCCCGGCCAGGACGGCAGGGGCCGCGACGGGGGCCTCCACGTGGACCAGACGTTGCCAGCCGTTGGCCCCGTCCAACCACGCGGTCTCGATGGTTCGCATGTCGAGCGCCCTGAAACCGAGAACGGTGGTGGTGACCATCGGGAAGAAGGCGATCACGGCGCACAGCAGCGCGATCGGGAAGGTTCCGTATCCCACCCACAGCACCAGCAGGGGCGCCACCGCCACCAGGGGCACCGTCTGGGAGAACGCGATGAACGGCTCCGCGACGGCGGCCAGCAGCCGGGAGTGGGCCACCGCGTATCCCAGCGGCAGAGCGATGAGCACGGCGACCGCCGACCCGAGCAGGGCGGCACCGAGGGTCGGCACCAGGTAACGCCATGCCACACCGGTGCCGGTCCACCGCAGCAACCGTTCGGCCACCCGGACCGGGTCCGCGACGATGTTGGCCGGGACCTGCTGCGCGACGACCCACCAGACCAGGAGCAGCACTGCCAGGGCCACCAGGGGCGGGACCCAGCGGGCGAGCATCCCGAGGGGACGGGTGCGAGCCGGATAGGCCGACCACAGGCCGATCCTCGCGATGAGGCGGCCACGCCTGGTACGTTCGGCAGTCACGAGAACCCCGGTCCTTTCTGCAGGATCCGGGGCGCGAACGACGGGCGCACCCCGAGCGGGGCGGCACCGACGACGCAGCCTCCCATCCAGACTCTGACTGTCGGCTCTGGAGTTCCACCAGATCAACCATCGGGCTCCACGGGTGCGGAATCCTCAGGGTCGCGGGCTGTCACCGCCGGTTCGGACTTTCACCGACCCCGGATGCGTCACCCGAGACTCTACCCGATCCGTCACGAACGCTCATCCTCCAGGCCCCAGAACACGACGTCGACGACCCGGGCCGCCAGCCGCATGAGCCGCCGGGTGTCGTCAACCAGCTGGGAGTGCTGGTCATGCCGGTACCCCAACAGACCGGCGACGGCTGCGAGCTCCCGGTAGTCGACGGGGAGGGTGTCGCCGGCTCGTCCCCGCACCAGCGTGATCGCGTTGCGGACCCGGCTGACGTGCAACCAGGCCTCCCGCAGCGTGGCTCCGTGCTCGGGGGACAGCACGCCCACCCGCTCGGCTGCCTCGAGTGCCATCAGGGTCGAGGAGGTGCGCAGCACGGGATGGGTCCCGGCATGCTGCAGCTGCAGCAGCTGGACGCTCCACTCCACATCCGTCAGTCCACCCGTGCCCAGCTTGAGGTGACGTGTTCGATCCGCGCCGGAAGGGATCCGCTCGTTCTCCATCCGCGACTTCAGCCGTCTGATCTCTGCCACCTGAGCGGCGCTCAACCCGGATCGCGGGTGACGAAGCCCGGAGACGCCGTCACGGACCGACTCGGCCAACCGGAGCTCCCCGGCCACCGGCCTCGCCCGCAGCAGTGCCTGCGCCTCCCACACCGCGGCCCAGCGCTCGTAGTAGGTCAGGTACGACGAGACCGTGCGCACCAGTGGGCCACCCCTGCCCTCCGGGCGCAGGTCGGCATCGACCACCAGACCGGGATCCGGGCCCGGTTTCCCGATGATGTCACAGGCGCGCCGTACCAGCCGGGTGGCCGCCTCCACCCCGTCGGGACTGGAATCATCGGGGATGACGAACATCACATCGGCGTCGGAGGAGTGGCTGAGCTCGCCGCCGCCCAGGCGACCCATGCCGATCACCCCGACCGGAGGACCGTCGACCTCCAGGCGCGCCAGTTCGAGCCCCGCATCCAAGGTGGCCTCCGCCAGGTCCGACAGGGCCTGCCCGACCACCACCACGTCGGCGGTGCCGAGCACATCCCCCAGGGCGATGCGACACAGCTCCGAACGACGCAACGCCCTGACCGAGGCGATGGCCGTCGCGTGATCCGATGCCCGGGCGATGGCGCGGCCCATGGCCCCGGTGAGCAGGTCCCGGGAACGGGGTTCGAGATCATCCGTGTGGGCCAGCAGCTGCACCATCTCCGGTGCACGCATCAACAGGTTCACCACGTAGCGGCTGGAGGAGGCGATGTGGGCCAGACGTTGCGCCATCCAGCCCTCGTCCCGCAGCGCCCTCATGTACCACGAGGTGGTGCCGAGTGCGTCGGAGAGCTGCCGGAAGGCCAGCAACCCGAAGTCCGGGTTCGGCCCCTCGGCGACCCAGCCGAGCATCGCGGGCATGAGCTGGCGTTGGATCTCGACGGTGCGGGAGGCACCTTGGGTGAGGGCCTGGATGTGGCCGAGGGCCGCCCTGGGGTCCTCGAACCCCAGCACCCGCAGCCGTTCCTGGGCGGCCGTGGTGGACAGCCGCAACGCATCGGAGGAGATCCCGCTCACGGCATCCAGCAGCGGGGAGAAGAAGATCCGTTGGCGGAGCCGCTCCACCGACCTCGTGGAGGACCTCCAGGCGGACTGCACCTCATCCGGTCCGCGCCCCAGGGTGCGCCCCAGGTGCACCCATCCCTGCTCGTCGTCGGGGACGAGGTGTGTGCGACGCAGTCGTCGCAGCTGCACCCGGTGCTCCAGCACCCGTTGTGTGCGGTAGGCCTCGACCATCGCGGCCCCGTCCGCACGTCCGATGTAGCCGTGTTCGGTCAACGCCTGGAGGGCCTCGAAGGTGCCGCGTACCCGGAGCCGCTCGTCACCACGCCCGTGGACCAGCTGCAGCAGCTGGACGCTGAACTCGGTGTCGCGCAACCCGCCAACACCCAGCTTGATCTCCCGATCGGCCTCCTTCGGCGGGATGAGGGAGATGACCCGCTGTCGCATGGCACGTGCCTCGGCCAGGAATCCGTCTCGCCCTGCGGCCTGCCACACGAGGGGGGCCACCATGTCGCAGAAGGCCTGACCCAGGTCCTGGTCCCCGGCGGCGGGTCGCGCCTTGAGGAGGGCCTGGAACTCCCAGTTCTTCGCCCAGGTGCGGTAGTAGGTCTCGCAGGAGGCGAGGCTGCGCACCAGCGGCCCGGCCCTGCCCTCGGGCCGCAACCCGGCGTCGAGCGGCCAGATCGTGCCCTCAGCGGTGTGTGCTGAGCAGATGCGGGCCAGTGCCGCGGCGACCCCGGCACCGATCTGCATCGCCTCGTCGGCATCGGCACCATCGGCGGGTTCAGCGATGTGGATGACGTCCACGTCCGAGACGTAGTTGAGCTCTGCGCCCCCGGCCTTGCCCATCGCCAGGACCGCGAGTCGCACCTTCTCCGACCCCGGCACCTCGGCCCGGGCACGTTGCAGGGCACACTGCAGCACGGCATCGGCCAGGTGGGTGAGTTCCGCCGCGACCTGATCCACGACCTGTTCCGGATGGGGATGGGTGAGGTCGAAGGCGGCGATCTCGACCAGTGCCGCGAGGTTGGCGCGTCGCAACAGGTCGGGATCGACGACACCGTCGGCCCCCAGGGCTCGCTCCTGCAACTCCGTCCGCCGCGCCTGCCCCTTCAGGTCGGGCTCCGTCGCGAGGCACTCGATCTGCTCGGTACGGCGAGCCAGGAATCGCGCCAGGACCGAGGAGCCCCCGAGCACCGCCAACAAGCGGGTGCACCATCCCTGATCAGCCACCACACGCGACAGCAGCCCGGGTGCGGCCTCGTCGATCCGGGCGAGGAGCTCCAGGGCCTGGTCACGATCAGCGGCGACCTCGAAGAGCGTCAGGTCCAGCGGCGGGGCCTGTCCCAGACGCCTCGTCCAGCCCTCCCACACCCGCGCAGCGCCACTCGGGGAGTCGAAACCCCGGCGGGCGAACTCGCCGACGGTGGTGTTGAGCCTGCTCACGGCAGCAACCCTACCCAGCCTACGATGACGACATGTTCCGTCCGGACCCACGCACCCTGACCGCCCTGGAGAACCTGGCGGACCGACTTCCCCCGGCATCGGCGGAGTCGCTGCGCGAGGCGATCCGTACCGCGCTCGCCGCCTCCCGCCCCGACCTGACGGATGCCCTGCTGTGTGCTGCGACCCTCAGCCCCGATCTGGACCGGGTGCTGCGCGCTGCCGCCTGCCGGGCGACGGCGGCCAGGCTGGCCGCCCGACACCCGGGCGGCACCGTCGAGTTGCGGGTACCACCGTTCACGGCCGTGCAGGTGGGTTTCGGCGACGGCCCCCGGCACACCCGCGGCACCCCGCCCAACGTCGTCGAGATGACCGGCGAGGTGCTGCTGGATCTCGCCACGGGACGTGTTTCCTGGGAGGACGCCGTCGTGTCGGCCTCGGGAGTTCATGCCGCCCGACTCGCCGAGGTGTTCCCGCTCACAGCACCGTGATGTGACGCTCGACCTCCCACGGCGTCACCTGCTGGCGGTAGGCGTCGAACTCGGCACGCTTGTTGCGCATGAAGTACTCGAAGACGTGTTCCCCGAGCGTCTCGGCGGCCAGTTCGGAGTTCTCCATGAGTCGAAGTGCCGAATCCAGGCTGCGGGGCAGGGCCTCGATGCCGAGTGCCCGGCGCTCCCGGTCGGTGAGCCGCCACACCGCGTCCTCGGTCTCCTCGGGCAGTGGGTACTCGTTCTCGATCCCGGCCAGGCCGGCGTTCAGCAGCAGGGCGAAGGTCAGGTACGGGTTGCAGGCCGAGTCCATGGCGCGGTACTCGATCCGGGCCGAGCTGGACCTGGCCGGGGAGAACTGGGGGACCCGGATCAGGGCGGACCGGTTGGACCTCCCCCAGCAGGCATAGGTGGGGGCCTCGGAGCCCCGCATCAACCGTTTGTAGGAATTGACCCACTGGTTGGTCACGGCGGTGATCTCCGGGGCGTGCCGCAGCAGCCCTGCGACGAACTGGCGGGCCGTCCGGGACAGCCGGTACTCATCGGCGCCGTCGTGGAACACATTGGTGTCCCCCTCGAACAGCGACATGTGGGTGTGCATGCCGGACCCGGGCTGCTGCGAGAAGGGCTTCGGCATGAAGGTCGCGTGGATGCCCTGCGAGACCGCGACCTCCCGGATCACCACCCGGAACGTCATGATGTTGTCGGCCATCGTCAGGGCATCCGCGTACCGCAGGTCGATCTCGTGCTGCCCGGGCGCCGCCTCGTGGTGACTGAACTCCACCGAGATGCCCATCTGCTCCAGCATCGTGATGGCATCCCGCCGGAAGTCCGTACCGACCCCGAGGGTGGTGTGGTCGAAGTACCCACCGTCGTCCAGGGGGACCGGCGGATTCAGCTGACTGAGCAGGAAGAACTCGATCTCGGGGTGGATGTAGAAGGTGAACCCCATGTCGGCGGCCTTCTTCAGCGCCCGCTTCAGGACGTACCGGGGATCCGCGAAGCTCGGGGAGCCGTCAGGAAGTTTGATGTCGCACAACATGCGAGCGGTGCCACGCTGGCTCTGTCGCCAGGGCAGGACCTGGAAGGTCGATGGATCCGGGTGTGCCACCATGTCCGACTCGTAGACGCGTGCGAACCCCTCGATGGCGGAACCGTCGAACCCCACACCCTCGGCGATGGCCCCCTCCACCTCCGCAGACGCGATCGCCACGGATTTCAGCGAGCCCAACACGTCGGTGAACCAGAGACGAACGAACCGGATGTCCCGCTCCTCCATGGAGCGGAGCACGAACTCTGTCTGCCTGTCCATGCCCCATAGTGTGCCCCAGGTGGGCGACTCCCGCGGTGCGGCCCGCGAAGGGTGGCCCACAAGGCCTCATAATGGGCGTCATGGCAGAACCAGGCTGGTACCCGGATCCGGAGGGCTCAGGCGAGCCCCGGTACTGGGACGGGGCTGCCTGGCAGGCCGACCACGATGCCCGGGACAGCACCGGGAAACCTCTGTGGCCCCTCATCGCCGGGATCCTGGTCGCCACCCTCATCGTCATCGCCCTCGTGTGGCAGCCGTGGCGGAGCAATCCGTGGGCACTGCCGACGGACACGAACTCCGCGTTGCCGTCAGGAACCCAGTGGAATGAGCTGGAGCCGACCGAGACCCCCACCTCCCCACAGCCCACCGACGGTGCCGGACGCCCGGTGGCGTGCCCCATCGCCGAACCGGACGTGCGAGACCCGCAAGGCGGCTGGTACGTCTCCGGCGGGATGAAGTACCAGGCCGTCCCCGGCTGGAGGGACGACGGGGGGTGGGCCATCGACTTCGCCACGGAGCGCTCCGGGCAGCAGGACAGGGTCGCCAGTTCATGGGTCGCGATCACCGCCATCGGGCAGATCGACACCAAGACGTTCTCGGGTGACACCAGGACCGCGGCACAGCAGCTGATCTCCTGCATGAGCACCTCGTACTACTACAACACCCTGAGTCACGTGGAGACGCTCGAGGACCGCGAACACGTCACCAGGGACGGGGTCAGGGGGTGGCTGATCCGGGCCAATTTCTGGAACGAGCCGGGCAGTCAACCGGTCAGCGGTGACGAGGTCGTCGTCCTCATGACCGAGGTCGGTGTCGAGGGACACTTCACCCTCTTCCACACCCAGGCCCCCATCGAGGATCCCCGGCGCAAGGAACTCGTCGCGACCTGCCTGGACTCGCTCCAGCGTGCCTGAGGCATCGCCGTGTCGAGCCGAGGACACCGAGGCCCTACGATGAAGGCATGTCAGCACCAGGGTGGTACCCGGATCCACAGGACCCGCATCAGCAGCGTTTCTGGAACGGTTCACAGTGGACCGGGCAGACCCATCCGACGTCGCCGCCCTCGTCCCCGGTCGTCGAACCGGATCTCGAGCAGTTCACCCCTCAGCCCCTTCCCGCGGGCACGTCGGCAGTGCGCAACAACGCACCCCTGGTGTGGCTGGCTGTCACCGTCGCCTTCGTCCTGGCCCTGAGCGCAGGATGGTGGGTGCTGCTGGGACGGCACAGCACCACTGCCCCGGCCCCTCACCCCCCGGGCACCCCCACCGGGATCACCACCACCGCCGCACCGGCCCCCAGCACCGGGAGCCTCCCACCCGGTGTCGATGCCTCCCTGGCCGCGGATGCCACGGTCGAGATCGGCGATGTCCTCGAGGAGGAGAGGTCGTGCCCGCTGACCAGCCCAAGTGCCCGGGGCGAGCTGGACGGCGACGGCATGCTGGCTGCGGCAGGGGTCCGGATGCCCCTGCCCGATGGTTTCGAGGCGCGCATGGTGCCCTACGGCTTCATGCACGAGTCGAATTCCGCGACCAAGCAGTACGAGTCGCGCTGGATGTCCTCGGTGACCCTGGGGTCCCTGCGTGTCGAGGAGGGCTTCGTCTCCCCCGGCCAGAGCGTGATCCGGGTGGCGCGGTGCATCCTGGGGGACAGGGCCCTCTACCCGAAGGGCACCACGGGCACCGTGATCAGCCTCGACGGCGTCTCCGGGACAGCAGGCACCTGGCTGCAGCTCGAGGTCCCCGTCACCGGGGTCGAGGGAGTCGACCACGACGACCTGGCGATCGGAACGATCATCCTGGACGACAGGATGGTCGTGGTCGTCGTCGTGGCGGCCGGACACGATCCTGATGCGGCCACGGCGATGTGGAGTGCCATCAACCAGCTGGAGTTCTCATGATCGACGTGCTCGCCCTGGACGTGGGACAGACCGGTGTCCGCTCCGCCCTCGACAGTGCTGGCCGAACCGTCGACGGCCCCGAGCTCCCGGGGATCGTCGCCAGCAGACCGTTGTTGCCGCAGATCGCCGATCGCATCACCGCCGTCCTCGATGGTCGGCGGGTCGACGCCGTCGCCATCGGCGCATCCGGTCTCGGGGCCGAGGACTCCGCCCGGACCTTGGCAGCGTTGCTGGGGAACAAGGTGGGCTCGGTGTCCATCGCGCACGACTCGATCACCAGCTACCTGGGTGCACTGGGAGATGTCTCCGGTGCGGTCGTTGCGGCCGGGACCGGGGCAGTGACCCTGGCCGCCGGTCCGGACGGAGTACGTCGTGTTGACGGCTGGGGACACCTGCTGGGCGACGAGGGGGCCGGCTTCTGGATCGGACGGGAGGCCCTCTCAGCCGTGTTGAAGGCCTTCGACGGCCGCGGCCCGACCACCACTCTGACCGAGGTGGCACGTGCCGAGTTCGGGGACCTGGCAACGCTGTACCTCGAGGTGCAGTCGGATCCGGAGCGGGTCTCGCGTGTCGCCGCATGGGGCCGTCACGTCGCGGAGCATGCCGGGAGTGATGCCGTGAGCGCCGACATCTCCAGGCGTGCCGGTGCCGCCCTCGCCGCCTCGGTCGCAGCCGGGCTCCGCGGGGTCGGCGCGGATCCCGTGGCCAGCCGCGTGGGCAATGTGTTCCGCAACCCGTTGATCGCCTCCTCCTTCGCCTCTGAGCTGACCAGGCTGGTGCCCGGGGTTGAACTGCGGGAGGCCATCGGGAACGGTCTGCGAGGTGCGACCCTGCTGCCGGGGCTCGCTCCCGGCTCACCACTGGCCGGGGTCACGGACCACTACACTGTGACGGCGTGAGCCCCGTTACCCCGCACCACGTCTCGCCCAGGTTGGACGTCCCGTCCCGTATCGCCCGCCCCGCCTACGTCGGTCGACGTGCCCCGGAACGCTACACCGGCAGCGACGTCCAGACGCCCGAGGTCATCGAGGCGATGCGTGAGGCCGGTGCCATCGCCTGCGAGGCGATGCACGAGGCCGGTCGGGCCGTCGCCCCGGGGGTGACCACGGACCAGCTGGACCGGATCGTCCACGAGTACATCCTGGACCATGGGGCCTACCCCTCCACCCTCGGTTACCGGAACTTCCCCAAGTCCTGCTGCACCTCGGTCAACGAGGTGATCTGCCACGGCATCCCGGATGCCCGTCCGTTGGAGGACGGGGACATCGTCAAGATCGATGTCACGGCCTTCAAGAACGGGGTGCACGGTGACAACTGCTACACGTTCCTGTGCGGCGATGTCGACGAGGAGTCGCGGCTGTTGGCGGAACGCACCCAGGAGGCCATGAACCGGGCGATCCGCGCGGTGAAACCGGGGCGGACCACCTCGGTCATCGGCACCGTCATCGAGTCGTACGCCAGACGTTTCGGCTACGGCGTGGTACGTGACTACACCGGCCATGGGGTCCACACCGCCTTCCACTCCGGCCTGGTGATCCTGCACTACGACGAACCCCGGTACGAGACCCTGCTGAAACCGGGGATGACCTTCACCATCGAGCCGATGCTCACCCTCGGCGACCAGGCCTCCGAGATCTGGGACGACGGCTGGACGGTGGTGACCAGGGATCGTTCCCGCGCTGCCCAGTTCGAACAGACCATCGTCGTCACCAGCACCGGGGCCGAGATCATCACGGCCCCACGAACACCCTGATGACCGACGAGTCCTCGCACGCCGACCTGTTGCGTCACCGCACCTACGGTGGCTGGTCCGTGCAGCGCCCGGAACACGGTACCCTGGGCCGGTACAGCCCGGACATGACCCGGCTGGTGCCCGACGGCGTCTTCGAGCTGCGGCTGCGGCTGGACCGCGCCGCCTACCAGCTGTACCGAGAGGCCGGGGTCGGGCACGAGCAGGCACTGCACAACGCACTGCTCTGCCCGTCGTGGGCCGGACTGCACAGCGCCGCCGCACTGGGCGTGTGGGAGATGGAGATCCAGGCCCCGCCCAGTGACCGGGTCGAGATGGTGGCCATGCTCTGGCCGGACGACGACCAGGAGTGGCCGAGCGGGGAGATCAACCTCATGGAGGGCCGCATCGGGACGGGTGAGACGATGACCAACCTGCACTGGGCCGACCCCCTGAGTGGTGCTCCCGCGCACGACCCGAAGATGGTCCCGGTCGACGTGACCAGGCCTCACCGCTACGCCGTCGAGGTGGGCGAGACGACGGTGTGCTGGTACCTCGACGGAACTCTGCAACGGAGGTTGGAGACCCCACACGCCCCGCACACCACCCGGGTGCACATGGTGGTCCAGGCCGGGGTCCACCGCTCGATCCTGGATGACTGGCACCCCGACCTCGAATGGGAACAGACCATCCTGCTCCGCCCCCTCCGCGCCCCGGGCTGAATGGTCTCCCGACGCAAGGAGGGCAGGGACCCCGCACCGGATCAGTCGACGGCGACACCGACGTCCTCCAGCACCGAGCACAGCGGGATGAGCCATCGGTGACGTTGAGGGGACGAGTCGGCCTGTAAGCCGGAGACTCCCTGCAACCTGCGAAAGACCCTTGTCAAACGACAGTTGACCCCTCCATTGGGGCCTGCTCG
>NZ_RQZG01000020.1 GCF_003859805.1 Arachnia propionica
AAGGTGAGCACGATCCCGGCGGCGAACAGGCCTCGTCCGGCTGCTCGGCCCCAGCCGGAGGTGCCGATCTTGGTGGTGACCGTGCTCTGGATGCCGGCACCGAGCTTCCCCTTGAAGAAAGTCTTGACCTCTGAGGAGAAGACATGGGGTCGGCCGTACTGGCCCGGTTTGGGGCCGAGGATCGTCTCGAAGAAGCCAGTGCGGATCTTCGTTCCGAAGTCCCCGGGGCCCACACGTCCAGCGTCGGTTCGGGAACATCTGACGTGTTTGGTGGCTTGGAGCGCTCCCCGGCCACCGACCACCCATCGGGCAGATCACAGCAGAACGACGAACCGTTCAGGCGCATCACGGACATCCTCGTTTTCACGGACTGGACAGCAGAGTACAAGCGGGGACTGGCGACGAACGTGGCCGAAGGAAGTCGGACATGGTCAAAGTGGTCCTCCAGATGGACGACGCAGCTGTGGCGTGAGGTCGTGATCTCAGGTCCACGTCAGCACGTGCGCTGATAAGCTCAAATTCATGGAGAAAATTCGTGTCTCCGCCGCTGCTGTGCTGCTCGGGGTCAGCGATGACACCGTGCGCCGGTGGATCGATGCGGGGCGTCTCGGTGTTGAGCGCGACAAGTCCGGACGACAGGTGATCGACGGTGCCCAACTGGCCCAGCTGGCGATGGAGCTGGCCGATGACTCCCTGGACGCCATGGATCAGGGCCTCGGGCACCGCTCGGCACGCAATCACCTCACCGGCCTGGTCACCAAGGTCACCTCGGACCAGGTGATGAGCCAGGTGGAGCTGCAGTGCGGCCGCTACCGGATCGTCTCCCTGATCTCCACCGAAGCGGTGGGTGAACTCGGGCTCGAGCCCGGGTGCATCGCCACGGCGGTCATCAAGGCCACCAACGTCACCATCGAGGGCGGACGCAGATGAGGGGTCTCGCCGTGCTGGTGGCGTCGTTGCTGGCCTGTGCCTGCAGTTCCCAGGACTCGTCGGTGGTCTCCAGCGCCTCGAAGACGGACACCACCGAGGTCGTCGTGTTCGCGGCCGCCTCCTTGAACAAGGTGTTCCCCGAGATCGCCCCGGCCACCTACTCCTTCGACGGCTCCTCCTCGCTGGTGGACCAGATCTCCGCCGGGGCCCCGGCGGACGTGTTCGCCTCGGCCGACCGGAGGACCATGGACAAGGCGGTCGGAGCCGGACTGATCGACGGCGAGCCCGTCATGTTCGCCACCAACCATCTGGTTCTCATCACCCCGGCCAACAACCCTGGTGGGATCACCGGGCTCGACACCTCACTGGAGGGGCGCAAGCTCGTGACCTGTGCCCCCGAGGTGCCGTGTGGTGCCGCGACGGTGAAGCTGGCGGAGAAGGCCGGGATCACCCTCCATCCGGTCTCGGAGGAGTCCAAGGTCACCGATGTGCTCGGCAAGGTCTCCTCGGGGGAGGCCGATGCAGGGCTGGTCTACGCCACCGATGCGGTCACCGCCGGGGCCGCGGTGGCAACCTTCGAGATCCCCGGGGCGGCTGCGGATCCCAACACCTACTGGATCGCGAGGGTCAAAGGGACCAGGAACGCATCCGGTGCGGACGCCTTCATCGCGCGGATCACCCAGGAAGGTACTGCTGTGCTGGCCGAACACGGATTCGGTCCCGCCCGGTGAACCGGTTCCCACGGTGGGCGTGGCTGCCCTTCGGCATCGGGGTGCTGCTGCTGGTCAGCCCACTGTTGGGGATGCTCACCCGGATCTCCTGGACCCGCCTGCCCGAGCTGCTCACCACACCGGGAGCTCGGGATGCGCTCAGGTTGAGCCTGGTCACCTGCTCACTGGCCACGGTGCTGGTCGTCGTCATCGGCACCCCGATCGCCCTGGTGCTGGCCCGCAGTCGGGCCTGGTGGACCTCGGTGGTGCGCACCCTGGTGACGGTTCCGATGGTGCTGCCACCGGTCGTCGCCGGTCTGGCCCTGCTGGTCACCTTCGGGCGACGCGGTCTGATCGGGACGTCCCTGGCGTTGCTGGGGGTCGAGATCGGGTTCACCACCCTCGCCGTCGTCATCGCACAGACCTTCGTCTCCCTGCCCTTCCTCGTGATCTCCCTGGAGGGAGCGTTGCGCTCCACCTCAGGACGCCACGAACGGGTGGCAGCCAACCTGGGGGCCACACCCAACCGGGTGTTCTGGCGGATCACCCTTCCCCTCCTGTCCCCCGCCCTGGCCTCAGGGGTTGCGTTGTCGTTCGCCCGTGCACTCGGCGAGTTCGGGGCCACCCTCACCTTCGCCGGATCACTGCAGGGCGTCAGCCGCACGTTGCCGTTGGAGATCTACCTGCTGCGGGAGTCCGACCCCGAGATCGCGCTGGCCCTGTCCCTGGTGCTGATCGCCGTCGCGGTGCTCATCGTGCTGCTCTCGACGAGGTTGCGTACCTGGGGGAACCATGACTGATCTGCTGCGGGTGGCTGCTGAGCTCCGGCAGCGCGACATCCGGTTGGAGCTCAACCTGTCTGAGGGGCAACGGGTGGCCGTGATCGGCCCCAACGGGGCGGGGAAGTCGACGCTTCTGGACCTCATCGCCGGGGTGCTGCGGCCCACCGCGGGGGCGGTGTGGCTACGGGGTGAGGAGATCTCCGGTCCGCACCGGCACCTGCCGCCGCACCGCCGTCGCATCTCCTACGTCGAGCAACACTCCCTGCTGTTCCCGCACCTCGACGTGTTGGGCAACGTCGCCTTCGGTCCACGGTCCCGAGGCGCATCGGTGAAGCAGGCGCGACGGCGTGCCCTGACGGAGCTGGCGGCCGTGCAGTGCGAGGACCTGGTCGGCTGCAGGGCCGACCAGCTCTCCGGCGGGCAGGCCCAACGGGTGGCCCTGGCCCGGGCGCTGGCCGTCGATCCTGACATCGTCCTGCTGGATGAACCATTCGCCGCCCTGGATGCCAGAGTGGCCCCCGAGCTGCGACGTCTGCTCCGGGAACGTCTCGCCGGACAGGCGACGGTGCTGGTCACCCACGATCTGATGGATGTGGTGGCACTGGCGGACCAGGTGGTGGAGCTGTCACGGGGCAGGGTGGTGGCCGACGGTGTGGTGGATGAGCTCATCCAGGCACCATCGACCCCGTTCCTGGCGGATTTTGTCGGGGTGAACCTGCTGCACGGCCGAGGTGATGGCAACCGGGTGTGGTTGACGGAGGGAGTCGCCGTCGTCGGGAGCGGGGACGTGGGGATGGGTCCGGCACGGGCGGTGTTCGCCCCCGCCGCGGTGGCGCTGTTCCCCCATGCCCCGCACGGCAGCCCGCGCAACCAGCTGACGGCCGAGGTCGTGGCGGTGGAGGACCGTCACCTCGGGCAACGCGTGACCCTGGAACTGGCGGGGCAACGATTCACCGCCGATGTCACGGCTGCAGCCGCGGCTGAACTGGGCCTGGCACCGGGTGGACGGGTGGTGGCGGTGATCAAGGCCACCGAGGTCACCGTCCACCCGGGCGGCGGGCCTTCGCGGCCTGCTCCCGGAAGTTGTGGTTGATGAGGTGGCCGAAGCCCTGCGCATCCATCCTGGCGACGAGGGAGGGCACGTCGATGCCGAGGGCCTGGGCGGCGGAGTCCAGGTGCCACTGGTGCTCGCCCAGCACCGACAGCAGGTGGGCGCGTCGGGTCTGCGCGGCGGACAGGCGCAGGGTGTTGAGGTGCAGCAGCTCGCCGTCGTCGCGCACGATCCGCTCCCCGATGTGGTTCGCCTGCAACAGTTCCAGCGAGGTGATGAACCGCTCCAGCCGCATCCCGGGCAGCGAGTAGACGGTCTCGGTGCGAAGTTCCCGGTCCCGCCAGTCGCCGAGCAGCACGTCGGTGGTGGCTGCCGCCCAGTCGCGCCGCAGGCTTTCCAGGCCACGCCGCAGCTCGGCGACGGTGGTCGCGTCCTGGAAGTGTGGAGTGGGGTCGATGATCCACCGCGTGGGCTGGTTGCACGCGTAGGCGAGCACGAGATCACCGTAGAGGCTGCTCAGCAGGGTGTGGTGCAGCGCCCGGTAGTCACGTGGTGAGGGCACGACGAAGGCTGCGGCGAGGGCGTCGGAGACGAGGACCAGCATCCCCACCTGGCGATCATGGATCTCGAAGGTCCGAAGTGCGGTGTCGAGGCCGGGGACGTCATGGCCGTCGATGAAGCTCTCCGCCCGGCATCCCAGACCGTTCCGCATGAAGCTCTCCGACAACTCCGGCCAGGCGATCGCCGGTGGGTTGAAGTGCATGGTGAGCAGGGCCTCGATGGCCATCTGCTGCGGCAGGAACCGCAACCGGTTCGAATCGAGCCGTTTGCGCTGCCGGTGGACGAGGACACCCTCACGGCCATGGTCCCTACGGCCCTTCAGCTGGGTGCCGAGGGTCACCCCCCACTCCAGGTGGAAGGCGTGGGGAACGAAGCCGACGTACACGGCATCCTTGTCGGGCACGAGCCGAGTGCCCGGCTCCCAGCCGGCATCCACCAGACGGAGGTCGTCGCAGTCGTGGTCCCGGAGCAACGGGATCAGACGAAACACCCCGCACACCTGCGACGGGGCTGGGGTCAACCCGGTCAGCTCCAGGGGTGCACCGAACTCAGGCATCCGACCCTCCTCGGATGAAGTGGTGGACCCGCTTGGCCAGGTAGGTCTCCAGCTCGATCAGGGAACCCTCCCCGATCACGTACCGGGCGAAACCGAGCGCGGTGGGCAGGTCCTCCGCACGGTGCAGGCCGATGGCGCGGGAATGTGCGGTGAGATTGGCCACCTCCAGTTCCTCGGGGTCGAAGACGGGATTGAGGTGCAGCACCTGGACGCCGGAGGGCAACCGCTTGGTGATGTGTTGGAACGCTCCGGCGGGGTCGTTCTCGATGCCGTCGGAGATCACCAGCACCGTCGTCGCACCCCATTCCAGTGCATCCAGCAGCCGCTCCGAGAGGTTTGACTGCCCACGCGGCCGGGGCAGCCCCTCCTGCGGCGAGGTCCAGAACCCCCGGTAGTCGGAGTGCCCGAGCCGGAGCAGCTGATCGGCGGCGAAGGCGACGGCGAGCGGACGGCCCCGTCGCTGTCTGGACGAGGTGGCGGAGAAGGAGTTGTCCAGCACGGCTGCGACCCGCCCGCTCAGGGCGAGGGGGCCGGAACGCTCCAGCACGGCCCTGGCGGAACGCTCCAGCCACTG
This sequence comes from Arachnia propionica, assembly GCF_003859805.1. GTDB lineage: Bacteria > Actinomycetota > Actinomycetes > Propionibacteriales > Propionibacteriaceae > Arachnia > Arachnia propionica_C. Next base: position 5,165 of record NZ_RQZG01000020.1, read on the forward strand.
CTGTTCCTGTTCCCCGAACTCCTCGCGGCTGAGCAGCCACGAGGTGAGCTCGGTCAGGGACAACCGTTCGGGCCGGAGCTCGACGCTGCTGTTGTGCCCGGCGGCCCGCAGGCGTTCCTTCTCGGTGAGGCGGTCCTTCATCCGTTCCACCAGCTTGTCGGGGTCCATGCCGTGCTTGGCCGCCAGGCCACGTGCGACGGAGTACGGCAGCCGGGTCACGGCCTGCTGGCTGTGGCGAGCCCCCCGGTAGGTCTCGAACAGTTCGGTGGCGAAGGGACGCCGGTGGTCGCCGAACAGGAAGTCGGGCATCTCGCCTGTGGGGTGGAGGTGGATGTGGCGGAGCGCCCCGGCCACCTTGCGGCGGTACTTGACGGCCTGGAACACCGGGTCGGGGTGTCGGGCCAGCCAGTCGCGGATCACGGCCCGGGTGCGGCGGTTGTTGACGCCGTCGCGGCGCAGCCTCGCGGTGAGCTTCCAGAACCGTTGCGGTGGCAGCCGTCGTACCCCCGCCCGGATCAGGGCGTTCTCCTCCTGCTGGAAGTCGGGTGGGGTCTCGCCTCCGGTGGACAGCAACCCGTGGATGATCTCGGCCAGGTTGTGGTCGTTGACGCCGAGCGCCAACAGGCGGGCGTAGAGCCGACGGTAGTTGCCACGCACGTACTCGTGCAGGAAGCCCAGACCGAGACGTTGCTCATCGGCGGTGGAGGAGAACTCCGCCTGTCCGGTGGAGACGAAGGCGGCGTTGAGAAAGGTCAGCAGGTCATCACGTGCCACCTCGTCGGCGGTGCGCATCCATCCTCCTTGCTGTGTGGGGTACCCGGGGAGGAGCAGGGTGATGTGGAAGTGGTTCCTGCATAGGGAAATTTCGGGAGTCACCCAGAAGTCCCACGGGTACCGCCGGTGATCGTAACAGCTGACGTGTGAAGCGCTGCACCTGTGCGGCGTGTTCTGGTTGGGAGCACTCCCAACGGCAACGCGTCGCACAGGTACGGCGCCGTGGGGCCGGACAGCAGGTGGGGCTCAGCCGTTCAGGAAGGTGACGGCCTCCCGGGCCGTGGCGACCGTGGGGAAGCCCTCGGGGGTGGGGCAACGTCGCACGACGATCACCGTCACGTCCAGCTCGGCGGCGGCCCAGAGCTTCGGCTCGGTCAGACGACCGCCGGAGTCCTTCGTCACCAACGCCGTGACCCCGGCCTCACGCAACAGGGTTCGCTCGGAGTCGATGTCGAAGGGGCCACGCCCCAGGTGCACCTCCCAGCTGGGGGGCAGGGGGGTCGATGGGAGCTCCACCATCCGGGCCAGGACCCGGGGAAGGGCCCGGTAGTGGTCGAGGGACTGGCGCCCCACCGTCAGCAGCACCCGGTCATGTCCGGCGGCTGCCCGCGCGGCCTCGTCGTGATCGGCCACCCACAGCCAACGGTTCGCCAGCCGGTGCTCGCTCCAGCTGGGACGTTCGATGCGCAGCAGGGGCACCCCGGCGGCCTGGCTCGCCGCGACGGCGTTCGCGCTGATCCGCTCCGCGAAGGGATGGGTGGCATCCACCACCAGGTCGACGCCCTCGGTCGTCAGGTGGGCGGTCAATCCCGGGATGCCGCCGAACCCACCGATCCGCACCGCACCGGCGATCTCAGCGGGTCGGGTGACCCTTCCCGCCAAGGAGGTGGTGACGTCGTGACCGGCCCGGTGCAGCAGCGCCGCCAGCTCCCGCCCCTCCCGGGTGCCACCAAGGATGAGAACCTTCATGATCGCCATTCAACCGCACCGTCCCAAGGACAGTAGTCTGGGGCCCATGAGTGTGAGCCTCGGCATGCCTGCCCCCGTCGCCAAGGTCCTGGCGCCCCGCCGCAAGACCCGCAAGATCAAGGTGGGCACCACCTGGGTGGGCGGCGACGCCCCCATCTCGGTCCAGTCGATGACCACCACCAAGACCACCGACATCAACGGCACCCTCCAGCAGATCGCGGAGCTCACCGCGACCGGCTGCGACATCGTGAGGGTGGCGGTGCCGTCGGCCGATGACGCCGAGGCCCTCCCGATCATCGCCATGAAGGCGAAGATCCCGGTCATCGCGGACATCCACTTCCAGCCCAAGTACGTCTTCGCCGCCATCGACGCGGGATGCGCGGCGGTCAGGGTCAACCCCGGGAACATCAAGCAGTTCGACGACAAGGTGGCCGAGATCGCCAAGGCGGCCTCGGAGGCCGGGGTGAGTCTGCGCATCGGGGTCAATGCGGGCTCACTCGACAAGCGGTTGCTGGCCAAGTACGGGTCACCCACCCCGGAGGCGCTCGTCGAGTCGGCGTTGTGGGAGGCCTCGCTGTTCGAGGAGGTCGGTTTCCACGACTTCAAGATCTCCGTGAAGCACAACGACCCCGTCGTCATGGTCCAGGCCTACGAACTGCTGGCGGAGAAGTGCGAGTACCCCCTCCACCTCGGGGTCACCGAGGCGGGACCCGCCTTCCAGGGCACGATCAAGTCGTCGGTGGCCTTCGGTGCGCTGCTCAGCCAGGGGATCGGGGACACCATCCGGGTCTCCCTGTCCGCCCCTCCCGCGGAGGAGGTCAAGGTGGGCAACAAGATCCTGGAGTCGCTCAACCTCAGGCCCCGCAAGCTGGACATCGTCTCCTGCCCGTCGTGCGGTCGCGCCCAGGTGGACGTCTACACCCTCGCCGAGCAGGTCACCAAGGGACTGGAGGGCATGACCGCGCCGCTCCGTGTCGCCGTGATGGGCTGTGTGGTCAACGGTCCGGGGGAGGCCCGTGAGGCGGACCTCGGGGTGGCCTCCGGCAACGGGAAGGGCCAGATCTTCGTCAAGGGTGAGGTCATCAAGACGGTGCCGGAGGATCAGATCGTGGAGACCCTGTTGGCCGAGGCCCACCGGATCGCCGCTGAGATGGACGAGGTCGGCGATCCCCAGGTGTCGGTTTCCTGACATGGGGGTCCGGGTCCGGGTGCTCGGCCCACAGGATGTCGGCCACCTCCAGGAGTTCCTGGCCGAACGCCCCGTCGAGAACCTGTTCTTCGCCTCGAAGATCGCGCAGAGCGGGATGAGTCGGCGCTCGTTGGGGCTGATCCACGGCTTCGAGCGTGACGGTGTCCTGACGGCTGCCTGCCTCGACGGCGGCACCCTGTTCCCGGCAGGGGCGGACCCGGAGGCCATCGCCCACTTCGTCGAGGCGGTCGGGAAGGAACGTTCCTGCGCGTCCATCCTGGGCAACTGCATCATGGCGCTCGGCGTGTACCTGGGGTTGTCCACCCGGTTCCGTGGGTCCTGGACCCGGGTGGTCAACGTGCGGCGACGACAGCCGCTCATGGTGCTGACCGGGCCTCCCCGGGTGGCCCCGGATCCTCGCGTGAGGCTGCTCGGGATGCGTGACTTCGAGTCCTATCTCGCTGCGTCGGTGGCGATGTACACCGACGAGATCGGGGTCTCCCCGTTCAAGTACGGCCCAGGCTACGGCTCCTTCGTCCGCAGCCGGCTGGAGCTGGGGGACGCCTGGGGGGTGGTGGAGAACGGCAGGGTGATCTTCAAGGCCGACATCGGACCGCGTTTCGGCAACCAGACCCAGCTGCAAGGTGTCTGGCTCGACCCGTCGCTGCGGGGCCAGGGCCACTCCGCCGCGTTGCTCTCCGGGATGCTCCTCCAGGTCCAGCAGCAGTTCCCCGTGGTCAGCCTCTACGTCAACGACTTCAACACCCCCGCCATCCGGGTCTATGAAAAACTGGGCTTCCAGGAGGTCGGCTCCTTGGCGACGGTGCACTACTGACCCGCCCCGGGGCCGCAGAAAGGGGTTGCCATGGAGGTCTATGAAGACGAGCAATCGAGCAAGGAGGACTTTTTTCCGGAGGCGACACTGGGACGCGGAATGTGGGTGGCGTCCATCTTGGCCCTCGTGATGTTCGCGTTGGAGGTCCTCTTCATATTCCATATGCGGCAGCTTCATGGAGTGGATGTGAAGTATGCGCGTGTCGGCGGTTCAAGTTTTGTATTCGGGGTATTCGTTGCCGGCTCGACTTTTTTTGCCGGGGTGGCCTTCGCTGGTTTGGTGCCTCGGCGCGGTATTGCCGGATGGGTCGCGGCTGAGATCATTGAGATTTCGCGAGATGTTTTCTTTGCCCTTGTGGTGCTCATCTTGTGGGTGGGTGTCGGGGAGTTCGCCCTTTCTCTCCCTTGGGTCTCGCGGAACCTCGTCGGTGTTGAAGCAGGATATTCATTTGGCATGATTCTTCCGATTATGTCCATCTTTGGTGCCTATTTTGTTCTCAAGCTGAGTTCTCGTCTGGTGGTTGGCCTTGAGGTTGCCAGGGGGAGGATTCAGCTCGAGGAGTTGCGATGTGAACGGCTGGCTCTTGCGGCGGCGTGGCTGGGATTCTCTGTTGGATCCTCCTCGAGGAGTGTTGCGGGGCATGTGGTGCCTTCCGGAGTGCGGGGGGCTGAGGGTAGGGAGGTTCGATCGTGGCTCGTGGTCCTGGGGCGATGGGCATGGTGGGGGCAGATGGTTCTCGCCCTGATGGGGGCACTCCTGGCTCTTTCGGCGAAGGCGTTCTATCCCGCGTTAATGTTCTTTCTTTCTGGGCTTTTGGGCTACTTCCAGCGTTTGGATCTCTCGGATGTGGTGGCGCACCGTGCGAGGCGTTTCATAGGGCTGCTTGGATTTGGAAGTGGTCCGCAAGCGACGGGTATTTTTGTGTTGCTCTCTATTGCACTCGGAATGGGTGGTGGAGTTTTGTTCTACGATCGAGCTGATGTCGGTAAGGGTCAGTATCAGTATCAGCCGTGGGGGTGGGGCGGTCCGGGCTGGGTGTATTGGGTCTTCGCTTTCCTGGCAATTGTTGTTGCCGTGTTGCAGCTCCTCTATGTGAGTTTGATCAAGGGCATTTGGTGTCGTGAGTCCGAGCTTGACCGTGTCGCCAAAGTTTGCGAAAACTGGCCTGTTGAGGGAAAAGTGAATGTGTCCCTAACGCGGGGTCAATTGCGTCATCTGGTTGCTCTGGCAAGGCTGTGTGACGGGGCCTTCTTGAAGCCCGAGAGGCTTGAGAAACAGTTGCAGTCCGTCTGGAAATCCTTGGATTCGTCGATTCAGGCTTGGGAGAGAGAGGCGAGATTCGCGATTGAACTCGAGGGAAAGAAGGCCAAGGAGCGAGAAGAAGAGCCGCCAGCAGCTACGCAGTCGCCCGATGCTTCGGCCGAGGTCACGAGGAAGAAGGGTGCATGGCCGGGACTCCTGGTGTCCGGTGCAGTTCTGGCGCTCGCTGCCCTCGTCCGGGCGTGGAGGTTCTGTCTTCGTCGTAGGTGAAGGGGCTGTCGCGAGTAGGATGCGGTGCAGCCGTCAGGAAGGACCTCCGCAGTGATCACTCGTCTCAGCCAGCTGTTCGTCCGGACCCTCCGCGACGACCCGGCCGACGCCGAAGTTGCCAGCCACCGCTGGCTCGTGCGCGCCGGGTACATCCGTCGCGTGGCCCCGGGGGTGTACTCGTGGCTGCCTCTCGGACTGAAGGTGCTGCAGAAGGTCGAGGCCGTCGTCCGCGAGGAGATGGACGCGATGGGGGCCCAGGAGGTGCGGTTCCCGGCCCTGCTGCCGCGCGACCCCTACGAGGCCACCCAGCGGTGGACCGAGTACGGCGACAACCTGTTCCGTCTCAAGGATCGCAAGGGCACCGACATGCTGCTCGGCCCCACCCACGAGGAGATGTTCACCCTCATGGTCAAGGACATGTACAGCTCCTACAAGGACCTGCCGCTGTCGCTCTACCAGATCCAGACCAAGTACCGCGATGAGGCCCGGCCCCGCGCGGGCATCCTCCGCGGCCGCGAGTTCATCATGAAGGACTCCTACTCCTTCGACGTCGACGACGCCGGTCTGCAGGCCAGCTACGACGCCCACCGCGAGGCCTACATCCGCATCTTCGACCGTCTCGGTCTCGACTACGTCATCGTCCAGGCCACATCCGGGGCCATGGGCGGTTCGGCCTCCGAGGAGTTCCTCGCCGTGCTGCCGGCCGGTGAGGACACCTTCGTGCGTTCCCCGGGCGGTTACGCGGCCAACGTCGAGGCCGTCGTGACCCCCGCCCCCGAACCGGTGGACCACTCGGATGAGCCCGAGGCCGTCGTCCTGGACACCCCGGACAGCCCGACCATCGCGAGTCTGGTCGACGTGTTCAACGCGCGACATCCCCGCCCTGACCGTGCCTGGAACGCCGCTGACACCCTGAAGAACGTGGTGCTCAAGGTCACCGACCCGGACGGCTCCAGCTGGCCGCTGGTCATCGGACTGCCCGGTGACCGTGAGGTCGACCCCAAGCGCCTGGAGGCCGCTCTGGCGCCCGCGGAGGCCGCCCCGTTCGAGGAGAAGGACTTCAATGAGCACCCGAGCCTGGTGAAGGGGTACATCGGTCCTCGGGTGCTGGGAGAGAAGTCGGTCTCCAAGGTGAGGTACCTCGTCGACCCGCGCGTCGTCACCGGGACCGCCTGGGTCACCGGGGCCGATGAGGTGAACCGGCACGTCGCCCATCTCGTCTGCGGTCGTGACTTCACCCCCGACGGGACCATCGACGTCGCGGAGGTCCGCGAGGGCGACCCGGCTCCGGACGGTTCCGGTCCTCTCACCCTCGCCAGGGGCATCGAGATGGGCCACATCTTCCAGCTCGGCCGCAAGTACGCCGAGGCCCTGGACCTCAAGGTGCTGGACAGCAACGGCAAGCTCGTCACGGTGACGATGGGCTCCTACGGGATCGGGGTCTCGCGTGCGGTGGCCGCCGTCGCCGAGGCCACCTGCGACGACAAGGGCCTCGCCTGGCCCGTTGACCTGGCGCCGTTCCAGGTCCACCTCGTGGTCACGGGCAAGGGAGAGGAGCTGTTCGGGGCGGCCGAGGAACTCGCCGGCCAGCTCTCCGAGGCCGGACTCGACGTCCTCCTCGACGACCGAAAGGCCAGCCCCGGCGTGAAGTTCGCCGATGCCGAACTGCTGGGCATGCCCATCACCGTCGTCGTGGGGCGTGGTCTCGCCGAAGGCGTCGTCGAGGTGCGCAACCGGGCGACGGGGGAGCGGCGGGATCTCCCGGTCGCGGAGGTCGTCGGCGCGGTGAGGGAACTCGCCGGGCGATGACCTCCCCAGGGCCTAACCTTGGGAGTCATGAACGCTGAACCCGTCGCGACGAGGACCTCGGGGCCGAAGAAGTCACGGCCGCACCGATTTCCCCTCGTCGTCGGTGCGATGTCCGTGGGGGTTGCCTCACTCCTCGTGGTGTGGTCCGGCTTTCATCCCCACGGGAACTTCGAGGCCTCCCTGCTCGGGCTGGGCGCCCTCGCCGTGGCTGCGCTCGCGTGGCTGTGGTTGCTCATTCAGTGCATCCGACGGGCACGCTTCCATCCCGGCCTGGTTGCCCTGCCGCTGACCCTTCTCCTCGCCCTCGGGGCGACCCGGCTCGGCGTGGTGAGGAACCTCGGCTGGGAGCTGGCCCGTCCGAGCCTGGAACATGCGGTCGCGGAGGGCACCTGCCCCGGCTGGGCAGGTCCGCTCCCCGTGAGCCGCTGCGTCTCCCTCGGCGACGGGGGCACCGCCTTCCACATCAGGAATGACGGCTTCCTGGTATCCGGGGGTTGGGCCCACATCGCGGACCCTAAGGTCGCCGCGGAGCTGTTGACCCGCTCACACTTGCAGAATGAGGGGTACCGGTTCAAGGAGATCGGGGACAGCTGGTACCTCTTCGAAGTGGTGTGGTGACTCCCACGTCGTGATCCCTGTTCGACTCCGGGTCGTCACTGACGATCGTCAGGATGCGATCCAGTGCGGCGTCCGCAGTCGAGGGTCGCGATCTCGGCCATGTCCCGGTCGTCGAGGACGAAACCTTCGATCTGCCGGTTGCTCCGCAGCCGATCCGGGTTCGTCGAGCGGGGGAGCACCGCCCCGCCGAGCTGGACATGCCATCTCACGATGACCTGGGCGGTGGACACCCCGTGACGTCTCGCCACGGCCCCAAGGACGGGGTCCTCCAACAGCCGACCACGACCCAGCGGACTCCAGGCCTGCGTGACGATGCCGTGCCTCGCGTGGAAGGCCCGCAGCTCGTGCTGGGGCAGCCACGGGTGGGTCTCCACCTGGTTGATCGCCGGAACCACCCCGGTCTCATCGATGAGGCGCTGCAGGTGGGCCTCGGTGAAGTTGCTCACACCGATGGTGCGCACTCGGCCACCGTCCCGCAGCTCGATGAGGGTGCGCCACACATCGACGTACTGGTTCCTGCTGGCCCGCGGCCAGTGGATGAGATAGATGTCCAGTCCGTCCAGGGCCCGTTCCGAGGCGTCGAAGGATCGCAGCACCGCGTCGCGGTCCTGGCTCTCCTCGCCCCAGAACTTCGACGCCACCCGGAGATCGCTGCGGTCCACCTGCGCCAGCGCCCGCCCGGCCTCCACCTCGTTGGTGTAGAACTCGGCCCCGTCCAGCAGCCGGTACCCGGCGGCCACCCCGTCGAGCACCACCTGCTCGGTGATCTCCGGTGGCACCTGGAACAGGCCGAACCCGACGGCGGGCAGCAGGGACGAGTCATTGAGCACGAGATCAGCGGTCATGGCCCGATTCTTCCATCCCACGACTTCCGGGGTGGCGGTTTCAGGCGACGGCGCGGAGCAGCCCGGACAGGTCCTCCACCGTGACCGCCACAGGATTCGGGGGAGTGCAGCCGTCGGCGAGGGCGGCCGCGGCGAGGGCGGGGATCTCCCGGTGCAGGTCCGCCGTCGCAACCCCGGCCTCACCCAGCCTGGTGGGCAGCCGGAGCTGTTCGGAGAGCCGCCGCACCCCAGCGATGAGGGTCATCACCGCTGCCCGCCCTGTCGACGACGGTGACAGGCGACGCCCCAGCCGGGCGTAGCGTTCGAACGCGTGACGGGAACGTTCCGCGTTGAACTCGATGACGTGCGGCAGCAGCATGGCGTTCAACCTGCCATGGGCGATGGGGTAGTGCCCGCCCAGGGCATGGGCCAGGGAGTGGGTGATCCCGAGCCCGACGTTGTCGAAGGCCATCGCCGCCATGCAGGCGGCATTGTGCATGTGGGTGCGGGCCTCCAGGTCGTCACCGTGGCTGTGGCATCGCGCCAGGTGGGCGAAGATCAACTCCGCGGCCTTCTCCACCAGGGCATCGGAGAAGTCGCAGGCGTCACGGGCGACGTAGGCCTCGACGGCGTGGGTCAGGGCGTCCATGCCCGAGTCGGCGGTGATGTGGGCCGGGGCCCCGATCACGGCGTGAGGATCGAGGATGGCCAGGCGCGCCACCATGTCGTCGGAGACGATGGGCACCTTGACGTGGGTCTCCTCGTCGGTGACCACGGCGAAGGAGGTCACCTCGGAACCGGACCCGCTGGTGGTGGGGATGGCGACGATCCCGGCCGGGGCACCGAAACCGGCATCGAGGGCCGCCTTGTGCATCACCTTCGCCGCATCCATCACCGAACCGCCACCGTAGGCCACCACCACGTGGGGTCTCGTGTCGACGTACTCGCGGACGCCGAGCCCGATCTCCTTGGTGGCGGGGTTCGGCAGCACCCCGGTGAACACGGTGACCCGGCTCCCCAGGTGCTCCAGCACCCGCGCGAAGACGGGGGTGCCGGTGAGGAACTCGTCGGTGACGAGGAACACCGGCTCGTCCCGGAACTGGTCCAGTGCGGTGAGGGCCTCCGGGCCCAACCTCACCGTCGTCATCAGCCGGAACTCCTTCACGGTCTGCTCCTTCCTTCTGGTGCTTCTGACATCCTCAGGTGGTCGCGCACAACGCCTCCGCCACCTCGTCGAACCCATCCCCCGTGATCGAGTCCACGGTCAGGATCGGTGTCGCCCCGGCCCGCTGCAGATGCGCGACGGCCTGCTCGATCTGTGCCGGTGAGGCGAGTCCTGTCTTGGTGACGACCCCCAGCACCTCACGGTTGAACGATGAGGCGAAGCCGGGTGGGTAGCGGGTGTCGTCGTTGTCGGCGGCCTGGATCAGGACCACGGTGTCCACGTCGTAGGAGGCCAGCATGAGGGCGTGCTTGTATCGGCCCACCTCGAGGTACTCACCCGGGGTGTCGACGGTGCTGCCGAAGGTCTCGATGGCCTGCGTCTTCGCGTACTCGATGGGCAGGCCCTGCAGGCGCTGTCGGAACGTGGTCTTGCCGGCCCCGATGCTGCCGACCAGCAGGATGTTCCTCATGTCCGGGTCAGCGGTGCCGGGGTGAAGGACAGGATCTCCTGCATTGTCGCGACGATCCCGGTCACCGCGGATTCGACATCGGCCAGCTGTCCGGTGATGAGGAGGGAGCCGGAGAAACGGTCGACGAAGGCCAGTTCGACACCCGCTGCCTTCGTGGCGATGTCCGCTGCGATGACGGCTGCCTCCCCGGGGGTGAGGGTGAGCACCCCGATCGCTCCTCGGGTCCCGGCGGGCAGTCCGATCTTCGGGTACAGGCCCTGGTCGGGATTCGCGATGACATGGGCGAGCGTGACCTGTTTGCCAGGCACGAATTCCTGGATGATCCGCTGCTTGTCGGTCCACTCGGTCATTGACCACTCCGTCTCGAGAAGGCTCTGATGTCCCGCCTCCAGCCACGATAGGCCCCGCCTCGTTCCCTGCGCAATGGTGCTGGGAGCCCGTGGCAACGGCTTTCGTGGTGGTCATGGTTTTCGTCGCAAAGTGGTCCACCACCGAGGTGGTGGACCGTCGTTACAGTTGAGCCGGAGGCAGCCAGCGACGACGAGGGGGCCCGCGACCATGAGTTCGACACCGAGCACGGCACACGGTTCACGGCCCCATGTGCTGGTGCTGTTCTCCGGTGGGCTGCTGGGTTTCGACGACGCCGTCAGGAGTCTTCGTCGGCTCACCTGTGCTGGTTGGCCACTCGACTGGATCCAGACACCGTCCGCCGGCCGCATCCTGGACCAGGAACTGATCGCCTCGATCGGCATGACCGCTGCCGGACCGGAGCTGGTCCGCACCCACGAGGCCCTGCTGCTGCCGACCATGACCGTCAACCTCGCCGCCAAGGTCGCTCACGGCATCGGGGACTGCCTCGCCTCCAACGTGATGGCCGAGTTCATCATGATGGGCAAACCGGTGGTTGCGGCTGTCGACGGCTCCTGCCCTGATTCGGCCGCCAAACGCAGCTGGTTCCCCGACATGCCTGCCGGGTACGCGACGATGTTGCGTGAGAACCTGGGGGGACTCGCCTCCTTCGGGGTGAGCCTCGTTCCGGCCGACCGACTCGATGAGGCGCTGTGTCGGGCCTTGCCCGGGGCGGCCGGGACGACTCCGGGCCCTGGGCATGTCGAGTACCACGATCAGGTGCTCACCGAGGCCGCGGTGACAAGACTCCCGAGGGGCGTGACGGTTCGACTCGCCCGGGGCACCCGAGTCACCGCACTGGCCCAGGATGCCGCACATGAGCGCGGCATCACGCTCAGCCGGTCGGACCGCTGACCCAGCCCGGCCAGGTCGGCAGCTGGGCCCCGGCGGCCTGCGCCTTCGACACCTGGGAGACGGCTGGGTCCACCCAGGAGTCCTGTGTCGCGGCCAATCCCAGCAGACCGCCGAGGACCGCCAGTTCCAGCCCGGCCCAGACGGGGCCGAACGTCGTCGCATCGATGGGTGGTAGCTCGTAGTGGGCGTCCTGGAGTGGCCGGTTCGAACCGATGGCCTCGGTGATCCGGTTCCGCAGCAGACGTACCTCACCACGCCGTGTGGCGACCTGCTCCTTGGCCGGGTCGTCCCGGCCCAGCAGTCCGAGGCCACGTTCCAGTCCCTGCAGCAGGGCCAGCACATGGCTCAAGGTCACGGGGAGCACCTGTGAGGTCGGGACGTCGACGAAACGGGCCGGGGCAGCACCATCGGTCACCGGGGGGAGCGCGGTGTTCCCCAGCCCCGTCGCCCCGGCCAGGATCGACAGGTGGAGCAACCGCATCGCCTGTCCCTCGGCACTCTCCGCAGCACGCAGCGCGGCTGTGGTCGTCGCGGTGAGTGCCTCTGCCAGGCCCTCGGTCGTCCCCGCGGTGGGGGCTGGGAAATGGGGGTCGCCTCCTTCCAACGGCTCGAGCAGGCGTAGTCGCTCCCCCCATTCCTCCACCTGGGCGGTCGCGGCGCCACGCCACGGGTCGGGTTCGTCACCGATGGCCCGTTGCAGTCCCGCCAGGGCGGTGGCGAGCTCGACCACGGCGGGGCCCTGGGTCGGCTCCGCGGGCGCGACGTGCGCCGGGTCGCCGTGGATCGTCGGATCAGGGGCGCATCCGGCGAGGGATGCGATGCCGAGCACGGTGAGCAGTTGGCGACGGTCTAGCGGCATGATCCGCAGTCTAACCACGTTGCGACGTAGGATTGTCGGAAAACCTGACCCACAACCGAATCGGAGTGCGACATGCAAGACAAAGAACTCGTGGCTCTCGTCGAGCCCATCCTGGCGTCTGCCGGGCTGGAGCTCGACAGCCTCGAAGTCACGCCCATCGGAAAGCGGCGCCTCCTGAGGATCACCGTCGACGGTGACGGCCCGATCGGCCGCGGTCCCCTGCTCGATGACATCTCGGCGGCCTCGGCCCAGATCTCGGCCGCCCTGGATGCCACCGACGCCGTCGGTGCTGCTCCCTACACCCTGGAGGTCTCCAGCCGGGGGGTCGGCAAGCCACTCACCGAACCCAAGCACTACCGCCGCAACCATGGACGTCTGGTGAAGCTGACCCTCGCCGATGAGGGGATCACCGGACGGATCGTCGGTGCCAGCGACGACGCCGTCCGACTCCGGGTCGACGGTGCAGAACGTGAGATCCCCCTGGACGACATCCGCAGGGCCGTGGTCCAGGTGGAGATGAATCCGCCGAAGGAATTCGCCCTGCCCGGGGACGACAACGAGGAAGAGGAGGTCTGACATGGACATCGACATGGCTGCGTTGCGCATCATCGAGCGTGACAAGGAGATCCCGATGGACTACCTGGTCAAGACGCTCGAGGACGCACTGCTGAACGCCTACCAGAAGACGGAACATCCGCTCAAGGGCGTCAAGGTCGAGGTGGAGCGCAAGTCCGGGAAGGTGGCCGTGCTCGCCCCGGAGTTCGATGACGACGACAACGTCATCGGTTACTACGACTGCACACCGGAGGACTTCGGTCGGGTTGCGGCCTCCACGGCCAGGCAGGTCATCTTCCAGCGGATCCGTGAGGCCGAGGACGACCAGAAGTACGGACACTTCTCAGGCTCGGAGGGAGACATCCTCACCGGTGTCATCCAGGCCGACCGGGACTCCCGCGCGGTGCGCGTCGACCTGGGAGCACTCGAGGCGATCATGCCGTTGGCCGAGCAGGTGCCCGGTGAGGACTACTCCCACGGGCGAAGGATCCGGGTCTACGTCGTCAGTGTCCGTCGCGAGGCCCGTGGACCACAGGTGGTGGTCTCCCGGACCCACCCGAACCTGGTCCGCAAGTTGTTCGCCCTCGAGGTGCCTGAGATCGCCCAGGGGGTCGTCGAGATCAAGGAGGTCGCACGGGAGGCCGGTCACCGTTCGAAGATCGCGGTGGTCAGTCACAACCCTGACGTCTCCGCGAAGGGGGCCTGCATCGGTCCGATGGGCCAGCGGGTCCGTGCCGTCACCAATGAGTTGAACGACGAGAAGATCGACATCGTGGACTGGTCGGAGGACCCGACGAAGTTCGTCGCTGCCGCACTGTCACCGGCGAAGGTGCTCTCGGTCACGGTCGTCGATCGGACCGCCAACACCTGCCGGGCCATCGTGCCGGACTACCAGCTGTCACTGGCCATCGGTCGGGAAGGCCAGAACGCCCGGCTCGCGGCGCGGTTGACGGGGTGGCGGATCGACATCCAGCCGGACGTCACGACCTGAGGTGAGTCGTGGGGACGCCGGCAGGGGGTGAACCGGCGTCCCCACGAGGTCTCCCAGGGGTCAGCGACGACCACCTCCTCGCACCTCGACGAGGCCGGCCTCGGCCGCCTTCGCGACGGCATCGGCCTCAGCCTGGGTCAAGGTGCCGCCCGTGACGGCCTCGTCGAGGGTCTGCTTCACCCGAGCGGCGCGATCGGCGTCGGCGGCAGCCCGGAGTTCGGACAGTGCCGAGGAGACGGTGGCCTCATCGAGGCCGAGCTTCTCGGCCAGGCCTTTCGCCAGGGCCGTCTCGCGGGTGCTCCTGTCCTCCTGCTGCGGCGGGGTGCCCTGCTCGCTCTTGTCCTGCTTCGTGGGTCTCAGGGATTCCAGGGCCTCCTGGACTGCCTGCTCCTCGACACCGAGCTTCTCGGCCAGGGCCTTGGTGTCGAGACCGCCCCGGTGACCACCTGGGTGGCCCTGTCGGTCACCGCCCTTGACCTGCGGTTTTCCGGGGGCGCTCGACTCCGTGGTGCCGGAGACGCTCGGTTCAGGTGTCGTGGTGGTGTCGGCACTGGCCAGCTGGGCTGCGCCGAGTCCGATCCCGGCGGTTGCCAGGACGGCGGCTCCGGTCATGACGAGCTTCTTCATGGTCGACATACCTCTTTCCTTCCATCAGGCGGTCTCTCCGACTGATGGTTCAACTCTTGACGGCGTTGTTGTGCGGAAGCTGTGCCCGAGCTGCAGAGGAGGTGTGAGATCCTGAGGGGGTGGAACCTCAACGCACCTGCATCGGATGTCGACGACGTGACGACCAGTCCGCGCTGGTGCGCATCGTGCGTGTCGGTGAGGAACTCGTTGACGCCACGCGGCCACGCCTGGAGGGGCGTGGCGCCTATCTGCACCGGGGCTGTCTCCCGGTGGCGCTCAAGCGGCAGGCCTTCCGGCGCTGCTTCGGTGGGGGAGTGAGGCTGTCGACCGCCTTGGAGCAGATGCTCCAGCAGGCCCCTCCGGTTGGCCTTTGACGCCCTTCGCGCGGTAGAATACCCGCTGGCCCTCGTCAAACTCCGCAGGGCCAGTCGTATGTGCAGCCCTGCTGCGCTCCCAGAAAGTGAGTTAACGCTCATGACCACTCGATGAAGTACATGAGATGACCCAGCAAACCAACTAGTGGGCCCTTGGACGTGTGTTCGGCGGCCCTGACACAAGGAGACAAGTGGCCAAGCCCCGCGTCCACGAGATCGCAAAAGAGATCGGGATCACCAGCAAGGAACTTCTCGGGAAGCTCAAGGAGATGGGCGAATTCGTCAGCAGCCCGTCATCGACCCTTGAGGCTCCCGTCGTGCGCAGGATCCGTGAGGCCTACGCCCCGGAGCCCGCGTCCGCCCCCACTCCGGAACCGGCGAAGCCGACGGCTGCCCAGAAGCCCGTTCCCACCCCGAAGGCACCCAAACCGTCAGCCCCTGCGAAGCAGGCTGCCAAGCCGTCGCCCCGTCCGGCTGCCCCGAAACCCGGGGTCGGCGCGGACCCCAGCGCTCCCGCCAAGCCGGTCGCCACACCCGGTGCACCGACGGTGAGTCAGACCGCCGACACCTCGCGACCCACCCCGGCCCCCCGGCCAGGGGCGAACCGTCCCGGTGGCAACCGCCCGGCGACCCCGGGACCGCGACCGACCCCGGGTGCGCCGCGTCAGGAGGAGGCCACCCCTCGTCCCGCGGAGACGGAGAAGACCCCCGCACCCCGTCCGGCGGCGCGTCCCGGACCGCGTCCGGGCCAGGCTCCCGGAGCAGGTGCACGTCGTCCCGGTACCCCACGGCCCGGGAACAACCCCTTCTCCGCGTCCCAGGGCATGGGGGTCGGGCGACCCGGTGCCCAGCGTCGACCTGAGGGCGGTGCGGCAGGCACGGCACCCCGTCCCGGTGAGCAGCAGCGGATGCCACGCCCCGGTGGGACCGGTGGTCTGCCACGCCCGAACCCGGCCATGATGCCGAAGACCCAGAACTCGAACCTCGGGCAGGCTGCCGTGCGGGGTTCCAACCGTCCGGCACCGGGGCGCGGTCGTCCCGGCGGTGGGGGCGGCGGTCGTCCCGGCGGTGGCGGTGGCTTCGGTGGTCCCCCGATGGGCGGCGGCGCGGGTCGTCCCGGTGGCGGCGGCCGTGGCCGTGGTGGATCCACCCAGGGTGCGTTCGGCCGCGGTGGTGCCGGTGGCAGGCGTGGCCGCAAGTCGAAGAAGCAGCGCAGGCAGGAGTTCGATCAGATGGAGGCACCGTCGATCGGCGGTGTGCGCGTCCGCAAGGGCGACGGCCAGACGGTTCGGCTGCGCCGCGGTGCCTCGCTGACGGACCTCGCGGAGAAGATCGGTGTCGAGCCGGCCTCCCTGGTCCAGGTGTTGTTCCACCTGGGTGAGATGGTCACCGCCACCCAGTCGGTCGCCGATGACACCCTGGAGGTGCTGGGGGCGGAACTCGACTACAACATCGAGGTCGTCTCGCCGGAGGACGAGGACCGCGAGCTGCTGGAGTCGTTCGACCTGGAGTTCGGCGAGAACATCGGTGATGAGGACGACCTCCGGGCCCGGCCGCCGGTCGTGACCGTCATGGGTCACGTCGACCACGGCAAGACGAAGCTGCTGGATGCGCTGCGTCACACCAACGTGGTGGCAGGGGAGGCAGGTGGCATCACCCAGGCCATCGGCGCCTACCAGGTGGAGACCGAGGTCGACGGCGAGGAGCGCGCCATCACCTTCATCGACACCCCGGGCCACGAGGCGTTCACCGCGATGCGTGCCCGTGGTGCGAAGTCCACCGACATCGCGGTGCTCGTCGTGGCAGCCGATGACGGTGTGATGCCCCAGACCATCGAGGCCCTCAACCACGCGAAGGCGGCCGACGTGCCGATCGTCGTGGCGGTCAACAAGGTGGACAAGCCGACTGCTGACCCGGTCCGGGTGCGCGGCCAGTTGTCCGAGTTCGGGGTCGTGCCCGAGGAGTACGGCGGCGACACCCAGTTCGTCGATGTCTCCGCGGTCACGAAACAGGGCCTGGACAACCTCCTGGAGGCCATCGTGCTCACCGCCGACGCGGCCCTCGACCTGCGGGCCAACCCGGACATGCCCGCCCAGGGCGTGGCCATCGAGGCCCACCTCGACAAGGGACGCGGCCCTGTGGCCACGGTCCTGGTGCATCGTGGGACCCTGCGGATCGGCGACTCCATCGTCGCCGGTTCGGCCCATGGCCGGGTCCGTGCCCTCATCGACGACCAGGGTGACAACGTCACCGAGGCCCCGCCGTCGATGCCCGTCCAGGTGCTCGGTCTGACCGCGGTTCCGGGAGCCGGTGACAACTTCCTGGTCGTCGAGGACGACCGCAAGGCCCGTCAGATCGCGGACAAGCGTGAGGCACGGATGCGGGCGGCCCAGCAGGCCAAGACGAGCCGTCGCAAGACCCTCGACCAGCTGTTCGACGAACTTCAGAAGGGCGAGACCCAGGAGCTGCTGCTCATCCTCAAGGGTGACGGCGCCGGTTCCGTCGAGGCCCTGGAGGACGCGCTGTCCCAGATCGACGTCGGCGACGAGGTCAGCCTCAGGGTCATCGACCGCGGTGTCGGTGCGATCACCGAGACCAACGTGTCGTTGGCTGCTGCGTCGAAGGCCGTCATCATCGGCTTCAACGTCCGTGCGACGGCCCATGCGGCCCAGCTGGCGGACCGCGAGAACGTGGACATCCGCTACCACTCGGTCATCTACGCCGCCATCGACGAGATCGAGGCAGCCCTCAAGGGCATGCTCAAGCCGATCTTCGCCGAGGAGATCCGTGGTCAGGCCGAGATCCGGGAGATCTTCCGCTCCTCCAAGTTCGGCAACATCGCGGGCTGCATGGTCCTCAGTGGTGCCATCAAGAGGAACCAGAAGGCCAGGCTGCTGCGCGACGGCATCGTCGTGGCGGAGACCTCCATCGCCTCGCTCCGGCGTGAGAAGGACGACGTCACCGAGGTCCGTGAGGGCTTCGAGTGCGGTATGACGCTGGGCGGATACGGCGACATCAAGATCGGGGATGTCGTCGAGACCTTCGAGATGGTCGAGCGCGAGCGCTCCTGACGGAAAGGATGAGATGCCCAATCCAAGGAATGCCAAACTTGCTGACCAGATCAAGGTGATCCTCGCCTCCGCCATCGAGCGGCGGGTGAAGGACCCGAGGCTCGGTTTCGTCACCCTCACCGATGTCAGGCTGACCGGTGACAACCGGGAGGCGACGGTGTTCTACACGGTGATGGGGGATGACTCCGACCGTGCTGGAACGGCTGCCGCGTTGACCTCGGCGACGGGGATGCTGCGATCGACCCTCGGCTCCCAGCTGGGTCTGCGACACACGCCGTCGCTCACCTTCGTGATGGATGCCACCCCTGAGGCGGCGCGCAGCATCGAGGACCTGCTGGCCCGGGCGGCCGCCCAGGATGCGGAGGTGGCCGCGCAGGCCGTCGGCAAGTCCTTCGCGGGTGAGGCGGACCCCTACCAGAGGCCACGCGAGACCGACGAGGACGAGTGACCTCGGCCTCCGGGATCGTCGTCGTCGACAAACCGGCGGGGTTGACCTCACACCAGGTGGTGGGGAGGCTCCGCCGGTTGCTCGGCACGCGGAGGATCGGTCATGCCGGTACCCTCGACCCGATGGCGACCGGGGTGCTGATCCTGGGGGTGAACCGGGCCACCCGGTTGCTCGGTCACCTGGCGCTCCATGACAAGCGGTACCTGGCCACCATCCGTCTGGGGGAGTCATCAACCACCGATGACGCCGACGGTGAGGTGCAGGTCGTCGCCGATGCCAGCGGGCTGGCACCGCAGGAGGTCGAACAGGCCCTGCAGCCGCTCAGGGGGGTCATCTCCCAGGTGCCTTCCGCGGTCTCTGCGATCAAGGTGCGGGGCAGGCGGGCCTACGACCTGGTGCGGCAGGGGGTGGAGGTGGAGCTGAAGGCCCGTGAGGTCGAGGTCTCACGTCTGGAGGTCCTGGCGTCCCGCCCCGGTGACGGTGTGCTGGAGCTGGACGTCGACGTGGAGTGCAGCTCCGGCACCTACATCCGGGCCATCGCCCGTGACCTGGGCGCCTCGCTCGGGGTGGGTGGTCACCTCACCTCGCTGCGTCGTACCCGCATCGGGGCCTATGACCTGTCGCTCGCCGTGGAGCTGGGGGAGGAACCCCCGGAGCTGATGGCGATGGCGACCGCCGCGCGGTTGAGTTTCCCCTGCCTGGATCTGGATGAGGCCACCTCGGCGGATGTCCGGTTCGGCCGTCGCATCACTCGATCGGTTCCGGCGGCCGTCACGGGACTGGTCTCACCGGAAGGTGAGCTGCTGGGGCTCTACCGTCCCGACGGCGAGGGTGCGCGCCCCATCGCGGTGCTGGTGTGACTCACAGTTCAGGTCTGAGGATCGCGTAGGCGCTGCGGATGTGTTCGTCCATCCGTTCAGCGGCGGTTTCCTGGTCACCATCACTGATGGCCTCCAGGATGCCGCGATGCTGACTGCAGAGCGTCGAGCGCAGGTCCTGCCAGTTGGGCATGGCGACGGAGGCGCGGTGGATGGGGTCCCGGAGGGCCAATCTGATGGCGCAGGTGAGATCGCCGATGAAGGAGTGCCGGGCGGCCTGTGCGATCTCGAGGTGGAACTCGGTGTCCAGCAGGTTGAACGGGGTGAGTTCGCACTCGTCGTCCATGCGTGCCATCAGCTCTGACATGCGTTTCAGGGCGGTGGTGTCCCGGTGCCGGGCTGCGAGGGACGCGGTGGCGCGTTCCAGGGCGCTGCGGGTCTCGGTGAGGTCGGCAGCCGAGGTGGTGGTGACCGCCAGGTGGAGGCGGAGGAGCCTGCCCAGGGCCTCGGTGTGGCCGGCGATGATGCGGGTGCCTCGGCCGGGGCCGGGCAGGGACTCGAGGATGCCCTGGGCCTGCAGCACCCGGATGGCCTCACGCACGGCACCACGGCTGACTCCCAGCTGTTCGGCGAGTTCCCGTTCCGAAGGCAGTTTCGTGCCGACGGGGTAGTTCCCCGTCAGCAGCTCGCTCTCGATGTGGTCGAGGGCGAGCTGGTGGGCCTTGCGTTCGTCAATGGACACGCTCTCATTCTGGCACCTCCGAGGTGCCTGATGCAGGCATGTGCGCAGGTCGGTCGGACCTTTTGCCACCCCGACAGCGTGTCGCGAAGCTGGAGATGTTAAGGTCGGACCAATTCGGGTCCGCGGTGGGCCCGGCGGACGATGGAGTTCAACCCATGTGGATCCTGCTGGAGGGCTTCCAACCCTCACTGAACCCGCTGGGGGCCCAATGGCTCTCGGCACTGGTGGCGCTCATCCCGATCGCCTGCATGCTCATCACGCTGGGCGCGCTCAGGTGGAAGGCACACGTGGCAGGTGCCGTCTCCTGGGCACTCGCGTTCCTCGTGGCCGTCCTGGCCTTCAAGATGCCCGCCCTCATGGCGCTGTCGACCAGCGTCCACGGTTTCATCTACGGCCTGTTCCCCATTGTGTGGATCCTGCTCATGGCGATCTGGATGTACCAGGTGACGGTCATCTCAGGACGCTTCGAGGACCTGCGCAACACCTTCTTCCTCATCAGCGACGACCCCCGGGTGCTGGGACTGCTGATCGCCTTCTGCTTCGGTGGTCTGCTGGAGGCCCTGGCCGGTTTCGGGGCTCCCGTCGCCATCACTGCGGTGATGCTCGTGGCCATCGGTTTCTCCAAGATCCGGGCGGCTCTGATCGCCCTGCTGGCCAACACGGTTCCCGTGGCCTTCGGTGCCGTCGGTCTTCCGGTGCTGATGGCCGCGAAGACCGGTGGGTTCGGGGACAACGTGCTGGCGATCTCGCCGATCACGGGTCAGATCACCGCGATGCTCTGCCTCGTGGTGCCCTTCCTGCTGCTGGCGGTCATGGACGGCAAGCAGGGGGTCACGCAGTGCTGGCCCGTCGGGCTCGTCGTCGGCATCACCTTCGGCGTGGTCAAGTGGATCGTCTCGGCCACCCCGCTGTACAACCTGACCGAGCTCATCGCCGCCGTGGTCACCGTCGGTGTGGCCATCGTCTTCACCCGCGTCTGGAAGGCCCAGGGTGGGGCGGAGGCCATCCCCCGCATCGGTCAGGCGGTCGATCCGGAACTGGAGACCGAGCCGGTCGAGGCCCAGGCACCCGACACCTCCAACCTCACCGGCGGCCGCATCTTCATGGCCCTCGTGCCCTACCTCATGGTCATCGTGATCTTTGGTCTGGCAGCCGTCCCGGCCATCAAGAGCTTCTTGAAGAAGGGGGACATCGCGTTCGCCTGGCCGGGGCTCGACGGGCTCCTCGACGTGAATGGCGCTGCTTCCTCGCACCAGAGCTACACCTTCGCCTGGGCATCGACCCCGGGCATCCTGCTCGCCCTGGTGGCGGTGTTGACCGCAGTGGTCTACCGGGTCTCGGTGTCGGACCTGTTCAAGGAGCTGTGGGTCAATGTCAAGAAGATGAAGTTCGCCATGCTGACCATCGGCTCGGTGGTGGCCCTGGCCTACGTGATGGGCGACTCCGGTCAGACGCTGGCACTCGGCATGTTCTTCGCCGGGGCAGGAGCCATCTACCCATTCTTCGCGCCTGTGCTCGGCTGGATCGGCACCTATGTCACCGGCTCCGACACCTCGGCCAACATCCTGTTCTCCAACCTCCAGTCCGGTGTGGGTCAGCAGATCGGTGATGCCTCGGCGCTGGGCGTGGAGAAGATGCGGGCCCTGCTCGTCGGCTCCAATGCCGCCGGCGGTGTCGTGGGCAAGATGATCTCGCCACAGTCCCTCGCGATCGCCGCCAGCGCAATCGGCCTGGCCGGCAGCGAGTCGGCCATCCTGCGCCGCATCATCGCCTGGAGCTTCATCCTGCTCATCCTGCTCTGCGTGATCTCCGGGTTGATGTCCACCCCGGTGCTCAGCTGGCTGCTTCCCTGAACCCCTACTGGACTGCCTCGTCAACAAGGAGAGAGACATGGCACCTGGAACCGGAAAGACGGTGGCCCTGTTCGCCACCTGTCTCAACGACACGCTGTTCCCCACCACCCCCATCGCGGTGGTCAAGGTGTTGGAGCGCCTCGGCTGCACGGTCGTGTTCCCCAAGGAGCAGACCTGCTGTGGGCAGATGCACACCAACACCGGCTACTTCAAGGAGGCCCTGACCTCCGTGAAGAGCTACGCCCGGGCCTTCGAGGGTTACGACTACATCGTCGGGCCGTCCGGCTCCTGCGTCGGTGCGGTGCGACACCAGCACCCGATGCTCGCCGAACGTGCCGGTGACGCGGGACTGAAGAAGACCGCGGATGAGCTGGTGAAGCGTTCCTACGACTTCACGGAGTTCCTCGTCGACGTGCTCGGTGTCACCGATGTCGGTGCGTACTTCCCGCACCGCGTCACCTACCACCCGACCTGCCACTCCGCACGTGTGGCGAAGGTGGGGGACCGGCCCTACCAGCTGCTCCAGGCGGTTCGGGGCATCGATCTGGCACCACTGCCCGATGCGGACCAATGCTGCGGCTTCGGTGGGACGTTCTCCGTCAAGAACCCCGATGTCTCCGTCGCGATGGGCTCTGACAAGGCCCGCAACGTCAAGTCGACGGGCGCGGAGTACGTCGTCACCGGCGACAACGCCTGCCTGATGCACATCACCGGCCTGCTCCACCGGATGAAGGCCGGGGTCAAGCCGATCCACCTGGCCGAGATCCTGGCCCACACGGAAGGAGAAGCAGCATGACCGTCACCGAGACTCGCAGGCGACTCACCCCGGCACCACCGTCCGGCACCTATCTGGGGATGCCCGCCTTCCCGAAGGCCGTCAAGAGTGCACTGGACAACCAGCAGCTGCGCAAGAACCTCCACCACGCCACCTCCGTGATCCGTGCCAAGCGGGCCACTCGCGCCTCAGAGGTGGCGAACTGGGAGGAACTGCGCGAGGCCGGGGAGCAGATCAAGAACCGGGTGGGGCGGCACCTCGACCAGTACCTGATCCAGGCCGAGGCCGCCATGACCGCCGCCGGCATCAAGGTCCACTGGGCCCGCGACGCCGAGGAGGCGAACCGGATCGTCATCGACCTGGTGCGCAGCAAGAACACCCAGGAGGTGGTCAAGATCAAGTCGATGGCCACCCAGGAGATCGACCTCAACGAGGCCCTGGAGGAGGCAGGGATCGCCTCCTGGGAGACCGATCTGGCCGAGCTCATCGTCCAGCTGGGCCACGACCGGCCGTCCCACATCCTCGTGCCGGCCATCCACCGCAACCGCTCCGAGGTCCGGGAGATCTTCCTGGAGGAGATGGGACAGTGGGGCACCCCCGCACCCGAGGGCATCAGTGACAACCCGCCGGAACTGGCGGGCGCGGCCCGCACGCACCTCAGGGAGAAGTTCCTGCGCGCCAAGGTGGCCGTCTCGGGCGGCAACTTCATCGTCGCGGAGACGGGCTCGCTGGTCATCGTCGAGTCCGAGGGCAACGGACGCATGTGTCTGACCCTGCCGGAGACCCTCATCTCCGTGGTGGGCATCGAGAAGCTCGTGCCGACCTTCGAGGACCTCGAGGTGTTCCTGCGGCTGCTGCCGCGAAGCTCCACCGGTGAGCGGATGAACCCGTACACCTCCATCTGGACCGGTGTCACCCCCGGCGACGGCCCGCAGGACCTGCACGTCGTGCTCCTCGACAACGGCCGCACCAAGGTGCTCTCCGACCCGGTGGGTCGGGAGGCGCTGCGCTGCATCCGCTGCTCGGCGTGCATGAACGTGTGCCCCGTCTACGAGCGGGTCGGAGGGCACTCCTACGGCTCGGTCTACCCCGGCCCCATCGGCGCCATCCTCACCCCTCAGTTGCGAGGGGTCGCCTCCGATGTCGACAAGTCCCTGCCCTACGCCTCCACGTTGTGCGGTGCCTGCAATGACGTGTGTCCGGTGAAGATCCCGATCTCGGACATCCTGGTCCACATGCGCAACAAGGTGGTGCAGAAGAAGACCGCACATCGCCCGACGGTCGAGTCGCTGATCTTCAAGGTGGTGGCCTGGATCTTCGCGAAGGGACGCAACCTGGCCTTCATCCAGTTCTTCAGCAAGATGGCGGGACGACTGTTCCGCAAACGGTCCCACTTCGGTCCACTGCCATGGCCGGCCTCCGGGTGGAGCAATGCCCGTGACCTGCCCGTACCACCGAAACAGACCTTCCGTGACTGGTGGAAGGAACGAGAGGAGGCCTCGAAGTGAGCGCACGTGAGGAGATCCTGGCCCGGATCCGTGAGGCCACCAAGGACATCAAGGAGAAGGACCCGGTCAAGGACGTCCCCGTCACCTGGGCCTACGACCAGCCCACCCCGCTGGAGGACGTCCTGGAGACCTTCGTCGAGAACATCCTCGACTACAAGGCCCGCATCACCCGCACCCCGGCCTCGGGCACGGGTGAGGCCATCGTCACCGCCCTGAAGGAACTGGGGGCACGCACCGTCGTGATCCCCGACGGTGCCCCTCAGGGCTGGGTCGATGCCGTGACGGTGGCGGGTCTGGAGGTGGTGCGCGACACCCAGCTGAGCCACCAGCAGCTCAACGACATCGACGCGGTGCTCACCGGCTCCGCGGTCTCGATGGCGGAGACCGGGACCATCGCGCTGGACCACTCGGCTGACCAGGGACGGCGTGCCCTGACGCTGGTCCCGGACCGTCACGTGTGCGTGGTTCGTGCCGAGACGGTGGTCTCGGACGTCCCCGAAGCGGTCCACCGGTTGAAGCCCGCCGTCGTCGCCGGTCAGCCCGTCACCTGGATCAGTGGCGGCTCGGCGACCAGTGACATCGAGCTGAGCCGGGTCGAGGGAGTGCACGGACCCCGGCAGCTGTACGTCGTGCTCGAGGAGGGCTGAGACGCTCGGACGAACGCCGCCCGGTACGACCGTACCGGGCGGCGTTCGTGCATGCGGGTGCGAGTGAGGTCCGCGCCAGCTAACGTATGGGCCGTGAATCGTGGAAACCGCATCGTGGCCATCGGCAACTTCGATGGTGTCCACCGTGGTCATCAGAGCGTCCTGCAGGCCGAGCGTGGTGATGACGAGCTCGTCGTCATCACCTTCTGGCCACACCCGTTGACGGTGCTTCGCCCGGAGGCCGCGCCGAAACTCGTGACCGGTCTCGAGCAACGCATCGATCTGCTCAAGGCTGCGGGAGCACGTGAGGTGCGGGTGGTGCGCTTCGACGAGAAGGTGGCCGCGATGAGTCCCGAGGAGTTCGTCGAGCGGTTCGTGGTGCCCCTGGAACCACGGGTGGTGGTGGTGGGGGAGAACTTCCGGTTCGGGCACCGGGCCGCAGGCGATGTCGCTGCCCTGCGTGAGCTGGCCGCCGGACGTTTCGAGGTCCGTGCCCTCGAGCTCGCGGCCCTCCATGAGCAGACCACGTGCTCCAGCCTGATCCGCAGCGCCCTGGACTCCGGGGACGTCGAACTGGTGGCCGAGCACCTCGGTCGTTGGTTCCGGTTCAGCGGGGTCGTGGTGGTCGGCGACCAGCGGGGACGGGAGCTGGGGTTCCCCACCGCGAACCTCATCGTCCCGGATGAGATGGTGGTGCCTGCCGACGGTGTCTACGCGGGGTGGCTGACCCCCCGGGGAGGGGAGCGACTGCCCGCGGCGATCTCCGTCGGCTCGAACCCGACCTTCGAGGGCGTCGACCGTCGGGTGGAGACCCATGTCCTGGACCGGGTGGACCTGGAGCTGTACGGGGTGCACATCGACGTGGACTTCGTGGCCAGACTGCGCGGTCAGGTGCGTTTCGACGGGGTCGAGCAGTTGATCGACCAGATGCAGCTCGACGTCGCGGAGTGCCGCAGGCTCCTCGGACTGTCGGAGGCGGGTCCGGTCAGCTCGTGAACAGGGACTTCCTGTAGATCGCGTAGTGGCGGCTGGGTTCCAGGCCCTCGACGACCTGGGGCACCTCGGGGGTCTCCACCAGGATGTGCTCCCCGGTGGGCAGGTAGTCCAGCGACACGTAGAGCGGGATCGCCTTCTCGTTGTTGGGGTCCACCGCCAGGTGGACCTCGCGGTACCCGGCGGAGCGGGCCTGGTCCTCGACCCAGGAGGTCAGGGCGCGTCCGGCACCGCGACGACGTGCCCGGGGCTGGACGAACATGTTGCGCAGCTCGGGCACCAGGGCCTCGGGGCCGAAGTCGAGCAGGGCCGTACCGAGCAGTTCCTCACCCTCGACGGCGACGGCGAAGATCAGGGTTCCGGCCCTGGCGGCAGCGAAGTGCTCGTCGACCAGGCCGAGTTCCGGGCGCACCTGCTGTTCCCGCAGCGCGGGCAGGTCGGCTTCGGTGACGGGGCGGACGATGACGGCCATGGCAGGGTCCTCTCGTGTGGAGCGAATAGCCGTCACCTTAGCGTCTGTCCTCATCGGGGTCAGCCGGATGGGCGACGATTGGGTGCCAGCGGCATCCGGTGATAGTCTGTCGTAGTTGCCGTAGATCGGCCACGGTCTTGTAAGAGCCCCGACAGCACCCGCGACGGGGGCGCCGTGCAGCGAACCGGAAGGAGCCCATGGACATGGATGCTGCCGAGAAGAAGAAGATCATCGAAGAGTACGCCAAGACCCCGGGTGACACCGGATCGCCGGACGTGCAGATCGCCCTGCTGACCAAGCGGATCTCCCACCTGACGGAGCACCTCAAGGTCCACAAGGGTGACCACCACAGCCGTCGTGGTCTGATGCTGATGGTCGGCCAGCGCCGCCGTCTGCTCAACTACGTGGCCCGTGAGGACGTCGAGCACTACCGCGAGCTCATCGCCCGCCTCGGCCTGCGTCGTTGATCTGAGCATCTCCTCAGCACCTGAAGTGGCAGCCCCACCCTCGTGGGGCTGCCGCTCGTGCATTCTGACGGGAAACCGGTAGGATTTCCGTTGAACAATTCCACGTCAAATCGTCTCAGCTGCTCGCCAGGAGGTCTCACCTGGTCCTCGGTAGTGGCTCTCGGGTCCGGTGACGGCCCCGCGCGCCTCGATCGAAGGCCGGTGGAACTGGCGGCCTGGCCGTGACCTGCGGGCAGCCAAACCACCGAAAGGAGCCAGCTTTGTCCATGGAAGGACCTGGTCTCGAATACACCGAAGCCGTCATCGACAACGGCAAGTACGGTCGTCACGTCATTCGTTTCGAATCCGGCATCCTCGCCCAGCAGGCCGATGGATCCGCGGCCGTGTACCTGGACGGCGACACGATGTTGCTCGCCGCGACGACCGCGGCCAAGGCGCCGCGTGACGCCATCGACTTCTTCCCGCTCACCGTCGACATCGAGGAGCGGATGTATGCTGCCGGGCGCATCCCCGGCTCGTTCTTCCGTCGCGAGGGACGCCCCGGCGAGGCCGCCATCCTGGCTGCCCGGCTCATCGACCGACCCCTGCGTCCTGCCTTCGTCAAGGGGCTGCGCAACGAGGTCCAGGTCATCGTCGACGTCCTGTCGCTGAACCCGAAGCACTACTACGATGTCGTGGCCATCAACGCGGCCTCGATGTCCACCACGCTGGCCGGGCTGCCGTTCTCCGGTCCCATCGGTGGTATCCGCATCGCCCTGATCGACGAGACCTGGGTGTGCTTCCCGACGGTCGAGCAGGTGGCCCGTTCCTCCTTCCAGATGGTGGTCGCGGGGCGGGTGCTGGCCGACGGCGACGTGGCGATCATGATGGTCGAGGCCGGTGGTACCGAGGCCACCTGGGAGAACGTCCGCGCCGGGAAGACCGCGCCCACCGAGGAGGTCGTCGGCCAGGGGCTGGAGGCCGCGAAGCCGTTCATCAAGATCCTCTGTGACGCCCAGTCGGAGCTGAAGGCCAAGCTGCCGAAGGAGACCTACGACTTCCCGGTCTTCCGCGACTACGAGGACGATGTCTTCGCCGCCGTCGAGGAATTGGCCTCGACGAGGATCGCCGAGGCCATGCAGATCCCCGGCAAACAGGACCGGGACGAGGCCACCCACGCCATCCGCGCCGATGTCACCGAGCAGCTCGCGGAGAGGTTCGAGGATCGGGGCAACGAGATCTCAGCTGCGTTGAAGTCGTTGACGAAGCAGATCGTGCGTCACCGCACCCTCACCGAGGGGATTCGCATCGACGGACGCGGCACCCGGGACATCCGTACCCTGTCGGCGGAGGTCGCTGTCATCCCCCGGGTCCACGGTTCGGCCCTGTTCCAGCGTGGCGAGACCCAGATCCTCGGTGTCTCGACACTCAACATGCTGGACCTGGAACAGAAGATCGACTCCCTGTCCCCGGAGACGACCAAGCGCTACATGCACAACTACAACTTCCCGCCGTTCTCGACGGGTGAGACGGGACGCGTCGGTTCCCCGAAGCGTCGTGAGATCGGTCACGGGGCACTGGCGGAGCGGGCCCTGTTCCCGGTGCTGCCGACCCGTGAGGAGTTCCCCTACGCCATCCGTCAGGTCTCCGAGGCACTGGGGTCGAACGGTTCCACCTCGATGGGGTCGGTGTGCGCCTCGACGTTGTCCCTGCTCAATGCGGGCGTCCCGCTGAAGGCTCCCGTCGCCGGCATCGCCATGGGTCTGATGAGCGAGGAGATCGACGGTGAGACGAAGTACGTGGCGCTCACCGACATCCTGGGGGCCGAGGACGCCCTGGGTGACATGGACTTCAAGGTGGCCGGCACCAAGGACTTCGTGACGGCGTTGCAGCTCGACACGAAACTCAACGGCATTCCCGCGGCTGAGCTGCAGAAGGCACTGCTCCAGGCCCGCGAGGCCCGCCACACCCTGCTCGAGGTGATGGGTGAGGCCATCGACACCCCGGATGAGATGAGCCCGTACGCTCCGCGCATCGTGACCATCCGCATCCCGGTGGACAAGATCGGTGAGGTCATCGGCCCCAAGGGCAAGGTCATCAACCAGATCCAGGACGACACGGGCGCGAACATCGCCATCGAGGACGACGGCACGATCTACGTCGGGGCCGAGACCGGCGAGGCCGCGGAGGCCGCCGTCGCCGCGATCAACGCGATCGCGAACCCGCACCTGCCGGAGAAGGGCGAGCGTTACCTCGGCACGGTGGTGAAGATCACCACGTTCGGCGCCTTCGTCTCGCTGCTGCCCGGCAAGGACGGTCTGCTGCACATCAGCAAGCTGCGTGCCCTGGCCGGTGGCAAGCGGGTGGAGGACGTCGAGGACGTGGTCTCGGTCGGTCAGAAGCTGCAGGTGGAGATCTCCGAGATCGACGACCGCGGCAAGCTGAGCCTGATCCCCGTGGTGGAGGAGTCCGAGGACTCCGAGAAGGAATGACGGTGTGACAGTGACGGCCGGGAGCGGGTGCGCTCCCGGCCGTCCTGCCTGTTCGGGTCCTGTGAGCCGTGAAAACTGGTTGACTGGTGCCCTGTCGATGATGGAAGGGAAGACAGATGGACAAAATCCTGGTCGGGATCTTCGGCTCGAGTGGACGGATGGGCTCGGAGGTGGTGCGGGCCGTGACCCAGGCACCGGACATGAATGCCATCGCCGGGGTGGACATCGGTGAGCCCCGTGAACAGATCGGCCGGGCCCAGGTGGCGGTGGACTTCACCCACCCGGACTCGGTGATGGGCAACATCGAGTGGTGCCTCGGACGGGGAATCAGCATGGTCATCGGCACCACGGGGTTCACCCCGGAGCGATTGGACCGGGTCCGGGAACTGTGCGCGGCGCATCCCGAGGTGGGAGTGCTCATCGCGTCGAACTTCTCCATCGGGGCGGTGCTGATGATGCAGTTCGCGGCGAAGGCGGCACCGTTCTACCCGAGTGTGGAGATCGTTGAGCTGCACCACCCGAACAAGGCTGATGCGCCGTCGGGTACGGCGACCTCGACGGCGCAGGGGGTCGCGGCTGCACGTGAGGCGGCGGGGATGGGCCCGGTGCCCGATGCCACGGTCCACGACGACGGTGCCCGGGGAGCCGTGGTGGATGGCATCCATGTCCACGGGGTGCGGTTGATGGGGCTCGTCGCCCATCAGGAGGTGTTGCTGGGCACGGCGGGGGAGACCCTCACCATCCGGCACGACAGCTACGACCGGGCCAGTTTCATGCCCGGGGTGCTGGCCGGGATCCGGCACGTCATCGCCCATCCGGGCCTGACGGTGGGGATGGAGTCAGTCCTCGGGCTCTGATCCGATCCGGGTCATCATGCGCACCTGCTTGATGGCCTCCGTCTCCTCCTCGAAGCCGAGGGCACGGTGGGCGCCATCGGCGGCCCACCCGCATTCGACGAGGAATCCGCGCAGGGCGTCGTCGTGGCTTCGGACCCACCAGGTGGCGGTCTCGTAGCCGTCGGCACGCAGGGTGTCGACGGCCGCGTTGACCAGGCGTCCGGCGTCGTCGGCGAGTTCGTCGCCGTCCACCACGAATTCGGCGATCATCCCGTCGTCGACGGCGGCGTCGGGGTCGTCGCTCGGGCCGGTGACGGCGAAGCCCACCACCTGTCCTCGGCGCAGCGCCACCAGGACCCGGCAGTGCGCCAACGGGGGTTTGACGATGGCCTCGTGCCAGGTGCGCACGGCCTGGTCGGCGGGGAAGGCCGCCAGGGCAGGTGCCATGCCGGGGGTCCGGGACCAGGCCTTGCGTTGCAGGCGGGCCACATCGACGGCCTCGGAGGGCATGGCCAGGCGCACGGAGTCGGGAGTGGACATGGCGGCCAGTGTAGTCACGCCGTGCGACCACCGAGTCGTCCCGAGACCCCGATGACTCAGCCCTTGACGGAGCCCTCGGTCAGGCCACCTCGCCAGAACCGCTGCAGCACGAGGATCAGGATGGCCAGTGGGATCACCGACAGCAGTGCGCCACCGACGGTCAGCTGGTAGAACTCTGGCAGTCGGTCGGTCTGGGCTCGCCAGTTGTCCAGGCCGAGTGTGATCGGGTAGAGCTTCTCGTCCGCCAGCATCACCAGGGGCAGGAAGTAGTTGTTCCAGATGCCGACGAACTGGAACAACACGATCGTGACGATCGCCGGGGTGAGCTGGGGCAGCGCGATCCGGTGGAAGACCCCCAACTCGCCCAACCCGTCGATGCGGCCGGATTCCAGCATCTCGTCGGGCAGGGCCGCGTTGGCGTAGATCGACGCGAGGAACAGGCCGAACGGGCTCGCCATGGACGGGATGAGGACCGACCAGTAGGTGTTGGTCAGGCCCAGGTTCGAGAACAGGAAGAACAACGGCAACGCGGTCGCGGTGCCGGGCACCAGGACACCGCCCAGCACCAGGGCGTAGACGAACCGGCGGCCCGGGAACCGGTACTTGGCCAGCGCATAGCCACCGGCGACGGCGAAATAGGTGGCCGCCACGGACCCGATGCCGGAGTAGATGAGTGAGTTCACCGCCCACCGGGAGAAGATGCCGTCATTGGCCGTGAGCACCGCGTGCATGTTGTCGAGGAACTGGAACGTGTTGCCGAACCAGAAGCCACTGGTCCCGAAGAGATCCTCGGTGTTCTTCGTGGCGTTGACGACGACCCAGTAGATCGGGACCAGGAAGTAGATCGCGACGATGGCCAGCAGTGAGGTGACGATGATCGTCGTGGTGGGTTTGCGACCAGCGGCCCGGGCGCCGGAGCGCTCGTCGACGCTGTGTCGGGGCCTGAGCCGGGTGTCAGCGGTGCTCATCGACGACGCTCCGTCCACTGTGAGATCCCCAGCGCCAGGGCCGAGAGGATGAAGGCCGAGACCGCGATGATGACGGCCTGTGCAGCGGCCATGCCGATCATGTTGTACTGGAACGCGTAGGCATAGGCCGACATGTTTGGGGTGTACTCCGAGGCGATGCCGGAGCTCATCGACTGCAACAGCCGCGGTTCCGCGAACAGCTGCAGGGTGCCGATGATCGAGAAGATGATCGTCAGCATCAGGGCGGGGCGGATCAACGGCAGCTGAATGTGACGAATGATGCTCGCGGAGCCTGCCCCGTCGATCCGCGCCGCCTCGTAGAGGTCTCCGGGGATCGACTTGAGCTGGGCGATGATGATGAGCATGTTGTAGCCGGTGTAGGTCCAGGTCACGATGTTCGCGATGGACCACAGGACGGTCTCGGGACCCAGGAAGTCAACCTCGATGCCGACCAGTCGCAAGGTGTCGACGATGGGGCTGAGACCGGGGATGTAGAGGAAGGACCACAGGATGGTCGCGATGACTCCGGGGATGCCGTAGGGCATGAAGTAGGCGGCACGGAAGAAGCCCGGCCAGCGGGCGCTGACGCTCTCCAGCAGCAGCGCGAGCAGGGTTGCCGCGATGATCATCACGGTGACCTGCACGACGCCGAAGAGGATCATTCGTCCGATCGAGGTGATGAAGTTCTGGTTGGCCAGGGCTGCCGCATAGTTCTCGAACCCGGCGAAGACGCTTTTCACTCCGGTCTCCCCGAGCAGGCCGGAACGTTCGACGCGGGTGAAGGAGTAGCCGACGGCCATGCAGATCGGCACGATCACGGTCCCGATGAAGACCACCAGGAACGGGCTCAGCAGGAGCCATGGGGCGGTTCTTGACCTCATCGTGCCTCCTCCGCGTTCAGGCCGAGTTCACGCATGATCGTCACGAGCCTGGCCTGTGAGTCGGCGAACATGTCGACCAGTGGTCTCTCGCCGTTGATCGCTGCGCTCATGCCGTCACCGATGAGTGCCATGGCCCGTTCCATCAGCGGCGCCCAGGTCCAATCCAGGTTCTGTCCGGCCGCCATGTCCTTGATGACCTCCTCGTTGTAGTTCTGTCCAGAGAAGAACTCGGAGGGCTGTTGCCGGGTGGCTCCCATGTGGTCGGCAGCCGGGGACCAACCGATGCCGGAGAACTCGATCATGGCGTCGATGCCCGCCGGGTCGGTGCACATCCAGGTGCAGAACTCGAGGGCTTCCGCTGGATGGGCGCTGGTGGAGATGATGGCCGCCGACGAACCGCCGTGCGCGCCGGAGGCGTGGCCGTCGGGCCAGACGGGCATCGGGGCCACGGCCCATTTGCCGGAGCCTCCCGGCACCGATTCGATGAGTGCGTCGCTCCATGACCCGCTGATGGTGGACAGCACCCTGCCCTCACCCGCGGCCGCCATCCAGGGCGTGGAAAATGCTCCGTAACCCGTGCTGACCAGCTTGTCCACGAGGATCTGGTCCCAGAACTGCGCCACCCGCATCGACGCATCGTCGGTCATGTCGACCACCCAGCCGTCTCCTTGTGGTCGGAACCACGTGGCACCGGACTGCATCGCCCACGACACGAGATATGACCCGTCCGTCGGGTCCAAGGAGATGAGGCTCCTCCCGCTGTCCCTGGCGGTACCGCAGATCTCGCGGAACTCATCCCAGGTGCGCGGCACCCGCAGACCGAGCTCCCCCTCGAGCACCTCGCGGTTGTAGAACATGGCGACGGGGCCGGTGTCCTGCGGGACCCCCCAGACCGAATCGCCGACCCTCGCCTGGGCCAGTGCCCCGGGGTCGAAGGCGTCGAAGTGGTCGCTGAAGCCGTAACGGTTCAGGTCCACCAGCGCACCGGCGAGTGCGAACTCGGGCAGGGTGCGAAGTTCGACCTGCGCGATGTCAGGGCCACCACCGGCTGCGACCGCGGAGAGGATCTTGGCGTAGCCGCCGTTGTTGCCGCTGGGGATCCACGTGGCCTCCACGCGGATCCGGTCCTGGGTGGCGTTGAACACGTCACAGACCTTCTGGAGGTCCTTGAGCCATGCCCAGTACGTGATCGTGACCGGTCCATCGGCCGGTGGCAGGGGTGGATCGGCATTGACCGCTCCCGGGTTGGGAGGAGCGCACGCGCTCAGTCCTGCGGCCAGTGCTGTACCTGCTCCCATCAGGGCGGAGCGTCGAGTGAGGGTGGGGTGCATTGTTTCCTCCTCGTCGAGATGCAATCTCGTCTGTCACCCTAACAACATTCCTCCCGCCGCGGGCGGCATCGGTGAGGAAACACCTCTTCTCGTCGTGTGTTGGCGTGTCGTCGATCCGGTCGGCCTCCAGGAATGGCGTCGTGTCGGGGGTCGAGGGGAGCAGGAGGGCTACCCTTGAGGGGTGAGTGAACTTCGCACGCCCCCAGAACTCAAACCAGGCACCCTTCGCATCATCCCGCTCGGCGGGCTCGGCGACGTCGGACGCAACAGTGCCTCCTTCGAGATCGACGGGGAGATCGCACTCGTCGACTGCGGCGTGCTGTTCCCCGAGGAACGCCACCCAGGGGTGGATCTCATCCTCCCGGCCCTGGACATCCTGGATGGTCGGCTCGACGACATCCGGGCCCTCGTGTTGACCCACGGCCACGAGGACCACATCGGCGCTGTCCCGTACCTGCTCAAGCAGCGCGCCGACATCCCGATCTACGGCTCCAAGTTGACCCTCGCGCTGGTGGCGGCGAAGCTCAAGGAGCACCGCATCCGGGGCTACCAGCTCCATCAGGTGAAGGAGGGGGAGCGGCACCGCGCCGGCAACTTCGAGCTGGAGTTCTTCGCCGTCAACCACTCCATCCCCGACGGCCTGGCCGTGGCGCTGCGGACCAGGGCAGGGACCGTCCTGCACACCGGTGACTTCAAGATGGACCAGCTCCCGCTGGACGGCAGGCTCACCGACCTCAGGGGTTTCGCCCGCCTCGCCGAGGAGGGTGTGGACCTGTTCATGCCGGACTCGACGAATGCCGAGACCCCGGGCTTCACCCCGCTGGAGAAGGACATCGAGCCGTCGATGGCCCGGGTCTTCGACCAGGCCCAGCACAAGCTCGTGGTCGCCTGCTTCGCCAGCCACGTGCACCGGGTCCAGCAGGTGCTGAACCTCGCGGTCAAGCACGGCCGGAAGGTGGCCTATGTCGGGCGTTCCATGGTGCGGAACATGGCCACGGCCAGGGATCTGGGCTACCTGCACGTGCCGGGCGACGTGCTGATCGAGATGAAGGACATCGACAAGTACCGCGACGACGAGGTGGTCATCATCTCCACCGGATCCCAGGGTGAGCCACTGGCGGCGCTCAGCCGGATCGCGAACCGGGAGCACCCGGTCATCGAACTCGGTCCCGGCGACATCGTGCTGCTGGCCAGTTCCCTCATCCCCGGGAACGAGAACTCCGTCTACCGGGTCATCAACGGCCTGACCAAGCTCGGTGCCCAGGTGGTCCACAAGGGCAATGCTTTCGTCCACGTCTCCGGGCACGCCTCGGCCGGGGAACTGCTGTACTGCTACAACATCCTCAAGCCTCGCAACGTGATGCCGGTGCACGGGGAGATCCGGCACCTCATCGCCAACGCCAAGCTGGCCATCGCCACCGGGGTGCCAGCCGAGAACACGGTGGTGTGCGAGGACGGCGACGTGGTGGACCTCGCCGATGGTCGGGCCCGCAAGGTGGGACGGGTCGATGCGGCCTACGTCTTCGTCGACGGCTCCACCGTCGGTGACATCACCGATTCCATCTCGGACCGGCTGATCCTGGGGGAGGAGGGCTTCATCTCGGTGGTCGCGGTGGTGAACTTCCACAGTCGGCGTCTCGTGGCCGGCCCGGACATCCACACCCGGGGGTTCGCGGAGGAGGCCTCCGTCTTCGAGGACGTCAAGCGGCAGCTCGTCACCGCCATCGAGCAGGCCCTGGCCGACGGGGTGGACGACGAGTACCGCATCCAGCAGGTGATCCGTCGCACCATCGGGGCCTGGGTCTCGAAGCGGCTGCGGCGGCGTCCCATGATCGTGCCCGTGGTCGTCGCCACCTGAGGGCGCTGTCGCGGCAGTTTGGGGTTCTGGCGCACTGCGGGTTATGATCTTCCGGTTGCCCGCACTGCGGGTGATGAGCGAAGAGTGAACCAGGCGCTTCGCGTCTGGCCCAAGCGACAAGGAGATTCCGATGGCTGCCGTGTGCGATGTCTGCGCCAAGGGACCCGGCTTCGGTCACAACGTGCCCTGGTCGAAGAAGAAGACCAACCGCCGCTGGAACCCGAACATCCAGCGCGTCCGCGCGACCGTTGACGGCACCCCCAAGCGCCTCAACGTGTGCACCTCCTGCATCAAGGCAGGCAAGGTGACCCGCTGATCCCAGCGCCCGTCGGTGCGGCCCGCAGCCATCATGGTTGCGGGCCGCACTGCTGGTTTCGGCAGAATTGTCGGTGTGGCTCGGTAGGCTCGGTTCCATGAGACGCGCCCGCACCGCCATCCACCGTGAGCTGAGCAACAGGCTCCGCGACGTGGTGGGAGGTGCCTCGGCGGAGGAGCTCGCCAAGCTCGGCCTGACCACCCTGGGGGACCTGCTGCGACACACCCCACGTCGGTATCTCTCCGGCACCGAGATGAGTGACTTCTCGACGCTGCGATACGGCGAGGAGGTGGCCGTGGTGGCGAAGGTGCGCAGCAGCGAGATCGTTCATGGGCGGGTGACCCGGCTCCAGGTGGTGCTCACCGATGGGCGGGGGGACCTCCAGATGGCACTGTTCGTCCCTGAGAAGCGTCCCTACTACGCCGACTACTGGGAGAAGCAGCTGGCACCGGGGACCCGGGGCATCTTCGTCGGGAAGGTGGGGGCGTTCAAGGAGAGGCTGCAGCTCACCCACCCCGACTTCGTGGTGATCGATGAGCACGGGGCCATCACCGGAGGCAAGAACCGCGGGATCAGGTCCGATGACAAGCGTGCCATGGCGAGGGTGACCCAGCGTTCCCGTCTGGTGGGTCTCTACCCGGCGACGGGGAAGATGGTCACCTGGCGGATCGCCGAGACCATCGCGATGGTGCTGCCGCCGGTGCTCTCACTCGGGGACACCCTGCCGGAATGGGTGGTGCAGCTGGCGGGGGTGCTCCCGCTGCCCGATGCCCTGCGGGAGGTGCACGAGCCGGTCAGCACTGAGGGTGCTGAACGCGGCGTGGCGCGCCTGAAGTTCGACGAGGCCTTCGGGATGCAGTTGGCGGTGGCCAGGCGTCGGGAACAGCGCGACAGCCGCAGGGCCATCCCGCGGGCACGGCGGGAGCAGGGCCTGCTCGATGCGTTCGACGCCGCCCTGCCGTACCGGCTGACACCGGGACAGCAGGAGGCGGGCGTGACCATCGCGGCTGCCCTGGCCAGACCCACCCCGATGAACCTGCTGCTGCAGGGAGAGGTGGGTTCCGGCAAGACACTGGTGGCGCTGCGGGCGATGCTCGCCGTCGTCGATGCCGGTGGTCAGGCGGCACTCCTGGCCCCCACGGAGGTCCTCGCCCGGCAGCACCATGCCGTGATCACCGCGCTGCTGGGTGAGCTGTCGGGCAGTGGTGCCCTCGACGATCATCCACTGGCCACCCGGGTGGAGCTGCTCACCGGATCACTCACCACGGCCACGAGGCGACGTGCCCTGCAGGCCGTCGCCTCGGGTGAGGTGGGCGTCGTCGTCGGGACCCATGCGTTGTTGAGCGAGGATGTGGAGTTCAGCGATCTCGGGCTCGTCGTGGTGGATGAGCAGCACCGCTTCGGGGTCGACCAGCGTGCGGCACTCGCCGCGAAGGCCGCGGTGCAGCCCCACACCCTGGTCATGACCGCCACCCCGATCCCACGTTCGGTGGCGAT
The DNA here is from genome assembly GCF_003859805.1 of Arachnia propionica. Lineage (GTDB taxonomy): Bacteria > Actinomycetota > Actinomycetes > Propionibacteriales > Propionibacteriaceae > Arachnia > Arachnia propionica_C. The sequence goes on from NZ_RQZG01000020.1 coordinate 42,508, forward strand.
GACGGTCTTCGGCGACCTCGACACGTTCGAGCTGCGGGACCGCCCGACCGGAAGACAGCAGGTGCGCACCGTCTTCGTCGACACCGCACGCAATCCCCACTGGGTGGATCGGGCCTGGGAACGGATCCGCGAGGAGGTGGCGCAGGGGCGGCAGGCCTTCGTGGTCTGCCCGGCCATCACCGGCAACCGCACCGAGGGGGATCTCGAGGTGGGGCAGGGGATGAGCGCCGTCACCGACATCGCACCGATGCTCACCGACGGCCCGCTGGCAGGCCTCAGGGTCGAGATGGTGCACGGTCGTCAGTCAGCCCCTGAGCGCGCGCGGATCATGGCGGACTTCTCGGCCGGTGAGATCGACGTGCTGGTGGCCACCACGGTGATCGAGGTGGGGGTGGACGTTCCCAACGCCTCCGTGATGGTGGTGCTCGATGCGGACCGGTTCGGGATCTCCCAGCTGCACCAGCTGCGTGGCCGTGTCGGCCGGGGTGAGCACCCGGGGTTGTGTCTCCTGCTGGCGGCCCCTGAGGAGAACGCCTGGCTGGTGCAGGACCGGCTGCAGGCCCTGGTGGACTCCGACGACGGCTTCGCCCTGGCCGAGCGCGATCTGGAGCTGCGTCGTGAGGGGGACGTGCTGGGGGTGGCCCAGTCGGGGAGGTCCTCCCTGAAGCTGCTCCGGGTGCTGGCCGATCGTGCCGTCATCGAACGGGCCAAGGAGGTGGCGGCCCGGGTGCTGGCCGATCCCCGAGCCGCGACGGATCCGTTGCTGGCGGATCTCATCGATGCCGCCGAGGAGGTCTCGGCGGGGGAGTGGTTGGACAAGACATGACACGGATCATCGCGGGACGGGCGAAGGGGACACGGTTGAGTTCCCCGAGGTCAGGGACCCGGCCCACCAGTGACCGGGTGCGGGAAGCGCTGTTCTCCAGCCTCGTCACGTGGTTCGGAACCACTGATGAGGCGGCGGAGCGACATCTGGCAGGCGTTGCCGTGCTCGACCTCTACGCAGGGACCGGGGCCGTGGCCCTGGAGGCGGCCAGCCGGGGGGCGCGCCGCGTCGTCGCCGTGGACGTCCACAGCGCCGCCGTCATCAGGGAGAACGCTCGAAGAGCCCGGCTGGCGGTGGAGGTCCGGGCGACGAAGGTGGAGGCCCAGCTGCCAACAGGCCCCTTCGACCTGGTCTTCGCCGATCCGCCCTACGAGATGGCCGCTGCCCAGCTGGACCGGGTGCTGGGTGCGTTGTGCTCACCCGGGATGCTCGCCCAGCAGGCCCTGGTCGTGGTGGAGCGTTCCAGACGTTCGGCGCCACCTCGGTGGCCGAGTGGGTTCGACGAGGTCTGGAGTCGTGACTACGGTGAGACCACCCTTCATTTCGCCTCGAACCGACACGAGAACCCGGCAGGAGAGTCATGACGACAGTGTTGTGTCCCGGATCCTTCGATCCCATCACCAACGGCCACCTCGACATCATCATCAGGGCACGGGACCTCTTCGGTGAGGTGCTCGTCGGCGTGGGACGCAACAGCCTCAAGTCGAACTACCTGTTCGGTGAGCAGCGGTTGGATCTGGTGCGCCAGGCCACGGCCCATCTGGACGGGGTCAGGGCGGAGACGATGGAGGGGCTGCTCGTCGACTTCGCACACCAGCGCGGCATCACGACGGTGGTCAAGGGGCTGAGGTTCGGGGCCGATTTCGACTTCGAACTCCAGCTCGCCCACATGAACCACTCCCTGACCGGGTTGGAGACCGTCCTGCTGCCGGCTGCTGCGGGCAACGTGACACTCTCCAGCACCATCATCAGGGAGGTCCTGAAACTCGGTGGGGATGTCTCCTCCTACGTACCGCCCTGTGTGGTCGACGCTGCACGCCAGATTGACAATCAGAATCAATAGGGACAGGCTTGGTTGGTTGGACGGGGTGGGTTTTGATGATTCCATCCGCTCTGGGTAAAGTTGCACCTTGGTCATGACGAAGTCATGGTCGGTCGACGAAGGGAATCCAGCCATGAGCTCCTCGCCTCGTCACCCAGACCGCCGTTCCCCGTACGTCTTCGACGTGCTGGAACTGGGACGGCGTCCGGGTGCCCTGAAGGAGATCCGGGAGACGGTCCCTGCTCCGGCCGAGCTCGGCTACGACATGATCTCGGTGCCACAGGACTCCGATGTCGATCTCGCTCTCCGACTGGAGGCGGTCGTCGAAGGGGTGCTGGTGACGGGGACGGCGCACGCGGAGGTCCGTGGCGAGTGTTCACGTTGCCTGGAGCCGATCGAAGGGGACCAGTCCTTCGAGCTGCAGGAACTCTACTTCTACCCCGGCAACGAGGTGGACGAGGAGGAGAGTCTCGTGGTCGACGAGACGATCGACCTCGAGGAGGCCCTGCGGGATGCTGTGGTGCTGGAGTTGCCGTTCTCACCGCTGTGCGACCCCGACTGTCCGGGCCTGTGCCAGGACTGCGGGTTCAATCTCAACGAGGACCCCGATCACGGACATGCCGACAAGGTGGATCCGCGATGGGGGAAACTCGCCCAGCTGGATCTCGGCAGCGACACCTGACCGTATTCGTTCGAGGAGAAGATCGTGGCCGTTCCGAAGCGCAAGATGTCGCGCAGCAACACCCGTTCGCGCCGTGCGCAGTGGAAGACTTCCGTCGTCCCCACCGTCACCTGCGTGAACCCCGCCTGCCGTGAGCAGCACCTGTCCCACACCGCCTGCCCGTCCTGTGGCCAGTACGGTGCCAAGGGTGCCCGTCGTCAGGTCACCCAGGCCTGAGCAGGCTCGCTGACATCCTCGAGGAGCTGGGCGTCCCCATGGACACCCAGCTTTTCGAGCTTGCCTTCACCCACCGGAGCTTCGCCTTCGAGAACGGCCGGATCCCCAGCAACGAGAGGCTGGAGTTCCTCGGTGACGCGGTGCTGCAGATCGTGGTCACCGAGCACATCTTCACGAGTTTCCCGGAGCTCGCAGAGGGACAGCTGGCGAAGCTGCGCGCCTCCGTGGTCAGTGCCCATGCCCTGGCGGAGGTGGCGCGTGAGCTGGGGCTTGGCCCACTCATCCGGTTGGGTCAGGGGGAGATCCTGACCGGCGGCTCTGACAAGAGCTCCATCCTCGCCGACACGATGGAGGCCGTCATCGGTGCGGTCCACCTGAGTGCCGGGGCCCAGACCTCCGCCCGTTTCGTCCACGTCATCCTGGACGAGCGCATCGCCTCCCGGGAGCACGAGGGGCACTACACCGACTTCAAGACCGCGCTCCAGGAACACTGCGCCAGGCAGGGCTTCGAGCCTCCCCGCTACGACGTCACGGCTGTCGGCCCGGACCACCAGCGTGTGTTCACCGCCGTCGTCGTGATCGACGGTCGGCCTGCCGGGGAGGGTGAGGCCAGCAGCAAGAAACGGGCTGAACAGATCGCTGCCCAGCAGGCGTGGCGGGAGCTCGGTGCCGATGCCTGAACTGCCCGAGGTGGAGGTGGTGCGTCGTGGTTTGGAGACCCATCTGCTGGGCAGACGCATCGAGGCCGTCCACGTGCTCCATGACCGCCCGGTACGCTCCCACCCGGGTGGTGCGGACGGCTTTTCCGCCGCGCTGGTGGGACGCCGTGTCGATGCGGTCCGGCGTCGGGGCAAGTATCTGTGGTTCGCACTGGGCGATGACGCGGTGATCGCCCATCTGGGGATGAGTGGCCAGTTCCGGGTCAATGATCCCGCCGACCCGCACCTGCGTCACACCCGGGTGCTCTTCGGCCTCGACGACGGAACCCAGCTCAGGTTTCTCGACCAGCGGATGTTCGGCGGGTTCGAGGTGGTCGAGGCAGGTGCCCTGGACCCGGTTCCCCACATCGCCCTCGACCCTTTCGACCCTGACTTCGACCCTGCAGCGGTGGCCCGTCGGTTGCGTGCGCGACACACCACCGTCAAACGCGCTCTGCTGGACCAGCGGTTGGTCTCCGGGATCGGCAACATCTACGCCGACGAGGCCCTGTGGCGTGCCCGACTGCACTTCGAGCACCCGACCGAGGCCCTGTCCCAGCTGCGAGCCCGACAGCTGCTCACCCACGCCGGTGACGTGATGAGGGAGGCCCTGGCTGAGGGAGGTACCTCCTTCGATGCGCTCTATGTGAACATCAACGGTGAATCCGGGTATTTTGAGAGAGAACTGGATGCATACGGGCGCGAGGACCGACCATGTCGGCGCTGCTCGACCCCGATGGTCCGACGGAAGTTCACCAACCGGAGCAGCTTCCTGTGCCCGAAGTGCCAGCGGCTGCCACGAGACATCAGGACGAACGCATGAGAAAACTGCTGGACCGGCACGGCAACTCCTTGGTCCAGCTCATCCGCTTCGGCGTCGTGGGTGGGGCCGGGGTGTTCGTCAACATGGCTGTGCTCATCCTCGTCGCGAAGGTCTTTCCCCTGGCCTGGCAGAGCGCTGCGGTGCCCGAGGGTGAGGGGGTCTGGATGGCGATTCCGGCCACCCCGTTCAACATCCGCTGGTACCACGTGATGTCGGCGGTGGCATTCCTCGTGGCGAACCTGTTCAACTTCCAGCTCAACCGGTGGTGGACCTTCAAGTCGCACAACTCCGCCACCTGGTTCAAGGAGTACTGGCCGTTCCTGACCGTGGGGCTGGTCTCGTTGGCGGCGGGGCAGCTCATCATCACGGCCCTGATGCATCCACATTCACCGGTGTCCCTGCCGACGGACCTCTTCGATGGCTCCACCGGGCTGCGAAACCGCCACTACTGGGCGAATCTCATCTCCATCGCAGCGACGATCCCCATCTCCTTCCTCGTCAACAAGTTCTGGACCTTTCGGGCGGTCAGGACGTCGGACAAGGGTGAGGCATGTACCTCAAGCAGCTGACGCTGCGAGGCTTCAAGTCCTTCGCCTCCGCGACGACGCTCAACTTCGAGCCGGGGATCACCTGCATCGTCGGCCCCAATGGCTCGGGCAAGTCCAATGTGGTGGATGCCCTGAGCTGGGTGATGGGGGAGCAGGGCGCGAAGTCGCTGCGTGGCGGGAAGATGGAGGATGTCATCTTCGCGGGCACCGCGAAGCGTGCGCCCTTGGGCCGGGCGGAGGTCCAGCTGACCATCGACAACTCCGACGGTGCCCTGCCGATCGAGTACGCGGAGGTGACCATCACCCGGACGATGTTCCGCAGCGGCGGGTCGGAGTACGCGATCAACGGGGCCCCGGCTCGGCTGTTGGACGTCACGGAGCTGTTGAGCGATTCCGGTATCGGCCGGGAGATGCACGTCATCGTGGGTCAGGGGCAGCTCGATGCCATCCTGCAGGCCACGCCTGAGTCCCGGCGTGGTTTCATCGAGGAGGCGGCCGGGGTGCTCAAGCACCGCAAGCGCAAGGAGAAGGCGGAGCGGAAACTGGAGGGGACCCGTGCCAATCTGGAGCGGCTGCAGGACCTCATCAATGAGTTGCAGCGGCAGCTGGGACCCCTCGGTCGGCAGGCGGAGACGGCTCGCAGGGCTGCGGTGATCCAGGCGGAGCACAGGGATGCCAAGGCGCGTCTGCTGGCTGACGACCTGCAGCAGGCGGCGCAGGCGATGGCTGAGGCGGAGGCCGATGAGCAGGAGGCCGAGCAGGCCAGGCTGCGGGCGGAGGCCGAGGTGCAGGCCGCGGGGGCGGCGGAGCAGGAGGCCGAGCGTGTGCTGGCGGAGGCGTCGCGTTCCTTCGACCGCTGTCAGGAGAGCTGGTACGCGGCGGCTGCGCTGCGGGAGCGGGTCACGGCGACGCTGAGTGTCACAGCGGAGCGGATGCGGCTGGTCGACGCCCAACCGATGCTTGACGTCTCGGCCCGAGATCCGGAACAGCTCGAGGCCGAGGCGGCTGAGGTCCGTGAGCGGGAGACGGAACTGGGCGATCAGGCGGTGCAGGCGGCCGAGCGCCTGCAGGGTGCTTCAGCCGAACGCAGCACCGCGGAGGAGGCGCAGGCCGAGGAGGAGCGTTCCTACGCGGCTGCGCTCAGGGCATTGTCGGATCGGAGGGAGGGCATGGCCCGGCTGGCCGGGCAGCTGGCCTCGGTCACCTCCCGGTTGGAGGCGAGCCAGGAGGAGCAGGCCCGCCTCGGGGAGCGTCGTGAGGAGGCGCTGGCCCGGGCACGACGAGCGACGGCTGAGTACCAGGAGGCGGAGCTGCGTCTGTCGGGGCTCGGCAGCAGCGAGAGCGAGCTGGACGCGGCCCACGAACGGGCGACCGCCGCGGCCCGGGCACAGGCCGAGGAGGTGGCCCACCTGGCGGCGGAGGAGACCCGGCTGGCGCAGGAGCGTGCCGGCGTCGCGGCCCGGGTGGAGGCACTGCGGATGGCCACCAGCCAGCGTGACGGTTCGGCCGATCTGTTGGAGCACGGAGAGGTGCTGGGACGGCTGGGGGATCTCATCCGGGTGGAGCCGGGGTGGGAGCAGGCCGTGGCGGCTGCTCTGGGCGCGGGGGCCGAGGCGGTGGTCGCCGAAGGGCTGGATGCGGCCGTGGCTGCGGTACGGCACCTGGCGGAGCAGGATCTCGGACGTGCCCCGGTGCTGGTGGCCGGTGCCCCTGTCGGGGCCGGGTCTCCGGTGTTGGATCTCATCACCGCCCCTGACCTGCTGCAGGGCACCTTGGCCGGTTTGCTCGCCGGGGTCGTGGTCGTGGAGGACCTCGATGAGGCACGTCGTGTCGTCGGGACGGACCCGACTGTGGTGGCGGTGACCCGTGCCGGGGATCGGATGGCCTCCTGGCTGGTGGAGGGCGGTTCGACGTCCCGCCCGTCGTTGCTCGCCCTCAACGCGGAGCTGGAACAGGCTGAAGGAGAGCTGGTAGGCATCGAGGCCGATGCGGATCGCAACCGGTTCGCCCTGGAGCAGGCCCGGACCCGGCAGCTGGAGCTGGACGCGGAGACGGAGGCGACGCTGGCGGCCCTGCACGCCTCAGATGCCCAATTGACTGCGGTGGCTGATGCGCTGGCGGCTCACCGGCAGACCCAGGCGAGTGCGGTCAAGGAGGCGGAGCGGTTGGCCAAGGCCATCGAGGAGGCCCAGGCATCGCAGGTCGGGCTGGAGACCAGGCGTGAGGAGCTGGAGGGCCGTGTGGCGGCGGCCTCGACCGAGGATCTGGCGGAGCCGGATCCGACGCTCAGGGATGAGTTGGCGGTGCGGGCCCGGTTGGCCCGTCAGGCCGAGATGGAGGCCCGGTTGGCGTTGCGGTCGTTGGAGGAGCAGGTGAGGGCCTTGGCTGGTCGGGCTGACGGGTTGCTGCGTGCGGCGGCCGCGGAACGGCAGTCCAGGGCGAAGGCGGCTGCGAAGGCGGAGCAGCTGCGGCGGGAGGCTGCCGTCGCGGAGGCGGTTCACGGGGCGGCGACGAAGCTGGTGCGCCATGCCGAGGTTCTCGTGGAGCGGGCGGGCAGCGCGAGGCAGCAGGCGGAGCAGGAACGAGGGGATGCGGAGGCCGCGACGACGCTGGCCAGGCAACGTTCGCGGCAGGCCACCACCGTGCTGGAGGAGCTGGTTCGCGGGGCGCACCGTGACGAGCTCGTGCGGATCGAGCACCGGATGCGTCACGAGCAGTTGGTGGAGCGGGCGATGGCTGAGCTGGGGATGGAGGCGGAGGTGCTCGTCGCCGAGTTCGGGCCTGAGCTGCCGGTGCCGGTGTTGACCCGCCCGGATGGTTCGGCATTCAGTGAGGACGATGAGGTGCCGGAACCGGTGCCCTACGTGCGTGCCGAACAGGAGCGACGCCTGCGCCGGGCGGAGCGGGCGCTGACGGCGTTGGGGAAGGTCAACCCGTTGGCGCTGGAGGAGTACGAGGCGTTGCGGACCCGGCACGGTTTCCTGGCGGAGCAGCTGCAGGACCTGCACCGTACCCGGGCGGACCTGCTGGCGTTGATCGAGGACGTGGATCGGCGGGTGCAGGAGGTGTTCGAGGCGGCTTGGCGGGATGTGGAGGCCACCTTCACCCAGGTCTTCGCACGGCTGTTCCCGGGTGGGGAGGGACGCCTGGTGCTCACTGAGCCGGGGAACTGGTTGGAGACCGGGGTGGATGTCGAGGCCAGGCCTGCGGGCAAACAGGTCAAACGGCTCTCGCTGCTCTCGGGTGGGGAACGTTCGCTGGTGGCGGTGGCCTTCCTGGTGAGTCTGTTCATCGCCCGTCCCAGTCCCTTCTACATCCTGGACGAGGTGGAGGCGGCTCTCGACGATGCCAACCTCGGCCGTCTGCTCGGAATCTACGAGGAGCTGCGGGAGAACTCACAGCTGCTGGTCATCACCCATCAGAAACGCACGATGGAGATCGCAGACAGTCTCTACGGGGTCACGATGCGTGGTGACGGCATCTCCACGGTGGTCAGCCAGCGTCTCGCGGATCGTGCTGAATGATTCACGGTGTGGTGTTCTCAGCACATCACAGGCCGAAGCACGAGCAACAGCGAGCAGTCCGTGTCGAGACCAAGGGATGAACCCCGAGGAACCCGTGTGGGATCTTGACGATCGGAGGCTTGGGCGCCCCGGTGTGAGAAGTGCACCCTGTTGTCCGGGACAAGCCCCCACGAGTGCGATTGAGAGCGGTGCCGGGGTCAGAGTCCTCGTTGGCTGAGGTAGCGTTCGACTTCGGCGTATTCGGGGCTGTAGATGTAGCAGGAGAGAGAGGCTTTCCTTTTTGCGATGTCCACGCGGCACCCTTTGAAGAGGGTCAGCCAAGAAGCTTCATGGCTATTTTTGTTTCGACTGAGTTTTGGTTTGCCCCATGTTGCTTTTAGGGTATTGACATATCGAGTGAAAAGGTCGTTCAAGAGGAACTCGCGCTCCCGGGATTCTTCGTGAAGCACGTCCGATATCCAGAAACTCGCGAGACTCAGTTGTCTGTTTTCCAGGTTGACGCCTAGCGAAGCGATGTTGATTTTGAAGTCGTAGGGTGTGTTGAAATTCCCTTCTTCGTTTTCGGTCCAGTCGAGGTTGCGGCAGGCTTGTTTGGCCTGTTGCTCGGTGAGGGGCCAGTCCTGGTTGAGCCAGTACTGGATGATGTGGATGAGTTCATCCGGCGGAATGGATTTCAAAGCGGCTCCATGTTGTTCAAAACGGTGATCGCGATACTGTTTTCTTCTCATGTCGGACTGCTTGCTGCCGCTTGTGGTCCGGTGTGAGTAGCGGTGAGCGCCCTGAGTGATGCTCTCAGAGCCCCCGTTGGCTGAGGTAGCGTTCGACTTCGGCGTATTCGGGGCTGTAGATGTAGCAGGAGAGAGAGCTCATCGCGTTGGTGAGATCAATTCTGCTTCCGTTGGGGAGGTTTGGCCATGATGCGCGTCGGTAGTCCTTCATTCGTCGTGTGTTTGGTTTTCCCCATGTTTTCTTGAAGGCTGTGATGAAACTTGTGTACAGGTCGTTCAGTGTGGTGTCGCGTTCTGCAGTCTCCTCGAGGTCGACGTCGGAAATTCGAAAACTCAGTCGACTCAGTTGATTGGTTTTTCTGTTGACGCCAAGAAGAACGTAGTTGATTTTGAAATCGTAGGGTGTGTCGAAGTCTCCGTCTTCGTTTTCGGTCCAGCCGAGGTTGCGGCAGGCTTGTTTGGCCTGTTCCTCGGTGAGGGGCCAGTCCTGGTTGATCCAGTACTGTACGATCTCGATGAGTTCATCCGGCGGAATGGATTTCAAGGCGGCTCCTTCTGTCAGGGGAGTGTGATGTCGGGAAGCGTTGGTTTGGTGTCGAGGATGAATCGGGAGATCTCGATGGTACCATTGGCCTTGGCGTGGACGAGATCGTAGTTGATGGTCAGCTCTCCGTTCCGGATGGCCTTGATGAGGGCTTCGGCCCCGGGGCCCTCCCTGCGGATGAGGTCCTCCAGCCCCTGTGCAAAGCGAGGGTCATCCTTCATGAGCTGCTGAAGATACTCGCTGGTACCCTGCTGATACCGTTTCCCATCGATCTCGATATCGCCCAGATCTCCACCGATCCCCTTGGCCTCGTAGACAGTGATCGAGGGTGGGTCCAGTGTGACCCCAACTTGGTCCAACAACTTGGATCCCGATGTGGGGTTCGGGCCGTAGAGCGAGATCTCGCTCCGGATATTCACCAGTCCATCAGTAGCGCGCACACCCAGCCCCTCAGAAGCTGTTTGCAACTTTCCTAGAGAATCACGCTCAGTAAGAAACGCTTCTTCGATTTTCTTGGCCAAATCGTGGTTGAGCTTTCCAGAGTCAGCTAGTTTCTCCAAGTTTTTACTGATTGTATCGACTGTGAACCCCTTGATGCTGATATCTGCGTCTTTCACGAGAGTCTTCAGGGAGCGGAAGTCTGCCAGATGTTCCTGCTGGAGTTGGTTTCTGGTCTTGAGGTCCTCCGTATAGGTTGTCTGATGGTCGTCGGTGATGGTGTCGAGATGTTCGCGGTATCCCTCGGGATGGTCGCTGAGTTCTCGTCGAGATTCGATGAGGTCGGGTTTCTCCGGAGGGTTGGTGTCCGTGACGAAGCCGCCGTTCTTGTTCTGGAGTTTGCCCTCCACGTCACGGTAGGTGGATTCAGGATGGTGGTCGCCCTTCTCGTGGGGGTAGCCGTCCTCGTCGTACCACCAGTCGCGGTCTCCCTTGGGAACTGCTCGACGTTCTGCTCCGGGAGCGAGTTCCTCACCGGGCCACTGGTTCGGGTCCCTGACAGTGGTCGTTTCAGAACCCTCACCACTGGCGGTCTCGCGTGCAGCAGTTCCCTCACCACCATCGGGTTCGGTGGAACTGTGTCGCCCCTCAAGACCATCCACAGCGTCCCCAGCTTCCGGTGACCTACGGGCATCCACATCCACAGCATCATCGACGCCTCGCGTGCCAGCCTCCTGGGGCACCCGCTCTGCCTCCGGCACATCCGGGGACTTCCCAGCCCCAGCCTCGGGAGTTCTCGATGTCTCGATCTCAGGTGTCCTGGTCCCGCTCGCCTCAGGAGTCTTCGCAGCATCAGCCTCCGGTGCCCGGGACGCCTCCACATCCACTGTCTTCGCCCGATCCGGCTTCGGCAGCTTGGAGGACTCAACCTCTGGAGCCTTCGCGCCAGCCCCCTCAGGGGTTCGTGTGGTCTCGGCCTCAACACCCCGGCTTTCAGGGGTGTGAGGCGCCTTCGCGGAATCTGCGTCCGGCACCCGCGACGCCTCCGGCTCAGGGACCTTCACACGCTCCGGCTCAGGCATCCGGGACGAGTCTGCCTCGGGCGCCTTCGAGCCGGGTCCCTCAGGGCTCCTGCTCTCAGGCACCCGAGACGAATCCAGCCCGTCGGCAGGACCACTTGCCTTGGGCCGTTGTGGCGCAGTCGTCGGCTCCGCCCCTTCCAGCCCTTCCAGGGCTGTATCGACCTTGGGCGTCTTCTTGGTCCCTGCCTCACCTGCCAGGTCAGCCACATCACCCACCGGCGAGGCGGGCACCTTCGGAGCCTTCACATCCTGCATCAGGTTCGGCCCGTTGGTGACCACCCGATTCCCACCCGCAAGATCCAACGTGTTCGTCACCGGAGTGTGCGCTGCCGGTGCACCGGGCATCTTCGCTGGTTTCACCGCCGCGACGTCATCAACCCCACGCACCGTGTCCGCACCGGCATTGACCACCTTCGCCACACCCTCGACCAGGTGCCCGCCACCAGGAATCAGGTTGTCAGCCACCTTCACCGTCACCTTGGTGACCTTCGCCGCCACCGACGCCACCGTGGAGACCTTCGACCCGGCCAGGGCCACCTTCGTCCCGGCCAACCCCACCTTCGTCGCCGCACCGACCTGACCAGCACCCGGGATGAAACAGGTCCCGATGTTCAACACACTCTCCGTCAGCGCGGCAACACCGTCCTCCTTCCACCTGTGCCAACCATCACCCCCCTCCTTCGCCGCCTGATGGTCATACCCGACAAAACTCCCCAACGCGGTCTTCGCCACATCATGACGCTCGTCCACCCACCGGTCGACCTCATCCCCACCAAAGAACTTGATCCCCTGACTCAACACCGGAGACGCCAACAGTGCCGTTGACCCCACGAAATCAGCCACCCCCACCCACGTCGAGGCCAACGTGTCCACACTGAACCCCTCCGGCCCGAACCCGACCATCGCCTTCGCCCCATCCCACGTCGACTTCAGGAAGTTCCCAGCCCCATGAACCACCGACTCCCCACAATTGCGGTCCTTCTCCACCGGGGCACCCCACGGCATCATCTCCCCGC
>NZ_RQZG01000003.1 GCF_003859805.1 Arachnia propionica
TGAACAACGACCCTGAGCTGTGCGGCGAGGAGCACTGGCCAAAGGTGGGGGAACGAGTTCGCGTCGCCTGTCTTGGCGTCTGGCCGGACGGAGAGTTGCGAATGACCATGCGAAACTTCTTCATCGACATGCTGAGCAACCCCCATTTCCGACATCTTGCACCACACGCACCCCACCCACCGAGAGACGACACAGCTACAGGACAGCCGAGATGACAAAGAGATTCCAGCACCGGATGCACCGTACCCGAATGGCCATGACATGGGCGTGCAGCGCCGAGGCGAGCAATACACCTGACGGCAATTCCCAATTCACATCGGACAATGCTCGTGACCACTGAGAGACACACGAAGAGCCAGCTTGCCCTCACCCAGGAATCCACGTTCCCCCAGGTACTCATCGACGGAGATCGTGAAAGCTTCTTGGAAATGCTGGACTGGCTGAACAATCCTGTCGACAAACTTCGATGCAACCCCACGACACAGGGGGACTTTCCTCCGATATACGCACTGGCGTGGCGTTCAGCATCGTTCGACAAACTGATCGTCGAGGTCCGTGATGAAACGCTCTGTTTCAAGGGGCCAGAAAAAGCTCGGTCTTGGCTCGTGGACACGGTCCAGTTCCTGCTGGACGACGGCCGAGAGTATGTGGGAATGCATGTCGAGCACTACCCCGGTCACCCCTACTTGTCCGAGGACAGCGTTCCACTGGTCCTGACGCTCGACCCACAGGCGCACTGACAGCAGCACCAGAATGGTTGTGACATGACCGACAACGCCAAAAACGACTACGCCAAGTTCTATCCCGAGGACTTCCCGTGGGACGGCGCCTTCATCATCCATGACATCCAACGCAAGGACTGGTGGCCCTACCGGCCCATCGACGGCGTCGTCGATGCCCTGTGGTTACTCGGCGACGACGCCGCACCGGACGGCCTGTTCGGCACACTGATCAAGACGTGGGGCAGGACAGTGGGCTGGTTCCTCGCAGGCCTGAGTGACCCTCACCTCGATGAGGAGAAGATCAGCTGGCCCTTCACGGATGAGGCGTTCAACGGACATCGAGTGGGGAGAGTGAGGTACGAGGCGCTTCAGGGCATCTTCCTCTTCCATCGGCACCTGGAGTGCTGGCAGATCCCCCTGAGGCCGAAGGCCTTCATGGCCTGTTGCAAGGTCCGTTGTGGCGCCCACGCGAAGGGTGGTGGTTGGCGGCCTCCCCCGATCCGGACGCCGGATCCACCTTCGTGAAGGCCACCACCAGCCTGTTGTGGTGGGCGCTGAAGGACTACGAGCCCTACGAGGGACCGACCCTGGAAGTGGTCGGCGACTCGGTCAAGGAAGCCCTCCTCGGCCTGCTGCCACAGGTCGGGTTGATGTCGGTGGTGCCGCTCAACAACCATCCGGTCAGCGGCGTGGTCATCTTCGGCACCCCCGAGGCGATCCAGGAGGCGGCAGCGTCGGTGGGCGGAGTCCGGGAGAGTCAGGGCGAGGAGGTCGTCAGGATCTGGAACCGTGCGGGATGGCTCGTCACACTGTAGGGAATCGGATGCACGGCAGGGAAGGAACAGCGATGGATTGCGACACTCATCCCGAGAACCCGCTCGACGGGACCTTCGTCGTCCGTGACATCCAACACACACCGTGGTGGCCGTACCGCCCCGTCGACGGCGTCATCGATGCCCTGTGGCTGCTGGGTCGGGACGCCACACCGGAGGGGGTGTTCGGCGACCTGATCGCGGAGTGGGGCGAGGCACTGGACTGGTTCATCGCGGGCACGAGCCGCCACCAGCTTGGTGTGGAACCATCGAGTTGGACCACCCGGTGCCCCATCTCGACCGTCACCCGGCTGGGTCAGCTGACCTGTGAGGACGACTCCCCCGAGGTCTGGCACGTGGAGTGGTGGCAGATCGCCCCTGATGCACCGGCCCTTCACCATCTCCTGCAGGGGCCGCTGCTCCAGCCACGGTCAGGCTGGTGGCTGGCAGCCTCAGCAGATACGAACGCAGGCTGGCGCTTCGTGAAGGCCACCACCGGCCTGCTCTGGTGGACCGTGAAGGCCCACCTGCCCTACCGGGATGCCGAGATCGCCGATGACTCGGTGATCGAGGCCCTGCTCGGGTTGCTGCCCCAGATCGGTTTGATGTCCGTGGTGCCGCTGAACAACCACCCCGTCAGCGGTGTGGTGATCTTCGGCACCCCCGACGCCATCCACGAGGCGGCCGCATCGGTGGGCGGAATCCGGGAAAGCCAGGGCGAGGAGGTCGTCAAGCTCTGGCACCGGGCAGGCTGGCTCGCCACCCTGTGAGGAACCAGGCGATGAGGGAGCTGTATCAGCAGATCAACGACGTGGCGGTGGCACTCATCGCTGCGGGCCACGCCGAGGTTGCAGCTCAGGTCACCGGCATGATGGGGGCCGGGGCGACAGGTACCGAGATCCTGATGGGCGTTCGTCATGTGCTCTCACAGTTCCTGCTGACTGCGGAATCGCTTGAGCTGAAGGCGGAGGTGGGTGAGGTCCTTGCTCACATCACCCAAGCTCTGGACACCTGAGCTGCAACATCCCGCACAAGGACGAAGGGAGGAAGATGAGTTCACTCGACAACCCGCACTGGAGAGCCGTCGAGGAGGCCGAAGCGCGGTTCACGGAGGCCGTGTACGCGATCCCGAACAGCGAGGTGGAGTCTCTCCTTGAGGAGGCTCTTGGATCCTTGGCGTCACGACGTGTGGCTCTCAGAATCCTGTTCGGGGCGAATCCCCACCTCACCGTTCGGGTGTTCCCTGCGTTGGAGCCCCTGCTGCTGGTGTCACACGCGTACCTGTTCCACTGTCGCGATCTGGTGAGGCGGCTTCCTGCGGAGGTGCAACGCCAGTTCCTCACAGCCCTCACCGACAAGGTCATCACGGACCGGGATGCCGATGACGAGGCGTACCGTCGCCTGGCCGAGTTCTTGGACGAGACCGGGATGGCCGAGGCCCTCGCGAGGCTCGTCGAAGCGGCCCGCACCTCGAAGGACCCTGCGATCAAGGACGTGGGCTCGGACTTTTCAACGCCACCACTCGTCGTTGAGCAGTGTGCGGCCAGTTCGGAGGTGCTCATCAACGGCACACGGGATGGTTTCACGGAACTGCTCGACTGGCTGGGCAACCCTGTGGGCAGGCATCCGTGCCAGGGTGTGGATCAGGAGGGCGTGCCGCCGATCACGGCGTTCGTGTGGCGTGAGACAACTGCCAGCGGGCTCACCGTCGAGGTCCGTGATGGCACGCTCTGCTTCAAGGGAGCAGAGGAGGCTCGTGCCTGGCTGGCGGAGATGGTCGAGTTCCTGTTGGCCGATGGTCGTGAATGGGTGGGGATGCATGTCGAGCACTATCCCGGTCATCCATACTTGTCCGAGGACAGCGTTCCGCTAGTCCTGGGCCTCACGTCGGCGGTCAGCAGATGACCGGGTTCGAGGACTTCAGGAATCTCCCCACCATCATGGACCTCACACAGGAGATCGAGGTCATGACGGCACTCATGAACATGCCCGTGGAGCACCTTGCGGAGCATGTGACGAAGTTCTGCACCCTGATCGACGACCTCATCCTGTCGCACCACGACAGCGGATACTTCGAGATCAGACCCGCGAACGAAGGGGCACTCCTGGCATTCGCGGACTGGCTGGAGGTGATCCTCCCGCAGCTCAGGGTGCCCGTGGGTCACACCGCGGACGCCTTCCGCATCACCTACGAGGACCTGCTGGAGACCTACCCTCAACTGCGGGCCCTCGACGCCGAGGACAACCCCGACGGTCCGAACGCCATGAGACGGGACGCGGAAGCAGCCAAGGAGCTGCAGGCATTCTGGTACATGCCAAGGGAGATGAGCGCATCCGTGGAGCTGGCGGTGATCCGAGCGCTCAGGGCGATACCGGTCGACCGACTCGTCGCACACCGCGACGAGTTCGTCGAGATCGTGGAACGACTGGACGGCTCACACGGCAGTTCACGCGGTGGCATGTACGGGTTGACTCCCCACAACGAGGCCGAGTTCCATGAGTTCGCGGCCTGGCTGCGTCGCCTCGCCCCATCGATGGGCTGGGAGCCGGAACGATCGTGGACCTTCGACATGAGGTTCGATCAGTTGGCACGGAAGAACCGATCCCTGCGCGAGGCGGCGGCATCGGGACCACAACCGGGCACCCCCGTGGTGCTGCAACTGGCTGAACGGGTCAAGGAAGCAGGTGAGCTGGAGATCCTCGGCGCGGGGGCTGCCTGGAAGGGGATCAGCCTGGTGGGCAGGGGCTGGGGGTTCAACGCTGGGCGGGGCTGGCGGGTACTGAACCCGGATGAGACACTCGCCTATGCGTGGTCCACCCCAGGCGTGGAGGAGCAGGTGACCGATCTGGTAGGCCTGTCCGTGGCTGAGGTCACCCCTCAGAGCCGTGTCACCATGGCTGATCCTGCGTTGCGCCTGTCCGACGACCGATGGCTGGAGGTCTTCTCCCGCGATCCCCTGACCCCGTGGGTCATGCAACTACCCAACGGCACCTTCACCGGGGCCCCAACTGCTCCAGAATGGCTGTGACCTGAGCAGCGCGGCGATCCGTGATCGAGGGGCTGGGGCACAGGGCTCGGCTCGACTGGCGGGGATCGCCCGCACCGGCCCACAAATTATTGGACATCTTCCCGAAAAACCCTTGCGTTCGACTGTGTTGTCGATTAAAATGGGGGCATGAACCAGCCACTCCCCGCCACCTACGCCGAGGCCCTCGACGCCTTGGCCGATGCCGAGGCGCACATCCGTGCCGCCGAGGTGGCGCGGATCGTGGCCGTTGCCCGGGCCGCTGATCTGTACCGGGTCGACCAAGCCGGCGTGTGGGATGCGATGGACGACTGTCTGTCCCCCGCCAGCGACGCCACGGGGTCCGTGGGGGAATTCCTGGCGCATGAGATCGGGGCGATCCTCGGGGTGTCACCCTCGTCGGCGATCTGCACGATCGGGGAGGTCCTTGCCGTGCGTGACCGTTTCCCGACGCTGTGGGCAACCTTCCTCCGTGGTGAGCTCCGCTGGTGGCAGATCACCCAGGTGATCACCCGGCCAGCAGTCACCCACCTCACCGACGAGGCAGCATCGTGGCTGGATCACCGAATCAGCGTGGCGATGCACACCTGGCCCTGGCAACGGATCAGGTCACACATCGAACGCTGGGCGATCGAGGCCGACCCGGTCGCCGCGGCGGAGCGGGAACAACACGTGCGTGAGCAGCGCTACGTGTGGGTCGATGGGGTCAAGGATGGCCACTGCACCCTCTACGGTCGGCTTTCTCCCCGCGACGCCGTGGACTTCGATCACGCCCTGACCAGCATCGCCCACACCCTGCCCACCGAACAGGGCTCGATGGATCAGCGGCGGGCCGCAGCGGTCGGGATCCTGTCCCGCCAGTCCGCGGGACAGGACACCCTGCCCGATGTCACCCTGGTGGTGCACATCGACGCCGACGACCCCGCCCTCACCCACAGTGGGAGCAGCGGTGTTGCCGAGGTGGAGAAATGGGGTCCGTTGCTCACCTCCCGGTTGCCGGAGTTCTTGAAGGACTCCAAGGTCACCGTCCGTCCCGTGATCGACCCGTGGCGGCTCCCCGCCGAGGACCAGCATGATCCATCCGTCGCTCTCCGCACTGCGGTCATGGCGTTGATGCCGGTCGACATGTTCCCCTACGGCAGCGTCCCGGCCAGGAACTGCGACATCGACCACACCCTCCCCCACCGGGAAGGCGTCGCGGGTCAGACCCGGTGGGGCAACCTCGCTCCCCTGTCACGGCGGGCGCACCGGGCGAAGACCTTCGGCGGCTGGACCATGTCCCAGCCCGAGCCCGGGGTGGTGCTGTGGACCTCCCCGGGTGGATTCCAGTACCTGGTCACCTCGAAGGGCACGTGTCGTATCAGCAGACCGGAACGCCCCATCCGGGTCGAGGAGCCGCCACCGCCGTGGCTCGAACCACCTGGCCCACCCGATGATCCTCGCGTCGAGACGACCGCGTGGGAGTGGATCCAACACACCCTCACCACCTGACCTCCCCGGTGAATCGTCTCCGGTAGGCCGTGGGGGTGGTCGCAAAGGCCGCGACGAAACGCTGCCGGAAGGTCACGGGGCTGGAGTACCCGCACTCCCGGGCGATGCGACTGACGGACCAGTCCGTTGTCTCGAGCAGGCGGCGGGCCTCGTCCAGCCTGAGCGCCCCCAACCACGCGGCCGGGCTGGCTCCCATCTCCTCCCGGAACCTACGGCTGAGGTGCCGGGGACTCATGCTCGCCACCGTCGCCAGGTCCGCGACCGTGATCGGCTGGTCGAGGTGTCGGCGCGCCCACTCCACCACCGGAGCCAGTCCCTTCCCCGGGCTCGGAGCCACTGGACGGACGATGTACTGGGCCTGGTCCCCTTCACGGTGCGGGGCGATCACCATGCGTCGGGCCACCGTCGAAGCCGCCAACGCACCGAGGCGGGTCCGCACCAGGTGCAGACAGGCGTCGAGGGCCGATGCGGTCCCGGCTGAGGTCAGCACATCGCCGTGGTCGATGTAGAGAGCCGCGCTCTCGACGTCGACATCAGGATGTGTCCCGGCGAGACGGTCCACCGCCACCCAGTGCGTGACTGCACTGCGGCCATCCAGCAGACCGCTCTGCGCGACGGGGAACGCCCCCAGACACAGCCCGACGATCACGGCCCCTGCCCGATGGGCCTGCCGGATCAACTCGACCAACCGCTCACCGGCAGGCGGCAGTTGCCCAGGCCAGGAGGGAAACACCACCATGTCCACCTCAGAGGCGCCTGGTGGGCCGGACAGGGACGAGAGCACCAGACCTTCCGTGGTGGTGATCGGATCACCGTCCTCACTCCACACCCTGGTCTCCCAGTCCCCCAGTCCGAGGCGGGACACCTCCCCGAAGACCGTCAGTGGTGCCGCGAGGTGGAACATCGCAACACCGTCGAAGGCATGGATCGCGATCCGCATGATGTCTCGATTCCATCGAAGATGGTCATTCCAGCCACTCACGCCACTGTACCCGGCCCGACGACGATGGCTCCATGACCACACCACGCCGTGCCCTCGTCGTCCTCGACGTCCAGCAGGAGTACTTCTTCGGACCGTTGCGCATCCAACACCCGGTACCCGAGGACTCCCTGCCCCAGATCCTCCACGCCATCGACGTGGCCCGGGCTCACCACCTCCCTGTCGTGGTCGTACGCCACGAGAACCCTGCCGGTTCGGCCGTCTTCGCTTCCGGCTCCGAGGGGGCCGAACTGCATCCCGAGGTGGCCGGACGTGGTGACGCGACCTGGCATCGGATCACCAAACGGTTCGCCAGCGCGTTCGACGACACCGACCTTGCCGCCTGGTGCTCACAACACCGGCTCAGCACCCTCACGATCGTGGGCCACATGGCCAACAACTGCGTCCTCGCCACGGCGGCTTCAGCTGCCCCGCGGGGTCTCGCCGTCGAGGTTCTGTCCGATGCCATCGGCACCGTCCATCTCAGCAACGAGGCCGGTTCCGTTGCGGCCCAGCAGTTGCACCACGACCTGATGGTCCTGCTCCAATCGAACCTGGCCGCGGTCACCACCGTTGAGGAGTGGGCACACGCGGTGGCCACCGGAGTCACCTCACCGAAGAGCAACCTCGTCGCATCAGCCGGCCGGTGGGTCCCGTCCGGGACGTCCTGAGCACGAGCAGCCGGTGGTGGTGGCCCAGCAGGCTGGGCCACCACCGACGCTCAGTCCTCGCGCTGCTTCAGCACCGCCTTGGCCGCAGCGAAGCGGGCGATCGGGACCCGGTACGGGGAACAGGAGACGTAGTCCAGACCCACCTGCTGGAAGAACTCGACGGAATCCGGGTCACCACCGTGCTCACCGCAGACCCCGGTCTTGAGGGTGGGCTTGACCGAGCGACCCTTCGCCACGCCGATCTCCACCAGCTGGCCCACGCCGTCGACATCGATGGACTCGAACGGGTTGCGTTCCAGCACCCGGTCCATGACGTACTGGGTGAGGAAGCCGTTCTCCGCGTCGTCACGGCTGATCCCGATCCCGGTCTGGGTCAGGTCGTTGGTGCCGAAGCTGAAGAAGTCAGCGTACTCGGCGATCTGGTCGGCCACCAGGGCCGCACGCGGCAGTTCGATCATGGTGCCGACGGTGACGTCCAGCTCCTCGCCAGCCGCATCCAACTCCTCCTTGACCGCCCGCTCCACGATCTCGCGTTGCACCTGGAGCTCCTTGGACAACGCCACCAGCGGGATCATGATCTCGACGCCCACCGTCTCGCCCTCACGCTGGCGCACCGCGAGCGCGGCCCGGATGATGGCGCGGGCCTGCATCTCCGGGATCTCCGGGTACAGCATCGCCAGTCGACAGCCACGGGTACCGAGCATCGGGTTGAGCTCGTGCAGCCGCTTGACCTGGGCCAGGGTGCCGCGTGCTGCCTCCAGCTCCGCCGGATCCCCGTCGGTCAGCTCCAGCCTCTGCACCAGCAACGACTGCTCCACCAGGTTCGGCAGGAACTCGTGCAGCGGCGGATCCAGCAACCGCACCGTGACCGGCAGCCCCTTCATCGCGGTGAAGATGCCCTCGAAGTCGGCCTGCTGCATCGGCAGGATCTCCGACAGGGCCTCGGCCCTGGACGAGTGGGTCTCCGCCAGGATCATGCGTCGCACCGCAGGCAGCCGATCCTGCGCCATGAACATGTGCTCGGTGCGGCACAACCCGATGCCCTGGGCCCCCAGTTCACGGGCCTTCGAGGCGTCCTCGAAGTTGTCCGCATTGGCGCGCACCCCCAGCTGACGCACCTCGTCGGCCCAGGTCACCAGCCGCTGGAAGTCCTCGTTGATGCGCGGCGGGATGAGTTCCAGGGCCTCGCCGAAGACATCGCCCGTGGAGCCGTCGAGGGTGACGACCTCGCCTTCCTTGATGACCCGGTCCCCGACGGTGAGGGTCCGGGCCTTGACGTCGATGTGGATGCCGGAGGCCCCCGCGACACAGGGTTTGCCCATGCCACGTGCCACGACGGCGGCGTGCGAGGTCATGCCACCGTGCGCGGTCAGCACCCCCTGGGCCACGATCACCCCGTGGATGTCGTCCGGGGTGGTCTCGTAGCGCACCAGCACCACGGCCTCTCCCCTGCCACCCCGCTCAGCCGCGGTGTCGGCGTCGAAGACCACCTCACCCACGGCCGCACCCGGAGAGGCCGGCAGGCCCTTCGCGATGGGCGTCTTCCCGTGCTTCGGGTCGATGGCCGGGTGCAGCAGTTGATCCAGCTGCTCCGGCTCGATCCGCAACAGTGCCTCCTCCTTGGTGATGAGTCCCTCGTCCACCAGATCGGAGGCCACCTTCAACGCCGCAGCCGCGGTGCGCTTGCCGTTGCGGGTCTGCAGCAGGAACAACTGGCCGTTCTCGATGGTGAACTCCATGTCCTGCATGTCACGGTAGTGCTCCTCCATCCGCTTCATGGTGGCGATGAGCTGGTCGTAGGCCTCCGGCAGCACCTCACGCATCTCCTCCAACGGACGTGGGGTGCGGATACCCGCCACGACGTCCTCACCCTGCGCGTTGACCAGGAACTCGCCGTAGAGCTCCTTCTCGCCGGTGGAGGGGTTGCGGGTGAAGCACACCCCCGTCGCGGAGGTGTCACCACGGTTGCCGAAGACCATCTGCATGATGTTCACGGCCGTGCCCAGGTCCGCCGGGATGTTGTTGGCGCGGCGGTACACCTCGGCACGCGGGTTGAGCCACGACTTGAACACCGCGTTCACCGCGCGGTGCAGCTGCTCGACGGGATCGGTGGTCCACTCCCCGCCCAGGTGTTCGTTGCTGATCTCCTTGAAGGTGCCCACGAGTTCCTTGAGGTCCTCAGCGCTGAGATCGGTGTCCAACTCCACTCCCCGGCTGCGCTTCAGCTCGGTGAGCGCGTCCTCGTAGGCGTGCGGGGGAACCCCCTCCACCACCTCGCCGTACATCTGGATGAACCGTCGGTAGCAGTCCCACGCGAACCGCTCGTTCCCGGACTCCGCCGCGACGGCCGCCACCGACTCGTCGGAGATGCCGAGGTTGAGGATCGTGTCCATCATGCCGGGCATCGAGTACACCGCACCCGAACGCACCGAGACCAGCAACGGTTTCTCCGTCCCCCCGAGCTTGCGGCCGGTCCGCTCCTCCAGCCTCGCCAGTCCAGCGTTGATCTCGTCGGCCAGGCCGTCCGGCCACTGGCCACCGAGGTTCATGGTCTCGACACACGCCGTCGTGGTGACGGTGAACGCATCAGGAACCGGCACCCCGATCCGGGCCATCTCGGCAACCCCGGCGCCCTTGCCGCCGAGGAGGTTACGCATCGTGGCGTCACCTTCCGAGAGGTCGTAGATGTAGCGCTTGTCGGTCATGTCGCACCCTTCTTCTTTGAAATTCGCGATGGAACTGCATCGTCCGCGGACCACCTTACTAAACAGCGATGACGAGGGAGGACCCCGTGAGCAGTCGGCCTGTCGAGGTGAGGGGTAGGCTCGATGCATGAAAGCCGTGACTCGAATCGCCCTGGTTGCCCTCACCACCTCCCTCGCAGCCTGTGCCGGAGGCACGGCCGAGCCAGCAGGAACCCCCTCACCCAGTTCCCCACTGACCCGGATGGTGCCCGAGTCCACGGCCGCCCCCACGCCCGGTGAGACCCCGGCCAGCAACGCTCCCGACGCCCACCTGGAGGCCATCAGGGCAGACCTGGACGGCCGCGGTGTCGACAGCAGCGACGTCACCGTCACCTCCGCCCGACAGGTCACCTGGCCCGACGGGTCCCTGGGCTGCGGCGAGCCCGGGGTCAACTACACACAGGCCCAGATCGAGGGCTGGCACATCGTCGTCACCGTCGGTGACCAGACCTACGACTACCGCTTCGGCAAGGACACCGTCCCGACCCTGTGCGAGCGTCCCAGCATCCCCTCGGACTCCTCCACCAACTCCTGACCCCGTGGGTCGAGACAGCACTGCGGCCCAGGGAGTTCCCTAGGCCGCAGCTGCATCATCTGGCCGTGCCGGTCGACGGCAGACCGGGTGCCACCGGAGGTGGCGTCGGCCTCACCGGGACGGTCGGCGCCGGGCTTGACGGAGCCGGGCTGGGCGGCGTCGTCGGGGTCGGGCTGGGCTCTGGATCGGCACCCTTCGGGAGCACCCCGGTCAAGGCCTCGGAGACCCCTTGGGCGTTGTCGAGGACGACCACCATCCACCCCAGGGGCTGCTGTGCCTCGACGGCGGGCCGGTTGATCGTCAGATCGAACCCGGCCTGACCACCCTTCGGCACCGCGACCGAACGGGCATCCTCGAACGGCCGGTTGCCCAGTTCGTGATCAGCGCTCGCCGCGAAGGTGTCCTGGCCGGAGCCATCGGGCCGGTAGGCGACGCTGTTGTAGCTGATCCTCGCGGGGGATCCGAGGTCAGCGGCATCGACCATGGTGATCAGCGTGCTGGAGTCGGTTGGGGCCAAGGTCATGAAACCGGTCTGCTTGACCTGCTTGGTCTTCAGGTCGAGCAGGAAGGTCTCGGCGATGCCATTGGCCTCAGGGCTGTGCATCTTGCCCTGGTCGGCGGAGAACAACACGTGGTCCGCCTGCTTGTCGCCATCGACGTCGATGTGCGTCTCGACGATGATGCTGGCCGGGTTGGAGAACCGGGAGTGCATGTTGGTCGCGAAGGCCAGGTAGCGTTTGCCCCCGTCCTCGAAGGACTGCACACCCACCGATGCCAGGTCCGTACCGGTGTCCTGGACATCATCGATGTCCTCGGGATCGGTCAGCCCCCAGGTGAACAGCATCGCGTCACCGGCATGGGCGGAACTGGCATTGCTCAGCTCGATCCGACCGGTGTCGGTGCCGGTGCTCGTCGCCGTCGCGGTCACCTCCGACAACGACCGTGTCACCAGCAGGTACGGCACGGCGAGGTTCGGCCCCTCGTCCCGGGTGAAACGGACATTGCCCGAGAGATGGTGCAGGTTCCCGCCCTCGTCGCTCTCGCTGATCGCCGGCACATCGCCCGCGTCGACGGAGATGGCGAGCGTCACCTCGGCCTGCCCTCCGGCCGGGACGGTCACCGTCGACGGGGTGACCGAGACCTTGCCCTTGAGGGATTTCTCGGCCTGATCCACCGAGACCTTGAACGTGGCGTCCGAGTCGCCCTTGTTCTCCACCGTGATGGTGCGGGAGTCGGAGTGGGTTCCGGCCACCTCGGCGTAACCGAAGCTGACCGACGCGTCCCGCACGACCTTGTCCCCCACCTTCGTGGCATCCCCGTAGGCGTAGACCGAGGTGGCGACGGCAGCAGCGGGGTTCACCAGCCCGCCACCGATCACGGTGTCGTAGTCCGACACCTTGGAGGAGTCGGTGGTCGAGACCAGGGCGGCCGCGATCTGCTGGGCATCCCAGTCAGGATGGGCCTGCACGGCCAAGGCCGCGATCCCGGCCACGTGCGGCGTGGCCATCGAGGTGCCGGAGACCGACAAGCCGTGGGTTCCCGCACCGACTGCGGCCGACAGGACGGAAACCCCCGGCGCAGTCACATTGGGCCGAAGCCACGAGTCGCCGGTGCGGGGTCCGGACGAGGTGAAGTCGGCGTAGGCGGTGTAGGTGGGATTCGGCACCTCCTTGTCAGAAGCGGTGACGCTCTGCCCCTCGAGACCGAGCAGCACCCCTCCGGCTTCCTTCGCGACGCCGATGAACGGGATGGTGACGTTGAAGGCCTCACCGGTGTCCGGGTTCGACGTGATCGGACCCTCGAACGGGGGCAGCTTGGACTCGGTGTTGACCATGATCACCGCGGCGGCACCGGCCTGCTGCCCCAGGATCGCCCGGACCACCCGGGCACAGTCTCCCCGTCGGGTGACCACGACGGCACCCTGCGGGATCCCGGCGTAGTCCTCCGCCTTGCATCCCAGGGAGATTCCGCCCTGGGCGTCCTTGAGCACGTGCAGTGGTGCGGGGTTGGCCAGCGGGACACCGTTGGCGTTGATCGCGTCGATCTTCTCCCCACCAACGGTGACCTCGGTGGCCAGGATGGTCCTGCGGGCATCACTCGCAGCGACCCCGACCACCCCCGGGGCCACCGCAGGCGAACCGGTCAGGTAGGGCTGGTGCCCGGAGTTGCCGGAGGCCGTCACGACCACCACACCGGAGGCGACGGCGTTGGCGGCGGCAACAGCGTCCGGTTCATCCTCACGGCCGTAGTCGGAACCGAGCGACATGTTGATGACGTCCATGTCGTTCTTCACGGCCCAGTCGATGGCCTCGACCACCACGTTCGTGCTGCCTGAACAACCGAAGACCTTGACGGCGTACAGATCCGCCTCCGGGGCGCTACCGGGCCCCACCAGGAAGTCCTGCTTCAGCGTCTCCGCGTCGTAGCTGCCGGTGTAGGTCCGACCATCGACGGTCACACCGGAACCGGCCGCCGTCCCGGCGACGTGGGTGCCGTGACCGTTGGCGATGCAGTCGATGGGGTTGGCATCCGGGACCGGGGTGTTGTCGCCGGTGTAGGCATCACCCACCAGGTCGATCCCGCCCTTGAACCGTGGCCCGTACAGCGCCGACCCGTCCGAGGCCGCTGTCGCCTGGTCGAAGGCCTCCTTGGTGCCGGGCCCCCCGAAGGTGGCATGGGTGTAGTCGACGCCGGTGTCGATGACGGCGACCTTGACACCCTTGCCCGTGTGGCCACCGGCACCGGTCCCCTGCCAGGCCATGGGGACTCCTGTGAGCTCTGAGCCCTTGACATTGGTGCGCTCGTAGGTGGGAACGGCGTGGACGGCCTTGACCCCGGGCAGCTCACGCAGGGCGTCGAGGTTGCTGCCGTCGATGGTGACCCGCATCCCGTTGTAGGCGGACTGCATCCGGCTCTCGACGACACCGCCCAACTTCTCGATGCGGCCGGTCAATGTGTCCTGAAGTTTCTTGAGCCGCTCCTCGACCGAGGTCTCCTCGGCCTTCGTGAGGTGGCCCTGTTCAGCCTCGACGACGGCGACCGGGTCGCCCTCGACCTCCACCATCACCGTGACCCTTCCCTGGTTCACGGACAGCAGGTCAGCCGCTCCCGAGCGAACCGCCTGCGGGGAGGCCGTGGCCACCAGGTCCTTCAATGTCGTGGAATCCGCTGACTCATCGGCGTGGGCGATCGTCGTCGGGATGACGAGCGAGAGTGCCCCCACCACCGCCAGGAGTCTGCCTCGTTGCACGTGTTGCCCTTCTACTCGGGATCCGGTTCATGAACGCATCGGCCGCTGCATGTCAGGTGACGGCCTCAGATGTTCCGACGGCACCCTACCCCGTCGCACCGACACCACTGCGCTGTTGTCGCAAAGTTGAGAAGAACCGTGGCCCCCGGATCGATCCGGGGGCCACGGCGGGTGTCAGTTCAGGCCGGTCTTGGGCAGACCCGGCGCAACCGGCGGTTTCGTCGGCTTGACCGGCGCGCTCGGAGCCGGCGTACTCGGAGCCGGGCTGCTCGGCGCGGGCGTCGTCGGGGCCGACGTGGGAGCCTGCGTCGGGGTCGGGCTCGGAGCCGGGGTTGGCGTCGGCGTCGGCTGGTTCTCCAGCGGCACCGGGCCGGTCAGGGACTCGTTCCCGGTGACGTTGTCGAAGACGACCACCTGCCAGCCGAGCGGCTTCTGCTGCTCAAGGGCGGTCTTGTTGACCGCCAACGGGAACGTGGCCTTCCCACCCGCGGGGACCTTCACGGACCGGTCGGTGGCGAAGGGCTCGTTCGTCGGGTCGTAGGTGGCCCACCCGTCGATGGTGTCCGCGGCGACCTCGCTGTCACGTCCCTCGGCGAAACCGGTGTACGAGAACTGCCCGGTCACACCGATGGCCGAGGCGGGAACCAGCAGGATGGCGACGGCCGAGTCGGTCGGTGCCACCGTGTGGAGCCTGGTCGCCTGCAGCTTCTTCGCGTCGTCGGTCTCCTTGGGATGCGCCACGAACACCTGCGGGACGCCGTTGCTGTAGTTGTCGATGATGGCGCCGGAATCCGCGCTGAACACGCGGTGGTCCGTGCTGCCGTCCCCATCGACATCGATGTTCACCCCGAAGATGTTGTTCGCCGCATTCGAGTACCGGCCATGGAAGGCCGTGGCGAAGGCCAGGTAACGCTCGTTGCCGACCTGGAAGGTGGAGACCCCCACCTGGGACAGGTCGAAGCCACTGTCCTTGCCGGTCGCGACGTCCTGCGCATCCTGCTGCCCCCAGAGGAAGAGCATGCTCTCCCCCTCGAGCCCGGCCTGGTTGGCAAGCCTGATCTCGGCGCTGGAGTCCCCGGTGGCCTCAGCCGTCGCGGAGATCTCCGACAGGGAACGCGGCACCAGCAGGTACGGCACGCTCAGGGTGCCCTTGTCGGAGGTGAAGGCGATCCGGCCGGAGACCTCGTGGAACCAGGGGCGGTTCTTGCTCTCCCCGTAGGAGGTGGGCACATCACCGGCGTTGACCTTCAAGGTGACGTCGACGGTGGCCGTGCCACCGGCCGGAACCGTGACCTGCTTCGAGCTGAACGAGATGCTTCCCTTCCGGGAGGCCTCGGAGGCGGTGTCCTTCAGGCTGTAGGTCACGGCCTCGGCACCCTTGTTCTCCAGGGTGACGGTGCGGGTCTCCTCGTGGGCGTCCGCGAACTGGTCGAACCCGAAGCTGAGCGTCGCATCACGCACGGCCTGCTTCTGGCCGTCGAACTGGCTGGAGTCACCGTAGGCCACCACCGAGGCCGAGACCGCGGCCGAGGCGTTGACCAGCGCACCGCCGCGACTGGGCTGGTAGCCGTTGACCCCGTCGGGGTCAGCGGTGGTGAGCAGGGCGGAGGAGATCTCCTCGGCGCTCCAGTCCGGGTGGGCCTGGCGGGCCAGGGCGGCCACGCCCGCGACGACGGGGGCGGCCATGGAGGTGCCGGACTTCCGGATGCCCTCGGTGCCACCACCCACGGCGGCGGAGAAGGTCGACTCACCCGGGGCACTCAGGCTGGGGCGCATCCACGCATCACCCGAGCGCGGGCCGCTGGAGGTGAAGTTGGTGTAGTTGCGGTAGCTGGAGTTGGGGATCTCGGATCCGCTCACCTGGAGGGCCTTGCCGTCCAGGTTGACCACCGTTGCCGCGTCACCGGAGGTGACACCGAGGAACGGGATGGTGACGTTGAACGCCTCCCCGGTGTCCGGGTTGGACGTGATCGGCCCCTCGAACGGGGGCAGGGCAGCGGTGCTGTTGATCATGATGACGGCCGCGGCACCGGCCTTCTGAGCGTGCACGGCACGAGCGACCCGCGCGCAGCTGCCGCGCTTGGTGACCACGACGGAGCCCTGCGGGATCCCTGCGTAGTCCTCCTCCTTGCAGCCGAGCGAGACCTCTCCGGCGGCATCCTTGAGGACATGGACCGGTGCATCGAGCGGCAGCGGGCCGTTGTTGGCGTTGATGCCGTTGATGGTGGTGCCCTCGGACTTGAGGACGGCACCGGGCAGGTTCTTCACGGCATCCACCGCGGACACCGAGATCACACCGGCCCCGGATGCGGGAGAGCCCGTCAGATACGGTGCCGGGCCACTGTTGCCCGCCGAGGCGACGACGACGACACCGGCGGAGACGGCGTTCGTCGCCGCCACCGAGTCACTGTCCGTCGCACGACCGAACGGGGATCCCAGCGACATGTTGATGACGTCCATGTCGTTCTTCACCGCCCAGTCGATGGCCTCGGTCACCATGCTGGTGCTGCCCTTGCAGCCGAAGACCTTGACCGCGTACAGCTCACTCTTCGGGGCGGCCCCGGGACCGATCTTGAACTCCTGCTTCAGGGTGTCCGCGTCGTAGCTGCCCTCATAGGTCCTGCCGTCGGGGGTCACCCCGGCGCCACCCACGGTCCCGGCGACGTGGGTGCCGTGGCCGTTGGTGATGCAGTCGATGGGGTTGGCATCCGGGACCGGGGTGTTGCGTCCGGTGTAGGCATCCCCCACCAGGTCGATGCCACCCTTGACGTGAGCCCCGTAGAACGGTGCGGCGTCAGAGGCCGCCGTCGCCTGGTCGAAGGCCTCCTTGGTGCCCGCTCCGCCGAAGGTGGCGTGCGTGTAGTCGATGCCGCTGTCGAGCACCGCCACCTTCACACCCTCACCGGTGAAGCCGTTGCCCCCGGCCCCGCCCCAGGCGCCCGGCGCGTCGACCAGGATGTCCCCGGCGACGTTGACCCGGTCGTGGACGGGGATGTCCAGCACCGCCTTGACGCCCTCCAGCTGCTCGATCGCGGAGAGCTTGTCCGCGTCGATCTCCACCCGCATCGCGTTGATGGCGGAGTGCATCTGGGTGATGACCTTGCCACCCTTGCCCTCGATGCTGCTGGCCACCTCGGCCTGCTGTGCCTTCACCGCATTCTCGGCATCGTCCTTGTCACCGTCGGCCACGGCCACCGGATCCCGGGTGAGCTCGACCATGACGGTCACGGGCCCCTCCGTCCGGAAGTACCGGGCGGCCGCCGAACCGGGGACCGACTGGAGCGAGGCTCCCTGCACCTGCGCCGCCAATGACGTGGAACCGGGTTCATTCGCCTCATCGGCCTGAGCTGTTGCGGCCGGGACGAACAGCGCCAGCGCGCTCGCCACGGCCAGAAGTTGGGTGCTTCTCAACATGTTGTCCTCAAAGGGTTGTAGTTGTGCGGGCCCACCTGGCCCTGACAGATCGCCGTTTCCCCTCGGCGATCTGTTGGCTGTGACGCCCAACCGGCACCGCAGCCCTGCTCAACCTATCAAGACATGTGCCCAGAAGTTGACGTCGTCCAAAAGTCAATGGACACAGGTGGGGGACCCGCCGTGACGGGTCCCCCTGCATGTCCTGTTCAGACCGAGGCCAGGCGTCGTCTCATGCCCTCGGCGTACTGCGCGGCCTCCAGCCCCGCCACGAGGTGCCAGGTGTTCTCCCCCACCTGGACCAGCCCGGGCAGACCGGCACGCGACAGCGCCTCGGCGTCGACGAGGGAGTCGTCGGCCACCTCCACCCGCAGACGGGTCTCGGCGATCGGCTCGACGGCGCGGACATTGGCCTCGCCACCGAGTGCGGTGAGCCACTGCCGGGCCTGGTTGGTCTCCACGTCACTGACGACGATGACCCGGGGCTCGGGCTCGCCACTGGTCTTCTCGGCGGCCCGCCTCGTGGCCTCACGCTGCTCCGGCGTGCGGTAGTCGGAGATGATGACCAGCACCATCGCGACGACGAAGGCCGCGGCGATCGAGATGACGTAGATCCACATCGGATTGAACACCGGGATGGTGAACAGCGAGGTGAAGGCGAAGGCCTCCGTGGTGACCCCACGCACCTCACCGGTGGTGAACAGCATGCTGAGCGTTCCGATGGTGATGCCACCGACCAGACAGCCGACGAGCATCCGGGGGTAGATCCGCTTGTAACGCAGGTGGATGCCGTAGAGGCTGGGCTCGGAGATGCCGCCGAACAGACCGGCGGCCAATGCACCCGTCGCGGTCTGCTTCATCGTGGCGTCCTTGTCCCTCGTGGCCAGGTAGAGCACACCGGCGGTCGCCCCGAAGCAGGCGAAGTTCCACGTTCCCATCGGACCCTGGATGAAGTCGTAGCCCAGGTTGTCGATGTTGAGCAGCATCAGCGCGTTGAGCGGCCAGTGCAGGCCCAGCGGCACCAGGAACGGGTAGACCATCGGGATCAGGATCGCGAACACGATCGGGGCGTGGGTGTTGAGCCAGGCCAGGCCGTCACCGATGCCGTTGCCCGCCCAGACCCCGATGGGGCCGAGCAGGAAGGCGGTCAGTGGGACCATGATGATCATCGAGAAGAACGGCACGAAGACCATCTGGACGTTCTCCGGGAAGATCCGCTTCAGGAAGCGGTACACCACCGCGAGCAGGGCCGCCATGAGGAGGGGCACGAAGACCTGGCCGCCGTAGTCGTTGAGCTGCAGGGGCAGGCCGAAGATGTTGACGGTGCAGAACTCCTTGCCGAGGGTGAGGTTCTCGGTGCAGGTCGTCTCCGCGTAACGGATCATCTGGGTGAACAACCCGGTGCCCTCCCCGGTCTCGGGGTAGATCTTCGAACCGAGCTGGATGAACTCAGGGGTGAGCAACGACCCCATGATGACCGCACCCAGCCACGGGTCCACGTCGAGCTTCTTCGCGGCGTTGTAGGCCACCGCGATGGGCAGGAAGTAGAACACGCCCCGCCACATCACATCGAGGAACACCCACGGCGCGGCCTTGTCGGGGGACTGGAAGTCGAAGACCCCGAAGGCGTCCAGCACCGCGCCGGCAGCGAGGATCAGGGAGGCCCCGAGCAGCACGCCCAGCAGGGGACGGAAGCTGTCCGAGAGGTACTCGAAGAAGGCGTCCAGCCACGCCACCTTGCCGCGCGCCTTGGCACGGGCCGCGGCCTTGACGTCGGCATCGCTCATCGGTGTGCGGTCGGCCATCTCCGGCAGCGCGTTGATCTCCTGGAAGACGGTGGCCACCGCGCCACCGATGATGACCTGGAAGCGGTCACCGGACTGGGGGACGGCCCCCATCACCCCCTTGATGGACTCCACCTGGTCCTGGTCGACGCCACTGGCATCGACCAACTCGAAACGGAGCCTGGTGGCGCAGTGCGTCAGTGACTTGATGTTGTCGGCACCGCCGACGGCGGCGACGATCTCGGATGCAGTGCTCATGTCAGCCTCTTCAGAACTCATCGACGGGGACCAGGGCGCGGACCTCGGCCGGTGTGCCACAGCCGATGGCCTGTGCGGCCAGCTGACGGCACGTCGCGAGGTCCCAGGCACGAACCGCTGCCTTGACGGCAGGGATCGCCGGGATGGAACAACTGAGCTCATCGACACCCAGGCCGACGAGGATCGGGACGGCCTGCGGGTCGGAGGCGACCCCACCGCAGACCCCCAGCCACTTGCCGTGGGCGTGCAGGGCCTCGGCTGCCTGACCGATCAGGCTCAGCACGGCCGGGTTGCAGGGATCCACCTGGCTGGCCAGCTTGGGATGTCCCCGGTCCATGGCCAGGGTGTAGCTGGTCAGGTCGTTGGTGCCGACGCTGAAGAAGTCGCAGCCGTCCTCGGCCGCGAACTGCCTCGCCATCACCGCGACAGAGGGCACCTCCATCATGATGCCGACGCTGACATCGGCCACCGGGGCCGTCCTCTGTCGCTCCTCGTCGAAGATCTGCTTGGTGGCGCGCCAGTCCTCGATGGTGGCGATCATCGGGAACATGACGTGCAGCTTCGCCCCGGCTCCTGAGGCCTTGAGGACGGCCCGGATCTGGGTGCGCAGCACCTCCGGCTGCTCCAGTCCGACCCGGATGCCCCGCACACCGAGGAACGGGTTCTCCTCCGCGGGGATCGGCAGGTAGGCGAGCGGCTTGTCCCCGCCGACGTCGAGGGTGCGGATCACCAGGGGCTGTCCCGGCTGCAACGCCCGGGCACAGTCGGTGTAGATCTGCTCCTGTTCACTCTCGCTCGGCGCAGTGCCGCGACCCATGAACACGAACTCGGAGCGCAGCAGGCCGACGCCCTCCGCGCCCTTGCCCATGGCCTGGACGGCATCCTCCACCCCGCCGATGTTGGCGACGACGGCGACCCGATGACCGTCCCTGGTGATGGCGGGCTCGTCCTTGGCGGCCTCCTCGACCGCCTTGCGTTCGGCCATCCTGGCCTGCCGCTCCCGCAGCTGGGCCACCTCCTCGTCGGAGACCCCGGTGCGCAGGGTGCCCTTCGTGCCGTCGAGGACCACCAGGATCCCGTCGGCGATGTCCAGGGCGCGTCCCTCGATGCCGGCGACGGCGGGGATGTCCAGGGAACGGGCGATGATGGCCACGTGGCTCGAGGCCCCGCCGCCGGTGGTCGCGAACCCGACGACGCGACTGCGGTCCAGCTGGGCGGTGTCGGAGGGGGTGAGGTCCTCGGCGATGAGGATGGTGTTCTCCGGCAGTTCCTGCCGCTTCGAACGCTGACCGGTGAGTTCCTCCAGCACACGCTGACCGACGTCCCGCACGTCCCCGGCCCGGCCGGCCAGGATCTCGTTCTTCAGCCCGGCCAGCTGGTCGGCGAAGGTGTTGAAGGCGGCCCGCCAGGCGAAGGCGGCGGACTTGCCCTTGTCGATGCCGGATGCGGCCAGGTCGAGCAGCTCCGGGTCGCCCAGGATCTCCTGGTGGGCCGCGAAGATGTCGGCCTTGTCCTGCGACGCCTCGTCGGCCAGCCGCTTCTCCAGGGCGGACAGGTCGAGCAGGGCCCGGTCGATGGCGGCGTTGAGCTTGCGCCGTTCCTTGTGCCGGTCCTCCGCGGTCTCCTCCACCTGGATGTCCTCGTGACGCAGCTGCACCACACGCCCGATCCCGAGTCCCGGGGAGGCCGAGGCCCCCAGCAGCAGGTTCCAGTCCCCGGACCGAGGGCCGACCGGCTCCGCCACGGGCTCGGTGATGGCGGGCATCGCCGTGGTGTCGTCGGTACCGACCACACCGCCGCTCGGCAGCAGTGGGATCTCCTCACCGAGGCCCTCCTGGATGCCCTGGGAGAGCTCCTCGACCGCCTCGTGCGCGTCGGGGCCGTGTGCGGTGACGACCACCTTCTCGCCACAGGCGACGGCCAGCGCCATGATCCCGACGATGGACTTGGCGTTGGCGGAGTCCTCACCCCTTCTCAGCCGGATGTCCGAGCGGTACTTCTTCGCCATCGCGACGAGGGTGGCGGTGGGGCGGGCGTGCAGGCCGGTCGGGTTCGGCACCAGCAGGGCCTCGGAGGAGGCCTGGACCCCACCGACCGCAGGGCCACCCTCACCCTCGACCGCGGCCAACGTCACGGTGGCCGCCTCGGACCGACCCGCCGTGACCAGCCCTGTGGCCGGGGTGATGGCCTCGACGAGCTCGACGTTGCTGACCACCACCTGGGTGAGCAGGGACTTGGCACTGCGGGCGACCTGGTCGAGATCGAACTCGATCAGCGTCTGCCCGGCCTCGACCCGTTCCCCGGCCGAGACCTTGGCCGTGAACCCGTCGCCACCGAGCTGAACGGTGTCGAGACCGATGTGCATGAGGATCTCCAGGCCCTCGGGACTCCTCACGGTGAGGGCATGACGTGATGGCTGGACGTTCACGACCTCACCGGCGACGGGCGAGCACAGCCGCCCCTCCAACGGGTCGATCGAGAACCCGTCACCCACCATCCTGCGGGCGAACACGGGGTCAGGCACGTCCTCGATACGCACCATGACACCGGTCATGGGTGCCAGGAGGACCACCCGAGGGGCTTGGTCTTCAGTCACGACAGCTTCCTTCCAGGAGAGCAACGACGCTGTACTTCCCTCAGGAAGGGCTGATGGACCCGGTGCCTGCGTGCAGGAGAGGCCGCCCAGCACTTCCCGCGAGTTGGTGCCACCCTAGCCGTCTTCAACCCCGGGCGGAAGACATCTTGTGGACAGACCCGGATCGACTCCACAGACCTTCAGATCCGTCGGCCGTTTGGCCGACCTTTTCGGCTACCAGCGTGCCTCGTCCCGGACTGCGCTTACCTTACTGCCACCTCAGACAGGAGACAGAGATGTCGAATCCAGTGGTGAAACCACCCAGCCATGCCGGTCGGCAGCGTCGCCCACGGCTCATCGCCCTCGGCCTGCTGTTCGTGGTGCTGGGCGGTCTCGGAGCTGCGGCACTGTACAACGCCACGCACGAGAGCCGCCCTGCGGTGGTGATGACCACGGACGTGGTGCGCGGTGACGTCATCGACGCCACCGATCTCAAGGTGGCCGAGGCCCCGGTGGGCCTGGGCGAGTTCTTCCCCGCCTCCGACCTGGATTCCCTCATCGGCAGGACCGCGAGGTACGACCTTCCGGCAGGCGCCTTCCCCGCACCCCGTCTGCTCGGCGCCCTTCCCGTCCCGGAGGACTCCGCCGTCGTCGGTCTGGTGCTCGGCCCCGGACGCGTCCCGTCCAAGGAACTGGTCCCGGGGCAGGGCGTGCAACTGGTCGACCTGAACGACGGCACCGTGGTGGCTGATGCCGTGGTCGTCACCGCACCGCAGCTGCTGGAGGACCACTCCACCAAGGTGCTCGACATCGCCGTGTCCCGGGACCGGGCCGCACGGGTGGCCTCCCTGTCCGCCCAGGAGCAGGTCGCCCTCTACACGGTGGAGGGCGGCTGATGTCGATCATCCTGGTCACCGGTGGCCCCGGGGCACCGGGGGTCACGACAACCGCCCTGGGGTTGGCCCTGACCTGGCCCGGCGCCGTGCTGCTGGCCGACTGCGACCGCGACCCGTCCCAGAGCATCTCCGCCGGACACCTGCAAGGTGTACCCCTCGGCAACACCGGGCTGTCAGCCGTCGCACTCGCGGTACGACACGCCGAGGTCCTCGGACCGAAGCTCCTTCCCCTCAGCCTTCCGCTGATCCCTGACCCACCTCCGGAACGCCGCTTCCTGCCGGGGTTCAACCGCCCCGAGGCGGTCCGGCTGTTCGACCACGTGTGGGCCGACCTCGCCAACGGCTTCCGCTGGTTGGGGGACAACCAGGTGACCGTCGTCGTCGATGCCGGACGGGTGGGGGCCGACGGCCTGCCCCCGGATCTGGTGGACGCCGCGGACGCAGTGCTGTTCGTCAGCCGCAGTTCACTGCGCTCCCTCGCCGCCTCGCGGTTGTACCTGCCCTCACTGCAGGCGGACCTGGAGCGCACCCCGCGGCAACGCCCCCTCCTGCTCGCTCTGGTGGGCCCCGGCCGCCCCTACGTGGCGACGGAGGTGGCAGCCGAGTTCCAGCTCCCCGTGGTCTGCCTGCCCTGGCAACCGAGGGAGGCCGCTGTCCTGAGCGACGGCGAACCCACACCTCGTGGGTTCCACCGATCACGGCTGATGCAGGCCTTCACCGATGCCGCCGCCCTGATCAGCCGGGAGACCGACGTCGAGCTCCCGGCGGTGAGGCGGTGAGACCGATGTCGAACCACGTCACGGAACTGCCCACCCTGGCCGGGGCGTTCGCGGATCTCGGGGATCCCGGCGGAGGCAGCCCGAACCAGCCCCGGCGAGGAGCCCCGCCCCTGCCACCGTCGGTGAAGGAGGAGATCGACTGGAAGCTGGTCGTGGCGTTGCGACGTCAGGCCGTGGAACAGATCACCGAGGCCCGCGAGGAATGGGGGAAGCAGCACGGGGTTCCCATGCCGGAGGAGGACCGGCGCATCCAGGGTCGCTCCATCATCCGTGCCGTGGTGCGCTCCCACGTCGAACAGCTCGGTAGACAGGGCTCGGCCCTGTGGTCCCTCGAGCTGGAAGGGCGCTACGCCGAGGCCATCGCTGATGCGATCTTCGGTTACGGCAGACTCACCCCGGTGCTGTCCATCCCGGAGGCGGAGAACATCGAGATCTCGGGCTGGGACAGCGTCGTCGTGCAGTACCCCGATGGTCGTCGCGTGACTCACCCACCCGTGGCGGAATCGGACGAGGAACTCATCGAGATCGTGCGTTTCCTGGGTGAGACCGCATCGCCGCCCCGCCCCTTCGACGACGCCCATCCCACGATGACCCTGGCCCTGGGGAGCCAGTTCCGGCTCCATGCGATCGGGTTCGGTCTCAGTCATCGGCCGAGCGTGATCATCCGGCAGCACACCTTCACCTCCGTCGATCTCCACGGCCTCTCCCTGCGAGGGATGCTGCCCCTGGAGGTGGCACATTTCCTGTCCCGGGCCGTTCTGGCACGCAAGTCGATCGTGATCTCCGGGGACCAGGGCGCGGGCAAGACGACGTTGCTGCGGGCACTCATCGCGGAGATCCCTGACAACGAGCGTTTCGGCACCCTGGAGACCGACTTCGAGCTGCTCACCCATCTGCAGCCGAACCGACGCAACATGCTGGCGTTGCAGGCGCGTTCCGGGATGGGCGAGCAGATCGGTGGCAGGAGGGTCGGCGACTGGAGCGTCGCGGATCTCATCCCCGAGGCCCTCCGCCAGAACCTGTCGCGCCTGGTGGTCGGCGAGGTGCGGGGCGCGGAGGCCGGGGCGATGATGGAGGCGATGGTCTCCGGCGCGGGGACCCTGTCCACCACCCACTCCCACTCGGCGTCATCCACCATCGACCGGCTGGCCGCACGCGTGGCCCAGGGTGGTGTGCTCGGTGTGGCCGAGGCGATGCGACAGATCGCCCACCACATCGATCTCATCGTTCACGTCCGGTTGGAGGACGACACCTGGCGTGGCGGACTCCGGCAGCGATTCGTCAGCGAGATCCGGCACCTGACCGGGGCGGTCGAGGCAGGACGGCCCAGCACGCACCTGGTCTACACCAGCGGACCACCCGCCCGGTTCTCCCCTGAAGCGGAACTGGCCCGGGAACTCTCCCGCTATGCGAGGCCGTCATGGGAGCGCTGACCGCGGCCGGGTGTGGGGTGCTCGTGACGGCGGGAGTGCTGCTCGTGGTCACCGGGGCGCGACGCAGTGCGCCACCATCGCCCCGGCAGCCCTCCGAGGGTGGCGGCCTGGCCCGGCGCTGGTCCCGGATCGGTCGTCGGATGCGACTGTGGGTCGGCCTGGTCTCGGGGCTCGGGCTGGCAACGGCGGTGCTCTCCGGGTGGCCGGTCATGGCACTCGTCGTTCCGGCGATCGGCATCGGGGTGCCCTTCGCCCTGAGCGCTCCACACGACGACGAGGTGGCCGACCTGGCCGCCATCGACCGTTGGCTGCGACTGCTCGGGCCCTCCATCGGGACGGGGAAGTCCGTGCGGGACGCCATCCTCTCCACGGCCCGACAGGCCCCGGAGAGGTTGCAGGTGCCACTGCAACGGCTGACCCAGCGGATCGACCTGGGGTGGAACACCCGCGATGCCCTGCTGGCCATGGCCGACGAGCTCGGCTCCCCTGACACCGATGCTCCCCTGGCTGCGCTCGCGATGGCCTCGGACCGGGGCGGCACGGGTTCCCGGGCACTGCTGGAGGCCTTGACGGACAACACCCGGGCGCGACTCCGGGACGCCCGGACCATGGCGACGGAACGTGCGAAG
Organism: Arachnia propionica; assembly: GCF_003859805.1. GTDB lineage: Bacteria > Actinomycetota > Actinomycetes > Propionibacteriales > Propionibacteriaceae > Arachnia > Arachnia propionica_C. The sequence continues at coordinate 25,996 of NZ_RQZG01000003.1, forward strand.
CCCCTGACGGTGGTGCGTCAGGTGGTGGCCATCACCACGGTGATCCTGGCGGGGATGGCGCTGTTCTCGCCGGGCTACTTCGCACCCTACTCAACCCCGCTGGGGCAGGCGCTGGCCCTCGGCGTCACGACGCTCTACGTCGGCTCCCTGGTGCTCCTGCGCCATCGGATGCGTCCCAGCCGTGGGCCCCGCTTCCTCGGAGGTCGGACATGACGACGTGGGCACTGGCGTGCTGCATCGGCATGCTCGTCGGGTCCGGGCTGTTCCTCACCGGTCTGGGTCTGATGCGCCGACCCGTGAGCCTGGCCAGTGCGCTGTCCCATCTCACGCAGTGGCCCGAGACCTCGGGGGAACCGAGCACCACACCGCAGGGACTCGAGACGGTGGGGAGTTGGTTCCATCGCACCCTGAGGATGCCCGTGACCCCCACACAGGAGCGGCTGCTGGCGCGTTCCGGACGCAGCGTGGCGGATTTCTTCACCGAGAAGTTGGTGTGGGCGACCACGGGGTTGCTGCTCCCACTGGTGTGGGCGGCCACGTCGGCGGCGATGGGCAGTCCACCGCCCGTGATGCCGATGCTGCTCGGTCCGTTCCTGGCGGTGGCCGGCTACTTCATCGCCGACTGGCGGCTGGCCCGTGGGGAGCGGGATGCCAACCGGGCCACGGCGGAATCCTTGTACACCTTCTTCGACCTGGTGGTGCTGGAGCGGCTCGCCAACGCCTCTGCGAGCCAGGCGGCCACGAGTGCCGCCGGGCTGTCCTCGGCACCTCTGTTCCGACGCATCGGCACCGGGTTGGAGAAGGCTCGGCTCGAGCAGTCGTCGCCGTGGCGGGAGCTCGAACGCATCGCGGTGGAGTGGGAGCTGCCCGAGTTGCGTGACTTCGCTGACGTGATGCGTCTGGAGGAGCAGGGTGCGGCCCTTGCCGACACCCTGCTGGCCCGGGTGGCCGAGTTGCGGGAGGGGCACAACGCCCGCCTCCTGATGCGTGCCCAGCAGGAGGCCGAGGGCTTGACGATCTGGATGACGATACCGGCCCTGGCCCTCGGGCTGTCGTTCATCATCCCTCCTCTGTTGGCCTTGATCGGCCCATGAGAAGGCATGGGAGATGACCCTGTGGAAAAAGAACATCCGGGCCGGGACGTGCCCATGATGTGAGTGAAAGGAAGAGAACCATGACCCCCGTTGACATCCTCCTGGAGCACCTGCTCAGCCGCCTGCGGTTGCCCAGCCGCGATGAGCGCGGCCTGTCCCAGTCCACGGAGAACGCGATCCTGTTGGCCGGCGCCGTGACCATCGCGGCCCTGATCGTCACCGCGGTCACTGCCTACGTCAAGTCCCGCCTGCCGTAGGGCACGCACGAAAGGAGCTGAGTTGAAGCGCCTGGTGGCCTCACTCGCAGCCATCCTCTGTCTCACGGGGATCGTGGTGGGTGTGCCGTGGTTGCTGCTCCGGTGGGGACAGCTGGCGGGGCTGTCACCTGCCCTGTGGAATCGCTGGTTGCAGCCCGACGACGGCACCTTGACCATGACCCTGCTCACCCTGGTCGGTTGGCTCGCCTGGGCGGTGTTCGCGTGGAGTGTCGTCGCCGAGGCGGCTCGTCAGCTCTCGAAGGGGCGGGTCCGGCTCCGGCTCCCCGGCACCTCCTGGTTGGCCCCCGTCGTCTCGGTGCTGGTCGCCGCCGCGCTGGCCCCACTCGCCACCGCACATGCCACGACACCTGGGGCTCCCGGCCCCACGGCCGTCGTGGCTCCTGAGACCTCCCCGACGGCACCACCTCCGGCACCTCGTGACGACCGAACCACGAACGACCGGGGTGCCATCGAGAGGACCGGGGCACCCCAGCGGTGGCGGCAGTACACGGTGGCACCGGGGGATGAACTGTGGGACATCGCCACCCGTGAGCTGGGCGGTGGTGAGCGTTGGCGGGAGATCGTCGCGGCGAACCCGGGGCTCGACCCCGAGGCCGAGTTGGTCCCCGACAGCGTCCTGTTGCTGCCGACCACGGTCACCGTGGTGCCGGGTGACACCCTGTGGGAACTCGCCGAGGAGCACCTGGGTGATCCCGAGCAGTGGCCGAGGTTGCACGAGGCCAACCGGGATCTGGTGGCCGACCCGGATGAGATCGACGTGGGTTGGACCCTCACCCTGCCGGGTGCCGGTGCCCCGACCGCTCCGGAACCACCCGTGCCACCTGGACCACAGGCCCCTCCGGAGATCCCGCAGGCCAGTCCTTCCCCCCCGGTCCCGCCTCAGGCGTCGGCTCAGACGACGGAGGTCAGCCCCGGCGTGGAGGACTCCCCCCGGCATGCGGATGTCTCGACCGCACCGTCCCCGGCCTCCCCTGCCCTCGAGGTGCTCGGCCCGGTCGGCGCCCTGCTCGGGGCCGGCCTGGCCGTCGCACTGGCCTCACGACGCCGCATCTCGCTGGCACAACGTGAGGTGGGGCGCCGTGTCCCCAGCACGGCCGGCGAGTTGTCCAGGCACTGGGCCGCCCTGGGACTGCTGGCCGCCGAGGAACCCGAGGCCCCGGCGGAGGAATTGGCTCCCACCGCCGTGCTCCTGGGATGGGACACCGAGCAGGAGGAGCTGTGGTGCGACCTCGAGTCGGAACCGTTGTGGTTGGAGGGTCGCGCCGAGGAGCTCCAGTCCCTGTCCGCGGCTCTCCTGACCAGCCTGCTGTGCGCTGAGTGGTCGCACGACGTCGAGGTGGTGATGGTGATGGCCGACGAGGCCTGGGCGACTGCGCTCGATGATCCACGCCTGACGGATGTCAAGGACACCACAGCGGGTCTGGAGCGGCTCGAACGGTTGGTGGGCAACCGACTGGCCGCCCTCGATGGCGAACCGCTCTCCTCGGCCCGTCAGGACCCGGACCGTGCCCCGGGATTCGCCCCGACCGTCTTCCTGTTCTGTGTCCCCCTCTCCTCGGCCGAGTGCGCGACGATCAGCACCCTGTACGCCCGTGGCCGGGCCGGGGTGGGCGTGGTCGCGGCCCGCGGGAGTGACGATGGCGGCAACAGCGGACCGGGACGCCTGGTGAACCTGCTCTCCGGCACGAGGGCCGAAGCGGTACCCGGCGGGGCCTTCACCCCCCAGCTGCTGCAGGCACCTGCACGACACGCCCTCGTCGGTCTGTTCGCGGCGAGCAACGACCCCGGGACCGAGCCCGCTCCTTGGTGGAGCCCCCACAACATCGCCCCGCTGCTGAGCAGCCCGATCTCGGAGGAGCTGAGGATGCCCCCGAAACCGTCTTCCCCAACCCTGCTGCTCCTGGGGGAGGCCCAGTTGGTGGCCTGTGACGGCGAGCCACCCTCCCGCAGCATCGGACGCTGCCTCGAGGTCTGTGCCTGGCTGTTGGCCCATCCCGGATGCACCCCCACCCAGATGCGGGAGGGGCTGATGATCGCCGAGGGAACCCGCCGGTCGGTGATGTCACGCCTGCGCGGTTGGTTGGGACGCTCCTCCGGCGGAGAGCATCTGCCGGACGCCTACTCCGGGAGGATACAACTGGCAAGCACCGTCTCGAGCGACTGGGAGAGGTTCCAGTCACTGCTGGCCGGTGGGGTGAACCAGGCCAGCGAAGCAGCGCTCACCGAGGCGCTTGCCCTGGTCCGGGGAGCCCCTCTCGCGGGGTACGAGTTCCAGTGGGGATGGGCGGAGTCCCTGCGTTGCGACATGGTGGCGATGATCACCGACGCGGCAGTGGTGCTGGCGGAGCGTTGCCTGGCGAAGCGGGATCTGCAGGCGGCTGAGTGGGCACTGGCGCAGGGATCACTCGTCGGGCCGGACAACGAGGCACTGACCGCCCGACGGATCCTGCTGCGGGCCGCGCAGGGGGACCGGACGGCAGTCGACCAGGAGGTGCTGCACCTGACGCGGACGGCCCGGGCCGAGGGCCGCGACCTCGCCGAGTCCACGGTACGGATCATCCAGCAGGCCCTCAGCCAGTGCCTGACCACCTCGTCGTGATCCTCAACCGAGGGCACGTACCAGATGAGGAACCACCGCCATGGTCACCGCACACAGCACCACGGCGGTGTCCGAGCGGGTCCAGGGCGCTTCACCGAGCCAGGTCCTGGGACCCGGTGCCGAGTAGCCACGGCAGTCCATCGCCACGGTGAGCCGTCCGGCCCTGCGCAGTGACTCCACCAGCAGGGTGAAGCAGAGACCGGCCCAGTACCTGCCACGGCTGACGAGCCCCCGGGTCGGCCCGAGCCCCCGGACCCGACGCGCCCCGGCCAACTCCTGCCACAGGGCTGCGAACTCGTCGAGCCTGCGCAACGCCGCCGTCATGGCCAGCACCGGGCGGGCAGGAAGCCCGAGCCGTCGCCCCAGGTGGTCACCGAGGCCCGTCGGGTCGAGGAAACTCGCGACCACCACTCCGGGCACCACGATGAAGGCCACCCGCAGAGCCGCCTCCAGCGCGGGGACGACATCGGGCGGGGAGGCCAGGACCCAGTTCGACCAGGCCACCGACAACACGGCGACCACGGCCGGGAGCAATCGGGCCGGGTGGAAGCGGAACCCCGTCATGACCGCCCCGAGCACCACCATCACCGTGCAGGCGGCGAGCAGCGGGACCACCCCTGAGGCGGCAAGCCCCGACACGGTGACGAGCACGGCCCCTGCCAGCAGGGACAGCGGTCCGGCGCGTCCCAGCAGACCACGGGTGGGGGTCACGTCGCCCTCCCCGGACGTCGGCACCGGTGTCAGGTGGTGCTCCCGGTCGGCGCGATGCGCCAGGGCCTCGTCGTGCGTGGCGACGACGGTTGCGGTCCCGGCCTTCGTGGCGGAGCGGATGAGCCCGACCACGGCTGCCCAGGAATGCCGGTCCAGCCCCACCGTCGGTTCGTCGAGGGCCAGCACGGCTGGCGCGTGGAGCACCGCACAGGCCACGGCGAGCCGCCGCTGCTCCCCGCCGGAGAGGCTCAGCGGGGCCCGTCCGGCCAGGTCCGCCAACCCCAGGGCGGCGAGCAGGGCCCGGGCCTGCACCTCCGTCTCCTGGCGCGGCCACCCGAACCTGTCAACGCTCGCCAACAGGGAGTCCAGGACGGTCTCCCCCACCGCGAGGGCCTCCGGGAACTGGGGCACCCAGCTCATCCGTGAGGCCAACTCGACGGAGGACCACCGTCTCGGCTCCCCTGACACTCCTTGGAGGCGGATCTCCCCCGCCTCGAGCGGCACCAGCCCGATCAGCGCTGCCAGGAGGGTGCTCTTGCCCGAGCCGCTCTCACCGCGCAGGGCGACCAGCTCACCGGGATCCAGGCGGAGATCCACGCGATCGAGCACGAGCCGGGCGGGACGTCGAGTGGTGTGGAAACTGAGCGCAGGCCGACGCAGGACCCGCAGGTCATGGGCCGTCAGGGCCCGAGGGGTGGATGGGGCCGCCAGCTCGATCCGTCGTGGCTCGGGCGCCTCAGCCCCGGGAACCCACAGGCCGAGCTCCAACAACTCGGTGCGGTGCGTCGCCACGACGTCGTCCAGCGGACCGTCAAGACGCACCCTTCCCCGCTCGAGCACGACGAGCCGTCGTGCGATCCCGACCCAGCCCGCGATGTCGTGGTCCACCACGACGAGGGTCGCCCGGTTCCGTTCGACGACCCGGCGCACGGCCTCGCGCACCTCCCGGGCCGCCGAGGCGTCCAGCATGGCCGCCGGTTCGTCGAGGAGCAGGACCGAGGGACGCAGCGCCAGTGCACCGGCCATCGCCAGACGCTGCGCCTGACCGCCGGACAGCGCCCCGGTGCCGTGCCGCTCCCCGAACGGGAACCCCACCAGGTCAAGCGCCTCCGCCACCCGGGCACGGATCTCCTCGGGCGGACACCCAAGGTTCTCCGGCCCGAAGGCGACGTCCCGCCCCACGGTGTCCGCGACGATCGAGTCGAACGGCTGCTGCTGGACGAAACCGACGTCCGGACGGCCGCTTCGGGCAGGGGTTCCTCCCACCAGCAGCGACCCCGTGAGATCGCCGGGACCGTGCTCCTCCAGCACCCCGGCCAGAGCCCGGAGCAGGGTGGACTTGCCGGCCCCACTCACCCCTGTCACGAGCACCCGTTCCCCGGGAGCCACGGTGAGGTTGAGGTCCTGCAGCACCGGTGCCCCGGCCCCGAGCGGATGCCATGTGAGATCTGTCGCCTCGAGGGCGGCGGGAGCCGTCATGCCTGTCCGGCCAGACGCTCCCGTCCCGGCGGGAAGGCCTCGAGTGCCCCGGTCCGGGCGAGTGCCCTCACCAGCAGCCAACCACCGATCCCGGCGATGAGTGCCCCGGAGAGGAGGGCGAACCCGAGCGCGGCGAGACGCTGCGGCCAGCTGTGGTTGGGTTGGTAGACCCACCACTCCCACACCGTCAGCTCCAGGAAGGCGGCGAGCAGCCCTCCGAGGACGGCCACCACCACCGTCCAGTTGCGCCAGACCAGGACGGCCATGGCGATCTCGACACCGAGCCCCTGCAGGAAACCGGAGACCAGGACGTTGAACCCCCACTGGTTGCCGAGGAGGGCCTCCACCGTGGCCGCGATGAACTCACAGAACAGCGCAGCCCCCGGTCGCCGGATGACGAGCCCACCCACCACGGCCGGCAGGAGCCACACCCCGAGGGCCAGGCTGCTGCTGGGCGGGTAGACCGCGAAGACCGGGCTGAGGATCCCGTACACCGCGTCCCACCCCCAGAACGCGACGCCGAGGGCGACGCCGAGGATCGCGACGGTGACGATGTCGATGGAACGCCACCCCCAGGGTCCCCCCGTGGCCAGCTGTGGTCGTGTCGTGATGGTCATGATGACTCCTGTGGTCGCCCGGTCTCCCGGATGCCTCAGGGACGCCGACGCGACGGAACACGTCGACATGAGATTCCCGACTCCCTACGCCGGTGCTGACCGGATCAGGTTCGAGGGTCTGCGGTGATCCGCACTCTCAGCGCTCATGCGCTCCCCTGTCGATGCGGCAGGACTCTACCCCATCGGCGCCGACCGGGCGAGAGCTCGGCAGTGCGACTGCTCACCGTCCGCCCTCGTGGCACCACCACGACGACCCCACCACGGACACGCCCTACGATGGTGGAGTGATGAGACGGCTGATGTGGTGCGTGCTGCTGGTGGCGGCAGCGCTCGGGTTCAGCCTTGTCCCGCCCCAGGTCGCACGCGCCGAGGGGGAGGTCACCGTCACCTTCGACTCCCTGTCCCCCAATCTGTTGGACCTGAACGACCCCACCCGGGTGGTGACCCTCAGCGGGACGATCCGCAACGACACCCCCGACCCCCTGACCGCGGTCAACATCCACTTCTGGCGTTCCACCACCCCGATCCTCTCCGACGAGGAGTTGACCTCGGTCCTCGAGTCCCCCCTGGATGAACCGTTGGGACGTCGTCTCACCAGTGAGTCGAACCTGGTGTCGCTGCCGGATCTGGCCCCGGGCGGGAGCGCCGCCTTCCAGGTCAGCGCCACGGTCGCCGACCTGACCCTGGACACCATGGATGCCGTCTACCTGCTGGGGGTGCATGTCCGGGCCTCCCGCCTCGACAGCCCCCGCAGCACGGTCGGGCGGGGACGCATCCTCGTCCCCGCCACCACCACTCGGACGCCGGTGGCCTCGTTGGTCAAGCTCACCCACCGACCGACGAGGATCAGCGACGACGAGTTCCACGACGACTCGCTCCCGCGTGCTCTCGAGTCCGACCTGGAGGAACTGCTGACCGCCGCGGAGGAGCCCCGTCGGCTGGCCCTGCTGGACCCGGCCCTCCTCGTCGACCTCAAGGCCCTGAGCGGGCCCCACCGGATCGCGGGTGCGGAGGCGGCCCCCAATGCCACGGCCCAACGGTTCCTGGAGCGGATGTCTGTGCTGATCCGGGAACGCCGGGTGCTGCGGCTGCCGTTCGGCAACCCGGACCTGGCACGGCTGCACGCCTCGGGAAACCTCCACGACTTCGAGGCCGCGGTCACCTGGTCCGCGACCGCTCTCAACAGTGCCGATCTACCGGAGGTGGCGGAACTGCCCCTGGTCGCGGATCTGGGCGAGCACTCCGACGAGGATCTCGCGCTCATCCTGGCCAAGTCGGGCTACACCACGATCTTCACCGACCGTCTGGAACGCAACGGCAGCATCGGTTCCAGCAACACCATCGGGTACGACGTGGAACCTCTCGGCCGTCCGGGGATCGGACCGGGTACCACCACATCCCCGATCCAGGTGACACAGCGTCGCCTGGCGGAGGGGCTGCTGGCCGGGAACGTCCGGGTTCACATGGCCCGCAACGCCGCGGCGTTGCCACAGCTTCCCCTCATCGAGGAGGCCGAGACCCCGGCGGCGTTGCCCACGCTGCGGGAACCCGCGGTCTTCCCGGCGACGCCCGTGGCGGCGCCCCAGTGGTCGGCCCTCCTGGCCCGCTCCAAAGGGTTGTTCACCGAATCGGCGCTGCTGGAGGAACTGACCGGCACCAACCGGGAGAGCACCAACGCCACCATCGCCGCCCTGGCCTCGAGTGCCGACTTCGACCGGGAACCGGAGGCACTGGCCTTCCTCGGCGCCTGGGCCGGGGAACGTCCGGATGCCTCCCAGGTACGGCTGTCATCGGCCAGTCAGTTCGTGATGGGGTCGGACCGCAACGTGTTCCCCATGACGATCAGCAATCCGCTGCCGCTCCCGGTCAGGGTGCGGGTGCAGTTCAACAGCGACTCCCCGAACCGACTGGACATCCCGGCCTCGGAGATCGTCACCATCGCTCCCGGGGAGCAGCAGACCGTCAGTGTCACCCCCATCGCGAAGGCCAACGGTGTGGTCACGGTGCGTGCCCAGCTCACCAGCCCCGACGGCACCGCCTTCGGACCTGTCATCCCTGTGGAGGTCACCGCCACGGGTTTCGGGCGAGTCGGCTGGATCATCATCATCGTCTCGGGTGCAGTAGTGCTCGGCGGTACCCTCCTGAGGATCAGGACGGTGCAGAAGGAAACCGCGCAGAGGGAACAGGCCAGGGAGAGTCGTGAGCAGTAATGGCAAGGGGGCCGTGAGCAGTACCCGCAAACTGCTCTCCGCCAGTGCCCTGATGGCTGGCGGCACCCTGATCTCACGCGCCCTCGGGATCATCCGGGTGATGTTGATCGCCTTCATCCTGGGCAACGGCACCCGCCAGGCCGACATGCTCTCGATCGCCACCACGATCCCCAACGCCTTGTACATCCTCTTCGCCGGTGGGGCGCTCAACACGGTGCTCGTGCCGCAGATCGTGCGCGCCATCAGGCACGACGAGGACGGCGGTGAGGCCTACACCAACCGGATCATGACGGCGTTCATGCTGGTGATCGGGGTCGTCGCGATCCTGATGACGGTGTGCGCTCCCCTGGTGACGAGTCTCTACTCGGACTCCGCGTGGCGCACCCCGGAGCTGAGCGCACAGTTCGGCTCCATGGTGGGCCTGGCCTACTTCACGCTGCCCCAGATCTTCTTCTACGGGCTGTTCTTCCTCCTCGGGCAGGTGCTCAACGCCCGGGACCAGTTCGGCCCGATGATGTGGGCCCCGATCGCCAACAACGTGGTCTCCATCATGGTGCTCGGCATCTACCTGGTGGTCTGGGGCACGGGTGGGGACCACGGTTCCGCGTTCACCACCCAGCAGGTGCTGCTCCTGGGGCTCGGTTCCACCATCGGCATCGTCATCCAGACCGCGATGCTGATCCCCTTCCTCAGGAAGGTGGGCTTCCGGTTCCGTCCCCGGTTCGACCTCAGAGGAGCCGGCCTGTCCCACACCTTCCACCTGGCGAAGTGGACCCTCGGCTTCGTCGCGGTGAACCAGCTGGTCCTGGTGCTGGTGAACCGGTTGGCGACCTCGGCCACCGCGACCGGCGCGGGTGGTGGCTCCAACGTCTACGCCAATGCCCACCTGATGTGGATCCTGCCGCACTCCCTCATCACGGTGTCCCTGGCCACCGCGATGCTGCCGAACGCCTCCCGACTGGCCGCGGCCGGGGATCTGACGGGGGTGGCCGCGGAGGCCCGGAAGACCATGCGTCTGGCATTGATCGCGTTGGTGCCCTCCTCGATGGCGTTCATCGGGTTGTCGGGTCCGATGGCGGTGCTGCTGTTCGGTCACGGGCAGGGCTCCCGCGACGCCGTGCTGATCGCCTGGACCCTGATGGCCTTCGCCGTCGGCCTGATCCCCTTCACGGTCCAGTTCGTGTGTCTGCGCACCTTCTACGCGTTGGAGAACACCCGCACCCCGTTCCTGCTCCAGTGCGTCATCGCCACCGTCAATGCCGTGAGCGCCCTGAGTCTGGTCACCCTGTTCAACGATCCGGCGTGGACGGCCGCCGCCCTGGCGCTGGCCTACTCCTTGTCCTACCTCATCGGGGTCCAGCTCAGTTGGCGTGCGCTCAAGCAGCGCGTCCCGGAGTTGTCCGGGCGTGAGTTGCTGCTGCACGTCGCACGGCTCTCCCTGGGGTCGGGTCTCGGCGCCGTCTGTTCCTGGTTCCTGGCCGACTGGATCATGCGGGCGCTGCCGGGCAGCGTGGTCGGACCACTGCTCGCGCTCCTGGTGGGAGGGGCCGTGCTCGGTGGTGTCTACGTCACCGTCGCGAAGTTGCTGAAGGTGCGTGAGCTGCGCAGCATGTCGGACCTGCTGCGTTCCCGGCTCGGGCGGCGGCGCCCCGCGGAGGTCTCGCAGACCCAGGACGAGGACTCCGAGAGCATCCGGCCCACGGTGGGCCCGGAGCCCGCCAGTGCCGCTGCCCTGGTCGACGACATGATGCCGACGAGCATCCATGCGATCATCGCCGACGGCGGCTTCCACGGTTGGGACATGGCTCGACTGCCGGAGCACCACCAGGCCGTACCTCCGTCCCCGGTGCTGCCTGCCGTCTCCAGCGGCCAGGAGGCCGAGGACTCCCGGGAGACCACCGTCCTGCCCGCCGTCACCGACGAGAGCACGGCGCCTCGCGCGGTGACCGACGCTCCCGTGGAGCATTCGCTCATGGAGACCGGGGATCTGCTGTCGACCCGGTTCCGGTTGGAGGAGTTGCTGGCGGTCCGGCAGGGCATCGAGACGTGGCGGGCCCACGACATGGTGTTGTCCCGTGACGTCGCCGCGCATGTCATCCCCGCCGACAGTCCCCACGTCGAGGTCCTGCTCCAGTCCGCCCGCAACGGTGCCACCGCCACGGATTCACGGTTCCTGCGGGTCCTCGACGCGGTGCGTCTGGAGCATGAGCCCCGCGGGCTCGGCGGCTACGTGGTCTGTGAGTTCGCCCACGGCAGTTCCCTGACCGATCTGCTGCGGTTCGGGAACTTCAGCACGCTGGAGGCGGCGTGGGTGGTGCGTGAACTGGCCGATGCCCTGACCTCCCTGCACGCCCAAGGTCTGTTCCACGAGCAGTTGAACCCGGACAACGTGGTGATCACCACCCTCGGCGCGGTCAAGCTCGTCGGCTTCGGCATCGAGGCGGCCATCAACAGTGCACAGAGCACACGCTGGAGCGATCGCGAGGCCAACGACGTCAAGGGGCTGGCCAGCCTCCTGTACGCGATGGTGGTGCGGCACTGGCCCGGGGCGGAGGGCTGGGGGCTCCCGGCAGCTCCGATCGTGGCCGGGGAGACCGCTGCCGCCCACACCGTCGGGGTGGGGATCTCCCCGGCGCTCGACCGGATCTGCTCGGCCACGTTGACCGATCGTGGTGCCGCCTCGGATCCTCGCATCACGACGACGTCGCAGTTGGCGGAGCGCCTCGACGAGGTGCTCGGTGGGGCTGAGGCGTCCGCGAACCTCGAGGCCCGGGTCCAGCTGGCGATGCAGAATCCCGAACCCGCCTCACCCCCGGTGGTGCTGGCCGTTGCGCCGCGTGAGGAGGCCGAACCGGAACCGCCCCTGCCCTCGAACCCGGTGCCGGTGCCCTCCCCGTCGCCCCGCTCGCCGCGTTCCTCCTCCCGCGACCACGAGGACAATCCCACCAACTCCCGGACCGGACGGCCGTTGGTGCTGACGGTCCTGGCGTTGTCGATCTGCACCCTCATCGTGTGTCTGGTGATCGCGGCGCTGCGTGGCACACAGTCCACACCTGTCACCTCTCCCGGCGAGGAGTCGACGGGTGCCTCACCCGTCGGCGAGGCGTCCGGCCGGGAAGCACCCGTGGAGCTGACCATCACGGCCACGTCGTTCGACCCGAAGAGCGACAACGGCTCCGGGGACGAGAACCCGGAGGAGACCGCCTTCGCCGTCGACGGCGACCCCGGCACCGGGTGGTCGACGGCCCGGTACCGTAACAATCCCGAGCTGGGTGGTCAGAAACCCGGGGTCGGCCTGGTGCTGGATCTGGGGGTGGAGGCCAGCGTCGCCTCGGTGGAGGTCACGTTCGCGGATGGCGGCGAGAACGTGGAGCTGCGGGTCCCCCTCCAGGAAGGGCTCGAGGAGGCCCCGATGGAGCGTCAGGACCAGTGGCAGGTCGTCGCCTCGGCCACCGACACGGACACCGTGGTGAACCTCACCCCGGATCAGCCGGTGAGGACCCGTTTCGTCCTGCTGTATCTCACCAAGTTGCCGAAGGTGGAGCAGTCCCGCTTCCTCGCCACCGTCAACGAGGTGGTCGTGCACCAGGGCTGAACCCCCAGTACCGTTGGGTCATGACCAAAGGCGATCTGGAGATCCATGTCCTGGCCGATTCGACGGGAGAGACGGCGGTACGGCTGGCGCGGGCGGCCCGTGCGCAGTTCCCCGACGCCCCGTTCGAGATCATCCGTCATCCGAGGCTCGGGCGGATGGACGCGATGGTCAAGGCCCTCAACACGCTCAAGGAACGCTCGGACCGCCCCATCGCGGTGTTCTTCACCCTGGTCAACGCGGAGCTGCGGAGCCTGGTCATCAACGCCTGCACTGATCTGGGACTTCCCTACACCGACCTGATGGGAGACGCGCTGGCGGCACTGGAGAAGATCTCCGGTCACACCGCCGATGAGGTGCCGATGCGTCCCGTCGGGGTGGAGGCCGACTACTTCGTGCGGATCTCGGCGATGGAGTTCGCCATCCGCAACGACGACGGTGCGATGCCGGCGGCGCTGCGGGAGTGCGACATCTGCCTGATCGGGGCGTCACGTTCCGGCAAGACCCCGTTGTCGATCTACCTGGGCTATCTCGGTTACAAGACCGTCAACGTGCCGCTGGTACCCGGCATCGAGCCTCCGGAGGAGCTGTTCGGGATCGATCGGTGGCGCATCGTCGGGCTCACCATCGATGCGGAGCGGCTGCTCCAGATCCGCTCCCGCCGGGTGCAGGGGCTCGGCGGGTTCGGTACCCGCGACGGCTATGCCGACCTGGTGCAGATCTACGACGAGCTGGACGAGGTGGGCAAGATCCAGCGTCGGCTGGGTGCCCCCATCATCGACACCACGGGCCTGGCCCTGGAGGAGGCGGCGGCCCGGATCATCGACATCGTGGACGAACGGGCCCGCAAGGCCGGCTCCCAGCTGCGTCGTCCAGCCGGACAGCTGCGGATCACGCCCTAGTCACAGCGGGTGTTCGTAGCTGCGGGGGTCCTCGATGGGTTCCAGGTGCCCGGTGACGCTCATCCGTGGGAACTCGGCGACGATCTCGTCCACCAGGTCCTCCAGGAAGTCGTGCCCCTGCTTGACGGTCCAGGAACCCGGGACCAGCAGGTGGAACTCCATGAACTGGAGGGTGCCGGATTCACGGGTGCGCATCTGGTGGAAGTCGATGCCTTCGTCGAGGCGGGAGGCCAACAGCTGACGGAGTCGGTCGTTGTCCTCCTTCGGCAGGGAGATGTCCATCAGTCCCTCGGTGGATTCCTTGACCAACCCGTAGCCCGCGATGAGGATGTTGATCCCGACCGCGATGGCCACCACCGGGTCGAGCCAGTTCCACTTCGTCACCCACACCAGGACGATCCCGACCAGCACCCCCGCGGAGGTGTAGACATCGGTCATGAGGTGTTTGCCGTCGGCCCTGAGCGTGATGGAGTTGTGCCTGGCCCCGGCCCGCAGCAGCACGAGCGCCACCCCACCGTTGATGGCGGAGGCCACCAGGGAGATCGCCAGACCGATGCCCACCTGTTCCAACGGTTGGGGGGCGAGCAAGCGTTGCACCGCGAAGAAGATGATGGAGGCCGCCGCGATGAAGATCATCAGACCCTCCACGCCGGCGGAGAAGTACTCGGCCTTGGTGTGTCCGAAGTGGTGGTTCTTGTCGGCGGGTTTCGCCGCCACCTTGAGGGCGATGAGGGCCACGACGGCGGCCACCAGGTTCACGATGGACTCGGCGGCATCCGCCAGCAGACCCACGGACCCGGTGACCAGCCAGGCCCCGGCCTTGAGGGTGATGGTGGCCAGCGCCGCACCGACGGCGATCCACCCGTACCGACTCAGGTCCTGATGCATCCCTTGGCTCACCGACCCATCGTCGCGCCTGGGCTGCTTCGTGGCAAGCCCCGACCCTGATCGTGCCCCTCATGTGAGGACATGGCTGCGTGTGGCATCGCTGACCCATCTGGTCACCCGGCCGAGGGCCGCCTCGGGAACGTGGCCCGCCTTGAGGTCCGTGACGTCGAGGGGTTCGGCCCCGGTCAGCTCCGCGATCTCCTCGATGTCCGGGGTGAGCACCGCCAGCACCGGGAGTCGCAGCGCCTTGCGGTTGGCCACCAGGGTATCGATCACCTCACGGTCCAGATCCTTGGCGACGACGACCAAGGGCTTGTGCCTGGCGATGGGGATCATCAGCTCGCGCATCGTCGCCCCCCGGCCCTCGACCACGAGCACCCGCGCATCCACCAGTTCCGCACTCCCGTCCGCGCTGGCGAACCCGGGATCGGCGAGACCGAACGGCACCACCGTCGCCCCCTCCTGCTCCCGGGGCGATTCAGCGGGTGGGGCAGGCATCGCATCGACCTCCGAGGCCGTCACGTAGCCCTCCTGCCCCGTGGTCGGCCCCTCCAGACGGCGACGACGGCGCACGTCGAGCCACACCGCGGCACCGAGCAACGGCAGCCCCACCACGAGTGCCACGACGAGTCCGATCCAGTCACCCACCCCTCAAGCCTGCCACGCAACCGTGGTCTCCACTGGCCAGTCCACACGAGGCCGTACTAGACTTCTTCCGCCCCTATAGCTCAGCTGGCAGAGCAGTGGACTTTTAATCCTCGGGTCGCGGGTTCGATCCCCGCTGGGGGCACAGCTGACGAGGGGTGCCGTCGCTCGGTCCGAGCAGGGGACCTCAGCCCCAGAACCTGTCCTCGGTGGCCGCATCCTCGGAGAACAGGTGGAACTCGGTGATCCGCCCTCCCACCACGGTCAGCAGGTCGATCCCTGCCATGTCCATCGACTCACCTGCACGCTCACCACTGAAGCGGACGGGTACGGCGACCAGGTCGCCGTTGACCATCGACGGCCCGGTGACGGTGAGCCGGAAACTGCCCTGGCTGACCTCCATCATCCCGCTGATCAGGTTCCCCACACCCGCGATGCCGGTGTGCTTCCCACTGAACCGGTTGGCCCCCGGCTGGTGCCACACGACCTCGGGGTCCAGCAGGGCCATCGCGGCCGGGACGTCGCCTCGTCCCAGCGCCTCGAACCAGTTCTCGGCCACGGTTGCCGGAGTCTGCTCGCTCATCTCTTCTCCTTGCCTTTCCGGGCAGCGTGGATCGCCACCCGGGACAATGGTTTCAATTGGTAACCTGTTACCTCAACGTAACTGGAAGGTGGTGTGATGACGTCCGCTCCGAGATGGGACGTGATGGTGGCCTCCTGCCCGTCGCGCACATCGCTGGCCCGGATCGCGAACAAGTGGACCGCGATGATCGTCATCGCGCTCAGCAGCGGACCGCTCAGGTTCGTCGAGATCCGGCAGCACGTCGACGGCATCAGCGGGAAGGTCCTCACCGAGACGCTGCGTGCCCTCGAACGTGACGGGCTCGTCCTGCGAACCGCCCACGCCGAGATCCCACCCCGGGTGGTCTACGAGCTGACCCCACTCGGGCAGACCCTGCGCGAACCCCTGACCGCCCTGGCCAGATGGGCCGAGGCCCACGTCGTGGAGGTCGAACGCGCCCGGGACGACTACGACCGTCGGGCTGCCCGATGAGTCCCGACAGAAGATGTCAGTGTCATCTGGCATCGTGGCGTCATGAGTGATCGGCACGTCGCGGACCGGGAGCCACCCCCTGATCCGATGTGGGAACCTCCGGAGGACCTCCACCTGGCACGCCCTGCCCCGGAACCGCAGCCGGGCAGATCGGCAGGGGAGTCCCTGCACGACGCCGCACTCGGGGTGCTCCGAGAACTCACCGGGCGGGCTGATGCGCGGTTCCACCCGGGCCAGTTCGAGGCCATCGAGGCGCTGGTTGCCGACCGGCGACGTGCACTGGTGGTGCAGCGCACGGGATGGGGCAAGTCCGCGGTGTACTTCATCGCTGCCCTGCTGCGTCGTCGGCTCGGTGCCGGAGTGACCCTCATCGTCTCTCCCCTGCTGGCACTGATGCGGGACCAGGTGCAGGCCGCCGCCCGGGCCGGGGTGCGGGCGGAGAGCATCAACTCCGCCAACGCCACCGAGTGGGCGACGGTGGCCGAGGCGTTGGAGCGCGACGAGGTGGACGTGCTCCTGATCTCCCCGGAGCGGTTGGTCAATGCACGCTTCCAGGCCGAACAGCTGCCGCGGCTCATCCCACGGCTGGGGCTGCTGGTCATCGACGAGGCACACTGCATCAGCGACTGGGGACATGACTTCCGTCCCGACTACCGTCGGATCCGTTCGCTCATCGCTGATCTCCCCGCCGGGGTCCCCGTCCTGGCGACGACCGCCACCGCCAATCAGCGTGTGGTCACCGACGTGGTGGAGCAGCTGGGGACCGGCGGGCACGAGGTGTTCACCCTGCGCGGCCCGCTCACCCGGGAATCACTGCGGCTCGGGGTGCTGCACCTGGGTTCCTCCTCACAACGCCTGGCCTGGCTCCGTCAACACCTGGGCTCCCTGCCCGGCAGCGGCATCATCTACTGCCTGACCGTCTCGGCCGCCGAGGACACCGCTGCCTTCCTGGCCGAGGCGGGGTACCCGGTGCTCCCCTACACCGGCCGCACCGACCCCGATGACCGACAACGTGCCGAGCAGGCGTTGAAACGCAACGAGGTGAAGGCCCTGGTGGCCACCTCGGCGCTGGGCATGGGTTTCGACAAACCGGACCTGGGTTTCGTCATCCATCTGGGAGCGCCCGGTTCCCCCGTCGCCTACTACCAACAGGTCGGTCGAGCCGGTCGGGCGACGGACCGGGCCGACGTCCTGCTGCTCCCCGGCCACGAGGATCCGGAGATCTGGCACTTCTTCGCCACCAACGCGATGCCCACCAGGGCACGTGCGGAGGCCGTGCTGGCCGAGCTGTCCGATGTCGCACTGTCGATTCCCGCCCTGGGTGCCCGGGTCGACCTGAGACGGGGCCAGCTCGAGCTGCTGCTGAAGGTGCTCGCGGTGGAGGGCGCCGTCCGGCAGGTCGCGGGGGGCTGGGTCAGCACCGGTGAGCCGTGGATCCATGACGAGCAGCGCTACGACCGGATCGAGGCCGCCCGGCTCGCCGAGCAGGAGGCGATGCTCCGGTATGAGTCACTGCAGCCGGGGCAGTGCCGGATGGCCTTCCTCACCACCGCACTGGACGACCCCTCCTCGAGTCCCTGTGGTCGCTGCGACACCTGCACCGACGCCTGGTATCCCACCGAGGTCACGCCGGAGAGCACAGCAGCGGCCCGCACCGCGCTGCACCGGGTCGGGGTGGTCATCGAGCCCCGGTCCCAGTGGCCGACCGGGATGTCGAGCCTGGGGGTCCCCCTCACGGGTCGCATCCCCGTCCCGGAGCGTTGTGAGCCGGGGCGTGTCGTCGCTCGGCTGAGCGATCTCGGGCACGGCACCTCACTGCGGCAGCTGTTCGCTGTCGACGACGATGGCCGGGCCGTGGATGCCCCCGTGCCCTCCTCCTTGGTCAACGCCTGCCTGCGGACCCTCAAGGAGTGGGACTGGCAGAGCCGCCCCGTTGCCGTGACCCGGCTGCCGAGCCTGGGCCGGCCCACCCTGGTCTCCTCGTTGGCTGCGGGCATCGCCTCTGCCGGGCGGCTGGAGCTGCTGCCTCCCTTGTCCCTGGCGGGCGACGCGCGCCCCCTCGACCGCTCCACCAACAGCGCCTACCGGCTTCGCGACGTCTGGTCACGTTTCGAGATACCACCGGACCTCTCGGCACGCCTGCCGGGACTGACGGGGCCGGTGCTGCTGGTCGACGACCTGGTCGACTCCCGGTGGAGCCTCACCGTCGCCGGACGGCTGCTCCGGCGTCACGGTGCCACGGCGGTCCTTCCCTTCGCGCTGGGGCTGGTCGGCTGAGCCGTCTCAGGAGCCGTGCGTGAACCATCTGACCGCGTAGGGCGGCAGCTCGAGGCCGGATGGGGTGAGATCCCAGACGGCATCGTCGAGCAACTCACGAGCCGTCATCCCGAACGGGGTCCGAAGCACTCCCATGGGGAGGGTGACATGCTCCTCCGACATGTTGTACAGCTGGATCATGGGACCCATGGGATGGTCACGACGCAGCGCCAACACCCTGCGGTCCCCCACGTCGAGGGTCCTGGACTCGATGCTGGCGTGCAGGTGCGGGGTGCGCCTGCGCACCTGCAGCACGTGCCGCAGCCAGGCATTGATCTCGGCCGCCGGACTGGTGGGCCGCCAGGCCAGTGCGGCCACGGCATCCCAGTCCATCCTCGGGCGATGCACCCAACGGTTGTCGGCCGCGTGATCCGGATCCTGGTCGAAGGCGTAGTCGTTGAGCATCCCGATCTCGTCACCCATGTAGATCAGCGGGACCCCACCGAAACCACAGATCACCGCGTGCAGCAGTCCGACACGTCGCACCGCCAGCCGGGTGGCCACCTCATCGCCCGATTCCAGGGCCTGTTCCAGACCGGCGAGGGAGGCCAGGGTCCCCGAGATGCGGCGGTCACCGGTCACCGGATTGGCCTGGAACACCAGCCCCTTCGCGAAGGACAACGGGAACTCACCGGAGTAGAAGTCGGAGAGGAAACGACGGTGTTCGGCCCCGCTGATGCCGACGGCCTCCGCGTCACGGTCGTCGATGGCCCAGCCGATGTCGTCGTGGCACCGGATGTAGGTGCCCCAGGTGGCGTTGCCGGGTTTGGCGGGAAAACCGTCCAGGGCCTGCCGGAGCAGGGTCACATCCCTGCTGGCCAGCGACGACCACAGCTGTGCCATGAGCGAGTTGTGGTAGGCCAGGTCCGACAACGTGCCGTGGTGGCGCCCCTGCCCGAAGTAGGCGATGAGATCACGCGGGCCGACGATGGCCTCCGCCTTGAACGCGCAGGCCGGGGCGACGATGCGCAGTGCGGCTCGCAGCGCGGCCGCGATGTCATGGACCGGCGGCTCGTTCTGGCAGTCGGTGCCCATGACCTTCCAGATGAAGGCGATGGCGTCCAGCCGCAGCACCTCCACACCATGGTTCGCGAGGTTGAAGATGATCTCCAGGAACTCGCAGAAGACGTCGGGGTTGGCCCAGTTGAGATCCCACTGGTAGTCGTTGAACGTGGTCCAGACCCACCCGTTCACCTCGTCGTCCCAGGTGAAGTTGCCGGGCGCGAAGTCCGGGAACACCTCGGGCAGGCTCTGCTCGTAACGGTCCGGGACGGTCCGGTCCGGATGGATGAGGAAGTAGTCGCGGTACCGCTGTTCCCCGGCACGCGCCCGCATCGCCCACTCGTGCTCCTTCGCGACATGGTTGAGCACCAGGTCGACCACCAGCGAGATGCCCCGGTCTCGGAGTTTTCCTGCCAGAGCGGCGAGATCCGCCATCGTGCCGAGGTCCCTGCGTACGGCCCGGTAGTCGACGACGGCGTAACCGCCGTCGTTCGCCCCGTCGCGGGGCTGCAGCAGTGGCATCAGGTGGAGGTAGGTGACCCCGAGGTCCTGCAGGTGGTCGAGGTGGTCGGCGATGCCTGTGAGGGTTCCTGCGAACCGGTCGGTGTAGCAGACGTAGCCGGTCATCTCGGGACGCTGCAGCCAGTCGGGACGCAGCAGTCGGGCCTCGTCCAGCCGACGCAGCTCCGCAGGGCGCTGTTCCATCGCCTGTCGGATCAGGTCACGCACCCGCTCAGGCAGGTGACGATGTTCGGGGTAGACATCGTTCAGTGCCGATCTCAGCTCGTCCCCATAGCGTTCCCAGCGAAGCTCCAGCAGCTCCTCGATCTCACCCATGCGATCAGCATAGAGGGAGCCGGTCACCGGTGGATCGGCGCCTCATCGATCGAGCCACGGGGCGGGGACCCCCGGGGACTGTCGGTGAGCCTCGAACTCCCGCCAGCTGCACACCGCATCCTGGTTCAGCAGGTCTGCAGGGCACCGGGCGATGGCGTCCCTGAGCTCCAACTTGGCGCTGCTCAGTTCCACCAGGCGACGCCGCTCACCGGGCTGCTCCAGCCAGTCCTCCTCACGGCGCAGGGCCTGCACCCTGAGTTCGGTGACCCGGTTGGCCCGCATCGCGTCCTCCGGTCCGACTCCTTGGATCACCGCGGCGGCACGGGACCAGCCGTGGTCCCGGAAGATCCGCAGCAGCCCCGGCTCCACCGTCATCGCATCGTGGACGTCCACCTCGGGCGCGATGACGATGGCCCCTGCGGAGTGCGCATAGGCCTGCTCATCACGGCAGGACTCGTCCATGAGGATCTCCGTGGCCCTCATCACCACCTGGAAGATGTCGGACTCGGCCATCGAGGCCCGACGGGGCACTCCGTCCAGCTGCGAGGACACCACGTAGGTGCGTCCCAGCTGGAGGTGCCCGATCGCCATCTCCGCCGGGAGGTTCTCCCGGGCCCCGCCGTCGATGTAGGTCTCGGCCCCGATCGGGACCGGCCGGAACACCCCGGGCAGGGCGCAGGAGGCGAGCACCCCGCGGGTCAGGTGGTGGGGTCCGGGGTCGAGGAGTTGGTTCTCCCGGTTCAGCATCGCGCCGTCCTGCCGCATGAAGTGCAGGTGACCGGACTCCAGCGCCACCATCGCGATGCGCAGTTCCATCCCGGAGCTCCGGACCCGCTCGGGGTCGAAGGTCTCGGGGTCGAGGAGTTGTGCCAGGACCGGCCCCGGCCGGTACATCGAACGGGACTGCTCCAGCCCGGCCCGGGCCGCCACGAGGTCGCCACCCAGTTTCGGGAGGCGTCCGAGGTTCCCGGCCAGTTGGGCGATGAGGCCGAGTGAGGAGGCCGACTCCGGCTCCTCATCGGGGGTGAGTGCCTCCGTCACAGGATCCTCGGCGCCTTCCGGCTCCACGGTCCCACTCCGGCGACGGCGCAGGGGCAACCAGGAACGCTGGGGTTCCTGTGTCCTGCCGTTCTGCCCCACCAGTTCCATCCAGGCGGGGGCCTCGGCCAGGATACGTGCGAGCCAGGGGCGCGGGGTGAACATCTCCTCGAAGTCACGCATCCCGCACCAGAGTTCATCGATGCGGGCCAGGAAGCGTCGTTGTCCGGCCACGTCACCGTACTGGGCCAGACCTGCTGCGAGGATCGCCCCGGCAGAGGTGCCGATGAAGGTCGTCGGCACGAAATCGGGGTCATTGGCGTAGAGGTAGCCCAGGGCACCGATCTGGAAACTCGCCCTCGAGCCACCACCCGAGAGCACGCACCCGGTGGTCGTCGCCTGGGGCTGGCGGTCGAAGAACGGGATCCCGAACCACCCTCTGCCTGCCATGGAGGGAAAGTCTAGGGACCCTGAACCTGAAGTGACACTTGAGGTGAGTTGGCCCCCTCGCGACCGTGGTTTTTTCAGGCTGCACTCAGGAACATCGTGCGAGCCCGTCAACCAGAAGTACGACAGACATCGCCCCTTGTCAGAGTGCCCTCACCGGAATCACAGGCCTGGAATTACACCTTTGTCGTTCGGCCTTGGCCATTCCCGAATTTCTCCACCCGGCCGATGAGATCGGCGATCACAAGGCTTGTGGGAGTCGATTTGGACTTCTTAGTCTCGAGGACGTCGGTGCGGCCGGAGGTTGAGAAACCTTGGGGAAGCGGCCCACCGGCATGGATGAAAGAACAACTCGGAGGAATCGTGAACCGGATCGTGCAAACCAGGCGGGTGGTCCTGGCTGCCGGCATGGCCGCAGGCATTCTGCAGACGGTGGGCTCCCTGGCTTTCGTCGCGGGGGCAGACGCAGCAAACGTGACCATGCAGGCCACCACCTCAGTCAACGTACGCAAGGGGCCGGGCACCAGACATACCCGGCTCGGCATGCTGCGCAAGGGGGACCGGATCGTCGCCACCGGCACCGAGGGGAGCTGGACCAAGGTGGAGTACAAGGGGGCCCCGGCCTTCGTGTTCTCCCGCTACCTCACCCCCGTCGGTGGGGACGAGGCCACCGCTCCCGTCCCCGGTTCCGCCGGAACGGCCTTCACGACGGTGAACCTCAACCTCCGCACCGCCCCGAACCTGAGTTCCCGGGTGCGCACCATCGCCCGCAAGGGCACCAAGTTGTCGTTGACCGGCAGCAGGAGTGGCGACTTCACCCAGGTCACCTGGCACGGCGAGAACCTGTGGGCGGCCACCCGATACCTCTCGGAGCAGGCGGCGAGTGCACCCGCCGACCTGCCGACACCGACCCGCAGGATGCGGGCCACCACGGCCCTGATGATCCGCACCACACCCGACCGTTCCTACAAGTCGCTGGGTGACGTGCCCCGGGGCACCATCCTGGACTGCACCCACGTCGTGACCAATGGCATGGTCCAGGCCATCCATCAGGGCAACGTGCGGTGGTTCAACGGGAAATTCCTCGTGGAGGTCAATGCCACCGCGGCCCCGGCGCCGTCGCCCCAACCCGCGACGACCACGAAGTACGCCACCGCGGAGCTCAACATCTGGCACTCCTCCACCGGCAAGAACTACACCGGCACGATCAGCAAGGGCAGTGAGCTCCAGGTGACCGGGGTGGTGGAGAACGCCCGTGCCCAGATCATGCACAAGGGAGCGGCACGCTGGGTGACCGCGCGGTACGTCAGTGCCACACCACCCAACTCATCAGGTTCCGGGGACAGCGGCGGCACCCTCAACAAGGGCTGGTCCAGCGGGCTCGACCAGACCAATGCCAACATCAAGAAGATCGTCCGCCACGTCTGGGCGAACATCCCGGAGATCAAGACGATGTACGGCTGGCGTCGCGACGTCACCCCGGATCACCCGGCTGGACGCGCGGTGGACATCATGATTCCCAACTACCGCTCGAACCACGCTCTCGGCCAGCGGATCGCGGAGTTCTTCAAGGCGAACCACAAGGAGTTCCGGGTGCACTACATCATCTGGAACCAGCAGATCTGGAACATCTCCCGCGACAAGGAGGGTTGGCGGAACATGGCCAGCCGTGGCAGTGACACGGCCAACCACAAGGACCACGTCCACATCACCTGCTACGACAACTGAGGCACCGTCACGGCGTGACCTCGACGATGCCGATGGCGCCACGCTCCGCATCGAGGAAGGCGTGGTCGACCGCGGTGTAGTGCCCCGCCTCGGGGAAGGTCATCTCGACGAATCCCCCCTGGGCGGCTTCCAGACCGAGAGCCTGGGAGCCGCCCGAGGTGTTCCCGAAGGGGTCAGTGCGGTCCTTCAGGAGGTACGCGCCCTCGAGGTGGACCGTGTCGAACTGGGCCCCGACGACGTGGAAGCTGGTGCTGAGGTTCGGACCTGCCGCGAGCACCCAGAACCGCACCCTCTCCCCCACCTTCGCCCGGAACGGCTGCTGCACGTACTGGTAGGCGATCCCGTTGAAGGTCGAGTGGTCCGGGATCTCGGTCTGGGCCTGGGCCGAGTCCACGTCGGCGGCGGTCCCGGGACTGTCCCCGGTGCCGTCGGCGAGGTAGATCTCGGAGGCCACCACGACGTACTCGCGGTCCACCGCCGGGAACCCCTCCTCGGGTTCGATGATGACCGCGCCGTGCATCCCGGCCGCGATGTGTGAGCTGACGGGTGGTGTCCCGCAGTGGTACATCCAGATCCCGGCCCGCATCGCGGTGAACCGGTAGACCAGGCTCTCGCCCGGGGCGATGGTGCGCATCGGCTCGTCGGGGGCCAGGTTGCTGGCGTGGAAGTCGATGGAGTGCCCCATGGTGCCGTCGTTGACCAGTGTGACCTCGAACACGTCACCCACGCGACCACGCAGTGTGGGCCCGACGGCGTTGCCGTTGAAGGTCCAACGACGCTGCCACACCCCGGGTGCCACCTCCAGCGGCACCTCCGTCACCCGCATCTCGATGTGGTGGACCTTCTCGTCACTCAGTGGTGGGGCGACCGGGTCCACCACGTTCTGCAGCCGGGCCGAGTCTGCCTGCGCCGGGGCATGGTTGTGCCCGGTCGGTGCCGGTTGTTCCTGACCCGTCGGCGTGCTGCCCGCCACCTCGAGTGCGAGGACCATCCCGGCCTGCCGATGCCCGACGACGGTGCACCAACCCTGACTCGACTCGGCGACCACGCCGAGGTCGAGCTCCGCCGTCTCGCCGACTGCCAGCCGGGGTGTGGTCCGCCCGGCGAGGGTGAGGTCGTGGATCATGGTGGGATCGGTGTTGACCAGTTCGATGATCACCCGGTCCCCCGCCGTCACCGCCACGGAGTCGGGGACGAATCGCATGCCCTCGGCCTTGACCTGGACCCGCACGGTGTTTCCGGTCGGACTCACCGTCCGGGTTGCCCGGGAGCCATCTCCGGCGGGCTCCAGACCCACCCCGAGCGAGATCGCGACGGTCAGGGCCACGACCCCGGCCAACAGACCGTTCATCGTGATGGCCGAGGGCCGTTCGGTGTTCCTGCCCGTCGTCGCCCCGGGACCACCCGCCGCCTCAGCCGCCACGGCACGCCGCTCGGTGATGCTGGCCCGGATGCCCCGGAACATCAGGGGCAGGAACATCGCCGCCCCGAGCAGGCCGCATCCGGCGGCCAGGATCTTCACCCACTGGGTGACGGGTGCCAGGAACAGCAGGAGACCACCGTTGATGACCACGAGCCGGAAGGTGGCCCATCTGTCGAACCAGGCGGCTCCGGCGCGGACCACGCGAGGTCCGCCACCGAGCACCGAGGGCAGCAGGTAGCTGAGCGCCCCGGTGAGGAGCTGCACCGCGAAGCCTCCCGCCCACACGGCTGCCAGGAGCGTCGCCGAGGCGCTCCATCCCGAGACCGGCGTGAAGAGCACCACCCATCCGGTGACGGTCAGCGCGATCACCCCCCAGGCCATGGCCGCGAGGATGGAGGCGGCGGCGAACTCCCGGGGTGGCCGGGTGCGCAGTGGCCGGATCAGGCTCCGCCCCCAGAACAGCAGGACTGCCAGGTGACCGACGAGTCCGGCGACGGCCACCGCCCGGACCCCGGTCAGGGCGCCGGTGATGACCACGGCGATGGCTCCGACGAACCAGGGCAGGGCCGCCCTGGCGAGGGACTCGGCACGATCGTCCATGCGGGTGCGCAGCACCGTCGGCCAGAAGGTGACCAGCGTGCCGACCACCGTCAACCCGATCCAGCCGAGCAGGTTGGCCATGGTGTGGGCGACGAGCACCCGCCAGTGCCAGGTGCTGTCCAGCCCGAGGGCCAGTGCTGCCCCGAGACCGGCACCGACGGGAAGGAAGGCCGCGGCGAGGACGTAGTACCACACCGAGATCCGGAACCGGCCGGGCAGGGCCACGCGGAGTTGCCTCCAGAGCGACCAGCCGTGCCAGACCACCGCCACACAGACGAGTCCGGCTCCGGTGACGACGAGCCACCACCAGGTGGCGGGCACGCCGATGAAGACCGCGAGTGAGCCGATGCCCAGCAGGCTGAGTCGCCGGCCCTGCTGCCGGGTCGCGGTCTCGTCGGGACGGGTCTTGAGGAGTGCGGCCGCGAAGTGCTGGCTCCACACGAACACCGAGTGGGTGAGGGCTCCGAGCAGCACGAGGTGCACCATGAGCCACGTGGCCTCCGGGACCACCCGGTGCGCGGCGGCGACGACAAGCGCCCCGAGCAGCCACACGACGATGGTGTGGTCACGCGCCGAGCGCCTGCCGGCCCCCGGACCCCGTGAGCCGCGTGCCCTGCCCTTGTCCTGACCGCCGGTGCGTCGTGATCCCATCCTCACCTCGGACGACTCATCGGACGCGTTCGAGCTTGAGCCGCCAGGACTGTGGACCTTCCTCGAGGTAGGTCACCCGGATGGCATCACCGTGCCCCTGCTGGATCTCGGCCAGCAGGGGCAGGGGGTTGTGCGGGGCGATGAGGACGAAGGCCGCCCCCGTCTGCAACGAGTTGACCACACCGTGGATGGCGGCGTGTCGGATGGCGTGCGGGATCACCCGAACGTCGAGTTCCGGTAGGGCGGCGTCGTGCTCGCCACATCCGCAGGAGGACTTCTCGGTGATCGGCAGTTCGTTCATGCGGGAAGCCTACGTCACATGACCGCCCTTGGAAGGCGACGCCCTGTCCCCCACGGGATGCAGCCGTGACGGCCGGAATGAGATAGGCTGTCACAGCTGGCCCCGTAGCTCAGGGGATAGAGCACCGCTCTCCTAAAGCGGGTGTCGTTGGTTCGAATCCAACCGGGGTCGCCAGTTGTTCAGTTGCCCCCCAGGTCCCGCAGCAGGTTCTCGAAGGGTGTGACCTCGTCGAACTCGTCGCGATTGCTGCGCTCTGGTGCGCAGGTCAGCATCGAGCGCAGCTCGGCCACCGCCTCCTCGACACGTCGCTGCACCTCGGCACCTCCTGACCCGCCGAAGTCCTCCGTCGCGGCGAACACGGCGGTCCGGGCGGGCAGGGCCCCCAGGTAGGACAGCAGGGGTCGCATCGCGAAGTCCAGCATGAGCGAGTGCCGGGAGGTGCCCCCCGTGGCGGCGAGCACCACGGGACGCCCCTTCAGCACCCCTGGCTCCAGGATGTCGGCGAAGCTCTTGAACAGCCCCGAGTAGGAGGCGGAGAAGGTGGGGGTGATCACCACGAGGGCCTCGGCCTCCGTGACGGCCTTGATCGCGTCGACCAGCTCACCGGCCGGGAAACCGGTGAGCATCGCGTCGACGATGGCGTGGGCATGGTCACGCAGGGCGACCACCTGGACCTCGTCCCCCGCCAGCGCCTTGGTGAAGCTGTCCGCCAGCAACTTGGTGGTCGAGGGAACCCTCAGTCCGGCGTGGACGACGACGATGCGGGTCACAGTCGCCCCGCTGCGGATGCGTTGTCCTCTTCGGCCCGGGTGCCGGTCCACTTGTCGACGGCGGGGGTGCCCTCCTTGGGCTCGTCGGAGCCACCCTTGGCGGCGACCCGAGCGGCGTGGGTGGGGGCGTCCGGGACACCGTCCGCACGCAGCGCCGCGAACTCACGACGCAGCACGGGAACCACCTCGGTGCCGAGCATCTCGACCTGCTCCAGCACCGTCTTGAGCGGCAGTCCGGCGTGGTCCATGAGGAACAGCTGGCGCTGGTAGTCGCCGACGTAGTCGCGGAAGTGGAGGGTCTTCTCGATGACCTGCTCGGGGCTGCCGACGGTCAGCGGGGTCTGCTCGGTGAACTCCTCGAGCGAAGGGCCACCACCGTAGACCGGGGCGTTGTCGAAGTAGGGGCGGAACTCGCGCACGGCGTCCTGGGAGTTCTTGCGCATGAACACCTGACCGCCGAGCCCGACGATGGCCTCCTGCTCGGTGCCGTGGCCGTAGTGGGCGAACCGGCGGCGGTAGAGCTCGACCATCCGCTGGGTGTGGCCGGGTCCCCAGAAGATGTGGTTGGAGAAGAAGCCGTCACCGTAGTAGGCGGCCTGCTCCGCGATCTCGGGGCTGCGGATGGAGCCGTGCCACACGAACGGGGCGACGCCGTCGAGCGGCTGCGGGGTGGTGGTGAAGCCGTGGAGCGGGGTGCGGAAGCGTCCCTCCCAGTTCACGACCTCCTCGTCCCACAGGCGACGCAGCAGGGCGTAGTTCTCCACCGCCAGCTGGATGCCGTCGCGGATGTCCTTGCCGAACCAGGGGTAGACGGGGCCGGTGTTGCCGCGGCCGAGCATGAGGTCCATGCGTCCGTCGACCAGGTGCTGGAGGGTGCCGTAGTCCTCTGCGATGCGCACCGGATCGGTGGTGGTGATCAGCGTGGTGGCGGTGGACAGCAGGATCTTCTTGGTCTGCGCACCGATGTAGGCCAGGGTGGTGGTGGGCGAGCTGGCCACGAAGGGCGGGTTGTGGTGCTGCCCGAGGGCGACGACGTCGAGGCCCACCTCCTCGGCGAGCTTGGCGACCTCGACGGTGGCCTTGATCCGCTCGTGCTCCGTCGGGGTACGGCCCGTCGTCGGGTCGGTGGTGACGTCACCGACGCTGAAGATGCCGAACTGCATGATGTCCTCCTGAGACAAAGTGTTTGAACAGTAAACTACTTTACCGTCCCGTTTATTCCACGCGCTCCTCGGGGCGCCGCAAGGCCCGGTTCACCCGCCCGGCATGACTCAGCCGCTGGTCCAGCGTCACGTGCTCCAGGCCCAGCGGCCCGTCCAGCAGCAACGTGGCCAGGCCGTGCACGTGGGCCCAGCACGCCGACTCCGCGAGGTCACCCCCGGCCGCGCCATCCGCCGCCACGACGAGCCGCAGCTCCTCGCGCGCGAGTCCCCCGGACGCCTGCACCTCGGGATACCGCTTCGGGTCACAGACATCCACCCGGAACATCACCCGGAACACCCCGGGGTTGCGCAGGGCGAACTCGACATAGGCGTTGGCGCTGGCCTCCAACACGTCCCCTTCGGCCTCGACGCGGGCCCGACGCAGCATGGCGGCCAGCTGGTCGAAGCCCTCGGCCACGAGGGCCGCCAGCAGGGCCTCTCGATTCGGGAAGTGGTGATAGGGGGCCTGGTGGGTGCAGTCGGCACGGCGCGCCACCTCGCGCAGGCTGAGCAGCGCAGGCCCTCCCTCGTCGAGCACCTGGCGACTGACGCGCAGCAGTTCCGCCCGCAGGTCCCGCCCCTCGGCCGCCCGCGGCCTTCCCCTCCCCCTGGTTGCCATCACCCCACTGTAGCGGACCCCCCATTACTTGACAGCGTCCATTTTCTGGCCCATAGTTATTTGACACTGTCAGGAGGAATGGATGTACGACGCCATCGTCATCGGATCAGGAATCGGCGGGCTCACCGCCGCCGGGCTGCTCGCCAAGGTCGCGGGGCAGCGGGTGCTGGTGCTGGAGAAACACACCGAACCCGGTGGGCTCACCCACAGCTTCAGCCGTGACGGCGCCACCTGGGACACCGGGGTCCACTACATCGGGCAGATGGCGGAGGGCACCACCCTGCGTCGCTACTTCGACCTGCTCAGCAACGGTGAACTCGACTGGAACCCGCTGCCCGAACCCTACGACCGGTTCTGCTACCCCGGCCTGGACTTCCCGGTTCCGACCGGACGCGAGGCGTACATCGCCCGGTTGAGCGCCTTGTTCCCCGCCGAGGAGCGGGCGATCCGCAGGTGGTTCCGCGACACCCGTCGAGCGGCCCGTTGGCTCACCCTCAGCTACGTCCAGACCTTGGTGCCGCGGCCGCTGGCGCCACTGATCCGGGGGTTCCAGCGGCTCACCCGCGGGCTGGCCACATCCACCCTCCGCTCCCAGCTGGATGCCCGGTTCCGTAGCGAGGAGCTGAAGGCGCTGCTGGCCAGCCAGTGGGGGGACCACGGGCTGCCGCCGTCGCAGAGCGCCTTCGCCAACCACGCCACCATCGTCGAGCACTACCTCGACGGCGCCTGGTTCCCGGCTGGGGGAAGTGCCCGGATCGCCCGAACCATCGAGAAGGTCATCGAGGATCGGGGCGGGGCGGTGCGTGTCGCCCAGGAGGTGACCGGGATCCTCGTCGAGCAGGGCCGGGCCGTCGGGGTCAGGGTGATCGACCGGCGTGCTCCGCTGCCTGAGGAACGCGAATTCCTCGCCCCCGTCATCATCTCCGACGCCGGGGCAGAGAACACCCTCACCCGGCTGCTGCCCACCGACGACGCTGTCGCTCAGGCCACCGCCAGGCTGCGGGAGCACGTGCTCGGGTTGGGTCGCAGCACCTCGGCGGTCTCGGTGCACCTGGAACTGGACCAGCGCCCCGACGTCATCGGGGCCGGTGGCGGGAACCTGTGGATCTACCGCAACCAGGACCACGACTCCGGCATCGGCGACAACTCCCTGCTGCGCGGCGAACCCCGCGACGCCTTCGTCTCCTTCTCCTCCGTGAAGTCCGGGGAGAAAGCGCACACCCTGGAGATCGTCTCCTTCACCCAGGCTGCGGCCTTCGAGCACTGGGCGGGGCGGCCACTGCACAACCGGGGACGCGACTACGACGAGCTCAAGCAGCAGATCGCCGAGGGACTGATCTCCCTGACCGAGACGGTGCTGCCCGGGCTGCGGCAGCACATCTGTCACATCGACGTGTCCACCCCGTTGACCATCGAGCACTACATCTCCCAACCCGGCGGCACCTGCTACGGCCTGCCCGGGACCCCGGAGCGGCTGAAGGGCGGTCCGATCGGTCCTGCCACCCCGGTGCCCGGGTTGTTCCTGACGGGGCAGGACGTGGTGTGCAGTGGCATCGGGGGCTCCCTCATGGCTGGGGTGGCGGCAGCCAGTCAGGTGCTCGGGCCGCGTGGCTTCCCGAGCATCCAGGCCGCGCTCGGCCAGGCCCCCCAGCCCCTGTCCGCGAGGCTGCCGGAGGGCAAGCACCAGGCGAGTGTGAAACGCACCCGGCAACTCACCCCCACGGTGTGGGAGCTGGTGCTCGACGTACCTGGCGTCGGAGCCTTCGCACCGGGTCAGTTCGCCAGGCTGGAGGTCGCACCGACCATCTGGCGCGACTACTCCATCGTCGCTGTCCAGGGCAACGAGGTGCGGTTCCTCATCAGCACCCGAACCGGCGGATCGGGTTCCCGGCTCGTCGCCACCACGGCGCCGGGAACCTCGGTCGTGGTGGAGCTGCCGCTGGGACAGTTCACCAGTACCGGTTCAGACAGGCGTCGGGTGTTCGTCGCGACGGGGACGGGGCTGGCCCCACTGCTGCCCATGATGGCGGCCAGGAACGACCCCCGTGACCTGCTGCTGTTCGGCTGCCGTCACACGTCCGAGGACCTCACCCGGCTGCTGGACGACCCACTGCCCGAGACCATCCGCTGCATCACGGGCGAGGAGGCCGCGGGCGCGCGGCGGGGCAGGGTCACCGAGGTCCTGGCCGGACTCGAGGTCGATGCAACCGAGTTCTACCTGTGCGGCTCGGCCGCGATGGTCGCCGACGCCTCCGCCGTGCTGAGACGGCGAGGTGCACTCCACATCTTGAGTGAGCCCTACTGAACGGCACCGTCGGGCAGTTCTAGGCCAGCCCCTCCGACTTCAGCCAGTCGGCCGCGATGGTGGCGGCAGGGGCCTGGTCGGTGACCGAACGCTGGTTCATCCCGCGCAGGTCCTCCGGGGACATGGCCGCCGAGACCTTGTTCAGCACCGCCTCGGCCTTCGCGTCGACCTTGTCGGAGACGACGGGGACGACGTTCGAGGTGAGGAACAACCCCTTCGGGTCCTCCAGCACGACGAGGTCGGGATCGGTCAACACCGGGTCGGCGGAGTAGATGTCCACCAGGTTCACCGTCCCGGAGCGCAACGCCTTGACCGTCAGTGCCCCGCCGGAGTCCTCGACGGGGGTGAAGGTCACCTCCACCCCGTAGAGCTCGGCCAGTCCCTTCGGTCCGTAGGGTCGGGTCTCCAACTCGGAGTTGCCACCGAGCACCACGCCGTCGACATCGGCCAGGTCGGCGATGCTGCTGAGCCCGTGCTGCTCGGCGAACTCCTTGGTCACCACGTAGGAGTCCTGATCGGTGGCAGGTGCGAACTCCAGGGCCCGCAGCCCCTCGGGCAGCGCCACGGCGAGCTCGGTCGCCACGTCCTGCGGGAGCCGGGCCGTCGTGCCGGGAATGTGGTGTTGGAGCAGGTTCCCGCTGTACTCGGGGAAGACGTCGATCCTGCCGACCTGCAGGTCCGGGATGTAGACCTCGCGCTGCCCGATCCGCAGCTGCCGATCCACGGGGTGGCCTGCCGCCTCGAGGGCCTGGGCGTAGACCTCGGCGAGGATCTCGTTGGAGTAGTAGTCCTGGGAGCCGATGACGAGTCGCTGCGGCGCCTCGTCTCCTCCCTCTCCCTCCAGGTCGGCGGCCGTTCCGCAGGCGGTCATCGCGAGGACGACGGCCAGACTGGTCAGCCAGGTGGTGGTCTTCATCGGGGTCCCCCTTCCGGTTGGGTCGCCGAGCTGGGGTCAGCCAGGCGGATGGCAGCGCGTTTGACCAGGATCAGCAGCAGATCCAGCACGAGCGCCAGCGCGACCACGAGCACCGCTCCGGCGAGCATCTGCGCGTAGTCCCGGGTCTTGAGCCCGGTGAACAGGAATCGGCCGAGTCCCACGTCAGCGGTGTAGGCGGCCAGCGTCGCGGTGGCGACGACCTGGAGTGTGGTGGAGCGGATCCCCTCGACGATCAATGGGGCCGCCACGGGCAGCTCCACCTGGGTCAGGAGCTGGCGGCCGTTCAACCCGATGGCCCGGGCCGCATCCACCGTGATCGGGTTCGCCGAGGCGATTCCCGCATAGGCCCCGGCCAGCATCGGGGGCAACGCGAGCACGAGCAGGGCCAGGAAGGGTGCCTGGACCCCGATGCCCAGCCACAACCCGGCCAGGGTGAGCAGACCGAGCGTCGGCAGGGCCCTCGCCGAGGAGGTCACCAGTGGCATCACGACGGCGAGACGACGGGTGTGGCCGATGGCGATCCCGGCAGGCAGCGCCATCACGGCCGCCGCGCCCACGACGGCGAGGGTGAACAGCAGGTGCTCCCAGAGCCGTCGCACGATCACCGGGGTGTGGTCGGGAGCCAGCAGCCACCGCAGGGCGTCGAGGATGATGCTCACGTCGTCGCCTTCCGGTTCCACGGGGTCAGCAGGTGCCCGACCTGGACGATGACGAGGTCGAACACCAGCGCGAGCAGCAGGGTCGCCACCACGCCGACGACCTGCTCCTCGACGATGCGGCGCTGGAACCCGTCGGTGAACAGGAATCCCAGGGAGCGGACCCCGACCAGGGCTCCGACGGTGACCAGCGAGACGGTGGAGGCCGAGACCACGCGCAGCCCTGCCACCAGCACCGGCACCGCCAGGGGCAGCTCGACCCCCCAGAAGCGTCGCCATCGCCCGAGCCCCAACGCGTCAGCGGACCAGGTGATGTCCCGGGGCAGTCCCCGGAAGGCCTCGGCCGCCTGGGCGACGAGCACCGCGATGCCGTAGAGGGTCAGCACGATCACCATGTTGAGGGGGGAACGCACCGGGATGCCGATGAGCACGGGCACGATGACGAGCAGGGGCAGGGAGGGCACCGCGTAGATCAGCGACAGCAGGGTCAGCAGCACCCCACCGGCCCGCCCGCCTGCGACGGCCAGCCGTCCCAGCGGGACGGCGATGAGGGCGGCAGCGACGATGGCCGCTCCCGCGAGGAGGACGTGAGCACCGAGCAGCTCGGCGGTCAACGTCCAGTTCTGGGGCAGCCACCTCAAGGGCGCACCTCACTGTCGGGCGCCAGGGTCCCGATGGCCCGCCCGCCACCGTCGAGGACCAGCACCCGGCCGTCACGTTCCACCGTGGTGAGGCGACGGTGACGGGCATGGGTGCCGACGAAGCGGGAGACGAACTCGTCGTCGCAGAGCAGCAGCTCGGCCGGGGTGCCGACCGCGGCCAGGATCCCGCCGGGCCGGAGCACCGCCACCTGGTCACCCAGCAGGAAGGCCTCGTCGACGTCGTGGGTGACGAACACGATGGTGGCACCGATCCGCTGTTGCAGGGCGATCAGTTCCTGCTGCAGGTCGGCACGGACCAGCGGGTCGAGCGCCCCGAAGGGTTCGTCCATGAGCAGGATGCGGGGGTTGTTGGCCAGTGCCCGCGCCACCCCGACACGTTGCCGTTGCCCACCGGAGAGCTGGGAGGGGAATCGCCTCGCCAGCGCCGGGTCGAGGCCCACCACCTCGAGCACCTCCATGGCACGGGCATGGGCGGCGGCCCTGGGGGTCCCCTCCAGGAGCGGCACGGTGGCGATGTTGTCGATGATGCGGCGGTGCGGGAACAGGCCACCATCCTGCAGCACGTAACCGATCGAGCGTCTGAGAGCCACCGGATCGCGGTCGGCGACGTCGTCGCCGTCGACGAGGACACGACCCGAGGTGGGGCGGACCATGGCGTTGACCATGCGCAGCAGGGTGCTCTTGCCGGATCCCGAGGAGCCGAGCAGCACGGTGGTGGAGCCTGCGGGGATGTCGAGACTGATTCCCCCGACGGCGACGGTGCCGTCCGGGTAGGTCTTGGTGACTGTGTCGAACTGGATCATCTCATCCCCCTCATGAGAGGTCCGAGGGATGGGGTGGCAGCCACCTCGTGGCGCCACCCCATCTGGGGATCACTTGTTGGTGAACTTGTCCTTGATGTCCTCGACCTTGTCAGCAACGCCGGAGGCGAGGTCACCCAGACCCTCCTTGGCCTTGTCGACGATCTGCCCGAGGCCGCCCTCGGCACGATCAGCGGCACCGTCCCTGCGCAGCTCCTCGTTGCCGATGGCCTCGCCGACGGCTTCCTTGGCCTTGCCGACGCCTTCCTGGATGTTGTTCTCGATACCCATGTTCTGCTCCTCACAAGCTGACCACCAGGGCGAGTTCCCTGATGACGTGGGCGCGGACCGATGGCCCGAAGCTGACACCGTCATGTGAGCGGTGCTCGCCCCTGCTGGTCCCCGGCGGCCACGGTCTGGGTCTTGATTCCCATCCCGGAACCTCACTAGGTTGCCCTCAGCAGATGGTGCAACGATACCTGCCGACTCAAGTGGGCCGGGCGGTGCCGGGCTGAACAAGGAGGTCCCGTGATGTATGACGTGATTGTGATCGGCTCCGGCATCGGCGGCCTGACAGCGGCAGGACTCCTGGCAGGGGTGGCGGGCAAGCGGGTGCTGGTGCTGGAGAAACACAGTGAACCCGGTGGTCAGACGCACACCTTCCGACGTGGTGGTGCGTCGTGGGATGTCGGGGTCCACTACGTGGGGGCGATGTCCCCCGGGGAGGATCCTCGGCTGTTGTCGGACTTTTTGTCGGCAGGCGAGTTGGGGTGGAACCGGATGCCCGAGGAGTTCGACCGCTACGTCTACCCGGACTTCGAACTGCGGCCCATCGCGGACGAGACCGAGTACTTCTCCCGCCTGGTGGAGCTGTTCCCCGCGGAGAAGCAGGCCATTGAACGCTGGTTCACCGACGTCAAGAAGGCACGTCGGTGGCTGCAGCTCGGTTTCGTCTCCCAGATGCTGCCCGCCCGGGCGGCGGCCAAGATGCGACTGGCGCAGCGGCTGACGGGCCGACTGGGCACGATGACGACCAGGGGGTGGCTGGACCAGCATGTCCGTGACGTGCGACTCAAGGCGCTGTTGGCCAGTCAGTGGGGTGACTACGGGGTGCCGCCCGCCAAGAGTGCCTTCGCGATGCACGCCCTGATCTTCGACCACTACCTCAAGGGGGCGTGGTTCCCCGCCGGGGGCAGTTCCCGGATCGCCCGGACCTTCGAGGCCGGGATCGAGGCGGCGGGCGGCGCGGTCAGGGTGGAGCAGGAGGTGATCGACATCCGCGTCGAGAATGGCCGGGTCACGGGTGTCCACGTGCGGGATCTGCGCAGCAACACCCATGATCACGAGCAGACCTACCTGGCGCCGGTCGTCATCTCCGCCGTCGGGGCGAGGAACACCTTCAACAAGCTGATGCCGAGCACCCACGACACCAAGCACCTGACGGCCCCGCTGCGCGACCAGGTGGATCAGCTGGGGGTGGGCGATTCCGCCGTGGTGGCCTACATCCGGTTCCGGGAGGACCCCCGCGTGATCGGGGTGGACGGGTCCAGCATCCGGGTCTTCGGGGATCACCACCACGACGACACGCCCACGCATGTCCAGAACCTCCTCGACGGGCGCGCCACGGAGGGGTTCATCTCGTTCCCGTCGGTGAAGGCCGGGCAGCCCGTCCACACCGCCGAGATCGTCACGAGTGCCCCGTATGCGGCGTTCCAGCAGTGGCGGAAGAGGGGGGTCCGCAACCGGGGCGCGGACTACGACGCGTTGAAGCAGCGGATCGGGGATGGTCTGGTGGCGCTGGCGGACCGGGTGCTCCCGGGCTTCAGGGATCTCGTGGAGCACGTGGAGGTCTCCACCCCCTTGACGGCCGAGCACTACACCTCCCATCCGTGGGGTGCGTTCTTCGGGCTCCCGGCCACCCCTGACCGGTTGCGGATGAAACCGCTGGGGCCGCGGACCCCGATTCCGGGGCTGTACCTGGCCGGGCAGGACGCGATGAGCCTGGGTGTCGTCGGCGCGATGATGGGAGGGGTGGCTGCGGCCAGCCAGGTGCTGGGATCGAGGGGCTACCCCCGCATCATGAAGGCGGTGAGGGCCGGGCGGGCTCCGTTGCGCACGGACGGGCCGCTGCCACAGGGCAGGTTCCGTGCCCGGGTCGTCCTGAGCCGGGAGCTGACGCCGAGCGTGCAGGAGCTCACCGTCGAGATCGACGGCGAGGTGGGCACCTGGGTGCCCGGCCAGTTCGCCCGGCTGCTGGTGGCCCCTCACGAGTGGCGTGACTACTCCATCGTCGGGCTCGAGGAAGGGCGGCTGCGGTTGCTCATCAGCACTGCCACGGGAGGGCTCGGTTCGCGGTTCGCCGCCTCGGCGAGGCCGGGGACCCCGTTGCGGGTGGAGCTGCCCCTGGGCCGGTTCCAGGCATTTCCCTCGAACCGACGACGACTCTTCGTCGCGACGGGGACGGGCCTGGCCCCGTTCCTGCCGATGTTCGCAGACCTGATGCAGGAGGACGACCTGCTGGTCTTCGGGTGCCGGACGGCGGCGGAGGACCTGACGACGCTGCTGACCGATCCGTTGCCGAGCACCATCCGTTGCATCAGCCGGGAGGCGGTACCGGGTGCCCGCCACGGCCGGGTGACCACGGAGCTGTCGAAGCTGGACCTGGACTGGCGGAGGACTGAGGTGTACCTGTCGGGCTCGGACGCGATGATCGTCGACGCCACCCGGCTGCTGCACCAGAAGGGGGTCACGTTCCTACGAACCGAGCCGTACTGACCGGGCCCGCTCGCCCTGACTGCCCACCGTCGCCGCCCCTTGTGGGCACGAACCGCTGTGTTGGTTGTCCGGCAGCGTCAGCACCGTCGGCTCGTGCAAGCAACCCGCAAGTTCATGCTCACCTCAGGACGCTGCGAGCAGTTTCTTCGCGGTCTTCGCCGCAGCCGACGACCCCGTGAACCCCGCCAACCATTCCCGCAGGGCCGGGTCCTGGGAGTTGCGCCCCAGCCGGAGCTGCTCGTCCAACAACAGCTGCAGCAACCCGCCGATGCCACGCTGCCCCCGATCCACCCTGGGCAACAACACGGTCAGCAGATCCACCACCATCCCCGGGTTCAACGCCGCCGCATCCGTCAACGACGAGGTCCAGCGGTTCAGGACACACACCGGCGCAGCCGCCGCCATACCCGCTGCCGTGTCCTCGACACCCAGCCGACCGGGTACCACGGCGACGAGCAGTTCCACCGCGAGTGCCTGGATCTCGGACTTTCCGCCGAGGGCGAAGGCCAGCAGTTGGGCGGTCTCCGGGGTCCAGGCTCCCGGATGCCCCAGCAGCTGTGGCAGAACCTCCGCGAGGTGGCTGCCGTAGTCGATCAGCTCATGCGGGGCCAACCCTCTGGCCACCAGGTAACAGGTGCCAGCCGGGTCCATGAGAGCTGTCAGTGCCGAGTAACGGCTCGGCACGAG
Source organism: Arachnia propionica (assembly GCF_003859805.1). GTDB lineage: Bacteria > Actinomycetota > Actinomycetes > Propionibacteriales > Propionibacteriaceae > Arachnia > Arachnia propionica_C. The sequence continues at coordinate 63,821 of NZ_RQZG01000003.1, forward strand.
AATCTGATACCAGGGCGGTGGATTCGGAAGCTCACGGTCGTCATCGGGACGAACCACCTCCTGTTGTCTCACCTCCCAGTCGATACGCACCCGCCGGGTGGGAGCAGGCAGCTCCACTCCGACGACCTGGGAGACCCGCTTCCGATCCGCCTCGTTCAACCGCATCGCCGCCTGGGTGAGGTCGGCGGGACGATGCGCTGGCAGCTCTCGCGTGGCTACCCCCAACGCCGCTGCTGCCATGTCGAGTCGCCTCAGCAAGGCGTCTGCATCCAGATTTCCGTGGCTGTCAGTGGGTGTGGCCAGCAGTTCGTGGTGCGGGACCCGCCCCGTGAGGATGTCGGCGACCTCGGCGAGGCGTGACAGCAGGAACCAGTCGAGATGTCTCATGCTGCTGGCGGGTAGCCATCCGAATTCCCACCGTCTGGACGGTTCGTTCCACGAGGCATCCCTCTCCTGGGTGGGGCTCAGAGCTGCCAGGATCAGCTGGGGAAACAGGTCCTGCCTGTTCGGACGCCCCAGGCTGCGGGCGCGTTGTCGTAGGGGCTCCAGCACAGTCGCGGCGTCAGGAGTACTGGCGAGCCACGACAGCGCGAGTTCAAGCTCCAACGGATCGCCGGGGTCCTCCATGAGGGCTGCGACGCGTGTCAGGGCGTCGTCATCGGTGACGGGCAGGATGGCCTCAGGGGCCCGGATGCCGGCGGTGGGCTTGATGGGCGGCGCGTCCGGTTCAGGCTCACGGCGCAGCCCCAGCTCCTCGGCCACCGACGGGCTGAGCTGAGCAGGGTCGATGAGGTCACCACGCCCTTGTCCTGCCAGGATGCGAGCCGCGATCAGCTGGATGTCCTCATGGGGGTGGGTGAGCGCGTGGGCGATGACCTCGCTCGTGCCGGAAAGTGAGGCAAGCACCTTCAGCGCGGCGGCCGCGGTTGCCTTCCCTCCGGCCAGAGCAGGACCCGCGGCATCGACGAAGGCGCTGACATCCAACTGTCCCGCCCGGTGGATGATCCCCAGGTTCTTCATGGCGAAGGACACCGTGGCCGCGACCGTCGAACCCAGGGCCCGAAGCAGCAGGTCCTGGTTGGCCGCGACCTCTACGGGGGTCGGCGCCAGCGCGGTCCAGGTGCCGGTGAACCATCCGGCCCGATAGGACGAGAAGTCGCGGTTCAGCGCTGCCACGCAGCTGCGCAGCAGCCTGGTTCGGTCCAGGACCCCCTCTCCGGCGAGGGTGACAACGGTGGTGCGCCAGCGCATCGGCTCCGGTGAGAACTTGTCCACGTTGGTCAGCGACACCTCACCGCCACCCTCCACCTCGAATATCCGCCAGAAGACGTTCTCCCTCAGATCCTCGTCGTGGCGGAGCAGGAACTCCCTGAGGCCGGGAGTGTGCGACGCACCCGTCGCCGAGACCATCGCCAGCACGTAGGCCTCATCGTGAGGAACCTGCAGGCCGTCGAACAACTCCGCCAGCCGGATCGGGGTGAAGTGGTCCCACGAGCTGAACCGGGTGGCCTGCCACTCGATCATCTCCCGCGCGGAGTGTGTCTGCCATGGTTCGGCTTCCCGGAGCAACAGCAGGTCGTACAGGTCTCGTAAGGTGCCGCCAGGCCGTGAGACGATCCGGCTGAGTTCATCGATGTGCGTGTGGTTGAAATCCTGCATCCCTCACCCCAGCAGTTTCTTCGCGGTCTTCGCCGCAGCCGAGGAACCGGTGAAACCCGCCAGCCATGCCCTGAGCGCCCCGTCCTCGATGACACGCCCCACACGCAGCTGCTCGTCCAACAACAGCTGCATGAGCCCACCGATGCCACGCAGCCCCCGATCCACCCTGGGCAACAGCGCGGTCAGCAGATCGACGACCATCCCCGGATTCAACCCAGCCGCATCGGTCAGCGACGAGACCCAGCGGTTCACCTTGCAGCCCACCACGCAGGCGGCCATTCCCTCGGCCGTTTGCTGGACGGAGAGCCGGGCCGGAACCGCCTCGGCGAGGAGTTCGGCGGCCAGCGAGCGGGTCTCCTGACGGCTCCCCGACAGCCCCATCCCGACGAGCTGCGCGGTCTCCGGGGTCCAGGTGCCGCCCAGCTCGCTCAAGGCCTTGAGGACGTCGTCGATCTCCCGGTGGCAGGTGTCCTCCACGGCCCACTCGGCGGTGCGGATCCCCTGCGCAACGATGTAGGCGGTGCCATGAGGGTCCATCAACAACACAGGTGTCGATTCAGGACCGTACAGTCCCCTGCGCCGTCCTCCCGAGATCTTCTGGCCCGGGTTCGGGACACACAGCACCTCTGAGCGCCACCAGACCCACCTGGGCTGCCCATTCGGTTTCTTCTCGTCGCTGTCCACCCGGTACCACTCCAGCTGCACCCGCTCGGAGGGCTGCGGGAGGCTGAACCCGAGGACCTGCTCCGCCTGCCCCCGATCCGGGACGCTCAGCCGCATCGCGGCCTGGACCAGATCGCCGGGGCAGCGTTCCTTCAGCTCCGCCGCGTCGACGCCGAACCGTTCCTGCGCCTCGGCCACGCGCGTCAGGAACACCTCGCCCGGGAGATGTCCGTGGCTGTCGGTCGGGGTGGCCAGCAGCACACGCCTCGGCGCTTGTCCGGTCAGGATCTCCGTCACCTCGAGCACACGGTGACGCCAGAGCCCCTCGGCATCCTCGGGGGCACCCGCTGGCACCTCCTTGAAGCGCCACTGCTTGGGCTTCCCTCTCCGTTTGTCCTCCGGGAGCGCGAACACCGCCCGGAGCAGCGGCCCCAGGATGTCAGGGTCCCTGTCCGGCTCCGACGCCTTCTTCACGCGCTTGAGCAGCGAGGCCAGCCGCTCCGCGGGGTTCTCAGCCGTGGCGAGCCACGCCAACAGCAGCTCCAGCTCCACCGGGTCGCGGCCATCCTCCAGCAGCCACGCGACCCGCTCCAGGGCGTCCTCGTCGGTGAATGGCACCACCGGGCGGGCCGACCGGTCCGGCAGCTCCATCTGAGGCGTCGCCTCCACCCGCTCGCGGGACAGGCCGAGTTCCGCCGCCAGTGAGGGGCTCACCAGGTCCGCGGCCACCAGGTCGTCCCGCCCCAGGCGCTTCAGGGCCGTCACCACCGCCCGCTGCACATCCACGTGCTCATGGGTCAGCCCCTGGGCCAGCACCTCGGCCGCGTCCGGCAGCGGCTCCAGCAGCTTCACCACCGTCAGGGCCGTCCCCTTCCCCGCCGTCAGCGCCGGAGCAGCAGCCGCTACGAAACCCGAACCATCCAGCAGCCCGGCCTTGGCCAGCCGGGCCAGCTGCTTGATCGCCAGCGACACCGTCGCCGTGATCCCCGTCCCCAGACACCTGAGCAACAGGTCCTGATCCTGAGCCGCCTCCTCGATGCTCGGCGTCAGCGCCACCCAGGTCCTGGAGAACCATCCCGCCCGATACGACGAGAAATCCCGGGTGAGCGCCTCCAGGCAGCATCGCAACACCCGGGCACGATCCAGAGTCCCCTCACCCACGAGGGTCAGCACGCTGGCCTGCCAGCCCGCCTCCTCGCGGGAGAACTTGTCGACGTTGGCCAGCGAGACCTCCCCGCCGCCCTCCACCTCGAAGACCCGCCAGAAGACGTTCTCCCTGAGATCGTGGTCGTGGCGGAGCATGAACTCCCGGATATTGGTTTCATAGCGTTCCCCCAGCGCGGAGACCATCGCCAGCACGTAGGTGTCGTCGTGGTCCAGCTCCAGCCCCTCGAACAGCTCGGCGAGCCGCAGCGGCACGAAGTCCGCGCTCTGCGGCCAAGCCTGCGCCATCCACTCCACCGTCTCACGGGTGATGGGCTGCGGGTCCTCCGCCGGGACGTACTCCTGTTCAGCCCGGTGAAGGCCTTCCAAGGTGAGGGCCGGATCAGCCAAGAGCTGCTGCAGCTCCTGCCTCCGATTCCACCAGAACAAACTCATCGTTCCTCCTTCACGATGCGCACGGCCAGGATGTGGGCGCAGGGGCCACGGTCCAATCTGTGTCGGGCGTACCAGGGGCAGCTGCAGCTCTCACCATCCTTCAAGCGGACCTCGTGCCGGGTGTCCTTCGAGGTGACCTGCGCCAGCCCGGGGGCCACGATCTCAACGGCCCCGGCCGCGGCCAGCTCCCGGGCCTTGACCAGCCTCGGATGGTGGGCCTTCAGCACACCGTCGATCATCGGTAGCGGCCGGTGGAAGTAGGCGTCCGCGTGGAGGTCGTAGCCGACCTGCCCGGACGCCGCCAGCAGCGACAGGGCGCCCAGCACCTTGTCGCGCTGCAACCCCGCGCCTGCTGCGAGGGCCGCGACGTCGATCCGCGGCTCGAAGGCCAGCAGAGCGCTGATGAGGTCGGCATCGGCCTCCACCTGGTCGCGACGCAGATCGTCGAGGGTGGCGCCCTCCCCCGAGAAGCCGCGTGACTTGTCCGGGCTCAGCACGACGCTGATGCGGCCCCCGGGGATGTCGAGGGCCCAGGCGCTGGCCCTCGGGGTGGATGTGGCGTCGACGGGGGCGCACCAGGCCCGCAGCCGGGTGGCGTGTCTAAGCATCGGCTCCAGCACCCGGAGCCGCTCCGGCCCCGCCAGGCACACCGACCCCGTCGTGGGGCGGGTGGCCAGCCGGTGTCCCCGCCCGGTCGGCGTCACCCAGGACACCGACTTGGTGGCGGAGTTCCTCGGCAGGGCCTGGATGAGGCGGGTGGCGCCGAGCCTGTCCACGTCGAGTTGCGGCTCCATCCCGGCGAGGATGGCCTGGGTCTCGGCGAAGCTGCGCAACCACCGGGACGGCAGCTTCACCTTCTCCTCCACCACGTCGTGGTCGAGGGTGCGGACCCTCACGTGATCGTGACCGACACTCAGGTGCAGCGGGTCGACGGCGTTCAGCCCGGACAGGGCCTGACGGACCGGAGGGTTGAAGTCCACGTTGGTGACGCCGATGCCGAGATGTTCGGCGTCGAGGGAGGTCGCATCGAGGTCGAGCCGGGCATAGACCCCGCAGCAGGCGCTGAACGACTCGAAGCGCAGGCCCTCCTGGCTGGAGGTGACCACTGGGTCGGCGGCGCGAAGGATGGCCGCGAGCATGCCGGGTGGCACGTAGAACCGGGTCCTGGCCACCCGCGCCAGGACGAGAAGGGCGGCCGCCACGGCGGGCGGGTGCTCCACGAAACCGGAGAAGAAGTGCGGATGGGCCACCCGCCCCTCAGGCGTCAGGCCACCGCTGGTGGCCAGGTCCAGATCGGACCTCCCGGCCACGGTGTGCAGCTCGGACTGCCCGGCGTAGTCGTAGGCAAGCTCAGTCATCAGGGCCTCCTCGTTCCAGTGCCGCAACGCTATCGGGTGGAACCGACATTTCTCCCTGCCGATCTGTCACTCAGGCGTCCAGCAGCTCCGGGAAGTGGCTGGCCAGTTGCTCCCGGGTCAGGCTGGCCCTGAGCAGTTCCAGGTCCTCGTCGAGAGCGAGCAGCACGCACTCCTCATCGATGAGCCCCTCGGCGACGGCGCGACGCCTGGCCGCGCGGGCGGCCTCCGGGAAGACCGCGACGAACCGGTCGTAGTACTCACCCCAGGCGTCTTCATCACCCAGGGCAGCTGCCTCGTTGGATGCCTCGACGGCGAGTCCGGCCTCCTTCTCGTCGGGTTCTGCCATGTGGGGCAGGTCCGCGGCCGAGAACCGCAGAGTCGCCGGGTCGCCGTCGCCTCCCCGGGCCAGGTACTGTTCCTGCACCTTCGCCAGCGACTCCTCCGTGCCGACGGCCACACACGGCCAGTAGAGGCGTTCCCCGTCACCGTAGAACAGGAAGAACATACCCGCGTAGATGTGCTCCTGCGGATACTCGGCACGCACCCGACGCAGTTCCCGCACCATCTGTTCCTCAGCAAGACACTTCACTGATGCGAGGTCAATCATGAGGGCATTCTTCACGACTCTCTTCCCGCTGGTCGAGCCGTCCGTGTCGGGACCTCGCGCAACAGTCCCAGCGAACTCTCGCCGGGTCTCGACAATCGGGCGCACAGCGCCCTCAGCTCGACCAGCGGCGGTAGCGGGGGATCACCTTGCGCGGTATCGCTCCAGCACGTCCTCAGCGTGGTCGCGGATGAACTTCCATTTCGACGCTGTACCGCGTTCGGCCTCCGCCACCTCGGCCTCGTCGATCTCGCAGGTACCACCGCTGTGGTTGAGCAGTTTCTCGTCGAACTCCGGGTGCACCTCGAGCACCGCCTCCAAGGGCCGGTAATCCAACGGAGCATGATTGCCCTGGTCCCGGAACGGCCCGAAGGGATGGCTCAGGCCTTGGATGATGGTCGCCTCGGGAAGGCTGCCGATCCGCCCTGCCAGCAGCTCCATCCGTCCCAGGGCACACAGCGCGGAGGCGGCCCAGCCCTTGGTGGCCTCCTCCCCCTGCTCATCGTCGAGCACCCGCTCCAACGCGGCGATGAGTTCCGGGGTGGCGTGGTTCACGCCGGCCGCCAGCCTCGCCGCCGTCCAGCGTTCCCCCTCGGCGCGGCCCTCCAGCACCGCCACCAGACCGGGCACCGCAGCCGCGCCCTCCCGGAACAGCAACGGGTCGGTCCGCTCCCACCACAGCGGCGACCCCTCGATCCTTCTGAAGGAGATGTCCAGCAATGCCTGCACCCGCTCCGCCTCCGGCAGGGCCAGGATGCGCTGCTCCTCCCGCTGCCCGGCCACCAACTCCGGAAAGTGCCGCTCCAACTGTTCCCTCGTCAGGCAGGCGGGCACCAGCTCCATCGCCTCGTCCAGCGCCACGACGATGAACTCCTCGCCCACCAGTCCCTCATCAATCGCGGCCTTCCGCGCCTTCCTCGCCGCCCTCGGGAACACCTCCAGGAACTGCTGATACACCTCGTCCCAGGCATCTTCGCCACCCAACGACAGGCCGTACTCATTGACTCCCTCAGCCACAGCCATCTCCGCTTCAGTGGCCTCCACCATGTAGGGCAGATCCGCCCCGGAGAACCGCAGGCTGGAGACATCGTCGTCGGGGTCCCTCTCCAGATATCTGGCCTCAACCGTTTTCAGGGATTCCTCGGTGCCCACCGAGAGACACGGCCAATAGATGTCCTCCCCGTCACCGTAGAACACGTGGAACATCGCTGCGTAGATCCGCTCATCGGGATGCTCGGCACGCACCCGACGCACCTCCCGCAGCACCTGCTCCACAGCAGCCTGCTCCACCGACCCCAGGTCCACCTTGGCCATGCTCACTCCTCACGACGCCGTTCAGGCCATCCTTGCCAGAACCTCCCGGCTCGGCAAGTCCAGGCTGGGGGCACAGATGCGAGCACGAATCGCCGGCTTGCTCGATTTTAGAACGTTTCACAGTGGGCCTCGAGCAAGCAGAACGGCGATTCGTGCCCACATGAGCGCGCTGGGGCAGGGCGGGTTGAAGGGTCGTGAACCGCCGGGGAAACGACGGCTCACGACCAGCAGAGAACAGGGGTGGTCTCGACCGTCGGACGCTGAAGCTCGGCCAGGGGCCTCAGACCAGCGAGCCGTAGGTGGTCTTCGCCTTCTCCAGGGCCGAGACGTAGCCCGCCCTCTCGTAGGCCGCGGCGTGCGCCTCGGCGGGGACCGCCAGCATGCCTCGCGCCTCGGCGAGGGTCAGCTGGTGCCCGTCGAGCCACTGGTCCAGCCCGTCGATGAGCGTCGTGGCGTGCGGGATGCCGTGCCGCACCAACGCCGAGGTGGTGCCGACGACATCCGCCCCGGCCAGGATGTACTTCACCACGTCCCCCGCCTGGTCGACCCCGGAGCTGGCAGCGAGCGAGGCCCTCAGGTGCTCGTGCAGCACCGCGATCCACGTGCGGGGCAGGCGGGCATCATCCGGATGACTGAGCGTGACCCCACTGGTCACCTCCACCCGCTCCAGGTCGATGTCCGGCTGGAGGAACCGGTTGAACAGCACCAGACCGTCGGCCCCTGCCTCGTCGAGGTGCCGACACATCGCCCCCACCGACGAGAAGTAGGGGCTGAGCTTCACCGTCACCGGAATGCTCACCTCCCGCTTCACCGCACCCAGGATGTCCAGGTGCCGCTGCTCCACCTGCTGCCCCGTGGTGGTGAGATCACCCGGCACGTAGTAGATGTTCAGCTCGATCGCCGAGGCCCCCGCGTCCTGGATCCGCTTCGCCGACCGGGTCCACCCACCGTGCGAGGCCCCGTTCAGCGACGCGATGAGCGGCACGTCGATGCTGGAGGCCGCCTCCTCCACCAGCCGCAGATAGCTGGAGACCGCATCACCCGTCGCCTGCGGCACGTTCGGGAAGAAACTCGTCGCCTCCAGGAACAGTTCCTCGTAGCTCTCCTCCAGCATGATCTGCCGTTCGGCCTCACGGGCCACCTGCTCCTCGAACAGGGAGAACATCGTCACGGCACCCACACCCGCGTCGGCCAGGGCCCGGATGTCCTCCAACCGCTGGGACAGCGGCCCCGCCGAGGCGATGACCGGGTTCCTCAGCTCCAGCCCCAGGTACCGGGTGCTCAGATCTGCCATGACTCCTCCTTGCGCGGGTCAGCTGCGAACTTCTCCGCCCCACGCAGCGCCAACTCCTCGTACTCGGCCCAGCGGCGATCCACCTGCGCCTGGGCGATCTCCAGGATCCGCTCCGCCTCCTCAGGGTCCGCTGCGTGCAGCACCTTGTAGCGTAGCTCGGCACTCTGGTACTCCTTCAGCGTCACCCTCGGCCGGGGCGAGTCCAGCAGGAACGGGTTGCCCCCGCGTTCCCGGATCACCGGGTTGTAGCGCATCAACGGCCAGTGCCCCGAGTTCACCGCCTTGTACTGCTGCTCCAGCCCCCTGCGGATGTCGATGCCGTGGGCGATGCAGTGGCTGTAGGCGATGATGAGGCTCGGCCCCTCGTAGGCCTCCGCCTCGCGGAACGCCTTGAGGGTCTGCTGCGGGTCCGCCCCCATCGCGACGCGCGCCACGTAGACCGACCCGTAGGCCATGGCCTGCATCGCCATGTCCTTCTTGTTCGTGTGCTTGCCCGCAGCGGCGAACTTCGCGACGGCCCCGAGCGGAGTGGACTTCGAGGCCTGCCCGCCGGTGTTGGAGTACACCTCGGTGTCCAGCACCAGCACGTTGACGTTGCGCCCCGAGGCCAGCACGTGATCCACACCGGCCGACCCGATGTCGTAGGCCCAGCCGTCCCCGCCGACGATCCACACCGAGCGACGCAGCAGGTGATCGCACACGCTCTTCAGGTCCTCGACCTTCGGGCCACTCAGCTGCTCCAACCGATCCTTCAGCCGCTGGACTCGCAACGCCTGCCGCGCCAGCCCGGACTCCATGCGTTGCTTCGCCGCGAGCAGTGAGTCGACCAGCTCGTCGTCGGCGATCTCGGAACGCAGCTCCTCCAGCAGAGCACGGGCCATGTCACGGTGCAGATCGGCGGCGAGTCGCAGCCCCAGCCCGAACTCGGCGTTGTCCTCGAACAGGGAGTTCGACCACGCCGGTCCTCTCCCCTGGGCGTTCCGGGCCCACGGGGTGGTCGGCAGGTTGCCACCGTAGATCGACGAGCAACCCGTGGCATTGGCGACGGTGGCGCGATCCCCGAACAGCTGCGTCAGCAACTTGAGGTAGGGGGTCTCGCCGCACCCCGAGCAGGCCCCGGAGAACTCGAACAGCGGCTCCAGGAACTGGGTGCCACGCACCGTCCCGAAATCGACGTCGCGCCGGTCGTTCAACGGGATGGTCTCGAAGAACTTCACCGCCTCCTTCTCCCTGGACCTCTCCAGCACCGGTTCCAGGTTGATGGCGCGACGATTCGGCTGCCCGATCGGCTTGACGGGGCACGCCTCCACACAGAGCCCGCAGCCGGTGCAGTCCTCCGCGTAGACCTGCAGCGTGTAACTGGTCTCCGGCAGCCCCGCCGCGTCGATGGGCTGGGTGAGGAATCCTTCCGGCGCACCATCGGCCAACTCGCTCGGGTAGTACTTCGCCCGCAGCACGGCATGCGGGCAGACGAAGGAGCAGTTGCCGCACTGGATGCACGCCTCGTTGTCCCACACCGCGATGATCTCGGAGATGTTGCGCTTCTCGAACCGGGTTGTGCCCGACGGGTAGGAGCCATCGACGGGCATCGCGGAGACCGGCAGCTCGTCGCCCCGGCCCGCCAGCATCAACGCGGTGACGTCTCGGACGAAGTCGGGCGCATCGGAGGGGACCGGCGCGATGAGCTCGCGCTCCCCCGTTGCCCGGTCAGGCACCGTCACCCGGTGCAGATGGGCCAGGGAGGCATCCACCGCGTCGTGGTTCTTCTTCACGATCGCCATCGACTTGCGGGCGTAGGTCTTGGTGATCGCCTCCTTCACCTTCTCGACGGCCACCTCACGGGGCAGCACCCCCGAGATGGCGAAGAAACAGGTCTGCAGGATGGTGTTCGTCCTCGATCCGAGCCCCGCGGCCCGGGCGACGGCGGTGGCGTCGATGACGTACAGGTCGATGCCCAGCTCCACGATCCGCTGCTGCATGGAACGCGGCAGCTGGTGCCACACCTCATCCGCCGGATACGGCGAGTTGAGGAGCAGGGTGGTGCCAGGCCGGGCGAACTCCAGCACGTCCACCCGCTCCAGGATCGACCAGTGGTGGCATCCGATGAAGTTGGACCTGGTCACCAGGTACGGGGCCCTGATCGGATTGGGACCGAACCGCAGGTGGCTGACGGTGCGCGACCCGGACTTCTTCGAGTCATAGACGAAGTAACCCTGCGCGTAGGTCTCAGGGTCGGACCCGATGATCTTGATGGTGTTCTTGTTGGCACCCACGGTGCCGTCCGAGCCCAACCCGTAGAACACGGCCCGGTGGGTTCTCTCGTCCAGCAGCTCGAAGGCCGGATCGACCGGCAGCGACAGGTGCGTCACGTCGTCGTTGATGCCGACGGTGAAGCGTGGACGGGGCTCCGGCAGGGCCAGCTCGTCGAGGACGGCCTTGGCCATCGCCGGGGTGAACTCCTTGCTGGACAGGCCGTAGCGTCCCCCGATGATCACCGGCATCCGATCCAGCCGCCCGGTGGCGACCGCCTCCGCGATGGCCGAGGAGACGTCCAGGAACAGCGGCTCTCCCCCGGCACCCGGCTCCTTCGTGCGGTCCAGCACCGCCACCCGACGCACGGTCGGCGGCAGCGCTGCGAGCAGGGCCTCCTTCGGGAACGGCCGGTAGAGCCGCACGAACAGCGCCCCCACCTTCTCACCGGAGGCCCGCAGGTGCTCGACGACCGGGACCACGGTCTCGATCCCCGACCCCATGATGACCACGACACGTTCCGCCTCCGGGTCGCCGTGGTACTCGACGAGCCGGTAGGCCCGCCCCGAGATCTCCGCGAAACGCTCCATCACCTCGGTGAGGATGCCGGGCACGGCGTCGTAGAACGGGTTCGCGGTCTCCCGTGACTGGAAGTAGGTGTCCGGGTTCTGGGCGGTACCACGGATGAACGGGTTGGCCGGGGACAGGGCCCGGGCGCGATGTTCCCGCACCAGGCTGGCCGGGACGAGCTCCCGCAACTGGTCATCACTCAGCTTCGTCAGGGTGTTGAGCTCGTGGCTGGTCCGGAACCCGTCGAAGAAGTGCACGAACGGCAGCCTGGTGCGCAGCGTGGCCAGGTGGGAGATCGCCGCGATGTCGTGGGCCTCCTGCACCGAGGCCGAGCTGATGAGACAGCATCCCGTCTGGCGCACGGCCATCACGTCCTGGTGGTCACCGAAGATGGACAACCCCTGGGTGGCCAGCGACCGCGCGGCGACGTGGAACACCGTCGAGGTCAGCTCCCCGGCGATCCGGTACATGTTCGGGATCATCAGCAGCAGGCCCTGCGACGCGGTGAAGGTGGTGGACAGTGCCCCACCCTGGAGCGCGCCGTGCATGGCACCCGCGGCCCCGCCCTCCGACTGCATCTCGATGACGGTGGGAACGGTGCCGAAGATGTTGCGACGCTGGTGTGAGGACCACTCGTCGGCGAGCTCCGCCATCGTGGAGCTGGGGGTGATCGGGTAGATCGAGCACAGCTCACTCAACCGGTAGGCGACATCCGCTGCGGCCTCGTTGCCGTCGATGATGGTGCGCTGGCTCATCACTGGTTCTCCTGGATCATCTCGATGGCGTGCACGGGGCACTGCTCGAAGCAGGTCGCGCAACCGGTGCACCGTTCGTAGTCGAAGCGGTAGCGGTTGCCCGGGCCGAGTTTGATCACGGCATCCTCCGGACAGGCACCGAGGCAGCCGTCGCACTCGAAACAGTTGCCGCACGACAGGCATCGTCTGGCCTCGAAGGCCGCCTCCTCAGGGCTCAGTCCCGCGACGATCTCCCCGAAGTCACTGATGCGTTCCTCAGGGGCCTGTTCCTGCTGCTGGCGACGCGCATGGCCCCCGAAGTACCACAGGTTCATGTCCTCGAGGTGGACGACGGGGTGCTTGGCGGGGCGTCGACTGCGATCCTGGTTGAGCCACTTGTCGATGCAGCGGGCCGCCTTCTTGCCATGTCCCACCCCGACGGTGACGGTGCGTTCCGAGGGGACCATGTCGCCGCCCGCGAAGATCCCCTCGACGTCCGTCATGAGGGTGACGGGGTCGACCCGCACGACGTCGTCGTCGAAGGTCATTCCGGGGATCGCCTTGAGGAAACTGGTGTCGGCCTCCTGCCCGACGGCGAGGATCACGGTGTCGGCGGCGAGTTTCTCGAACCGCCCGGTGCCACGGGCCCGACCGTCCTCGTCGAGCTCCATGATCTCGACGGTGAGGTCCTGCGAGCCCATCTCGGTGATGGTGCGCAGCCAGTTCATCCTCACACCCTCACGCTCGGCCCCCTCGCGTTCCTCCTGGTGCGCGGGCATCTGCTCGATGGTGCGTCGGTAGACGATGACGGACTCCTCGGCCCCGAGCCGCCTGGCCACGCGGGCCGCATCCATGGCCGTGTTGCCGCCGCCGTAGATCGCCACGCGGCGGCCGATCACCGGCCGCTCCCCCTTCGCCACGTCCCGGAGGAAGGAGACCGCATCCACCATGCGGGAGGCGTCGGCGGAGGGGATGTCCACCCGTTTGGACAGGTGTGCTCCCACCGCCACGAAGACCGCGTCGAAGTTGCCCTCGGCCTGGGTGGCCAACAGATCGGTGACGGTGGTCCCTCCCCGGATCACCACCCCCAGGTCGATCAACCGCTGGATCTCACCGTCCAGCACGTCGCGGGGCAGCCGGTACTCCGGGATGCCGTAGCGCATCATCCCGCCCGGCAGCTCCGCCGAGTCATGGATCTCCACCTCGTGGCCGAGCCTTCTGAGGTGGTAGGCCGCGGACAGTCCGGACGGCCCTGCACCGACGATGAGCACCCGTCGCCCGGAACGGTACGACGGTGCCTCGAAGGCCCACCCCTGTTCCAGGGCCAGGTCGCCGAGATGGCGCTCGACGGAGTGGATGGAGACGGCCGCATCCAGATCCTTGCGGTTGCAGGCCGTCTCACACGGGTGGTAGCAGACGCGGCCGTGGATGGCGGGGAACGGGTTGTCGGCGGTCAGCTGCCGCCATGCCGCCTCCTGCTGCCCGACCTTGATGAGCCGCAGCCACTCCTGGATGTTCTCCCCAGCCGGGCACCCGGCGTTGCAGGGCGGGAGCATGTCCAGGTAGATGGGTCTGCGGGACCGGACAGGGGCCACTCGGCCCGTCGTCGTCCTCAGATCCGGCAGACCGGTCACGTCGTTGCGCTCGAGCATGGCGTCCCCTCCTTGGATGCGGCCACTACGAGCCATAGTAGGCCGATCCCCGGACGCCATGTCGCACAAATGCGCTACACGATCATGGCCAAATCAGGACTCCTTGGAGGCCGCCTTGACTTCCTCCGGGTCGAGAGCCTTCACCTGGGCGACGAGGTCATCCAGCTGCGAGCCGTTGAGCAGTCCCGCCTGGCGGAACACCAGCACCCCGGAGCGGAAGGCCATCAGGGTGGGGATGGACTGGATCTGCAGCCCGTAGGCCAGATCCTGCTCCGCCTCGGTGTCCACCTTGGCGAAGACGACGCCCTCGTGGCGCTCCGAGGCCTCGTCGAAGATCGGGGAGAACCGACGGCAGGGCCCGCACCAGGCGGCCCAGAAGTCCACCAGGACGATGTCGTTGTCGTCGATGGTCGAGGCGAAGGTTTCCTTTGAGAGATCGATCGTGGACACAGCGTTCTCCTTGGTCGTCGGCTGAAATGCTTTCACCGTCACCAACGTCAACCATCCCGGAGATATTCCCCCGGGGGTATCTCCGGATTCAGTCCCCGGGCGTCGTGACGAACAGCAACTCTCCCACCGCCTCGTCGAGGGTCACGGCCTCCTTGCCCACGACGAGCCGCAGATCCACCCCAGCACGTCGCACCGTGAACTCCATGCCGGGCCGCAGCCCGAGCGCCGCGATGGCGGAGAGGATCTCCGGATCGGCCTGGAGGTTCTCACTCATCCGCTGCAGGGTGGCCGTCACCTCACCCCGGTTCGGCACCACCTGGGACAACGGGACCACGCCGTCGCGGAACGGTTCGCCGTCCCGCTTGGCCCCGAGGTCGGTGAGCCCCGGGATCGGGTTGCCGTAGGGCGACGACGTGGGCTCACCGAGGATCTGGACCAACCGCTGTTCCACGTCCTCCGAGATGACGTGCTCCCAGCGGCAGGCCTCCTCGTGCACCTTGTCCCACTCCAGGCCGATCACCTCGGTGAGGAGGCACTCGGCGAGCCGGTGCTTGCGCATGACGTCCCGCGCCAGCTTCGCCCCCTTCGGGGTCAGTTTGATGATCCGGTCGGGTGAGACCATGAGCAGCTCGTCACGCTCCATCCGCGCCACGGTCTGGGAAACGGTCGGTCCGGACTGGTGGAGACGCTCGGCGATGCGGGCGCGCAGCGGTGGCACCCCCTCCTCGATCAGCTCGTAGATGGTCCTCAGGTACATCTCTGTGGTGTCGATCAGCTCGCTCATGCGGATTCCTCCTCCGGGTCAATCGTAGTGCGCTCCTTCAGCCCGAGGAGCGTTTTGGGGACAGCTCGTCGCAGCGTGTCAAGGGGGCTCACGCGACCCGCACTCCCCTGCGCCACACCTGCTGCAACCGACCCGTGTCGTCGACGACACAGACATCGGCCAGTTTGCCCACCTCGAGGGTGCCCACCTCGGTCAGGCCGTGCCACCGCGCAGGGGTGGTCGCCGCCATAAGGGCCGCCTCCTCGATGGAGCAGCCGACCTCACCGACGACGAACTCGAAGGCCTTGGCCATGGTCAGGGTGGAGCCGGCGATCGCGCCGGGGGAGCCGTCGGCGGTGACCAGCCGTGCGGTGCCGTCCTCGACCTCCACCTCGAGCTCTCCCAACAGGTAGCGACCATTGCCCTGCCCGGTGGCGCTCATCGCGTCGGTGACCAGACAGATCCGCTGTGGCGTGGCGGCATCGATGGCCATGCGGGCGATGATCGGGCGGTGGTGGATGCCGTCGCAGATGAGCTCGCTCATCACCCGTTCATCGGACAGCAGCACCGGGACCGGTCCGGGTTCACGGTGGTGGATGGAGCGCATCGCCGAGAACAGGTGCGTGGCGATGCAGGCCCCCCAACCGATCGATTCCGCCGTCGTCGCCTCGTCGGCGTCGGAGTGCCCGAAGGCCACCTTGACCCCGGCCTCGGTGAGACGACGGGTGGCGGCCTCACCGTGGGTCCGCTCGACGGCGAGGGTGATCATCCTGAGTGCCGGACCACCGGCCGCGATGAGCCGCTCCACCAGCTCCGGTTCCGGGTCCCGCAGCAGGGCCGCGTCGTGGGCCCCCTTCCGGGCCTCCGCCAGGAAGGGGCCCTCCAGATGGATGCCGTCGAGTTCCCCGGCCTCCACCAGTTCCCGGAGCACCGCACACTGCTCCTCCAGCCTCTCGATGGGTTCGGTGACGGTGGAGGCGAACAAGGTGGTGCTGCCCTGGGAGCGGTGGTACGCGATGGCACGGAGGTTGGCCTCACGATCCGGTACCCCGAAACTCACCCCGACGGCCCCGTGGCAGTGGGTGTCGACGAAACCGGGCACGGCCCAGCCCGTCCTCTCCTGCCCGCCCTCCGTGATGGCGGTGATCCGGCCGCCCTCCATCTCGATCACGGCATCGTCCACGATCCCGCTCGGTGTCACTGCCCGCCCCACCTGCAACTGCGTCATGGGGACATCCAACCACCAGGGCTCGGACACGGGCGAGCAGCCTGCACCCGGGATGGAAGAATGCTCACGTGATCGTGATCCCGCAAGAGTTGCTGCCCGCTGACGGCCGGTTCGGTTCCGGCCCTGCCAAGGTGCGCGCCGAGGCCCTGGAGTACCTGTCGATGCGCAGCGACCTGCTCGGCACCTCGCACCGACAGGCCCCGGTCAAGCAGCTCGTCGGTGCGGTGCAGGAGGGACTGGCGGAGCTGTACCGGCTGCCGGACGGTCACGAGGTGGTGCTCGGCAACGGCGGGGCCTCGCTGTTCTGGGACATGGCGGTGGCCTCCCTCATCGAGCGACGCTCCTCGCATGCCGTCTTCGGGGAGTTCACCCGCAAGTTCGCGACCGCGGCGGGGAAGGCACCCTTCCTGGAACCCCCGCTGGTGACGGAGAGCGCACCCGGCACCGTCGTGCTGCCGACCCCCGGTGACGCCGACGTGGTGGCCTGGGCCCACAACGAGACCTCGACGGGGGCCGCCGCCTCGGTGAGGAGGATCGGTGAGGGGCTGGTGCTCGTCGACGGCACCTCCGCCGCCGGGGGCATGGACGTGGAGATCACCGAGACGGATGTCTACTACTTCGCCCCGCAGAAGAACTTCTCCTCCGACGGTGGGCTGTTCATCGCGCTGGTCTCGCCTGCAGCACTGGAACGCGCCGGGCGACTGACCAGGGGCGACCGGTGGACACCGGAGATGCTCAACCTCGATGTCGCCGCGGCGAACTCCCGCAAGCAGCAGACCCTCAACACCCCGGCGCTGGCCACGTTGCTGCTGCTGGAGGACCAGATCAACTGGCTCATCGAGCTGGGTGGGCTGGCCGCGGCGGAGGCGAGGTGCCGCCGGTCGACCGACCACGTCCATGCCTGGGCCGGGCAGCGGGACTGGGCCACGCCGTTCGTCGCCGAGCCTGCGCACCGTTCCCCCGTCGTGGCCACCGTCGACCTGGCGGACGAGATCGACGCCACGCGGGTCATCGCGACGCTGCGGGCCAACGGGATCGTGGACGTCGACCCGTACCGGGCGCTCGGGCGCAACCAGCTGCGCATCGGCTGCTACGTCTCCGTGGACCCGGAGGACGTGAAGGCCCTGACCGCGTGCATCGACCACGTGGTGGAGCGTCTCTGAAGGTCGGATCCGGGTGGGGGAACACACGGTTCCCGGAACCGGTGCCCAGTCCTCACTCCTTGCGGAGCAGCACCAGCACACCACAACCGAGGGCCAGGACGGCGGCGGCCCCCAGGGCAAGCTTGGTGCCGCCGAAGATCGGGGACTTCTTGGGCTCCGGCTCCTCGACGACGGGGGCCTCCTCGGCAGGTGTGGTCTCCTGGGGAGTCGGTTCCGGGGTGGTCTCCTCTGACGGCGGTGGACTCTCGGCCCCGATCACGCGCTCGACGTCGCCACTCGGCACCTGCTCCTGACGCAGCACCTGTGACCCGACGAGCAGGTCATCGCCCCTGGCCGTGACGGACTCCCCCTCCGGCGCCCCGACGTAGGTGGCGGTGGCCGTGGTGTCCCACGAGTAGGCGTCCATCACCTCCAGCCCCTTCGCGCTGCGCAGCACCACGGTTGAACCATCGGCGAGGAAGACCGCGTCGGTCACCCCGGCCGGGGCATCGGTGGCGCGGGTCAGCTTGTTCACCGAGTCCTTGGACAACTCCAGTTCGGAGTGGTAGATGCCGGCGTTCTCCCCGGAGGTGATGACGTAGATGCGCCCCTTGCCCGAGACGAGCAGTGCCTGCGCCTCGTGTGAACCATCGGGGTAGGCGAACTCGTAGCTGCGGTGCTTCTGCTCCCCGACTGCGGCCTTGACCCGGTGCACCACGATCTCCTTGCGGTTCCCCCCGATGTCGCCGACGTAGAGATGTCCCTTGTGGAGGGCCAGCGCCTGGACCGATTCCGGCTGCGCCCCGAAGTCGAGGTTGCCCACCTTCTCACCCTTGTCGTCGGTGACGAGGATGCTCGCCCCATGGGCCTCGGAGACCGCGAACAGGTGCTTGGCGTCGTCGTCCCAGGCCACACCGGTGACGGCGGCACCGGCATCCGGCAGTTCCAGGTCATCGGCCGCTGCCGGGGTCCCGGCCAACGAGACGACCAGGCCCGCCAGGGCCAGGGCGGCGACGCGTCGAAAACTACTCATGGTGGATGTCAGCATAACGCGGGGCCGCGAATGTAGGCTTGACCCATGCGAGCAATGCAGCTCTACGGAATCGCCATCGACGATGTCCGCGACATCTTCGGGGCCCCGCCCGAGAGGGCGGAGCAGCTCCGAAGAGTGGCTGCCGCGCGTTTCCCAGCGCCAACCGCGAAACGACGATGGGGACTGTTCAAACGGGAACCTGCCCTCGAGGTGGACCCCACCAGACCGCTGAGCAGCGATGTCGATGCCCTGCTCGCCGGGCAGTTCGTCGCCCCCGACCGGCTGCCGCAGAGCTGGCAGCTGCTGCAGGCGTGGCTGGAGGAGCTCTCCTGCACCCACACCACCATCACCCACGAGTCACTGGACAACATCGAGTTCGACCTCGCCCGGCGCGGCCTGCCGTCCACCCACTCGATCCGGCGGCTGGGGGAACGCAGCCTCGGCATCCCCCTCGGCAACGAGCCGGGCATGCACACCGGCTACAGCCACCACGCCCACGCCGTCGCCACCCGCACGGCCCTGACCGGCATCGACCAGGACACACTCCAGGAGAGGACCCGCACGCTGGTCGTCCCCTTGCTGGACTTCCTGTCCGGGCTGGAGGGCGACGCGGACGTCGTCGTGATCGACGTCTGAGGCTCAGGCGTCGATCACCAGCACCAGGTCCCCGCCGTCGAGCTGGGTGGTGCCCGGCAGCACGACGCGGCTGACCACACCCGCGACGGGGGCGTTGATGGCCGCCTCCATCTTCATCGCCTCGATGGTGGCCACCTGCTCCCCTGCCGCCACCTCGTCGCCGACCGCCACCGTCGGGGTCACCGCCCCCGCGAACGGGGCCGCGACATGGCCGGGAAGGTTCGGGTCCGCCTTCTCGGCGGAGGCGACCTCCGAGGTCAGCGACTGGTCCTGCACGCGCACGGGGCGCAGCTGGCCGTTGAGCAGGGTCATCACGGTGCGCTTGGCGCGCTTGTCAGCAGCACCGATGGCCTCCAGGGCCAGCAGCAGCGTGACCCCTTTCTCCAGGGTGACCGGGTACTCCTGGCCGGGCTCCATGCCGTACAGGTAGGGGATGGTGGGCAGCACCGAGACATCACCGAAGTCCTCACGCTTCTGCTGGAACTCCTTCGTCGGCCCGGGGAAGAGCAGCCGGTTGAGCGTCTGCTGCCGCGTCACACCGGGACTCTGGAGGGCCTCCAGGTCCTCCGGGGCCACATCGGTGACGCGCGGAGGTTGACGACGCCCCTCCAGCGCCTGGGTCCGGAACGGCTCCGGCCAGCCCCCGGCCGGGGTCCCGAGTTCCCCGTTGAGGAACCCGATCACCGAGTCCGGGATGTCGAAACGCCTGGGATCGGCGGCGAACTCCGCCGGGTCGGCCCCCACCGCCACGAGGTGCAGGGCCAGATCCCCCACCACCTTCGACGACGGCGTGACCTTGGTCGGACGCCCCAGGATCTTGTCGGCCGCGGCGTACATCTCCTCGATGGCCTCGAACTTGTCCCCGAGCCCCAGCGCGATGGCCTGCTGGCGCAGGTTGGAGAGCTGACCGCCCGGGATCTCGTGGCTGTAGACCCGCCCGGTGGGTGCCGGCAGCCCCGACTCGAACGGCTGGTAGACCTTGCGCACGGCCTCCCAGTACGGCTCCAGCTCCAGCACCCCCTGCGGGTCCAGCTCGGGGGCGCGGTCGCTGCCCTCCAGCGCCATGAGCAACGCCGACATCGGGGGCTGGGAGGTGGTGGAGGCCATCGCCGAGTTCGCGACGTCCACCGCGTCCGCCCCCGCCTCGATGGCGGCCATGAGGGTGGCCAGCTGGCCACCGGTGGTGTCGTGGGTGTGCAGGTGGACCGGCAGGTCGAAACGCTCCCTGAGCGCGGTCACGAGTCGACTCGCGGCTGCGGGACGCAGCAGCCCGGCCATGTCCTTGATGGCCAGGATGTGGGCCCCGGCCGATGCGATCTGGTCCGCGAGCCGGAGGTAGTAGTCCAGGCCGTAGGTCTGCTCCGCAGGGTCGAGCAGGTTTGCGGTGTAGCACAGCGCCACCTCCGCCACGGACCCGGTCTCCTCGACCACCGCATCGATGGCCGGGCGCATCTGCTCGATGTCGTTGAGGGCGTCGAAGATCCGGAAGATGTCGATACCGGTCGAGGCCGCCTCGGCGACGAAGGCCCGGGTCACCGCCGTCGGGTACGGGGTGTAGCCGACGGTGTTGCGTCCGCGCAGCAGCATCTGCAGGTTGAGGTTGGGCATCGCCTCGCGGAGTTTCGCGAGCCGTTCCCACGGGTCCTCGCCGAGGAACCGCAGTGCGACGTCGTAGGTGGCGCCTCCCCAGCACTCCACCGAGAACAGCCCCGGCAGCATCCGTGCCTGGTACGGGGCCACGGCCAGCAGGTCGCGGGTGCGGACCCGGGTGGCGAGCAGCGACTGGTGGGCGTCACGGAAGGTGGTGTCGGTGACGCCGACGGCCCGCTGCTGTCTCAGGGCCCTGGCGAACTCGACGGGCCCGAGCTCCAACAGCCTCTGACGTGATCCTGCGGGCGGTTCGTCGGCCAGGCTGAGCCTCGGTAACTTCGTGGCGGCCTCCATCTTCGTCGGGGCCACCCCGTTCGGCTGGTTCACGGTGACATCGGCCAGGTAGCGGGCCAGCCGGGTTCCCCGGTCAGCCGGGGTCCGGGCGCTGAGCAGATAGGGTCGCTCATCGATGAAGGAGGTGGTCACCCCACCCCGGGCGAAGTCCGGGTCGTCCAGCACCGCACGCAGGAAGGCGATGTTGGTGGCGATCCCCCGGACCCGGAACTCGGCGAGTGCGCGACGTGCCCGGGCGGTGGCGTCGGCGAGGGTGCGGCCCCGGGCGGTCAGTTTCACCAGCAGGGAGTCGAAGTGGGGACTGATCTCCACCCCGGTGCCGGTGGTGCCGCCGTCGAGCCGGATGCCGGCCCCGTTGGCGGAACGGTAGGCCTGGATCACCCCGGTGTCGGGGCGGAAGGAGTTGGCCGGGTCCTCGGTGGTGATGCGGCACTGCAGCGCGGCGCCGCGGATGCGCAGGTCCTCCTGCCGGATGCCGATCTGGGCCAGTGACTCCCCCGCCGCGATCCTGAGCTGCGCCTGGACCAGATCGACGTCGGTGATCTCCTCGGTGACGGTGTGCTCCACCTGGATGCGGGGGTTCATCTCGATGAAGACGTGGGACCCGGCTCTTGGCCCACTGGTCTCCACCAGGAACTCGACGGTGCCGGCACAGGTGTAGTTGATGGCCCGGGCGAACTTCACCGCATCGGTGGTCAGCGCCTCCCGCAGCTCGTCGGAGATGTGTGGTGCCGGTGCGATCTCCACCACCTTCTGGTGGCGGCGTTGGATGGAGCAGTCCCGCTCGAACAGGTGCACGATGTCCCCCTGGGTGTCGGCCAGGATCTGCACCTCGATGTGGCGGGGTGCCGCGACGGCCTGCTCGATGAACACCGTCGGGTCACCGAAGGCCCCCTCGGCCTCACGCATCGCTGATCCCAGCTCCTCGCGGAACCGTGCGGGGTCGTCGACGCGGCGCATCCCGCGCCCACCGCCACCGGCGACCGCCTTGATGAACACGGGGAAACCGATCTGCTCCGCCCCGCGGGTCAACTCATCGACGTCGGTGGAGGGCGGGGTGGACTGGAGGATGGGCACTCCGGCCCGCTTGGCCTGCTCCAGGGCACGCACCTTGTTCCCGGCCATCTCCAGCACCTCGGCGGAGGGACCGACGAAGGTGATGCCGTTGGCCTCGCAGGCCGCCGCCAGGTCGGGGTTTTCGGAGAGGAATCCGTAACCGGGGTAGATGGCGTCCGCACCGGACTCCCGGGCCACCCGGATGATCTCGTCGATGTCGAGGTAGGCCCGGACCGGATGCCCTTCCTCACCGATGAGGTAGGCCTCGTGGGCCTTCACCCGGTGATCGGCGTTGCGGTCCTCGTAGGGGAACACCGCGACGGTGCGGTGACCGAGCTCGTAGGCGGCGCGAAAGGCACGGACGGCGATCTCACCTCGGTTGGCGACAAGGACCTTCTCAAACATGGACCAAGACTAGGGCATGCCCGCCGCTGCAAACGTGCGGAGCGTTGCGGCTGAGAACGCTCCCAACCGCAACGCTCCGCACGTTTGCAGCGAAGATCAGGCCTTCGCGGCGCTCTCCTCGACCGCGACAGCAGGGAGCTTGACCCGGGTCAGCGCCCACCCGACCAAGGCGAACAGCAGCCCGACCCCCATCACCAGGGCGGAGACCCCGAAGGCCATCACCGACGTGAGCAGCGAGGAACGCACGAAGTTCCCGGTCTCGACCATCGTGCGGGTCTTCTGGAGCTCCTCGGCCTTGGCGGTGTCCCCCGCCTCCGTGGCCTTGCGGACCTCAGTCCCGAGCTCCGCATAGGTGCGCCCCCCGGAGGCGTCCATGATGTGCTTCTTGACCGCCTCGGACTGGGCGAACGCGGTGAACGGCCCCTTGACCTCGGCCCCGGCGAAGCTGTCTGCATCCGGGGCCACGGTGATCCTCTCGGAGGCCAGCTGGGAGGACGTGAGCCCCCAGGTCAGGGCTCCGGAGAGGACCATGACGACCCCTGCGATGAGGACGAGCAACCCGATGATCTTCGGTGACTTCATGACTGTGCCTGCTTTCGACGGCGGAACGAAATGGATGATTTTTCAAGTACTTGCCCCACAACAGTCCCGCACATCACGGGCTGACGCAACCCCCATGGCCATTCGGCCGACACGGCAGCCGCGAGAACTCACCCGATCAGGGCCAGCAACGGTCCCTGCAGGAAGTAGATGATGAACAGCCCCGCCACGACGTACATCAGGGTGTGGACCTGCCGCGCATGTCCTCGGATGACCTTGATGAACACGTGGGCGAGGAAGCCGATCCCGATGCCGACGGTGATGGAGTAGGAGAACGGCATCAAGATGATGGTCAGGAAGGCAGGAATGCCGACCTCCGGATCGGTCCAGTCCACGTCCACCACCTGGGCGATCATCAGGAAGCCCACGAAGACCAGCACCGGGGCGGCCGCCTCCGAGGGAACGATGTTGACCAACGGGGCGATGAGCACCGAGGCCAGGAAGGCCAGCCCCGTCACGACGGAGGCGAGTCCGGTCCGGGCCCCCTCACCGACACCCGCCGTCGACTCGATGTAACAGGTGTTCGACGACACCGACCCGAGCCCTCCGGCCACGGCTCCGAAGGAGTCCACCAGCAGGATCCCGGTGACGTTCTCCGGCATGCCCTGCTCGTCCAGCAGCCTGCCCTCACTGCCGACGGCCACGACGGTGCCCATCGTGTCGAAGAAGTCCGCGAGCAGGAGCGAGAACACCAGCACCATGAGCGCCAGGAAGGTCGGGAAGGAGAACTTCCCGTCCACGAAGAAGCCCCCGACCATGTCCACCCGGAACAGCAGTCCGAGGTCCGGCAGCGAGAAATTGGACAGGGCCGGCACGTTGAGCGCCCACCCGGTGGGGTTCTCGGTGCCGATGTGCGGGCCGAGATGGCCGATGGCCTCGATGACGACGGCCAGCACCGTGGCCGCGATGATGGAGATGAGCATCGCGCCCTTGACCTTCAGCACGTGCAGCGCGACCAGCAGGAAGAATCCGATGATGAACACGAGGATCGGCCACGACGACAGGGACCCCCCGATGCCCAGCTCGACGGGCGGGGCACCGAGTGGCTTGCGCACCACCCCGGCGTTGATGAGCCCGACGAAGGCGATGAACAGGCCGATGCCCACCGAGATCGCGGTGCGCAGGGTCTTCGGCACGGCCTTGAACACGGCGGTGCGGAATCCGGTCAGCACCAACACGGCGATGATGATGCCCTCCCAGACCACCAGGCCCATCGCCTGGGGCCAGGTCATCTGCGGGGCGAGGGCGAAGGCGACGAGCGCATTGAGTCCGAGCCCCGTCGCGATGCCGATCGGGAATCGTCCGACCACCCCCATGAGGATGGTCATCAGCCCTGCGATGAGCGCCGTCGCCGCCGCGACCATGCCGATGGAGGCGGCGATCGCGGCGCCGTTCTCCTGGGTCATCGCCGCGTCCAGGAACTTCGGGGCGCCGGAGATCAGCATGCCGTCACGGTCGGCGGCGGTACCGATGATCAGGGGGTTGA
The DNA here is from genome assembly GCF_003859805.1 of Arachnia propionica. Taxonomy (GTDB): domain Bacteria; phylum Actinomycetota; class Actinomycetes; order Propionibacteriales; family Propionibacteriaceae; genus Arachnia; species Arachnia propionica_C. Next base: position 88,261 of record NZ_RQZG01000003.1, read on the forward strand.
GCGCGATGATGTAGGCCATCGCGAAGAACGTCACCAGACCACCGCGCACCTCGCGTGCGATGGTGGAACCACGTCGAGCGACACCGAAGTGCCGCTCGAGCCAGGACGCGTTGTTCGGGGTGTCAGCACCGTCGTCGCGGCGCGCAGCTTTCGGGGATTTCATGACCACGAGCGGGATTCTAGACCCTGCCCACGGGCCCAGTCCTGCCCACCTTCGGCCAGGACTCAGTCGAACAGCTGCTGGTCGATGCCGATGGTGTCGAAGACCGGTGCGGGCAGTTCCCGGGCCCGCTCGCCCGCGACGACGTCGGAGTGGCCACCACACCCGTGGTCGAGGCTGACCACCCGGGCATCGGAGGGTGAGTACTCGTTGGCGCACGCGCCGAACAGGGTGCCCAGCGATCCTCTGAGCGGCACGAAGTAACCGCAGGAGGAACAACCGGCCGGGGCGTGACGGCTGCCGTCGTCCTCTGATCCCGGGGCACCGGCCAGCCAGCGCTCGGCCGCGGCGTCCCGCCCCGCCCGGGACAGCACCCGTTCCCGGCCCAGTCCCAGTTCCGCGACGGTGGTGCGGAGCTGGGACCACTCTGCCGGGTCGGCGTCGGCCGGGAGATCCGTGGCGGCGAAGCCGGGCTCCAGCCTGGGGTCGTTGTCCGGGGTGGCCATGAGCATGCCGGGGCTGATGTCCCCGGCCTGGATCCGCTCCTCCCACGGCACCCAGGCGGGGGCCAGCAGGGCATCCTCACCCGGCAGCAGCACCACCTCGTTGATGGTGGCGACCCTGGCACGCGAGGCCCTGACCAGGGTGACCGCCCAGCGCCAGTCCCGATAGCCGGGCAGCAGACAGGCGAAGAAATGCGTGACGACTCGCTCGTCCTCGGCCACCACCTTGATGTGGTCCCCGACCGAGTGCGCACCGCCGGTCTCGACTGCGGCCGCTCGGGCCAGGTCCACCGCGGCGGCCGTCACGGAGTCCAGCTTCACCCCGGCCATGGTCACAGCTCCAGCTCGTCGGCCACACGTCGCAGCACCGCCGCGACCTTGGCCCCGTGCTTGTCATCGGGATGGCGGCCACGCCGGTAGCCGTTGCCGAGCGAGTCCAGCATCTTGATGAGGTCCTCGACGATCACCGCCATGGCCTCCGGCTTCTTGCGGGTGGCCTTGGACAGTGACGCAGGTGGATCGATGAGTCTGAGGGACAGGGCCTGCTCACCACGACGCCCCTCCATCACACCGAACTCGACCTTCTGTCCTGCCCGAAGGGTGGTCACACCGTCGGGCAGCACACCGGCGCGGACGTAGACGTCGCCGCCGCCGTCCTTGGAGATGAAACCGAAGCCCTTGTCGGCGTCGAAGAAACGGACCTTTCCCGTGGGCATGGCACTGGTCTTTCTGGTTGGTTGATGGCAGGCCAGTCTAGCGTGCCCGCCGACCAGGACCAACGGGGCCGAGGTTCGGCTCAGCGCCCCTGCTCGGCGACGTCCGGCTTGCTCGCCGCGATGTGTCGGAAGTAGTCCGCGTAGTGGAGCTTCGAGGCCGCTGCCTCGTCCAGCACCACGAGGGCACTCGGGTGGAACTGGAGGATGGATGCGGGGCACATCGCCGAGACCGGACCCTCGACCATCGCCTCGACCGCATCGGCCTTGTGCTCGCCTGTGACGACCATCACCAGGTGCTTGGCCTCCATGATGGTGCCGAGGCCCTGGGTGACACAGTGGGTCGGAACCTGCTCACCCTCGGCGAAGAAACGCGCATTGTCGTCGCGGGTGCGCTGGGTGAGGGTCTTGACCCGGGTGCGGGAGGCGAAGGAGGAGGTGGGTTCGTTGAAACCGATGTGCCCGTTGCTGCCGATGCCGAGCACCTGGACGTCGACACCACCGGCGTCCTTGATGGCCCGGTCGTACTCGGCAGCGGCCGCTGCGAGGTCCTCAGCGCTGCCGTCGGGAACGTGCACCCGGGCGGGGTTCATGCGCAGTGGTTCGACGACGGTGCGTCGGATGGTCTGCTTGTAGCTCAGCTCGTGCTCGGGATCGATGCCGACGTACTCGTCGAGGGCGAACCCGATGGCGTGGGAGAAGTCGATGTCCCCCAGGACCGCGCGGCGCGCCAGCTCCTCGTACAGGGCGATCGGTGAGCTGCCCGTCGCGAGCCCGAGCACCGGGGTGGGGAGGCCGAAGAGCCAGTCGATCACCCGATCCGCCGCGATCTCGCCGACCTGACGCTCGTCGGAACAGATGACAACTTCCATCGTTGGCCTCCTGGGGAACGGGTTCCACCCACAGAATTGTTCATGTGGGACGCAAAATGAACACTACGCAGCCGGAAACTGTGCAGCATCCCCAGCAGGAGGTTCGACGGACAAATGCTCAACCGGGGTGCGCGCAGCGCGCGATACTGTAGGTCCCATGGCTTCCTGGACCGACGGTGCGGCGTACGCGCCGCTGACACGACCAGACGGTTTCGCCGAGCCCCTGGCCGATCCGTTGCCCCGGGCCGAGCCGACACCGGCCGTCACCGCCGGGGCGATCGCCCCACCCAGCGGCTTCGCCCCGATGCCCCCCGCCCCCGCATTGGCCGAGCTCGGGGTCCCGGTGTCCGTGACCCGCGACCCGGGGCGGCCCTTCGAGGTGCGTTCCGCTCTGCTCACCGCCACCCCTGACCTCGGTGGCCACCGGGATCCACGGGCGCCGTTCCAGATCACCACCTCCCTCTCGGCACCGGGGCAGCCAGCCCTCATGCCCCCCGATCCCAGCGAGCTCATGGCAGCCCCGGCCCACCCCTACGGCCCCTACGGCGCACCGGCTCAACTGACTCCGGAGCGGCTCCATGCGCAGCGAGGACTCATCACGATCGCGGGGTGCGCATTCCTGCTGACGATGCTGGTGCCGGTCGCCGCGCCCTACCTGTTCGCCACCGCCGGGGTGATGCTGCTGCGCACCTCCCGTGAGGGTCGGCAGTTCGCCTGGGCGGCCTTCGGGATCGCCCTGCTGACCTGGATCGCCAGTTTCGTCGGTGCGGCGACGATCGCAGCCGATCTGGTGCGCTGGGTGGGGGCCTGCTTCGGGATCACCTGCCTGGTGTGGGCGTTCAACCGTCGCCCCTGACCCTCTGCCACTCGGCATCGGTGAGTGGCACCGTCGATTCCTCCCGGGTCCCGAGGTCCGTCGGGCACCCGGGTATCGCTGCCACCAGCTCCGGCAGTCGGTTCGGCCACAGGGCATCCGGGAGGTGGTCCAACCGGTGCCAGGCCGCACCTTTCATGCGTTGCCGCTCCCACGGGGTCCAGCCGCTGAGATCAGGGACGAAGCGAGGCACCACCGCCCGGTAGAACACGTCCTGCTGGACCCGGATCCGGTCCGAGTAGCCGTGCACGGCGACGCCACCACCGACCGGACCCACGAGCTGTGACGAGGTGAGCTCGAAGCCGGTCTCCTCGGCGACCTCACGGCAGGCGGCCTCCAGGGCGGGCTCGCCGTCGTCGATGCCGCCGCCCGGCACCACCCACCAACTGGAGGTCGGGACGCCGGGGTCGGAGTCGTTGATGAGCAGCACCTCCGTCCCGGCCAGGAGCAGTACCCGCACACCGTGCCGGAACTTGATCGGTCTCACTGGCACGCTGTGCGCTCCCGTTCGTGGGCCACCTGTTCGTCGATGAGATCACGCCAGGTCCGCACCAGGTCCGAGTCCACCCACGCCTTGTAACTGCCGCCGGGCCTGGCCGGGCTGCCGATGTGGAAGGCCCTCACCCCGGAACGCACCAGCCACGGCACGTGCTCGGGTTGCAGTCCTCCTCCGGCCATGGTGAGGGCGGCGATCCGGGGATTGGCACCGGCACGCCGGAGCAGGTCGTCCAGGCCGTGCTCGACACCGCGCACCGAACCAGCCGTGAGCACCTGGTCGAGCCGGGGCATCGCCAGCAGATCGGCCCAGGCGTCATCGGTCTGGAGGCAGTGGTCGATGGCACGGTGGAAGGTCCAGGGCCACTCCCCCGTCTCCAGCAGCTCGCCACAGACCTCCAGATCCACCCCGGCGTGACCGTTGAGGAAACCGAACACCACCCCGTCGGCTCCCTCCCCCAGGTAGGCGGAGATCAGCCCCTTCATGCGGGTGAGTTCCCCTCCGTCGGTGCGGAAACCTTCCCGAAGGCGCACCATGGGACGGATCTGGATGGAGGTGGCCCGCCTGGCCTTGGCAACCATGCGCGGCTCGGGCGACAGACCGTCGTGGTCCATGGTGCCGAGCAACTCGACGCGGTCGGCCCCGCCCTCCTCGGCCCGACGCGCGTCGTCGGCATGGAGCGCAATCACTTCCAACAGGCTCATGGGACAAGTCTGCCTCACACGACCGTTCCGAGCTGACCCGGTGAGATCGCATCGCACACTGTCATGTTCCAATCCCACGGCTCCCTTGTCTCGGTCTGTTGATGCCGGTGCGCGCCTGAGATGCACTCGAGGGGCTGCTCTTGGCACCTTGTACCGCTTCAGCAGCACGTGTGGGGAACGACAACCGGGCACGTTCTGCGGCACGCCACGCAGCGTCTCGTTCCTCCGGCGAAGCCGCCGAGCTGACGATCTGATCGAACATCTGACACAGCGGCCCGAAGTCCTGCTGCTCGGCTGCCGCTCGGCTCGCCTGATCGTTGGTCGCGCCGTGCACGGTACGCCAGTCGAGTTGCCACCCGGCGTCACGGGCGACACGGTTCCAGAACACTCGTTGTGCTCTACCGTTCCCCTCACGGAACGGGTGCACGTAGTTGAACTGATCGTAGTGATGAGCAAGACGCTCAATGAACTGCTCTCTGTTCATACCCCGTCATACCCCGCAGCTCGCCATCAGCGCGCAGCTCTTCCGCACAGTACACGGATGCGCGTCCGATCATCGACACGGGAAGGAAGAACTGGGCTCCCTCGACGTTCTTTCGGATGTCGACCGTGCGCAGCTCACCAGCCCAGTCGTAGACGTCCTGGAACAGGTGACGGTGGATCGCGCGCAACTCGTTGAGATCGCTGGTCGGCGGCACCGGGTGTTCCATGAGTTGCACCAGGCGAGTGAACGAAAGATCGCCCTCCATCAGGTCGAGAGCCTGCTGTGTACGTGCGCCGACCTTGTTCCTCAGCAGTCCCGTCTCAGGGTCGAGATACGGGTCGACGAACTCAGTCAAGGCCGTAGCGCGCCCGGGCACGGGCCACCAGCTCGTCGGAGTCGATGCGGCCAGCGATGTACTCCTGGGCATCCTCACGACAGGCCTGGCTCACTGACAGCCCTTCCATCTCATTGCTGTGGATTGCCTCGGCCACGTACCGCTCGCGCTCGGCTTCGGTCGTGGTGGTGGTCGCTGATTCGGTGGCCACAGGTGCTCCTCCTGCTCGGTACCACGTCCATTCTAGAGAGTGCAGGGACAGGAGTTCGGGGCTCCAGACCGCCGCCCCTCTCACGCCTCGGTCTGCTCAGCAGAGCTCAACAGTGAGCCCCACCAGTGAGCGAAGACGGGGCATCGTTCCAGGATCGCCCCCAGACCGACCTCTGCTATCCACTGCGGCCCGTGAAGCACCTTGGAGTAGTCCGAGCGGATGGCAAGCAGTCGCTTCGACGGCGCCAGGTCGGGTCGTGAATTCACCTTCTCCGGCCCTCCTGCTTCGTCGATGGCGGCGCGCAGTGAGGCAATCTGCTTGGGCTTGAGCCAGTCCCCTCCCGGCACCGGCATCAATGGCCGCGAGCACCCAGGCCTCCGTCTCGTGCGGAACCACCAAGGGGTTGAACCTCGAGGAGGCGTACTCAGCGTGCAGGGCCTCCGTCACTTTTTCCCAATCCTGAAGCTGATCCCCTGAGCGCCCAGGAGCTCTCTTCGGGTATCCGTAGAGGTCCACGAGCAGGCCCACCGCCGCCCAGTGCTTCTCCTCCAGCAGCGGTCGCAGCTTGTCGTGGTAGTGGCGCCACGACCCACCGCCGTGATGTCCCTGAGGTGCACACCACGATGAGCTGCAGCACGATGCCGTGTTCCCGGGCCGCCGGAGCCAGCACCTGAGCCACCACCCGCTCCTCGGTCTGCCCCTCCACCAGCAGGGCGATCTGCCTCATCTGATCCCCTCCAGAACCGAGGGCCGCCCGCCGAGCAGGTTCATCTCCCACATGGTCCCGACGGAGAAATCCTCCAGGAAACCAGCGAGTTCCTCAGGGTTCGGTCGGGTGGCGACGGTGGCCCCGTTCCGGCGTTCCAGGACCACCACCTCCGCCAGGTCGAAGTGGGACAGCAGAGGAACCGACTGGGTGGCAAGTATCACGCGGTGCCCGGTGCGGCCTGCGATGTGCACCATCTCGGCCAGGACCGTGATGGCGGCCGGGTGCAGGCCCAGCTCCGGTTCGTCCAGCACGACGGTGCTGGGCAGGTCCGGCCCCAGCAGCAGGGTCGCCAGGCAGATGAAACGCAGGGTGCCGTCGCTGGCCTCCCGGGCCATGAAGGTGCGGTCCATGCCCTGCTGACGCCACCGCAGACGAATCCGCTCCGTGCCGGGATTGGGCTCCAGCACGAAGTCGTCGAAGAAGGGGGTGACGTGCCGGACCGCGGTCACGATGTCTCGGTAGTGCTGCGGGTGCTGCTGCTTGACGCGCAGCAGGTAGGCCGCGATGTTCCCGGCATCCGATCTGAGCGCGATGTCGTCGCCCACCGTCGACCAGCCCTTGACCGGGGCACCTGCGCTGACATCGTCGAAGTGGAAGACCCGGCACCCGGCCAACAGCTGCGTGACGTGGCGGGCGAAGTTGCGCTGCCACTCGTCCTCGGCCTGTTCCGTCACACGGCGGGCCCGGCTGCTGGTTGCCTCCACGGGCACCCCGTCGTGGAAACGCACCCTGAGCTCTCGATCATCGAGGAAGAACCACTCCTTCAGCATGGCCCGATCGTCATCCGCGGGCCTCAGCTCCACCCGGTAACCACAGGTGCAGTTGTGCTCATCAGGGGTGGAGTGCACCTCGATCCGCGAGACGGGTGCCCTGCCGTCGGTCCCCTCGAAGATGAGCCCGTCCATCCCACCTCGGTTGAGGATCTGCTGCTGGAACGAGTCGTCCCAGATGCGGGAGATCAGCTCCAGGGCACCGATCACGTTCGACTTGCCCGAGCCGTTGGCCCCGATCAGGACCGTGACATCCGTGGTGACCTCCAGGTCCAGCTCCCTCACCGAGCCCAGACCCTCGATGACGAGCCGTCCCAACCTCGCAGTGGTCATCCCCTCACCTTAGCGGGTGCGCGGATGGGTCACAGGACTGTCATCACCGCGCACCCCTGAGCACGAATCGCCGTTCTGCTTGATTTTGGACCGTTTCACAGGGGGCCTCGAGCAGGCAGAACGGCGATTCGTGCCCATGGGGAGGGGCTGGGGGAGTTGGCAGCTAGCGGCGCTGTTCGTGCGTCCTCGCGCACCCTCGTGTGTCCTCGCGCGTCCTCCCAGCGAGTGCCCAGACGACGGGGCGGCCCCGGGTGGGACCGCCCCGTCGTCTGGGTTCAGCGGATCAGAAGCCGCCCATGCCACCCATCTCGTCCATGCCGGGAGCGCCAGCAGCGGGAGCCTTCTCCGGCTTGTCCGCGATGACGGCCTCGGTGGTGAGGAACAGGGCCGCGATGGAGGCCGCGTTCTGCAGAGCGGAACGGGTCACCTTGGCCGGATCGATGATCCCGGCGTCGACCATGTCCACGTACTCACCGGTCGCGGCGTTGAGGCCGTGCCCCTTCTCCAGCCCCGCGACCTTCTCCGCGACGACGCCACCCTCCAGGCCGGCGTTCAGCGCGATCTGGCGCAGCGGGGCCTGGGCGGCGGCGAAGACGATGTTGGCACCCACCAGCTCGTCGTCGTCCAGCCCCTCGACCTTGGCGGCCTTCGCGGCCTGCAGCAGCGCGACGCCACCGCCGGGCACGATGCCCTCCTCGACAGCGGCCTTGGCGTTGCGCACGGCATCCTCGATGCGGTGCTTGCGCTCCTTCAGCTCCACCTCGGTGGCGGCACCGACCTTGATGACGGCCACACCACCGGCCAGCTTGGCCAGCCGCTCCTGCAGCTTCTCGCGGTCGTACTCGGAATCGGAGTTCTCGATCTCCTTGCGGATCTGCGCGACGCGGCCCTCGATCTGGGCCTGCTCGCCACCACCGTCGACGATGGTGCACTCGTCCTTGGTGACGATGACCTGACGGGCGGTGCCCAGCAGGTCCAGGGTCACGCCGTCGAGCGACAGGCCGACCTCCTCGGAGACCACCTGGCCGCCGGTGAGGATGGCGATGTCGGCCAGCATGGCCTTGCGGCGGTCACCGAAGCCCGGGGCCTTGACAGCGATGGACTTGAAGGTGCCCCGGATCTTGTTGACGATCAGACCGGCCAGGGCCTCGCCCTCGACGTCCTCGGCCACCACCAGCAGCGGCTTGCCGGACTGCATGACCTTCTCCAGCACCGGCAGGAGGTCCTTCAGCGAGGAGATCTTGGAGTTGACGATGAGCACGTAGGCGTCATCGAGGGTGGCCTCCATCCGCTCCGCGTCGGTGACGAAGTAGGGGGAGATGTAGCCCTTGTCGAAGCGCATGCCCTCGGTCAGCTCGAGCTCCAGCCCGAAGGTGTTCGACTCCTCGACGGTGATGACGCCTTCCTTGCCGACCTTGTCCATCGCCTCGGCGATGATCTCGCCGACGGTCGGATCAGCGGCCGAGATGGACGCGGTCGCAGCGATCTGCTCCTTGGTCTCCACGTCGATGGCCATCTCCGACAGCTCGGCCGCGATGGCGGCGACGGCGGTCTCGATGCCCTTCTTGATGGCGATCGGGTTGCCACCGGCGGTGACGTTGCGCAGTCCCTCACGGACCATCGCCTGGGCCACGACGGTGGCGGTGGTGGTGCCGTCGCCAGCCACGTCGTCGGTCTTCTTGGCGACCTCCTTGACCAGCTCGGCGCCGATCTTCTCGTAGGGGTCGTCCAGTTCGATCTCCTTGGCGATGGAGACACCGTCGTTGGTGATGGTGGGGGCGCCCCACTTCTTCTCCAGCACGACGTTGCGGCCCTTGGGGCCGAGGGTGACCTTCACCGCGTCGGCGAGGGTGTTCATGCCCCGCTCCAGCCCGCGGCGGGCCTCTTCGTTGAATTCAATCAGCTTTGCCATGGTGCTTCGGGAGTCCTCCCGTCCAGCCGGGGGTGACCCCGGAATCCTGTTCACAGTTCCTGGGAAGGCACGGTGCCCGCGACGGACGGCCCCAAGGGACCTCACCAGTCTTCCGCTGGCACTCATGTGGGATGAGTGCCAGCACCCAAGTTAGCACTCAACCCAAAGAGTGCCAACACATGGCACCTCCGGAGGACATGCACACTTTTCTGTACAGCAGGAGGTGCAGGATGACAACCTTGACCTGCACGGAATCCCGAGCCAGGTACGCAGAGGTGCTCGACGCCGTGGTGGACGACCGCGAGGAGATCGTCATCACACGCTCCACTCACGACCCGGTGGTGACCGTCTCCCTGGCCGAGTACGAATCACTCCGCGAAACTGCCATGCTGCTCCGCTCCCCCGCGAACGCACGCCGCTTGCTGGATGCGGTGGAGCGGCTGGAGTCCGGCGGTGGCACGGTGCACGACCTGCTCGAGGACGACTGAGATGGACCTCGCTTGGGACGACACCGCGTGGGAGGACTACCTCTGGTGGCAGGCGCAGGATCGCCGCGTCCTGAAGCGGATCAACCAGCTGGTGCGAGACATCCAGCGCAACGGCAACGAAGGCATCGGCACACCCGAGGCGCTGCGTCACGGACTGACTGGCCACTGGTCCCGTCGGATCACCGACGAGCACCGGCTCGTGTACCGGATCGAAGCCGACCATGTGGGAATCGCCGCCTGCCGTTACCACTACGGCTGAGCAGCCGAGCAGTACCATCCGAGCATGACGAAGCGGCAGGCCCCGGCTGAGAAGAAGGCTCTCGACCGCAGACGGCGGATCGACTCGTGGGGCGAGAACCAGAAGTCGTCGCGCCGCAACATCCCGTTGAGGCGACGGCGACTCGAGAAGGCCCATCGTCGACGGGTCAGCGCTGAGCTACGGCTGGGGGTCGACGCCGAGCCGGGCGCGATCCGTCGCGAGGCGATGCACAAGTGGGCCGGGGAGACCCTGGCGGATGCGATCGATCGAAAACTCCGGCGTCGTTCCCGGGATGCCGCTGAGCCCCGTCGCAGCGTTTCCACCAGGCTCCGCCGGGCCGCCCGTCGGCGGCACAGGTCGAGGCACTGAAGGGGACACCACGATCTGGCTGCGCAACCTGGCCAACCTGGCCAACCTCAGCACCCCGCTGGGGCTGGTGCTCGCCGTCGCCTTCCGGGGGCGGCTGCGGAGGGCAGAGGGCCTGATCTGGGCCGAGCACGCCCACGTACCGCTGCCCGCCGGGGCGATCACCGTCGGCTCGGTGGTGCTCATCCCTCGTCAGGGCCTGGACGATCTCATCGCCTGGAACCCCGAGGTGGTGGGGCACGAGTCGGAGCACGCCTGGCAGTACGCCTACTGCCTCGGACTGCCGTTCATCCCCGCCTACCTGATGACGATGGCGTGGTCGTGGCTGCGCACCGGCGACCGAGCGGCTGCGAACCACTTCGAGGTGCAGGCCGGGCTGGTCGAGGGCGGCTACCGGGAGCTTCCCACACGGCCACTCCGCGACGGGCTGCGGGAGCTGCGACGGCTCACCAGCCGGGCAGTCGGACGAGTGCGTGCCGCATTCCGACGAGCTCCTCGTCGATGATCTCCGCGATCGTGTCCCAGTCTCCGCCTGCCAACCCGGCCCCGATCAGCGGGTAGCCGATCCGAGCATCCGGGAAATCACGCGCCACCGCCCGGAACACCGAGCGCATGGCGTCGTGGTCGACCTTCGGTCCCCTGCCCCGATAGGTGAACTGGGTGTAGGCATTGACGACGGTGAAACTCACGCCGTCGCGTTCGACGAGGGCGCTGGAGTACGTGCCGAGTTTCCCCCGGTCGCCGCGTTCGGTGGCCAGATCAGCCTGCCACGCCTCGGGGAAGTGCTGCTTGATCGCCCTGGCGATGCCAGCTCCCATCGTGACGAAACAGTTGCAGCCGTGCACGATGACGTCGAACTCCCCGGCGAGGGCGAGCCCGATCAGGTCCCCCGTGATGGTCCTCACGTCGTCTCACTCCGCCCCGAAGGGACCATGCACTCCCTCAAGGTAGTACCAGCGCTGATCCTCCTGGATGAAATAACTGACCTCCTGCAGGACCCGGGCCTCGCCGTCCTCCTCGTAGTGGGCGACGAGGCCCACCGATCCGGCGCGATCCCAGGCCCGACCATCCGTGCGATCCTTGACGACCAGCCCGGTCCACCTCGCCCCGCCGAAATCGATCCGCTCTGGGCGGGTCTCCGGGTACCAGCTGGCCAGCAGGTACGCCTCGTCACGCAGCACGTAGGCCGTGTAGCGGGAACGCATCAGGGCGAGGGCGGTCGCGGCCGGACGCGAACCGTCGAGGATCGGACCGCAGCACCTGTCGAAGGGGCGGCCGGTGTCGCAGTGGCAGGCCTCGGACATGGATTCACCCCTGGAGGCGACGGGCCGAACGCGCGGCCTGACGCTGGGAACGGACCCTGCGCAGCCGCTTCACGAGCAGCGGCTTGTGCTCCAACGCGGCGGGGTCGTCGAGCAGTTCGTTGAGGCGCTGGTAGTAGCGGGTGGCGGAGCAGCCGAACCGCTCCATGATGGCCTGGTCCTTCGGCACGTCCAAGGTGAACCAGCGTTCCTCGAAGTCCAGCATCGCGGCGTCACGTTCACTCAGGGTGGTCTGGATGGCGGCCTCAGTCATGCCATGAAGCCTACGCCACCGTGGGCACGAATCACATCGGTGTCATTCCCGTGGACCTCGGTGTCCTCCGTTCGGTGGTCCGGCTTGAGAAGGTCCACCGGAGCCGGTTCACTTGAGGCACGACCACTGAGAGGAACAGATGCTTGAGCTGAGCGGAGTGCGCCAGAGCTACGCCTGGGGTACCACCGACGGGATCGCGCACCTGCTGGGCCAGGAGAGCGACGGTGCTCCCTGGGCGGAGCAGTGGTTCGGCGCGCACCCGTTCGGGGACTCCCCGACCGCCGACGGCGAGACACTGGCCGGGCACCTGGCCCGGCGACCGGATCATCTGGGAACGGCCTGCATCGACACCTTCGGGGTGCGACTGCCCTTCCTCATCAAGCTGCTGTCAGCGGCGACGCCACTCAGCCTGCAGGCCCACCCGTCACGGGAGCAGGCCCGGGAAGGGCACGCCCGGGAGTCGCTGCTGGGGGTACCGCTGTCCGCAGCCGAGCGCTCCTTCAAGGACGACTGGCCCAAGCCGGAGACCATCGTCGCGTTGAGTCCGTTCGAGGCACTGGTCGGTTTCCGTGACCCCCACCTGACCGCCGACCTGTTCGAGGCCCTCGGCGTGGGCGACGCCCTGGCCTCGGTGATCAGGCCGCTGCGGGACCGGGAGGGTGCCCCCGCCCTGCAGGAGGTGTTCCTCGACGTGCTGAGCCTCGGGGAACGCCAGCACCTGGTCAACGAGGTCCTGGCAGCCGCCGTGAAGCACCTCGACGCCCCCGGCGAGCTCGGGGTCTTCGCCCGCACCGCCGTCGAGATCGACGAGTCCCACCCCTCCGATCCCGGGATCCTCGCAGCCCTGCTGCTCAACCACTTCTGCCTGGAGCCCGGGCAGTCGTTGACCCTCTCCCCGGGAATCATGCACAGCTACCTCAGGGGCACCTGCGTGGAGGTGATGGCCAACTCCGACAACGTGCTGCGTGGCGGGCTCACCACCAAGCACATCGATGTGGACGGCCTGCTGCAGGTGGTGAACTTCGAGCCGGTGCCGATCACCGTCGACACCCCCCACGGCTCCGACGGCACCTACGTGTTCCCATCGCGCTTCGAGGAGTTCGAGCTGTGGCTGCAGCAGCCGACCTCCTGCAACGAGCTCCAGGTGCCTCGCGACGACTCCGCCCGGATCGCGCTGGTCACCTCCGGCGAGTTCCGGCTGCGCACCGAACAGCACCAGGTGACACTCAGCCCCGGCCACGCGGTGTTCATCCCCGCCCACGAGGTGGTCGGGGCCACCGGTCACGGGCAGATGTTCATCGCGGCTTCGGGGGTGTGACTTGTTCACCCCCGTTTCCGCGGGCACAATGTAGCGACTGCCTCCGTAGCTCAGCGGCCAGAGCGCTCGCCTTGTAAGCGAGTGGTCGAGGGTTCGACTCCCTCCGGGGGCTCCACGACGGCGAGTGCTCGACAGGGGCGAGGCAGCACGGGCACAATGACGGACCATGACGCCTGAGCCGAGCCAGTGGGCCCGCATGATCGCGGCCGACCCCGACCACTCCCACCGCTACATCCAACGCTTCAAGAACATGGAGGCCGCGGGGCACGACCTCTACGGCGAGGCCCGGCTCATCGACGCGATGGCCACCCGCGGCTCACGCATCCTGGACGCGGGCTGCGGCCCGGGCAGGCACTGCGGCTGGCTCCACGAGCGTGGGCACGAGGTGGTGGGGGTGGACCTCGACCCGGTGCTGATCGACGCCGCCCGGCAGGACCACCCGGGTCCCACCTACGTGGTGGGAGACCTGGCCGAGCTCGACCTGGCCGGCCACGGCATCACAGCCGACTTCGACCTGATCTTCAGCGCGGGCAACGTCATGGGATTCCTCGCGCCGTCGACCCGCATCGAGGTGCTGCGCCGTCTGGGAGCCCATCTCGCTGTCGATGGCCGCGTCGTGATCGGTTTCGGCGCGGGACGTGGCTACGACTTCTCCGAGTTCATGGGCGACGCCGAGACCGCCGGTCTGGTGGCGCAGCAGGCCTACTCCACCTGGGACCTGCGCCCGTTCCAGCCTGACAGCACCTTCCTGGTCGCCGTCTTCGGGGCTGCTCACACCAACGCGGCGTAACGCTCGCGGATGTCGGCAGGCATGTGGGCCAGGTGGTCCTCGAGGGTGAGCTGGACCTCCTGGACCGTCGGGCCCTGTGCCGGCGGACGACACCCCCACGCCCGGTCACACAGCGTCACCAGGGCGTCGCCGTCGACCAGGTCCATCCCGACGGCCTCGGCATAGGCCAGCGCCTCCTTGCTGAAGGTCGCCGTGGTCACCACGAGCAGTCGGTCCGCACCCTCGACGGCCCCTGCCCCGAACAGTTTCTGCAGCACCGGCCGTCCCACTGACTGGGCCGGGTGGAAGCACTTGCACTCCACGAGTGTCTTGCCACCGGGCCCGAACATCCTGAGGTCGAAACCACCATCGGCGATCGCTGGGGTGACCTCCACCCGGTGTCCGAGCTCCCGGTACAGCTCCGCACAGAACTGCTCGAAACGCGTCGGTTCGGCTGCGAAACGGTGGTAGATGTGGTTGCGGCTCGCCCCGCAGACCCGCAGCCCTTCCTGTTCGTTGAGGAGGGCGAGTTTCTCCGCCTCCTCCCCGGACAACGCGATCACGTGACCGCGTCCACGCAGTGCCACGACGAGGTCGTAGAACCTCATCACCGACCGGGAGGACAGCCGCCACCGCCCCAACTCCAGCGTCGAGAAGTCCTCGACGACCTCGTTGGTGCGGTACCTGCGGTTGCGCGTCCCGTCCTTCCTCGCCACCTGCCAACGGGGATAGGCCAGCACGAACGTCCCCTGGTCGCGTTCCGGCCTCGCCCGCCGCACCCGGAAGCCGCGTGGAATCCGGACCCCGAGCTCCCGTGTCGCCTGGAGACGACGGATCGCCCGCGCGAGCAGCGTGACCACCCACACCACTGCGACCGTACCGAGCAGCACCGCCCCCACCCACAGCACCGGCGCCAGGACCCCTCCCACGGAGTCCCAGATGCCCGCCACCACGTCATTGAACATCCTGCTGTCCCCCTATCAGCCAGGGGCAGCATAGTGCTCAGCGGCGTCGGTGACGCAGAACCGCGCAGCAACGGTGGCGGGAGGGCATCGGTCAGATCGGTCTCCAGGAAGGTTCCCGGCCCGTGAACCCGAGGAACCGGTCCAGCTGCGGGGCGTCGTCAGCGACGACGACCTCCTCACCGAACCAGTCGCCGCCCCGTGATTCGGGGGTCACCACCTGCCGGAGGACCTCATGGGCTGCCCTGACCGCCGTCTCGTCGGGGCGCCACTGCTGTCCTGTCGAGATGGCGATGTCCCAGCCGTGGGCCAGGTACTCGCCGAGGATCATCACCAGCGCGATCTCCCCGGGCATCCCCTCACCGCCGATCCGAAACGGTCGATCCGCGGCCCCACCACGCACCGCATCGACCAACCTCACCGACGCCCTCCGAATCCGTTGCGCAGCCTCGGCAGGCGTGACCCACACCTCGTCGGCATCACCGGCCGGAACCTCACCGTCACTGCTGGCGTAGCCCACCGCGAAGGCCTCCAGCCAACCGACGACGTGCCCGAGCAGAGCCGTGAGGTCGTACTGGGAGCAGGGTGTGGGCGCACTCTCCTGCCCGGGCGCGATGCGCTGCGTCACGACGGCCAGGGCGTCGAGGACCGGCACCAGGTGATCAAGGGTCCGTTGAATGGTCGTGTTCATGCCTCCCAGCGTGGCGTCACCACGAGGTCACGTCTTGAACAAAGGCGACACGGTAGCGTGACCGCATGACCACGGACCCGATCATCCAGGACAGCCGTGGGATCCTTGATCCCGGCCGGATGCGGGAGTTCGTGGACTTCACCCGGTTCGATCCGCCGAGGCCACTGGAGGGGATCGTCCAGTGGTTCTGGGCGGTGACGTGGGACCTGCCCAAGGGCATCGAGTTCACCCAGCCGGTGCTGTCCCATCCGTGTGGGAACCTCAGCGTCGGCCCACGTTCCACCCGGGGCCTTGACGACGACACCGTCGAGGCCACGGTCGTGGGGGTGGCCACCCGGGTGGACCACCGCCGACTCCGGGGACATGGCTGGAACGTCGCCGCCAAGCTCGAACCGGGAGCTCTCGGGGCCTTCCTGGAGATGGATGCGGCTGAATTGACGAACCGGGTCGTCCCGATGGGTCAGGTGCTGGACCTCGATGCTGTCGGGTTGACCCGTGACCTCGAGATCATGGCCGACAACGCCTCGCGGGCCGCCCGGCTGGGAGAGATCCTCAGCACCGTGCTCGCCTCGCGTGATGCGGCTCGCCTGCAGGCAGCCCATGAGTGTGCCCGGATCGCGGGACGGATCGCACGGGACCGCGGCATCCGAGGGGTCACCGACCTGGCGCGCTGCGTCGCCTTCCACCCGCGTACCCTGCAGCGGATGTTCCGGCAGCATGCCGGGGTCACGCCGTCGTGGATGATCCGTCGATACCGGTTGATCGACGCCGCCGATGCGGCCCGCTCCGGAAATCCACCCTCGTGGGGAGAGCTGGCGGCCGAACTCGGCTACGCCGACCAGGCGCACCTGTCACGCGAGTTCTCCGCCACCATCGGGATGCCCCCCTCCCGCTATGCGGCCTCGGTGACCGTGCTCACCCCTTCCGACCCTGCCGCCTCGAGACGCTGAACACGACGAAGATCAGCAGGGCGATGGAGATGTAGCCCGCGATCTTGGCGTAGTACTCCAGGGCCTGGACGATGGGCTCCCCGAACATCCATCCCAGGTTGTAGTACAGCCCCAGCCACACGGTGCTGGCCAGGAAGTCGTAGAGCAGGAACTTCCACAGCTTGAGTCCGGTGGCACCGGAGAGCACGAAGACCACCTGCATGATGGGCAGCGGGATCGGGACGTAGGCGATGAGGAACCCGAACGGCCCCAGTTTGTGGGCCCACCGTTCAGCGACGGCGTAGCTCTTCGCGGCGCGTGCGCTGCGCCCGGCCCAGACCTCGATCATGCCGCGCCCCCACAGTCGGCCCGCCCACCAGAAGATCCAGTCCAGTTTGATGCTGGCCACGGCGGCGACGGCGAACACGATGAGCGCATGGGGCATCGCCCCCTGGGAGGAGAGCGCCCCGACGGTGGCGATGGCGGTTCGGCTGCCGGAGATCATGGCCAGGACGTCGGGGGCGCGGACGATCAACCAGGCCCGAAGCGGCAGCATCACCAGGCCGTAGACCGCCACGAGGCCGAACCACGTCATGCAGGCGATGTCGGCCCGGCCCGGCTTCTGCTTCCAGGGCATGCCCTCGTCCTGCCACCACTCGGTGGCCTCGGTGTCCTCGCCCCGGGGTTCCTGCTCGTCGCTCACCTGAGCGATGGTACGCGACCCCGCGACAATTCACCGGGGGGCTTCCGCCGAGCGAAACCGAGCTGTTAGCCTTGTCAATCGGAAGGACCCTTCCACCACTACGGATCGTCGGGCACGTACCTGCCCGTGGAAAGGAATGTGGCATGGCCACCGTCAGCTACCGCGAAGCCTCGCGCGTCTACCCCGGTTCCGACCGTGCAGCGGTCAACAAGCTCAACCTCGAGATCGCCGACGGCGAGTTCATGGTTCTCGTCGGCCCGTCGGGTTGCGGCAAGTCCACCTCGCTGCGCATGCTCGCCGGCCTCGAGGAGGTCAACTCCGGCAACATCTTCATCGGCGACCGTGACGTCACCGACCTTCCCCCGAAGGACCGCGACATCGCGATGGTCTTCCAGAACTACGCTCTGTACCCCCACATGACGGTGGCGGACAACATGGGCTTCGCCCTGAAGATGCAGAACGTGCCGAAGGCCGAGCGCGACCAGCGCGTCAAGGAGGCCGCCCACCTTCTCGGCCTGGAGGACTTCCTGTCCCGCAAGCCGAAGGCCCTCTCCGGTGGTCAGCGTCAGCGCGTGGCCATGGGTCGCGCCATCGTGCGTCAGCCGCAGGTCTTCCTCATGGATGAGCCGCTGTCGAACCTCGACGCCAAGCTCCGCGTCTCCACCCGCACCCAGATCGCCGCTCTGCAGCGTCGCCTCGGCGTCACCACCGTCTACGTCACCCACGACCAGGTGGAGGCCATGACGATGGGGGATCGCGTCGCGGTGATGAAGGACGGCATCCTGCAGCAGGTCGACTCCCCGCTGGCCCTGTACGACACCCCGAAGAACCTCTTCGTGGCCGGCTTCATCGGTTCCCCCGCCATGAACCTCATGGAGGGCACCGTCGTCGACGGTGGCGTCAAGATCGGTGACTACGTGGTGCCGGTCGCCCGTGAGATCCTGGACCGCGCCCCGGGCGAGAAGACCCTCACCCTCGGCATCCGTCCCGAGGCCCTGCACATCGCGGCCGACGGCAACGGCATCGGTCTGGACGTCGCGGTGGTCGAGGAGCTCGGCGCCGACTCCTACCTGTACGGCACCCTGGCCGGTCTGCCCGAGGACCAGCTGGTCGGCGCTCAGCAGATCGTCGCCCGCATCGGTGCCCGCCAGTCGCCTGCCAAGGGTGACGTGGTCCGCCTCGCGGCCGACCCGTCGTCGGTGCACGTGTTCAGCAACGAGACCCAGGAGCGCATCTCCTGATCGTCTCCTCGAAAGGGGGCTCCCGCAGTTGGCGCGGGAGCCCCCTTTCGTGCGCAGCGACGAACCAGACGCCCTCTCCCCACCGCGCCGCCCCTCACCCCCTCACCAGGCACCCCTCACAGGGCACGAATCGCCGTTCTGGTTGCACGAAACCCCGATTGAAACGTTTCGGAATGAAGTGACCCGCCAGTTCATGCCCGGCAGCTGTTCAGCCCTCCTGGCTGCAGCGTCGGCTGATCACGGCTCATGGTGGACGAGGCCCCCAGCCCATCCACGACGTACCATGCTGACACCAGCCGACATGGCCGCATGAAGGAGGTGGGCCAACATGACCACGGCGTTGGACGTCCTGAAGTACATCAACGAGAAGCACAGCCCACTGAACGAGGCGCAGTACCAGAAGTGGCTGTACTACGTGCAGGGATGGTCGCTGGCCTGGCACGGGACTCCGATGTTCGAGGACCGGATCGAGGCCTGGGCCATGGGTCCTGTCGTGCCCACGGTGCGTTCCAGCTGCCACGTCAACGGACCTTCCGACCTGAGCCCTGAGCGGCGTGCCACGATCGATGCCGTCGTGGACCACTACCGCGCATGGACGGGCGGTGAGTTGAGCGACAGGGCACATCGCGAATCCCCATGGCTGGAGGCCCGGGGCCCCCTCCCCGAGGGCGCACGAAGCACCGCCGAGGTGACCCGGGAGTCGATGCTCTGGGAGTTCACCGCGCAGTCCCTGCGAGGACAGGGCCCCAAGAAGCCTCCCCTGCCTCATCGGGAGCCGGACTCGGACTCAGTGCTGGAGCTGGCATCCAGGGCGAGTCGACGGTGGAGCCACACCTTGGCCCTCCTCGCCGAGTGACGGTCGTCATCAGCGTTGATCTCTGCCTTCAGATCCACGAGACGGAGATCAACGCTGGAATCTTGCGGGACAGAGGTCTGCTGGAGACAGCCGTGGCCGCGCCTTTCACCGGTTTCGGGGATCAAGAAGCCTTCCCGACACTCGTTGAGAAAGCGGCACGCGGCACGAGGGTGAGCACACGGTGTCCTTGACAGTGCCTGAGTTGACCCAGTGGCCTGGGCGGTGCGTGCGCCTCAGCGATTCCTCAACGTGAAGGTGGAAAACTGGCACCAGAGGGTAGAATTACTCCATGAGTCTCAACATCAAGGACGAACGCATCCATGAGATGGTGCGCGAAGCTGCCTCGAGGACCGGGCTCAGCCAGACCCGTGTGGTGGAGAAAGCTGTCAGCGACCTGCTGGGACGCCTTGCGACTGAAAAGGCGCGTCACGGGCTGGATGAGCTCCTGGACCGGGTTCATGCGGAGTTGACCGCAACAGGCGGTCCACTGGACTTCGACTCGCTCTATGACCCTGACACAGGACTACCGCGATGATCGTCGATCCGTCAGCCATCGCCGCCATCCTCTTCCGGGAGCCGGAGCGGGAACACTTCCGTGCGCTGCTGGAACAGCGCGGTGCGCTCATGTCAGCGCCCAGCCGCCTGGAACTGGCGATCGTGCTGCGCAACAGAGGGGTGTCAGAGGTGAGCGCCACACTTGATGCATTGCTCGCGGGTCTCAGCATAGAGATCGCGTCATTCACCCCAGAACAGGTCCGGATCGCCGAGGAGGCCCACAAGAGGTTCGGTCGCGGGAGTGGGCACCCCGCCAGGCTGAACTTCGGTGACTGCATCACCTATGCGCTGGCCAAGGACCGGGATGAACCGCTGCTGTTCAAGGGGGACGACTTCACCCACACGGATCTGATACCTGCGGTGTGAACCCTCCACCTGATGATGGCCGTTTCGTCCATGCCAGGATCGCATCGGGGAGAGCATCATGTCAGGCATGACCTCTTTCGCAGCAGTGTCCGTCGTCACCCACGACATGGCGGCGGCCATCGACTTCTACTCCTGTCTGGGATTGCGCCTGGCCTCCGGCGGCCCGACCGACGACCACGTCGAGTTCGACGGCGAGGGCGTACGGCTCATGCTCGACACCGAGACCCTGATCTCGCAGCTGGACCCCACATGGCGACGTCCCACGGGAGGGCACGCCATCGCCCTGGCCTTCCAGTGCTCCGCCCCCGCTGAGGTCGATGCCCTCTTCGAGGCACTGACGACGCTCGGGGCCAAGGCCAAACAGCAGCCATGGAACGCCTTCTGGGGACAGCGTTACGCATCGGTGCTCGACATGGACGGCAACCAGGTGGACCTGTTCTGCCCGCTCTGATCAGTCCGGCCCCAGATCGCGACGGTCCCGCCACAGGTGGGAGGCATCGGCGTATCCCGAGCAGGCAGCGGCATCGGTCATCGACATCCCTTGGGCAAGCCGCTCCTCCGCCTCCCTGAGACGCAGGACCCGCTGGAGATGCTTCGGGCCGTAACCGAACCAGCTCGCGCACAACCGCCGAAGCTGTCGGGTGGACCAGTTGGCCCCCTCCGCGACGCTCACCACGGACTCCCCGTCGGCGAGTGCCCGCGCCACTCGCATGGCCTTGTCGGCCTCTGCGTCATACAGGGTGAGCAAGGTCTTCGGGGCTTTGAGCTGAGTCGGGGTGATCTCCAGCCGGGACACCGCCGCAAGAGGGACGACCTGGTCCAGGAGTTGCTGCGCCGGAACCCCCAACAGGTGGGGAAGCAGCCCCGGGTGGAACCGAACCCCCCAGAGTGGGCGATGAGCCCTGGGTACGAAGCGGCGAGCCCGTGAATCGGGGCCTGCCACCATCACCGTCTCGCCGTCGGTGACCAGGTCCATGCAGCCATCGGCCGGGATGATGCCCGGCTGTGTGGCACCAACGGTTTCCCATGCCGTGGCCAACGGGAGCGGCTTCATCAGTTACCCGCCAGCGCCAGCACCTCGCCGTGGACGACCGCGAACCAGCCATCCCTGCTCTCCGCCCAGAGGCGCCAGTCGGCGGCCATCTGCTCCAGATCGGCGCGGGTGGCCAGTCCCAGTTCGACTGCGCGCGGGCCGAAGGAGGTCACACAGCGTTCCGCCCAGGTCTCCGCCCACCACGCCCGCTCCTCATCGGTGCTGTAGCACCAGGTGCTGGCCGACGCTGTGACCTCGTCGAACCCGGCCTCGTGGCACCAGGCCTTGAGGCGACTCCCGGCGTCAGGTTCCCCACCGTTGGCCCGCGCCGTCGCGATGTAGATCTCCTGCCAGGCAGCCATCCCCTCGTACTGGGGGTACCAGGTCATGGCGGAGTAGATCGCATCCCGGGCCGCGACGATGCCACCCGGCCTCGTCACCCATAGCATCTCCTTGAGCGCCGTGACCGGATCGGGCAGGTGCTGGAGGACCTGGTGGGCGTGGACGACATCGAAGTACTCATCGGGCCAGAGCAGCTCGTGGACATCCCCCTGGACGAGCTTCACCCCGTCGATTCCCCGGGCCTGCAGGGTGGCTCGCGCCGCATCCAGGGCCGCCTCGACGTTGTCCAGCCCGATGACCTCACCGGGCGCGACGAGTTCGGCCAGGTCGGCGGTGATGGTGGCTGGACCGCAGCCGACGTCCAGCACCCGCTGGCCGGGCCTCAGGTACGGCAGCAGGTATGCGGCGGAGTTCTCCGCGGTGCGGCTGGCGTGGGAGGCCAGCACCGCCTCGCCGTGGCCGTGGGTGTAGGTCATCTCTGCTCCTTGGGACGAATCCCGGTGTTTTCTGCCATTCTTCACGCCCAAGGGCTCAGCAACGGCCGAGGAGTGGCAGAAAACCCCGTACCTCGATCGATGCCGCTACATTGGAGCGGATCTTCGGGAGGAATCGTGGCAGAACTGGGACGTTGGACACGCGCGATGCGCACCGGGTTGGGCACCG
Source organism: Arachnia propionica (assembly GCF_003859805.1). Lineage (GTDB taxonomy): Bacteria > Actinomycetota > Actinomycetes > Propionibacteriales > Propionibacteriaceae > Arachnia > Arachnia propionica_C. Next base: position 110,512 of record NZ_RQZG01000003.1, read on the forward strand.
ACACCGCGCACCGGGCGGTGGTGCCGCCCATCCACCTGTCGACGAACTACGTCTTCGCCGCCCCCGATGAGCCGGGCCGCTACGACTACTCACGCGCCGGCAACCCCACCCGCGACCTGCTCGCCGAGGCCCTGGCCGAGCTCGAGGGTGGGGCCGGGGCGGTCCCTGTGGCGACGGGGTTGGCAGCCATCACGCTGCTGGTGGAGGGAGTCGTCCCCGTCGGCGGCGTGGTGGTGTGTCAGCACGACTGCTACGGCGGCACCTGGCGGCTGCTCGACCACCTGGCCGGGAAGGGCCGACTGGAGGCGCGTTTCGTCGACGTGGGCGATCCCACCACCTTCACCCGGGCTCTCGACGGCGCGTCGCTGGTGCTGGCGGAGAGCCCGTCGAATCCGCTGCTCCGGATCACCGACATCCGGGCCACCGCCGAGGCCGCCCACGCGGCAGGCGCTCTGCTGGCGGTGGACAACACGTTCTGTTCGCCACTGCTGCAGCACCCCCTGGAGCTGGGGGCCGATCTGGTGCTGCACTCCACCACGAAGTTCATCAACGGCCACTCCGACGTGGTGGGCGGCGTGGTGATCGCGGGGGACGCGGAGCAGGCCGAGCATCTCCGCTGGTTGGCGAACGTGCTGGGACTGACCGCAGGCGCGTTCGACTCCTACCTCACGCTCAGGGGGCTTCGCACCCTTGATGCACGGATCCGGATGCACGCGCTCGGCACCGAGGCGGTCATCGAGGCGGCCCTCGGGCACCCGGCGGTCGCGACCCTGCACTGGCCCGGTCTGCCGGAGCATCCCGGGCACGAGGTGGCCGGGCGTCAGCAGTCGGGTTTCGGGTCGCTCATCAGCATCGACCTGGCCGGTGGCCGCGCGGCGGTCGAACGGTTCCTGGACGGCCTGCCGATCTTCCACCTGGCCGAGTCCCTGGGCGGGGTGGAGTCGTTGATCTGTCATCCCGCGACGATGACCCACGCCGGGATGTCCGCCGAAGCCCGGGCGAGAGCGGGCATCACCGACGGGCTGGTGCGCCTCAGCATCGGCCTGGAGTCACCCGAGGACCTGGCCCGGGCCATCCGCGAGGCCTTGGACCGGGCAGCGCAAGAACTTCCCTGTTGAGGCCCCATCAACTGAGCTCTTCGCTCCCTTCCAAGCTCACCACCCAACGCTTGATGCGCTCTTTCAGTGCTTCCAGTTCGGTTGCTGAGACACCGTAGGCCACCACATCACGAGGGGTGACCCGCTGAACCGCTGCCAGCTGGGTGGCAAACATCCGGGAATCGAAGCCCGGGTCCCTTTCCGCTGCTGCCTCCAACAGCTCTTGATCTGTGAAAAGCCCTGCCTGACGGATTGAGTCAACATCAAGGTAGTCTCGGGGCTCAGCCCGTGAGTAGAGGGCAGAAATTTTGTTGCCGACAGCATCCTCCACAGCAAGCACTGGCCCCACTTCGAGGGCGACAGGCTCTCGTTCACGCCAGTCGATGCCCATGTCAAGGTCGAGGTCCACTCCATCCGGCGTTCGGAGTTGAAGGCGCGTGAATCCTGCTGCTCGCCGCTCCACTTCGACCACGCAACCGGCCTGCCGCAGGTCTCTCATGACCTGATCCACAGCGTTGTCGAAGGTTTCTGGCTCCGTGTTTGAGGTGAACAAGTCCACATCCTCCGTCGGCCGCTCTGTGAGTCCGTGCGCACGGATGGCACCCGAGCCTGCCAGCGCAAACCCGGCTTCCTTCACGCCGTGAAGCGCTATCCGGGTCACCTCCTGTTGAGCCCGACTGACCGAGGTCATGCCGCCCCCTGGCACAGTTCCGGGAAACGCTCCTCCCAGAGGTCCTTGGCACGTCGAGGAAGCAGCAGAACACTCCACACCTCGATCAGCCGCTCTTTGTTGAGCACTGCAATCTGATCCGCAACGGTACCCTCTGATATGACAGCCCGATAGGCCAAGCCCACCCCGCCTGGCTCCTCCAGGTCGATGTGCCGACTTCCCGGCGCCCAGAGCACTGAGTGACGCAGTTCAACCAGCCCGTTCCTGGGGCCACGCAGATCCGCCAAGCTCTTGGGAACCGCATAGGGTTTGATGTCCCGGAAGTGAACCCGAGCTTCATTCGTCATGTCATCTCCTCTCCAATATCAGTGTGTCAGCACCGAGCACAATCTTGAGATCACGCATCTGAGTTGAGTTTACCGGTTTCGCCCTTCTGCTTTCCGCCCGTTTCCCACAACGACGCAACCGGCAGCGCCCACAGTCGATCCTCCGCCCTGGCCGAGGTGACGGAGTTCAGCACCACACCGGCCAGGAACTCGTCCCCCCAGTCGCTCCCGCAGCGCGATGAGATGCCTGAAATGGGCCTGGGTCGGGCTGACAGCCGCCTTGACCTCCACGGTGATGATCCCCGTCGGGGTCTCGATGATGAGGTCCACCTCGCCCCCGTGCCGGTCGCGGTAGTGGGAGAGTTCAAACGTGGTGGTGCCCCAGCCCTGTTGGCGCAGCAACTCATTCACGACGAAACACTCCAGGAGCATCCCGAAATGCTCAGCCCCGCTCATCGCGGCCAGGTGTTCGGCGCCCAGCCCCAGGAGCGCGGCCGCGAGTCCTGAATCGGTGACCTGAATCTTGGGGCGGCTCACCTGACGACGAGTCAGGCTACGCGACCATGCCGGGATCAGACGTATCAGGAACAAGGACTCCAGGACATCCAGATAGCGGCGGACCGTTGGGCGCGAGATTCCCAGTGTCTCCGCGAGCCGCTCCTGGACCAGCTCACCACCGACAGAACTCCCGATCAGCCCGAGGAGCCGACGCAGTACGGGAACCTGAAGCGTCCCCAGATCGGCCGAATCCCGCTCGAGCAGCCGATCGACGTAGTCCCTCAACCAGGTCTGACGGGAGGATTCGGACAGCTGTTGCACCCTGGGGCAACCGCCCACGGCGACCCGTCACACGAGTTCCGCCCTGTCTCCCGGTGACTGCATCTCGGGCACACCGGCGACGACGGTGACCCAGTCGTCACGGCGCTGCTCCACCTCTCCTTGCGAGAATGGCTGGAGCCGCACGGTCAGAGCCCGTCCCGCAAGGGAGTCCTCGGTGCCGGGGACACGCAGCAGGTTGGCCGACCTGGTGAGAATGAACCTGCCCGGCCGCGGGTCGGAGTCCACGACGTACTTCAACGGCAGCACCAGTTCGGGGCTCCGTTGCACCTCATCGATGACGAGTCTGCGTTCCCCGGCTTGCTGCAGGAAGCCCATGGGGTCCTCACGGGCCAGCTGCCGTGCAAGAGGATCATCCATGGTCACCTGCATCGTGTTTCCTTCGCCCCCCAGCATGGCCGCCAGCGTTGACCTGCCCACCTGCCTTGCCCCCTCGACCACCACGACGGGGCTGAACTGGAGCAGCTCGGTGAAACGCTCACGAAGGTGTCCGGGTACCAGTTCCACACCCACACCATGGCCCGGATCTCCGATTCGCCACCCCGAGAACTGCGTTTCGCCGCAGCCCTGGCGGGCTATCCTGATCCCGTGCCGACAACGCTCACCGACGACTTCGACCCTGCCGTGGTCCAGCAGATCCAGGCCCGCCTCGACGAGGTGGAGACCGAGCACGGCGTGGCGGTGGTCTGGGCGGTGGAGTCGGGCAGCCGGGCCTGGGGGTTCCCCTCACCCGACTCGGACCACGACTGCCGGTTCCTCCACGTCCGTCCGCTCGAGGACTACCTGTCCCCCTGGCGCCCCCGCGACGTCATCGAGACCCCGCTCGACGCGGTGCTCGACGTGAACGGCTGGGACCTCATCAAGGCCGTGCAGTTGGCGACCGCCAGCAACGCCACCGTCGCGGAGTGGCTGCAGTCCCCCTTCGTCTACCGCGGGGACTCAGACTTCGCCGCCGAGCTGCTCCAGCTCTGCCGCGAGGTCGTGTCCCTGCCCGCCATCACCCGCCACTACCACCACGTCGGACGGTCCCACTGGAACCGCTCCGGCGCCGGGGAGGGCAACACCATCGCGCTGAAGAAGCTGTTCTACGCCATCCGCCCCGCAGCCGCCCTGCACTGGATGAGGACCCACTGCTCCCCGCTGCCACCGATGCACCTACCGACGCTGCTGGCGGAGGCACCGCCCGAGACCGACGTCGTCGACGCCGTCACCGAACTCATCGCGGCCAAGGCGACCACGCGGGAGCTGGGCGAGGGTGTCGTCCCCGAACCCATCCGGCGATTCGTCATGCACGAGTTCACCCTGGCCGAGGACGCAGGTTCTCGCCCCGCCCCCAAGGAGTACGCCCTGGCCAGGGCGACCTTCATCGACCTGGTACGACGTTTCGCGCCGAGCTGAGGTGTCAGTCCGCTCACCCATGTGCACCGCCGCTTGGCCCAGCGCGAGGGACTCAAATACAATGGTCGGACCAGATTTGAGTCCCTTCCAGGAAAGAAACGCATGACCACGCTCGCAGACCCCCCTGCGGAAACCAGCACCAGCACCGATCCGTGGGAGGGGTTCAGCCCCGGTCCATGGCAGGAGACCATCGACGTCCGCGACTTCGTGCAGCGCAACTACACCCCCTACACCGGCGACGCGTCCTTCCTGGCGGGGCCGACGGCCAAGACCCTGCGCATCTGGGAGACCCTCGAGCGCGACTACCTGTCGGTGGAGCGCGCCCGGCGCGTCTACGACGTCGACATCGACACCCCGGCCGACATCGACGCCTTCGCCCCCGGTCACATCAGTGCCGACGACGACGTGATCGTCGGGCTGCAGACCGACACCCCGCTCAAGCGCGCCATGATGCCCTTCGGCGGTTGGCGCATGGTGGAGACCGCCATCAGGGAGGCCGGGAAGGAACCCCGGCCGGAGATCAAGGAGATCTTCACCACGTACCGCAAGACCCACAACGAGGCGGTCTTCGACGTCTACACACCCCGCATCCGGGCCGCCCGCTCCGCCCACGTCATCACCGGTCTCCCCGACGCCTACGGGCGGGGTCGCATCATCGGGGACTACCGTCGCGTCGCGCTCTACGGTGTCGACAGGCTGATCGAGTCCAAGCAGGCCGACAAGGACGCCGTCGACGAGGCCCCGTTCAGCGAGCACTGGGCCCGGTTCCGTGAGGAGCATGCCGAGCAGATCAAGGCCCTGAGGAAACTCAAGGCGATGGCGGCCAGCTACGGCTTCGACATCTCCGGCCCGGCGCGCACCGCCCAGGAGGCCGTGCAGTGGACCTACTTCGGGTACCTGGCCTCGGTGAAGTCCCAGGACGGTGCCGCGATGAGCATCGGTCGCCTCTCGGCCTTCTTCGACTGCTGGTTCCAGCGTGACCTCGCCGCAGGACGTCTCACCGAGGAGGGCGCGCAGGAGATCATCGACGCCCTGGTCATCAAACTGCGGATCGTGCGCTTCCTGCGCACCATCGACTACGACCAGATCTTCTCCGGCGACCCGTACTGGGCCACCTGGTCCGACGCCGGTCTCGGTGAGGACGGTCGCCCTCTGGTGACGAAGACCTCCTTCCGCCTGCTGCAGACCCTGCGCAACCTCGGCCCGGCACCGGAGCCGAACATCACCATCTTCTGGGACCCGAGACTGCCCCAGGGTTACAAGGACTTCTGCGCCGCGATCTCCATCGAGACCTCCTCGGTGCAGTACGAGGCGGACGAGCAGATCCGCTCCCACTGGGGCGACGACGCCGCCATCGCGTGCTGCGTGTCCCCGATGCGGGTCGGCAAGCAGATGCAGTTCTTCGGCGCCCGGATGAACGCGGCCAAGACGTTGCTGTACGCCATCAACGGTGGCCGCGACGAGATGACCGGCAAGCTGGTGGTCCCCGACCACGAGGGCGTCCAGGGCGACGGGCCACTCGACTTCGACGACGTGTGGCTGCGTTACGAGAAGATGCTCGACTGGGTGGTGGCCACCTACGTCGAGGCCCTCAACATCATCCACTGGTGCCACGACCGCTACGCCTACGAGGCCATCGAGATGGCGCTGCACGACTCCGAGATCGTCCGGACCCTGGGCTGCGGCATCGCGGGGCTGTCCATCGTCGCGGACTCCCTGTCGGCCATCAGGTACGCCACGGTCACCCCGGTGCGCGACGAGACCGGTCTGGTGGTGGACTACGTCACCGAGGGTGACTTCCCCACCTACGGCAATGACGACGACCGGGCGGACGAGATCGCCGCCGCCATCGTGCACACCGTGATGAGCAAGATCAAGGAGATCCCGCTGTACCGGGATGCCATCCCCACCCAGTCGGTGCTGACCATCACCTCCAACGTCGTCTACGGCAAGGCGACGGGGTCCTTCCCGTCGGGCCACCGCGCCGGCACCCCCTTCGCCCCGGGCGCGAACCCGGAGAACGGCGCCGACAACCACGGCATGCTGGCCTCGATGCTGTCCGTGGGCAAGCTGGACTACGCCGACGCCTTGGACGGCATCTCGCTGACCAACACCATCACCCCGTCCGCCCTCGGACGCACCAAGCAGGAGCAGGTGGACAACCTCGTCGGCATCCTCGATGCCGGTTTCGTGCCCGAGGGCTGCTGACCCACGACCACTGGAGGAGAAGAACAATGGCTGTCAAGACCTACGCCGAGCGTGTGGCGGACATGAAGGCACAGCGTCAGGAGCGCGGTGACGCACCGGGGCTGTTCCACGCCAACATCAACGTGCTCAACCGGGAGACCCTCGAGGACGCGATGGAGAACCCGGAGAACTACCCGAACCTGACGGTCAGGGTCTCCGGCTACGCGGTGAACTTCGTGAAACTCACCAAGGAGCAGCAGCGCGACGTGCTGTCCCGCACCTTCCACCAGGGGTCGTGACCTCACCCGCCGTCGACGGTGTCTCCGGCGAGTTCCGCCTCGCCCCCACCCCGCTGGGGCTCCCCCGGCTGCGGCCGGGAGGGGCGGGAACCGCCGGGATCGACATCACCGACGATCTCGAGCGTCCGGAACATCTGGCACTGGTGCGCGACGGCCGACTGGCCTCGATGCACTCGTGGGAGCTGGTGACCGGCGTGGACGGACCGGGCACCCGAATGACGGTGTTCCTGTCGGGATGTCCCCTGCGGTGCCTGTACTGCCACAACCCGGACACGATGTTCGCGGCCAAGGGCCAGCCGGTGCACCTGACGGATCTGGTGGGACGTCTGAGGCGCTACCGCGGGATCTTCCGCACCACCGGAGGTGGGCTCACCATCTCCGGCGGGGAGCCACTCATGCAGCCCGCCTTCGTGGCACGGCTGCTGCGCGAGGCGAAGGAATTGGGCATCCACACCGCCGTCGACACCTCGGGTTTCCTCGGGGCCAATGCCTCCGATTCCCTGCTGGACGACGTGGACCTGGTGCTGCTCGACATCAAGTCCGGCATCCCGGAGACCCATCGCCGCGTCACGGGCCGCGACCTCGGACCCACCCTGGAATTCGCCCGCCGACTGGCTGAGCGTGGCTCGGAGGAGGTGTGGGTCCGGTTCGTGCTGGTCCCGGGTCTCACCGATGCCGTCGAGAACATCGAGGCGGTGGCAGACGTCGTCAGCCAGTTGCCGGTGGTGACCCGGGTCGAGGTGCTGCCGTTCCACCAGATGGGCCGCGACAAGTGGGCGAGCCTCGGTCTGCCCTACGACCTGGCTGACACCTCCCCACCGTCACAGGATCTGGTGGACCGGGTCCGGGAGCAGTTCCGGACCCGCGGGCTGACCGCTCTGTGAGAGTTTCTTCGGGAAAAACCGCATGTCATCGGCCGAAATCTCCAGTTCGTCCGTCGAGAGGCCCTAAAATCACCCTGTGCCCAGGTTCCTCGCAGCGAAGCCCGATGCAGCGCTGATCCGCCTGCCGTGGAACACCCCGTTGGCGGATTGGCCCACCCAGTACCTCGTCGCCCTGCCACGAGGCATCTCCCGTCACGTCGTCCGGTTCCTCCAGGTGGGCGACGACATCCTGGCGGCCAAGGAGATCCTGGAGGAGGTCGCGGTCCACGAGTACCGGCAGCTCACCGAACTGCGACGGCTCGGGGTACCCTGCGTCGAACCGGTCGGTGTGGTGCTCGGACGTACCACCAGCGACGGTGAACCGCTGGACCCGATCCTGCTCACCCGGCACCTGCCGTTCTCCCTGCCCTACCGGGCGCTGTTCTACTCGGGTGTGAAGCTGGACACCGTGAACCGGTTGCTGGACGCGATGGTGGCGTTGTTCGCCCGCCTCCACCTCACCGGTTTCTACTGGGGCGACGTGTCGCTGTCCAACATCTTGTTCCGGCGTGACGCCGGTGAGTTCGCCGCCTACCTCGTCGACGCCGAGACCGGCGAGGTGCACGAGCGGTTGACCAACGGGCAGCGGGCACACGACCTGCAGATCGCCCGCACCAACCTGTTCGGCGAGTTCTGTGACCTGGAGGCGGGCGGGATGCTCGACCCGTCGCTGGACCCGCAGTGGTTGGTGGAGACCATCGAGGAGCGCTACCACAACCTGTGGGCGGAGCTGACCGGGGTCGAGGAGTTCTCCGAGGAGGAGATGTACCGGCTGGAAGGACGGGTGCGTCGGCTCAACGCGCTCGGCTTCGACGTCGCGGAGATCGACGTGCGGACCTCGCCGGATGGCCGCACCATCACGATGCAGCCGAAGGTCGTGGAGGCCGGGCACCACGCCCGTCGCCTGATGCGGTTGACGGGTCTCGACGCGGAGGAGCACCAGGCCCGGCGGCTGCTCAACGACATGGACACCTTCCGGGCAAAGCTGCCGGGAACCATGAGTGAGTCGGTGGCGGCCCACAAGTGGTTGATGGAGGTCTTCGAACCGGCGGTGGGTCGGATCCCGGCCCACCTGCAGGGCAAACGCGACCCGGCCCAGTTCTTCCACGAACTGCTGGACTACCGCTGGTACCAGTCGCAGCGGGAGCACCGGGAGGTCTCGACGGAGGAGGCCGCGGCAGGCTACATCGCGGACGTGCTGACGACCCTGCCGGATGAGCACATGGGCAACGTGGAGCCGGTCGGGCAGGAGTTGGTCAACAAGTACGACCCGTCGCACGGCTTCGTCGACGACGACTACGAGAAGCCCTACGACCCGTGGGAGGACGAGGCCAACGACCCGGAGGTGCCGGTGATGGTCGGCTTCGACATCGAGGCGCTGAGGGCCAGGGCCGCAAAGGGGCAGTAGAGCCCGCACATATCGTCTGGCATCTATACTCACTAGATGTCGTGGGACGTGTGGCTCTGGGAGGACGTGGAGACATGGCTTCTGGCGCTGGACAGCAAAACCTACGACTTGGTTGTAGCCGCAATCACTCGCCTGGAGTCGGTTGGGCCCCAGCTCGGTCGTCCGATGGTTGACCGCATCAAAGGTTCCAGGCATCACAACATGAAAGAGCTTCGGCCGGGATCAGCAGGACGAAGCGAGGTTCGAATACTGTTCGCATTCGACCCTGCTCGTCGCGGGGGACAAGGCGGGCAGGTGGCAGCAGTGGTATGACCACACCATACCCATCGCAGATGACAGGTTCGACGAGTGGCTGACGAGTGAGGAGGAACGGAATGATGGCCAAGGTCCGCGTGACGGCTTGGCGTGATGTGCGAGCCAAGCGTCCTGTTGACGAGCAGGCCGTTGCCGCACACATCACACGCATGGAGACAGCGGAACGCGCCTGGCGCCTCCGAGAGGTCCGCGAGGAGCAGGGTCTGACCCAGAAGGAACTGGCTGAGCGCATGTCTCTCACCCAACCAACAATCTCCGCGCTGGAATCTGGAGACCTTGATCGTTCCGGCCTCGCTACCCTCAGGTCCTATGTCGAAGCCCTTGGCGGCACCATTGAGGTCACCGCCACCTTCGGTGATCGTACGCTGGTCCTCCTGCCTCGCACCTGAAATCCTGCTGACCACCCGCGGACCACGGCCGCGCTGAACACGTGGGAGAGGTCGGCTCCAGTAGACTGCTGCGGGTGACGCTACGCCTGTACAACACCGCCACCCGCACGGTCGAGCCGTTCCAGCCCTTGGTTCCGGGCAAGGTCTCGATCTACCACTGTGGCCTGACCGTGCAGGCCTCCCCGCATCTGGGCCACATCCGCAAGGAGGTGGTCTTCGACGTGCTGCGACGCTGGCTCACCCACTCCGGCCTCGAGGTCACCGTCGTGGCCAATGTCACCGACATCGACGACAAGATCCTCGCCAAGTCCGCCGAGGCCGGGGTGGAGTGGTTCGCCCACGCCTACCGCTACGAGCGGGAACTCCACGACGCCTACGCCGCGCTCGGCTGCCTGCCCCCCACCTATGAGCCCCGCGCCACCGGCCACATCCCCGAGATGATCGAACTCATGGCGGCACTCATCGAGCGCGGCCACGCCTACGTCGCCCCGGACGGCTCGGGGGACGTCTACTTCGACGTGAGGTCGTGGCCCCGCTACGGCGAGCTGTCCGGACAGCGCCTCGACGAGATGGCCCCGGCCGAGGACGCCGACCCCCGGGGCAAACGGGATCCCCGTGACTTCGCCCTGTGGAAGGGCCGCAAGGAGGGCGAACCCCTCACCGCGTCGTGGCCCACCCCGTGGGGGCGTGGTCGACCGGGCTGGCACCTGGAGTGCTCCGCGATGGCGGGCAAGTACCTGGGGGAGGTCTTCGACATCCACGGCGGCGGCATCGACCTGCGGTTCCCCCACCACGAGAACGAGCTGGCGCAGTCCGCCGCGGCCGGACGCGGTTTCGCGCGCGTCTGGATGCACAACGCCTGGGTGACGATGGCGGGCGAGAAGATGAGCAAGTCCCTCGGCAACACCGCGCTCGTGTCGGAGGTCACCAGACTCTTCGACCCCCGCGCGGTCCGGTTCTTCCTGCTGGCCCCGCACTACCGCAGCCAGATCGAGTTCTCCCCCGCCGATGTCGACAGCCGCGGTTCACTCGCAGAGTCGGAGAAGAGCATCCAGCGCATCGACGCCTTCCTCGCCTCGGCCAAGGAGCATGGCCACACCGACGGGACCGTGGGCGGACCGCAGTGGGAGGCCTTCGCCGCCGCCCTCGACGACGACCTCGCCACCCCTGCTGCCGTCGCCGCCCTCTTCGATGCGGTCCGTGCGGGCAACCGGGCCCTCGCCGATCACGGCACCGAGGCGGCCGACCTGTACGCCACCGTCGCCCGGATGACCACCGTGCTCGGGATCAACCCCGACGACGACCCGTGGGTCCGAGATGCCGCCGTCGATGACCTGACCCCCGTCGTGGACCAGCTCGTGGCCACGCTCCTGGCCGAACGTGCCGAGGCCAGGGCCGCCAAGGACTGGACCCGCGCCGACGCCATCCGTGACACCCTCGCCCATGCGGGCCTGACCATCACCGACACCCCCGACGGGGCACGGTGGAGTCTGGAGAAGAACTGATGCCCGGTAATTCACAACGACGCGGCGCAGGTCGTCGCGGCAGGTCCAACACCGCCGGTTCCGGTGGGCGCATCCGGCGCTCCCTGGAGGGCAGGGGCCCCACCCCGAAGGCCGAGGACCGCGTCTACCACAAGGCCTACAAGGCCAAACAGGAAGCGCTGCGCAGACAGGCGAACCGTCCCAGGAAGACCACCCGCACCGCCGTCGGGGCCGACTGGGTGGTGGGCCGCAATCCCGTGCTGGAGGCCCTGGAGGTAGGACTGCCGGTCAAGCAGGCCTACGTCGCCGACGGCGCGGAACGCGACGACCGGTTGCGCGACATCCTGAAGTTCGCCGCCGAGCACTCCCTGCCGCTGCTGCAGGTCACCCGAGCCGAGCTGGACCGTGTCACCGGCGGGCTCGTCCACCAAGGGGTGGCACTGCAGCTCCCGGCCTTCGAGTACACGGATGTCGAGGACGTCTTCGACGCCGCCTTCGAGGTTCCCTCCCAGGGCCTGGTGGTGGCCCTGGACGGTGTCACCGATCCTCGCAACCTGGGCGCGATCATCCGCTCCGCAGCGGCCTTCGGGGCCCAGGGCGTGGTGATCCCGGCACGACGTTCGGCATCGATGACCGCCGCCGCGTGGAAGACCTCGGCCGGGGCAGCGGCCCGCATCCCGGTGGCGAAGGTCACCAACCTCAACCAGACCCTGCGGAAGGCCTCCGATGCGGGCTTCACCGTCGTCGGTCTGGCCGGTGAGGGTGAGACCCCGCTCAGCGCCCTGCCGGGCGGTGAGGGCCCGGTGCTGCTGGTGGTCGGTTCCGAGGGTGAGGGGTTGGCCAGGCTGGTGCGGGAGCACTGTGACGCCTTGGTGGCCATCCCCATCGCGAGCACCGTCGAATCCCTCAATGCCTCGGTGGCGGCCTCGATCGCGTTGTACGAGATCACCCAGCAGCGCACCTGAACCCCCTGGACGGCTGTGGCCCCCACCCGTACCGGGTGGGGGCCACACACCTGTCGTGGGCGAATCCTCACTCGTTGAACGGCTGCCAGCCGTCATCACACTTGAAGTTCCGGTCGTCCTTGGGCTCGATGAGGTAGGAGTCGACCTTCTCCGTGGCGCAGGTGCTGCGCCGGTAGGCGACGTGACCCCAGCTGTTGGCGATGATCAGCCGCGAGTTCGGCAGCATCCGGGCCACCTCGGAGGCGTTGTGGACGTTGGTCGCAGGGTCGAACACGTTGCCGACCACCATCACCGGGGCCGAGGTCCGCTTGTTGAACGGTCCCCGGTAGGAGTCCTCGTCACGGGCCTTCCACGCGGGTGAGGCGCAGGCCGCCTGGTTCCAGAACCAACTCTGTCCGAAGTACGGTGAGCGTTGCTTCTCGACCTCGCTGTAGCGACGCATGACCCGCTCACTGGGATGCGAGCCCTCAGAGCAGATGACGCTCAGCATCCGGCTGTCGTTCCGGAGCTTCATCAGGCCAGCCTCTCGGATCCTCGGGTCGTTGGGAGAACCGGTGTTGTCCTCGACCGCCTCCTGCGCCTTCTCCTCCAGCCTGAGGAAGGACTGTCCCAGCACGGCCCGTTCGGCCTCGGGCATCGGGGTGGTCGGGTTCAGCTGGTCGACGACACCGACGTACTCGACGACGAGCTCGACGGTCTCCGGCGCGTAGAGCAGGCCGAGCATGACCCCGGTGAAGCGCTGGTAGGTGATGACCTGTTCGCTGCCGTCCGGATCCGAGAAGGTGATGGGCTGCTCCTGGAGTCGGGTCAGCACCCGGTCGAGGGCCGCCTCGGGATCGGCCACGGGACAGTCCTGCACCTTCGCGCAGCGCTCCATGAGGGCCTTGATGGCGTGATCGGCACCTTCCGCAGAACCGATCCTCACCCCGAACGGGATCGTGGAGGTGTTGAAGCTGCCGAGCCACTCGGTGGGGTTGATCACCCCGTCGATCACCAGCGCCCGCACCCGGTCCGGGTACATGTTGGCGTACACCTGGCCGAGGTAGCTGCCGTAGGAGAAGCCGAAGTAGGACAGCTTCTCGTCGCCCACGGCCCGACGCAGCATCTCCATGTCACGTGCCACCTGGGAGGTGCTCATGGCCGATGCCATCTCCTTCCCGTGACTGCCGCAGGCCTGACCGATGGTGCGTACACTCTTCTGGAAGACGGCCGTCTCCTCCTTCGTGACGGGGAAGATCATCTCCCAGGCCGGTTTCAGGGCCTCGATGGCCGCGTCGGGATCCTCGAAGCACTCGAGTGGGCTGCTGGCCCCGATGCCTCGTGGATCCATGCCGATGATGTCGAAGCGGTCCAGCACCTCAGGGCTGAGGGTGGCCCCAGAGTTCGCGGCGAAGTCCATGCCGGACCCCCCCGGCCCACCGGGGTTGACGAAGAGACTGCCGATCCGCTGCTCCGGGTTCCGGGCGGGCACCTTCAGCACCGACACCGTGATCCGGGCGCCGTCCGGCTCGTCGTAGTCCAGCGGCAGGCTCACCTCGGCACACAGCTTCTCCCGGTACTGGGACTGCTTGCAGGGCTGCCAGTCCAGGGTGGGGGTGGGCAGGTTGTCCACCCGGGCTGCCTCCTGTGGTGACGTGGTCTCGTGCGGGGGTGGGTCATCGGCAACGGCGTGGGGGGCGGGAGATGCGATCCCCAGCCCCACCAGGCACGCAGCGACGACACCACCGGCCCACATCCGTCGTGATGTTGACCGTCTCGGGGTGTGTGTTGACATCGTTCCTTGCCTTTCCAAGCGTCCTTGCAGAGGTGCCCATCACTCAGCCTAGGAAGCGAAGGGGGCAGCGGACAGGCAAACAGGTCTCGAATGGACACCCAGACGACATCGGAGTCTCCAGGAGCGGTGCGCGATGGCGACCCCGGAGTGATCATGGTTCTCCGGAAGAGTTATGTTAGGTCTGCCTTAAGCGACATGAGAATGGAGATCCGATGACAGCGGGCGAGAATGACACACTGCAGATCCACACCGCTCGAGCTGATCGTCCAGGCAACTCCGTCCTGCACACCCGGACCCTCATGACCGTCGCCGCCTGCGCCGTCGTCGGAGCAGTCGTGGTCATCCCCCTCAGCTACGTCAGCATCACGCTCGCGGTGTCCCCCGTCGGCATCATGGCCGTCTGCTCCTTGATGGGGCTGTGGCTGCTGCCCTTCATGCTGCCGGGAGCCCTCACCCAGAAACCGGGTGCCATCATGATCGCCGCCCTGATCATCGGCATCATCGGCACCTTCACCACCCCGTCCGGGGTCAGCTCCATCCTGGGCAACCTCATCGGCGGCGCCCTGGTGGAGATCCCCCTGGCCCTGCTGTTCTACAAGCACTGGAACTGGCTGGGATACGGGCTGGCCGCCTCGACCTTCGGGCTGTTCAACGGGTTGCTCTACTCGTCGATGCTCCAGATCCAGGTCACCACCCCTGAACTGCTCCTGATGGGAACGATCGCGTTGCTCTCCTCCCTCGTCGGTGTCGCCATCACCCTGGTCGTCGTGCGCAGTCTGCGGCGGGCAGGGATCGGGGTCAGGAACCACTGACCCATGCTCCGCCCCTCAGAGAACTCGCTGGCCACCTGCCGTGAGGTCGGGGTGAGGCATGCCGGGCACGAGACCTGGCGGCCCCGGAGCACCACCTTCTCCCTCACCCCGGGGAAACTCATCGCCCTCATCGGCCCCTCCGGCTGCGGCAAGTCGTCACTGACCCTCACGCTCAACGGTCTGATCCCGCACTCCGTCCCCGCGGCGTACCGGGGATCCGTGCTGATCCGGGGCCATGAGGTCGGGGAGCAGAGCATCGCGCAGCTGGCGACCACCGTCGCGATGGTGCTCCAGGACCCGGACTCCCAGATCGTCACGACGACGGTGTTGGACGAGGTGACCTGGGGGCTCAGCAACCTCAGGGTGCCCACCGACGAGATCCGGCTTCGTGCCCGTCAGGCCCTGATGCAGGTCGGGCTGCTCGAAGACGCATTCAGGAACCCGTGGGAACTCTCGGGTGGACAACGGCAACGTCTCGTCCTGGCCAGCGCCCTCGCGATGCGTCCTGCCCTGCTGGTGCTGGACGAACCCACCGCGAACATCGATCCGGCCAGCGGCCAGCACCTCTACCGTCTTCTCGCCGAGGTGGCCGGGCAGGGAACGGCGGTGCTCGTCGTGGAGCACGACCTGGATCCGGTGATCGGGTACGTCGACGAGGTGATCGCCCTCGACGCCACCGGCGCGACCCTGCTCCAGGGCCCTCCCCGCCAGGTCCTGCACCAAGGCCGTGACCTCCTGGCCGAGGCCGGGATCGTGCTGCCCACCTGCGTCCGCTGGGCGGCGGAATTCCCCGAACTGGAGGGCACCCTCACACTCACCGAGGGCGTCGACGCCCTCCGGGCCCACCCTGCCGCACGCCATCGGCTCGCCGCGCAGGTGACGGACTCCGCCCGCCCTGCGGTTGACAGCCCCGGGTTGTCCGTGGTGAACCTCAGCCTGCGACTCGGCCCGGGTGAACGGCGACGAACCGTGCTGGACGGGGTCAGCCTCCACGCCCCGGCCGGTGCGGTGACCGCCGTGATCGGGGTCAACGGTGCCGGGAAGTCCTCCCTGCTCAGCACCCTGGCCGGTCTCCACCCCACCGCCCGGGTCGACTCCTGTCGGCTCCCCTCCGGGCCACTGCGCCTGACCCGCCCCGACCATCGTGTCGGACACGTGTTCCAGAACCCGCAGCACCAGTTCCTCCACCCGACGCTGCGTGAGGAGCTCGCCCACGCGGGCCGCATCAACCGGGTTCCCGAGGAGGAACTGCAGGCGAGGGTGGATGCGGCACTGGCGGACCTGGCCCTCGGTGACGCCCGGGACCAGAGCCCGTTCCTGCTCTCGGGTGGACAGCAGCGCCGCCTGTCGGTGGCCACCGCACTCGGTGAGGGCCGCGAGGTGTTGTGCCTGGACGAACCCACCTTCGGTCAGGACGCAGCCTCCACCCGGACCCTGATGGACCTGCTGCACCGCAGCACCGCCCAGGGCACCACCATCATCATGGCCACCCATGACCTCGGACTGGTCCTCGAGCACGCAGCCCACGTGGTGCTGCTGCACGAGGGGCGGGTCATCACCGAGGGCCGCCCCATCGACGTGCTCACCAGCCCCGGCCTGACCGAGAGCGGTCTGAGGCCACCCCCGCTGCTCCAGCTCGTCGACGAGCCCGTCGAGGCCGCGCAGCCGGAGGCGACGGCGTCGTCGCAGCCGGACGAGGCGCTCTCGGAGCTCCCCGAACCCGCCGGGTCGCGCCTGGGCCCCTTGACCCTGTTCCTCGGTGTCCTTCCCGCGCTGTTCCTCGTGCTGACGGCCAGACGCCCCGAGTTCGCCCTGAGCTGTCTCGCCCTCTCGTCGCTGTTCCTGCTGCTCAAGGGTCGCGGCACCCTCGGCGGGCGGTCCGTCATGGTGGCCGCCCTGTGGCTCGTGGCGGCCCTGCTCACCTGGTCGGGCATGACCGCCTACCGTTTCGACCTGCACGGTGTCTCCGAGAGCATCCAGGTGGGTCCCCTCGTCCTCGATCAGGGGCAGTGGCTGGCCGGGCTCCGCAGCGGGGTGCGGATCGCGGCACTGCTGGCCCTGGTGCTGGTCTCCGGCACCCTGACCTCACCGCAGGACCTGTTGAGATCCCTCACCCGGACCTTCCGGCTCCCGGTGCGCATCGCGCACGCCGGCATGGCGGCCACCGCCTTCGTGGAACGGTTCCGCGCCGAGCACCGCGTCATCCGTCAGGCGCGGCACCTGCGCGGCACCCGCGCTCCCCGCTGGCTGGCCCCGATCACGGTGTGGGCCGGTTCGGTGATCCCGTTGCTGGTCAGCGCCGTCCGTCATGCCGAGCGGGTCTCGATGGCGATGGATGCGCGGGCCTTCGGGGCCCACCGCAGCCGCACCGAACTCAGCGACGTGCGGTGGCGCACGACCGACACCCTCGCCCTCATCACCCTGTGGGCCACGATCCTCGCCGTGGCCCTCGTCCTCCACCACCTCAACCTCCTCGGAAGGATCAGCCTTGAGCTCGAACACCATGGTTGAACCCACCACCCAGCCACCGCGCACCGTCTGGGACCTCATCGCCAGCGCCAGGGGATCGATGATCCTCGCATTCTGTCTGGCCGCGGCAGGAGCGGTGTTGAAGGTGGTCCCCTACATCGCGCTCGTCGAGATCGCCCGACGCCTCCTGTCCCGGGACCTCAGCCCCGGGCCGTTGTGGTCCTGGGTGCTGGTCGCGGTGGTCTCGATGCTGCTCCACGTGGTGCTGTACGGGACCGCGCTCGGCCGCAGCCACGTCGCCGAGGCCAAGTTGCGAGCAGAGCTGCGGCAACGCCTCGTCGACACGCTGGGACAGGTGAACCTCGGCTGGTTCACCTCCCGCAGCTCGGGACAGATCCGCAAGTCCGTGGCGAAGGACACCGCTGAGATCCACGTGCTGGTGGCCCACCTGGCCGGGGACCTGGCCAATGCCGTGTTCAGCCTACTGGCCTCCCTGGTCTACCTGTTCTGGCTCGACTGGCGCTTCGCCCTCCTCCTGCTCGGGGGGACGGCGGTCCTGCTCGTGGTCGTCTACTTCCTCAGCATGACCGGGCTGGCCGAGACCTACCGGGCCTACGGGGAGTCGGAGCGGGAACTGTCCCATGCCACCGTCGAGCTGGTCGACGGCATCAAGGAGGTGAAGAACTTCGGGATGGCGGACAGGGTCTTCGGCCGGTTCGACCGTGCCCAGAAGCACCACGAGCAGGTCTCGGTGACCTGGCTGGAGCGCCAGGGCCTCGGGATGTCACTGGTGGCAGCGGCGATGCAGCCCGCCGTGGTCTTCACCGTCACCGTCGCAGTGGGGCTGCTGTGCACCCTCCAGGGGTGGCTGGACCCGGTCACCGTGGTGGCCTTCGCGCTGGTGTGGGTGGGCCTGCCGGAGGGGATGACGACCCTGGCCGACATGTCCCAGCGCCTCTACACCGCCAAACAGGCCGCCACCAACACGCTGGCCATCCTGCAGGCCCCCCGCCTGCCGGAGCCCGAGGTCTCCCTCCCCGCCGTCGAGGACGCCCCCGCCGTCGAGCTGCGGGACGTCTCCTTCGCCTACGAGAAGGGGATCAACGTCATCGAGGGGTTGTCGCTGAGCTGTCCGAAGGGTTGCGTCACCGCGCTGGTGGGTCCCTCGGGCGGTGGCAAATCGACGGTGGCGAAGCTGATCTCCCGGTTCTGGGACGTCGATTCCGGACAGATCCTGATATCGGGTCGCGACGTGCGACAGCTGCGGACCAGCGATCTGATGTCGTCGCTGTCCCTGGTGTTCCAGGAGGTCCGGCTGAGCCACGACACGGTGCGCGCCAACATCGCACTCGGACGGGACGGCGCCACCGACGAGGAGATCGAGGAGGCGGCACGGGCAGCCTGCATCCACGATCGCATCATGCAACTGCCCGACGGCTACGACACCGTGATCGGTGAGCAGGCCCATCTCTCCGGTGGTGAGGCGCAGCGGCTGACCATAGCGCGGGCCTTCCTCGCCGCCGCCCCCATCCTGATCCTGGACGAGGCGACGGCCCAGGCCGATGCGCATTCCGAACGACTGATCCAGCAGGCCATCAGCAACCTGGCCGTGGGTCGTACCGTCATCGTCATCGCCCATCGACTGGGCACCATCCAGGGGGCCGACCAGATCGCCGTCATCGACGGCGGCAGGCTGATCGAGTGCGGCACCCACGACGACCTGGTCGCCGCCGAGGGCCGCTACGCCCAGATGTGGCGGGGGCAGCAGCCGGTGGCCGACAACACCGAGGAGGAGCCATGCTGAAGCAGTTCCGTCGCTACCTGGACAGGCCGCAGGTCCTCCTGCGCACCGTGGTGGGTTATTCCGTCGCCGCAGTGCTGCAGGGGCTCACCTTCGTCGCCATGATCCCCTTCCTGCGCGTCTACCTGAGCGGCGACCCGGCGACGGCACTGCCGTGGCTGTGGCTGCTGCTGGGGCTGGCAGCGGCCACCTTCCTGCTGCAGTTCCTCACCCTCTACCGCTCCCACCGGGTCTCGGTGGTCGATGTCTGCGGCAACCTCATCCACAAGATCGGCAAGAAGGTGGCGGGGTTGCGGCTCGGCTGGTTCACCGCCACCACCCCCGGTGAGGTCGCCTCGCTCACCTCGACCCAGGCCAATGTGCTGTCGCACCTGGGCTCCATCGTCCTGCCGGGGCTGCTGGGGGCCACCGTCGTGCCCGCGACGGTGCTGGTGGCCCTGCTGTTCGTGGACTGGCGGATGGCCCTGGTCCTGGGATTGGCGGTGCCCGCCGGTTGGCTGGTGTGGCACTGGGGGCTGAAGGTGCTGAAGGCGGAACAGGACCAGGAACCGGCGCTCGTGGCCGCCAGTGCCGGGCGGTTGATCGAGTACGCGCAGCTGCAGCCGGTGCTGAGGGCCCGTGGTCTGCACGGCACGGCCTGGCGACCGCTCGGCCGGACCCTGTCCGAGGAGGACACGGCCATGACCCGGCTGCTGCGGCTGCAGGGACCACCGCTCGGTGCCTCCGCCCTGGTCGCCCAGACCCTGTTCACGGCGGTGCTGGCGGTCGGTCTGTGGTTGGCACTCGGCGGTTCCCTGGATGTCCCGACATTCCTCGCCATCGCATTGCTCAGCACCCGGTTCACCACCCCACTGTCCCAGGCACTGCTGTACCAGGGTGAGGTGCAGAAGGCCGGCATCGCCCTGCAGGAGATGGGCAGGGTGCTGGATGAGCCGACCCTCCCGGAGGGCACCGCACCTCAGCCGTTGACGAGCCATGACATCGAGTTCCACGACGTCGGCTTCGCCTACGACGCCTCACGGCCGCTGCTCGACGGGTTCTCGCTGCGCGCACCGCAGGGTCGGATCACGGCGCTGGTCGGACCGTCGGGGTGCGGCAAGTCGACGTGCCAGAAGCTGGTGGCCAGGTTCTGGGACGTGGATTCCGGGCGCATCACCATCGGTGGTGTGGATGTGCGGGAGATGCCCACCGAGCAGCTCATGGGGATGGTCTCGATGGTGTTCCAGGACGTGTACCTGTTCGACACCACGATCCTGGAGAACGTGCGGCTGGCCCGTCCACACGCCAGCGACGAGGAGGTGGCCGAGGCAGTGCGTCGCGCACGGCTGGACTCGGTCGTGGCTCGGCTTCCCGAAGGGCTTCAGACGCGGGTGGGCGAGGGTGGACTGCGGCTCTCCGGCGGTGAGCGGCAGCGGGTGTCCATCGCCCGGGCTTTCCTCAAGGACTCCCCGATCCTGCTGCTGGACGAGATCACCTCGGCGCTGGATGCGGAGAACGAGGCGTTGCTGACCCGGACCCTCGCGGAGCTGTCGGAGGGCCGCACCGTCGTGGTGATCGCCCATCGGCTGACCACCATCATGAACGCCGACTCGGTCGCGGTGCTCTCGGGCCGGGAGAAGGGCGAGGCGACCCGCATCGTCGAGCAGGGTTCCCCCGATGAGCTGGTCGCTTCCGGTGGGCTGTTCGCTGATCTGGTCGCGGACTCCCGGGCCGTGAGCCGCTGGCGGCTCGGCTGATCAGGACCGGGTGAACTCCCCACCGCTGGGGTGGACCACGTGGCAGGGGGCGTCGTCGTCCGCGCGCCAGGCGACGGTGAGGCGGTCACCCCAGGTGGGGGCCAGCGAGGCGACGAGGGCGGCCGCGAGGGTCTCGGGGTCGTCGGTGGGCAGGGTCATCTCGTGCCAGCGGTCGGGTTCTGCTCCGGTGGCGGTGCTCATCCGCCGGGCGTGGGACAACACGGCGGCCATCTCGTCGATCCCCTGGTCCGGCCAGGGGTCGAATCGGCCGCTCTCGCTGTGGCGTTCGTGTTCCTCTTCCGTGATCCCTGAGATGCGCGCGACGACCGTCGGTGTGCCGCCGCCCTCGGCGAGGAGGTGCCGGATGCGGGCGTGGGCGGCGTCGGAGGTGGTGAACCACTCGAGGACATCGGTGCCGTTGACGCGGATGACGGTCTCGTCGTCGCCGTGCCAGGCCTGCCACATCGGGGGCAGCGGCCACGGCAGCTCCGGGTAGTGCTGTGGCACGGCCGCGAAGACGGACGCGTTGACCTCGTCCATGGGACCGTCACCGCGAACCCCGGGGCGGAACTCGCCGAGCGGGCCGGTGCCGTCGTTCCAGCTCCACATGGCTCCGAGGCACTCCGAGATGAGCATTCCGGTGAGCCACACGCTGGTCGGGAGTTCGTGGGGCGAGAACTCGAGTTCCGCGACGGGGTCGTCGCCGCCCGCTGGCACCAGCAGCAGCCAGGCCTCCTGGTCCTCGGTCCAGATCACGATGCGGTCGCCGTCGCGGGTGATGGTCTCCGGGGTCGCGGCCGGGTCCTGGACCGCGCGGAGTCGGTGCCCGAGGATCTCGAACCATTCCCGGAGGACGGCGGGCAGCGGCAGGCCGAGACGTTCCTCGATGACGGCGAGTTCCTCGGCCGTGCAGCCGTCGGCCGCGACGAGGGGGTCCCGGTGCCAGCCGATGACACGTCTCACCTGCTCCCAGCGAGGTCGGGACAACAGTTCCTGCTGACGTCGGGACATGGTCATGGGGTACACCTTAGGGGGCCGGGCGGGATAGATTGGGGACACCGTCGTCTTCCACCAGGAGTCATCGTGACCGAGCAGTTGTCCAGCGCCTACCAGACTCTCCTCTCCGCGATCGAGGCCGTCGAGCCGCGCATCGCGCAGGCCACCCGTGACGAGCTGACCGATCAGCGGGCCTCGCTGAAGCTCATCGCCTCCGAGAACTACGCCAGCCTGCCGGTGCTCGCGACGATGGGCACCTGGCTGAGCGACAAGTACGCCGAGGGCACCGTCGGGCACCGGTTCTACGCGGGCTGCCAGAACGTCGATGTGGTCGAGTCCGTGGCGGCCGAGCACGCGCGGGAGCTGTTCGGCGCGGAGTACGCCTATGTGCAGCCGCATTCCGGGATCGACGCGAACCTCACCGCCTACTGGGCGATCCTGGCCCACCACGTCGAGACCCCGGCCCTGGCCGAGTTCGGCGCGAAGAACGTCTCGGAGCTGAGTGAGGCGGACTGGGAGACGCTGCGGGCCCGGTTCGGCAACCAGCGCCTGCTGGGGATGAGCCTGGATGCCGGCGGTCACCTCACCCACGGGTTCCGGCCGAACGTCTCCGGGAAGATGTTCCACCAGCGTTCCTACGGCACGGATCCCGAGACCCAGCTGCTGGACTACGACGCGCTGGCGAAGCAGGCCGCCGAGTTCAAGCCGCTGGTGATCGTGGCCGGGTACTCGGCGTATCCGCGTCGGGTGAACTTCGCGAGGATGCGAGAGATCGCGGACCAGGTGGGTGCGGTGCTCATGGTGGACATGGCCCACTTCGCGGGGCTCGTCGCGGGCAAGGTGTTCCAGGGCGAGGAGAACCCGGTGCCGTGGGCCGACGTGGTGACCACCACCACCCACAAGTCGTTGCGTGGTCCGCGCGGTGGTCTGGTGCTCGCGACGAAGGACTACGCGGCGGATGTGGACCGCGGCTGCCCGATGGTGCTGGGTGGCCCGCTGTCGCACGTGATGGCGGCGAAGGCGGTGGCCCTGGCCGAGGCCCGGACCGAGGCCTTCCAGGACTACGCGCACCGGGTGGTCGACAACGCCCGGGCGCTGGCCGAGGGCCTGCTGAAGCGGGGCGGGAAGCTGGTCACGGGCGGCACGGACAACCACATCGTGCTGCTCGACGTCACGGGCTTCGGCCTGACGGGCCGCCAGGCCGAGTCGGCGCTGCTGGACGCGGGCATCGTCACCAACCGCAACTCGGTGCCGAACGATCCGAACGGCGCCTGGTACACCTCGGGGGTGCGGCTGGGCACCCCGGCCCTCACCTCGCGTGGCTTCACCACCTCGGACATGGACGAGGTGGCGGCGATGATCACCGACGTGCTGACGGCCACCGAGCCCACCACGACGAAGGAGGGCAAGCCGGGCAAGGCGAAGTACACCATGCCGGAGAACCTGGCCAGCACCACCCAGGACCGGGCGGCGAAGCTCCTCGAGATGCGTCCCCTCTACCCGGGCCTCGACCTCTGAGGCACCAGCCCACCGATGCCCCCGCAGGCGGACTGCGGGGGCATCGTTGCTTGTCAAGACCCTATTGCCGACCAGGAACAACTGCACAGAAGTTCATTCAGCTTTATTCGGCTCATTCAGCATAATGCTGTGGTAGGCTGCTGCCATCGACCCAAAGGAGGACCGATGGCCGTTCTGAATCACTACCAGGTGGGGCGCATCATGGAGCGCTTGGGTCTGTCCGCCAAGGACCAGAAGGCCTTCGAGCTGATCCTCCAGCTGCTGAACGAGCAAAACGAGGCCGTCATCGCGGACATCCACGAGGCCCTGTACCCGTTCGCGGACACTGCCTCGGCCAACAACCTCCTGAAGAACCTGTGCAACCGCTTCAACGCGGCTGCCGAGGCCCAAGGCATCGACATCACGGTGCGCCGCAGCACCGAGAAGAAGGGTGGGGCCGCCGCGCGGCGGCTGTGGTTCGAGGGCCCCACCCCACCCCCGGACGCCGCGCTGACCCCGGAACTGGACCGCATCCGGCACCACACCGAGATCACCAACACGAAGGGGATGATCCCCAGAGAACGCGACGTCGTCGTTCTCATCACCTTCAACGAGCACGAGGCTCGGGAACTGCAAAGGCAGTTCTGTGGAAAGAAGTCCCCTTCATCGATCACAGTAGACGGGCATCGATATTTCCAACTTGGAACGGTTGGCGGAATGGATGTCGTGCATCGGATCAGCCAACAAGGCACCCACGACTCCCAACGCACCGCCACAGACGCTTGGCAGGCTTGGAACCCCAAGGCGATCATTGGAGTGGGGATAGCCTTTGGGACACAAGAGCAGAGCCAGAAGATCGGAGATGTCCTGGTCTCCTCCGGAGTCATCGACTACCAGCTGGGCAAGATGAGAAATGGCAGGCTCCAGCTCCGGCACGCTGGAATCGAGGCCTCGTATCATCTCTTGAACCGATTTCGAGAGTGGCAGCACACCCTGCAGGAGCCCCTGCGCTGGCCGAGAGTCCGTTTCGGAAACATACTGAGCGGAGACAAGCTGATCGATGACGTGGACTACCGAAACCATCTCAAGAACCTCACCGACCGTGAGGTGATCGGCGGCGAGATGGAAGGTTTGGGGCTTCACCATGCCCTGAAAGGGCATCATTGCGACTGGATCATCGTCAAGGCCATCTGTGACTTCGCCGACGGAAACAAGGGCAATTCCACGAAGGAACGCGATCAACGGACTGCAGCCCAGAACGCCGCCGTCGTGGTGCACGCAGCCTTGGGCCAAGGCCCCCTGTACGCTGACAGCTCGACACCTGGGGTCCTCGATCACCCTCCCACAGCCTTCTGCCCTCCCCCTCTCTCCGACTTACGGGACATGCCTTCTCGCATCGACGATGTACAAGGAACCTCGTGGTCCTTGGTCAAGACGAAACCGGCTTCCATCGCCCCGTATGACGGTGTTGATGTGTTGGACTTCTTGACGGACTGGGTCGACAACCCCGATTCACCGCCCCTCTGTGCTCTGCTCGGCGAGTACGGCAGCGGAAAGACCGTCAGCTGCCAGCGTCTTTCCGAGCGGCTCCACCAGGAGCACACGACCGATCCGAGCGCCCCGCTCCCCATCTACCTTGACCTTCGGGAGATCCAGAACTTGGGATCGGGCGTTCCCACGCTGGCCGAGACGGTTCAGGAGTGCTTCAACCGCGGTTGGCGCGCCGACCGCAGCTACTCCCTCGACGAGTTCTGGAGCTGGGTGGACCAAGGCGCAGTGGTCATCTTCGACGGCCTGGATGAGGTGCTGGTCAAGCTCGAAGAGAAGGACGGCAGCGCCTTCACCCGCGGCCTACTCAGCCTCCTCGACACGGCGCAACAGCGCCAGAATGAAGACCCCAGCCGGAAGCTCCCGAAAGTGCTGGTCTCCTGCCGCACCCAGTACTTCCGCACTCTCAACGAGCAGCGGAACCACCTCACGGGGAACGAACGCGGCAACAAGTCGGCCGATTCCTTCGCCGCCCTGCAGCTGCTGCCCTTCACCCGCGAGCAGATCCGTCGTTACCTCGAGGGGCTGGCGGGCAATACAGATGTGGACGGGACCATGGAGTTGCTGGACGAGGTCCACAACCTGGCTGACCTGGCCTCACGTCCCGTCACCCTGAAGATGATCAGCGAGCAGCTGGAAAACCTGGAGGCCAAGCGCCGCTCGGGCCAGATCATCCGTGGGGTGGACATCTACGAGGGGCTCACTCAGCGATGGCTGGACCGCGACGCAGCCAAGGAGCACATCAAACCGGAGCACAAGCTGAGCCTCATGGAACACTTGGCGGCCTATCTCTGGCGGCACGAGAGCACTCGACTGGCAGCCATCGAGATCGAGGACTGGTTCCACGAGTGGCGGGACACGCAGCGGTCGTTCAAACGGTACAACAGCATGAGCCCAGACCTGTTGGAGGAGGACCTTCGCGTGGCCACCTTTCTGGCCCGACGCGACGAGGGCAAGAACAGCACCTTCGGCTTCGCCCACACCTCCATGCACGAGTACTTCTTGGCCCGTCACCTGCTGAGCGCCGTCCGCGATGACCGACCGGAAGGCTGGGCCATCCGGCGCCCCAGCGAGGAAACCTTGGAGTTCCTCGGTCAGCTCTTCGACGCGGAGCCCGATCTCATCCACACCCTGAACTCCTGGCGCACCGAGTACCGGCCACAGACCAGCGAGCTGATCCTGTACTACGGGCTGCATGCGCTGAGTACTGGCCACCCCGCCCCGACGCTGAGGGACATCAACCTGACCGGAGCTCAACTGGACGGGCTTGTGGTTGACGGCTATCGGTCCCAACATCCCATCGATCTGAGCAACGCAAACTTTAGTAATGCTAGCCTTGGGTTCGCCAATTTCGGCAAGATAAATCTCGCTGAGACTTTATTTGAAGGGACACACAAACCAAGTCTATACCTACGCGACTGCCCAAAATTTCCACAAAAATACATACCATCCAGCAACATGTGGACTTCGCAATATCCAAGCACATCGAAAGGAAGTAAAAAATCTACCAGAAGATTATCTTGGATAACAGGACACAGGCAAAATATCACCTCTATCGCATGCCACCCTGACGGCAGCACATTGGCCACATCGAGCTCCGATGGCATGATCATAATCTGGGATTCATGCAGCGGGGAGATTCTTTATACCCTAAAGGGGCACGTAGGGATAAAGTCCAATATTTCATACCACCCAGACGGCAATACTCTTGCCACCACAACCTGGGGCCATTCCGTCACCATATGGAGCACACAAACCGGGCAAAAAATTCACACCCTAAAGGGCCACATGATTGCCGCCTCTTATCATCCTGACGGCGACACTATTACCACTATAACCTGGGACGGCAAAGCCATCACGTGGGACACGGAGACCGGAAAAATTCTTCGCACACTCAACGGCCACGCAAGCCCGATAACCGCCATCGCCTACCACCCAGATGGTAGCACGCTCACCACAACGAGTAAAGACGGAACATTCATCAATTGGGACGCTCGAACCGGCGAAAAGCTCAACAGCCTTATCGGCAGAACACGCCGAGCAACAACTATCACGTACCACCCAAGCGGCACAACTTTCACCACCACCAGCAACGATACCCCCGCAATCGTTTGGGAGGCTTTCACAGGCAAGAAGCTTCACGCAATTGGAACCACGACAGGAAATATTACATCAGTAGCCTACCACCCAGATGGCACAACTTTAACCATCGTCAACTCTGACAACAGCGCCAGCATCTGGAATGCTGAAACCAGCGAGAAAATCCGAGATCTTCGCCACCCCATAGCCTCCATCATCTACCAGACAAACGGAACAATCTTAACCGCCAGCGGAGGCGATAAGGGACCGAGCATCTGGGACACTTATACCGGAAAGAAACTGCACGTCTTCAAAGGACACAGCGACAACGTTACCGCCGTTGCCTACCACCCGGATGGCAATACACTCACCACGACTACCGAAGATGGCTTCGCCATCATATGGGAGACACACACCGGAAGGAAAATCCACACCCTCAAGGGCCACACAAGCCCCATTACTGCCATCGCCTACCATCCGGATGGCAACACACTCACCACGACCAGCAAAGATGGAACTTTCATCACCTGGAACACCGAAAACGGCGAAAAACTCAATAGCCTCACCCGTCGAACTCACCGATTCACCAGCATCGCATACCACCCAAACGGAGCCACCTTCACTAGCGTCAGCGACGACGGAGCCATCTTCATCCAAGATGCCACAAACAATAATTTTATGAAACCCCTAACCGAGCATGCCAGCGATGCTGTAGCCATTTCTCACCACCCAGACGGCTCAACACTTATCACAGCACATAAAGATGGCCTTATAGCCATCCAAGAGCTTCAGACTGGGAGAATTCGCAACAGGATCAGACTCCCTATAGTCGACAGGACTCGCCGAATATCCCTTTTTGCTTACCATCCAGATACTACTTTCGCTACAACCTCTGGAGGAAACCTCGTCAGGACTTGGGATCTCCGCACTGGCAAGAAAATCCACACCCTAAAAGGCCACACAAGCTCAGTCACAGCTATCGCCTACCACCCGGATGGCAATACCCTTACCACAGCCACCGAAGATGGCACCGCCATCATCTGGGACACCCACACCGCCACACCCATCCACACCCTCACTCGCCACACAAACTCCGTCACTGCCGTCGCCTACCACCCCAACGGCGACACCCTCACCACCACCAGTGATGACGGCACCGCCATCATCTGGGACACCCACACCGGGAAACCCCTGCGGATCATGGGATTCGCGAAACCGGGGCCGTTCCGGCTGGAGAGCTATGCCTCATGGGACCCGAACACGAACGAGGTGATCTGTTGCGTCGGCGAGGCATGGCGCTGCCTGCAATGGGAGTATCACGACGAGGCGGGAAACGTCACGCGGGTTCCCGTGGCGGAGACGGAACCCGCCCGGCCGTTGTGAGGTTCTTGGCGATGCTCAGTCACAGCTGAGCAGGCCCGCCTTCTGTTTCAGCTCCAGCACCCGGCCCGCCGACTCGGCCAGGCGCTCGGCATTCGCCGGGTCCTCCGCGGCCCAGTCGACGGTGGCCTGCAGCATCTCGTCCATCAGCGCCGGGTCCGCGTTGATCAGCAGGTCCCCACCGGCCGCGAAGAACCGCACCGCCCGCTGCCCCGGCGAGACCCCGCCGACGGAGACCGCCGCCCCCAGGTCGTCGCTGATCGCCACGCCCTCGAAGCCCAGCTGCTCCCGCAGCAGTGTGGTGACCACGGCCGGGCTGAAGACCCCCTCCTGCTCCGCGTCGATGAGGGTGAACACCGCCGAGGAGATCATCACCGAGTCCGCCCCCGCCGCGATACCCGCCCGGAACGGCTCCAGGGCCTCGTGGTCGGCCGTGATGTCGGAATCCTCCGCCTGGCCGAAATCGGTGTTCACCGTCACCTCACCCAGCCCCGGGAAGTGCTTCAGCGAGGTCAGCACGCCCGCCTCCTGCATGCCCTCGGTGAACTCCACCACCGAACGCGACACCTGCCCCGGGTCGGTGCCGAAGTTCCGGTTCAACTTCCCGATGGGCGCGTTGCTGCTGGTCTTGCCCGGCGGGACCACATCCGCCACCGGGGCCAGGTCGACGTGCACCCCGGCGTCCCGCAGCTCCCTGCCCCACACGCTGGCCTGCTCCCTCAGCTCACCGTCGGCCAGCCTCCCCTGCTCCACCGCCGACGGGATCTCACTGAAACCGGGTCCCCGAAGCCTCGTGACCTTCCCACCCTCCTGGTCCACCGCCACCAGGACCGGCATCCCCTCCGGGGCCGCCGCTGCGATCTCCTCGGTCAGGGCCGCGATGCGGGCGCTCCCGGCCTCGCTGTTGCCGAGCAGCACCACCGAACCCGCCGCACCGTCGCTGATCACCCTCCGGGCCGCACTGCTGAGCCCACTGGTCTCCACGCCCACCATGAACAACTGCCCCGCCTGCTGCTCGGTGCTGAGCCCCTCCGCCAGCAGACGACACCCCTGACCCGCCGACGCCGAGAACGGCTCCGGGGAGGACGACCCGCTGGGAGTCGGGCTGACGCTCTGCGTCGCACTCATCCCACTGTCCGAGGACGCCCCGGGCGAGGTCGCTGGTGCCGCGGTGCATCCCGCGACGGTGATCCCCGCGAAGACCACCCAGGCGGACAGCTGTCGATGTCGAACGGTGAAGGTGCGCATGCTCCCCGAGGTTACGCCACGACGAGGTCCACATCACCTCCGGACGAAGACCGGGATGATGCCGTCGAAGGTCAACTGGGCCCCGAAACCGTGCGCGACGATGGTGCCGATCCCGGCCAGGATGCCGAGCCCCACCACCGCGAAACAGATCCCGGCCAAGGACCTGCCCAGCCACGTGGGCTGCGGATCGTCCGGGGTCCCGGCCGCCCCCACCGACAGCACCCGGATGCCCAGCGCGAAGATCGCGGGCAGCCCCGCCCCCAGCAGCAGTCCCGCCAGCAGCACCTGCCAGGCCCCCGTCAACGCCAACCACAGGTTGTTCATGCCTTCCCCATCTCACCCAGGGCCACGCCCGCCTCACGGGAGGCCGCCAGCTCATCCACCCAGTCGTCGTTGACGTTGCGGTGATCCACCGCCGACTTGCGGGAGTGCAGGTACATCCAGCCCGACGAGGCCAGCAGGATGCTGAAGATGACGAGCGCCCCCACCAGACCACCGAACAGGTTCCCGATGAACCACATCACGGCACCGACCACCGCCGCCGCGGGGAGCGTCACCAGCCAGGCCACCGCCATGCGTCCCGCCACCCTCCAGTTGACCTTCGCCTCGTGCCGTCCCACGCCGCTGCCGAGGATCGACCCGGTGGCGACATGCGTGGTGGACAGGGCGAAGCCCATGTGGCTGGAGGCCAGGATCACCGCCGCCGACGACGACTCCGCCGCCATGCCCTGCGGCGCCGAGATCTCCACCAGCCCCTTGCCCAGGGTGCGGATCACACGCCACCCCCCGACATAGGTGCCGACCGCGATCGCCACCGCACAGCTGACCTTCACCCACAGCGGCACCCCCGCCAGGTCCGTCCAGGAACCGGTCGCGATCAGCGCCAGGGTGATGACCCCCATCGTCTTCTGGGCGTCATTCGTGCCGTGCGCCAGGGACACCAGCGACGCCGAGCCGATCTGTCCCCAGCGGAACGCGGCCTCCCGATGGCGCTCGACCACCCCCCTCGTCAGCCGGAACACCAGCCACGTCCCGACCGCGGCCACGATGATCGCGACCGCCGGGGACAGCAGGGCGGGCAGCACCACCTTGCCCACCACACCGTCGAGCTTCGTGCCGTCCCCCATCCACTTGACCCCACCGAAGCCGAGGCCCGCGATGGTGGCACCCACCAGCCCACCGAACAGGGCGTGGGAGGAGCTCGACGGCAGACTCCACAGCCACGTCGCGAGATTCCACACGATCGCCCCGACCAACCCGGCCAGCACGATCAGCAGCAGCCCCTCACCACCGTCGCTCAACAACTCGGCACGCGGCGCCCCGTTGCTGTCCTGCAGCTTCACCACCGCGTTGGTGACCGTCAACGCCACCTCCACGGACAGGAACGCACCGATGAGGTTGAGGATCGCGGAAAGGGTGACGGCGGCCCTGGGTCTGAGCGCCCCGGTGGCGATGGAGGTGGCCATCGCGTTGCCGGTGTCATGGAATCCGTTGGTGAAATCGAAGGCCAAGGCGGTCACGACGACCAGCGACAGGACAACCATCAGTTCGGGGGTCACCCCCCAAGTGTCCCCCCTATCCCCTCAACTGTGAAAACCGGGGGTCCCGAAACCTCAAGGAGACCTCAAGGACCGGGAGCCGCACGAAGCGGCGTCCCGGCCCTCGGCACGGCGTTCTCAGCGGCTGAACAGCTCCCCCTGCACCGTGTTGACGAACTGGTTGAGCGAGGCCGGCAGATCCCTCAGGTGCCACGTCTCGGGTGCGTGGTACCAGTCGAGATCCGTCGGGTCCGGCAGGTCGTCGTCATCGGCGGCGGCCATCGCCTCCAGCCAGCGCTGCCGGCCACCCAGCACGACGGCGTAGGGCAGCAGCCGCGAGATCTCCACCAGTTCCCTGCCCTTCGGCATCTGCGTGGTCGAGTGCGTCGCCAGCAACGACGACAGGGCCCCGAGCCCACCCAGCACCCGCGCCCCCTCGGCCGTGCGACGCGGCATCTGGTTGCCGATGAACAGCAGCCCGGCCGCCAGGGCGACGAGCACCAACCCCAGCAGTCCGAACCTGGTGAAGGCCGCCAGCAGCACCAGCGCCACCACGGAGGTCCCGAGGGCCACCCAGCCGCGAAGCTTCCACGACGAGCGGGTCGCATCGGGCCTGGAGTCGAACCAGCCGCGGGTCACCACCTCGTCGTAGAGCGCGTCCTGGATGCCCGGCAGGGCCGGGGCCAGCGCGGTGGGCAGTTCGGAGACCAGCGACGACCGGCCGTTCGGCACGATCGCATCCAGCAGTCGTTCCTCGAAGGCCGCCACCCGGTCCGCCGGGTTCTCCAGCCGGGTGAGCTCCCAGTCCAGCATCCCGTGCTGCGGGTGCTGCTGCTCGGTGATGCGCAGGTGCCCCCGCACCGCCAGGTCCAGCAACGTCGCGGTGATGTCCACCGGATCGACCCGCTCGTCCGCGACGGTCCCCACCAGGCCGGGACGCACGCCGTCGGCCGTCTCGAAGACGGACTCGCCGTCACCGACCGGACGGAAGGCCCCGACGACGGCCGCATCACCGTCGAACCCGGTGTCGCGACCGGTGCGGCGGAACAGCCACCACAGCAGCAGCGACCCGAGCGCCAGCGTCGCCAGGGCGGCCCCCACCGTCGTCAGGTCGGCCGTGAAGGCCCGGTCCAGGTTCCACTCCTCCTTCACCACCGCCGAGGCCGCGACGGAGCCGCCCTGCAGGCCGACGGTGAAGGTCACCTGCTCCCCGGCACCCCGCGCATCGGACTCGAAGACCGGCATCGGGGCGTCGTGGGTCCCGGCCGCCGCCATCACACACTTGTCGAGCGCCCCGGGCGGCCCGGCGGTGCAGTCCACGAACTGCGGCAACGCCGCCACCTTCAGCACACCCTCGGCCTTCGCCACCGGCACGGACAGGCCCTGCAGCACCCGCCACGAGAAGACCGTCCCGCCATCACCGGCGGCTTCGTCGACGCGGGTGGTGCCCTTGACGCCGTAGCTGATCCTCACCTCCTGCGACGGGGTGAACGAGACCACCTCGTAGTCGCCGTCACGGGAACGTTCGACGTCCTCGCCGCCCTCGATGCTGAACTCGGAGAACTCGTACTGGTGGTAGCTGTGCCGGTCGATGGGGGCACGTGTGGCGAACCGCTGTGTCACCCGCGCCGGCAGGGCGTCGAAGGTGAGGGTCTCGGTCACCTGCAGGGTGCCATCGGCCTCCAGCTTCCCCTCGAACTGGTAGGACGTGGCCATCGGTTCCTCGGCATGCGCCACGGGCACGCCCAACACCAGGGCCAACGCGGCCACCGGGATCATCAGAAGTCGGATCAAACGCACCTTGCAGCTCCTTGTCCTACCAGCGTTCAGAGCAGACGGTACCGCACCTGCTGAGCACCGCGGCGGTTCAGCCGGTTTCTTGCGGAACTGGTCCCGTGGTTGGCTAACCTGTCTGCGTGGTGCAACCGAACCAGCCGCCGTTCCCCGGACAGCCGAACCCTCCGCGCTGGTATCCCCCGGCGCCTCCTGCGCGGGGTTTCCATGCCCCGCCCCCGGTGCGACCCACGTCGGGCCCGGTGATGATGCACCCACCTTTGACCCCCCAGGGCGGGTTCCGCCCCACCCCGTACGGTTTCCAGCCCGGTGCACAGTGGAGCCCGGTCGGGCAGGGTTTCCCACCTCCCCGGTACCACGGTGCACCCCCGCCGTGGCAGCAGCACCCCCCGAGGAGGTCCTCGACGGGGCTGCTGGTCGCCCTCGTCGTCGCCTCCGCCGCCCTGCTGGGCGTGATGCTGCTCATCCTCACCGACTCGCAGGGCTCCACCGTCGACGTGCAGTACCAGAATGAGGACTACGAGGTGCCTCCGGTGAGCGACAACCCACCGGACTTCCACATCCCGGACACCGAGACCGAGGCGAGGAAGTACCTCGAGGACAACCCGCTCTACGACATCACCCTGCCCTCCCCGGTGCGCTGCGAGATCCAGCTCTCGGACAAGCAGAAGAAGAGCGACGCGGCCCTGGAGGAGGAGCTGCAGAGCTACATGAACTGCCTGACCCGGGTGTGGGGCCCCGCCCTCGAGGAGGCCGGCTTCATCCCGATCACTCCGAAGGTCACGGTGGTTCCCTCCGGTTCCCCGTTCCAGTCGAAGTGTGAGGTCGAGGCCGGACCCAACGCGTTCTTCTGCCTCCTGGACCAACGGATCTTCCTCAACCAGGAGGTCGCCGAGTCCCTGGCCGAGGGCGGTCCCCAGGCCCGCTCGATGTTCCACCTGATCATCGCCCATGAGTACGGGCACGCCGTCCAGGGACGCGCAGGCATCCTCGGCGCCGGGTTGCGTCTCCAGTACCACGCCACGAGCGAGAAGGAGGTGCTGGACATCTCCCGTCGCAAGGAGGTGCAGGCCGACGCCCTGGCCGGGCTGGCGCTCAATTCCCTCGGGCACAGCCTGGGGGTCACCGACAAGGACCGCCAGGAGATCTCTGAGATGCTCTACGAGATCGGTGACGACCAGCTGCGCAGGCGTGCCGGACTCGACCCCGACCAGGAGGGTGACCACGGTCGGGGTGAGAACCGCCGGATGTGGGGGGAGCGTGGCTTGAACTCCGCCGACGTCGGGGTCAGCAACAGCTTCGTCGCCCCGTCCTCCGAGGTGCGGTGAGTCGTCAGTGAACCAGGGCGACGGCGACGGCGGCCACACCGTCGCCGCGTCCGGTCAGGCCCAACCCGTCCGTCGTGGTGGCGGACACGCTCACCGGGGCCCCGAGGGCCTCGCCCAGCACCTGCTCCGCCTCGGCGCGGCGGGCCGCCATCCGGGGGCGGTTGCCGATGACCTGCACCGAGACGTTGCCGATCCGCAGCCCCGCCTCACGCACCAGCCGTGCGGTCTCGCGGAGGAATGCGACACCGCTGGCCCCGGCCCATTCGGGACGGTCGGTGCCGAACCGGGACCCGATGTCGCCCAGAGCCGCCGCTGACAGCAACGCGTCGACGGCGGCGTGGGCCGCGACGTCGCCGTCGGAGTGCCCGGAGAGCCCCTGTGGCTCGTCGGGGAAGTGGAGGCCCGCCACCCACATCGGCACCCCGTCGACCAGCCGGTGCACATCGGTTCCGATCCCGACCCTCACGTCTTCCTCCTCCTGTCCAGCACCGCCTCGGCCAGCAGCAGATCCGCCGGTTCGGTGATCTTCGCGGCCTCACGGTCCCCTGCGACCTGGGTCACCGCACGTCCCAGCAGCTCGATGGCGCTCGCGTCGTCGGTCACCGGGAGACCTCTTTCCTGGACCAGTCGGTGGGCCTGCCGCAACACCGCGAGCCTCGCCCCCTGTGGGGTCTGGACCGCGCGGAGCGTGCTCCGGTCCACCGGCTGGGACCCGACCGGTTCAGCGGTGCGGATCGAGTCGTGGACGTCCACGACGGGCACGACCGCATCGGCCCCGTCACGGACCGCGGTCACCACGTCCCGGACCACCCGCTGCGGCACGAGAGGCCTGGCCGCGTCGTGGACCAGCACCACCGTCTCGGGTCCGAACTCCTCCGCGAGTGCCGCCAGCCCCAGCCGCACCGAGTCCTGACGCTCGGCCCCGCCGACGACGAGCCTCACCTCTGTCCGCCCGGCCAGCACGGCCTCGAAGTCGGCCAGGTGTCCGGCCGGGACCGTGACGACCACCCGGAGTGCTCCTCCGGCCACCATCGCCCGGACCGCATGCCCCACCAGGGACTCACCACCGAGGTCCACGAGAGCCTTCGGGACCTCGGCCCCGAGGCGGGAACCAGAACCGGCCGCCACCACGACGGCGACGACCGGTTCGACGACTGTGTTCAACGGATCACGAGGCGAGGACCTCGTCGAGCATCACCTCGGCGCGGTCCTCAGCGACGTCCTCCGCGAGCGCCAGCTCGGCGACGAGAATGGTGCGGGCCTTGGCCAGCATGCGCTTCTCACCGGCCGACAGTCCCTTGTCACGGTCACGACGCCACAGGTCGCGGACCACCTCGGACACCTTGATGACGTTGCCCGAGTGCAGCTTCTCCAGGTTCGCCTTGTAGCGGCGGGACCAGTTCGTCGGTTCCTCGGTGTGCTCCGCACGCAGCACCTGGAACACCCGCTCCAGGCCGTCGGCGTCCACCACGTCACGCACCCCGACGAGGTCGAGGTTGCAGGCGGGGACCCGCACCACCAGGTCGTTCTGTCCGATGATCCTGAGGACCAGGTACAGCCTGTCCTCTCCCTTGATCTGCCGCGTCTCGATGTCTTCGATGACTGCCGCCCCGTGATTGGGGTAGACCACCGTCTCTCCGACCGTAAAAGTCATATTTCAGGCCCCTTTCCGCAGGCAATCCTACCATGGGTCGGCGTGTCGTCCCCGGGCGTCCAGCCTCCAGGGGATAGATCAGGTCTCGTGGGTCATCCATACCTGTAGCCGAGACCCCGCACGGTCACCAGCCGCACCGGGTGCGACGGGTCCGGTTCGATCTTGGCCCTGATCCGTTTGACGTGGACGTCGAGGGTCCTGGTGTCACCGACGTAGTCGCTGCCCCAGATCCGGTCGATGAGCTGGGACCGGGTCAGCACGCGTCCCGCATTGCGCACCAGCAGTTCGAGCAGCTCGAACTCGCGCAGCGCGAACTGCACCGCCTCACCGTCGACGCTGACCTGGTGCCGGTCCACGTCGATGCGCACCCCGGCCGCCTCGACCACGGTCGACGACAGCGTCTCCTCCTGCTGACCACGGCGGCACACCGCCCGGATCCTCGCGACGAGTTCCCGGTGGGAGAACGGTTTGGTGACGTAGTCGTCGGCCCCCACCTCCAGGCCAACCACCTTGTCCACCTCGGAGTCGCGGGCCGTGAGCATGATGATCCCCACCCCACCACCACGCATCCGGAGCTGTCTGCAGACCTCCGTTCCGGACATCCCCGGCATCATCACGTCGAGCAGCACCAGGTCCGCACCGTCGCGATCGTACTCGGCCAGGCCTGCGAGGCCGTCGGCACTGGCCCTGACCTCGAAGCCCTCCCGTTCCAGCATGAAGGTCAGGGCCTCCCGGTAGGATTCCTCATCCTCGATGATCAGGATGCGGGTCATGGTGTCGTCCTTGCCACGGCTGGGTCC
The DNA here is from genome assembly GCF_003859805.1 of Arachnia propionica. GTDB lineage: Bacteria > Actinomycetota > Actinomycetes > Propionibacteriales > Propionibacteriaceae > Arachnia > Arachnia propionica_C. The sequence goes on from NZ_RQZG01000003.1 coordinate 147,264, forward strand.
GGTTCAGGGTCATGGGCGGGCAGGTGGAGGGTGAACGTCGATCCCTGGTGGGGTCTGGACCACACCGCGACGCCACCACCGTGGGCCAGGGCGATGTGCCGGACGATGGACAGCCCGAGTCCGGTGCCACCGGTGTCCCGGGACCGGGCATGGTCCACCCGGTAGAACCGTTCGAAGATGCGTTCCTGGTCCTCCGGGGGGATGCCGATGCCGTTGTCGGCCACCTTGATCTCCACCACCTCCGCACCCTCCCGACGGCTCCTGACCGCGGTGACCGCGACCCTCGCCCCGGGGTCGGAGTAGTTGACGGCGTTCTGGACGAGGTTGACCAGGGCATCGGTCAGCTGCCACCGGTCCCCGACCACGTGGGTGGCCACGGCAGGCCCGCTCACGAGACGGACCTTCCTCGCCTCAGCCGACTCCCGGGTGCGTGCCAGGGCGTCCTCGATGATCGCCGGGACGTCGACCACCTCGCTGTTCAGCATCGGGTCGAAGGACTGGAGGCGGGAGAGCTCGATGATCTGGGTGACCAGCTCTCCCAGTCTGGTGGACTCCTGCTGCAGCCGACGGGCGAAGTGTGTGACGTCGTCCGGGTCCGCCGCGGCGGCCTCGATGGTCTCGGCCAGGATGGTGATGGCCCCGATCGGGGTCTTCAGTTCGTGGGAGACGTTCGCCACGAAGTCGCGCCGCACCGCATCGACCCGGCGGGCCTCGGCCTCGTCCTCCGCGAGGACGAGCACGTGACCGGCCGTCAGCGGCAGCACGCTCACCTGGAACTCGGTCATCGGGGTCACCGGGTCACGTTCCCGGACCAGCTGACCGGTGAATCCCTCCCCCGACTCCCTGACGGCACGCACCCGGTCCAGCAGGTCGATGAAACCGACGCGACTGCCCCGGCTGACCCCGTCCGCCTCGGCCTGGGGATTGTTCCTCAGCACCTCGTCGTGGGGGCCGACCAGCATCCCGGCGACGGGGAGGGCGTCGATGACGGTGGCAAGATCCTGCCGGGCCGCCTCGCGCAGCGCCTCCGCCGTCGCGACGGACCTGCGCAACCGGTACCCGCTGGCGAGCAGGACCACCCCGACCAGCAGCAGCGCCATGACCGCCCCCGACGCGGCCCACTGAAAAGGACCCATGTCGCCATCCTAGGTGGATAGAATCCCCTCAACGCCGAACTGCTCCGGGAGGGCCACATGATGCGCGCCAACTACCACGAGGAACTGGAGGGTGTGCTCGACGCTCTCCATTCGATGGGGCTGATCGTGGAGACGGCCATCACGGAGGCCTCCTCCGCGTTGATGGACCCGGACCTGGCGAAGGCCGAGGCCGTGGTCAGCGACGACGCCCAGCTCGATGCGATGCACGAGGACCTGGAGTTCCGTTGTCTGTCCCTGCTGGCCCTGCAGGCCCCGGTGGCCGGGGAGCTCAGGACCATCGTCTCCGCCATCCGGGTGGTGTTCGAGCTGGCCCGGATGGGGGACCTGGCTGCGCATGTCGCGAAGATCGCCAGGCTGCGGTTCCCGGAGTCCGCCCTGCCCGAGTCGTTGCGGGGCAACTTCGAGCGCATGTCGCAGGTCTGCATCCAGATGACCCGGCTGGCCAACGCCTCCCTGAAGAACCGTGATGCCGAGGCGGCCCGCCGGATGGCCGAGATCGACCACGAGATGGACAGCCTGCGGCGCGATCATTTCGGGGTGCTGCTCGGCGAGGACTGGAGCGGGACGGTGGAGCAGGCCATCGACGTGGCCCTGGTCGGCCGTTACTACGAGCGGTTCGCCGACCATGCCGTCGCAGTCGCGCGTCGCGTGATCTACATCATCACCGGGGAGGTGCCCGAGGGCGAGGAGTGGCCGAACGCGTGAGCGTCATTTTGGTCGGACCGATGTGAGGTGCACACTGGGTCCCCTTCGATCGACTCCACGAAAGGACCCTTCCTTGACCATCAAGCTCTCCCGTCGAACCTGGATCATCGGTGCCGCAGTCGCCCTGGTCGTGGTGACCATCGGTGCGCTGGTGTTCAAACCCTGGTTGCTGTTCGTCAATGTCGAGGTCGATGACGCGATCCCGCAGGTCGCGCAGACCTCTGCACCCGCCGATTCATCAGCGACGAGCGGCTCCGAGGAAGCCGCTGCCCCCGCCGGGAACGATTCCCCCGAGCCCACCGGCCCGGTCCTGATCTCCAGCGGCGAGTTCATCTCCCACGAGCACTCCACCACCGGCAAGGCCTCCATCTACCGGCTTCCCGACGGCACCCATCAGCTGGCCCTCGAGAACCTGGAGACCACCACCGGACCCGACGTCCGGGTGTGGCTGTCCGCAGGCCCAGTCGTCGAAGGCCGCGACGGCTGGTTCACCGCTGGTCAGCACCCGCACCTGGAGCTGGCACCCCTGAAGGGAAACCGCGGAAATCAGGTCTACGCCCTGCCCGATGACGTCGATCCCTCACAGTGGCCGACGGTGGATCTGTGGTGCGTCGCCTTCGGGGTCTCCTTCGGTGCCGCCCCACTCACTCCTTTGGTCTGACCAAACAAAGACCTTGGTCTGACCGAACATGGCGGGGAAGGTTCCCGGACGGAGTTAGAATCTGCCCGGGAACCACCCCGGAAAGAAGGACACCCATGCCCCCCATCAGCCGCCGTCTCGTTCTCGCCGCGGGCCTGTCCACGACGTTCGGAGTCGCCGCATGTGCCCCCGCAGGCCTGGAGGCCTCGAACAGCCCAGCCCCCACGCCGGAACCGACCCCGGAGACCAGCACCGGTGAGGAGACCACCACGCCGGAGACCAGCACCCCGGTCGAGCAGTCCCCCACCCCGGAGCCGACCCCCACCCCGAAGGCAGATCCCACAGCCGTGATGCCGGGCGCCAACCACAACGGGTCCGCGAAGGAGCACGCCTACCCCGCTGCCGACGTCCAGGCCTGGCTGGAGAAGAAGTCGACGCCGGAGGAGAAGGTGGTCTTCCTCACCTTCGACGACGGTCCGAACCACTCCACCACGGTCCAGATCCTCGACATCCTGAAGGAACACGAGGTCCCCGCCACCTTCTTCGTGGTCGGGAAGATCGTCAGTGGCGCCCCTGACGTCCTGAAGCGGGAGATCGCCGAGGGACACTCCGTCGCCCTCCACAGCTACACCCACGACTACAAGAAGCTCTATCCGGGGCGCAAGGCCAAGGTGGAGACCATCATGGACGAGTTCCACAGGACGAAGGAGGACATCCGCGCCGTCCTGGGTGAGGACTTCGACACCAGCTGCTGGCGCTACCCCGGTGGTCACATGAGCTGGAAGAACATCGAACCCGCCGACGAGGCCCTGGCCGCCGAGAACTGCCACTGGGTCGACTGGAACTGCATGACCGGTGACGCGGAGCCGGAGAGCCGACGTCCGAAGAGTGCCCGGGAGATGAAGAACATGGCCGTCAGCCCCATCTTCGAGGAGAAGAACGTCTCGGTGATGCTGGCCCATGACTCGGAGGGCAAGGACCTGACGGTCCAGGCACTGCCCGAGATCATCGCGGAGTACAAGAAGGCCGGGTACAAGTTCGGGGTGATCGCCTGAGCACCGCCTCGTCCTTGTAGGCTGACGCCATGACCGGAAAGCTGATCCTGCTCCGCCACGGCGAGAGCGAGTGGAACGCCAAGAACCTGTTCACCGGCTGGGTGGACGTCGACATCAACGAGAAGGGCCAGGCCGAGGCCCGCAGGGCCGCCGAGCTGTTGAAGGCGGAGGACCTGCTGCCGACGGTGTTGCACACCTCGCTGCTGCGCCGTGCCATCCACACCGCCTACCTGGCGCTGGACGGCTGCGACCGCCACTGGATCCCGGTGCGTCGTCACTGGCGGCTCAACGAGCGTCACTACGGGGCGCTGCAGGGCCTGGACAAGACCGCCACGCGCGAGAAGTACGGCGACGAGCAGTTCATGCTGTGGCGTCGCAGCTACGACGTGCCGCCGCCGGTGCAGGACACCGACGCCGAGTACTCGCAGTTCAACGATCCGCGCTACGCCGACATCCCCGAGGCCGAGCGTCCCCGCACCGAGTGCCTCAAGGACGTCGTGGCCAGGATGCTGCCCTACTGGGAGTCCGACATCGTGCCGGACCTGAAGGCCGGTCACACGGTGCTGGTCACCGCGCACGGCAACTCGCTTCGGGCACTGGTCAAGCACCTGGACGAGATCTCGGACGAGGACATCGCGGGCCTGAACATCCCGACCGGTATCCCGCTGTTCTACGAGCTGGATGAGAACCTCAAGCCGGTGGTCAAGGGTGGCCGCTACCTCGACCCGGAGGCCGCCGCCGCATCCATCGAGGCGGTGAAGAACCAGGGCAAGAAGTGACCTGACACCGCAGTGGTCGTGGTCCGTCGTCCGACGGGTCACGACCACTGCGGTTTTTCATCGGGTCAGGCCCGCTGCTTCCGCTTCTGCTGGATCAGGACGTGCAGGATCACGCATCCGATGACGCCGATGATGGTGGTGAGGATGCTGCCCTCGATACCGAAGGCTCCTCCGGTCAGCAGGTCACTGCCGACAGCCGTGGCCGTGAACAGGGTCGAGGGCAGGACCATGCCGCTGACCTCGATGCCGATGACCGGCCCCAGGAGGAAGTTCCAGGCGAAGTGCATGGCCCCCACCAGCCAGATGCTGTCGGTGTACCAGTAGAGCAGACCGAACAGGAACCCGAAGACGAGCAGGTTCAGTGCCGGGAGCAGTTGCATTCCCGGGTTGACGGCGTGGATGACGGCGAAGATCACGGCCTGGACGAGGACGGCGAACCACATGCCCTTCGACACCGCGATGCTGCTCTGGATGTAGCCCCGGCAGAGCACCTCCTCGGTCATGCCCTGGACGGCGAAGGCGACCATGGTGACCAGGACCAGCACCCAGCTGCTCTCCGGGTTGACGCTGAGCCTCACGGCACCGAGCGCCACGGCGGCGCCCACCACCATGACGATCATGGCCAGGCCGATGAGGAGCCCGATCAGGTAGTTGCGCCCCGCCCTCGGCCGGTGGAAGCCGAGCGCGGCATCCGTGCGCTTGTTCAGCTTCTCGTTGATGATGAGGATCGCCAGCAGCCCGAAGACGAAGGAGTACAGGCTGCCGAGCACCAGGCCACTGGTGGGCACCAGGTACTCGAACAGGAAGACCAGCGGCACGGCGAAGATCGTCTGCACCAGGAACAGTACCGCGATGGCGATGAGGCAGGCCGTCCACCATGCCCTCGGGGGGTGTTTGCGCATCAGGTCAACGCTCGTCATGTGAGCCCTTTCCGTGTTCCAACGTCTTGCCTTGTCAACTGGATGCGAAACGATACCTGTCACCACCGCTCGGCTGAGCCCGGTGAACCAGTTCTGCGACACAATGGACTCCATGACCGACCTCCCTCTCACCCGTCGCTCACTGCTCACTGTCGCCGCACTGGCCGGGGTGGGCGTCCTGGCCGGGTGCGAGTCCCGGCCGACCGAACCCAGCGGCTGGGCCGACGGCGTGCCGGAGCGCCCGGAAAGGCTCGGCAAGGACACCGCCGTCTGCGATTCCCGACCAGTCTTGCCCCGGCCGGTGCTCTCCCCAACGGGCGCCCTGCTGTTCACCGCCGACGTTCTGGTCGATGTGGCGGGGCGGTCGGGAGCGATGCTGTGGGACGTCGCGGCCGAGCGGTTGCTGCCGGACTCCCTGCTGGGCGCCGGGTCACGTCTGACCGTCTTCCGCAACGATGACTCGCTCATCGATGTCGTCGGGGCCTTCGTCGTCCACGTCGACCAGGCAGGCGGCACCGCACGTCACTTCGGCACCGGCCACGCGCTGTTCGAGCCGCCCTGCAGTGGCGTGACCGCGATCACCTCCGTGGCCTGCTCCTCCATCGGGAAGTACGTTGCCACCGCTGGTCTCGACGGGCACGTCGGCATCTTCGACTGGGCCAGCGCCACCCGGCTCACCTGGGTGAAGGTCAGCTCGGACGAGAGGGCGATGGTTCACGGTTTCATCCTGGACAAGCTCGTCGTCAGCCATGACGGCGCCACGCTGCTGTTGACGATGGACGGCACCGAGGCGTTCCGTTTCGACCACACCCCTCATCGGCCGCTGGTCGCGGGGGACACCCTCCTGGTCAGCAACCCCGACGGTGGCTGGGACCGGATCGACCCGGCGACCGGGGAAGAACTGACTCACCTGGCCAGTGAGATGCCGCACTGGGACACCCTCACCCCCGACGGCGCCACCCTGTTCACCTCTCCGCAGGACCCGGTCGGGACCTCGCTGGAGCCGCGTCCCTTCCGGTTCACCGACGTGACGACCGGTGAGTCCCGGGAGTTGTCCCTGACCATCCAGACGGGCGGCACGGTCCTGCTCCCGGACTCGCGCCTGCTGGCCACCACCATGGAAGGGGTCACCGTCCTCGACCAGACGACGGGTCAGCAGCAGGGTCACTTCACCACGGCGTGACCCTGCTGGCCTGTCCTTCGCGGTGCGCTGAACTCGAGGCCCGGTGACCACACGCGGTGACCCACCCCCAGGCCAACCCTGATCACCGCTGGCCCGACCAGCGGGGCTTGGCAGCGCCCTCAGGCATACGACCCATCGGTGAGGATCGCGTTGCCGTTGGTGGTACTGCTGGCGCTGAGCAGGCGCAGCCGGGTGGTGGGGGCGTCGTCGAACAGGCGACGCCCCTCCCCCGCGATGGGTTTCAGACCAGCTCTGCCGGTGCCGCCCTTGTTCTCTGCCATTCTTCTGCCGCTCCGGCATGTCCTGGGACAAGGAATGGCTGAGAACACCGCGACGGGCATACTTGGAACCTCTGCCTGCCCAAGGAGCCCCATGACCCACCCTGCCGACTCCCACGACCTGATCCGGGTGCGTGGTGCCCGGGAGAACAACCTCCGCGACATCTCCCTGGACCTGCCGAAACGCCGCCTCACCGTCATCACCGGGGTGTCGGGGTCGGGCAAGTCGTCGCTGGTGTTCGAGACCATCGCCGCCGAGAGCCAGCGGCTCATCAACGAGACCTACTCGGCCTTCGCGCAGGGCTTCATGCCAGCCCTCGACCGACCCGACGTGGACCTGCTCGACGGTTTGACCACCGCCATCATCGTCGACCAGGAGCGCCTCGGCGGAAATCCTCGCTCCACGCTCGGTACCGTCACCGACGTGCACGCCCAGTTGCGCATCCTCTTCTCCCGCCTGGGTCAGCCCTACATCGGCGGCCCCAAGGCCTTCTCCTTCAACGTGGCCTCGGTCTCCGGGGCCGGGGCGATCACCGCCACCAAGGGCGGCCGACAGGTCAAACAGCGTCGCGAGTTCGAGGTGATCGGTGGGATGTGCCCCCGGTGTGAGGGACGGGGTCAGGTCTCCGATGTCGACCACGCGGCCCTGTTCGATGCCGAGAAGTCCCTCGCCGAGGGGGCGCTGCTGGTACCCGGGTATTCCATGGACGGCTGGTACGGCCGGATCTACCAGGGTTCCGGGTTCCTCGACCCGGACAAGAGACTGCGCGACTACAGCGCCCGGGAGCTCGATGTCCTGCTGCACTCGGAGCCGAGACGTATCAAGGTCGAGGGCGTCAACGTCACCTTCGAGGGGCTCATCCCGAAGATCCGCAAGTCCTTCCTGAGCAAGGACGTCGAGGCGATGCAGCCCCACATCCGCGCCTTCGTGGAGCGGGCCATCACCTTCGGCACCTGCCCCGGGTGCGACGGCACCCGGCTGAACGAGGCCGCCCGCAGCTCCAGGATTCGGGGCCTGTCCATCGCCGAGGTCTGTGCCATGCAGATCAGTGATCTGGCCGTGTGGGTCAGCGAACTCGACGAACCGAGCGTGGCCCCGCTGCTGGACTCACTGCGGATCACCCTCGATGCCTTCGTCGCCATCGGCCTGGGGTATCTGTCCCTGGACCGCCCATCGGGGACCCTGTCCGGCGGCGAGGCGCAACGCACCAGGATGATCCGGCACCTGGGATCGTCGCTGACCGATGTCACCTACGTCTTCGACGAGCCCTCCATCGGACTGCACCCCCACGACATCCAGCAGATGAACGCCCTGCTCACGGAGCTGCGCGACAAGGGCAACACCGTGCTCGTGGTGGAGCACAAGCCGGAGATGATCGCCATCGCCGACCACGTCGTCGACCTGGGACCGGGAGCCGGGACCGCCGGCGGGCGGGTGTGCTTCACCGGCACCGTCGACCAGCTTCGGAAATCCGGCACACTGACGGGCCGCCACCTCGACGACCGGGCGCGGCTCAAGGATCAGGTCCGCTCCCCCAAGGGCGTGCTCCCCGTCCGAGGCGCATCGACGAACAACCTGCGCGACGTGGACGTGGACATCCCGCTGGGCTGCCTCGTGGTGGTCACCGGGGTGGCGGGGTCGGGCAAGAGCTCCCTCATCCACGGCTCGGTGGCCCCGCGCAACGAGGTGGCGGTGATCGACCAAGGCGCGATCAAGGGGTCGCGGCGCTCCAACCCGGCCACCTGGACCGGTCTGCTGGAGCCCATCCGCAAGGCCTTCGCGAAGGCCAACGGCGTCAAGCCCGCGCTGTTCTCCCCCAATTCCGACGGCGCCTGCCCGTCGTGCAACGGAGCCGGGGTGATCTACACCGATCTGGCGATGATGGCGGGGGTCGCCACCACCTGCGACGAGTGCGAGGGGCGTCGGTTCCAGGCCGAGGTGCTGGCACACACCCTGGCTGGCCGGAGCATCGCGGACGTACTGGAGATGCCGGTGAACACCGCCCTCGAGTTCTTCACCGGCGAGGCGACGGTGCCGCAGGCGACGACGATCCTGACACGACTGGATGAGGTCGGGCTGGGATACCTCAGCCTGGGCCAACCCCTGACCACCCTTTCCGGCGGGGAACGGCAACGCCTCAAGCTGGCCGCCGAGCTCGGCACCAACGCCCAGGTGCTGGTGCTCGACGAACCCACCACGGGCCTGCATCTGGCCGATGTCGAGCAGCTGCTCGGCCTGCTCGACCGGCTGGTCGACGACGGCCGCTCAGTCATCGTCGTCGAGCACCACCAGGCGGTGATGGCCCATGCGGACTGGATCATCGACCTCGGTCCGGGAGCCGGGCACGACGGCGGCCGCGTGGTCTTCGAGGGCACCCCCCACGACCTGGTCACCACGGCCACCACCCTGACCGGTCAGCACCTGGCGGCCCACGTCACCGGCTGAGTTGTTCTCCTGAAGGTCGTCATGGCCTCACCGTCACCACGACGACCAACGACGATCCTCGAAGCTCTGCGGAGATCCCACGTCGAGGCCCCGGGACCCCGCACCATGCGCCAGAGGTCCTGACCATCAGACAGCGGGCAGTCCTCGGTGTGACCAGCGAGGGAAGGAAGACCCTGGTGTGAACGGCGGAGATGGGGTCCGGGGTCTGGAAGGACTGGGCCAAGGGGTGCACAATGACCCCCGTGTTCATCAAAGGTCTGCTTCCGCTGCTTCCCGGGGCGGGGCTGTGCCTTGTCACAGCCCTGATCTCCTACGGTCTCAGTCTGTTCCTGCCCACTGCCAGCCCACTCATCATCGCGATCGTCCTGGGGATCACCCTGACCAATGTGCTGCCGTTGCAGGCGAACCTCAGCCCCGGGATCGACTTCTCGGCCAAGAAACTGTTGCGTGCCGGGATCATCCTGCTCGGGCTCCGGCTGGTGCTGGGTGACATCCTCGCCCTGGGGGCACCGATGCTGCTGGTGGTGGTGTGCATCGTCACCGGTGGGCTGGTCGGAACCCTGCTGCTGGGACGCTGGCTACGGATACCGACCGGACTGAGTCTGCTGGTGGCGTGCGGGTTCTCGATCTGCGGTGCTGCCGCCGTCGCCGGGGCCTGCGGGGTCATCGACCCCGACGACGAGCACGAACAGGACACCATCACCGCCATCGCCCTGGTGGTGATCTTCGGCACCCTCATGATCCCGCTGGTGCCACTCGTCGCCGCCCTGCTGGGCATGGAGCCACACGTCGCCGGGATGTGGGCCGGGGGCTCCATCCACGAGATCGCCCAGGTGGTGGCGGTCGGCGGCATCATCGGTGGCGGCGCACTGACCATCGCAGTGGTGGTGAAACTGGCCCGTGTGCTGCTGCTGGCCCCGGTCATCGCCATCCTCAGTCTCCGGCAACGCCGGATCGCCCAACGCAACTCCTCCCGGACGAAGCTGCCCCCCATCGTGCCGCCCTTCGTCCTGGGTTTCCTGGCGATGGTGTGTCTGCGTTCCTTCGTCGCGCTGCCACAGCCGGTTCTCGACCTCGGTGCCATCCTGCAGACGACGCTGCTCGCCGCAGCCATGTTCGCACTGGGTTGCGGCGTGAAGATCCGCGCCCTGTGCAGGGTGGGACCACGTCCCTTCGCCCTGGCCGCCCTGTCCACTGTGCTCGTGGCCGGGATCGCCTGCACCGGGATTGCGCTGACCTAGCCCGCCACCCCTTCCATACCCAACGGGGTATGGACTTCCACGACGAAACGTAGCAGGCTGTATCGCAATTCCACTCAGCAGGAGTGCACAATGGTTGCAAATGTCATGTTGATCGTCGAACGGCAGTTCTCCTATCCGCAGCAGCGGGTGTTCCGGGCCTGGACCCTCCCCGAGGAGATGATGCTGTGGCGAGGCAGTCCCGGATGGCACGTCGAGCAGGAGAGTGTGAGCTCCGAGCCAAGACTCGGCGGCCGACATCACCACGTCAAGGTACGCGACAACGACCCCAGCGTCCGGGTCACCACGGACGCCACCTTCACCGAGTTCTTCGAACCGGACGTCTTCGTCGCCAAGCAGCGGATCACCGGTGATCCCGGCATCGACCCCGACGTCCCCATGGAGCTGCGCGTCGAGTTCGTCAAGAACGGACGCAACAGCTCCAGTTGCTTCGTGCGCATCGTGCAGGGCCCCTACGACCCATCCCGCGCCGAGTTCCACGCCAAGGGATGGGAACTCGAACTCGACCGCCTCCAGGAGTTCCTGGCGGCCAATCCAGAAGGGGTCACCCGATGAGCGCCACCGTGGTGCGGCAGAAGCCGCTCATGACGATGCGGCAGATCCTGCTGATGAACCTGGGATTCTTCGGAATCCAGTACTCCTTCGGGATGCAGCAGACCGCCGTCAACCCGATCTACACGATGCTGGGGGCCAACCCTGAGGAGATGCCACTGCTGAACCTGGCCGGACCCATCACAGGTCTGCTGGTCCAACCGATGATCGGTGCGATCTCCGACAAGACCTGGGTCCCGAAGTGGGGACGACGACGTCCCTTCCTGCTCATCGGGGCCATCGGCTGCTCCATCGGCCTGTTTCTGTTCCCCTTCGCCTCCGCGGTGTGGATCGCGGTGCTGCTGCTGTGGCTGCTGGACGTCTCGAACAACACCGCGATGGAACCGTACCGGGCCTTCATCTCCGACAAGCTGCCTCCCTCGCAGCTGGCCAAGGGATTCCTGGCACAGTCCTTCTTCACCGGTCTGGGCATCACCCTGGCCAATGTCTCCCTGTTCATCTTCAAGGCCCTGCTCGGTGAGAGCGCGATGGGCAACGGCATCTACTACTGGGTGATGTCGGCCTTCATGCTGGGCACCGTCGCCTCCCTGGCCACCGTGCTGATCTCGGTGCTGTCCACCAAGGAGATCGAGCCGAGCCCCGAGGAGTTGGCGGAGATCCGCAGGAACAAGCTGTCCTTCGGCGGTGCGGTCAAGGAGATCTGGGACGCCCTCCTCGACATGCCCGTCCAACTGCGCAAACTGGCCTTGGTCTACCTGTTCCAGTGGTATGCCATGAACTGCTACTGGCAGTACGTCTCCTTGTCGGTGGCGAAATCCGCCTTCAACACCACCGACACCAAGAGCTCAGCCTATGCCGACGCCGTCGCCTGGACCGGTCTGGTCAACGGCGGCTACAACGTCGTCACCTTCTGTGTCGCCTTCGCCCTGGTGGCGATGGCGAAACGTTACGGGGCGAAGTACGTCCACACCGGCTGCCTGTTCCTGGCCGCCCTCGGACTGGCCTTCTTCCCCCACATCACCGACAAGTACCTGCTGTTCGTGCCGATCATCGGGCTCGGCATCGCATGGGCCTCGATCATGGGGGTGCCGTACATCATGGCGGTGCGCATGGTCCCGTCCACCCGTTACGGCGTCTACATGGGCATCATCAACATGATGATCGTCATCCCGATGCTGATCCAGACCGTCACCTTCGGCACCGTCTACAGGTGGATCGGTGACGACCCCGGCCATGCCATCACCTTCGCCGCGGTGTTCCTCGCCCTGGCAGGTGTCGCGATGCTGTGGATCAAGGAACCGCCCATCGTCAAGGACGTCGACGACCTCTCCGTCCCAGCACCTGCTGGGCATTGACCAGTGAAGGAGGAGACATGCTCAAGGACTACACCACCATCGTGGTCGGAACCGACGGTTCCGAGTTGGCAGGCCCAACGGTCACCCGTGCCGCATGGATCGCGGTCAAGGAGGAGGCCGAGCTGGTCATCGTCTGCGCCTACGGCGGTGGTTCCCGCCGCGGCGACGCAAAGATCAACCTCGGTGACACCACCGCCAGCCGTCTCGGCCAGGTACCGGGAAAGGAGGCGGCCACCCGGGCCGTCCAGCACGCCCAGGACATCGCCCGTGCAGCCGGTGCGACGGTCAGGGCGGCACTGCTGGTGGAGGCCGACCCGGCAGACGCCCTGTTGGAGACCTCGAAGGAACGGCTCGGTGACCTCATCGTCATCGGTGCCATCCGGGACCGCTCCATCACCGGCCGTCTGCTCGGCGACGTCGCCCGCGAAGTGGTCAGCCGTGCCCACTGTGACGTGCTGATGGTGCGACCCTTCGGGGACGTGCCCCAGGGCGATCAGCACCGCCCGGAGAGCGACGGCTGAGCACCCCCGGTCAGGTCATGGGTCGAGCACCCATGACCTGACATGACGAACGGGGCCGCACCCAACAGGTGCGGCCCCGCCGTGAGAATCGCTGGTCAGAGCTCGATGAGCGCCTGGCCGCCCTGGACGGGCTCGCCCTGGCTCACCAGGATCGAGACCACCTTGCCCGCAGCCGGGGCGGTGATCTCGGTCTCCATCTTCATGGCCTCGAGGACCAGCAGGACCTGACCGGCCTCGATCTCATCACCCTCGTTGACCAGGATCCGGGCCACGGAACCGGCCAGGGGGGCGACGACGGCGTTCGAACTCACAGCACTGACCGACGCGGTCGTCGGGGCCACCGGGGTGGGACCCCCGGAGCCACCGATGATGATGGGGCCGAGTCCTTGGCGCTCCTCCTCCTCGACCTCGACATCGATCTCGTACTCCGTCTGATTGACGGTCACCTTGAGCTTCATGGGTTTTCTCCTTCAATCAGCGGGTGTGCGGGACAACACGGTTGTGGACCTGGCCACGGGAGGCCGCGGCCCAGCGGGTCTGGGATCCGAAGCGCACGGCCCGGATCTTGGCCTTGTGTCCGAAGTAGGCGGCGACGGCGGCACCGATCGCGACCAGGTCGGACTCAGGGATCTGCTGGCGGGCCTCGAGTTTCGCGATGCGCTCGTCGAGGACCTTCAGCTGCGCGGTCAGCTTCTCGACCGCTGCGAGCAACTCGGCATTGGTGTCAGCCATCAACAACTCCGATCAGGCCGGGCCGAGGCCGTGCTTCTTCGGAGGCCGGACCTCGCGCTTGCCGACGAGCAGCTCCAGCGCGAGGGCGATCTCGCGTCGGGTGTCGGCCGGGTCGATGATGTCATCGACCAGCCCGCGGGAGGCAGCCATGTACGGGGTGGAGAAGGTCTCGCGGTACTCCTCCACCAGCTCCTCACGGCGGGCGTCCTGATCCTCGGCGGCCTCGATCTCGCGGCGGAACACCACGTTCGCGGCACCCTCGGCACCCATCACGGCGATCTCAGCGGTCGGCCAGGCGAACACCTTGTCGGCGCCGAGATCCTTCGAGCACATCGCCAGGTAGGCGCCACCGTAGGCCTTGCGCAGCACCACGGTGATCTTCGGCACCGTCGCGGCCGAGTAGGCGTACAGCATCTTCGCGCCGTGACGGATGATGCCACCGTGCTCCTGCGCCACGCCCGGCAGGAAGCCGGGGACGTCGACGAGGTTCACCACGGGGATGTTGAAGGCGTTGCAGAAGCGGATGAACTTGCTGCCCTTGTCGGAGGAGTCGATGTCCAGCACACCGGACATCACCGACGGCTGGTTCGCGATGATGCCGATGGTGCGGCCGTTGATGCGTCCGAACCCGACGACGATGTTCATCGCCCACCCGGCCTGGACCTCCAGGAAGTCGCGGTGGTCGACGATCTCCGCGATGACCTCGCGGATGTCGTAGCCCTTGTTGGATGCGGTCGGGATGATCTCCCGCAGCTTCTCGTTGGGCTCGATCGAGTCATCCGGATCGACGATCGGCGGTTCCTCGGTGTTGTTCTGCGGCAGGAAGCTCAGCAGCTTCTTCGCGATCAGGATGGCCTGCTCGTCGTCGTCGGCCACGAAGTGGACCACGCCGGAGCGGGACATGTGGGCATCGGCACCACCCAGTGCGTCCTGGGTGACCTCCTCACCGGTGACCTGCTTGATGACGCCGGGGCCCGTGATGAACATGTGGGCCTTGCGGGTCTGGATGATGAAGTCGGTCAGGGCCGGGGAGTAGGCCGCGCCACCGGCGCAGGGCCCGGCGATGATCGAGATCTGCGGGACCGCACCCGAGAGCAGGACGTTGGCGTAGAAGACCTTGCCGTAGCCCGACAGGGAGTCGATGCCCTCCTGGACACGGGCGCCACCCGAGTCGTTGATGAAGACGAACGGGGTACCGGTCTGCAGCGATGCCTTGAGCATCTCGGTGACCTTGATGGAGTGGGCCTCACCGGCGGAGCCACCCATGACGGTGAAGTCCTGGCTGGCCAGGTGGACCGGGCGGCCCAGCACCGTCGCGGAGCCGGTCACCACACCGTCGGCGGCCATGTCGGCCTTGTCCATCCCGAAGGTGGTGGTGCGGTTGCGGCGGAAGGCCCCGGTCTCCTGGAAGGTGCCCTCGTCGATCAGGGCCTCGATGCGGTCGCGGGCGGTCAGCTTGCCCTTGGACCGCTGCTTCTCCAGCTTGTCGAGGCCGCCTCCGGCCTCGACCTTCGCACGGGCGTCCTCCAGCTGCTGGAGGCGCTCGGCCATCGTGTGTTCCTTGCTCATGGTGCTCCTCAGGCGGGCTCGACGGAAACGCTGTGCGAACGGCCAGCGATGGTGACGTTGTACTTGACGGGGCCGGAGATGCCCTGCGCCTTGCGCTTGGCGGCCTCCTCCTCGGCCTTGAGCTGCTCCGGGGTCTTGCCGACGTTCTTCGGCCCCTCGGAACGGGTCTTGAAGAACCCGGGCGCGACGCCCGGGAACATCGCATTGGTCAGGACGTCCTCCTCGGTGCCGTCGGCTCCCTCAAGGGCCCCCGCCTGAGCGACGAGCTCGTCCCACTCCGGGGTCAGGGTGTCGGCGGGACGCACCGTGATGGGGTCCTTCTTCGCCTGTGTGCGGGCCAACTCGATGACCTCCGGGTTGCGCTCCCCGAGGCACTCGCCGTAGTAGCCGAGCATGAGGTCGGCGAACTCACCGGTGAGCACCTTGTAGCGACCCATGAGGACGTTGAACACGGCCTGGGTGCCGACGATCTGCGACGACGGGGTGACCAGCGGCGGGTGCCCGGCATCGGCCTTGACCCGGGGCACCTCCTCCATCACCTCGCGGATACGGTCCCCCGCGCCCTGGGCCTTGAGCTGGGACTCCATGTTCGACAGCATGCCGCCCGGGATCTGGGAGGAGAAGATGTCGGTGTCCACCAGGGTGGCGGACTCGAACTCGGCGTACTTGGGGCGGATGGCCGCGAAATGGTCGCGGATCTTGATGAGACGGTCCATGTCGAGCCCCGTGGTGTACTCGGTGCCCTCCAGCATCGCGACGAGGGACTCGGTGGGGTTGTGCCCGGGGCCCAGGCTCATCGACGAGATGGCGGTGTCAACCACGTCGGCACCTGCCTCGATGGCCTTCATGAGCGAGACCAGCGTGACCCCCGTCGTGGAGTGGCAGTGGACGTTGATCTGGATGTCGCCGTAGGTCTCCTTGATACCGCGGATGATGTCGTAGGCGGGCTGCGGCTGGAGCAGGGCGGCCATGTCCTTCAGGGCGATGGACTCGGCCCCCATGTCGATGAGCTGACCGGCCAGCTTCACGTATCCCTCGACGGTGTGGACCGGGGAGATGGTGTAGCAGATGGTGCCCTGGGCGTGCTTGCCGACCTTCTTGACCGCCTGCATGGCACGGGCCATGTTGCGCGGGTCGTTGAGGGCGTCGAAGACCCGGAAGACGTCCATGCCGTTCTCGGCGGACTTCTCGACGAACTTCTCCACCACCATGTCCTCGTAGTGGCGGTAGCCGAGGAGGTTCTGGCCGCGCAGCAGCATCTGCAGCCTGGAGTTGGGCATCAGCTCACGGAAGGTCCGCAGCCTGACCCACGGGTCTTCGTTGAGGAAGCGGATGCAGGAATCGAAGGTCGCGCCACCCCAACACTCGACGGACCAGTAACCGGCCGCATCGATGTCAGCGCAGGCATCGACCATGTCTTCCATGGCCATGCGGGTTGCCATCAAACTCTGGTGTGCGTCCCGGAGGGCTACTTCGGTGACGCCGATCTTTCGAGGACTCATGGTCCCTATCCAACCATGCCGGGGTTCGGCCACGACACCCGCCCCCCGCTTCGGAGGTCCCACTCGCATTCTGGTCGGACCAAGGGCTGACGAGGACAAACGGTTGAACGCTGTTCAAAGGCCAGTTCTCACGACGCGGCGTCACCAGCAGGACACACACCACCAGCCCCAGGTCCGACAGGCATCCGACCAGGGTCTTCCGCCACCGCCGCGGATTCCGACCCGAAGCCCCTTCCACTCCACCTCATGGCCCCCTACCCTGTGGCCTGTGACTGGCACTGTTCTCGACCCCGCCCCTGAGCCCGTCGCCGCCCCCGAGGCGGCACCCCGCCCTGCCCGGCCCTGGTGGCCCCGACTGCGTGACTTCTCCCGCGTCCGGCCGCGGGTGCGCGGGCTGGACGCGGCACGTGGGCTGGCGGTGCTGGGCATGGTGGTGGCCCACACCGTCCTCACCCCGGCCTCCCCCGGTGACCCGGTGGCCCTGCTGAACTTCGCCAACGGGCGCTCCGCCATCCTGTTCGCGACCATCGCCGGGGTGTCGCTGGCCATCATGAGCGGCGGACGACGCCGTCTCGAGGGAACCGAGCTCATGCAGGCCCGACTCACCATCCTCGGACGGGCGATCGTGCTGCTCTTCCTGGCCGGTGGCCTGTCGCTCATCCCGACGAGTGTCCAGGTGATCCTGGCCTCCTACGCGTTCTGGTTCATCCTGGCGCTGCCTGCACTGCGCTGGCGACCCCGCACCCTGCTCATCGTGGCCGCCTGTCACGCCACCCTCGGGTCCTTCCTCGTGATGGCGATGCCCACCTGGTTCCCCCTCTGGGGCGGTGGCGGGACCGACAACGCCTTCGTCCCTCTCATGATCGCCAGCTCCGTCTACCCCGCCTTCGTGTGGATGGGTTTCGTGCTCGCCGGTCTGGCCCTCGGCCGCTACGGCCTGGACAATGTCGTCGCCCTGCGGAACTTCCTCATCGTCGGCCTGGTGCTCTTCATCGGGTTCGCCGCCCCGTTCCTCATCGAGGCGAGGTCCCTCGACCCCCTGTTCGCGCAGAACGGCAACCCCAGCAGCAGCATCTCCGAGGGCGGCGAGGACTACCCCGACCCCGAGGAGAACTGGTGTCTGGACGCATCCGGGACCGCCCTCAAGAGCTGCTCCCTCGAAGAGCTCGAGAAACAGCTCGAGACCATGACCGAGGAACAGTTCGCCAGCTACGAGAAACTCATCAACGAGAAACTCGGCATCGACGAGTCCCTCCCGGAGCCGGGCGACCCGGAGGAGGACGACAGGTTCCCGTCGATCTTCGACCCCACCCGTCCCGTGGACATCAAGCTCGCGGTGTGGAACTTCGCCCCGCACTCCGGCACCCCGTTCGAGAGCTTCTCCTCCGGCGGGTTGGCCCTGGCGACGATCGCCGGGCTGGTGCTGCTCGGCAGGATCGCCTGGAGCCGGTTCGTGCTGTGGCCGCTGACCGGCGTCGGCGCCATGGCCCTGACCGCCTACGTGGTGCACATCATCGTCCTGACCAGCATCGGGATGCAGCCCGACGAGCTGCTGGTGGCCGGAGGGCTCGCCCTGGGACTGGTCGTGCTGTGTTCGCTGTGGCTGCGGGTGTTCACCTCCGGCCCGCTGGAGCAGCTCACCGGGGCCGTCGCCGATCGGCTGGCAGGACGCCCCAGGGGCTAGCAGTTCTGGTCGACGCTGGGCCGATCAGCTGGCGAGCGGTTCACCACGCAGGATGCGCTCCAGCCTGACCAGCGAGGACTCGGCGGCGTCGCCACTGCGCAGGTAGTGCCCCTCAGCCGGGTCACTGAAGTCACGGATGATGGCAAGCTCGCAGGCCGAGGGGTCCTCCTCCCCGCGGTCACGGATGTCACGCAGCGTCTCCTCCGCCAACCGGGAGGCCCTGTCCTGCTCGGTGGAGCTGAGCAGCCGCACCTTGTCCTGCACGACACGGTCCGCGGAGTCCACCTCCACCAGCCGCACCCGGTTCCCCTCCACCGTGTACTCCCGGGAACCGAGCGGCCCCGTCGAGGTCCACCGCCGGTAGACCAACCGGTAGGCCTCGTCCTCCTTCCTCGAGGCCTCGCTGGGGAAGGGCGCAAGTGTGGCCAGGGCCGCATGGAATCCAGTCATGTTCAGCGAGGCTAAGGGCGGGACACCCCGACGGGTTCGACGACTCGGCTGGCCTTTTGGCCAGGTCGAACTTCCACCCGATGTGATGGCCAAAAGTCTGACTCACCGGAACGTGTTCAGCCGTTCCCACCCCAGATCTCGATGAGTACCCGCGCCTGCTGCGCTGCTCGGACATCCGCTCCGTCCGCCACCATCGCGACGGTCTCGACGAGTTCCCCGGACACCGCTTCGATCCCCTCCAGGGCCCCCAGCACCTTGCGGACAACCGCTCGGGAGCCGTGGGGCAGCACGACGAGGGCGATCTCGGTCAGCTCGGCCTCGTCCAGGTCCAGGGTCAGCAGCAGTTCGGTCACGAAGGTCACGGCCACCCCGTCCAGCACGGGCAGGACCGCGATGAGCCGGGCACGCTCGACACGAAGGCGATCCGCCAGAGCGAGCGCCTGGACCCACTGCACCACGGCCCGCTGCGAGGAGACCCGGTCCCCGCGTTCCCACACCGCGATGAGCGCGCCGGTCAGGGCCGCATCATCGACCTCCCCGGCGGTGCGGACCGCTACGGCCGCATCCTCGACCTCACGCATGCGTTCCTCGGGTTCCGCGAAGGGCGCCATGGCATCCCGGACCGCGCAGGCGGCGAGGAACTGCTCCTGCCACCGTCGCCCGACCTTCGGGGTGGACGAGTCGCGCCACCACGCCTTCCAGTACTCCCGCCGCGTGGGCAACGGGAGGTCGTGGTGGTGGACGAGCAGCTCCACCAGGTCGAGGGCACCACGCAGGGCCAAGGGATCACCCTCGGCCACCGCGACGACCTCCGCCGCGAATCCGTGACCGCGCTCCACGACGGCGGCCAGGAACTCGTCGTGGTACCGCTCGCGTTCTCCAGCCGTGACCGACACCGGCCACTCACGGGGTCGCCACAGGACCTGTTCCTCCGTGGCACCCAGCCGCACCAGCAGTGGGACCGCCCAGTCCCCCAGGTGCCAGGGGTGCCATGTCGAGTGGTCGGTCAACGCCTCGACGACGGCGGCTCCGGTCTCCGCGCGTTCCGCCTGCGGCATGGCGTCGAGGGCCTCCAGCAGATGTCGGTACCACAGCACCTCGTCACCGGCCTCGGGCACGACCCCGACGCCGTCCGGGTGCCCGAGCCGGGCCAGCCGGAACCATCCCGGCTCGGACAACCCGTGCTCGGTGACCAGTCGCTCCAGCAGGGGATGGGCATCGAGGTCACCGCCTCCCGCCGCTGCGACGAGCCGTTCTGTCCACTGGGCGCCGCGTGACGAGCACAGCTGGACCCAGGACTCCCACGCCTCGGGTTCGGCCAGGAACTCGTTGCGGCCGGATGCCCTCATCCCGGCCAGCACGTGGGTCAGCGCACCGTCGCAACGCAGCGCGAGCACCGCCCCTCTGGCCGAGAGCCCGGCCATGTGGAGCCGGGGGTGGAGTCGCCGCGCATGCCTTCGATACGCGGCGACGATCTCCTCACCGAGCGGGCGGTGCATGAACTGCGACAGGGTCCCTGAGTGCTCGACCCACCCGACCAGCTCCTGGAGACCAAGATCAGACACGTTTCCTCCTCACCACGGGGACGCCGTCGCGTCCGCACGTCGCAAGTGTGGCAGTCATCCCGAGGTGGCCGATCGGATGGGATACCACGAACCGGGTGTCATCCTTGTGGCCGACTGCCACTTCACGGGGGTGCGACGATGCGCGGAGACCCCCTCGGAATGGGCCCGAGAAGCAGTTCCTGGCCAAAGGTGAAGGGCTTGGACAAGCCCTTCCTCCCACGAGTCGGCGTTGTTAGGATGACGCGACCTTCAGGCCCAACCGCTGGGCCCCGACCCCGAGGACGATCAATGAGGAAAGCCCTGGTGACGACAGCTGCCCTGTCGTTGCTGCTCACCCTGGTGAGCCCATCCGCCGTGGCCGAGGAACCCCCTGCGCCACCACCGTTTCGGAGCGAGACCCCCGCTGTGCCGGGGACCGGCCCGGGAAGCCCTGACGAACCCCAGCACGTGATCGTCCTGCTGAAGCAGGAAGAGGCCCTGGACCGGGTGCTCGGCCGCTGGGCCGGCGTCGAGGGGTTCGACGTCCGCCGCAGGTTCGGCCACCTGGTGGACGGGTTCTCCGCCACCCTCCCGAAGAGTCGGCTCCGGGCCCTGGCCGCCGACCCGGACGTCGAGACGGTCCAGAAGGTGAAGACCTACCAGACCTCGATGCAGACCGCAGGCGAGCTCACCCAGAGTGTTGCCGCCCGGACCGACCTGGGTGTCGACGGCGCCGGCATCGTGGTCTCCGTCATCGACACCGGCATCGACCCGACACACCAGGACATGCGGCTCGACGACGGCGTGGCGACCAAGCTCACCCCCCAGGGCGAGCACGCCACGGCGAAGGTGCCCTACGGCTGGAACTACGCCGACCAGAACTCCAACTTCGTCGACGCCACCGCCTCGATGCACGGCATGCACGTCGCCGGGATCGTCGCGGCCAACGGCGGCCCGGATGCTGACGTCACCACCAACGGTCGGATCAACGGCATCGCCCCCAATGCCCAGCTGCTGGCCATGAAGGTGTTCTCCAACGATCCGGCCCAGGGGGGCGCGAAGGAGGATGACATCATCGCCGCCATCGAGGACTCGGTGACGATGGGGGCCGACATCATTAACATGTCGCTGGGCGCCGCCAACGGCACCAACGAGTCCTCCATCGGGCAGGGCAGGGCGATCGCCGCCGCCCAGGCCGCCGGTGTCCAGGTCATCGTCGCCGCCGGCAACGACGGCCTGAACGGCTCCTCGAACGGGAGCACCGTCGACCACAGCTCCATGCTCGACGACGGGACCATGGGCAACCCGGCCTCGACGACCGAGGCCCTGTCCATCGCGTCGGTGGACAACAGCCACAGCCTGGCCACCCTCGCGACGGTGAACACCGCGAACGGGCCGGTGGAGCTTCCCTACAAGCTCCAGATCGGCCGGACCGACGAGCAGGAACACGGCATCGTCTTCGCCGGATTCGGACGCCCGGAGGACTTCCCGGCCCACACCACCGGCAACTTCGCCCTCATCGAGCGTGGCGAGGTGTCCTTCACCGACAAGTTCACCAACGCCGTCGAGGCCGGGGCCATCGGCGTCATCGTCTACAACAACGCCGCTGGCGGTGAGAACTTCACGGGGATGTCAGGTCTGCAGGACTTCACCATTCCCGGGGCGTTCATGTTCCACTCGGTGGGCGAGCAACTGAAACAGGCCATCGCGAACAACGACGGAACTGCCCGGATCACCTTGACCGGGAAGACCAGGCTGCTGGAGCTCAGCCCCACCCTGCGGGCCTCCGACTTCAGCTCCTGGGGAGCCACCCCGGAGCTGGACTTCAAGCCGCAGCTGGCAGGAATCGGCGGCAACGTGCGTTCGACGATCAACGACAACGCCTACCTGGAGGAGTCCGGAACCTCCATGGCCGCACCCCATGTGGCGGGCGCCTTCGCCCTCGCCCTGACGAAGTACCGGGAGATGTACCCGGATCTCACGGCGGGCGAACGAAACCAGCTGCTCCGCACGGCCTTCTCCAACACCGCGAAGATCCTGGAGCACAGCCCCGGCCAGCCCTACGCACCCCGTCAGATCGGGGCCGGTCTGATCCAGACCGTCGACGCCGTCAACACCCGGGTGTTCGCCACGGTCGACGGCCACCCCACGATCGCCCTGCGCCAGGTCGACGGACCCCGGACCTTCACCGTGACCCTCACCAACCGTGACGACCGTGACCACACCTTCACCACCGGCGCGACCTGCGTGGTCACCGAGAGCCAGCAGGCGGGCGAGGCCAACACCACCGGATGCCACGACACCGAGGAGCTCAGCCCACAGGTCCGCAGCGTCACCGTCCCGGCCGGTGGCACCGCGACGCTCGACTACACCCTCACCCCCGACACCTCGGAGCGGCACTGGATCCAGGGGTGGGCCACCCTCGACTCGGGCGAGGACGACCAGCCCGACCTGGCCATCCCCTACCTCGGCTTCGTCGGCGACTGGAACGCCGAACCGATCATCGACCATCCACGGCAGGACGGGAGGACCCCCGTCCTGGACGGGGTCCTGGGCCCGGACCAGGCCAACCTGACCCAGCTCTACGGACCCCTGGGCCACACCGAGACCTCATCACAGTGGATGTCCCCGAACGGTGACGGCTTCTTCGACGAACTGTTCCCGCTGTACATGCTGCTGCGTTCCGCCGGTGAGATCCAGTTCGAGGTGGTCAAGGACGGCGCCGTGGTGAGAAGCTTCGGCACCGAACGCGACATGAGCCGACTGCCGCTGCGCCTGGTTCCGCCTGCGATCCAGTCCGCGGCCGAGGGAGCGACGAACCAGGCCTGGGACGGCACCCTCTACGATCCCGACACCGCCACCTTCGAGAAGGTCCCTGATGCTGATCTCGGCACCTACCGCTACCGCATCCGCTCGCGTCTGTCCGAGGACTTCGACTGGCAGGTGACGGAGCTGTCCATCGGCATCGACACCGTCGCTCCCGAGGCCTCGTTCACCGTCGTGCCGCAGCCCGACGGGTCCCGCCTGTACACCGTGACCGCGTCGGATGACCGCTCCGGTCTGGAGAACCCCGCCGGGGTGTTCGCCAGGGACGCGGCCAGCGCGACGGTGTTCGAGCCGACGATCACCTCCCCGGGCACCTACACCTTCACCATCCCGGCCGCGATCGCGGGCGGCGACTCCTACGTCGAGATCCTCGCCATGGACAAGGCCGGCAACACCACGGAGCTGCGCGACTTCTACCAGACCCGTCCCATCAGGGTCCTGAACAGCCACAAGGTGGATCGCTGGATCGGGAAGGACTCCGTGCCCTTCCTGCACCCGGAGATCATCGACGGCAAGGCAGTGATCGACCTCGTCGTGGCCCCGGGGGTGGCCCGGGTGGAGTGGAACGGTGCCCCCGTCGAGATCACCGAGGGCAGGGCGCGGGTGCTGGTCCCGTTGACGCCGGGCAGGACCGAGCTCGACTTCGTCGCCCACTCCGCCAACGGGGATGAGCTGGGTCGTACCGACCACTGGTTGGGGTACGACACCACCCCACCGACCCTGCAGATCACCTCGGCCCCGCTCAACGAGAACGGAGAGCTGGTACCGGCCCCGGACGGGACGGTGACCATCAGTGGCCGGGTGAGCGACGACCTCGCCGCTCCGACCGATGTGGCCCTGCTCGAGAACGGGCTCGAGGAGATCACCCTGGACGACGAGGGGCGGTTCACGCACGTCTTCACCCCGACCGAGCAGCAGTCCTTCCTGGTGTTGGTGGCCCTCGACCACGCATCCACGTACAAGCAACGGGAGGACTACGCCAACTCCGCCGCGAAGGCCTGGCCCATCGCGGGACGCGCGTCGCAGGAGGGCCTGCACGCCATCTTCGACGACCCGATGATGCGGGGCGGCCGGTTCGGTCAGTCCGCCTACCTCGTCAATCCCGCCTTCCAGAACCTGGAGATCGTCAACCAGGACGCCCAGCCCGGCGAGCTGGCGGCACGCCTGACCGTGACGGGCAGGCTCTCCGAGGAGCCGAGGTCGTTCCAGGTGGGCGGCAAGGACGTCGAACTGGACGACGAGCTGCGATTCTCCATCCCGATCGACCTGAGCAACGCGATCAACCGGGTCGGTTACGTCGCGGTCGCCAAGAACGGGGAACGGATCGAGGGATCCTGGCGGATGGTCTACGACCGTGCGCTGCCGGGTATCGACCTCACGGTGGATCCTCGGCTCCATGCCGACGGGGCGATCTACCTCAGGGAGCAGCCGAGCGACATCCAGCTCTCCGGTGAGGTCTGGGACAACGAGTTCGGGTACAGGCTCGAGGTCAACGGCAACGTGGTCGAGGAGTTCGAGAACCTGTGGGACTCCGGTGCGGACAACCGCCTTCCGTTCAGCACCACCGTCCCCGGTGCCAAGGGCGGCCAGACCATGCTCCTGAGCCTCAAGGACGGCATGGGCAACGGGTTCGAGCAGCAGGTGCCCGTCGTGCTGGACGACACCGCCCCGAAGGTCGGCATCGACGATCAGGCACGCACCCTCGGGCGTGATGCCGAGTTCACCGTCACCGCCACCGATGAGCACCTGGAGAGCCTCACGGTCCTTCTCGACGATCGCGAGGTGGCGACGGAGGTGGTCGCCCTGGTGCCACATCCGAGGGCAGGACACACCGAGTACCGGCAGGAGGAGGTGGTCAGCAGCACCACTGGCTCCGAAGGGATCGCTGAGACCTCCAAGCAGGTCACCCTGCGGTTGAAGGACCTGCCCGATCTCACCTCCGGACGGCACACGATCTCCGCCGTCGCCCGGGACAAGGCCGGGAACAGCGCCGTGGCCTCGTCGGTGGTGAACGTCGACGAACCCCCCACGATCACCGGTCCCGACACCGTGACCGTCGAGGCGGGCAAGGATCCGAGGCAGGCGATCCGTGAGGCCTACCAGGCCACCGACCCGGAGGACGGAGCCCTGGAGCTGGTCTTCGACGCGACGACGCTGGTCCCCGGCCACGCGACCGAGCTGGAGCTGAGCGCCACCGACTCCGCCGGGAACACCACCCGACGGGTCGTGACCATCACCCTGCAGATCCGGGTCCCGGGTACCCCTGAGGCCCCGGGACTGCCGGGAACCCCGGGCGGGGGCGGGAAGCCCCAGAAGCCGATGAAGCCGGTGCTGCCGGTGACAAGGCCTGGTCTGCCCAGCACCGGAAGGTGAGAAAACCCGGCCCGGTCAGCGCGACGTTCCGCTGACCGGGCCGGGTTCCTTGTCCTCCCACCACTGGTCGGGTCGGTGCCCTGGGAGGAAGGACGGATCTGGTCACTCGCCTGCCAGCAGGGCCTCCTCGGCCTCCTTCGTCCAGCGGCCGTCCTTCAGTTTCGCCGCGACGTGCGGGAGCTTGGTCTCCATGTCGACAAGACGTGTCAGCTCCAGGTCGTGGAGCATCGGGAAGACCATGATCTTGCCTCCCGAGGTGCGGTTGATGACCGAGCCGATGGCGTCGGCGAAACCGGCCATGCCCGTCACCGCGTCGAGGGAGATCGTGGTGTCGATGATCCCCTCCTCGATCTTCCGCAGCACCGTGCGCATGTCCGAGACGTCCGAGCCGGAGGTGCCGAGCATGAAGATGCGACGCTCCACGATGCCCTGCAGGTCGAAGTCGCCGTAGGTCCCGGCCGGGATGCCCGCGAATGCGTTGAGGATCGCCCCCTCGGCCGCGAGATCCACCGCCTGCGAGACCAGTGCGGGCACCGGGACCATGCAGGAGATGTGGGTGTACCCGGGGACCAGCTGCGTGTTCCCGGTGTTGATGATCGCAAGCGGCACCCCCTTCGCCTCCGCCACCGGACCGACGACGGCCTGGAGGCCCGCCAGTCGCTCGTCGCTGAGGTCGGTGCCGTCGACGGTGATGCCGGGCACCCCGGAGGTCACGGCCCGCATCGTGTGCATCTGCCCCATCGGACCGGCGGCACCGATGATGGCCACCTTGTCCCCCTCGCGCAGCTCACCCGTTTCCGGGATCCAGCTGTAGCCCTCGACGGGGTCGTCCCCGGTGGTGCCGCAGAACCGGATGAAGTCGTAGTGGACCCGGCCGATGTCCAACGAGACCTTGCGCTCCAGGGTCTCCCCACCCAGCACCAGGCAGAAGGTGCCACGCATGCCGAGCAGCTTCGCGGCCTTCTCGACGGCGTCCGCGTCCGAGCCGAAGAAGACGATGTCGTCGAAGGCCTGGCCGGTGAGACCGTCGAGCTCGTTGGCGGTGACCTTCACGACCTCCGCCGGGGTGTGCGTCTCCAGCAGCGCCCCGAGCTCGCCCTCACCGACGACCAGCAACCGTCCACCGTCGGCGACGTGGTTGCGCTCGGCCCAGGCATAGGAGCCCTCGACGGTGGCCCACGGCTCGATGAGACCGACGGCGGCGGCAGATGGCCCGTCGGAGACGTGGATCAGGAACTCCTCCCCGTTCGGGGCGACCACGCAGCGCTCATCGACGACGACGTACTCCTGCAGCGCCCCGTCGAAGTTGTACCCGAACGCCCCGTTCGAGGCCGGGGTGCGCAGGTGCTTCCAGTCCGCCTGGACCAGCACCCGGTCGCCGACCTTGAAGTGGGTGACCTGGTCCCCGACCTGGATGATCCGGCACACCGGCTCGTGGCCGGGCACCGTCGGTTGGGTGCCGGGACGGTAGTTCGGGATCTCGGCCAGCGCCTCAGGGGTGATCCCTGAGATCACCTCCGCCTTGCGCGGGTGGGTGTCGAAGGCGTGCAGCAGCTTGGTGTCGCTGAAGCAGATGCCGCAGGCCTCCACCTGGAGCATCATCTGGTGCGGCCCGACGGGGTCGACCTCCTTGGCGGGGTTGAGGATGAACTCGTCCTTGCCGACGATCTGGATGGCGTACTGGGTGGCGGGAAGCTCACTCATGATTCTCTCCTTGAAGGGCTCTGGCTAGGAACTGAGCATGACCTGGCCGCCGGTGACCGGCACGGCCTGGCCGGTCTCGTAGGCCTGCTCGACGATGTAGCAGATGGCGCGCAGCACGTCGATGCCGGTGGTGCCGCGTCGCATCGGGACCTTCGCCTCGTAGAAGGCCTTGACGTCGGCGACGGTCCTGGCGCCCGGTACCTTGCCGGAGTTGAGGTACTGCACGAACAGCCCGCGGTCCGGGTCGGACCACAGCGGGCCGTCGTAGAAGTTGCCGGGGCACACGGCGTTGACCTTGATGCCGTGCTCCACCAGTTCCAGCGCGAACGACTGCACCAGGCCGATGCCGCCGAACTTCGACCCCGCGTAGGCACCGTTCTTGTTGGAACCGACCAGCCCGGACTTCGAGTTGATCTGGATGATGTCGGTCAGCCAGTTCGGGGCGGTCTCGTGCTGACGGGCGAGCAGTGCCCCCAGGTGCTTGGTGACCAGGAAGAACGCCACGTAGTTGATGTCGGTGGACAGCTTGAAACTCGCGACGTCCTGCTCCAGCACGGATCCGGCCCGGACGATCCCTGCGTTGGAGATCACCAGGTCCAGTCCGCCGGTGACCCGTTCCACCTCGTCGGCCATCGCGGCGACCGACTCCTCGTCGGCGACGTCGACGGTGATCGGGTGGGTGACCTCCGCCCCGAGCTCGTCGCACTTCGCGGCGGCTCCCTCGCCGTTGAGGTCGGCGATGAAGACGAAGCATCCCTGCTCGACCAGCCCCTTGGCGATCTCCGCCCCGAAGCCCTGCGCGCCACCGGTGACCAGCGCGACACGACCACTGATCTCGCGTTCGCCACGGCTGGGTGCGGTGACCTCGAAGGTCTCCTCGCCCACCCGGACGACGGCGGGAAGGCTGAGATCTGCGGGAACCGCGAGGTCGGGGCCCAGCTCCAGGGTCGGCTCGGCGTCACGTCGTCTGAGGATGACGGGGCGGCCCAGGGCGTTGAGGAAGGCCCCCCGGATACGTGCCGTGTTGCTCATGAGGGTTCCTTTCAGTTGAGGCGGGTGAGGAGGTCGCCGGTCTCGGCACCGTCGGCGTGGTCACGTCCGAGGGGTGCGAAGGTGCGGATGCGCTCCGCCAGCTGCTCCGGGGCCAGGCGTCCCTCTCCGAGCAGGTGCACCGACGGGTCGATCGAGGCCAGCGCCTCGTGGGCGACGAGCGCCCAGGTGGCCTCGTTGAGGTCGGCGAGCCCCGGGTCCCGCAGCTCCGGGCAGGTGAAGACCTGCCGCGGGGTGTTGATGTCCACCCCGGAGATCTCCAGCATGCCGTGCTGCACGGAGAGCTGGTGGATGCGCTCGATCTGCTCCGGGGTGTTGCGCGGTGGCATGTAGGTCACGGCCCTGAGCCCTCGCTCGGCCATACCGACGAACAACTCGTCCAGGAACTCGTCCTCGAACTTCTCGGCCTTCTTGTCGCCGGTCGGGGAGGCGGAGACGTCGCCCAGGTAGGCGTAGGTGGCGATCGCCCCGACGGAGTCGGCCAGCTCGACGACCTCGACGGCACTCGGGCACTCGGTGGTGGGTTGGATGTAGATCTTGCCCAGGTACTCGGCCTTGAGCACCCCCAGCAGATCGAAGGTCAGGTGGGGGTTGTCCTCGTCACCGAGGATTCCCGCCAGCTTGGTCGGCACGGTGAGCCCCATGCCCTTCAGCCCGGTCAGCAGGGCCTCACCACGGCCGAAACCGGCGATCAGTGCATCGGCCATCGCGGCCAGCAGGTGCCGCTCCGTGATGCCACCGCCGTCACGGTACTGGCTGCGCGCCACCATGTCGGTCTGGGGATCGAAGGGGGCGAGCCCGAGACCGGTGAGGATCTCGTTGGCCGCCGCCGCCATCCGGAGGGTCCGCTCCAGCCGCGCCTCCCGTCTCGGGGCGAGCCACTGCTCCACCTTCTCCCGCGACGGCGCGGGCACACCCTGGACCGTCATGTAGGCGATGCCCTTGGAGTCGGGGTTGTTGAGCTTGCGATCCTCGAAACCGTCGCCGAAGAAGGCCCGGCACTCGAAACCGGTGACCGATCCCATCCCGAGGATACGGGTGGCGCGGGTCATCTCGTCGGCGGCGGCGATCGAGTCGTGGTCGACGGAACCCACCACGCGCAGCCCGGCCCGCCTGGCCGCGAGCGCGGCCCCGGTCGGGGTGTAGGGGCTGAACGAGTAGCACGTGTGGATGTGGTTGTTGGACTCGACCACCCACTCGGGGAAGGTCTCGCTCGCCGCGACGGCACGGAGTGCCTCGAGGCGCTCCTGTGGGGAACGTTGGGGATCGTTGGTCACATGCATGGGGGTCCTTGGTGCGGATGGATGCCGTGGGTGGAGGTGTGGACCGCCGGGCCGGGTGTGCGTGGACCCGGCCCGGCGGACATCTGTCACAGACCGAGACGTGCCCGGCGGGCCAGCTCAGCCGTGGTCTGGTTGCTGCTGGGCACGTGTCCCTTCAGCGGCAGGATGCGCTCGTGGACCGCGTCGATGATCCATTCGGGCTGCGGGAAGTACTCCTTCTCCAGCTCCGCCGCCGGGGTGATGGCGTTGCGGGACCCGACGACGGTGACCGGGGCGTCGAGGTGGTCGAAGGCCAGGGTCTGGATCTTGCTGGCCACGTCATGCAGGAAGGAGCCACGTTCCACCGCGTCGGAGGTCAGCAGCAGTCGTCCGGTCTTCTTCACCGACTCGACGACACGATCGAGGTTCAGCGGGGCGATGAAGCGCAGGTCGATGACCTCGGTGGAGACACCGTAGGTGGCCTCCAGCTGGTCGGCGGCCTCCAGCACCCGGTACAGGGTGGGGCCGATGCAGGCGATGGTGAGGTCGCTGCCCTCACGACGGATCACCGGCTGGCCCTCCTCGACCTCGTAGTAGCCCTCCGGCACACCGTCGGCGACGAACTGCTCGGCAACGTCGTAGAGCATCTGGGACTCGAAGAACACCACCGGGTCGGTGCCGCGCAGCGCCAGGTTCATCATGCCCTTGGCGTCGTAGGGGGTGGCCGGGTAGTAGACCTTCAGCCCGGGCATGTGGGCGCAGAACGCCGCCCAGTCCTGGCTGTGCTGGGCACCGTACTTGGCGCCCACCGAGATGCGCATCACCAGCGGCATCTCCAGCAGCCCACCGGACATGGCCTGCCACTTCGGGGCCTGGTTGAAGATCTCGTCCCCGGCGCGGCCGAGGAAGTCGCAGTACATCAGCTCCACCAGGGCACGCCCACCGGAGAGGGCGTAGCCGACCCCGGCGCCGACGATCGCGGCCTCGGAGATGGGAGAGTTGAACAGCCGGTGGTAGGGCAGCAGCTCGGTCAGGCCACGGTAGACGGCGAAGGCACCACCCCAGTCGCGGTTCTCCTCACCCCAGGCGGCCATCGTCGGGTCGGTGGCGAAGGCGTGGGCGACGGCCTCGAAGATCGCGTCGCGGTAGGAGAAGGCCTTGACCTTGGAGACCACCTTGCCGGAGGCGTCCTTGTGGAACCGGGCCTTGTTGGCCAGCGACTTCACCCGGGCGTTCTCGGCCAAGGGTTCGCTGAGCTGCGGTTCACGCGACTCGTCCAGTGAGGGCTTGTTGCCGTTCGAGTACATGACGGTCTCGATGAAGTCCATGTGGACCCGCGGCGAGACGTCCTCGTCCTTGGTGGCGAGCGCGATGATCTTCGTCAGCCGCTCGTCGAACCTCGCCTGGATGTCGTCGATCTCGCCCTCGGTCAGCACCTTGTTCTTGATGAGGTACTCGGAGTAGGTCTTGACGCAGTCGTGGGCCTCCCACAGCTCGACCTCCTCGCGGGTGCGGTACGACGACGCGTCCGACGGCGAGTGCCCGGAGAAACGGTAGGTGATGGTGTCGGTCAGCACCGGGCCACGGCCCGACTCCAGCAGCTCCCGCTTGCGGTTCACGGCGTCGGCGACGGCGAGCGGGTTGAGGCCGTCGACCCGCTCGGCGTGCATCGCCTCCGGGTTCACACCCATGCCGACCCGCGCCAGGATGTCGTAGCCCATGGTCTCGCCGGAGGTCTGGCCACCCATGCCGTAGAAGTTGTTGAAGAAGTTGAACCAGATCGGCGGGTTGCCGCTCACGCCGTCCTGCCACAGGGTGCGGTACTGGTCCATGGCGGCCATCATCATGGCCTCCCACACCGGGCCGCAGCCCATGGAGGCGTCACCGATGTTGGCGATGACGATGCCGGGCTGGTTGTTGATCCGCTTGAACAGCGCCGATCCGGTGGCGACGTCGGCGGAACCACCGACGATGGCATTGTTCGGCATGGAGCCGAAGGGGGCGAAGAAGGCGTGCATCGAGCCGCCCAGTCCCCGGTTGAAGCCCGCGCTGCGGGCGAAGGTCTCCGCGACGGTGCCGTAGACGATGAAGTTCTCGGCCAGCTCGGCGAGGTCCTCGTGCCCGATCTGCTCGGCCAGCCCCAGGGTCTCACCGTCCAGGAAGGTCTTCATGATCTCCTCGAGGCGCTCCGGGTCCAGCTTGCGGGCCGCGGAGAAGCACTTGGCGAGGATCTCACCGTGGCTGCGGTGGGAGCCGAACAGGAAGTCGTCGGGGCTCAGCTGCGAGGCCTGGCCGACCACCGCGGACTCCTGCCCGATGCTGAGGTGGGCGGGGCCGCGGTGGTTGTACTCGACGCCGTTCCAGGCCCCGGTCTTCTTGATCGCATCCAGCATGGTCTCGAACTGCCGGATGGCGATCATGTCGTGGAGGATGTCGATGAGGCCCTGTTTGCCGTAACGCTTCAGCTCCGCCTTGAAGTTGGGCTGGTAGGCGTTGACGGGCACCTCGGGGGCCTGGATGACCGACGTGGCGCGGACGTTGCTCGGATCGACGATGAGGGATTTGGTCATGATCTTTCTTTCGGTTCTCAGGCCTTCGCGGCCCAAGCTGCTTCTCGGATGAGTTCGCTGACGGTGGGATGGGGGAAGACCAACTGGCGCAGGTCGGTGAGATCCAGTTCGGTCTCCAGCACGGCGGAGGCACCCCAGATCATCTCGGCCGCGTACGAGCCGAGGACGTGGATGCCGAGCACCTGGCGGGTCTCCGCGTCGAGGATGAGTTTCGCGACGGCGGGGGCACTGAGCCCGTTCTCCGCGACGAAGCGGCCGGACATGTAGCCGGGGACGCTGGCGGTGATCACCTTGCGGCCCTGGTTCTTCGCCGCGGCCTCGGTGAGCCCGATTCCGGCACACTCGGGGGCGGTGTAGACGGCCCATGGCACGGTGTGCCAGCGCATCACCTCGCCGCGCCGGTGGGCCTCGGGGTCGATGATGTTGGCGGCGGCCACCTCACCCATCCGGTAGGCGGCGTGGGCCAGCAGGCTGCGGCCGGTGACGTCGCCGATGGCCCACACACCTGGCAGGTTGGTGCGCATCCGGTCGTCGACGACGATCCCACGCGGTGAGAACTCCAGCCCGGTGTGCTCCGCGCCCCAGCCCTCGACGGCAGGTCTGCGACCGACCGCCATGAGCACGTGGTCGGCCTCGACTGACTCCTCCGCGCCGTCGGCGGTGGTCCAGCGGACGGTGCCACCGTCGATGGCGGTGACCTTGCAGCTGAGCTTGAAGGTGACCTTGTCGAGGGCCTTGCGGAGCTGGGCCGCCACGTCGTCGTCCGCGAAGGGGATGATCTCCGGCAGCATCTCGATGACGGTGACCTCGGTGCCGAGCATCGAGTACAGGGAGGCGAACTCCACACCGATGACACCGCCGCCGATGACGGCGAGACGCTTCGGGATCTCGGGCAGGGACAGTGCGCCGGTGGAATCGATGACCCGTGGGTTGTCGGTGGCCCCGGGGATCGGCGGCATCACGGGCACCGAACCGGTGGCGAGGATGACGTGGGTGGCGGTGTGGGTGGTGCCGTCGACGGTGACCTTGCCCGGACCGTCGAAGTGACCGTGGCCGTGGATGACGGTGACCCCGGCCTTCTTCTCCGTGGCGCCGACTCCCCCGACGAGGGTGGCCACCACCTTGTCCTTCCACTTCTGGAGGGCGGGCCAGTCGATGCGGGCCCCGTCGACGTGGACGCCGAACTGGGCGCCGTGGACGGCGTGGTCGTAGGTCTTGGCGGCCCCCAGCAGGGTCTTGGTGGGGATGCAGCCGACGTTGAGGCAGGTGCCACCGAGTGCGGTGGCCTCGACCAGGAGCACCTTCTTCCCGGCGTGGCCGAGCCGCTCAGCGGCGATGTAGCCGCCGGGGCCGCCGCCCAGGACGATGACGTCGTAGTTGGTCATGTCAGTTCCTCTCACAGCATCACGGTGAATTCGATGTTCTCGATGAAGGCCACGAGATCGGCCAGGAAGCGGGCGGCGTCCGCACCGTCGATGACCCGGTGGTCGGCGGTCAGGGACAGCCCGATGCGCTGCTCGACCTTGGTCTTGCCCTTCTCGTTGACCCAGGCACGCGGGACGATGGCGTCGACCCCGAGGATGGCGGTCTGCGGCACGTTGAGCAGCGGGGTGAAGGACTCGATGCCGAAGCCACCGAGGTTGGAGACGGTGAAGGTGGCGCCACTCAGCAGGTCGGGGTTGATGTTGCCCTCGATGGCCTGGGCCGCGAGTTCCTTGGAGACCGCCGAGAACTGGCCGAGCGTCATCCGGGAGGCGTCGCGCACGGTGGGGACCAGCAGGCCGCGCGGGGTGTCGCAGGCGAATCCCAGGTGGACGCGCTCGAAGGTGGTGAGCACCCCGTCCTCGAGGTGGGCGTTGTGGCTGGGGTGCTTGGCGGCGGTCTTGACGGCGGCGAAGCCGACGAGGTCGCCGATGGTCACCTTGGTCAGGCCGAGCGCCGGGTCGGAGGCCTTGAGCCTCTTGCGCAGGTCGAGCAGGCCCTGGGCCCTGGCGGTGGCGGTGTAGGTGAGCTGCGCGGAGCTGGCCAGCGAGTGCATCATCCGTTCGGAGATGACCTTGCGGATGCCCTTGAGCGGGGTCTGGGTGCTGGGGCCGGGGAAGTCGGTCTCGGTGCTGACGACGGCGGGCTTGGCGGCCTCCGAGGTCGGGGCGGCCGGAGCGGCGTCGGTGGCGGAACCGGCGAGATCGGCCTGGGAGACGCGTCCGCCCAGTCCGGTGCCCTCACCGGCGGTCGCCCCGGCACGGGCGGCGGCCTTGGTGGTGCCGTCGGCGACGGCGGCGACGTCGCGGGCGATGATGCGGCCCTCGGGCCCGGTTCCTGCAGGCACCGAGGCGAGGTCGATCCCCTCGGCGGCGGCGAGGTTGCGGGCGCGGGGGCTGGCACCGGGGGCGTCGCCGACCGGGGCGGCGGGAATGGCTGCGGCAGGGGTCGGTTCGGCTGCGGGGGTCTCAGCCGGGGCCTCCTCGGGGGCAGGGGTGGGTGCGGCGTCGCCGAAGCCCGCCTCGGCCAGCGCCGGGGCCGGGTCCTCCCCGGGTTCGCCGACCACCAGGAGGGGCTGCATGACGGGGACGTCGTCGCCCTCCTCCCACAGCCGCTTCAGCACGGTTCCGGCGGCGGTGGCGGGCACCTCCATGGCGGCCTTGTCGGTCTCCACCTCGCACAGCACGCTGTTCTCCGCGATGGTGTCGCCCTCCTTCACGGCCCAGGACACGATGAGGCAGGACTCGACGCTGTTCCCGAGGGCTGGCATGACGATGACGGTGGCCATTTGATCTCTCCTAGACGATTCTCAGCTGGGTGTGTTCGGTCAGGGCCTCAGCGGCGTCGTCCGCGAGACCGGAGTCGGTGATGATGCCGGTGATGGCATCCAGGGGCAGGAAGGTGACGAAACCGGCCTGCCCGAACTTGGAGGAGTCGGCGACGAGCCAGGTCTCCTCCGCGCGTTCCCGCATCAGGGTGGAGACCTGCGCCCCTTCGACGAAGCGGGTGGTCAGGCCTCGTTCCGGGGAGAAGCCGTCGGTGCCGAGGAAGGCGATGCGCGTGTTGAAGTCGGCGATGGCGCGTTCGGCCAGGGGGCCGACGAGGGATTCGGACTCGGGCCGGTAGACCCCGCCGGTGAGGATGATGTTGAGGGCCGGGTTCTGGCGGGCGTTGGCGAACACGAGGGTGGAGTTGGTGACCACCTGGACGCCGCGCCGGTTGGTGAGGTGTCGCGCGATGAGCGCGGCGGTGGTGCCGGCCTCGATCATGACGGTGTCGTCGTTGCCGATGAGCGAGGCCGCCTCCTGGGCGATGCGTTCCTTGGCCTCGACGTTGATCTTCTGCCGCTGCAGGATGCCCTGCCAGGTGATGGGACGGGCCCCGCCGCGGGTGCGGATCAGCATGCCCTGCTGTTCGAGGGAGCGCAGGTCGCCGCGGATGGTGACCTCGGAGACCCCGAAGTCGGTGGCCAGTGCGGCGACGCTGAGCGACCCGTCGTCGGCCAGCTTCGCCAGGATCGCGGTCTCGCGATCTGCCCGCTCCACAGTCATCGTGGCTTTCCTTCACTTACGAAACACTTTCGTTGTTCCTACAATACCGCACAAGATCGGAAGGTCAAGAAGCAGATCGAAAGTTCTGATCGAAACCGCACTCCCCTCCCCCACCACCCACGACCCCGCCCCGGGTTCGCCCATCTTGGCGCCGGTTTGCCTGCCTTGTGACGGGTTCACCTGTCTTGAGGAGGAAATGCCTGCCTTAAATCGAATTGCCTGTCCAATAAGACAGGCAAACCGGAACAAGACAGGCAATCAAGACCCAGGACAGGCGGACCGGGGACCCAGGACAGGACACCCAGTTCAGTGAGCCAGGCCCGGGTGTCGGCGTCGTCGACCCACAGGTGCGCCTGCCAGCCGAGTTCCCGGGCAGCGACGACGTTCGGCTCGCGATCGTCGATGAAGGCGGGCCTCGGGCCGACCCGTTCGGCGACGAGGCGACAGAACTCCGGGTCGGGTCTCATGAGCCGGAGCGGACCCGGGACGAAGAGGTCGTCGACATCCGCTCGCCAGTCGGCACCCTCCATCGCAGCCGCCATCTCCACCGGCGCGTTGGACAGCACGACCACCCGAACCCGCTCGATCACACGAGCCCCCAGCAGGCACGAATCGCCGTTCTGCTTCAATGACGCGCTACCTGAAACGTTTCACAAGCAAGCAACCTGCAAGTTGGTGCACACCACGTCATAGGCTGTCGAGGTGATGCCCCGGATCAGGTGTTTCGAGCAGGACCCGACGGTGATGAACGTCGCCTCATGCGTGCTGGATGACCGGGTGTGTACGGTGACGTTGGATCGCGGCGGCTGGATTCGGGTGCGGGATGTCCTCACGGGGAATGACCTCCGGGAGCCGACAGGGCCTGGAGGCCACGACCCGGCCATCACGCCCGCGGATCGGGAGGACCTCCTGGCGGTCGTGACCATCGATTCCGTTCCTCATGCCGTCGTGCCCACCGACTCCGGGAGCGTCGAGTGCTGGAACCTGGGAACCGGCTACCGACGGTGGTGCCTTGAGGGCAGATCACACCCCGTGAGTCCGCTGGTCGAGGACCTGGAGGTGTTCCGGACCTCGAGTGGCGCGTCCCGTCTCGGTGTCGTCACGGAGAAAGAACTTCTGATGGTCGATCCCGCGACAGGCGTGATGGTTCTTCCACCACTCACCGTCCCGATGGATTCCGCGTGGCAGGTCTGGGCGCTGCCGGATGCCAGGAGCGCCGAGCTGGTGGCCGTCACCTCGGGCTGGGGCGAGGTGGCTCTGTGGGACCTGACCGGCTCGCGGCTCGGAGACGTTCACGAGGGAGGGGTCGACCCCGTGACGGTCCAGGGATACCGGGATCACGAGGGGTTTCTTCGCCTTGCCCTGGTGCATCAACAGAACCCGGAAACAGTGATGTCCTGGCAGCCCGAGGCGGGCAGGACTGAAATGCTGTGGGAGTCCACGTCACCGTTCCTGTTCGCCGACGACCCTCACGTGGGTGGCGCGGTGGCCGTGACCGTCCGTAACGACTCTGTGCTGGAAGGACGCAGGCTGCGCGACGGCGAGGTCGTGCTCCGAGCCGATCACCCGGCAACGGGGGATGTGCGATGGCTGGTGGTTCTCCCGGGCTCGGGAGGGTCGATGTGGGCGTGTTGCTTCGCGAGCGAGCTCCGCTTCCTCGACACCGCCACCGGAGGTTGGTCCGATCCGATCACGACGTTCCACCCCACGCTGAGATGGCGCGTCCGCGACATCCGCACGGTCCACGCGGCCCCGGAGGGGCGGTTGCTGCTGGGCTTCAAAAACGGATGGGCCGTGGTGGAGCCGGACTGAACGCTACCGGGCGAGGCTGAAGAAGAAGCCAAAACCTGAATTTTCCTACATCTCATGTCGGAAAATTCCTACATGCGATGTAGGATTTTTCCATGTCGTTCAGGTACCGGAACCGCGGACTGCAGCAGGCCCTCCCGCAACACGCCAGCCACAAGGTGCTGATCCTCGAGGGGCGTCGCGCCGTGGGCAAGTCCTCCCTGGTGCGTCACCTGCAGGACCAGGGGCAGTACCGCTCCTACCGCAGTCTCAACGATCCCGCTGAGCGCGCCCGCGCCGCCGCTGAGCCGATGCGCTGGCTCGAGGGCCTGGCACGCCCTGCCATCGTGGATGAGGCCCAGCTGGTCCCCGACCTCACCCGGGCGGCCAAGGAGCTGGTGGATCGGCTGCCCGAGGAACATCAGTTGCTCCTGACCGGCTCCGCCTCCGTCGGGCGCGGCACCATGGCAGGGAGCGATCCCTTGGTGGGCAGGTCCACCCGGCTACGTCTGCACCCCTTCACCTCCTTCGAATTGACCGCCTCGCCACAGCGGACCATCCCCAGCCTGATCGATCTTCTCTTCGACGCCCCGTTGGAAACCAGCGAGCTGCGCGCCCTGACCCAACGACATCTCGTCGCCCTGGTGCGTACCGGCGGGATGCCCTCCTACTGTCTCCCCGCCATTCCCCTGACGCGCAGCGCCCTGGAGAGCCGCGTCCGCTCCGACACCCTTGCCCTGCTCGGGGATCAGCTCCTCCCCGGTGAGCGGCTGGACGTGGGAATCGCCCAGGCCGTCCTGGACGCCGTCCTGCGCATCCCTGGAGGACAGTTCAACGCGACCCGCCTCGGTCAGGGGCTCGACCTGGACCAGCGCACGGTCTCCCGATACGTCCAGCTGCTGGAACGCCGCTTCCTGCTGACCCAGCTGCACAATCTCCGCGCCGGTGTGGCACGGGCCAGCCGGGTGATGCCGAAGGTCCACGCCACCGACACCTCCGCCACCTGCGAGGTCCTCTCCCGCTCCGGCCACGACGTCGCGGACTCCCCGGAAGCTCTGGGGCAGGTGCTCGAGTCCTGGGTCGTGCAGCAGCTCATGGGGTCACTCGGCTGGACCGAGGTCCCCAGCCAGCTCTTCTACTGGCGGGACAACAAGACCGGCGACGAGGTGGACGCGGTCCTGCTGGATGGCACCGGACGCCGGGTCGGCGTCGAGGTGAAGCTGGCCTCCGCCGTCGCGCCGAAGGACCTCAAGGGCCTGCGGGCACTGCGTGACAACGGCGGCCTGCACCGTGGATTCGTGGTTCACACCGGTTCCGCGATGGAACAGCTCGATGAGGACATCTGGGCGCTGCCCCTGAGCGCCCTCACCGACCCGAGCGCGTGGTCCAGCACCCCCCAATCCACAACCGGTAAGGAGATCATCACCGTGACCGCCCCCGCCCCCGACACCCCATCGGTGTTCCTCAGCTACGTCCACAACGACGACGAGACGTTCGATGGGCTGCTGGTGAGCTTCGCCGAACAGGTGGCCAAGGCATACCAGACCGAGACGGGGACCTCGTTGGAGCTCATCGTGGATCGGAGCTCCATCAACTGGGGGGAGCGGTGGCGCAACAGGCTGACCACGGAGCTGGCCCGCGCCAACTTCCTGCTGGCCATGGTCACGCCCAGCTACATCCGCTCGAAGGTCTGCCGTGAGGAGTTCCTGGAGTTCAGAGCCGGGGAGGCCACCAAGGGTCATGACGGCATCCTGGCCCTGCTGGTCAAGGACCCCAGGTGGAACCGCCCCGACGTCGCGGGCGACCCGGGGGTGGCCCAGATTCGCGAAACCATGTCGGAGCGTCAGTGGCTCACCCTTGAGCACCCGCTGGAGGAGCTGGAGGTGGGTACCTCACAGTTCCGCAGGACCGCTCAGGCCGTGGCCAAGGCCTTGGCCAAACGGGTCGACGCGTTCGATTCCGCACCTCCACCCGCGGAGAGCACATCGGAGGCGTCGGAGCAGGACGATGAGGACGGCCTGCTGGAGCTCCAGGAGCGAATTCACGACGTTCTCATGCCCCGGTTCACAGCACGCGCCTCGGAGTTCGACCAGGCCCTCCGGGAGCTGTTCCAGGACTTCACCGCGAAGTTCAATTCCCTCCCACAGGGACGCCCTCCCCAGTCATCAACGCTCACCAGCATCACCCACCGGCTGGAACCGAGACGCACGCACCTCGACGAAACCAACAGTGCTCTTTCGGCTTCGTGGCGCGATCTGGAGAAAGCCCTGGACCAGGTGGTCAGAACCGCCACTCACCCTGCGGCGGCAGAGGCTCTGCCCTCCCTCCGTGAGGAACTGCTGGCAGTTCTGCACCACACCGAGCACGTGGAACTCGAGACGATCTCGAAGCGGGTCCAGGCCCTCGCCCTGATGTCCCGCTCCCTCAAACCGCTGAGCAGGAGTGTGGAAGCCGCCCTGCAGACCTTCCGAAGCATCGAGAAAGCGGCGGAACTCTGGCAGCGGCACCTGCGATGACCCAGATGTCGCCCTGCTCGGGGGATCGTGCGTGCCCCTGCTCCCGCTGGCCGGGATCTCGGGGCCGTTCGCCGGAATCCACACCAGCCACGTCGCACTCGTCTATGCTGGATCGATTACAGCCCTGAGGGCCGGAGGGAACAACCAGAGAGGAAAGCCGATGAGTGAGAAAAAGCTTCGCTTCGACGTTCCGACACAACATGGTGACCGGTTCATCGACCTTGCTGACATCATTCCTGCCATTCGCCCATTCGGTCTCACCTGGGAGATGAGCAATTCCTGGGTGGTGACGAGAGAAGGAACTCCGAGCAGGATCAGGGAAATCCTGAACCAGGCAGAGGAGTCCACGGTCGACCTCGACTGGGACACCATTGAGGAATGTGCCCAATGGGCCACCCAGTGCAACGAGCTGACCCTGCGAGGACATCTCGACGGCGACGAGACGAGCACCGTTCTCCAGATCGAGGTCTTCGACTCGCAGCAGTGGGAGATCACCGTGCAGGACCCCTCCTACTTCGATCCGGCTGAGTTGCGCCCCTTGGGCGGCTCCTGGGTGCGGGTCGACGAGCACGGACAGCCCCTGCGGAGGCCCCGGGGCTGACACGCCTCCACCGTCTTTCCAGCCCGGTGCGCCCGGATCGCTCACCTGATGAAGCCCCCTGAGCAGGCCTCCCGGTTTCCCTCAGACGCATCAGCGAGCTATATTCAAACCGTTCCTGGCCGAAAGTGTGACCACAGAAGACAGAAGCAGGTTTCCAGCATGAGGGGTGCCATGACCGTACCGACGCCACCACAGTTCGACGGACCCCTGCCCGAGACCCACCGGGCCGCGTTGGCCAAGGCCGCGGTCTACCTCGGCTTCCACCCCCTGAGCAAGCGGGGCCTGTTCAACCAGCTCACCTCCGAGCAGGGGGATCATTTTCCCGCCGACGCCGCACGCTACGCCGTCGAGCACGTCAAGGTCGACTGGCGGGCCGTGGCCCTCAAGGCCGCCGTCAGCTACCGCGACACCATGGCCATGGAGCCCGCCGCGATCCGCGCGCAGCTGGTCTCCGAGTACGGCGAGATGTTCACCCCCGACGAGGCCGACTACGCCATCGCGAACCTCTGACCCCGGAGGGCGTGCACGAACTGGCAGGTTGCTTGACCCTGAAACGTTTCACCGGGGTCTCGCGCAAGCAGAACGGCGATTCGTACCCCTTTGAGCGTGCCTGGGTTGCCGCGCCCAGCGGAGTCGTCGCGCGCCGTCGCAGCGCCTCCGCGCCGCTCACGCCAGCGGCAGACGGATCCGCACCGTCGTTCCCTTGCCGTGGATGGAGCTGAGCTCACACTCACCACCCAGCCGCCGCAGCACCGCCGCCACCATCGGCAGGCCCAGGCCGTTGCCCGGGATGTGGCGCACGTCCTTGCCGCGGGAGAGCTCTCCCCACACCTGCTCCACCTCGCTGGCCCGGATGCCCTGACCGGTGTCGGCGACGTCGATGACCGCCATCCCCCGGTCCTCCGTGCCCCGGATCTCCAGTGTCGCCCCGAACTGCGAGTACTTCACGGCATTGCCGATGATGTTGTACAGCGCCAGGAACACCAGGTCCCGGTCCCCCCTGACCGGCGGCAGCGGACGCGGGGCACGCGGGAAGGCCAGCTGCACGTCACGGTCCTCCGGCACCACCGTCTCGATCACCTCACCGATCACCTCCGACACGTCGACCGCCTCATCCGCGACGGGGTAGGCGTCGATCTCGCTGATCTTGCGCAGCTCCGCCACCAGCGACGACAATCGCTCCACCTGTCCCTGCAGCGAGGTCGCCAGATCGGCAGGACGCACCTCCGCGATCCCCATCCGAAGCGCGGTGAGCGGATTCTTCAGCTCGTGGTCGAGCCGCCCGACGAAGGTCCTGTGCTCCTCACGGGACGCCGTCCGGGCCTCACTGCGTGCCCGCTCCACGGCCCGTTCCAGTTGTTCACGACGCCACGTCACCCCCCACGCGAGGATCAGCACCACGGCACCGACGATGACCGGCACTCCCCACAGGTCGAGACCC
This sequence comes from Arachnia propionica, assembly GCF_003859805.1. Lineage (GTDB taxonomy): Bacteria > Actinomycetota > Actinomycetes > Propionibacteriales > Propionibacteriaceae > Arachnia > Arachnia propionica_C. The sequence continues at coordinate 189,259 of NZ_RQZG01000003.1, forward strand.
AGCCGCAGCACCCGTCGCTCCCCGGCGAACATCATGCCGAGTCCCAGCACCAGCCCCAGCGCAGCGATCAGCCACGCCCAGCCCAGTCCTCTCACACCGCCCTCACCTCTGGGTGGAAGCGATACCCCACCCCTTGCACCGTGTCGATGACCTCCAGGCCGTGCACCCCCAGTGCCTTGCGCAGCTCCGCCACGCGATGATCGACGGCGCGCGTCGTGATGGCGAACTCCACACCCCACACCTGCTGCAGCAGGTGGTCACGGCTGAAGGTCTCGCCGTGGTGGATCATGAGGTACTCCAGCAGAGCCAACGCCTTCGGGGTGAGCTGCACCGCCTTGCCCTTCGCCTGCACCGTCTTGCCCAGTCGGTCCAGCTCCAGGCCACCGCCCTTGACCCGGGATGCGTGGGAGAGGGTCTGCCCCAGCTGGCCGCGTCGCAGCACCGCACGGATCCTGGCCACCAGCTCCGCCGGGTCGAAGGGCTTGTTGAGGTAGTCGTCGGCGCCCTTCTCCAAGGCATCGGCCCGGGTCCCGGACTGCCCCACCCCGGTCAGCAGGATCACCGGCGTCCAGTCACCGCGTCGTCGCAGCCTGGCCAGCACCTCCCGACCATCGGCCCGGGGCATCATGACATCCAGCACGATCAGGTCAGGCCTCGACTGCTCCGCCACCTCCAGCGCCTCGACGCCGTCGGAGGCGGTGAGCGCGGTGAAGTCGTGGCGGGTGAGGATGCGTGCCAGATGGTTGCGGATCATGGGGTCGTCGTCGGCGACGAGGATCCGGCTCATCCGTTCTCCTTTCGCTCCCATGGGTCATCGGATCGTATCGGGAAATCCATGTCGACTGCTCGGTGGGCCGCCCCATGGTGCTGGGATGGCCCACCGGAGAGCAGGATCTCAGAGGATGGTGTTGTTGGAACCGCTGTTGTCCACCGTGCCGGTCCTGGTGTTGACCTTGATGAAGTTCTCATTCCCCGTGACCTTCAGGTCACCACCGGTGCCGACGTAGATGTCGTTGTCATCGGATTCGACGGTGATGCTGCCCGTCTCCTTGGCCTTGAAGAAGTTGTCCTTGCCCGCAGTGATCCTCAGGTCACCGCTGGTTTCCAGGTAGATGTCGTTGTCGGCCTCGCTGACGGTGACCGTTCCTGCCTTCTTCCCCTCAACGTGGTTGTCCTTCCCGGTGATGGTCAGCTCACCCGCGCCCTCGAAGTACACGTCCGCGTTGTTCGCACTGATGGTGATCGACGGGCAGTCACCATCGATCTGGACGAAGGCGTCATCAGCGGCCACCATCTGGGGGCCGTCGCACGTGACGGTCTCGGTGTCACCCGCCTTTGCCTCGCGCGGTTTCGAGGACTCCGAGGGGGCCCCGGTCGTCTCGGTGCCCTCGGCGCTGGCATTGACCGTCGCCCCGTTCGAGGCGTTCGCCTCGACGTTGACCTCACCCTCGATGGTCTTGACCGCCACCCCGGGCAACTGGCTCTGCAGATCCTCCGGAGCCGGAGCATCCGCCGGCTTCGCATCAA
>NZ_RQZG01000021.1 GCF_003859805.1 Arachnia propionica
TCAGGAGTTCGAGTTGGGTGACGATCCGGATGATGGCGGGGAGTTCGTTGAGGCGTCCTCGGTGGCCGGTGGCGAGTATTTTCCAGTTCTTGAGGTGGGCGATGCAGTGTTCGACCTTGGCGCGGATACCGGCGATGGTCTTGTTGAATTGTTTCTCCCACTCGGTTCTGGGGTGGTTGGGTTTCTTCTTGACCGGGGTGAGGGCGGTGGTTGCGGTGCAGGCACTGTCAGCGATCCAGCAGGCCTTCGCTTCGGCGAGGAGGTCACTCCAGCCGCACTCCTGGATGCCCCTGGCGTCGTGACGGGCACCGGGGAACGGGTCAGAGACAGCCACGAGGTCACCCCGGTCGGTGGCTGCGACCTGGATGCTGAGGCACTGGACCTTCCGTTTCCCGGAGTGGTTCGCAGCCCCTTGCCCGCTTGCTGGGCGGCTCCCGGTCGGGATGTAGGTGCCATCGACCAGCAGGAGGTGTCCCTGCTGGATCGCATCGGTCAGGCCACCGCTGGTCAACACCAGCACCGTCTCCAGGACCTCGGTGATTCACCACCCTGATCCGGCAGATCGTTGGTTGGGACACCCCGACCAGGTCAGCAATGACCATCTGGGACATGTTCTCACCGCAAGCATCAGACAGATCACCACCTGCCGGTAGAGCGGTCTTGTGGCGGGTGAAGTCAAGTCCTCGACCCTGGGCGACGTCCCAGACCCGGGCCACGATCTCCTGAACCACCGCCACGGGAAGACCTGCAGTAGAATGCGTGACGCATCGACTGCTTCCTCGAGAGATACGGACATTTTCCAATACCCATTCCCTCAGGAAACAGTCGATGCCCCATCAAGGGAGTGCTTTAGATGCACAAATAGCCCTCGTGAATAACGCCCAGACACCTCTACTGAAAGGGGATGACAATGCGAGGTCTTTCACGCACCATTCAAGCCACCATCATCATCACCACACTCCTGCTCAGCGCAGGCTGCACTCCCCAGACACCTGAGGAACGTCACATCTCAGCGACTCGAACCAAGATCTATACTCCTCACAGGACGAGTTGATCAAGGACAGCGCGCTCATCGTGACAGGGGTTGCCGAATCCCAGACCGTGGCGCGAGACCTGGACCCCGATCTGGATTTCACGATCACCCAGTTCAATGTTCATAGCACCATCAAGGGCACCCCTGCACCAACGATCATGGTCCGTCAAACCGGAGCAGTAGCTCAGAGCGCACCAACGGAACTCTTGACCGAAGGCGAGGAGTACCTGCTCTACCTGACCCCAAGCAATCTCCCCGGAGAGCTTGCATCCCAGTACTACGTGACAGGGCTGAGCGCAGGAATCTACCAGAAGAAGGACCCATCTGCCGCCAACCGGACGTCGCAGTCGGATCTCGACAGCGATGTCATCTACACCCGGGCAGACCCTGATACCGCAGACCATCTCCCGATGAACATCAACGATGAGGGCAACTCCCAGGAGGCGTAGTTCAGCTGAGAGGGTGCGCGGCCAGGCGAATCCACTGCGGTCGCCCTGATGACCCCCTGACGGCGATCGTTCCACCACTACTCGTTGCCGTTCGCCCCACCACACGGTCCCGGCAGTCGGCTCCGGCATCCCTTCGGGATGCTCGGATAGACTTTTCGGGCATCAGTTATACGTTTTGGCCAGAACATGCCCGATAACTCACTAAAATGACATAAGAGGGTGCGCGGATAGGGGTTCAGGGGCTGCGGGTGAGGCAGCTCCTTGGGCCAGCCCCACCGCCTCGCCTCATCCGCGCCTCGATACACTGCCGATGACACCCATTCCCGGGCGCGAGTTGGAAGGGGCGGCCATGAGCCAGACCACGTTCGATCCCCTGGCGGACATCCGTACCGCCGACGACCCGCCGCTGGACGTGCTCAGCACCGGCACCGTCTTCTTCGACCTCATCTTCTCCGGCCTCGACCAGATGCCCCGGCCCGGTGAGGAGCGGATGGCGCTCGGCATGGGATCGTGCCCCGGCGGGATCGCGAACCTCTCGACGGCGCTCGCCCGGCTGGGGTTGCGCACCGGACTCGTCGCGGGCTTCGGCGACGACGCCTACGCCGACTGGATGTGGGACATGCTCTGCAAGGACGAGGGCATCGATCTCAGCTCCTCGCCCCGCTTCGAGTCGTTCCACTCCGCCATCACCGTCGCCATGACCGTCGACGGTGACCGCGCGATGGTCACCCACATGCACGAACTCCCGGAACCACTGCACCGCTGGATCCTGGAGGCCCCGACATCCCGGGCCGCCGTCCTCGACCTCGGTGGTGAGACGTTCTGGTGGCCGACACTTCGGCAGCGCGGCACCATCCTGTTCGCCGACATCGGCTACGACGAGACCGGCCGCTGGGACAAGGCGACGCTGCGCCCACTGGAACACTGCCACGGGTTCACCCCGAACGCCGTCGAGGCGATGGCCTACACCCGCACCGACTCACCCGCGAAGGCGGTGCGGGAACTGGCCGAGCTGGTGCCGCTGGCCATCGTCACCGACGGTGCCGCCGGGGCCTACGCCATCGACCAGTCCACCGGGGAGGAGGCCTACTGCCCCGCCATCGCGGTCCAGGCCATCGACGCCACCGGGGCCGGTGACGTGTTCGCCTCCGCCATCGTGATGGGCACCCTCGCCACCTGGCCGCTGGAGCAGCGGCTGCGGTTCGCGTCACTGTGCTCGTCGTTGGCGGTGCAGCAGTTCGGGGGATCACTGGCGGCCCCCGGCTGGGGCGACATCAGCGACTGGTACCAGTGCATCTCGACCCGGGCGCGGGAGGGCGACCTCAAGGCCACCCACGTCCTGCGTGACTACACCTTCCTCGCCGAGGTCCTCCCCGACCACCCGTTGCAGGGGGTGCGACGCGCGCAGGCCACCTTCGCCATCCCCTCCGATCTGAGCATCCATCACTGACCCTTCACCCTCCTACACTTCTTCATGTCGACCCGGTGGCCGTCACCGGGCAGAAACCACTGAAAGTGCCATGCGACGACGCGATCTGCTCTTCATCGGAGCCGCCCTCTCCATGCAGGCGTGCACGAGCAACACCCCGACAACCCTTCGCCCCACCCTGGGGCCTGTGCCGTCGGCCCCTTCCTCGGCTGCACCCGTTGCATCACCACCCGGCCCGGATGCCGTCCCGAACTCGTTCTCGCAATCGCGCGCCTGGCCGAGCGTGGGCATCCCCTCGACGATCACGGCGCTGCACGACCATCACCTGTGCGGCAGCATCCGACGCCAGGACCGTTCCGTCGAGCAGATGGACTTCCCCGTCATCGTTGATCTCAGCACGCACACCACACGGCTGCTGCTCCTGGATGATGCCGGGAGGTTCAGCACCGTCGAGGCGGACCTCGACGAGGTCGAGGCCGAGGCCTCACGTGAACGCCCCGAGCTCGGGCCCCAGCTGCTCTGCGGCCCCGCCATCCTGGACGATGCCGCCGCGTACCTCGTGGTCGTCGCCCCGAAGAGGTCGCAGGAGCGATCGACACCGGAACTCGGGGTCGCCCACCTCGTCAAGGTCAGGCTCTCCGACGGTCAGGTCGAGGCCGCTGCCGTCCTGCAGGAGAACTTCAGGCTGACCTTCCTGGAGGAGGAGCTGAACCTCTCCTTCTCGACGGATCACTCCAGCATCCTCATCGCTGCCACGAGCCTGGGGAGCGCTGATTTCATCGGGAAGAACCTGAGCGCGACGGACCTGTCCACCCAGTTCGACATCCTCGATGTCATGCCCTCGGACATCTCGTCGTCATGGCCAGCGGGGGCCGCCATCCATGTCCACGGGGACCAGAGCGGAAGCCATCTGGTCATGCTCAAGGACGGCACCTCGTTGGAGACGTCCGGGGATCTGGGTGCCTACGTCTTCGACGACTTCCACCTCCACCTGGATGCAACGGGAAGCTCCGTCCTGCGGAACCTCGCCACCGGCGAGGAGCAGCAGGTGACGGGGCTGAGCGGCCGGGACATCGCGAATTTCCGTACCCCGGGACCATGGACCCGACGATCGACGTTCGTCTCGATCGGGGGCGGCGAGAGCAGAAGACGTCTCACGGTCTGGACCCCCGGGACCAGCGAACCCTCCCTCCAGTGGGAGGAGGAGCATCTTCCTCCGGCAGGGGCCGTGGTCTTCCAGGACGTCCTCCTCTCAGGAAGTCCTCACGTGGATGACGGCGCCCTGACCCTCCGCAGGATCGACACCGCAGAGGTGATCGCCACCGTGCCACGCAGTGTGTTCGGCAACGGCATGGGCATCACCGCCTGGGGCATCGCCACCGGAGGCGTCTTCCTTCCTGCCGATGGCTGGCTGACCACCTGAGGATCGAGGCATGATGACACCCACAGGACCTGACCGGCCGCTGCGTCGCCGTGACCTCCTCCTCGCGACGACAGCGTTCCTCGGCTGCTCTGCTCTCGGTCTCACCGGGTGCAGCGCCACGCCTCCTCCGCCGACCCCCTCCCCCTCCCCCGCTCCGGCTCCCGGCCAGATCCCCGTCGACTTCGCCGACAGGCCAGCCTGGCCAGAGGTGAGGACGATGGCCGTGATCACGGCCGTCAAGGACCAGTACCTCACCGGCATGACCCTGGTGTGGGAAGGCCAAGGGGTCTTCTCCGGGGGGTGGGTTCCCGTGCTGGTCGACGTGACCGGCCCCACCACGTGGGCACTGCTCATCGACGAGACCGGCGCCTGGACGACCTGGCAGGTGGAGCTCAAGGGGTACGACGACAAGAAACCCGAGGACCCGGGAACTGCGCTCACCGGACTCGTCGAAGGTCCGGTGGTCTTCGACGACGACCACGTCTACCTCTGCGTGGGGGTCGTCGCGTGGGAGTCACCCGAGACGATGGTGCGGAACGCGAACTCCTACAGTCCCTCGGAACTCTGCCACGTGGTGGTGGTGAAGATCCGCCTCAGCGACAAGGTGGTCGTCGCCTCGCAGACGGTGAGCGAGCGTTACTCCGTCCCCGCCATGGCGGATCAGCTGCGCCTGTCCTTCTCCAGGGATCGCAGTTCCCTGCTGATCTCGGGTGGCCACGGAATCAACCTGCCCTCCTCCGACGCGGACTGGATCGGGATGCGACTTTCCACCTCCGATCTCGGCGTCGAGTTCGACGCGCACACCCACTACGGCACCAGGACGTTCGATGACGTGGATGCCGTTGGCCAAGGAGTCGTTGTCGCCTCCCCGCTCACACCGCAACGGGAGGTGATCTCCCTCGAGACCGGGAAACGATATCCCCATGACGGCAGGACGACCCCGCTCCCCGATGACCCGGCAGGGGCCCTCGTCGTCGGTGACTGGGTGTACCTGGAGCAGACCCATCGGGAGCGAACCGCCACGACGACACGGAAGTACGTGGTGAACATGACCTCCGGGGAGGAGAGCGACCTTCCGGATCCCGAGCTCGATCTTCCCCAGTGGGCCACGGTCTTCTCGGATCAACCCCTTCTCCTCGACTTCAGCATGCGCACCCACCTGGCGGTGTGGGCGCCCGGGGACACCGAACCCCGGTTCACCTGGCAGAGCTCCCAGGGCCAGCCACCGTGGGCTGCCGCGACCTTCGGGGATTTCCTCTACGCCCTGGTCGAGAACGACGGGTCGGTCGTACTGCAGGTCATGCCGATCGGACAGACCCAACCGATTGCCGAGATCGCAGGACCTCCGTATGCCCGCCACGACGTCGAGGCGGTGAGCACCTGGGGTCTGGTGACGAAGGAGGAGTTCTTCCCCGCCACCCGCTGGCTCGACCAGTCCCCCTCCCCCACCCCGACCGCCTCCCCCAGCTGACCCCACGACCGGAGAACCCCATGCGACGACGACACTTCCTCCTCGCCGGTGCCGCCCTGACGCTGTCCGCGTGCGGCAGCGACGGCTTGGCCCCTCCCCCCTCGATCTCGCCTGCTGCGCCACCCCCCGGCTCCTCAGTCACCCGGCTCTCAGGGCCTCCCCACCCGAACGCCGTCCCACGTTCCTTCCAGAACCAGCCCGTCTGGCCGGATGCCGACATCGGATCGCACATCAAAGCAGTCCATCAGCATCATCTGTGCACCGGACTTCCCCGGGCCTCCCGTGTCGACCTGATGGGACAACAGCTCCACATGCCCGCCGTGGTCGATGTCACGGGACCGACGACACGGCTGCTGCTCACGGACGGGAACGGGAACTTCCACACCCGTGAGGTGGACCTCGCCTCCCTGGCGGATGAGGACGATTCGACCCTCGGCCCGGATCTCACCCTCGGGGCCGCCGTCCTGGATGACAGCCACGCCTGGCTCGTCGTCGGGGAGCCCTACGAGGTGGACCAACCCGGGGCCGAGGCCCAGGCCGTGGTCCATCTCGTGAAGGTGCGCCTGTCGAACGGTCAGGTCGAGGCCGTCACCAAGCTCGGCGAGCACACACCGGCCGGGCCGATGGCCGACCGCGTGAAGCTCCGGTTCACCGAGGATCGCTCCGGCCTGCTCGTGCACGGTCAACTCGTCCACCCGTCCCTCGGTGCCGATTTCATCGGGCTGCGCCTTGATGCAGCGGACCTGGCCATCCAGTTCGACGCACACACCGTGGCCCCACCCTCGATCTCGTCCGTGTCCTCCTCCGGCGACGCCCTGCGCTTCAGTGATGATGAACTCCATGAATCCGTGGTGCTGCTGGACCGTGGTGAAGTGCTGGAAGCGGAGCGGTCTGCCTTAGCGCAGGTCCACGGCAGCTGGTGCCGCTACTGGGATGGGACCAGGAAAGAGGTTCGACTGCGCAACCTCGACACGGCAGAGGAGACGGCAGTGCCCGATTTCCGGTTCGAGGACCTGTCCGACATGCGACATCCGGCGATCTGGTCCGTGCAGCAGGAGCTCTACGTCATCGAGGATCCGCTGGAGAATCCCCGGTTCTCCGTCTGGTTGCCGAGTTCCGCCAGCCCACTTTTCACGATGAACGCCCCCTATCAAGAGCTGACGGTGCACACCCGTGCCGCGCTGGGCGGGGTCCTCTACCTCGGCAGCCCCCACGTCGATGACGGTCTTCTGACCCTGTATGCGCTCGACACCGGCGAGGTCCTCAACACCATCCCGAAAGCGCTCAGGAGCTGGGATGTGGCCGTCACCCCGTGGGGTATCGCCACGACGAGCCGCTTCCGGCTCGCCCAGGACTGGTTCCCCGACCGCTGACCACCTCACCGGTCTTGTCAGGAGAAAGATGAAACGCCGCGACTTCCTCACCACCAGCGCCCTCATCAGCGTTGCGTTGGGAGCAACCAGTTGCTCCGACGACGGCCCCGACCCCGTCGACGCCCCCAGCCCGGAGGGGTTCCCCAGTCACTTCGCGACCGGCAGGGTCTGGCCACCGAGCACGTCAATCCTGGACAGCCGGATCACCGCCGTCAAGGACAGGTACCTCACCGGAATGGCCTCGGTGCCGAAGGCCCAGCAGGTGTTCCTCGGGGGCTGGGCGCCCGTGCTCGTCGACCTCACCGGACCCACCACCTGGGTCGTCGTCGTCGATGACAAGGGTGCGTGGCGAACGCGAAGGGTGAAACTCGAGCCTCTGGAGACGAAGGACCGGGAACCCCGGTCGGCGCACACCGGTCTCGTCGCCGGGCCGGCCGCCATCGACGACCAGCACGCCTATCTGGTCCTCGGGGTGAGGATCTTCGAGGAGCCCCGGTCGGAACGGGTGATGGGTGTCTCACTCAAGGAGGATGTGCCATGCCAGGTGGTGCTGCTCAAACTTCGTCTCACCGACGGTGCCGTCGTCGCCTCCCTGACCGTCAGTGACTCCCACCCGGCACGGGCCGTCGAGGAACACCTTCATCTGTCGTTCAGCGAGGACGGCACAAGGTTGCTGCTGGCGGGCGGAACCGTCCCCGACCGGCGAGACCGCGGTACCGACTGGGTCGGGATGCGGATCACGACGGCCGACCTCACCGTCGAGTTCGACGCCCGCACCGTGTTCCTGAACCGGCAGGTCGTGGAGGTGACACCCGCTGGGCAAGGGGTGATCGTCCTCGCGGAGGGACAACCGACGGCGGAGCTGGTGCTGCTGAGCGATGGCAGCAGCCACCAGTTGGACCTGGCCGGGGGCATCGTGATCGGCACCTGGCTGTGGCTGCTCCGAGGCAACAGGGACGACACCCACCTGGTGGTGGCTGATCTCGTGTCCGGCCAGCAGACCGAGATCCCCGATTCAGCGACGGCATCACCGACGTGGCCTCGGATCCATTCGGGAGCCACCGCCGTGATCGACTTCAAGCACGAGGAGCACCTGATGGTGTGGCGTCCGGGCGAGCACACCCCGGCCTGGAGCAGCACCGGGAGAGATCGGGTTCCCCACGGCGTGGCCGTCCTCGGCGACCTGATGCACATCTGGTACGAGAACGGCGCCAGCCACATCCAGGAGATCTGGCGGCTGGGCGATGCGGAACCCCTGGCACGTCATGTCGAGAACGCGTTCCTGTCCTCAGGGGTCCAGGCGATCACCCCCTGGGGTGTCACCAGCGAGGACTCGTTCGTCCTGGCCACCCGCTGGCTCGACCAGTCCCCCACCCCGACCGCCTCCCCCAGCTGACCCCACGACCGGAGACCCCCATGCGACGACGACACCTCCTCCTCGCCGGTGCCGCCCTGGCGCTGCCCGCGTGCGGCAGCGTCCCAGGGTCTGTCCCCAGACCCTCCATCCCGCCCGGCCCCACACTGCCCGCGGACGCCCCGCCGCTGTCGTTCGCCCCACCCGGTCCGGACGCCGTCCCGAGGTCCTTCCTGGCGACCCCGCAGTGGCCGGACATCCCGATCAGCACCCGGATCACGGCCCTCCACCGACACCACCTGTGTGCCGCCGTGCCCAGGGACGAAGCACACTCCTACCCCGTCGTGGTGGACGTCACCGGCCCCACCACCCGCGTGGTGCTGACCGACGGGAACGACACCTTCACCACCCGCGACGTGGACCTGGACCTCCTGGCCGAGCACCTGGACCCCGACGAGGAGCACCCGGACCTGGGACAGCCCCTGGCCATGGGGCCCGCCATCACGGACGACGACCACGCCTGGCTCGTCGTCGCCCGATCCACCGGGACCCTGGCCGTCGTCCACCTGCTCAAGATCCGGCTCAGCGACGGCAACGTCGACGCCTCGGCACTGCTCAGCGAGCGGTTCGACACCTCACGCCTGGGCATGATGTCCCTCAGCTTCTCGGCTGATGCCACCAGCCTGCTGGTGGCCGGTGATGGCGACTCGCGGAGGTCGGCTGATTTCATCGGGGTGCGTCTGGATGCCGCCGACCTGTCCGTCCAGTTCGACGCCCACGACCTCATCCCTGCGACAGCACAGGTCAGCGTCGCCGGAGAAGCCCTGAGGACCACCACCACGACGCATGACAAGGACCTGGTGCTGCTGGCCGACGGACGGGTCCTCACAGTGCCTCATTTCGGGGGCGGTGTCGTCGTCGGACAGTGGTGCTACGACACGGCCGCCTCGGAACAGGTCATGCTGCGTGACCTCACCACCGGCGCGGAGACCCCCGTCCCTGACCTCCACCGGGACGATCTCCGCCACTTCAGGAGGCCGCGTTTCCTGGCGGTCTGGTCCACGTCTGAACACCTGACGATCAGCCACCTCGGCGAGAAGCCCGAGCAGTTCTCCGTGTGGCTCCCCGGGGAGGGTTCCCCGGTGCTCCAGTGGAAGCAGGACGAGCATCCTGTCCCCTTCGAGAGCTCGGTCTTCGGCGCCACCCTGTACAGCCGGTCCAGCGATTTCCTGGAGGTCCGTTCCGTGGACTCCGGGGAGATCCTCAGCTCCTTTCCCTGGCAGAGCAGGTCAGATTTCGCCGTGAGCGCATGGGGCGCTGCCGATGCGTATCACTTCTTCCCCGCCAACGAGTGGTTCTGAGAGATGATGAGGAGCACGATGCGACGCCGGGACCTGTTCACCCTGGCCACCGCCATGGCCGGATGCACCGTCACCGGGTGCACCCCGGGCGACCCGCAGGCCGCCGATGACCCGTCCGGGGAATTCCCGATCGGTTTCGCCGCCTCCCCGGCATGGGAGGGTGTCGAGTCCTGGACCGAGTTCACAGCGGTCAAGGACCGTCATCTCGTCGCGATGACGGTGGTGCCCGACGCAGAGCGAGCCTTCGCCCACGGCTGGGTGCCCGTCGTGGTGGACGTGGCCGGTCTCACCACCCGGGCACTGCTCCTCGACGACGACGGCACCTGGATCACGAAACCGGTCACGCCGAAGAAGGAATTCGGCCCCCCGACGACACGGCTGTCCCGGACTGCCCTCACCGCGATGATCCAAGGGCCTGCCGTGATCGACGACACCCACGCCTACATCGTCGCCGGGGTGGTGCCACTCGAGGCCCCCGGCCAGTTCGAGGGCACCCCGTCCAGCACTCCCACGGATCTGCGATGCCCGGTGATGCTGTTCAAGATCCGGCTCGACGACGGTGCCGTCGTCGCCTCCACCACCGTCAGCGACGACGTCGAGGCCCGCTCCCTGAAGGATGCGGCCCTGTCCTTCACCGAGGACGGCACCTCCCTGCTCCTGGCCGGTGGCGCCGAGGTGAGCACCACGTCCGGCATCGGCACCGGCTGGATGGGGCTCCGGCTCAGCACCGCCGAGCTGGGGGTGGAGTTCGACGCCCGTGCCCTGTACATCGGCCAGGAGGTCCGGTCGGTGTCATCCGCCGGGCAGGCAGTCCTCGTGACCTCGTCGCTGAACTCCGGCAAGGAGTTGGTCCGTCTGGCCGACGGCGTCAGGGTGACCACCAGCTCGACAAAGGCCCTGGTCATCGGCGACTGGCTCCACCACGTGGAACGGAAGCACGATCAGACGGCAGGGCTCGTCGCGGTCAACATGCGTACCGGCCAACGGGTCGACGTGACGCCCCGGGCCGGAAGGGTGGAGGACCTGGTGGACGTGTTCACCTCATGGCCCGGGACCTTCACCGAGCCCCGCGTCATCATCGCCTCCCGGTACGGCGAAGGCCTCACGGTGTGGCTGCCCGGAGCGCCGGAGCCGAGCCTCGAGCTGGCAGCGGACAGGGCAGTCAGCACCGGGGTCGCGGTGCTGGGGGACGTCCTCTACACCTGGCACGGCGACGACAGGGCCACCACCTTGACGCTGCGCCGCCTCGACTCGGGAGAGGTCCTCGCCGAGCACTCCGTGCCGCCGCGCGTGCTGGGAAGTGACATCGGAGCCGTCACACGCTGGGGGTGCATCTCCTGGACCAGGTTCTTCCGCGCTACGACGTGGCTGGACTGACGCAAAGCGCTGCAAACGTGCGGCGCGTTGCTGCTGGGAGCGCTCCCAAGGACAACGCGCCGCACGTTTGCAGCGGCTGGCCTCCTCAGCCCTCCAGTTCGGCCAGGTTCGTCCTGGCCGGCAGGTAGTACAGCGCCAGGCCGTCGAGGATGCGTTGCAGCTGGCCCAACGCCGTCGCCCGCTCCCCCGTCGACGACGCCCCGACCGCCAGCCTCGCGACCTTCACGGCCCGGGCCACCTCGTCACGATGAACATCGTCGACATGTCCCAGCCCCACCCGTTCCGCATGCTGCCGGGCCAGGTTGAACCGCACCTCCAGCCGGTTCGCGGTCTGGAACGACACCTCGTCATCGCACTCCACCAGGGCTGCCTCGAAGGCTGCCGTCGTTGGCACCGCCGGGTCGAACAGCGCGGGATTCTCCAACCGGTACACCAGATCCGTGCGCAACCGGCCGTACTCCTGCCGGACCCGCTCCGCCCGCTGCTCCGGGGTCAGCGGCGGCTCCACCGGCAACTCCTGTGGTGGGTCCTTCGGATCCATCCGTCGCGCCCAGGCGTGCAGCGACGCCGCCCCGATGATCCCGCGCTTCCGCTGCCCGAGCACCTCGAAACGGCTGAGGACGGTGCCGATCATCACCGGGATCAGCACCAGCGCGAGCAGCAGTCCCGGGAGGAGGAGCAGTGGGGCACGGAGCAGGAACGTCAGGAGCACCGTCACAGCGACCGTCCCCAGGATCGAGGTGGTCCACACCCACTGCGGAGGGCTCACCCGCACCAGGGGAGGCAACAGCACGCATCGTCCGTTGGGCAGCCCCAGCACCCGCTGTGTCAACCCCCCGACCACCTCATCGGCCTCCAGGAGCCCGAGCAGACGCATCCCACTCGCGCCGACCACCGACAGGCTGCAGACCTGGTTCCCCTCGTTGACCAGGGAGACCAGCCGCGACTCGGTGTCGGTGAACACCAGCACCGTGGCGGGCACGATGTCGAGGATCCGGGTCCCGGGATCGAGCTGCGTCCAGGCCTGAGGTGTCACGATGTGCTCCTGCCCGGCAACTGCCGCAGCCGTCGTCCCTCCAACGCCTCCCGCGCCTCGAGGCCCGTCGGCAGGTAGTACAGCGCCACCTGGTCCAGGATCTTGACCGCCGTCCGCAGTGCGACCTCCCGCTCCCCCGGGGTGGCGTTCGGGTCGCCCGCCAGTTGCGCCGCCTTCAGCGCCTTCTCCGCCTGGCCCCGGCAGTCGTCCGGCAGATGATCCATGCCGACGCGTTCCGCGTGGTCGCGGGCCTGGCGGAAGGATGCGACGATGCGGCTGGCCAGCCGCACCCGCGCCGGGTCGTCGAGGTGGTTGAAGGTCGTGTCCCAGTCGAACAACGCCAGGGTGAGGGCCTCGGTCTCCGGTGAGGCCGCGTCGAACAGCGCCGGATTGGAGATCCGGTACGCCAGGTCCGACAGCAGCCGCCCGTAGGTCTCCTTCACCTCGTCCACCTGCCGGATGGCGGTGGCGACGTCGAGCGGCAGCGGCAGGGTGGACAGTGCCGACCGTCCGCTCCCGGTGCGGTAGAGGATCTCCCCGGAGCGCACCACCTTCGTGGCGAGGTGGATCGAGGGCCCGAGCAGCAGCACGAACAGCAGCACCCCGAGGATGAGCCCGCTGCGCCCCAGCTCGCCGTACCCCTGTCCGATCAGGGCACCACCCCCGGCCAGGACACAGCCCAGGATGGAGGCCGCCGCCAGCGCCGCCTGCTTCCCCTCGAGCCCCGAGAGCTCGAAGGTCAGCTCCCCGGGTGGCAGCCGGAAGGCCCGCCTCGGTTCGGCCCGCCTTGCGAAGGAGGCGACATCGGCGACGCTGCGCGCCGGGTCGACGCCCTTGATCCCGCTGTCCCAGCCGTGTCCGCGCAGCCGCAGGTCCTCCGGCCCACCGCCTGCGCGGGCGGGCCAGGTCCTGCGGGTGAGGATGCAGCGGCCGTCGTCGAACTCGATGAGGGTGTGCTCACCCAGCTCGGTCACCGGCGTGGTCAGCAGCACCTCGTCCAGCTTGACGTCCATGCGGACAAGGATAGGAGCCGACACGACCGCAGGGCGGGCCGGGGGTCAGCGACGGGCGAGCTCCAGGTACTCCGGGTGACGCTGCATCCAGCCCTTGACGAAGGGGCACAGCGGCTGCACCCTGCGTCCCTCGGGATTCGCGGCGACGTCGTCGAGGGCGCCCCGGATCAGGGCCGAGCCGAGCCCGCGACCCTCGAAGGCCGGATCGATCTCGGTGTGGGTGAAGGTGATGCGGCCCTCACTCAGGATGTAGTCGACGAAACCGGCGAGCTCATCACCCAGCCGCACCTCGTAGCGCCTCGCCTCCTCGTCGTGGGTGACGCTCGGCTCCTCTGAGCCGGTTGGCTGCTCGAAGCGTTCGATCCGCAGCGCCCCGGTGGGGCACCGGCCGACGACCTCGACGAGCAGTCGGGCCTTCTCCTCGGTGTCGGCCACGGGTGCATTGATCCAGGGCCGGGCATTGACGTTGAAGACCTCGGGCATGCCGCGCACGCACTCCCCGGCGTGACGGCACACCTCGCGGTCGAAGGACACGTCCACCAGGTCACCTGTGTAGGTTTTACGAGTCATTCCGACACATTAACATCGGTAATTGAAAAATCAACAATCAGGTGAGTGCAGCCTTGCCGAACCCTGCACGGGTCACACCCCGGCGAAACGAACCCCGGACAGTGACGCCATCTCGGGATGCCAGGTGGTCAGATCGTCGCGGGTGAACCGGTTGAGGTGGTCGTGCCCTGCGGCCCGGGCCATGACCTGCATCAGCTCCACCGTCGAGGTGAGGAACCGGGTCAGGCGGGCCGCCGCCTGCTGCACGGGGAGCCGGGACCGGAGCACCGGGTCCTGGGTGGCGATCCCGACGGGGCAACGGCCGGTCTCACAGGCCCGCATCGCCAGACACCCGATGGCCTGCATGGCGGAATTGGACACCGCAACGGCATCCGCCCCGAGGGCCAGGGCCTTGATGAAGTCGGGGGCGGTGCGCAGCCCACCGGTGATGACGAGCGTCACGTCGTTCGCCCCCACCCTGTCCAGGTGCGCTCGGGCCCGGGCCAGCGCCGGGATGGTGGGAACACTGATGTGGTCGCGGAAGATCAACGGGGCCGCTCCTGTACCGCCGCCACGACCGTCGAGGATGACGTAGTCCACCCCGACCTCCAGGGCCGCGTCCAGGTCGGCCTCGATGTGCTGGGCGGACAGCTTGAACCCGATCGGGACGCCACCGGTTGCCTCCCGCGCCTGCTCCGCGACGGCCCGGAAGTCGTCGATGCTCGTCAGGTCAGGGAACCGGGCCGGGGAGATGGCCGACTCCCCGGGCTGCAGGCCACGCACCCGGGCGATCTCAGGGGTCACCTTGTGACCCGGCAGGTGCCCACCCGTCCCGGTCTTGGCGGCCTGACCACCCTTGAAGTGGAAGGCCTGACAGCGCGCCACCTTCTCCCACGAGAACCCGAACCGACCGGAGGCCAGCTCGTAGAAGTAACGCGAGTTGGCCTGCTGCTCGGCCTCCAGCATCCCGCCCTCACCGGAACAGATCCCGGTCCCCGCGGCCTCGGCCCCGGCGGCGAGGGCCACCTTGGCCTCCGCGGACAGCGCCCCGAAACTCATGTCCGAGACGAACAGAGGGATCTCCAGGCGCAGCGGTCTCCGGGCGCGAGGCCCGATCACCACGTCCGTGCCGACGGGGTCGTCGTCCAGCAGCGGCAGCCTGGCCAGTTGCGCGGTCAACAGCTGCAGGTCGTCCCACCGGGGCAGCTCAGGCCCCGGGACCCCCATCGCGGTGACGGGACCGTGGTGACCCACCCGCTCCAGCCCGTGGGCCGCCAGGGCGTGGATCTCGTCGCGGCGGGGTTCGTCGGGGGTGCCCGTGAAGTCGGCATACTCGCCCTGGAAGGCGGAGCGGTCGAAACGTTGCGGATGGTTGCGTGCCCACTCGGAGACCTCCGCACCGTCGACCCACACCTGGCCCGCGGCCACCCCCGCGGTGAACCGGGCCAGGTCGTGACCGGGATAGGCGATGTTCCTCCCCGTGCAGATCTCGTAGGTGGAGCCGTGGAGGGTGCAGCTGACGTGGTCCTTGGTCAGGGCCCCGTCAGCGAGCAGCGCCCCGCGGTGCTGGCATCTGCCGTACAGTGCGATGACGCTCTCAGGTTCGGTCTCGGGACGGATGACCACGAGGTCCGCCCCGAACACCACGGCGTGCCGTGTGTCACCCGGGGTCAGGGAATCCAGTGGGAACAGCGGGACTGCGGTGTCGACGGACATGCACCGACGCCAACAAAGCCTGTGACACCCTGTCCTCATTTCGTGATCTCCGGCAGGTCGGCCCGGCTCGGCAGGTAGTACAGCGCCAACGACTCGAGGACCCGCTGCAGCTGCGTCAGGGCCGCGACCCGCTCCCCCGGCGACGACGCGTCCTGCGCCAGCCGCGCGATCTTCACCGCACGCGCCACCTCCCCGCGTTGAGCGGGCGCGACGTGGCGTAGCCCGGTGCGTTCCGCGTGCTGCCTGGCCACCTGGAACCGGATCTCCACCACGTCGGCGGCCTGCGAGGTCGGCGAGTCCACGAACTCCACCAGGGCCGTCTCGAAGGCCGCCGTCGTCGGCACCGCCGGGTCGAACAGGGCCGGGTTCTCCAGCCGGTAGAGCAGGTCGGAGCGCAGCTCGGCGTACTCCTGCCGGATGCGTTCCACCTGGGTCCCGGGCCTGACCGGGGCCCCGGCGGGCAGGGCACCCCGCCACAGCTCGCCCCGTTCCACCGCCAGGGCGTAGGCGTGGATGTTCGACGCGGTGACGCCGAGTTTCTCCTGCCCGGGAACCCGCGGCGGGGTGAACGCCACCATGACCAGGGGCACCCCGAGCAGGGCAACAAGGAAACCGACGGTGAACACCCAGCCATCCCGCAGCCACACCGTCACCCCGAGCACGGCCAGCGCCACCAGCAGGGACACCAGGTGCCAGGCCTCGGTGCGCCTCGGGACCGCCACCCCGGGCAGCAACATGAACCGGGGATTACGCAGCGCACGCAGCGGCGCGGCCAGTTCGACGCACTCCACCAGGGTCACGTCACCGCCGAGGTTCTTCAGCCTGCCCAACGCCGCCCACCGGGTGACATCCTCCACCACGTACCCGGAACCGGGAACCACCCTGACCGTCAGGTGGTGCGCCGCCTCGTCGGTGAAGACCAGCAGCCCACACGGGGCGATCTGCTTCAACCGGGTTCCCGGGTCGAGCAGGGACCATGGGACCGGCTTCACGACTCACGCCGTCCCGGGAGCTGCTTGAGGCGACGCGCCCCCACCGCGTCGCGGGCCTCCGTCACGCTCGGCAGGTGGTAGAGGGCCAGGTCGTCGAGGATCTGCACCGCGACCTCCAGGGCAGCGGCCCGTTCCGCCCGCCCGGCACGGGGATCGGCTGCGATCCGCGCGGCCGCCAGGGCCCGGCCGGCCTCGACCCGCGCCTCCTCGGGCAGATGGTCCATCCTGATGCGTTCAGCCTGTTGTCGTGCGGTCCGGAAGGCCGTCACGACGCGGCTCGCCAGCGCTGCCCGCTCCGCGGTGTCGAGTCGGGCCTGCTCGGAGTCCCACCGGAACAGGGCCAGGGTGAGCTCCTCGGTGGCGGGGTGAGCGGCGTCGAACAGGGCGGGGTGCTCGATGCGGTACGGCAGGTCAGTCAACAGACGGCCGTAGGTCTCCTTGACCTCGTCCACCTGCCGGGTCGCGATCTCCGCCGGGTCGGGCCCCACCACCAGATCGGCGAGTCGCCATCTCCGCCCGTCGATGACGTGGACCCAGCCCAGCCGATCACACACCGTCCTGATGCTGACCAGCAGCACCGCGTACAGCAGCAGGGACAGCAGGATCGCGGGTGCCCCGAGCTCGGACAGCAGGCCACGTGAGCCATGCATCACCGCCAGGAACAGCCCTGAGATCAGCACTCCCACCACCCCGGAGGTCTGGAACCGGAGGAAGTCACGCGGCCCGAGCCAGCTCCTGGCGAGCTCCCCGTCCGGGAGGGTGAAGGCCCGCAGCGGGGTCAACTGCGTGGCGACGAGCACCACGTCCCCGACGGCGCGGTCCTCCGGCTTGGCGCGGATGGTGACCGTCTCGTCCCCGACGACGTGCAGCCGGAGGATGCTGCCCTCGTGACGCAGCACCGCGTGCCGATCCTCCAGCACGAGCAGGGTGTGCCGCTCCAGCCTTTTCAGCGGCGTGCTGAGGGGGATCTCCGT
Organism: Arachnia propionica; assembly: GCF_003859805.1. Lineage (GTDB taxonomy): Bacteria > Actinomycetota > Actinomycetes > Propionibacteriales > Propionibacteriaceae > Arachnia > Arachnia propionica_C. The sequence goes on from NZ_RQZG01000021.1 coordinate 17,551, forward strand.
CGCTCTGGTTCCCATGACAACGCAATTGTGTCACCTCATCGGTCCTCGATGGCGGGCAGATCCACCCGACCGGGCAGGTAGTACAGTGCCAGTGGTTCCAGGATCCGTTGCAGCTGCTGTAGGGCTGCCCGGCGTTCCCCCGTCGAGGAGGCGTCGGCCGCGAGTCGCGCGATCTTGACCGCACGTGACACCTCTGTGCGTTGACCGGGCGCGACGTGGCGCATCCCGAGTTTCTCGGCGTACTGCCTGGCCGTTCGGAACCGCACCTCGACCCGGGCAGCGGTCTCGAGCGACGGCGCATCGGCGAAGTCCACCAGTGCCGTCTCGAAGGCCGCCGTCGTCGGCACCGCCGGGTCGAACAGGGCCGGGTTCTCCAGCCGGTACACCAGGTCGGTGCGCAGCTCGGCGTACTGCTGCTGGACCCGTTCCACCAGCACCGTCGGGGACGGTACCGCCCCGGCGGGCAGTTCCCCCTGCCACGGCTCACCCCGTTCCACCGCCAGGGCGTAGGCGTGGACCGTCTGCTGGGTCACTCCTCGCGGTTGCCGTCCGAGGATCTCGACGCGGGTGAACCCGGAGGCGATCAGCATCGGGACGAGGAGGGTGACCATGCCTCCCACCCCGAACAGGGTGATGTTGTCGGTGGCCAGGGTCACCACCGTGGTGACGACGGCGAGCAGGACGGCCAGGCCCACGACCAGCCCGCGCGGCCATGTCGGGACGGAGAAGCCGGGAACCAGCAGGAACCGGACCGGCTGCGGAGCACGCCACCTGAACAGCTGCCCCAGCGCCTCGACGCGTCGGGTGCCGTCGATGCGGTCGCTGTCCGACTTCCGCCACGACGGGGCCTCCAGGTCCTCCCAGCGGTGTTCACCCCCGCTGTCCTGGTACAGGAGCAGCAGGTGACGCTGCTCATCGGTGAAGGCGACCAGCGCGCAGGGGGCGATGTCCGCCACTCGGGTGTCGGGGTCGATCAGACTCCAGGGTCGTGGCGTCATGACGACCCCCGGCCCGGGAGCTGTCTGCGGTGCTGGGCACCGACGGCCCGACGGATCTCCGGCCCGGTCGGCAGGTGGTGCAGGACCAGTCCGTCCAGCAGCGCCACGGCACGCTCCAGCGCGGTGGCCTGCTCCGTCGCGCTGGTGTGGGGGTCGGTGGCCACCCGCAGGGCCTTGACGGCACGCCGTGCCGGTCGTCGAGCGGCCCGGGGCAGGTGCTCCATCCCGACCTGTTCCGCGTGGTGGCGGGCGTGCCGGAAGGTCGCGACCACCCGGCTGGCCAGCTCACCTCGGGCCACCCGGCTCAGCTGCTTCCCGGCGGCATCCCATTCCACCAGCGCCAGGTGGAAGGTCTCGGTGGTGGGGCAGGTGGCATCGAACAGGGCCGGGTGCTCGATCCGGTAGGTGAGGTCGCTGCGCAACCGGCCGTACTCCTCCTTCACCGCCGTGATCTGTCGGTCCGCCAGGTCGTCCCGGTCCGCGAGGGCAGCGAGATCGGCGAATTCCCACCGTCGCCAGGACGTCTTGTACATCATCCGGTGGACATCGAAGAGCTCCACTCCCAGGCCGGTCAGGAGGATCAGGGACAGCAGTGGGAGGCCGACGATGCCCAGCACCCCGAAGATCTTGACCACATCGGGCAGGACCAGGAGGAAGAGGACGACGACGGCCGCCGTCACCGCCAGCAGGATCGCCAGGGGTCTCACCCAGCGACGGTTGCCGAACCAGCCGGGGACGGACACGATCCGTCCCTTGGGCAGTCGGAAGGCGCGCCTGACCGGCTGCTGCAGCGCCAGCACGGCCAGGTCACCGAGGGTGCGTTCGGGGGAGGCGTCCTTCACGTCCACCCGCTCGTGCACGCCCGTTCCGTACCACGACACGTGCCCGCTCTGCCACCGTTGCAACACCACGAGGCGGTCGTCCAGCTCGAGCAGTGTGTGCCCGTCGAGTCGTCCCATCGGGGTGGTGAGCGGGATCTCGGTCACCTTGGGGTCCATGGCTCACGATTCTGGCACGGCCCGGGGCTGGCACAATGAGGTGCCATGTCGCAGTTCCTGGCACCGGGTGTGCCCGAGGTGCCCGGGGTCCGCCTGACCGGACTGATCGGGCGTGGCGGTCACGCCATCGTGTACTCCGGGGAGCAGTTGTCCCTGCGACGCCCCGTCGCGGTGAAGGTGGACTCCCGGCCCATCCACGACGAACGCAACCGTCGTCGGTTCCAGCGGGAGATGGACGCCGCCAGCCGGATCAGCGTGCACCCGAACGTCGTGAGCCTGATCGACACCGGGGTCCTGGCCGATGACCGGCCCTACCTGGTGATGGAGCTGTGCGACGGTGGCAGCCTCGGTGATCTCCCCGAGCCGCTGCCCGCACTGGCGGCGACCCGGCTGGTGCTGGCGGTGGCGCGGGCGCTGGGTGCGGCCCATGCGGCCGGGGTGCTGCACCGCGACATCAAGCCGGGCAACATCCTGCTCGACTCGTACGGCATGCCCCGGCTCAGTGATTTCGGGATCGCCGCCATCCAGCGGGACGACAGCGAGGCCACCGCGACCCTGGAGTCGCTGACCCCGGCCTATGCCCCACCGGAGGCGTTCCACCACACGGAGCCGACGGCTGCCGGGGACGTGTGGTCGCTGGCCGCGGTGCTGGTGAGACTCATCACGGGACGTGGCCCCCGCACCCACGCGGATGGTCGTTCGTTGAACATGACGGAGATCATCGAGTCGCTGCCCCGGCCGCTGGATCTCAGCGATCCCCGGATCGCACCGTCGCTGCGGCCGGTGCTGGCGCGGGCCCTGGACCCGGACCCGCGTCGACGGTACCGAGGTGGCGACGAGTTCGCCTCGGCGTTGAGTGCGTTGCTCCCGGAGGGGACGCAGGCGGAGGTGACGGTGTCGCGCCCCATCACCTACGAGCATCCGCCGACCTGGCAGGTGCCGTCCCCACTGCCGCTGCGGCCACAGCCGGAGACCGAGCCCGGGGGACGCAGTCCGTGGCTCGCCGTCGGGGTGGCGGCGGCCCTGGCGGTGGTGGTCGCGATGGTCTGGGGCACGATCCACCTGGTCGGTGGTGGGCCCGAGGAGGTGCCCGTCGCTGCGCAGTCCCCGTCGGCGAGACCCCTCAGCCCGCCCACCCCGACCACAGGGCAGACGAGTCCCGGCCCGACCATCTCGAACGGTCAGGCCCCGAGCCCTGCTTCGACGGCGAGCCCGACGGCGGTGTCGTCGCCGGTCCCGTTCCCGGTGAATGCCGAGGGCCTGCCGGAGACACCGGACATGCCGTGGCCGCTCGGCACCTGCCTGCTGGCCGCCCTCGACGCGCAGGAGGTCTCGACGGCCACGCAGGTGCCGTGCGACCAGGCGAACTGGCACATCTTCGCCGGAGGCAGCATCGACCCGTCGATCCGGGCCGCCAGTGCCTCCGAGGCCTTCGGGCTGGATCCGAACGTGCCACGGATCTGCTCCGACGAGTACGCCCGGCTGGCGGGACTCGACGTCTCCCGCCCCCACGACGTCCGGGCCCTCGGCCCCACCCGCGACGAATGGGATGCAGGTCACCGGGGCTTCTCCTGCGCCTTCGTGGAGCAGTGAGCACGGTGCTAGACTCCTGAACACATGTCAGAAGGGTGAATCATGACATCGACGCAGCAACCGGGCCTACCCGTCGAACCGAGCGCCCGCACCTTTCCCTTGGCACAACTCGTCTCCTTGATCCGCGAAGGCCGTGTACGCATTCCGCATTTCCAGCGAGGGCTGCGGTGGGGCACCGAGGACGCCGTGGCGTTGATCGACAGCATTCTTCGAGGATTCCCCATCGGAAGCCTGCTGCTCTGGCGGAAACCTGCTCCTGCCGAAATGCTCAAGCTCGGGAAGGTCGTGATCGATGCCCCGCAATTCGGGGACGCCCTCTATGTTGTCGACGGCCAACAGCGGCTGACCACTCTTCTCAATGTCTTCGATCCTGACGCAGAGCGGGTCGGCGACTTCGCCTTGGTCTATGATCTCACGACAGACCCCCCGAGGGTACGCCGCCGCGATCGACGAGACGACGAGGCGAACACCATCCCGCTTCCGGTGCTGTATGATCTCCGCAAGCTGCTGGACTGGGTACGCGAACACCCGCAGCACACGGAAAAAATCGACGTCATCAACACTGCGACGCAGCGACTGCGCGAGTTCCACGTGCCCGCCTACGAGGTTCACTCCAAGGACGACGCTGCGCTGCGAGAGATCTACGACCGGATGAACAACACGGGAAAGCGACTCACCCGCGCGGAGGCTTTTCATGGGCTGTACTCGCCGGGAGACAAGGCAGAGTCACCCACAACCTTTGAGACCATTCAAAGAGAGATCGGGGAGCGGACCAAGTGGGGAAGCATCGACCTCGACACCATCCTTCTCGCTTTCTTGGCCCGTCGCGGACATGACATTTCTCGCGACATCCACAACGAATTCTCCAGCGATCGACGCAAAGCCACTGACTTCCCCGCAGAAAGCAACAACGAAGCCCACAAGAAGACCTTGGAATCCTTGGAGCAGAGCATCTCGTTCCTGAAGGACGAAGCCCAAGTTCCTCACTACACGTTCCTGCCCGACCGCTTCCTGCTGGTGGTGCTCTCCCGTTTCTTTGCCCACTTCCCGGCGCCTCATCCCCGCAATCTCGATCTGCTGCGTCGTGCCTACTGGCGCATCGCCATGGTCGGTTCCATGCTTGCCGGGGGCGGCACCGCCACAACCCGCACCCTCACCCAGCTCATCCAACCGGGCGACGAGAATGGATCGACACAGCGACTGATCAAAGTGACCACAGGTGCCCCCAGACGCTCTCCCCAGGCACACGATTTCCGCACCAACAAGGCATCCGGGAAATTGATGCTGTGCGCTCTGTGGGCCCTCGGACCACGCTCTTCGGACACAGGTGAACCGTTCAGCACATCAGATCTCACCCTGGAGATCGGACAGGCCTCGACTCCGGCCTCCGCCTGCCCGGAAGTGTTCCGACGCGACCGCCTTCCCGAAGAACTTCGAAACTCGCTCGGAAACCGGGTGATCGCCCCCGGGATCCCAGCGAACTCCACACAAGCGATCCTCCGATCAACCGATCAGGTCAAACAGTCCCACTGCTTCGACAATGCATCCCCCAACGATGACCCGAAGGAATTGGTGAGGCAACGTGAGAGCAGACTCCAGATGCACACCGCTTCTTTCCTGGAGCGGCAGGCCGCATGGAAGTTCGACGACTCCCCACCTCTCGATTCCTTTGATTTCGACGAGGAACACAACGCGATCCCATGAACATCAAGAGCTTCGCTGTGCGGGTGAACGGGAAGACGGTCGCCCATCTTCACCTGCGGGACAGTTTCACTTGGCTGACCTGGCAGACAGGTTACTGGGATGACCCCGACCGTCCAGTGTTGGGGCTGCGTTTCGAGGAGAACCCTGAGGCAGAGGTCAAGGCGAACCAGCGACTTCCGCCGTGGTTCTCCAATCTGTTGCCCGAGGGGATCCTTCGGCAGTGGGTGGCCGAGGCAGTCGGGATCAGCGAGCAACGGGAGATGCCTCTGCTGGTGAGGCTGGGCACCAGCCTCCCCGGCGCGGTCACCATCGTTCCTGCCGAACCGGATGTCGACCCCACCTGGCAGCCCCAGGAGATCACTCCACCGCCTCCCCCAACGCATGGGGACGGAAGATTCCGGTTCAGCCTGGCAGGAGTGGCGTTGAAGTTCTCGATGCTGCAGCAGGGCGACCGCCTGACCATGCCCGCTGACGGCGGGGAGGGCGACTGGATCGTCAAGATGCCGGACGCCACCTACCCGGAGGTTCCGGTCAACGAGTTCACGATGATGACCCTGGCCCGCCACTGCGGCATCGAGGTGCCCGAGATCCGGCTGGTCCATCGCGACGACCTGTGGGATCTGCCCGATGCCGCCTGGCCGAGGGGGCAGGACCTGGCCTATGCGATCCGTCGTTTCGACCGGACGGGGAATCACCGCATCCACATCGAGGACCTGGCCCAGGTACGGAACTTCTACCCCGAGGACAAGTACCTCGGTTCCTTCGAGACCGCGGCAGCACTGGTGCGAAGGGGACACGACGACGCCTCCTACCTGGAGTTCGTTCGCAGGCTGTTCTTCAGCTGTGCCATCGGTAACGGGGACATGCACCTGAAGAACACCTCTTTGATCTACCGTGACCCGCGCCGCCCCGTCATCTCCCCGGTCTACGACCTGGTCTCGACCATCCCCTATGTTGCCCCGGCCCCGGACGACCTCGGACTCCGACTCGGGCGCTCTCGACGTTTCGAGGAGGTCACCCCGGCCTCCTTCGAGGTGCTGGCACGGCGGATCGGGGCCAGTCCGGAGGCCACCATGGCCGCCGTCGCAGAGGTCTCGGCCCGGCTGCCCGAGGCCTGGCACCGCACCACCGACCTGCTCGCCCCACTCCCGAGACACCGTACCTGGCTTGAGCACCGCATCCCGGAGGTCAGCCGTCGCTTCTCGGGATGATCCCTTCCAGGAGGTCGAGCAGTACTGGCATTCCACTGGACGGGTTGGGGCCGATCTGATTGGCCTCCGCCCTGCGAGCTCGCGTGTAGGCCTCCCGGTACTGCTTGACCGGGAACGAGGAGGACAGGTGTTTTTCCTGTTTTTCCCTGCTGGCATTGAGGTCTTTCAGTTCGGTCTGGAGCTTCTTGGAGTCGCTGTGCCGCGTCCAGTCCTTGAAGTGCCACAGCAACCACACATCGAAGCAGGGATTGCTGACGAGAACCCGTATGCCATGCTTCCTCGCCAGCTCGAATGCCTCCTCGAGGGTCTGATGCTCGTCACGGTCCACGAGACACACGACCCAGTCGTGGTCACTCTTCGCCTGCTCCTTCACTGCCCGTTTGACCACTCGGAGCGGGTCCGTCCCTTCCCCACAGACCGTGAAGGAGGCGATGCTTCGCGGCATGGCCTGCTTCAAGAGCTGCAAGTACTGGGGTTCTGTGACGGTCCCTTCGGTCACGACCAGCCCGCGCCTGCGCTCAGAGCGTCCAGACCGCTTGCGCGGTGCCCGACGGCTCATGCCGCTGTCTCGTCGTCGCTCAACAGGGAGTGGATGAGGCTGGGGGCCAGGGCAGGGACCGCACCGTAGCGACCTTCCAGGTAGCGCTTTGCGATGTTGTGATCTGAGTGCGTCGTGAAATCCGCCAGCGAGAACAGCTCGGTTGCGCCGTCGCGCTCCTTCTCCGTGAACCAGATCTGGCCCTTGGCCAGCTCGAGGTGGGACAGGTTCGACAGCAGGTAGGTGTCGTGACTGGTGAACAGGATCTGCGCGCCGGTGGTGTTGACCTTCGGGTCCTGGAAGAACCCGATGAGAATCTCCGCCAGGTGCGGGTGCAGGCTCGAATCAAGCTCATCCACGACGAACACCCCACCTCTGCGGAGCTGGTTGATCGCCGGGATGGCCAGGGCCAGCCAGGCCAGTGTCCCATCGCTCTCCTGGCGCAGGCTGAAGGGCCTCACGCCGTGACCGTGGAGAAACTCCAGACGTCGGATCACAGCTTCGGTGGCTGGCTCGGACAGCGGCTCCCCTTCCGTTTCCCCCAAGGAGGAGAGGGCTTCCCGGAAAGCCGTCTCGAAGCGCGCCATCCGCTCCCGGTCCTCGAGCGGGATCGGGTCCTCGCGCAGGTTGACCTCCGTGATCCCGACATCAGCGATGCGCAGCACTGCCGCGATCGCCTCCGGCGTCGATCTGCCCTCCTTGAGGTCCGCGACGATGGCACCGATGCGGGTCCTGCGCTGCCCCTCGCCGAAGGGCACGAGGTCGAAGCCCTCGAGCAGCCCCCTGCCAATCGTCGCGAGTGGCTCATGGTCCAGCTTGATGGCCCGGCTGATCAGCAGCTCGTGGGCGGCAAGCAGGCCGACCGTGCGGACACCTCGACCATACGAGACCCGCTCCCGCTCTCGCTTGAACAGGGAGCGCGGCTTCGACGTGGGCCGGTCCAGCAGCCACTCCCGCACCACTCCCTGACCGTCCACCTCGAAGCCGTAGGTGTGACGCCTGCCGTCAAGCACGAACTCCAGCTCATACCGGCTCGGCTCGTCCCGGTGCCGGTCGTCGAGCTGGAACGGGCCCCGCGGCATGGTCTCGCGGCTCAGCCACTCCGACGCCGAGTCCCGGATCGCAGCCAGGACGTAGCGGAGCGCATCCACGACCGTCGACTTGCCCGACGCGTTGGCCCCGAAGATCCCGGCGGCAGGATAGGTGCTCGTGACCCACGTCTGATCACCGCTCGGGTAGAACCCCGTGAGCGAGGGACGGGTGAACTCCAGGACCGCCTCGTCGCGAATGGACCCGTGGTTCTGCACCGTGAAACTGAGCAGCAGCATGACACCATACTACATACCCGAGACGATCTGCTTGCACAAACACAGATTTTCAGGAGAAAAACCCTTGGAATCCAACCCTTCATGCAGCTCACCTGCGGCTCAGCCGGTCGGCGATCAGCACGACGGCGGGGCGGCGTCCCGCGGCGGACCATCGGTGGCTGGCCAGACCTGCCGCCAGGAGGGCCAGGACCAGGGCAACTCCCGGCCAGCCGAGCTGTGTTCCCTCCGCCGTCGGGTCGATGAGGTCGAGCCCTCCCTGGGCCTGGACCAACAGCAGGAGGAACAGCCACAGCAGCACACTCGCCGCGCCGAGGAGCGGCCCGAGCAGGGCGATGCCCACCAGCGTCGCCGACAGCACCACGGTGATGGTGCAGCCGAACAGCACGAACAGCGACCACGGGGCCGCCTCGGCGCGCAACGCCGGGTCCGCCAGCGTCCACTCCGGCGGCACGAAGGTGACGTAGAAATCACCCACCTCCCACAACACCCGTGCCAGCAGCGGGGCTGCGCCGAACGCGAGGACCGTCACGGCCGCGCCCACGGCGTCGATCAGCCGGATCGGCCGGGGCGACTGCGCGTCGACCCAGTCCAGCCTCGGCGTCATGGCATACAGGGCGAGAGCCCCGAGCAGCACCGGGACCAGCTCCCCCACTGCCGCCAGGCGGTCGCCGTACTGCTCCGCCCACGGACCATTCAGTGCCACCCACCAGTAGCCATAACACGTCGCAACCGCAGCCACCCAGGCCAGCGCCGCCAGCCACGGCACCCTTCCCCCGAGCCATCCCCTGCGCATCAAGGCAGGTCCTCCGGCAGGATGAGGCAACGATCCAACCCGTCCTGGTGCGCGGCCACCCACGCGGCCCAGTCCGCATCGTCGAAGGCCGCGAAGCGGTCCATCACCGCGGCCTCCTGCCCGCCCTCGCCCAGGACCAGATCGTATATCTCCCGGATCTGGGGCGAGGTGACCTTCCCCGCCCCGAATCGGATCCGGGCCAGGGCCACGTCGTGCAGGACATTGCGCTCATCTTCCAGGGCTGTCTGCGGGCATTCCACCGCAGGGGTCATGAGCAGCCTGCCCGCCCATGACCTGACCTGCACCGCACCCCACTCCTTGCGACTTCCCGCCGCTTCCCCCAGATGGTCGTGGCCCGGGGTTCTCGGCCCGCCCTGGGAGATGACGTACGGCCGCTGCCCCTGCGCCACTGGTGGCACCAACGGGCTCATGAGTTCGGCGATGAACTGTCGCTCCCCCTCCGCCTTGGGATACAGGCAGAGCTCCAGGTCACCGGTGTTCTCGCACCTGACCTCGGCCGTCGAGTCCTCCTCGGTGAGCAGGGGCTGCTGGAATGCCAGGAAGGCCATCACCACCAGTGGCGCCGCCACCCACCCCAGAGCGGTCCAGCCTCGACGGTTCCTGGCGGCGTGCACCTCCGCCATCCCGACGGCGACCTTGAAGGCCGTGAACCCGACCAGTGCGAAGAACATGATCTGGATCAGCTGCGTGGACCACAGCAACCGCTCCCCCAGTCCGGGACCACCCACCGACCACATGTAGGACGCGCTCATCACGGACATGGAGCGGTTGAGCAGCAGCACGTCGTTGATGAGGAAGGCCGGGGCCACCACCGTCACCACAGCAGCCAGCGGGGCCAGCACGATCCCGACCCTGGGACCCGCAACCAGGGCACCACAGGCACCCACCGCCACCAGCGAGGCCACCCCGGTCAGCAGCGCCGCCAGGGCCAGCAGATCGGCCAGGCTCCACGGCAGCCTCGCCATGCTGACCAGCACCACCGGCAGGTGGCCCGCCAGCACACCCACCACGACGGCGATCATGGTGCTCCCCAGCTCCTTGGCCAGGACCCCGGTGCGCGCCCGCCCCGGGGCAGCCCCCACCAGCACCGAATCCGGCGTGTGCTGCGCGGTCACCCAGCAGGCCAGCCAACCGGTCACCACTGCCCACACGGGGTAGAAGAGCCTGGCGGAGATGATGACATCGGCCATGTCCGTGGCTCCGAGGTCACGCCACAGCAGTGACACCGTGCTCCCGAGGGCCAGCAACGCACACACTCCCGCAATGACGGCCCCCCGGATGAGCCACCAGGACTGCCTCCCGGTCATGACTCCCGCCTTTCCAGGACGGCGAAATAGGCCGCCTCCAGCTCCGGCTCGCCGTGGATGTTACCGCCCAGTTCCCGGAATGCCGTCATGGAGTCGTCAAACTTGATCTCTCCCTGATCCACCACCACGACGGTGTGCGCAGAGGTCGCGAGGTCCTCGATCAAATGGGTGGAGACGATCACCACGGCGTGTTCCCCGGCCTGCGAGACGATCTGCCGCAACCCCTGCCGATGCCTGGGGTCGAGGCCGACGGTCGGCTCGTCGAGGATGAGAATCGAGGGTCGGTGCACCAACGCGCAGGCCAGCCCGAGCCGCTGCCTCATGCCGCCTGACAAGGAGCGCGCTCGGCTGGCGGCCCGATCCGCCAGGCCCACCAGCTCCAGGGCGTCGGCCACCGCGTCCGGGATGTCCCGTTTGCCCATCCCGTGCGCCCAGGCGGCGTACTCGACGTTCTGTCTGACCGAGGCCCACCCCATCACGGTGAACTGCTGCGGCAGGTAACCGATCCGGGACCGCACCTGGTCGACCGTTTCCCGGCCGAGCCTCACATCCCCGACGGTGATCTCGCCCCGCTGCAACGGATGGGCGGTGGCCACCAGCTTCATCAGGGTCGTCTTCCCGGCCCCGTTCGGCCCGAGCAACCCGGTCACCCCCACCCGGAACGTCGTCGAGATTCCATGCAGTGCGTCGCGCGCCCCATAGGAATGAGAAACCCCGTGCAGCCTCACCGCTGCATCAGCAACACCGCTCATGCCCAGAGTGTGGCAGAGCCGTTCGCTCCCTTGCCACCGGAGCAGGGAAGAAGCGACGAAAGTCTGATCTCCCTCCCCCTCCGGTCCTCTCTGGACGGACGTCACCTCCTCCACCGGTGGAACATCCCGGTTCGCCTGCCTTGGGACGGAAATGCCTGCCTTGTTCGGAATTGCCTGCCTTATTAGACAGGCAATTCGAATCAAGGCAGGCAAACCGACATCAGGACAGGCGAACCGGGGAAGCCGACGGGGTGCGGCGGTGGAGGGTTCGCCGGTCGATCAGTGGGGACCGGACCTCAGGCCAGCTCGAGCAGGGCCGGACCGGGGCGCTCCGGTGACAACTCGAGCACCCCGTCGGCCAGAGTTGCCCAGTCGGGGGTCAGCAGCACACCGTCCGGCACCTCGACCGGGGCGTCGGCGTCGATGAACAGCAGGCGACGATCCCCGGAGCGGCCCAGCCGGGTCCAGGCCCCCTCCACCTCCAGCACACCGTCGGCGACGAACTCCTCCAGCAGCGGCCCGCAGGCCTTCATCCAGGCCCCGATCCGAACCAGCAGCTCCGACTGCCACCCGGGCAGCGTGCCATCGGCCTTCGGGGTGACCCCGACCAGCAGACGGCCACCCCGCCACACCATGTCCACCAAGTCCCGCATCAGCTCCAGGGCGGTCTTGGCGTGCTCCGGACCCTCCACCGAGTTGTACCCGAAGGACAGCCCGAGCCCTCGGCAGTGCTCCCACACCGCCGCCTCCTCGCAGTTCTTCAGGTGCTGGTACTCGCTCGTGGCGTAGTCCTGGTGCGGCACGTTCCAGCGGTCGTTGACCAGGCCGTCGGGCACCGCACGGTAGTACTCCTCGAACACCGTCCCGATGCCGTCGGCACGGAAGTCCTTGCCCTCGTCCGGCCAGTTGATGTCGTTCCACAGCACGTCCGGCGAGTACCGGGCGACGAGGTCGCGGACATGGTTCGCGGCGTAGCGGGCGTACTCCAGGTCGTTCGGACGCTCCGTGATGTGCCAGTCGTCGCGCAACCCGATGGGTTCGGTGGGACGCACGTGCCAGTCCAGACCACCCGAGTAGTAGGCCCCGAACCGCATGCCGACCTCCCGGCAGGCGTCCGCCCACTCCTGCACCAGGTCCCGTTTCGGACCCCGCGCGACGGTGTTGCGGCCGTTCGTCTCCGGGGCGTCCCACAGGCACACCCCGTCGTGGTGCTTGGTGGTGAGCATGATGTAGGCCCCACCCGCATCCGCCAGTTCCTTCGCCGCCGACAGGGCGTCGAAGTTCTCGGCCTGCCACTGGTCGAGGAAGTCGTCGTAGTCACAGCCGCCGTGCACCTGCTCGTGGTGCTCCTTGGCCGGGGACCCCTCGATGCGGATGGTGTTGAAGTACCACTCCGCGTACGGATTGTGCTTGAACCACTCCATCGGGGGGATCGCCCCGAGCTCCGCCACCGGCTCCCCCCACGCGGGCACCGAGTACGGCCCCCAGTGGATGAAGAAGCCGAGCTTGGCGCGACGGAACCACTCCGGGGTCTCCCTCCCCAGGGCGTCCCACCGCTGCTTGTCCGCCTCGAACCGTGCGCTGAGATCAGCGTCCACCGAATCCTCCAAGATTGATTCCCTTCGCGAGTTGTTTCTGCATGGCGACGACGATGACGAGGCTGGCCAGCACGGAGATGGCGGCCGCCGCCATGAGGGGTCCCCAGTCGGTGCCGTGCTCACCGGAGAACCTGGACAGACCCAGCTGCAGCGGTGCCTTGTCCTGGCTGTTGATGATGATCAGCGGCCACAGGAACGAGTTCCAGTAGTCGATGAAGGCGAACGCGGCGACCACCGCGATCGGGCCGCGCAGCAGCGGCACGATGACGTGACGCAGGATCTTCAGCTGCCCGGCACCGTCGATCCGGGCGGCCTCCTCGTAGTCGCCGGGCAGGGACAGCAGGAACTGCCGGAGCATGAAGGTGCCGAAGGCCCCGAAGGCGAACGGCAGGATGATCATGGCGTAGGAGTCCACGGCGCTGAACATGTCGGCCCCGAGGAACAGCGGCACCACCAGCACCTCCGCGGGAAGCACCAGGGTGGCGATGAAGATGCTGAACAGGGTGCCCCGTCCCCGGAACTCCAGCCGGGCGAAGGCGTAGGCGTTGAGCACCGAGACCACGACGACGATGAGACAGCCCAGCGTCGCGTAGACGAAGGTGTTGACCAGGATCTGCCCGAACGGGATGGTGCTGAAGGCCTTCTCGAAGTTGTCCCACCGCACCTCGCTGCCGAACAGCGCGGTGCCACTGGAGAGCACCTCGTTGCTCGGTTTGAGGGCGGAGAAGAACATCCACACGAACGGGGAGACGAAGATCAGCCCGAAGAGCACCAGGAGGGTCTTGGAGATCACCTTCCCCCACTGGATCTTCCTGTCACGAGTCATAGTTCACCCACTTCTTCTGGCCGACGAACTGCAGGGCCGTCAGCAGCATCACCAGCACGAACAGCACCCAGGCCAGTGAGGAGGCCATGCCGAGGGCGTCGTAGGAGAAACCGGAGCGGTACAGGTGCAGCACCAAGGTGTTGGTGGAGTCGCCCGGCCCACCCTTGGTGAGCATGAAGGGCTGGGTGAACACCTTGAACGCCCCGATCACCGTCATGACGGAGGCGAAGAACAGCGACGGCGACAGCATCGGGAAGGTGACCTTCCAGAACCGGCTCCACGCCGTCGTGCCGTCGATCTTGGCGGCCTCCATCACGGCCGGGTTGATGTTGTTGAGTCCGGCGGCCAGCACCACGATGTTGTACCCGACGGCCTGCCACAGCGACATGAGGATGAGCGAGGCCATCGCCCAGAAGGGGGTGCCGAGCCAGGAGGGGCCCTGGATCCCGACGGCGGCGAGGGCGCCGTTGATGACGCCGTTGTCGTCGAGCAGGACCCGCCACACCAGGGCGTTGGCGACCATCGGGGTGACCACGGGGATGAAGAACAGCACCCGGAAGAACGGGGCCCAGTCCGGCAGGGAGTGCAGCCACACCGCGATGCCGGTGGAGACGATGAGGTTCACCGCGGTGTACCCGATGGCGAAGATGGCGGTGTTGAGCAGCACGGTGTAGAACACCGGGTCCTGCCCGGACAGCAGCTTGACGTAGTTCCCGAAGCCCACGAACTCGGGGTCGCCGTAGAGGGGCCAGTTGTGGAAGCTGATCACGATGGAGGCGATCAGCGGGATCACCATGAAGATGAGGAAGCCGGACATCCCCGGGGCCAGGTGGAGGAAGGCCAGCAGGCCCTGTCTGACACCGGGTTTGCCGGCCTTCCTCACCTTCACCCCGGCCGGCGTGGCAGCCAGCTGGGTCATGGGATCACTTGATTCCCTTCTCAATGGCGCTCAGGATGTCCTCGGCGGTGCGCTCACCACGCACACCCTCCGGGGAGTACTGGGCGAACTGGGTGTCCACCTGGTTCCAGTTGGTGGTGGTGACCAGCGGCTTGCCGTCCTTGAGCAGGGCCTCCATCACGGCCACGTCGGCCTCGGGCTTGCCCTCGGCCCAACCGCTCATCGAGGCCTCCAGCGACGGCACGGTGCCGCGGTGCTTGCCGACGTGGGCGATGACCTCGGGGGTGGTCATCTTCATGATGTTGGCGAAGGCCGCCTTCTTGTCGGGGCACTTGGCGGAGATGCCGAACCCGGAGCCCTGGATCATGCCGATGGGCTTGCCGCTCTTCGACGGCACGACGGCGACCCCGACCTCGGCCTTGGTGCCCTCCTTGATGGTGGAGTAGAACCAGGGGCCCTCGATCACCATGGCCGCCTTGCCGCTCATGAAGTTCTGCATGCTGACGTCGGTGACGTCGGCGGAGCTGGGGGCGGTGGCCACCTTCTCCTTCGCGACGAGGTCGAAGCCCCACTGGACGTCCTCGACCAGACCCGGGTCGGTGAGGGTCAGTTCGCCGTCCTTGGTGGGGGTGTGGCCGTTGGCGAAGGCGAAGGACAGGTAGGGGTAGCCGAATGCGGGCGCGACGGCGAAGCCCATCACGTCACCGGAGGTCAGTGCCTTGGCGTCGGAGAGGAACTGCTCGGTGGTGTAGTCGAGGCCCGGCTCCTGCAGACCTGCGGCCTTGAACATGTCCTTGTTGTAGTACAGCACCATGGGCTCGGCGTCGTAGGGGATGGCCCGGACGGTGCCGTCGACGGTGAGGCCCTCCATCATGGCGGAGTTGTACTGGGTGAGGTCGACCCCGGCCTCCTTGGCCAGCTCGTCGAGCGGGGAGAGCAGGCTGCCGAGCTCCTGGGCGCGGGCCGCCTGCGTGGTGATGATGCAGGGGGCGTCGCCGGAGCTCATCCGGGTCTTGACCTTGGTCCAGTACTCGGCGAAGGTCGGGCCCTCGATCTCCAGCTTGAAGTCGGCGTCCTTCTCCTGGGCCCCCTTGACGAAGCTCTCCCACTGTTCGCGGTCGGAGGGGCTGGAGACCCAGGTGTACATCTGGTTGGCCTGTTCACCTTTGCCGGACTTCCCGCCATCACAGGCTCCCAGGGTCAGGGCGAGCGCCGCCGCGACGGCAGCAGCTGCGATTCGACGTTTCATCATTGCGACTTCCTTGTCAAGCCAGGGGCGGGGGTGCAGGACCACGCCCGAAGTTAACGCTAACATCAGGAATGATAAACGACCCGACCCGAAATGTCACGACATTTGCCAGCAGGAGTGCCAAGGCCCTCGTCGCAGGCCCTCAGAGCCGACGGATGACGCGGGCCGGGCTGCCCACGACCACCGCCAGGGGCGGCACGTCCTTCGTCACGACGGCCCCCGCACCGACCACCGCACCGTAGCCGACCCGGACCCCGCCGAGGATGGTGGCGTTCGCCCCCACGAGGACCTTCTCCTCCAGCTCCACCGGGGCCGGAATCAGGTCGGCCCGACGGTTGGGGTCGAGGTCGTGGTTCAAGGTCGCGACGACCACGTTGTGGCCGATGAGCACGCCGTCGCCGATCTTCAGACCGCCCTGGTCCTGGAACCGGCAGCCGGAGTTGATGACGACGTCGCCCCCGATCTCGGTGTTCTTCCCGCAGTCGGTGGTGAAGGGTGGGAACAGGGTCACGGAATCCGGCACCCGACGCCCGAACAGCAGGGTCAGCAGCATCCTGAGCTCCGCGGGTTCGTGGTAGGTGCCATTGATCTCGGCGCACAGCAACAGCGCCTCCTGGGACAGGGCGTGCATCTGCTCGAGGACCGCATCACCTGCCCTGACCGGCTCGCCGGAGGCCATGCGGTCCCGAAACCCCTGGACGTCGACGGTACTCATGAACACCTAGCCTGCCACGCCGAGGGGCCTGAATCCCGGCTTTCCCTGTCAACCACTGGGCCGTCTCGCCGATGCCACACCGATACCGTCAGCCCATGGCGATGACACTCAGACCGACCCCTGATGCCGTCACGAGGCGACGATCCGGGCCATCCGGGCAGCAGCCGCACGGTCAGCTGCCGTGAACCCCGCCCCAGGCCTCCTCGGCGGCCGTGATGAGGTGCAGGACCCCGCGGAAGGTCTCGCGATGTCCCGCATCCGGCATGTGCCGCGCCAGGATCGCCTCGACGCGGGACACGAAGCGTTCCGAGTGCGGGTAGCCCTCCTCGTTGACATCCGGGTGATCCCCGGGCTCGCTCTCCAGTTCGACGATGTCGGCGACAGCCCCCAGGAAGGCGGTGAGGCTGGGCGCGACCCAGTACTCCTCGCCGTCGCCGGGACGGCAACACAGCACGCGTCCCGAGGGGATGTGGACGAACAGCGTCGAGTCATCGACGAGGGTTGCGAAGGGGACGCACTCCGGCTGCTCCCATCCGTCGGCGAGGGCCTCGCAGTCGGTGACGGGGTGGAAGGTGACGAACACCGGATCACCCACCCGGCAGAACCACTTTCCCTGCCGGATGTGGCGGTAGTACTCGCCGAGCTCGCCCCAGTCGTCGGCAGGCAGCGACGGCGCGGGGGTGAAGGACTGGGGCTCGGCCGAGTAGCTCACATCGTTGTCCACGGCGTAGTGGGCGACGACACGTTGCAGCAGGTGATGGTCCATGGGCTCCTCCTTTGACAGGGTCGGGGCTCCAGTCTGCTCCCACCGTCGTCAAGCGGCATCCTGCGCCGTCTTCGTGGTTTCGCCTGTCTTGATGCTGATTCGCCTGCCATTTTCGCGGCTCGCCTGTCTAACGAGGCAGGCGAATCGAGATTGGGCAGGCGTTTCCGAATCAAGACAGGCGAACCCGTCGTAAGGCAGGCGAATCAGCGTACTGAGGAGGCCGACGGGAGGGAGCGAGGGGCGGGAGAGGGTGACTGGAGGATGGGGTGGTCACGAATCGCCGCTTTGCTTCGGTGAGCCCGCGATGTCAACGCTGCCATTGAAGCAACACGGCGATTCGTGACCGTGGTTGATACGGGCGGTTGGCTGGCACCATCAGGCGCTCCTGTTCGGTGAAGAAGAAAATCCCCCAAGTGCGCTTCCAAGAGAGGCGTGGGGGATATGGTTCCCCCAGCTTAGACAAGGAGTGGCCCCAAGGCAAGACACAGGCCTGCTCGCGCTCACCTGCTCGCGACGACCTCCCGGGCGACCCGGTGGGCCTTCGTCGTGCCCTTGGATGCGGCCAGTGCTGCGATGTTCGGCAGCAGGGCGGCGCCCGGCACCTCCGGCAGGTACGACAGCAGCGTCTCCAGGACCGAGCCCGTCGACGCGGGTCGTCGGGCGGCCCCGGTGAGAGACTCCGCGACGGCGACGAGCAACGGCCACACCAGGGCCAGCCCACCCGCGTCGGCGATCATCGCGGCCATCGCAGCGACCCGGCTCGGGTTGGGCGTCCAGTGCTCGGCGAGCGGCGACGACCACGCCCGGGCCAGGTCCGAAGGCGCGAGGCGCCCCTCATCCCAGGCCGTCAGCAGGGCATCCGCGACGGCGTCGGGGCGCGGGATCCGCGAGACCGTCGCCAACGCCGCGAAACACAGCAGCGGGTCGAGTTGGGCCGCCACCTGGAGCACCGCGAGCAGCGGCTCGCGCGGCGGGGCGCCATTGTCGACGAGTTGCAGCAGCTGCACGCTCGGGCGCGACGTGGCGAACGGCAGCAGCTGCAGCGTCCACGGCCGGGACAGCCGTTTCGGCTGGTAGGCCTGCGACCAGGCCGAACTGATCCCGAGCATCCCGTGCCCCGGGGCGGGCTCCCCCACGATCTCCAGCTGCGGGCGACTCCCCCGCGTCCATCCGATGACGGGTTTCCGTGCCGGAGGGTGGGTGCGGATCTCCGCCGGGGGCTGGGGTTGCCGCCACGCCTCCAGCACCTCCACCAAGCTCCGCTGCCTGCCGAGGATGGGCGAATCGAGGTGGGAGAGGTCGTCCGGGGCCGTCGTCGGGTCGAGCCGCCCGAGCGCCACCGCCACGTCCACCGACCCCACCGCGACCCCTGCCTCGCGGTGGCGGGCGACGCGTTCCGCGAACTCCTTCCACCCCAGCAGCATCCGTTCGTGACTGGGTGTCGAGAGCAGGCAGGGGATCTCGCCGAGCCTCCCCAGCGTCTCGTGCAGCCGCAGCGTCGTCAGCCGGGCGAGCGCGTCGGGACGCCCGTGGTCGGAGTGGTCCGGGCTGCCGAACAGCTCCGCCACCTCGTCGACGGTGCTGGTCCGGGTGAGGCGGTGCAGCTCCGGCAGGCCGTCGACGTGGGCGACGGCGACGACCGCCGCCAGCCAGCGTTCCAGCCACACCGGGGTGAGCCGGTCGGGGCCCTGGACGCGGTTGTCCGGGCCTGTCGGCCAGCCGCCACCGACCAGATCGAGGGGGTCCAGGGCTGGGTCGAGGCCCCGCAGCTGGGCCCATGCGTTCCACTCCGGCTCGTCCGGGCGCGTCCAGGTGAGGGGCTCGGCCGGGGTTCCGGCGGGGTCGCGCCAGAGTCCGACGGGACCGGACTCCTCGACACCGTCGCCCCAGAGGACCAGCAGGTCGCGGGCGAGGTCACGGCAGGTGGTGTTCTTGTCCTCTGCGAGCGCCCGCACCGTCTCGAGGACCTCGACCGGCACCGCATCCAGCCGCGACAAGGCCTTCAGCACCTTGCGGCGCGGGGTGACGGCACGGCGGGGAAGCACCTCCTGCGCCAGGTGGGTCAGCTGGTCGCCGTCGAGGTGGGGCAGGATGTGGTCGACGGCGAGCCGCACGACGGCGTCGTCGGCCCCGGCCAGGACCGTCAGGAGTTCCGTGCGCAGCCCGGGAAGTTCGTCGGTGAGGTCGAGCTCCTTCAGCCAGTGGACCACCGAGCGTTGCGCCTCGCTCCGTTCGCCGCGTCGCACCGGCTCCAGCAGGGCCAGGGCCACGTCTCGTCGCTCCTCGGCCGCGATGACGGCAGGGCCGGTGAACAGTGGCCGCCCGGAGAAGGTTCCCGGCACCCGGGATGCGGCGATGACCCACTGGGCGAGGTTCGGGGCAGGCGTGGTGAGCGAGTTGGCCCAGGCGGCCCAGAACCCCGCCGCCGTCGGCAGTGGCAGGTCGAAGCGGGTGATGAGGGCGCAGAGGTCGCCGAGATGGAGGCGGGCGGCCTCACCCCGGCTGGCGAGGTCCACGAACTCGGCCGCGAAGTCCGGGCCCCGGGCGGTGACAGCCGCGAGGAGCTGACCCCGCGGCGGCGGGTACCCCCAGCGGGCGAAGCCGAGGGCCTCTGCCGCCTCCCGGGCGGTGCCGCCGTCCTCAAGGGTGAGGATGGCCCCGAGACCCCCCAGCAGATGGCGCCAGGTCGAGTGCCCCGGCGTCGTCGTGACGTGCTTGAGCACCTCACGGGCCCGGACCCGGTCCTCCTCCGGCAGCCGGGCCAGGGTTTCGGCGACGGCGTGGTGCCATTGGTTCTCATCCACGCCGCGTGGCTGCAGTCTCCCGAGCCAGGACGGGATGTCGTCGCGCCTGGGCAGTCCGACGGCGTCGGCGAGGTCGTCCAGGAGCGGGCCGCAGAGTTCGACATCGACGGGGCTGGTCGCGGCGATGAGCGACTCGGCCCAGGCCCGCCCCCGCCCGGCCCAGTGGTCGACGAGGGCCCGGCGCGCCTGGTCGTCGGCCAGCAGCTCCGCCACGACCTGATGGTGGAGGGGTCCCAGCACCAGCGCAGGGTCGTCCTCCAGCACGACGAGCAGCGCGGTACGCGGGCAGTCGGCGCGGCCACCGTCGCGCCAGAGGTCACGCAGGGCGGTGCGTTCGTCGTCGCCGAGGGCTGCCAGGTCGGCGACGAGCCGGGTGGCCGACGGTGCCCGCCGGGCCATCCGGCAGAGGCTCTTCACGGTATGTTGCATGGATCCTCCCTTGGAGACCATGTGCGCCACAACTGCCGCGAAGCGGCCTCAGCGAATTGGGGCACGTTGGCCTTCCTGAGACGGTCCAACAATGTACAGAGGGTGATGTGAGGTTTCTTCGTTGCCTGGGCCTGTTTCCGGAGAGCACCCATGACAACGGATGGGCTGAGGTCCAGTTGGTTGAGGAGGAAACAGTCCGGGGACTGAGCTTCCAGTTTCAAGGGGCTCAACTGCTGCTCGGGAAAGTCACGGATGTTGAACGTCACGATGACATCCGCCCTTCCCACCGCGGCCGCCGCCACGACATGGCGATCGTTTGGGTCCGGCAGAGTGATATAGCTCTCTTTAAACAAGATCTTTCTTGTTGATGCGGTATGGGAATGTGTTGTTGGTGATGTAGGTTTCGAAGGCGTGGCGGGTGTCGGT
>NZ_RQZG01000022.1 GCF_003859805.1 Arachnia propionica
GGTGGAGCCGGGGGCGGCCTGGAGGATGGGGGAGCAGAACAGGTGCGTGATGCCCAGCTCCCTCAGGTAGGGCAGCTGGACGACGGCGTCGCTGAACGTGAAGTCGGCAGTCAGCTGCAGCCGGTACGTCGAGTTCGGGGTGTTCCTGGGTGCATCCACGTTTCCACTTCATGCCCGTGCCTTGACCGGCACGCCGGTGCCTGAGGAAAAGCCCTTCCCAACCGCGATATGGGCGGTTCGGCTGTGGTGGCGGCGCGGCCGGTAGGGTCTCGTCATGGACAGCAACCCGTACGTCGCCTTCCTGCCGCCTGCGCGACGGGAGGTCGCGGGGAGCGGGCCGGAGGAGGACTGGTGGTCCTGGCAGGGGCACCGGGTGCATCTCGCTCGGGCCCGTCGAGAGGGGGCGCCGAGGGTGCTCCTCATCCACGGCGCCGGTGGGCACAGCGGGGCCCTGTGGCCGCTCGCCGCGTTGCTGGCGGATCAGGGCCTCGACGTCGCCGCCGTCGACCTGCCGCTCTACGGACGGACCGTCAGCCCCCATCCGAAGCGGGTGCGATACGACCACTGGATCCGGCTGGTCGGTGACCTCGTCGAGGCCGAGCACGACGGCCGACCCCTGGTCCTGCTCGGTGCCAGCATCGGGGGCATGGTGGCGCTGGAGGTCGCAGCTCACCGTCCCGAGGTGTCCGCCGTTGCCGCGACCTGCCTCGTCGACCCGCGGGACGTCCGGGTTCGCGCCCGGCTCACCCGTTTCGGGCCGCTCGGGGTCCTGGGCGGGCCGTTGTCCTGGCTGGCCCGGGGCAGACTCGCCACGACGACGATCCCGATGAGTTGGGTCGCCAACCTCGGCCGGATGAGCCGCGACCCCGGGTTGACGAGGCTCTGCACCGTCGATCCCCGGGGAGGAGGGGCCCGGGTCCCGCTCGGTTTCCTCGCCTCCTACCTGCGGTACCGGCACGTCGGGCCGGAGCGGGCGGACGTCCCCGTCGTGCTGCTCCATCCGGGGCAGGATCGGTGGACGCCGGTCGAGTTGAGCATGCGAGTGGTGCGGCGGCTGAAGGCCCCGAGCTCGGTGGTGATGCTCCGCGGCTGCGGCCACTTCCCGGTCGAGGAGCCGGGGCTGGGGGACTTCGTCGACGCGACGGTCCGCCTCGCGGGCGGATTCGCCTGAACGATGTCCTCAGGTCAGCTCCCACAGGGCGGCGACGGGTAGCGCGACGCAGGTGCGACTGAACTGGAAACCACCGGGCGCGGTGTTGAGGACGACGCCGCGGCGGAACCGAGCCCCCAGCAGTTCCTCCAGTTTGAGCAGGTTGCGGAAGTGATCGGGACGGTGGGACGCCGACGCCTTCACCTCGACGGCGATGACGCTGCCGTCGGCGAGCTCGATCACGATGTCCACCTCGAGGCCGTTGCGGTCGCGGAAGTGGCTGAGGGTGAACTCGGTCTCGCTCCAGCCCTGCTGTTTCAGTAGTTCGGAGACCACGAAGGCCTCGAGGTGATGTCCGAAGACCTCCGATCTGAGGGAGGCGAGTTGGCTGGGTGGGGTTTCCGCCAGCCGGAGGGCCAGCGCGGGATCGCTGATGCTGATCTTGGGTCTCCCGATCTCCCGCGTGGTGAGGTTGGCGGTCCA
Organism: Arachnia propionica; assembly: GCF_003859805.1. Lineage (GTDB taxonomy): Bacteria > Actinomycetota > Actinomycetes > Propionibacteriales > Propionibacteriaceae > Arachnia > Arachnia propionica_C. The sequence continues at coordinate 1,634 of NZ_RQZG01000022.1, forward strand.
GGGCTTCAGCTTCTCGGTGAGAAAGATGGCCTCCAGCGCGTCGAGGTATCCGGTGATCGTGCCCTGGGGGATGGAAGCCTGCTCGGCGAGGCGGGCCTTGACCAGCTCCTCGCCTTGGGCGGCGGCGAGCAGCCGGGTCAGAGTGGCCAGACGCTCCTTTGCCGACCCCCGTGAGACGAGAGGCGCATCCCTGTCGAGGATGCGCTCCAGGTAGGAGCTGAGCCAAGCCTGGGTCATACGCGTGTTGAGCCGACGCTGCATCTCCGGGAATCCGCCGGTGGACAGCGCTTGGATGTAGTCGAGGCGTGTGAGTTCCGTGGTGATGGATGCCGGCGCGGATGACTCGAGGAGAGCGGTGACGAAGTCATCGTGCTGGTGGTGGATCTCACCCTGGCTGAGGCCACGGAGCCTCAGGGTGACGGCCCGGCCCGCCAAGGAATCGGTGGCGGATCGGGTGCGGAGGAGGTTGGCGGAGCCGGTGAGCAGGAATCGGCCGGGACGACGATCCCGGTCAACCAGTTTCTTGATGGCCCTGGGGAGTTCGGGGTCCAGTTGTGCCTCGTCGATGACAAGCGTGCCGTCGCCTGCTTGGGTCAGAAAGGTGTCGGGGTCATGACGCAACGCGGCCAGGGTGGCCGTGTCGTCGAGGGTGACCTGAATGCCCGGGCCTTTTTCGACGAGGAGGTTGGCCAGGGTGCTCTTGCCCACCTGACGAGCACCCTGGATCACGACGACGGGGAAGTTCGCCAGCAGTTCCCGCCCGTGTCCGAGGATGTGTCGAGGGATGATCTCCATGCCCCGAGTCTACGATGACGGTAGTTTCGCTGGACAGAAATGGTAGTTTCGCTGGACAAAAACGGTAGTTTCGCTGAGCGGAAATGGTGGTTTCGCTGGTCGTGGTCAGCGGTACATGGCGACGGAGACGTTGCTGGCGAGGTCCTGGCGGGGCTCCCATGAGAAGGCCACCACCAGGCCATGGTGGCTGCGCAGGAAGCCCTGGATCTCCCAGGGTTCACCGGCAGGCATGGCGAGTTCGATGCGCTCGCCGACGGGTGAGCCGTCCGATCCCCACACCTGGAAACGTCTTCCGTGTCTCGCGACGTCGAACCACAGCCCGACGCCGAGGGGTCCGAAGGTGCTGTCCTCGTACGGGGTGGTGACGATGCCTGTCTCGCCCGTCCAGGAGTCGAGGACGTGGTAGGTCGGCCTTGTGGATCCGTCCGGCACCTCCTGGTCCACCTGGGATCTCAGCATGGCGGTGTCGGGAGCGCGCCAGAAGTGCTCGTCACCATATGGCTGGACCTCGCCGGTGATGGGGATGCGCTGCAGGGTGTCGACGTTCAACCACGCGTTGGTGTGCGTCGAGTCCTCATGGGTGAGGAGCCAGCCCCGCATGAGGAGACCCCCGAACGCGAGATAGCCGATGGCGTCGAGCCGGTGGGTCGCTGACAGGTCCTCATCGGAGAGGATGTCGACTGTGTTGTCGATGCACATGGGGCAGGCCCACCCCCGTTCCTGCAAGGTTTCCGATCCGCCGTCGGGAACCCCATCATCACTACGAAGAGCGACGACGTGGCTGGAGCCCTGGGGCCCTTCGAGGAGGAAGAGCTTCTCGGGAAGCTGCCACCGCTCGGTGCCCGTGATGAGGTCGTATCCGTGGGACTCGATCACCATCACGTGGTCGGTCATCGAGATGTAAGGGATGTCACGGTCGGAGCAGGACAGGTACGGGATGGCCCCCAAGCCCTCTGTACCGGCGTTGAATCGGGGGTTTCCGGTCACGGCATCGATGACGGTGAGCATCGGGAAGCCCTTCCCAGGAGGCCACTCCGACCGCTTCTCGGGCGGGTTGAGGCAGGTGACGACGATCACCGATCTGCCGTCGGGGGACACCATCACGCGTTCCGGAGCACCCGCCCGGAGCCGGAGCCTGGCGAGGTGACCCTCGTTGCGTTCGAAGCTCCACAGCCGCCGACCCGTGGCGCCGTCGAGTCCGATGACGGTGTCCTCGTCGGCCACGATGGGACCTCGGGCCCCGAGGTGGACCTCCACCGGGGCGGTGAGTTCGGGGGACCGGAACACCCACGAGGGTTCCTCGGTGAGGTGGGACGGGACGTGGACCGGGGACATCGGGGGCAGGGTGTCCGGGGCGGGTGAAGTGGTGATCCGCACCGGCGTCAGTGCTTCTCTGACGAGGTCGTGGGTCTGGGCGACGCCGTAGCCGACGATCATGACCCCGCACAGCACGGCCGCGACGACGCGTGGCGCGGCAGGTCGGTCAGGGATGGGTGCCCAGTCGCGTTCACGCAGAAGGGAGATGAGGGTGAGGACGAAGCAGGACGCCGTCAGGCAGCCGGTGGCGAGGGTGAGCCGGACGGGGGGCGGCGGGCGCGGTGAGGAGAACGGGGATGTCGGCGGTGAGCGGTGTCGTCCTGACCGTCGGGACCACCGAGACGAGATGGGGTATGGGCAGCGCCGTGGCGAGGAGCATGGTCGCTCGTCGCCCGGAGCCGGGGCGGTTTCCCCGCAGTTCGAGGAGGAGGAGCGTGGCTGCGGGGATCGCGGCGACGACGAACCACCGCCAAAACGTGGTCATGAGCTCCGGGGCGACCTGCCCCTGCGGTGACGTCAGGGACAGCGCGATCATGGCGATCGCCGAGATCCACAGCGCGGTGAGGACACCCCACAGCAGGGGGCGGACCCAACGCCAGGTGACAGTCAACTCGGGGACGTTCCGGATCGCCATGGCACAACTCTGCCGAGGTTCGTGCTGGTCAGGGAGGGAAACGGGGAGCCGATGTTCGGCGGGTGAGTCGTTCCTTTGGTCAGTTCTCGGTTTTCCACCAGCTCAGGAGCAGGGCCTTCGCCTCGTCCTCAGGGATCGGACCGTGCTCGGTGCGGTGCTCCAGCAGGAACTTGTACGCCTTCCCCACCGTCGGGCCGGGGCCGATGCCCAGGACCTCCATGATCTGCGCGCCGTCGAGGTGGGGACGCAGCGCCTTCAGCTCCTCCTCGGCCGCCAGCTCGTCGATGCGCCACTCGAGTTCCTCGTAGGCGCGCCGGAGCCGGGTGGCCTTGTTGCGGTTGCGGGTGGTGCAGTCCGCGCGGGTCAGGATGTGCAGGCGCTCCAGCTCGTCACCCGCGTCGCGGACGTAGCGGCGCACGGCCGAGTCGGTCCAGGAGCCGTCGCCGTAGCCGTGGAACCGCAGGTGCAGCTCGATCAGTTTCGTCACCGACTTCACCGTCGCGCTCGAGTACTTCAACTCCTTCAGGCGTTTCTTCGCCAGCTTCGCACCGACGATGTCGTGGTGGTGGAAGGTGACCTTGCCGCCCTCGAAGCGACGGGTCGCGGGCTTGCCGATGTCGTGCAGCAGTGCCGTCAACCGGTTGACCAGATCCGGTTCGTGACCCCGAGCCCTCTCCAACTCGATGGCCTGCTCCAGCACCGTCAACGAGTGCTCGTAGACGTCCTTGTGGCGCATGTGCTCGTCGCGCTCCAACCGCAGTGCGGGCAGCTCCGGCAGGATGAAGTCCGCGATCCCGGTGCGCACCAGCAGGTCCAGGCCCTCCCGGGGCGAGTCGGTGAGCAGCAGCCCCGTCAACTCCGCCTGGATGCGCTCGGCCGAGACGATGCGGATCCGCTCCGCCATCTGCGTCATCGCCGTCACCACGTCCTTGGCGACGCTGAACCCCAGCCGGGAGGCGAACCGGGCGGCCCGCATCATCCGCAGCGGATCGTCGCTGAAGCTGACCTCGGGGGCGGCGGGGGTCCGCAGCACGCCGTCGGCCAGGTCGTCGAGCCCGCCCCACGGGTCGACGAACCTGCCCTGGATGACGTCGACGGCCATCGCGTTGACGGTGAAGTCGCGACGGACGAGGTCGTCGTCGATGTTGTCACCGAACGCGACGACGGGCTTGCGGGAGTCCGACTCGTAGGCGTCGGCGCGGAACGTGGTGACCTCGATCTGCCACTCGAGGTCGCCGTCGCGTTTCATGGCGCCGATGGTGCCGAACTCCTTGCCGATGTCCCAGGTGGTGGGGGTGACGTCGCGCAGGATGGCATGGGTGGTCTCGGGGCGGGCGGAGGTGGTGAAGTCCAGGTCGTGGCCCAGTCCTCCCAGCAGGGCGTCACGCACGGAGCCCCCGACGAGGTACAGCTGCTCCCCGGCAGCGCGGAAGTGACGACCGAGGTCGCTGACCACACCGGAGGTGCGGAGCAGCTCGGCGACGGCGTTCTGCTGGGCTCGGGTCAGATCAGGCACGGGCGAAGTCTACGGGCTGGGCAGCGAGGAACGTGGTGCGAGGGGTTCGTGGTTTCCCTGTGACCTCGAACCCCCCGCGACACCAAGAATAACACTAGGGAAACGTTGGGTAAATAGTTCGGGGTGATGTGCGCTGCAGACGTGCGGAGCGTTGCCGATGGAAGCGCTGCCACTCGCAACGCTCCGCACGTCTGCAGCGCCGACCCTCAAGCTCCCCTTGAAGGCACTGGCCCCGGAGGCCCTGCCTGTGTTTTCATGGACCTGCCGACCTTTCGGCCAACACAGAAATGGGGAGGGTGTGTTGAAACAGCTCCGGCCGCTCGTCGCGGCCGTCTCAGCCGTGCTGTTCGTCGCGGGGACGATGAGCATCTCACTGTGGGGCAGCGAGCCTGACCTCCACGCGATCCCGGAGGTCACCGAGCACTCCGATGCGGTGCACGACGTCGAGACGCCCGCGATGGGCAGCGGCGACGGCGCCCTGCTACTGGTTTCCGTCCCGACGACCCCCGTCGTCGACCAGCTGCCCACCGCCGACACCGAGGCCGAGGCCCCCGGCGAGGACACCACGGTCCTCAACGTGCCCTCGGCGATCCCCACCGAGACGCTCGACCTCGTGGACGTCGACGGCGGGAAACTGCTGGCCCAACCGGTCAGGGGCCGGTTCACCTCCCGGTTCGGGATGCGGTTCCACCCGGTCCTGCGGGTCTGGAAACCCCACACGGGACTGGACTTCGCCGCACCCTGCGGCGCCCCCGTCGGGGCCTCCGCCCCCGGCACCGTGATCGGCACCGGCTGGGCGGGAGGCAACGGGGTCCAGGTCAAGATCGACCACGGGCGGATCGCCGGGCACCACGTCGTCACCACCTACAACCACCTCTCGAGCGTCGCGGTCACGGTGGGGCAGCGGGTCACCACCCACCAGGGCGTGGGCCGGGTCGGCAACACCGGCTACTCCACCGGGTGCCACCTGCACTTCGAGGTGATCGTCGACGGGACGTTCCAGAACCCCGAGGCCTGGCTGAACGGGGTGCCCGCCGTGGACGCCTCCTTCGCCGCCACCCCCAGCACCCTGCCGACGCCTGCCAGCACCGCGCCGAAGGGGTCCTCGACGACCCCGGCCCCGGTGACCTCGACGAAACCCGCACCGCCCGGCCCGGCACCGTCGACGTCCGCACCCCGCACCTCGTCGCAGAGCGGCTCCGCGTCCCCGAGCGCCCCGGCGACGAGCCGCACGCCGTCGCCCTCACCGTCGGTCAGCGAGTCGGCGACCAAGCCGAGCGCCGAACCGAGCACCGGCCCCGGCGACTCGGCCAGGCCGTCACAGGGCAGGGAAACCGGTGACGCGACCCCGTCGGGCCACGGGACCAACGGAACCACCTCCCGCTGACCGAGCCGAGGGTGTGCAGGAATCGCCGTGTTGGTTGCGTGACATGGCTGGGCGGCGGCACCTCGGGCAAGCAGAACGGCGATTCGTGCCCGGGGGGGCGCATCACGGTGGTCCGCAGTGCAGCAGTCATCCCGGCGATTCGTGACCGCGGAGGGAGGTCGGCTCGATCGGCGGAACAGGGAGATCTCCTGCGCGCGGTGGCCGGTCAGAGACGAGCACGCGTGGCGACCTGCCCGCGTGTCGAACGACCGCTCAGTCGAACCGGTCCGTCCACTCGTGGGCCCGTTCCACGATGGCGATGAGTTCGTCCGGGGTCATCCGGGCCTGCAGCCATTCCAGCAGCGTCCCCTGGGGCTCGATCTCCTGGAAGAACTCCTCGTGGTCGGTGCCCCACACCGTCGGGTTGGACGGGTCGGGGTCGGACAGGCAGACGTAGAGGTGGTCGGGGAAGCCGTAGCTGTGGGCGATCTGCACGAAGTCCGGGCGCTCGTCGCCGGTGCTCTCGACGATGGGTGCGAGGGAGTCCTCGTCGACGAGGTCCTCGAACCAGTCCTCGTACCACTCCTCGTGGTCGTCGGTGCCCTCCCGGAACGGGGTGAACAGCCGTCCCAGCCAGAAGTCCTGGCCGTGGGCCTCCTCCGTGGGCCGGTAGAAGTGGGCGATCATCTCCTGCAGCACGGCGTCCCGGTCGGTCTCCAGCCGTTCCTCCCGGGCGTCGAGGAAGGCGCCGAGGCCGGGGATCGGCTCGGTCTGCTCCGCGCTCGCCCACGGGGTGTCCACCGGGGCCTCGTGGAGCACGGTCTCGAAGGTGATGGCCTGCAGGTCGGCGGCCAGGGACTCGCCCGTGACACGGGAGGTGTCGCCACCGAGTGCCCGGATGCGGGCCAGCACCTCGTCGCTGAGACTCATGGCTTTCCTTTCTTCTGACGAGGGCCTTCATCCTATCGACCAGCGGCATGGCCCCAGCCGTCCCTCGGGGCAGGACTGCGGTTGGCGCTCGGTGGTGGCCTCCGCCAGCCGTCGGACAGGGCTGCTTCCTCCACGTGATGAGTTCGCTAGATTGTGCCCGTGATGTCCCGCATCGACGAGCTGCGCTCCGCCCTGCACGATGCCGGGTGGGATGTCGTCGACGACGGGGAGGGCGGCGCGTGGGTGGTGCGGCACCACTTCCTGCCGGTCCCACCGCTCACGCTGCACCTCGACGTCCTGGACTGGATGGGACGTGAACTCGACGACGAGCAGGCCTACGGCTGTCGGGTGGAGGAGGTGCCGGAGTTCAGCCTGTACCTGTCCCGGAACCGGGTCACGCGACGCGAGGCCATCGCCGAGTTCGTCCAGCAGCTCACCGAGCACGCCCATCGGACCCATCGCGGGCCGGTTGCCCCCACGACGGCCCCCGCCGAGTACGTGCTCGCCCTCCGCAACGTCCGAAGCTCGGGGGAGCTCCTCCGGCTGTTCGCCAAGACCTTCCGGTTCCCCGATCACTTCGGCGGCACCTGGGCGGCCCTCGACGACTGCATGCGTGACCTCGCGTGGCTGCAGGAGGGCCACATCATTGTCCGGCTGCGCGGGATGGACGCCCTGGCCGAGCGCGAACCGGCCCTCCACCGGGGGCTCGTCGACAGCGTCGAACTGTGGCAGGACCACTGGCAGGGCCGCGGCGAGGTGGTGCAGTTCGTCGTCGAGGGCTGAGCAGGGTCGTGGTTGCACCATCTGTATCGCCAACTCTGCTCCATCTGTATCGTTTGGCGCGTCCAAAATGTATCATTTGGCTATGCGGTATCTGATCAGAAGCGTCGATACAGTGCTCGACGAGTACCTCGCAGGACTCGCGGCGGTTGCGCTGGAGGGCCCCAAGGGCGTGGGGAAAACCGTCACCGCGGCCAGACGGGCCCGCACGGTGTGGAGCCTGGACGACCCGGCCCACGAGGCCATCATCGCGGCCCGGCCAGGCCAGGCCCTCGAGGACCCGCCCGTCCTCATCGACGAGTGGCAGCTGGTCCCCAGCGTGTGGGACGCGGTGCGGCGGGCGGTGGACGGTGACGCCGCCCCGGGGTCCTTCCTCCTCACCGGCAGCGCCACCGCCCCACAGCAGGCACGTATCCACTCCGGCGCGGGCCGGATCGTCTCCCTGCGGATGAGGCCGATGGCCCTGCAGGAACGCGGCACCACAGCCCCCACCGTCATGCTGCGCGATCTCCTGGTCGGGGATCGGGCCGCGCTCGCAGGTGCAACGAACACCTCGCTGGCGTTCTACGCGGAGGAGATCGCGCGCTCCGGGTTTCCCGGCATCGCGGGGCTTCCTGAACAGCTGCGACGGGTCCAGCTCGACAGCTACCTGCAGCGGGTCATGAGCAAGGAGGTCGAGGAGACCGGCGAGGGCCGACTGCGACGCCCCGCCTCGCTGGCGGCGTGGCTGCGCTCCTTCGCCGCCGCGGAGGCGACCACCACGTCCTGGGAGAAGATCCGGGCCGGTGCCGCGCCGGGCGAAGGAGCCGCGCCGTCGCGAAGCACCACCATCCGCTACCGGGACTGGCTGACGAGCCTCTGGTTGCTCGACCCGGTGGAGCCTTGGCTGCCGCTCGGGATCAACCTCGGAGCCCTGGCCACGAGCCCGCGGCACCACCTGGCCGATCCGGCGCTCTCGCTGAGGCTGCTCGGCGGCTCGGCGGGCTCGCTGCTGAGAGGGCGGGACAGCCAGGTCCACGTCGGTACCGCCCCCCTGTTCGGCAGGCTGTTCGAGGCCCTGGCCACGCTCAGCGTGCGTGTTTCGGCCCAGCAGTGCGGGGCAGAGGTGGCGCACCTGCGGACCAAACGCGGTGACCGGGAGATCGACCTCATCGTCACAGGACCCGACGGCGAGATCGTCGCCGTGGAGGTGAAGCTCACCGGGGCGGTCGGGGATGACGACGTGAGACATCTCACCTGGCTCCAGTCCAAACTGGGCACCGCACTCACCGACGCGATCATCGTGACCACCGGCCAGCACGCATACCGCCGCCCGGACGGGATCGGGGTGGTCCCGCTGGCCCTGCTCGGGTGAGCAGGGCGCACCCTTGACAAGGTGTTCCGCCCCGCCGTCGCGCGTTTTCTCACCGACGCCCCGCCTGATGAGGTGCTTCGGCTCGCCGAGGTCGGACTGACCCGCGACGCTTACCGCCGCGGCACCCCCAGCTGCAGACCGTCGTCGATGCGCGCGGCCTGGGGTGGCGGGTGCTCAGCATGGAGCGGGGAGTGGAGCGGAAGCTGCTCAGCGTCAAGGGATGCCTGTTCGCACTCATCCCGGAGGCGGTCCTTCTGTTCGTGCCCCGGATCGCGCGACACCAGGGCGACCAGACGATCATCGTCGCGGCGCGGAGCACTGAGGCGGGCACCGAGGTGCTGCACCGGGAGTACGCCATCGGGTCGAACCCCCTGGCCGATCACTCCGCCAAAGCCCTGTGGCGCATCCAGGACACACTCCACCGCGTCGGGTACCGGGTCACTCCGCCCGAGCACATCCGACGGCGTGACGTCCCCGCCGACTGGCCCGTCGAGACGGCCACCCTGATCCCACTCCGCAAGGAGGCCCGTCGTCACCGGTAGGCTGTGCGGCGTCGCCCGAAGGAGTGTCCATGACCAACCAGCCCGATCCCGCCACCACCATCACCGAGGGCAGGGCCGTCCTCGGCATCGAGTTCGGGTCCACCCGGATCAAGGCGGTCCTGGTCGGTGACGACCACCAGCCCATCGCCACCGGCTCCCACGACTGGGAGAACCGGTTCCAGGACCGCGTGTGGACCTACTCCCTCGACGACGCCGTCGCCGGGATGCAGGCCGCCCACGCCGCACTGGTGCGTGACGTGCGGGACCGCCACGGGGTCGAACTCACCCGGCTCGGGGCCGTCGGCATCTCCGGGATGATGCACGGCCACCTCGCCCTCGACGCCGACGACCGGCTGCTCACCCCGTTCCGCACCTGGCGCAACACCATGACCAAACCGGCCGCGTCGCAGCTCAGCGAGCTGTTCGGCTGCACCATCCCGCAGCGCTGGTCGATCGCGCACCTGTGGCAGGCCGTCCTCAACGATGAGCCCCACGTCGCAGAGGTGGCGCACATCACCACCCTGGCGGGGTGGATCCACTGGCGGCTCACCGGGCGACGCGTGGTGGGGGCCTGCGAGGCCTCCGGGATGTTCCCCGTCGACGGGGAGGTCGCGTGGCAGGGCGACGCGGTGGCGGCCTTCGACCGGCTCGCCGCTGAACGCGGTCTGCCCTGGCGCATCACGGACCTGCTGCCCCGGCCGCTGCCCGCCGGGGCCGAGGCGGGGACCCTCACGCAGGAGGGGGCGCTGCTGCTCGACCCGACCGGCACCCTCCGGGCCGGGGCTGTCGCCTGCCCGCCCGAGGGGGATGCCGGGACGGGCATGGTGGCGACGAACACCGTCGCGCCCCGCACCGGGAACGTCTCGGCTGGCACCTCGATCTTCGCGATGATCGTGCTGGACCAGCCGCCCGCGGTGGTGAGTGAGGCGATCGAGATGATCGCCACCCCGGCGGGGCATCCCGTGGCGATGGTGCACTGCAACAACGGGGCCTCGGAGGTCAACACGTGGGCCGGGATCTTCGCCCAGTTCGTGGAGCGGCTCGGTGTGGACGTGGACGCGGGGCAGGTGTTCGAGACCTTGTTCACGGCTTCCCTCGACGGCGCGGCCGACGCGGGGGGCCTCGTCGCCTTCAACTACCTCTCGGGTGAGCACCTGGTGGGTCTGGCGGAAGGGCGGCCGCTGGTGCTGCGCACCCCGGACAGCGAGCTCAGCCTGGCCAATTTCATGCGCGCGCAGCTGTACTCGGTGTTCGCGACGCTCAGGGTGGGGCTCGACGTGCTGGTGGACGAGGGCGGGGTGCACATCGACTCGTTGTTCGCCCACGGCGGGATCTTCAGGACCCCCGGTGTGGCGCAGCGTCATCTCGCGGCCGCGACGAAGGTGCCGGTCACCGTCGGGGAGACTGCCGCGGAGGGCGGGGCGTGGGGGATCGCGTTGCTGGCGGCCTTCATGCGGCAGGAGGGGGTGTCGCTGACGGACTTCCTGGCGGGGGTCTTCGCCGATGCGGTGATGAGCGTCGTCGAACCCGATGCGGCCGAGATCGCAGGGTTCGAGACCTACCATCGCAGGCAGCTGGCGGCCCTGCCGGTGGAGCGGGCCGCCGTGGATCACAGCTGACCGGTGGCAGGAGGTCGGCACCGGACACCTCCGCCAGCAGAATTGGGGGTTATGGGGTCTCCGAGGACTCCGGACCCGGCTCGGCCAGCGGTGGACAGGTGTGGTGAGGTTCACCCGGCCCGGGGCTCGCAGCAGGACTCGGACAGGCCCTAGGATGCGTCCTGCAAGGCCAGGTCGAGGAGGAGATGATGGCACCGTCGCGCAACCGGATCACCTGCTGGGGTGACAGCCTCACCGAGGGCGGCTCGAAGGACGGCATCTTCCCGCTGCACCAGGCATGGCCCGCACAGCTGGAGCAGGCCCTCGGCGGGGCCGTGCAGGTGGTCAACCGGGGTCGTTGCGGTGAGACCGCCGACGGTGTGGGCATCCGGTGCGGGTCGGTGCAGATCTGGGCGCGCCCCGTCGACGGGGTGATCCCGGCCTCCGGAGAGGTCGCCCTGGTCTGCGCGCAGCTCTTCGACGCCGAGGAGCGACGCTTCGACGGCTCACTGGCGGGAGTCGCCGGGACCCTGGTGCGTCGAGACGGCCGCTGGTGGTTTGAACGGGCCGAGGCGGGAGAGCCCGCCCGGGTGGGGGTCGCGGTGCCCTTCGTCTCCGGGCTCGGGGACTCCCGCGGGGATGTGCTGATCCACTCGGTGGGCACCAACAACCACTGGGCCAACGGGCGGACCGTCTGCGCCAGCCGCGCCAGCCACGTGATCGCCGCGCACCAGCGGTTCCTCACCTGGGCCGGGCACGACCGGGTGCTGTTCATCGGGCTGAGCCCCGCCACCACCAACCAGCCCGGCGACGTGCTGTGGCAGATCGCGGAACGTCTCAACACCTGGCTGGCCGCCACCCATCCGGGCCAGTTCTTCGACTTCCGCACCTGGCTGCGCGAGGAGGCCCTCGAGGCCGCCGGGATCACGCCCACCGATGAGGACCTGCAGGCCCGCGCACAGCTGCGCACCCCGCCGTCGGTGATGGATCGTGGCGACGACGTCCACTTCAACACCGCGGTCCACGCCGCCCTGGGCCGTCGCCTGGCGGCGGAGCTGGTGGCCCGGGGATGGACCGACGGCGAGGTCGAGGGGGCGGGGAGGCCGTTCCCGACGATCGAGCCGTGACCGTCGTCGCCGGGGGCGTGGAACGTCCTTCCCCGGTCCGGCCCGATCAGTTCCCAGCGTGAAGTGTGACGTGCACGGCCTCCACGAACCGCGCCAGGGCCGCTGGTGAGTGACGGATGAACAGCGCCGGTTCGAACAGTTCGGCCTCGAGCAGCATCGGTGGTTCACCACCGGATGGTGTGATGACATCGACCCTCGCGTAGAGCGGGACCTCGGCGTCCTGCCCCCACCGGTTCTCCATCGAGACCAGACGTATCGCCTCCATCGTCGCCCGGCCCAGGGCGATCTCGTCGGACGTGGCCTCCGCCGAGGAGATGCGTTCGGTGTACCTCCCCCCGAGGTAGCCGCCACCGACGGCCAGGATCGCCCCTTTCCGGATGGCGTGGGAGAACTGGCCGTTGAAGAAGAGCAGCCCGCGCTCGGCGTCGTGCTGGACTGACTCCACGGCCGGCTGGACGAGCACGACCCGTCCGGAGTCCAGGATCCTCCGGCAGAGTTCACGCCCCCGACGGTCGGAGCCCGTGAACAGCCCTGTGTCCCGTGACCCCACGGAGATGTTGGGTTTGATGACGCAGTGGTCGGCAGGGAGGTCGTCGAGCGCGGCAACGCAGTCATCGTAGGTGTGGCAGAAGACCGTCGGTGTCGTGGTGACCCCGTGGGCGGACAGCTCGGTGAGATACCGCTTGTCCATGTTCCAGAGGATCAGTGGTGGGGGATTGATGATCCGGGTCAGGGACTGGACCCGGTCGAGCCAGGCCAGGAACTCCTGCCTGCGCTCCGGGTAGTCCCACGGTGAGCGGAAGATCAAGGCGTCATACGAGCCCCAGTCGTGCTCCTCGTGCCAGATCACCGGTGAGCAGTCGAGCCCGCTCCTGCGCAGGGCGTCGTTGATCATCCCGATCTCCGTGTCGTCGTCGTTCCTGAGGAAGTCCGCATCCGTGGTCACCAGTCCTGTTCTCATGCCACGGTCCCCTCCAGGCGCTGAGGGAACCGAGGACGGAACCGGGGGTCGGGGTCCGAGATGGGCATCGTTGCTCCGTCGGTTGAGGTCATGCGGCCAATGTAACAGCCGGGACCGACGAGAACCGTCGGGTTCGTCGTCCCCGTTGCCGAGGAGGTGTGACACCCGCCGGGACACCGCGCGTCGCCGAGGGTCTCGAGACGACGAACCGGGGCCCCACCGCCATCAGACGGTGGGGCCCCGGTCAGCTGTCAGTCAGCCCGACGGCTCAGTTGCCGGTCTTCGGCATGCCCGGCTTCCCGCACACGGGGTTGGTGCCCGTGTAGGTGTAGGTGGCGCTGCCGTTCTGGTTCAGGGTCCAGCCCTTGCCCAGCTCACCGATCTTCTTGCCGGCCTCCGGGACCACGGTGACGGTGACCGTCACCTTGTTGCCGACAACCGTCATCATCGGGGTGCCGTAGACCAGGCCCGGGACCTTCGGCAGCTGGACCCGCGGCGGGGTCGGGGTCTTGGAGCCCGGCTTGCAGACCCCCGGGGTGATCTTCGGATCCACCGGCTTCACCGGCTCGACCGGGGCCGGGGGAGCGGGCACCTCACACGCCGGCTGCTCCACCGTGGTGGTGTAGGTGGCGGTGCCGTCGGCGTTGAGTTTCCAGCCCTCGGCGAGCTTGTCACCGTCGATGGCGTAGGCCTCGTCCTTGACGGTGGCGATCACCTTCACGGTCACCTTGCGACCCTCGACGGTGAACTCCGGCTTGCCGTAGGTGATGCCCTCGGTGGTCGGGAGCTCGACGCTCGGGTCGGTCGGGGTGGTCGAGCCCGGGGTGCAGACCCCCGGGGTGACGGCCGGTGCGACCGGGACCACCGTGGTCGCCTCACAGGCGGGGTGATCGAGGATCTTGGTGTAGACCGCCGAGTTGTTGGCCGGGTCCTTCACCCAGCCCTCGGGCAGGGCGTCGACCAGCTGCTTGCCGTCCTCAGGGGTGGCGGTCACCGTGATGATGGCCTTGCCGCCATGGGTGGTGATCTGCGGCTTGCCGTAGGTGATGCCCTCGGTGGTGGCGACCTCGACGGTCGGTTCGCTGCGCTCCAGCGAACCCGGGGTGCAGACCCCCGGGGTGACGGTCGGGTCCACCGGGGTCACCGTGGGCAGCTCGCACACCGGCTGCTCCACCACGATGGTGTAGGTGGCGGTGCCGTCGGGGTTGAGCTTCCAGCCCTCGGTGAGCTTGTCACCGTCGATGGCGTAGGCCTGGTTGGCGGTGGCGGTCACGGTGACGGTGACGTTGCGGCCGTCCTTGGCGAACTGCGGGTCGCCGTAGGTGATGCCCTCGGTCGGGGTGATCGCGACGCTCGGGTCGGCCGGGGTGGTCGATCCCGGGGTGCAGGCACCCGGCTGCACCTTCGGCGAGACCGGGATCACCTTGGTCGCCTCACAGGCGGGGTGGTCGATCTCCTTGGTGTAGGTCGCCGAGGTGCCGTCGGGGTTCTTCACCCAGCCCTCGGGCAGGGTGGCGATCAGCTGCTTGTCGCCGACCGGGGTGGCGGTCACCGTGATGGTGGCCTTGCCGCCCTGGACGGTGATCTTCGGCTCGCCGTAGGTGATGCCCTCGGTGGTCGCGACCTCGACGGTCGGGTTGGCCCGCTCCAGCGACCCCGGGGTGCAGACCCCCGGGGTGATGGTCGGGGCGACCGGGGTCACCGGGGTGCACTCCGGCTGCTCCACCGTGGTGGTGTAGGTGGCGGTGCCGTCGTTGTTGTAGACCCAGCCCTGGGGCAGGTTGCCGCCGTCGATGATGTAGCCGTCCTCGCGTTCGGCGACCACGGTGACGGTGACGTTGCGGCCCTCCTTGGCGAACTGCGGGTCACGGTAGGTGATGCCCTCGGTGGCCGGGAGATCGACGACCGGGTCGGTCGGGACGGTGGCACCGTCGCGGCAGACACCCGCGGTCACCTTCGGGACGGCCGGGACGACGGTCTTGACGCAGACGTTCTTGGGAACCCGCTTGGTGAACTCCGCGATCCCCTTCTCGTTGTTCCAGGTCCAGCCGTCGGTCAGGTTGGCCCGGTCGATCTCGTAGCCGGGCTTGGCGGTGGCGGTGGCGGTGAAGACCACCTCGTTGTTGTCGATGGCCCACGAGGCGGAGTAGGTGATGCCCTCGGTGGTGGCGGCGGTGATGGTCGGGTCACTCGGCTCGACCTCCCCTGGCCTACAGGTGCCGACCTCGAAGGTCGGGTCGACCGGGATCACCGTGGTCGCCGGGCAGGCGGGGTGGTCGATGGTCTTGGTGAAGGTCGCGGAGGTGCCGTCGGGGTTCTTCACCCAGCCTGCGGGCAGCGGGTCGACCAGCTGCTTGCCGTTCTCGGGGGTGGCGGTCACCGTGATGGTGGCCTGGTTGCCCTGGACGGTGACCTGCGGGGCACCGTAGGTGATGCCCTCGGTGTTCGCGACCTGGACGGTCGGGTTGGCCCGCTCCAGCGAGCCCGGGGTGCAGACCCCCTCCGTGATGGTCGGGTCGACCGGGGTCACCTGTTCCAGCGCCGGGGGTGGCTCCACCGGGTTGGTCAGGGTCACCTCCAGTGTCTTGGTGCCCTGGGCGGTGACGGTGGCGCTGGCCGAGGCCGCTCCGCCGTCGGCGACTCCCTCACCGGAGAACACCGGGTCACCGAAGGTGTTGCCGGCAACAGTGGGGAGGCCCTCGGTGAAGGTCACCACGGTGCCGTTGACGATGTTGCGCAGCACCTGGGGGGTGCCGTCGGCCTTCAGCGGCAGTGTGCCGGTGACCTGCTGACCCGCACGCTGGAAGGAGAACTCCACGGGGAAGACGGTGTCAGCGGGCACGCTGTGGTTGCCGGTCAGCTTCTTCACCAGCTGGATGTGGCCGACGGCGTCGCCGTCGCCGGTGCCGCCTCCGGCGGCCTCCTTCGTGGCGTCACCCTTGATGGCCTGACCGTTGATGATGGCGACGTTCTCGAACTGGCTGCCGGGGACCACGGTACCGTCAACCTTGAGGTCGATGTGGAGGGTGTAGAGCTTGTCCTCCTGGATCTGGAAGGGGGCACCCACCGTGACGTTGATCGTGTCCTTGGTGTCGTCGAAGGCGACGTTCACGCCATCGGTGGCTGCGCCCTCCTTGCTCCACAGCTCGGTGCGACATTCACCATCGTAGAGGTTGTTCCAACACTTCGGGGTGTTCGGGATCTTGTAGAACCAGGCCCCCTCGATGGTGAAGTTGGTGCCAGGCATGGCGTAGGTGTCGTTGATGGTCAGCTGGCTCCTGTCGGCCAGGGCCTTGCCCGGGACGATGACACGCCAGGTGAGCGTGTCGTCGTCGATGAAGTAGCCCAGCTTGTCGAGCTCCTGCGGGGTGTACGGGTCGTAGCCGATGCCCTCGGCGCCATTCGGCAGCGGCACCTCCTTGGGGGTGTTGCCGTTCACCGTGAAGGTGAGGTTGGAGTTGTTGTACTCCTGGTGGGCGCGGGAGGTGAACCAGAGCTTGCCGCGCACGTTGCTCTTGTTCTCGGCCTCGGCCGACAGGGTGCACAGGATCTGGGTCTTCTGGATCTCGCAGGTGCCGTAGACCGGAGCGTCCTGGCCCTCCGGGGTCAGGTTGAAGCTCCCGACCTTGCCCTCCAGGGCGTTGACCGGCAGGCCGAGGCTGAAGGTGTCCCCGTCGTGGCCGGTGCCGTCCGGGATGGACCAGCTGGCCTCGATGCGGACGGTGTCGTTGACGAGGATCGCCTGGCCGGGACGCGTTTCGTTGGTGATGCTGATGGTGTCAGCGTTGATGGCGTTCACCTCGGCCGCGTGGGCGGGTGTGGCCTGCAGGTTGCCACCTGCGGCGATCACCGCGGCGAGGAGGGCGAACAGCACCTTCCTGCCTCTGGTGAGAACTTTGGGTTTTTTCATCGTACCCCCGAGCTCGAATGGACAGTTGTCTGAGGGCAACATATCGCTTTGAAAGTCAACACGTCTAGCCGATGGGCTGACAGACTGCAAGAGGCTCGCCGAGGTGGGTCCGAAGCGGCACCGAACGTCAATTGCTGAAAGTTGGTAGAGCCGAAAGGTTGACAGAGCAAGGCGCAGCAGAAGTCGCTTTGACAAGGACCTCTGCTGCGCCCCGGGCCTGTTCAGTGGTTGGCGACCTGCTGGCGGTAGGCCTCGGCCTCCCAGGTCTCGATGAAAGTACGTTCACTTTCGTCGAGGGTCCGAATTCCGCCGAGAATCGTTGCGGCACGTGCCACTGTCAGGGCGTCGATGTAGACCTCCAGCGCGGTCTTCGCCTGCTTCTTCGACGACCCGACCGCAGCGATCCCGGCTCCCGGGATCACCGCGATCCTCGGGGTCTGGGCGTGGGTCTCCTCGTGACGACGCACCGCCTCGGCCACGTCGTCGCCGTCGTGGAGCACCAAGGCGAACGACCCGGCGTAGACGATCTGGTCCGGGATGAGCGGCCCCTGCGTGATGAATCGGGCCCCCGCCTCGGTGAGCGGGAAGTCCGAGGCGATCGACGAGCCGTCCACCGCGACGGCCCGGGCACCGACGGCGCGCGCGAACTCCTTGGCCAGACCCGTGATGCCCGAACGTCGGGAGATCGCACCCTGGATCACCTTCAACACCCGGTTGCAGTCGGCCGCCACCTCGGCCACGTCGTCACCGGAGACGATCATCCCGTGGTTCATCAGGAACGTGATCCGCGGTGGCCGCTGCCCGGTGGCCTCGACGTGCTCGCGCCGTCGCCTGGCGATCTCGCGGGCCAGTGGCAGCCCCGGGTCCACGTAGTCCACCCACAGCACCTCGTCCCCGAACAGCTCCCGGGTCAGCGCCGGGCCGTCGGTGTTGCAGGTGACGGCGTTGATGAGCAGCGGGTGCGTGTGCAGCACGTAGGCGTCCTCGATGAGGGCGTGGAACAGGATCTCCACCGACGGGCGGCGCGGCCCGTCGTCCAGCCGGGCCCGCGTGGCCAGCTGATGCACCGGATCCCCCAGCGACGGGTCCGGATCGGGGGCGTCCAGCGCGTCCACCAAGGTCCTCACGTCCAGTGGCACCAGGTCCTGGGCCACCAGGGTGGCCATCGAGACCCCGCTCGGCTTGATCCACAGCACCCCGTCCACCTTGACCGACGAGTTGCCGCCGCCCGCGCGGGTGAACGCCGGTTTCGCACCGAACTCGTTCGACAGCCCGACGAGGGCTGCCAGCTCCGCCTCCGGGTGGGGCAGCGGGGCGGGGGAGGGCTCGACCCCCGAGGGTTCCGACACCGGGACCGCCTCCGGTTCGGTGAGCGCCTCCGGTTCCGGGGCCGCTTCTGGCTGGATGAGTGTTTCCGGGGCCGTCTCCGGCTGGATGAGCGCCTCCGGTTCGGTGAGTGTCTCCGGCTCCGGGACCGACGGCTCGGTCGTCTCCGGGGTCGGGTACCAGGTGGTCACCTCGCTGGAGGACCGCACGACCTCACGCAGGTCCTCCAACGAACCGTTCAGCAGACCGACGGCCCGCGCCTGGACGAGCGCGTTGCCGATGGCGGTGGCCTCCATCGGGCCGGAGGTCACGGTGAGCCGGGTGCGGTCGGCCGCCAGCTGGCTCAGCAACTCGTTCGCGGACCCGCCACCGACGATGACCAGTCGCTCGGGGTGCTGCCCGGTCAGGGCCACCAGCTCGTCGATGGTGCGGGCGTAGGCCAGGGCCAGCGAGTCCAGCACCGAGCGGGTGAACACCGCCCGGTCCGCCAGACGCGGGTCGTCGCCCGCCAGGGCCCGGATCCGCTCCGGCATGTCGCCCGGCGCGATGAGCGACGGATCGGTGGCGTCGAAGACCGGGGCATCCGTCACCTCGCGGGCCTCGTCCACCAGGTCCTGGACGCGGCCCTCACCCCAGGCGCGGATCGACTCCGACAGCAGCCACATCCCGTTGATGTTCTTCAGGAACCGGACGCGGTCGTCCACCCCGCCCTCGTTGGTGAAGTTGGCGGCCCGTGCCCCGGGGGTGAGGATCGGGTCACGCAGCTCCTGCCCGAGCAGCGACCACGTCCCCGAGGACAGGAACACGTCCCCCTCGTCCTGCAGTGGTGCCCCGACGACGGCGGAGGCGGTGTCGTGGGTGCCGACCGCCACCAGTGGGATGCCGGTCGCCGGCCCCACGGCGATGGTGCCGACGATGCTGCCCGGCGGGACCACCTCGGGGAAGAGGTGCCGGGGCAGGCCGAGCCGGTCGATCAGCTCCCAGTCCCACTGCCGGGTGTGCGGGTCGAGCAGCCCCGTGGTGGAGGCGTTGGTGGCCTCCGCGACGAGCCGTCCGGTCAACAGGTAGCCGATGAGGTCGGGCAGCAGCAGCATCCGCTCCACGCCCTCCAGACGACCGTGGTCGAGGTCGTCGACCAGCTGGTTGACGGTGTTGAACGGCAGGTCCTGGATGCCGGTGCGGGAGTACAGCTCGGGCAGGTCGATGAGCTGCTGCACCCGTTCCCGACCCGCGTCACACCGCGGGTCACGGTAGTGGAAGGGGGCGGCGACGAGCCTGCCGCCCGCGACCAGACCGTAGTCCACGGCCCACGAGTCGATGCCGACGGCGCGCACCCCGTCGGGGGCCATCGCGACGGCCCAGGCGATGCCCTCCTGGATCTCCTCCAGCAGCCGGGCGATGTCCAACCGGAGTCCGTCCGGGCCCTGCTCGGGCGCGGTGTCGAAACGGTGCACCTCGGTCAGGTCGATGCCCTCGTCGAAACGGACCAGGATCACGCGCCCACTGGTGGCGCCGAGGTCGACGGCGATGACGGCAGCCATGCTCACGCCCCCCATCCGGCCTGGGTGCCACCGACCCGCTCGGCGGCGATCCGGGCCAGGTAACCACTGTCGGCGAAGGCGCGCATCGGGTCGGCGGGCAGCCCCCGCGAGGTGCGCCACTGCGCCAACGCGGGTCGCACATCGGTGTAGAAGGCGTCCATGAGGATGCTGTTCGCGCCCAGCACGTCACCCGCCTGCTGTGCGGCGGCCAGGGCGTCGGCATCGACGAGCAGCGCCCGCGCGGTCATCTCCTGCACGTTCAGCACGGAACGGATCTGGCCGGGGATCTTGTCCTCGATGTTGTGGCACTGGTCCAGCATGAACACCACCCCCGAGTCGGGCTCGAAGCCGCCGCCGCGTCGCACCTCCCACAGGATGCGGAACAACTGGAACGGGTCGGCGGCCCCGACGATGAGGTCGTCGTCGGCGTAGAACCGGGAGTTGAAGTCGAAGGAACCGAGCCGGCCCAGCCGCAGCAGCTGCGCCACGATGAACTCGATGTTGGTGCCCGGCGCGTGGTGGCCGGTGTCGAGGCAGACCACGCCGCGCTCACCCAGTGCGAGGACCTGGGTCAGGGCGGTGCCCCAGTCGGGGACGTCGGTGTGGTAGAACGACGGCTCGAAGAACTTGTACTCCAGCACGAGTCGCTGGTGGGGGCCGAGGTGGGAGTAGATCTCGGCCAAGGACTCGGCCAGCCAGTCCTGGCGACGGCGGATGTCCCCCTGGCCGGGGTAGTTGGTCCCATCGGCCAGCCACACCTTGAGATCACGACTGCCGGTGGCGTTCATCACCTCGATGCACTCGAGGTGGTGCTCGATCGCCCTGCGTCGGGTGCCCGGGTCGTGGTGGGCGAGGCTGCCGAAACGGTAGGCGTCGTCCTGGAAGGTGTTGGAGTTGATGGTGCCGATCCCGACTCCCTGCTCGGCTGCGTACTGCGTGAGTGCGGCCCAGTCGTCGACCTTGTCCCACGGGTAGTGCAGTGCCACCTTCGGGGCCAGTCCGGTGTACGCGTGGACCTGGGCGGCGTCGGCGATCTTCTCCTCGACGCCGCGGGGGGTGCCCGGGGTGGTGAACACGCGGAACCGGGTGCCGGAGTTCCCGTAGGCCCACGAGGGGACCTCGATCTCCTGGGCGGCGAGAACCGCGCTGGTGGTGTCGTCGAACATGGCGCCTCCTTGCGCTGGACAGGCGGGTTTTATCGTTTCAAGTTGGGGTTTCAGCAGATTACTGTCGGTGGTGGGGAGGGTCAAGGGTGGGTGTCGAGGAGGCCCGCGACACCAGCTGCGGCTGCAGCACGACACGCCGGTGCCGGTGGTCGTCACCGTCGCTGATCTCCTGCAGCAGCAACTCGGCGGCCTGGCGCCCGAGGTCCCGACGGGGCTGTGCCACCGATGACAACGGCACCGCCGCGGCGGCCGCGAAGTCGATGTCGTCGTAGCCGACCAGGGCGATGTCGGCCGGGACCCGCAGTCCGTGCGCGACGAACCCCTGCAGCATCCCGATGGCCAGCATGTCGTTGGCGCAGAACACCCCGGTGGGCCGGGACTCCTCGGGCAGGGCGATCAGGGCCTCGGCGGCGGCCCGCCCCGAGTCGAAGTCCAGGGCGGCGGTCGGCAGGTCGATCACCGTCGCAGTTGTCGCGGTCGCGGCCAGGAAACCCTCCCGACGGTTGGTCACCTGGGCCAGCTCGACCGGACCACCGACGAAGGCGAGCCGACGATGCCCGGAGGCGAGCAGGTGCTCCCCGGCCAGACGCCCACCGGCCACGTCGTCGACACCGATGCTGCAGCAGCCGTCGCCGTCGGCGCGATCCACCAGCACCGTCGGGACCCCGGCGGCCCCCAGGGCAGCGACCTCCGGCGGCAAGGGCCCGATGGGCCCGAGGATCACCCCGGACAGGCGCTGCCCGAGGAAGGAACGCAGCAGCTCGGCCTCACGGGAGGGACGGTTGTCGGCATCCCCGATGGTCGCGGCGTACCCCGCCTCCTCCAGCCGCGCCTGGGCACCGCGCAGCACATCCGCGAAGAACGGGTTGGCGACATCCATCACGGCCAACCCGATGGTCAGGGAACGGCCCACACGCAGGGCCCTGGCCTGCGGGTTGGGCACCCAGCCCAGCTCCGCGATGGCCGCCTCGACGCGTTCCCTGGTGGCCGGCTGCACCCGCTGCGGATTGTTGATGACGTTCGAGACGGTGCCGACCGACACCGAGGCGCGATCCGCCACATCCCGCATGCTGAGGCGTGACTGGCTCCTCACCGGCTTCCTTCCTGTCCGAGCTGCGACCACTTTATCCCTTCGAGGGGATCAGGAGGGAGGTACCCGGGTCCTCGCTGTGCCGTGCTTTGCCTGCGCTAGGGATGAGTTGCCTGCCTTAAATCAAATTGCCTGTCTAATAAGGCAGGCAATTCCGAACAAGGCAGGCAAACCAGTCCCAGGACAGGCGAAACCACTGATGACTCAGCGGGTGCGCGGCACCGTGGTGGAGGCACGTGCCCTGAGTTCGGGAACGACCACCTCGTGGTGTGCGGTGGTGCGTCCATTGATCCTCTCGAGGAGGAACCTGGCGGCCAGGCGGCCACAGCTGGTGGCCGACTGGTGGATGGAGGTGAGTGAGATCAGGGGATGAGCGGCGATGGGGGAGTCGTCGTAACCGACCACGGAGATCTCGCGGCTGGTCAGACCCGCCTCCCCCATGGCCCGCAGCACACCGAGGGCCAGTTCGTCGTGTCCGGCGTAGACGGCGGTGGGGCGGTGGGGGCCGTCGAGGAGGTCACGCATGGCCTGGGCGGCGCCGTCCTCGGAGGGGGCGGTGGTGATGACGCGGGTGAGGTCCGCGAGCCGGTGTTCGGCCATGAACTCGCGGTAGGCCTCGGCCCGGACGGCGTGCGGGGCGTTGTCGAGGTGGTTCTCGGCATCCGGGGTGATGGTGAGGTGGACGATGTCGCGGTGTCCCAGGCTCACCAGGTGTTCCAGGGCGAGTCGGGTGCCCAGTGCGTCGTCGTCGGAGATGGTGTCGTAGGTGGTGGCCTCGTCGCGGCGGCCGAGCAGCACCAGGGGGATCCTCGTGCCGAGGGATTCCAGCCAGTCGGGGTCGACCGCGGGGGAGACGGCGACGATGCCGTCGACCTGGCGGTCGGCGAGCACCTGGATGGCGCGTGTGCTGTCCCGGTCCGGCCCGGCGGGGGCGATGATGACCTGGTACGGGGTCTCCTCGATGGCGTCGATGAAGCTCTGGATGACGTCGTCGAGGAAGCTGTTGGCGATGCCCGGGACCTCGATGCCGAGGGTGTAGCCCTGGCCTCGCATGGCGCGGGCGGTGGCGCTGGGGCGGTAGCCGAGGGTGTCGATGGCGTGCTGGACGCGTTCCCGCATGGCGTTGCTGACCCCGTAGGCGTTGCGGATCACCTTGGAGACCGCGGCCCGGGACACCCCGGCGTGGTGGGCCACGTCGCTGATGGTGACGGTGGTGCGGTTCATGGGGGCTCCTCGACGAGCGTGTATCGATCTACAAATGATTGTAGATCGATCTTGGGTCGTGGTCAACTGGGGGCGGCGATCTCGTTCCGGGGTGGCGTGGGGCTTCCCGGAAGGAGCATGAACGCCCTTCTCGATCGCGAGATGAACAAACTGAATGAGCGTTTTGTTCGGTGGGGGTCCGCCGAAAGGTTGGTTTTCTTTTCAAGCACCTTGGGGATGTGGACGATCAAGGAGTCACCTTCTCCGGGTGAGACCCGGAGGTCTGCTCGAGGCAGACTCAACGACCAATGAAGGAGTGGATCATGTCCCAACTCTCACGACGGGCGCTGCTCGGCACCGGTGCCGGAGCAGTTGCCGCAGCCGCCATCACCCGGCCCAGCCGAGCCAATGCCCACGTCGAGCCCTACGAACAGCTGTTGAACTCGCTCAGCCTGGACCAGAAGATCCGCCAGCTCTTCCTCCAGCCCGTCCACGGGCGCAGCGCCGGGGCCTCCGACTCCCGGAACACGAAGCTCTACGGCGAGGCCACTCCTGCAGGCGTGCTGCGTCGCCACCGCTTCGGTGGAGTCGTCCTCAGACCCGAAGCGGGGCAGTTCACCAGCACCCGGGCGGTCCTCGACCACACCAACGAACTGCAGCGGGCGGCCCAGGCGCAAGGTGGTGTCCCCCTCCAGGTGGTGTGGGAGGGGCACCTGAGCGGGCTGGCCGATGCGGGGATCCCCGTCACCCAGTTCCCTGAGCCGATGACACTCGGTGCCCACGAGGGGTTGCGATTCCAGGGGTGGGGGCTCAACGACACCCAGCCCAAGGAGGCGCTCAACCTCGGGATCAACACCTGGTTCGGGGTCAGGGCCGATGTCTCCTTCACCCCGGACAACCCGGTGCTCGGCACCCAGGTCTACGGCGGTACCCCGGAGATCGTCACCGCCCGGGTCCGCGTCGACGAGGGTGGGGCACGCCGTGGCGCGACCCAACTGGTCGCGGTGCGCATGTTCCCCGGGGCGGGCGATGTCACTGTCGGGGACGACGGGCTACCGAGCTCGGAGCGCACCCGTGAGGAATGGGACACCCTGGAAGGAGCGGTGTTCAAGACGCTGGCCACAGAGGTGGAGATCATCCAGGTGGGGCACATCGTCGCTGTGGGGCTGGATCCCTCCGGCACCCCGGCGTCGCTCAGCCGGACCATCATCGGTGACATCCTGCGGGGCCAGCTCCGGTTCAACGGAGTCGTCGTTACCGATTCCCTCGCGGACCCCGCGCTGCGCGCCCTCCACGGCGACGGCGAGCTGGCGGTGCGTGCGCTGGAGGCCGGGGCGGATCAGCTCCACGACTCGGCGGACCCGATCGCGGCGATCGAGGCGATCCATGCGGCGATCCGCGACGGTCGGCTCAGCGCCGATGACATCCATGCCAGGGCGAAGCGGATCCTGCGCGCCAAGCGGTACCTGCCGGAGGCGGATTTCCTGCCCGATTCCTGGGGCCT
Source organism: Arachnia propionica (assembly GCF_003859805.1). Lineage (GTDB taxonomy): Bacteria > Actinomycetota > Actinomycetes > Propionibacteriales > Propionibacteriaceae > Arachnia > Arachnia propionica_C. The sequence continues at coordinate 26,294 of NZ_RQZG01000022.1, forward strand.
GGGAGGGATCAACAGTGACGACTCGCGGCGCATCGCCGAGGAGGCGGCCCGCGGTGGTGTCACCGTCGTGCACAACGACGGGGTGCTGCCCCTCGGCCAGGCGGGAGCCGTCGTCGTCGGGCACCATGAGTCGCTGGGGAAGGAGCTGACCGCTCAGTTGGGTGGTGACTCGGACTTCGTCCCGGTGGGGGTGGACCCGAGCGCGCAGGAGATCGACGCGGCGGTCAAGGCCGCTGGTCGGGCAGGGGTCACCGTCGTGCTCACCGACGGTGTGACGGCCCACCCGGCCCAGAAGCAGCTGGTCGAGGCCCTGGTGGGTGCCGGACGGAAGGTTGTCGCGGTGGCGGTCGGCCTGCCGCAGGACGTCGGGCTGCTCGATGCGGCCGCGAAGGTCGCGACCTACACGTCGCGCCCGGTGGTCGCCAAGGGACTGGCCGAGGTCCTCACCGGGGCCTTCTCGCCGAAGGGCAGGCTGCCGGTGGCCGTGCCGACGGCTGACGGTGGGGAACTTCCCATCGGCACCGGCCTGACCTGGTGAGATGCATCACCACATCGCTCCAGTGGTCGCAGAATGACGGTTTTGCGACGTTCTGCGACCACTCAGCCGAGCGTCGGGGGAGCCGTCAGGGTCAGCAGGGTGACCTCCGGGGGGCAGGCGAACCGGTACGGGGCGAAGGGCGAGGTGCCGAGCCCCGCCGAGACGTGCAACCAGGCGCGGTGGTGCTCCGTGCGGTGCTCCGAGAGACCCTTGACCCGGGTCGGTTCCAGGTCACAGTTCGTGGTCAGGGCCCCATGCCCCGGGACGCAGACCTGGCCGCCATGGGTGTGGCCAGCGAGGATCGCGTCCACGCCGTCGTCCGTCATCGCGTCCAGCAGCCGTCGGTACGGGGCATGGGTCACCCCGAGGCTGAGATCGACCCCCGGGCTGGGCGGCCCCGCCACCGCCGAGTAGTCGTCGCGGTCGTGGTGGGCGTCATCGGTGCCCCGCAGCTCGATCCGGTACCCCTTGACCTCGACGACGGCTCGACGCTCGTTGAGGTCGTGCCAGGCCCCGCTCCGGGTGAATGCGGCCCGCAGCTGCTCGATCGCCAACCTGGCGGGCGGCTCCGCCCCCATCCCGGAACGACCACGGGTGACGTAACGCAACGGGGACTTGAACTGCGGCACGTGGTAGTCGTTGCTGCCGAACACGAACCCGCCCGGCACGTCGGCCAGCCGTCCCAGCGCCGCCATGAGGGGCAGGATCGCGCCGTCGCTGGAGATGTTGTCCCCGGTGCTGATCACCAGATCCGGCTCCAGGTCGGCCAGACCACGTAGGAAGTTGAGCTTCAACTCCTGCCCGGGCAGCAGGTGCAGGTCCGAGAAGTGCAGCACCCGGATCGGTTCCCCACCAGGGGGCAGCACCGGCATCGTCACCCGACGCACCCGGAACATCGTGGCCTCGACCAGCCCCCAGGTGAAACAGGCAGCCCCGAGAGCGACGGTGGCCGCAGCCAACCGTCCCCAGCGGCTCACTCATCCTCCGACGGCGGCTGGATCGGGATCGGGATCGGTTGGCCGGGTTGGCCCGGTTGACCGGGCTGGTCGGGTTGCGGGACGACCGTCGGCTCGGGCGGCGGTGATCCCTTCGAGTACACCAGGTTGACCGTCGAGCCGATCGTGGCCTTCCCCTGCGGGGTGGTGCGCCCGAGGTACTCGCCTGCGGGCCTGTCGCTGAAGGACTCCACCCTTCCGACGTTGAAACCGGCATCCTCGAGGGCGGCCTTGGCCTCGTCACTGCTCATGCCACTGACGCTCGGGATGTCAACCTTCTCGCCCTCCAGCACCTTCTGGCTGATCGGGGCGAAGTCCGTGGAGTCGATGTTCTCCAGGGCCGATGCCATGGCCGACTTCCAGATGGAGCCCGCATCCCTGCCACCGGATCCCTCGAGGGAGACCCCGGTGCCGGTCCGAAGACCGTCGATGCTCTGGCGCTTGCCCTCCCAGTAGGGGTTGGCGGTGTCCACCGCGACGTAGGCCACACCCGCCATGTCCGGGGTGTAGCCCGCGAAGAACACGGCCTTGGCGCCGTTGGTGGTCCCGGTCTTGCCCGCCTGGTCGTAGTTGCCGGGAATCCGGGCCCGGGTGCCGGTGCCCTGGGTCATGACCGTCTTGAGCACGTGGTTGACACCGTCGGCCACCTCGGGGCTGACCACCTCCTGGCAGTTCGCCGAGGGCACCTCGAGCTCACCACCCTCCTTGGTGATGATGCTGCGCAGGATGATCGGGTCGCAGTGCGTGCCGCGGTTGGCGAAGGTGGCGTAGGCCTCCGCCATCGACAGCGGGGTGACGTCGGAGGTACCGAGCACCCACGACGGGAACTCCGACTCCTTGCGCATGTCCTCACCGTTGGCGAGCTTGACACCCAGCCGCTGCGCCATGTCGATGGAGTTGCAGATCCCCACCTTGGCCTCCAGCTGGATGTAGTAGCTGTTCACCGACCTCTGGGTGGCGGTGAACATGTCGATCACACCATGGGCCTTGTCGTAGTTCTTGGGTTGCCAGCCGGCATTGGTCCAGGTGAAGGGGCCGGAGCAGCTGGTGAACCGGGTGCCGACGACGTTGAGCGGGGACGGGGTGTCGAACTTGGTCTCCGTGGGGGACATCCCCATCTCGAGGGCGGCGGCCATCACGAAGGGTTTGAACGTGGAGCCCGCCTGGAATCCCTCGATGCCGTTGAGATCCCGGCTCACGTTGACGTTGTAGTAGGTCTCCCCGGGGTCGTCGCCCAGCTTCGGGCGGCTCTGCGCCATCGCGACGATCAGCCCGGTGGAGGGCTGGATCAGCACCGTCCCGCCCCACACCGGGTCCGTCGGCGCGACGATCTTGCCCACCGCGGCCTCGGCCTCGGCCTGGGCCTTGGGGTCGATCAGGGTGTGGATGGTCAGTCCACCGCGCTTCAGGGTGTTCGCCCGGTCCTCCTGGGTGGAGCCCAGCGAGTCGACCTTCTTCACCAGGGTCTGGTACACGAAGTCACACAGCACCGGGAACTGCGAGGAGTGACAGCCGTTCGGGGTGCGCTGAATGCCTGCCGGGTCGAAGACCACCTCGGAGGCGGCCTCGGCCTCCTCCTTGGTGATGACCTTGAGCTGCGCCATCCGGTTGAGCACGTGGTTGCGGCGCTGCATGGCCTTCTCAGGGTTCTTCGCCGGGTTGTAGGCGTCGGGGTTCTGCACGATGCCGGCCAGCATCGCCGCCTGGTCCAGTGTCAGCTCGGCCGCCGAGGTGCCCCAGTAGTGGCGGGCCGCAGCCTCGACGCCGTAGGCGCCGTCACCGTAGTAGGCGATGTTGAGGTAGCCCTCCAGGATCTGGTCCTTGGTCATCTTCTTCTCGATGGCCATCGCGTAGCGCATCTCACGGATCTTGCGCTCGATGGTGGGGACCTGGGCCTCGCTCACCCCGGCCTTGTCGCCACGTGCCTTCGCCGACTCGATCTGCACCATCTTCACGTACTGCTGGGTGAGGGTGGAGGCGCCCTGGGAGGAGCCCATCAGGTTCTTGAAGACCGCACGGCCCAGCCCCTGCACGTCGATCGCCCCGTGCTCGTAGAACCGGTGGTCCTCGATCGCGATCTGCGCGTCCCGCATCACCTGGGCGATGTCGCTGAGCCCGACGTAGACGCGGTTGTCCTCGTAGAAGGTGGCCAGCTCCGACCCGTCGGCCATCAGGACGCGGGACCGCTCCGCCTGGGGCGGGGTCTCCAGGTCCGCGGGCAGGTACTGCACCGAGTCCGAGGCCAGCTTCGTGGCGGCTCCGACGAGGGCGGCACCCGGCACGGCCAGGCCCGAGAGCAGGAGGCCAGCAAGCACACTGACCACCACGAACAGCGCGAACGAGGACAGCCGACGGCCGACGGTGGGGCGTTTCATGATGCCGATTCTACGTGAGAAGGCGCAGAACCCCAGAGCCCGGGATCACAGGATTCGGGGGCCGGGCGGGGTGATGTGGTGGGCCACCTCCACGTCCACCGAGGCCACGCCGTCGATCCCGGTCAGCTCCTCGACGGAGCAGGGGCCCTCCGTGCAGCCGTGGATCATGCCGAGCCGGGGCAGGGTGCGGGTGATGCGCATCCCGGCGGCCCTGAGCTGTGCGGCCACCTCCTCGACCCGGTCGGCGTGACTGTCGTCCAGGGTCACCACCCAGCTCGACGGGGTGCCGGAGGAGGTGCGGGCCTGCGGGGCCGTCACCAGTCCCGCGCCGACGTCCTCCTTCGGCAGGCCGAGGTCCCTGACCCCTGCCACCAGTTGATCCCACAGCTCCTGACCCCGAGCGCCCGTCGCCTCGGCGATGAGGGCCGCCACCCCGGCGACGTGGGGTGTGGCCATCGAGGTGCCGTTGATGGTGTTGTAGTTCTTCGGTGCGATCCATGATGAGTGGATGGCCACCCCGGGGCCGGCGATGTTCACCTCGCCGCCCTCGACGTCGAGGGCCTGGGCGGAGAAGTCCGCCACCTCGAGCCTCTTGTCCACCGCACCGACCGCCATCACGTAGGGGCTGTTGGCGGGGGCCCCGACGAAGCCCGGGTTGCCCCGGCTGCGAGCCGCGTTGTTGCCCGCAGCGGCGATGAGCAGGGAGCCCTGCTCCAGGGCCCGTCGCCCGGCCGCGACATACGGTGGGTGCACCGTGGTGACATCCGCGCCGAGTGACATCGAGATCACCTGGCAGCCCTGCTCCAGGGCCCAGTCGATCCCGGCCAGGATGGTGGCGTCGGAGCCCGTGCCGTTGTTGCCCAGCACCTTCGCGACGTAGATCTCGGCCTCCGGGGCCACCCCGTAGCCACGCCCCTCGGCCCAGGTCCTCGGCCCGGCCGCGGTCCCGACGCAGTGCGTGCCGTGCCCGTGGCCGTCCTCCGCGTCCTCGCCGTCGATGAACGACTGTGTGACCACCGTGCGTCCGGCGAAGTCCGGGTGCGCGGTGTTGAAGCCGGTGTCCAGCACGGCGATCCTGATGCCCTTGCCGGTGTGGGGGCTGTCGACGGCCCCCACCGCCTGGATGCCCCAGGTCGCCTGATCGGTGTCCTCGTAGGAGTCAGGACCGGTCTGCGGTGCGGTGATGGCGTGGTAGGTGGTCTCCGGCAGCACGGCGACGTCCACGTCCGAGTGTGCTTCCTGCAGGGTGAGGGTGGGGGCGGTGGTGCCACTCACGATGGCCACTCCCAGGCGTGGGAACCAGTGGTCCGGCTGCATCCCCAGGCTCTCCAGGGCCGCAGGGGCCACCTCGTCCAGGCGTGCCGGGTCCGCGGTGTCGAACACCACGACGAAACGGCTGGGTCGGGCTGTGCTCGTGGTCATGTGTGCTCCTTGCCTCTGGACGCTCCTGGTGGGTGCAGTGGTGATGGGAACAGTGAAACGGTCTGCTCTGACATTTTTCTCCGACGGGCCCGGCGGAGGCGTCCGTGAACGATCCCCAACTACCGCCCGGGTGTGACCCCGGTGGACACCTCCGCCAGTCTCCCGCCAGTGCCGAGCCGCTGCGGGCGGACCCGCGCTGCTCGGCGGCAATCAAGGGTGAGCGGGAAAATCCCGGGGCCGTTCTCGCCGAACCTGGCCCGAGACCTCACCCTTGACACCTCCCCCGCGGACGAACACGGTGTTCCTCTGGCCGTCGCCCTGGCCGGAATCCCCGGTCCGTGGGCCTGGCTCGAGTTCACCTCTGGTGACCACCGTTGTGCTCGTCCTACGTTCCTTAGTGGTTACTGAAGAAATCTCAGGTTCAGCCTACTTGCCCTCAGGAATCTCAGGTTGTGGTTTTCTGTCGTCTTTAAGGACAGAGCCAAAAACGCTTGTCAGCTCAATGGACAACAGCTCGCGACGATGAGGCTTCTTCTCGCTGTTTCCTGAGAGACGACGGCTCTGATCCCGGCACCGACCCACGTCGGGCACGCCCACCCACCGCGACGGCGAGCCCCGGCCGCCACCTGGGCGACCTCCCCTCCCGGGCCACCCCGGCACGACGAACCACCCCGGTTTCCGACACGAATCGCGGACCGGGAACGACAGCCCGTCACCGTGCCCCCGCCCTCGAGGCAACTCCTCGCCCGCATCGATGGCCACCCTCCGCACCGTCGAAGGACCACCACCCAACTCCCTCGCGATCGAGTGACACGACCGACCCCGCCCCAACAGCACCGACATCAACGCCCGACGCTGCTCGGTCAGCCCCACGACACACCTCCACGAGCTGTCGTTGCTCACACCACCTGGACCCGCGGACGCCCCCAGCTTGTCCCGCCCGCGGATCGTGCCGGTGCAGAGGAGCGGGCCGGATGGGCGCGTGGAGGACGACGTGGCCCCCGGCGACTCATCACCGGGGGCCACGTCAGGGACGAGGATCAGGCCAGCTGCCTCAGCGCCTCGTAGGACCTGCGGGCGTTCTCCTTCGGGCCCTCACCGGGGGCCGGGTCGGCATCCAGCATGATGTCCTGCTCCAGCACCCAGTAGCCGTCGAAACCGACGCCCTTCAGCAGCTCCGCGATGGTCGCGAAGTCCACGTCACCCTCCCCGATGGGGGCGAACATCTCGGCCTTGATGCCCTGGCTCCACGTCAGCTCACCCGTCAGCAGCTTGTCGGTGAGTTCCTTGTGGACATCCTTGGCGTGCACGATGACGATCCGCTCCGGATGGCGACGCACGATGTCGACGGGATCCGCGCCACCGGCCATGAGGTGACCGGTGTCCAGGCACAGGCCGACCCCGGTCTCGTCGAGGATCCGCTCCACCTCGTCGGCGTTCTGGATCATCGTGCCCCAGTGGGGGTGGACGCAGGCCTGCACCCCCGCCTCGGCGCACACCTCGGCGATGCGGTCCAGGTTGCGGTACAGCGTCGCCCAGCCCGCCTCGTCCAGCACGGGACGGTCGTCGTAGCCGTCGCGGCCGGAGTCGCAGGCCAGCACCAGCACCGAACCCCCCGCGACGCGGAACGCCTCCAGCTCGGCCCTCACCGCCGGGATCGGGTCGTGCTCCGGGTCGTGCATCACCGCCAGGAAGAAGGAACCGACGGGGGTGAGCCCGTGCTCCTTCACCGCCGCTGCCCGGGCCTCGGGCTCGACGGGCAGCCAGCCCTGCGGACCGAACTCGGTGGCGGTCAGCCCCAGCTCCACCATCTCCTTCAGCACCCGCTCCGGGGCCATCTGGAAGCCCCAGCCGGGCACCTCGCACACGCCCCACGAGATCGGGGCACCAGCAATCCTCATCGTCCAACCTCCACGGTGGTTCCGGTCCGGGCGGAGCGCTCAGCGGCCTCCGCGAGCACGAGGGCGGCCACACCGTCGTCGACGGTGGGGCTCACCGGGGTGCCGTTGTTGATGGCGTCGATGAACGCCGTCAGCTCGTCGCGGTAGGCATCGGCGTAGCGGGTGAGGAAGAAGTCGAGGTAGACCTCCTCCTGGTCCGAGCCGTTCGCGTCGTTGACGCGCACCGAGGTCCCGCGCAGGTTCTCCACCATCACCTCGCCGTCGGAACCGAACAGCTCAACGCGCTGGTCGTATCCGGTGGCGCAGTGGCGGGTGTTCTTGATCACCGCGACGGCCCCGGAGGCCGCCTGCAGCATCGTGACGGCCCCGTCGAAGTCGTCCACCCCGGCCAGCGCCGGGTCGAGCTTCTGCCCGATCGCGGTGACATGGGTGATCTCCCCGAGGAAGAACCGGGCCTCGTCGAAGTCGTGGATCACCATGTCCTTGAACACCCCACCGGAGACGGCCAGGTACTCCACCGACGGCGGGGCCGGGTCGCGGGAGATGATCGACAACTGCTCGATGCGCCCGATCCGACCCTCCGCACCGAGGCGCTGTGCCTTCGCGATCGACGGGTCGTAGCGACGCTGGAAGCCCACCATCACCGGGGGGTGGTCGAAGGTGGCCAGCTCGTCGGCCAGCGCCCTGGCCTCCTCCACCGAGGCGGCGACGGGCTTCTCCACCAGGACCGCCTTGCCCGCGCGGGCCGCGGCCAGGACGTGCTCGCGGTGCAGCGGGGTGGGGGAGCCGATGACGACGGCGTCCACGTCGTCGGAGGTGAACGCCTCGTACGGGTCGGCCGAGGTGCGGGCCCCGTGCGGTTCGGCGAGGCCCTGGGCGGCCTCGAGGACGGGGTCGCAGACCAGCACGAGCTGGGCCTGTGGATGTGCGGCGACGGTGGCGGCGTGGACCTTGCCGATCCGGCCGGCGCCGATGACTGCGATGCGCAGCATGGTTCTCCTACGTGGGACTGGTTTCCGGGGATTGTCAGGGAGCGGGGACGATGACGTCGCGGACCAGCCGGTCGAGGTCGGCGTCGGCGTCCAGGAACTGGCGCAGGGTCTTGCGGGTCGGTCCGAAGTCGGCGAACTCGTCGACGGTCATGCCGTCGGGCTCGTAGGCACGCACGAAGTCGGGGATCCGCATCAGCTCGTCGATGTAGGCGGGGTCGACGGGGTCGGCCATGCGCTCGCGGGTCCGGTAGTCGGACTTCGCGATGATCTCCTGCCACTTGAACGGCGGGGAGACGACCACGTCGCCACCCACGAACTCGGCCCACTGGTTGACGTTGCGGAAGGCAGCGGCGAGCACGCGGGAGCGGTAGCCGCGCTCCTGGAAGATCTGGTAGGCGCGCTTCATGGCGGCGATCCCGGCCCATTCCAGGGCGGACGGGTCGATGAAGAGGCCGTCGCGGGCGACGACGTGCTTGAGCCAGTCGTCGAGGCGGCCGACCATGATGGTCACGACGGGACCCATCTCGGAGACGTCGTGACCGGCGGCCTCGCGGGCCTTCAGGCCACGTTCGATGGCCTCGGCGGCGGCGATGGCCTGGGGCACGGAGAACGAGACGGTGACGTTGATGCTGACACCGCGGGAGGTGGCGTCCTCGATGGCCTCGAGGCCGACCTTCGTCGCCGGGATCTTCACGACGATGTTGCGGGCGAGGTTGTGGAACTCCTCGGCCTGGTCGGCCAGGGCCTTGGCGTCGCGGTGCAGCCGGGGGTCGGTCTGCACGGAGAGGCGGCCGTTGCGGCCCTTGTGCTCGTCGAAGATGGGCTCCAGCAGTTTGGCGGCCTCCACGGACATGTCCTTGACGGCCTGCCAACCGATCTCGGACTCACCCCAGGTGGGGTGGGCGTCGGCGATGGCCTGGATGCGGGGTCGCCACTGGTCCAGGTGCTTGCTGATGGTGGTGTAGGCGATCACCGGGTTGCAGGTGGCGCCGACTCCGCCGTAGGAGATGGACTGACGGAGCTCGTCGAGATCCGAGGAGTCGTTCCACAGGGCGGTGGGGGTGTTGCGGGCCGCGTCCAGGAGCGGTCCCGGGGTGTAGTCGATCTCAGGCATGGGTTCTTCGGACTCCTTCTGCAGCTCGCGACGGCGACGTCGCCGTCGCGGTTCAGTCAACCCTAATGGTCATGCCATGTCAACCTCATGTAATGACAAATGGCGCGAGTCGTGGTGGTCGGTGCGCCCTGCCGGTCGCAGCGCGTCAGCGATGCCCCTCTCGACGACGCACCTGCGGCAATCCCCCTCGCCAGCGCCCCTCGACGACACGCGAACAGGCGAGCCGCATCGCCGATCAGCTCCCGCAGCAATACCCCTCGCCAGCACCCGACGACACTCGACGACACTCGACGACACTCGACACTCCTCGCCGGTTCGCCTGTCCTATGGCGGGTTCGCCTGTCCTGCGACAGGTTTGCCTGTCTTCTTCGGAATTGCCTGTCTTATTAGACAGGCAATTCGAATCAAGGCAGGCGAACCGACATCAGGACAGGCGAAAACGGGAGGGGTGTGGGAAGGGTGGTTCAGTGGACCCGTTTCCGGTGCAGGCGGTCGGCCCGGGAGCGGCCGAGGTCGTCGTCCAGGGGGTCGGCGGCGTCGACGATCCGGTCCAGCAGCCCGAGGACCTCGAGCACGCGGGCCACGTTGCCGAAGCCGACGCCCGTGCTGCCGGTCTCGATCCGGCGCAGGGTGTCGCGGGTGATCTCTGCCCGTTCGGCCACCTGCTGGGCGGTCAGCCCCAGGGCCATGCGCCAGCCGCGCACATGATGTCCGAAATCGGCCAGTCGTAGGTTGGAACGGTGGTCGTCCATCGTGCTCCTGTGGTTGCTGTGATCGTCATTGTACGACGATGCGACGAGCATCATCGTCATGGACGCGTCGTGCTGACATCCGGGTTTCGGCTCCTGACGTCGAGGTCTGCGGGGCCTTGTGTGCATCGCCGGTGGGACAGGTGACCCTCGGCGTCCCTACTCTGGAGAGCAGTTAATCAATTTCTCGTACTTAGTGGGAGACGCGGCATGAGCAGCAATCAGTGGTCCGGTCCAGGTCCGCAGGGGCAACCGGTCCAGGGCTACCAGCAACCGGTCCACCAGCAGGGGTATCAGCAGCCGGGACAGATGCCGGGGCATCCCCACCACGGACCGCCGCAGCGGAACAACACCGGGGTGGTGGTCGCGCTGGTGCTCGTCCTTGTCCTGGTCATCGGCGGAGGTCTGGCCCTGGTCCTGACCCAGAGGGGGAAGACCGTCACCATCGATGCGCAGGGCCAGGTCCAGCCCCAGGGCCAGCAGCCGGGCCAGCCTCAGGAGCAGCAGGGTCAGCCCCAGGACCAGCCGGGTCAGCCCCCGGCTCAGCAGCAACCGCCTGCGCAGCAGGGACAGCCCCAGAACAATGGGCAGGTGCCGCCCGTGCCCACGAGTTTCTCGGGGTACAAACTCCAGGACGTTCCGCAGTCCTCCTCATCCTCCCCGACGACGTACTTCTACAGCCCTGAGTCAGCAGAAAGAGCAGGGATGGACATCTGGGTCTCCCATGAACCGGGCAAGAGCATGCAGGACCTCGGACAGCTGTCGCCGAACGGCAGAACCATCGGCAACTGGACCTGTGATGAGAAGAAGGAGGGTGGCTATGGGCTGACGGCCTGCGTATCGCCTGCACCCTATGGCGGGATCGTGGCACTGGTCGGTGACCCGGGGGCGCGAAGCATGGAAGAGCTGACCAAACTCGGCGACGAGTTCATCGCCGCGTGGAAGTGAGTTCCCGGGATGAGCATGATGAACACGCAGCAGCCCCTGTATCACGGTTCGCCTCCTTCGCGGGGTGGCAACGGGATCGTCATCGCCCTGGTGGTGGCCATCGTGGTGGCGGTTGTCGGGTTCGGTGGGTGGTGGTTCCTCGGCAACCAGGACTCACAGCAGGCCCAG
>NZ_RQZG01000023.1 GCF_003859805.1 Arachnia propionica
ATGTCGAGACGGTGGCGGAGATGGCAGAACGTCAGGTCTCGACGATCCTTTCCTGGGTGCGTGACTGGCATGCCACCCGGTTGGCGTCGATTCACACCGGTCATGCCGGGAACCTCAATGCCTCGAAGTTGACTGCCCAGCAGCGGGCAGAGGTTGTTGAGGTGTTGCAGCGGCCTCCCGGTGGTGAAGGTCTCCCGGTGGAGTTCTGGAGTGTTCCCGACCTGGCGGGCTGGATCGACTCCCGCTTCCAGGTCACCCATGCTTCTGACACCTCCTACCACTTCCTGCTCCACCTGGCCGGGTTGTCCTTCCACAAGCCCGAGGCCATCGACTGGACAGGAGACATGGCAGCCTCGATCTCATCGCCTTGGACTGGCAGGACAGTGACAACTTCGGGGTTCCGAGGGTTCGTGTCTGCAGATGACGAGGGCCTCGTGGTGTTGGTCGTTGATGCGGATGGTGACGTGGTGGCTTCCTCTGCGGGAAGTACCTCACGGTGGTGCTCCCGTTACGGCTGCCCCTGCTCGAGGCGGCAGGCGCCCCGGATGCCCCATCCACGCTGGCGAGTTCTGCTGAACCTTGATGATGACAGGCCAAGTCACCGGATGGACCGAGAACACCTCGAGCCGCAACCAACGCCTCGAGATGGATCACCCCCAGCATCAGCGGGGCTTGAGGGATTCTCTGGGACACGCTCTCGGGGGTGATTGTCGGCTGCTGGCCTGTGCCGTGCATGCCCCTCGGCATGAAGAAAATCCCCCAGTGCACTTCCAGGAAGAGGCGTGGGGATGTGGGCACACGAGTGGCACGACGCAACGCACGCAGGAGCAACCCGCGCCGCTGTCCGTGCTGTCACATGACCTGCTCAGACGTCCAGACCGGCGAAGAGGTCGTCGGCCGGGCCGGTGCCGGGGAACGGGGTGCCTGCTGCCAGGCGGTAGGCCTCGCCGGAGCCCTCCACCGTGCGGATGAAGGAGAACGCCTGCCACAGCGGGGAGTCGACGTCGACCTGGCTGCGGTGTGCCGCCAGCGCCTGGAAGCACTTCTCCTCGCGCCCGGTGTAGGGGATCACGGCGGCCACCTGCGACGGGTCCAGGTTGAGACGACGCTCCAACGTCGCCCTGTCCCAGCCGTCGAACATCGTCAGCCCCTGCTGTTCGGCCTGCTCGAAGGCCCGGGTCCACGCCGTCGGGTTGTGCGTGATCCACAGCACCCGCGAGACCTGCCAGGGCTCACCCAGGTCCGGCCGGTGGAACGGGATGGCCGCCAGCTGGGTCGCGTACATGGTCACCCGGTGCGCCTGGATGTGATCGGGGTGACCGTAGTTGCCGAACGGGTCGTAGGTGGCGACGACCTGCGGACGCCGGTCCCGCAGCAGCGCGACGAGATGGTTGGCGGCCTCCTGCAGATCCGCGGCCCAGAACGACGACTCGGGCAGCTCCGGCACCGGGATCACGTTGCCGTCCTCGTCCGTGGTCATCCCCGAGTCGTGGTAGCGGCCCCGGCCACCCAGCCACTGGTGGTCGGTGACGCCGAGGATCTCCATGGCCCGGGCGACCTCCGTGAACCGGTGCTCACCCAGCTGCGCCGGGGAGTAGTGGGCCAGCTCCGGCATCTGGATCTCGCCCAGCTCACCCAGGGTGCACGTCACCAGCGTCACCTGCGCCCCCTCGTCGACGTACCTCGACATGGTGGCGGGGGACTGCGACGACTCGTCGTCGGGGTGGGCATGGACAAGCATCAAACGGCGGTCGGTCACGTTGCCCCATGATACGGGGGCACCTGAACTTTCGGCCAACGACGACGATGGGGAATGGGCGGACCCATTCCCCACCGCTGGCTCACCGGTCAGTCGGCGATGTTGTTGTAACGGTAGGCGTGGTGCAGGTAGAAGTCGGACCCCCAGGTCGCGACCCTGGCCTGCGTGGCGTCCGGCGCCTGCTCGATGGTGTTGAACTGGGTCTTCGCGTCGTCGACCCAGCCGTTGAAGATCACCACGTGACCGTTGGCTCCCCCGGTACCCGGCCCGAGGTTGCCGACGATGTCGCCGACCCGCAGCTCATCCTTCGGGATCTCCGTGACCCGCTCCGGCAGGGTGACGGTGCTGAGGCTCTGATCCAGGTGGAAGGCCATCGAGACGAAGCCCGAGCAGTCGGTGCGGTACGGCTTGCCCTGCGGATCACCGGTGTTGGCGTACATCGAGTACGGCACGGGCTGGTTCAGCCAGTGCTGTGCCCTGGCGATCACCTCGGCGCGCGCGATCGGACCGTTCTCCGCGGAGTCGCTCGGGGGCTTCGGTGCATCCGGGCAGACCGCGACCTCCGCCTGTCCCGCCGGGATCCTCAGGTAGGCGCGGGAGACGTATCCGGTCTTGCCGTCGTAGGTGACCCTGGCCCACCAGTTGGTGGTGTAGGTGCCGTTGACCAGCTGTCCCTGCGCCTGGCACTGCACGTCGACGGTGGTGTTCGGCGGCAGCTCGGCCAGCTGCGTCGCGGCGGTGTTGGTGCTGTCGCGCAGGCTCAGCACGTCAGTGGTCGTACCCTTCGCCAGTTCCGGCTGCTGCGGTGCAGGATCCGGGGCCGGGGCCGGGGCCTCGGGGGCCGACGGCTCAGGAGCCGGTGGGGCCGGGGGTTCGGGTGCGGGGGTGTCGCACTCGGGGACGGCAGGCTGGCCGTGCGGGATGCGGACGTAGGCCCGCGTCGCGTAGCCGCTCTTGCCGTCGTAGGTGATCCTGGCCCACCAGTCGGTGGTGTAGGTGCCACTGATGAGCTCACCCTTGGCCTGGCACTCGACACCGACGCTGACCCCGGCGGGGATCTCGACCAGCACGGAGGCCTGGGTGTTGGTGCCGCCCCGCAGGTTCACGAAATCAGTGGTGATGCCCTGGGCCAGACCCGGCAGCGGGGCGGGACCGCTGCCACCGGCGTAGGAGTCGAAGATGCGCTGCGCGTACTCGATGCGCTTGTCGTTGTGGCAGTAGATCGGGTTGCAGCGCTCGAACTTGGAGCTGAACGACAACGCCGCGTCCTGCACCGTCGAGGTGCCCTTCAGGTGGGCGAAGGCGTTGCCCTCCGTGGTGTTGAACTCGTGCCAGATGAAGTCCAGCTGCAGGTCCAGTGCCCACGGGTCGCGACCCTGCCCGGCCGCGAAGCTCTCCAAGGTCGCCCAGCGTTCCCCAACGCTCCACTGGGCGATGCCGCGGCCCGGCCCGCCGGGCTGCACCGCCCGCGGGTTGATCGGGTCGCCGGATTCGGCCATCAGGTTGCCGACGATGCCGGCTGCCTGCTCGTTGCTCAGACCATGGCCGACGAAGTAGTCGAAGGCGGTCTTGTTGTTGTCCTGTGCGTGGGCGACCATGGGGGTGGCCACGAGGGTGGCGATCATGGTCAACGCCGCCGCGATGACGGCTGCCACGCGAGTTGACGTTCTCATCATGCAGTCCTTCTCGCTCGTTGGTGGTCGGGGGATGACTGCCCTTGTCGTCCCTCGGCGGTCGGATGCCCCCACCCAAGCACGAATCCTGAGAAATGTCCATGAGTTTTCTGAGAATTCGAGGTCGCTCCGAGTGGGTTTGTGAGAGAAAAGATCAGTTTGACAAGGGATTTTGGTGCAGCAATGTCCATTTGGTGGACGCCCGCACTGCAAGCGCTCTCATGAGAATCTCAGGAAAGATCTCGGGGGTGGTGCGTCACAACGCCCGTCGGAACATGGATGTCGTGGGAGGATGGCTCCATGGACTTCCCCTCGATGACCCCCGTCGCGCCCGAGGCCTGGGGTGAGGCCACCTGGCCCCTGGGCGCCAACGTCACCGCCAGCGGTGCCACCTTCGCCGTCTTCGCGCCCGACGCCACCAGGCTCACCCTGGAGTTCTACGACACGCAGGTCGGCGGCGACGCCGTCGCCACGTTCCTGCCCGTCAAGGGAACCGACGGCGTGTGGCGCGCCGAGATCGACGGTGTGCCGCAGCTCGCGCTCTACGGCTACCGGGCGTGGGGGAACAACTGGCCCTTCGTCCCGGAGTGGACCCCCGGCAGCGGGGCCGGGTTCATCAGCGACATCGACGAACGCGGCAACCGGTTCAACCCCAACAAGCTGCTGTTCGACCCCTACGCCCGTGAGGTCACGCACTCGATGTACTCGGACCTCATCCTGGAGACCGGGCTCGACGGTGGCGCGTTCGGCACCGGCGGCGACGACTACCGCGGCGTGCCCCGTCGTGAGATCGACACCTCCCGCATCGCCCCGAAGGGGATCGTCATCCAACCGGCGACCCCACAGTTCGCCAAGCCGAGACTCGCGGCGGAACGCTCGGCGATCTACGAGTCGTCGGTCTCGCAGCTCGTCGGCCACCCGTCGATCGTCAAGCTCGGTGAGCTGCTGCGTCGCGAACCCGGCTTCGAGGACGTCGCGGACATTCCGGCGGAGTACATCGGCACGTACAAGGGCGTCGGGATGATGGTGCCCTACCTCAAGGCCCTCGGGGTGACCACCCTCGAGCTGCTGCCGATCCACGAGACCAACAACTCCGAGTCGTCCCGGCAGGGCCACACCAACTCGTGGGGCTACATGACCCTGTCGTTCTTCGCGCCCAACCGCAACTACTCCCACGACAGGTCACCGGGTGGGCCGACCCGCGAGTTCCAGGAGATGGTCAGCGCCTTCCATGCCGCCGGGATGGAGGTCTACCTCGACGTCGTCTACAACCACACCGCGGAGGGCGGCAACTGGCACGGCGACCCGAACACCGTCGGTTTCACCTCGCTGGGTGGCTTCGCGGCGGCCGACTACTACGTGATGACCTCGAGTCACGCGATGGTCGACGGCGCGACCGGCACCTCCAACCAGCTCAACTACTCCTCCCCGGCGGCGCAGCAGATGGTGCTGGACTCGCTGCACCACTGGACGAAGGAGATGGGGGTCGACGGGTTCCGGTTCGACCTGGCGACGGTGCTGGGCCGCAAACCCTGCGAGGCGGACCCGGACGACTGGAACAACCAGAAGCGCTTCTTCAACGACCATCCGCTGCTGGTGGCCATCGCCGAGTTCGCCGAGGTCGAGCAGATCGAGGTCATCGCGGAGGCCTGGGACCTGTGGGGCTACGAGGTCGGCAACTTTCCGCGCGGTTGGGGGGAGTGGAACGGGCGCTACCGGGACGCGGTGCGTCGGTTCTGCAAGGGCGACGGCAACGCCATCGGTTTCCTCGACATGGTCAACGGGGATCACCACCACTTCGCCGACAACGGTGGTCCGCAGAAGACGGTGAACTTCATCGACGCCCACGACGGTTTCAACCTGGCGGATCTGGTGAGCTACCAGGAGAAGGTCAACGACCAGCCGTACCCGTTCGGGCCCTCCGACGGTGGGTCGGACAACAACCTGTCGTGGGACTCGGGCGGTGATCAGGCACTTCGCAGGCAGCGGCTGAGGAACTTCATGACGACGCTGTACCTGTCCAGGGGGGTGCCGATGTTCGTCGCGGGCGATGAGTTCGGGCGCACCCAGAACGGCAACAACAACCCGTGGGAGCTCCACTCGGTGGCGATGTGGAACAACTACGGGATGATCCCGACGAACGCGCCGCAGCAGGTGCCGGTGGCGCCGGGCGTCGACGATGCGTCGTACCACGACAACCTGGGGGTCTACGAGACGGAGCCGCACGTCAACGGGCAGTTCCGGTTCACCTGCTTCCTGGCGAACCTGAGGCAGCGCCACGACACCCTGCAGTCCAGGCAGTATGGCGACCTCGTCCCCGACGACGCGGATGTCAGCTACCTGTTCCACACCCCGTCGCGTGAGGGGCATCCGCAGGAGGGGGACCGGGCGCTCAGCGTCTACATCAACTCGCCGGGGGACAACTTCTTCGCGATGTTCAACATGGCGGACGTGGAGGTGGAGTTCGACCCGGTCCCGGCCACCGAGGGCAGGGTGTGGCGCAGGCTCATCGACACCGCGTCGTGGGCGGAGCCGGTGGCCAATCACTGGGAGGAGGGCACCGGCATGATCGTCGAGGGCCGTACGACGGTGCAGCCCTGGTCCATCGTGGTCTGGCACGACACCCCGGCCCCCGACGGCTCACGCGAGATCCCGGTCTGGACGGACCTGCTCCACGCCCCCGAGGAGTGATCCCCCGCCTCGCGCTCAGTCCTCGAAGTAGGTTCGGCTGACCACCACGACGAGGAAGGAGTGGTAGTAGCTGCGGATCGCTGCGTCGACGGCCTGGGTGTCGTCGACGCTGTAGGCGTCGTCACCCGGGTAGCTGATGTCGGTGGGATCGTGGGGCGGCTAGATGTCGATGCGCATCTCGACGTTGTCGGAGGTGTACCAGCCGCTGGAGCGCCACGACCGCCTGGGCGGGCGCAGCGCGGAATGCTCTCCGACTGGCCGGTAGCCGGACTCCTCGATGGCAGCGACCAGCGTGTGGAAGGCGTCCGCGTCGCCGGGCCATGGGTAGACGGCCACGACGGCGGTGGCGCAGCTCAGGGTGTAGCCGTGGTGGATCTTCCAGGTGTTCACGCCGCGTTCGCATCCGTCGAAAGTGCCCCGGGCCAGCGGCTCCCCTGTGATCGGCGTGATGAGTGTGTCGAGTTCGTCCTGCTGGTCGGGCAGCTCGGCGGCGGCTTTCTCGCGTGCGGTGGTGACGGTGCTCCAGGTCGGTTCCGCCTGGGGACGGATCCCGTCCCCAGCCTCCTGCGAACTCCCAGGCGACGTAGCCCAGCGGGATGAGGATCAGGGCTGCGAGGATGAGGAGTGGGACGACGATGACGAGACAAGCTGCCTGAAGGAACGCGACTCCTCAACCATGTTCGCTCGGCCTTACCGTATCATCCTTGACATCTCGGGTGGTTGTGACGATGCTGCCCGCGCCGGGGCAGCGAGGAGGGCAATGCTCAGTACCCGGAGCTGCCCTACGACATGGGTGGTGTGGGAGTGGGCCCAGCCGGTGAGGATCATCGTGAGGAACCGGGGAACAGGTGATGGCATCACAGGGGCTGCTCATCGGGGCGTGGGTCTTCCCCCGGACAGGGGCGACCACCGGGTGGCGTCTCGGGCTGGTTCAGAGCGTCGGAAAGCAGGGCTGGATCGTGCTCATGTGACGGATCACCCGAAGGGACGACGCCAGGTCAATCCGGGAAAGCGGGCGAATCCGGCGTCGGTGGTGATGAAGGTGGCTCCGGCCTCGATGGCTGTGGCGGCCAGGTAGGCATCAGGGATCGTGTTGCCACGGGCATCAAGATGCTTGCACAAGCCCTCGAAGATGCGCCAGTGGTTCTGGCCCGGGTGGATCCGGACCGTGGCGGGCGCGGTCAGGATCACGTGGCAGAACTCGAGGGCGGTTTCCGGTGGAGTTGGTTCGTGGTAGACCCGGTGGTTCGTGACGATCCTGAGAAAGCTGGACAGGATCTGCTCGAAGACCCCGAAGGGCTCATCTCCGGTCAGGGCGTCGGTGAGCCAAGCCTGATGTTCAGCAAAGCGCGGCGACTCCGGCCGGTGGGCGTAGATGAACAGGTTGACATCAGCGAGCAGCATGGCTGCCCTCGTCGAGCAGTGCGGCGAGGGCAGCCTTGTCGTCGAGGTCCACGCCTGGACGCAGCCCGCTTCCGCCGAAGGTGGGCAGAATGACCTGTCGTCGTTCCTCAGGTTTCTCGGCGAGGTGGACTCGAAGTGCATCGGCGACGACCTCGCTCAGGGTGCGACCCTGGCTGGCTGCGCGTTCCTTGGCGCGTCGTAGCAGATGATCGTCGAGGCTCACCGTCGTGCGCATGAATGCATCATATCATCACGACGGTGCATCAAGATGCAAGTCCTGGGTCCGTGGTGTGGTTCGGTCCCAGCTGATCGGCCAGGTGGACGTCCAGTGCGGCCATGATCGCGGCCCCTCCTGCTGTTCCGACGGCCGCGGATCAGGCAGCTCCACGCTGCCGAAGGCCTTCCCCAATGTCTTGGCACCGGGGAAGCGATCCAGCAGCATCATTTGCCGGGCCTGGTCCTCGTTGATCGGACCGGCCTCTGCCATCCGAACCGGATGCGGTTGGCCGTCGCCGTGGCCCGGTGTCGACTGTCCCGGCGCTGAATCCTGCGAAAGCACGCTCCCCGGCAGCGCTGCCCTTGGTGGTGCGCCCTGCATCTGCGGGAGGATCTACAGTGACCGGGTGGACAAGCAGCGGATCCGGGGGGGCAGCCCGGTCCGTCACGGCTGCTGAAAATGGGGGTGGCGGATGTCAGACTGTTGCCGTTGAGGAGGTGAACAGCCATGGGTGTGTCGGTCACCATCGTCCCGGAGGTGCTCTCCTGGGCGGTGGAGCGAAGTGGCCGAAGTGTCGAGGAGCTCGAGCGTGGTGACCTGCGTGTCTCGGACTGGCTGTCCGGGGCGAAGCAGCCCACGCTGACCCAGATGGAGCAGTTCGCCAGGAGGACGGGGATTCCGGTGGGGATGCTGCTGCTGCCACAGCGTCCTCGGTTCACCCTGCCGGTCCCGGACTTCCGCGCCGGGATCAGGGGAAAGCTGGCAGAGCCGAGTGCTGATCTGGCTGCGGTGCTGCGGATGAGCCAGCAGCGGCAGGCATGGTTCATCGACCATGCGGAGTCCAATGGTCTTCCGCCAGCGGAGATGGTGGGGGTGGCAGTGGACTGGTCGGTGGAGCGGACGGCGGCGGACATGCGTCGGCGGCTGCATTTCGAGGTGGTGGATCGGCCGCAACGGGACAGGATTCGCAAGCATCTGGTGCGGGCCTTCGAGGAATTGGGTGGGCTCTGCGTCGTGACCTCGATGGTGGGCAACAACAATCATCGGATGCTGGATGTCGGGGAGTTTCGAGGGTTCACGCTGGTGGACCGGGGGCGCCGCTGGTGTTCGTCAATGCCAACCAGACGTCGAACGGGCAGCTGTTCACGCTGGCTCACGAGTTCGCCCATGTCTGGCGGGGAAGTAGTGGCATCGGCAACGAGCAGGAGCCTGATGTGAAGGGCGGTGGCCCTGTCGAGCAGTGGTGCAACCAGGTGGCTGCCGAGTTCCTCGTCCCGTCGAAGGACTTGGAGAAGGTGTGGGTCGAGTACCGCGATCTTCCGCTGCGGGAGCTCCTGGATCGGCTCACGGGACGTTACCGGTGCGGCACCGTCGTGGTGCTGTTGGCCATCCACAGGTTGGGGCTGACCCGGTTCACCGACATCGATGCCGAGTACCGGCGTGAGCTGGACTGGCTGGCGAGTCGTGAACGGACAGCCTCCAAGGAGGGCGGGAACTATTGCCAGGGGCTTCCGCTGAAGATCGGGGAGAGGTTCTCGAAGGCGCTGGTCCAGGACACTCTCGAAGGGCGGACCGAGTTCGCGCAGGCCCTGCGGCTTCTCTCCATGAACCGCACTGCCACCTTTGACCGTTATGCCGAGCATCTGAAGGTGTCGTGATGTTCCTGCTCGACGCCAACGTGTTCATCGAAGCACACCGGTTCTACCACGCCTTCGATCTGGTACCGAGTTTCTGGGCTTGGCTGGAGAGGCAGTTCCGCTCCGGGGGTCGGTTCCGGCCAGCGGGTTCGGAAGGAACTGCTCCACATGAAACGAACAGCGTTCTTGACGAACGATGTTCGTTCGCCTAGTGTGGCCGCATGACCCATGACCAGCCGCGCTCCCGGAGGGGGCGTCCGGCGAAACCACCTCTCAGCCGGGAAGCGATCCTGCACGAGGCGCGAGACATCGCCCGTACTGAAGGGGTGGATGCACTCACCATGCGAGCCTTGGCGCAGCGACTCGACACCGGAGCGGCGGCGCTCTACGTCTACCTCCGGAACCGGGATGAGATCATCACCACGCTCTTCGATGAAGCCCTGGCCGAGGTCCCCACTCCGAAAGAGCAGCACTCTTCCTGGCAGGACGAGGTCCTCGAATTCGCTGTCGCCGCCGTCGATCAGCTCGCCCGCTGGCCAGGGCTCGCGGCCTCGCAGTTGGGCCGCATCCCCCGTGGACCTGCTGTGTTCGACGCAGTCGAGGCTGTTCTTTCCTGTCTCACGCGTGGCGGAGTGGACATCCGGCGAGCCGCGCTTGCGGCCGACGGGCTCATGCTCATGATCGTCGCCCACGCCGCTGAACTGGCCGCTGTCACAAGGATGCCCGGAACCCTCGAGGACCAGATCGACGCCACTCGAACCGCCATGCAGCGTCTCGACGAGGATCGTCACCCCACCATCCGCGCCAACATCGACGCACTGCTCACCCCGAGTCCGGAACAGCGGGTCCGCTGGTCGCTACGGGCCTTCATCAACGGCATCGACGAAACCCCGGTACCTGCGTCCTGAAGGAGTGGTGATGCTGCATCAGATCATTCTCGTGCTCAACACAGTGATCGGACTCGGTGGTGCTGTGTTCGCGCTCGTCGCCTGGGTGCGGCCCGCCGCACTCAATCCGACGGCCACGGCCGACCATTTCTACCCGGCCATGTACGCCGTCCGGGCCATACCGCTGGGGATGCTCGCTGTCCTTGCTCCGTTCCTGAACGGCGGCCCGGCGGCCCCTGCCATTCTCTGGGCGGCTGCGTTCAGCCAGCTCGGCGATGCAGGTCTCGGACTGCATCGCCGCATCTGGGGCATGTGTGGCGGCGGCATCGTCGCTGCCGGTGTGCACAGTGCTGCTGCACTCATGCTCTCCGGCTGAGACGGGTGGTCCTGGACCGTTCTCAGCCGTCGATCCCGGTGTTCGGCAGGCCGGGACGTCCGGTCTGGGTCGCTGGGACCGTGTCGGTGGCGGGGGAAGGCGCCGTGCTCGGCGTCGGGGATGCCGACGGCGATCCCGAGGAGGCCGGTGCGGCGGGTGTCGTGACCGGTGCGGGGGTCGGGGTCGCCCCGTCGCCACCTGCCGGGACCCATTCCGGCCGGGCGACGAAGGTGACGTCCTTGGCCAGTGAGGGGTTGAGGTCCTCCAGCACCACCCCCAGTCCCTTCGAACGGGCGTGCATCACCTTGCCGTCACCCACGTACAGCGCCGTGTGGTAGATGTTGCCGAAATACGCGCCGACCTCTCCCCGCTGGACCCGGGAGTTCGAGGCCTCCGGGTTCTGCTGCGAGAAGAACAGGATGTCACCGGGGGCGTACTGCTGGTCCTGGCTGAACCACAGGTCACCGTGGGCGTAGAACCAGCTGGCCAGGTTGTTCGCCTGCCAGATCCGGGAGCCCACCGGGTCGTGTCCGAAGTCCACCCAGCGCCCCACCCTCGTGTTGGAGTCGGCGACATACGTGGTGTGGGAGTAGTCCCACCCGGTGAGGGTCATCCCCAGGAACTGGGAGCAGGTGATGGCATAGGGCCTGCTCGTGGTGGCGTGGACGTTCACCCCGGACAGCGGTGACTGTCTGGTGGCGTCCCAGGTCAGCTCATTGCCCGCGTCCACAAAGGTCTGCGCCCGTTTCAAGGCATCCGCGACGGCGGCCTCGTCGACGGCCCTCGGGGGTGCGGTCGGCAGACTGGTGGGTACTGCCCATCTCTGGTCCGCGAGAGGTATCGAGATCTTGCCCAACCGGTCCGAGGGCTGCGTGTCGGCGATCCGGAAGTACATCGCGCCGCCGTCGCCGACCTGCTCCTCACCCCGTGTGGCGACGGTGCCGGACAGCCCCGAGGCGTTCATGAGGTCCGTGATCGTGTCGACCTTGGAATCCACGGGGGGCAGGGCGTTGGCGGGGGAGCCGATCACTGCGACGGCGACGGCGCCGATGAGTACTTTCTTGACTGTCCGGATGGGTACCATCTGGGTCCACTTCCTGGTGAGACTGCTAGGCCGTCGTCAACTTTAGTTACCTGAGGTTCGTCCGGCACGGTGAGGTGCCCGTTGCGGCCACTGCTCAGAGGAATCAGCCAAAAGGACGACGCCAGGAGTCCCCGTGACCGGGCTGACTTGCCCCTGTGCCTCTCAAAGGTGCGTGTCTTCGGGCGGGGATCAGTCCTCGAAATAGGGTCGGCTGACCACCATGACCAGGAGGGGGAGGGGGTCGCTGCGAATCACAGCGTCGACGGCCTGGGTGTCATCGTCGCTGTAGGCATCGTCGCGCGGGTAGATGATCTGGGTGAGATCGTCGGGCAGCCGGATGTCGATGCGCAGCTCGGCGCTGCCGGAGGTGTACCAGCCGCTGGTTCCCCACATGTCTTCGGGAGGACGCAGCGCGGAGTGTTCCCCAACGGGTTGGTAGCCGTGTTCGGCGAGGGTTGTGGTCAGTTGGTGGAAGGCGGCTGGGTCGTTGGGCCATGGGTAGACGGCCACGGCAGCGGTGGCGCAGCTCAGGGTGTAGCCGTGGTGGATCTTCCAGTTGTTCACGCCTTTGGTGCATCCGTCCAAGGTTCCTCGGGCGCGTGGTTCTCCTGTGATGGGTGTGATCAGTGCATCGAGTTCGTCCTGTTGGGCGGGTAGTGCGGCGAGGGCTTCTTCACGTGCGGTGACGACGGTGCCCCATGTCGGCTCGGCCTGGGGGCGGATTCCGTCCCAGCCTCCTGCGAACTCCCATGCCACGCGGCCCAGCGGGATCAGAACCGCGGCGCCGACGATGAGGACCAGGGCAAGGATGAGGCGGCACCAGATCTTCTTGGGGGATCGCGCCTTCTCGGTCATCGTCGCTCAGCCTTCCGTATCGTCGTTGACATCGTGGGAGGTCCTGAGACGGATGCTACACGCGCGCCGGTGCAGCGAGGAGGGGAACTCACTCCTCACCCGGGACCCTGAGCTGCCCCACGACATGGGTGGTGCGGGGTGGGCCCGGCCGGTGAGGATCATCGGGGCGTGGGCCTTCCCCGGACAGCGGCGACCACCGGGTGGCGCCCAGGGTGGTTCAGAGCGCCGGAAAGCAGGGCTGGATCGTGCTCATGTGACGGATCACCCGAAGGGACGACGCCAGGTCAATCCGGGAAAGCGGGCGAAGCCGGGGTCGGTGGTGATGAACGTGGCTCCGGCCCCGATGGCTGTGGCGGTCAGGCCGGGCGCAGCACCAGCCGATGCTTCGTCGTCGCCTCGATCGCCTCACGGGTGAACGACCACGGGTGTCTGCCGCCCGCCGCCCACGTGGCGAACTGGTCGTCGTAGTGCTTCGACAGCGGATGTCCGGAGACCCCCGACGAGGTGCTCCAGTGGGCGGCGTCGAGGTCGGCCAGATCCACCGTCATCCGCATCGATCCCCCGCTGATCACCTCGTAGTCGACGCGACCGTCCTTGACCTGGGGGTTGAACCACGAGGCGTTCGGGGCGTCCCCGGTGCCGCCGACCGGCTGGGAGCCTCGGTTGAAGTACCACCTGACCGGACCCGGGACTCCCTCACCACCCAGGACCTGGTGGGTCGGGGTCTCGACGTGGACCTTCCCCCAGCTCCACGCACTGTGGTCGGTGCCCAGCTGCGCCGTCAGGTCGGCGTCGGCTGCGGCCCAGGTTTGGCGTAGGATCGCATCGGCATCCTCCACCCCTGGTGTGGACTGGTCGTCCCACAGCCGATGCCCGGGGTTGCTGACCAGCCACTCCAGGGTGTTCGGCGAGGAGAAGGTGTACTCCCTGAGTTCGTCGCCCAGCACCTGATCGGCCAGATGGGCGAACAGTGCGGCCATGATCGCGGCCCCCGGCTCCTCGACGGCCATGTGGGCGCCGTCGTCCAGCCACCCTCGCAGCACCTCCTGCTGCTCCCGCAGCCGGGGATCAGCCAGCTTCACGCTGGTGAAGGCCTTCCCCAACGTCTCGGCGCCGGGGAAGCGATCCAGCAGCATCACCTGCCACGCCTGCTCCTCACTGATCGGACCGGCCGCGGCCATCCGCACCAGCTCGTCGTACATCGCCTGCGAGCGGTACCCGTGGAAGTACCAGCCGTCCAGGAACGGGCCGCTGTCCTTCGGGGTCACCGGCTGGTTGGCCGGGGCGATGATCCCATCCGGTGGGTTGAGCACCGCCGGCATGTCCTCGGGCGCGTAGAACCCCTGCCAGTCGTAACTGGAGTCCCAGCCGGGCCGCGGCCACCGGCCGTCCGCACCCAGCTGGTCGGCCCCGTGCAGACCGTGGTTCTGATCCGCCTCCGCCTTGATCGGCCGGATCGGGTGCAACCCGGGGGCCTGGTAGCCGATGTCCCCGGCCGTGGTGGCGAACAGGATGTTCTGCGCCGGGTCGCTGAACTTCGCGGCCGCGGCCGCGACCCCCGCGGCATCGCTGGCCCGGTTGAGGTCGAAGATGGCCTCGGCGGTGCGGCTGGGAATGAGTGCCACCCACTGCAGCGCGACGGAGAAGTCCCCCGGGAGGTTCGGGAACCCGGCGAAGTTCGCATCCGGGTTGAGCAGGTCGGAGATGACGGGGCCGTGCACGGACTCCTTGACCGTCAGTTCCACCGGCTCGCCACCGGCCACCTGGATGGTCTCGGTGCGGGTGGTGTAGGCCAGGCACTTGCCGTCACGCAGGTAGGCGTTCTCGCCGACGTTGCGCTCCACCACCAGGTCGCTGACATCCCCGCCGAGGTTGGTGAAGGCCCAGGCCAGATCCGGGTTGCGGCCGATCAGCACGCCCGGCATCCCTGCGAAGGAGAAGCCCTCGACGTCGAAGGTGCAGCCCGCGCCGTCGCCTGTGCAGTGCAGCCCCACCTGGGACCACACCGATGGATGGTCGATGTCCAGGTGCGGGTCGTTGCCAAGGATTGGTTTGCCGGAGGCGGTGTGCTGTCCGCCGATCACGAAGGAGTTGGACCCGATCCCGTGCCCCTCACCGAGCGAGCCAGCCACCTTCTTCACCGTCGCCTGCGCCGCCTGCACCGCGTTGGTGAAGGAGTTCGGGGTGGCCCCGGAGGCGACCTCGGCGGCGACCTCCGGCGGGCAGTCCACCTCCGTCGCCGCCACCTCGGGCAGCGGGAGGGGATCAGCAATGGGGTAGTCGCCGCGGGGGCGCAGATTGCTCACGCCGTCGGCCAGGACGATGGGTCGGCTGGCGGCCTCGTCGGCGACGGGAAACAGCTCCTCGACGGCGGCGGGGCTGCCCAGCCGCTGCAGTGCGGCCATGTTCCAGGCATCCATCCCATGGCTGGCGCTGAGGCTGTTCGACATCGCCTTCAGCCAGGCCAGCGAATCGACGGGGGTCCACGGCTCGATCCCGCCGAACGGCACCGTCAGCCCCAGCACGGTGTACTCGTTGGCGATCTGCCACGGGGCCTTGTCCCGGATGTGGGCGTTCACCCCCGCCGCATAGGCCCCGTACAGGTCACGGGTCTCGTCGGACAGCTGCTCCCAGTCCTGCTCCGCAACTCGCCTGAACCCCATGGTGCGCACCGCGATGTCGGACTCCTTCCCGCCTTCGCCGACCAGTTCGCTCAGCCTGCCCGCGGTGATGTGGCGTCTGAGATCCATCTGGAAGAACCGGTCCTGCGCATGGACGAAACCCTGCGCGAACATCAGGTCGCGGTCGCTGGTGGCGTGGATGTGGGGGACCCCGAGTTCGTCCCGGCGGATGGTCACCTCGCCGCTCAGCCCCGCGAGCCGGAGCTCGCCGTCATACTTCGGCAGGGGAGCGCGGGCGACGACGACCAGTCCTGCAGTGGCGATGAGCAGCAGCGCGACCACGGTGCAGCCGGTCCCGATCAGCAGACGTTTCAGGGGTTTCATGGGTTCTCCTCACGGGTTCTGCTGACGACGTTACGGAGGGTGTCGCCGTCGTACATCGGCCGGGTGGCCTGAATCTTCTCCGCCAGGTGGGGGATGCGGGATCAGGGATCTTCAGTAGGTTTCACGGTGTGAACATCAAGGACCATGCCTCTCGGATGCCATGGGTGCTGTGGGGGATTGCGGCGGCGGTGACCGCCGCAACCCTGCCCTACCTGGTGACCGGGGTCTCGGGCGAGATCGCTGCCGGGGCGCTGTCCGATGGGGCCAAGGTGCTGCTCGTGATCCACATGGTGCTTCCTGCCGTCGGGTTGGTGCTGCTGGTCCCGGCACTACGCAGCCCCGGCCCCGATGGGCTCGGCTGGCTGGTGGCCGGAGTCCTCTCTGGGATGATGCTCTTCGGGTCGCTGTTCCCCACGGCGGTGCTGGGGGCAGGCCTGATCGGGATGCGGAACAGGCGGCCGCTGCACGTCGTCGGGATCACCGCAGCGGTGGGGGCTGGGTTGGCGTGGTTCGTCACCCCGATCCCGGAGGATCGCGATGACTGGTTCGCCTTGGTGCCGTTGATGATCGGGTTGTGCTCTGCGACGCTGCTCGGGATGCTGCAGCGCGGTCAGCAGGAGTTGGCCGATGCACGGGTGGCGCAGAGCAGGGCGGAGGAGCGGGCCCGGATCTCGCGGGAGATGCACGACTCGCTCGCCCATCGGTTGTCGTTGATCTCGCTCCATGCGACGGCGCTCGGGAACCGCAGGGATCTGGCCCCGGAGGTCGTCGCGAGGACGGCTGCCACCATCCACACCATGACCGCGGAGGCGGGACGGGAGCTCAGGCAGATCCTCCAGGTCCTGCACGACGACGACTCGGGGGCGGCCCCCGTCGTCACCTGGCGGGACGTGATGGCGGTCCTGCAGCGGGAGACCGACGGGGGCCTGCGGGTCGACGCCGAGGTCGCGCCCGGATGGCTCCCGGCCTTCGAGGTGGCGGATGCCCGGACCCGACATGCTGTCCTGCGCAGCGTCGAGGAACTGCTCGGCAATGCCCGGCAGCACGGCGACGGCCACGCCGAGCTCTCCTTCGAGGTCACGGGGAGCGCGCTGGTACTGATGTGTGCGAACCGCGTCGGCGGGGTGCGGCGGGTCCTTCCCGGGCACGGGCTCGGGCTGCCGGGCCTGGAGGAACGGCTGCGGCTGCTCGGGGGCCGCTTCGAGGCGGGGGCGACGGAGGGCTGGTTCCGGGCCCGGGCCGAGTTCCCCACCCGGGAGGTGGAACATGGGTGAGCCGACGCCTCGGGTGACGGTCGTGATCGCGGATGACGAGCCGCTGGTCCGCTCGGCGCTGCGGCTGATCCTGGAGGGTGACCCCGGGATCGTGATCCTCGGTGAGGCGGCCGACGGGCAGGGTGCGGTTGATGCGGCCCGGCGGCTGCGCCCGGACGTGGTGCTGCTGGATCTCCACATGCCCGGGCGGGACGGGGTGTGGGCGTGCGAGCGGATCACCGCGACACTGCCCGAGGTGAGGGTGTTGGTCCTGACGGCCTTCGACACGGACCGGATGGTCGCGTCGGCCCTGCGTGCGGGGGCGGCCGGTTTCCTGCTCAAGGACAGCGCCTTCGAGGTCATCCTCGCTGCGGTGCGCGACGTCGCTGAGGGGGAACGACGGTTCTCCACGACCGTGCTGGAACAACTCGTCGCCACCACGGCGATGACCGCACCGGCCGCCCGGGTGCCGGACAACCTGACCGCCCGGGAACGTCAGGTGGCGGTGCTGGTGGCGGAGGGGCTGGTCAACACGGAGATCGCGGAGCGGCTGGGGATCAAGGCGGCGACGGTGAAGACCCACGTCTCGGTGTTGCTGGAGAAGTTCGGGGTGCGCAACCGGGTGCAGTTGGCGGTCGCCGTCGCGAACTGTGGTCTGGCTGATTGATGCACTCCGCTGCAAGCGTGTGCAGCGGTTTGGCTCCTACAGTGGTCCGGATGGAACAGCAGGAGGTCCGACGACGAGTGGTCGCGTGGTACGCCGAGCACGCGCGGGAACTGGCGTGGCGGGTGACCGGGACCAGTGCGTGGGGGGTGCTGCTGAGCGAGGTGATGAGCCAGCAGACCCCCGTCGCCCGGGTGGAGCCGGTGTGGCGGGAGTGGTTGGCGCGGTGGCCCACCCCGGCGGACCTGGCGGCCGCTGACCCGGCCGAGGTGCTGCGGGCCTGGGGCCGACTCGGGTACCCGCGCCGCGCATTGCGGCTGCGTGAGGCCGCCGAGGTGATGGCGGCGGAGGGCAACCGGGTACCCGATGACGAGGCCAGGTTGTTGGCGCTGCCCGGCATCGGCCGCTACACCGCGGCGGCGGTGATGTCGTTCGCGTTCCGCAGGCGGGCCCTGGTGCTGGACACCAACATCCGACGGGTGTTCGCGCGCCTGGTCGGCGGGCAGGAGTTCCCGCCACGCAGCGAGACGACAGAGGAACGCCGTCGCGCCGAGGAGTGGCTCCCCGAGGACGACGACGCGGCCGCGGCCTGGTGCGAGGCGGTGATGGAGCTGGGGGCGCTGGTGTGCACGGCGAGATCCCCTGACTGCGGGGCCTGCCCCGTCGCGCCCGGATGCGCCTGGCTGGCCGCGGGGTCCCCGGCCTGGGACGGCCCGCAGCGCCGGGGCCAGGCGTGGGCGGGCACGGACCGTCAGTGCCGGGGCCGCATCATGGGAGCACTGCGGACCAGCCCTGACGGGGTGCTCCTGACCGATGTCGTCTGGCCCGACGATGTCCAGCTGGCCCGGTGCGTCGCCAGCCTGATCGATGACGGCCTGGCCCACCGGATCGAGGACCGGCTGCGGCTCGGCCCACCTCGCGTCATGTCATGTGAGTGAGTTTTTTGGGATCTGTTCGTCGAAACGTACAACGCACCCCTGAAACTCACTGCTCCGGGTTGTAGGCGCAGGCGTCGGAGACGACCTCGGCGGGAGGGGGGGTGGTCTCGGTGGGCTTGCTGGAGGCGCTGCTCTTGCCGCTCTTGCCGGGTTTCTCGGTCTTCGGGGATTCGGTGGTCGGCTGGGTCTCCGTCGGGGCCGAGGGTTCGGGTGCTGCGGAGGTGGCGGCCGGGGTCGTGGGTGCGGGGGTCGTCTCGACGGTGATGCCGAGGGCCTCCTGCACGGATCGACGCATCTCGGGGAAGTTCGGCTTGCCGTAGTCGTACCCGTGGGTGCCATTGGTGAAACGCAGGCGGGTGACGTTGGCGTCCTTCACCTTCAACGCCAGCTCCACGATGGGCTGCAACGCCTCCTGCGGGATGTCGGTCATCACCATGTCCTTCGACGCCTTCGCGATGGCCTCGTAGGAGGTGAGCATCGTCTGGGGGTTGGCCTGGCGGATGACTGCGCCGACCAGGCAGGACTGGCGGGCCATGCGGTCGTAGTCACCGTCGGTGAGTCCGTAGCGGCCCCGGGCGTACCACATGGCACGGTAGCCGTCGAGCTTCTGGTCGGGGCCGGGCTGCAGGTAGCCGTGCGGCTTGACGCCGCTGTCCTGATCACCACCGATGGGCAGCTTCTTGTTGATGTTGACGGTGACCCCACCCATCGCGTCGATGAGCTGTTGCAGTCCGTCGATGTTGATGAGGACGAAGTAGTGCATCTTGAGTCCGGTGATGCCCTCCACGCCCTGCTTCAGGGCCTCGGCACCGGGATAGGTGGCGGGACCGACGGCCTTGGCCATCTGCGGGTGGTCGCCGCTGACGGTGCGCTCCCAGATGGCGTTGACGAACCATTCGGCGTCGTCCCCTCTCCCGGAGGTGAAGCCCTTCGGGAACACCTTGGCCAGTTTCGAGTCCTTCGGGAAGGGGACGTACTGGACGTTGCGGGGGATCTGGATGAGGGTCGTCGCGCCGGTGGCGGTGTCGATGGAGGCCACCATGATGGTGTCGGTGCGGGGGACGTAGACGCCCTTGTTGTCCTTCTTCCTGGCGGCGGTGCTGTCAGCGCCGAGCAGGAGGATGTTCAGCCGTGGGATGTCCTTCCACGGATTGTTGCCGGCGACCACACTGGGACGGCTCGTCGCGACGATGTCGTCCTGCTCCTTGAACACCGAGTCGACCAGTTCGCGGCTGGACAGGGCGTAGCGGGCGCCGACGGCCAGCGGGGCACCGATGCAGAACGTGAGTGAGGTGACGAGGAAGGCGCCGAGTGCGCGTCGACCGAAGCGCATTCCGGGGGGACGGGTGAGCAGGTGGGTGGTGGTCACGAGCATGACCCAGGACAGGGCGAGCGCGACCAGCAGGGCCGTGACGATGATGAGCGAGTTCGGATTGAGGGCGATCCCGGCCAGCCGGGGCAGGTCGGTGACAGCGGTGTAGCCGATGATGCCGAGACAGACGAGGAACGTGAGGGGGGCCAGCACCCCGAGCAGTTTCGCCCAGCGTGGCCTGGTGCCGATCAGCCCGATGCCGGGGAGCAGGGCGCTGGCGGTGGTGAGCAGGAGGCTGCGTCCGAGCGAGGCCCGCGTCGGTTCGATCTCCGGCTCCGTCTCAGGTGCGGGACGCGCATGTCGGCCACCGTTGCGGGGGGCGCGATCAGTGGGGGTGTCGTCGCTGGGGCGGCGGAAGATGTCGTCGTTGACGGGGGGGACGGCATGCCTGCCGAGGTCAGACTCCGTCGACGGCATGACGTGCCGGGGAGTGGGGGTGTAGTCGTCGGGGGCACTGCGACGGGGCCGCTTCTGGGTGGCCTCGGGGTCGGCACCACGGCGTGGAGGGTCGTCGCGGTGGACGCCGGAGTATTTTCCGTCGGACAAGGCAATGCTCCCTTCACAGTTCAGACCAGTGTACTTGCCCACCGAAAGGCCATGATGATGCTGAGCTGAGCAGCGAGGTTGCCCCTGTCGACGGCCCTCGGCTACCCTTGAGCGGTCTTGGAGGTGTCGCCTAGTCAGGTCTATGGCGCCCGCCTGCTAAGCGGGTTTGGGGCTCAACCCCATCGCGGGTTCAAATCCCGCCACCTCCGCCAGACGACGCTTACTCGAACCCTCGGTGGCAACACCGGGGGTTCGTTGCGTGTCGGGGGCGCCTGTGGGTGTCCCCGTTCGTGTTGTGAGGGCCTGTGGGGGGTTCGGGGCGTCGTGGGTGGTCTCATGGTCGTGTGGTGGGGTTCTGGTGCCTGTGAGGGCGTCGTGGAGGGTGGCGAAGGGTTCGTTGAGGGTGGAGGTGGTGACGGTGGTGGTTTTGGTGGTGGTGTCGTCGAGGTGGATGGCTTCGAAGAGGGCGTGGCAGAGCAGGCCGCGGACGGTGTCGGGGACGTGGGTGTAGAGGGTGCCGATGTCGGTCATGAGGTCGAGGCAGGTGGTCAGGACGTCATGACCGATGGCCAGGCGTTGGTCGGTGTCGCGTTTCTCGTCCTCGAGTCGGGTTCGGGTGTTCTCGATTGTGCGGAGGCGTTGTTTGGCGGCGTCGCGGGGGATGTCGCCGTCGGCGAGGAGGTCGATGACGCGTTCTTCCTGGGCGGCCAGGGTGCGTAGTTGTTCGGTGACGGCGCGGTTCATCTCGCGGATGGTGGCGTGGTGGTGGTCGAGGGCGGCGGTGAGTTGCTGTTGGGTGCGTTCGGCCCATTCTGGGTGGAGGCTGATGCTGGCCACGTGGTGTTCGACGGCTTCTTCGACCAGTGCGACGGGGAGGTAGGGCATGTCGCAGTGGCCTTCTTGGCGGCCGCGGCAGAGGTAGTAGGCGTAGGTGCCGCCCGCTTCATCCTCAGTGGCAAAACCCGGGGATCGTTGCGTGGTGGGTGGGACACCCGTGCGGGCACCTGCTCGCGGGGGGGCTGCGCTGTCGGTCAGGTGTGTTGGGCCCTGTTCCGGAGTCTTCCAGTGAGATCCTCGGCTGTCTGGTCGAAGGTGAATCCTTCTTGTCCTCTGGATGTGGTGTCCCGGGCGTGCATAAACTGGTGTCATCTCGGAGCGGAGGTGGCGACGATGCGCTGCTGGCGGTCAGTGACGACTGTGGGGGTTGTGGTGTGCCTGCTGGTGAGTGGGTGTGTCTCAGAGTGGGATCGAGGGATGCAGGCGTTGAAGGCTGATCCGATGGCATCGGTGAGCTGGGAGGGGTTGGAGTTGCTGGGGACGGTGGAGACGGTCAACGACAGTCCGAAGCCTTCCCCGCCGAGTATCACGTATTGCTACAAACTAGATACTTCAGTGAGCCGAGCAGTTGATGCTGTCATGGACTCTGCTGAGCAACATGGCTGGGCCGAGAATCCCGAGCTTAGAACTTCTCAAAAAGCTGTTGCGAAGAAGCTGTATGGCGAGCATGGGGGGACTTTAATTGCATCTGTCGAATCGGATCGATGCTTGCAACGGTATCCAGACTTTCAGTTTCGGATATCTCTATTCTATTCCTGAGGAGAGGTGATCCATGTTTAAGAGAACATTCCTCGTCGTGGTTTCGCTCGCCATGGCCTTATCATGCCTTGGCGTAGTATCGCCGAGTGTTCGTGCCGAGGGGCCGCCGACGCGGGTGGTGCGTATGACGCTGCTGGGGGATTCCTACTCGGCTGGGAATGGTGCGGGTGATTACGATACTGCTGAGCCAGGGGCGTATCGGAGTCGGAACAACTGGGCGCATCACTACCGTGACTGGGTGGAGCGTGAGGGTATTCATGCACCCTTGACTGTCCTCGCCCACTCAGGAAATATCATCCAAGACGTGCTCGATAAGCAGGTCGATGAGCTGCCGCCAAACTCTGACATCGTGATGTTCACGATCGGCGGGAATGATGGCGGGTTCGAGACGGTGATCGCGGAGTGTTTCGCGATGGGGCGTCGGGAAGCAAGGGGCTGCAGGGCAAGTGTTGAGAACTTTCGGGATTTTGTCAAGGACCCGGGACCTGACGGGTTGCGTAAGCGGACTGAAAAGGTGTTCAGGGCTATTGATGAGCGACTGCAGGGCTCTGATCGTGATCTCAAGCAGATGGTCCTGCTGGGGTATCCGAATCTGGTTCTACCAAATGCCGGAAACTACATCCTCAACACCTGCTACGCCCTTACCGAAAAAGGCTGCTCGGATTCTGATGAATACTCTGCGGGTGCTGAGATACTCAAAGGTGCCAAGGAGATTGCCTTGGTGCAGCAGGCCGCAGTCAGGGACTGGAATTCCTATCGAGCTCACATGAAAGCGCAAGGCGTCAAGGTCCCAAGAGCCTACTACGTTGACACCATCCAGAAGAACTTCAACGGTCATGAGCCCGACCCCAGCGCTTGGGAGAAGAATGACTACCGCTGGGTGAACGAGTTCAATGAAACAGAAGGGTACATGGCCCCCTCGGGGAAGACCGAGTCGAATCCTACCTCTGAATGGATGAACTGGTATCACCCGAACAAGATCGGCCATCGGCAGATGGGGTTGGCGTTGATCAGCAAGATCGGGTTGCCGACGGGAACGAAGAAACTCAACTCCTCCCCGAATGAGACCTCGCCGGATGCTGAGCCCGACATGGAGGCGCGCCCGGAGATGGAGGTGTGGATCCAAGGACCCTACGCACAGGCCATCGGGGACCCGTTGATCCTGGATGCCCGGTCCTCCTGGACGACACAGGGCAAGATCGTGCGCTACGACTGGGACCTGGACGGGGACGGCAACCATGACAAGGCCACCCGGTCACCGTTCTTGACCCACACCTGGAGCAAGGAGTTCATCGGAGAGATCACCGTCAAGATCACCACCGACACCGGAGCCACCGCGACCGGCACCACGGAGGCGATGATCACCAACGACGGCGACTCGACGCCGTACGGCCGGGACAACTGCCCCAAGGTGGCCAACCACGGCCAGACCGACTACGACGAGGACGGCATCGGTGACATGTGCGACCCGACCCCGGGATGGCCGACCGAGGACAAGCCAGGGGTGGGTGAGGGCCCCGCCCCCACACCACCACCCCCGCCGTCACCGAGCCCCAGCCCATCACCGAAACCGAGTGACTCTCCGACCATGAGTCCATCACCGACCCCGACGAAGAGCTGGTCACCGAGGCCGTCTCCGTCGGTCACGGCATCACCCACACCCTCGGCCTCACCGAGTCTGTCGCCGTCGGAGAGCGGCTCGCCGATACCCACGATGACACCGAGCACATCACACACGGAGCCTCCCCCCACTGCGACGGCTGACCCAACGGTCACCCCGGTGCCCACGGCATCCCCCACGGACGTCCCGCCAGTGCTGCCCTCACCGACCAGCACACCGTCACCGACGACACCCCAACCGACAGTCCCGGAGCCACCCGGAGAGCCAGCTCCGTCACGGCCAGTGCCGCCTGACCCCAGCGCCAGGCCACGGCCAGGACTGCCCGACACCGGGGCCACCGCCCAAAGTATTCAAAGAAAATCTCGATTACCCCTTGTCTTCGAACGTGTGATTGATTAGAATGGAGGCATGAACAGCCCGCTTCCCGTCACCGCTGCCGAGGCCTTTGACGCCCTGGCCGACACCGAGGCGCACCTGCGTGCCGCCGAGGTTGCGCAGGTGCTGGCGATCGCTCGGGCCGTCGAGGTGTACCGGGTGGATCAGGCGGCGGTGTTCGAGGCCTTCGAGGAATGCGCGTC
Organism: Arachnia propionica; assembly: GCF_003859805.1. Lineage (GTDB taxonomy): Bacteria > Actinomycetota > Actinomycetes > Propionibacteriales > Propionibacteriaceae > Arachnia > Arachnia propionica_C. Next base: position 24,157 of record NZ_RQZG01000023.1, read on the forward strand.
CCCGCACGCCGACGGCTCGTCCGGGGTGGGGGAGTTCCTCGCCCTCGAGGTGGGTGCGATCCTCGGTGTCAGCCCGCAGGCGGCGATCTGCCGGATCGCTGACGTCCTCACCGTGCAGGGCCGCTTCCCGTTCCTGTGGAGCGTGTTCCTCAAGGGAGATCTCAGGTGGTGGCAGATCACCGACGCCATCCATCGTCCCGGGGTCAGCAGCCTGAGTGCCGAAGGTGCTCAGTGGCTGGACCACCGGCTCAGCATTGCGATGCGTACCTCGTCGTGGCAGCAGGTCCGCCGAAACATCACCAGGTGGATTCTCCAGGCCGACCCTGCCGCGGCAGCCGAGCGGGCACAGGTGCTGCGGCGGGACCGGCACGTGTGGATCAGCCAGATCGACGACGGCCACTGCACCCTCGCTGGACGTCTCGAGGCCAGGGACGCCATCGACCTGGATCATGCGTTGACCGCGGTCGCCGCCACCATCCCCGCCGAGGCTGGGACCCTGACACAGCGTCGTGCTGCCGCACTGGGAGTGCTCGCCAGGCAGGCCGTCGGGCAGGACACCCTCCCCGAGGTGAGCCTGATTGTCCACATCAACGCCGATGACCCGGCCCTCACCGGTGAGGACGAGGCCTGCAAAGTGGCGGAGATCGACCACTGGGGAGCCCTGCTGAGCGAGCGTTTGCCGGAATTCCTGGCGGGGTCGCGGGTGACCGTCCGCCCCGTGATCGACCCGTGGCGGATCGAGCCACAGGATCAACACGACCCGTCGAGCGCACTCCGGATGGCCGTCACCGCACTCATGCCCACCGACATGTTCCCGTACGGGGCGGTGTCGTCGCGGCGGTGTGACATCGACCACACGATTCCCCACGACGACCAGACCCCGGGGCTGACCAGGTGGGGAAACCTCGCACCGTTGTCACGCAGGGCTCATCGGGGCAAGACCTTCGGCGGCTGGCAGATGACCCAACCAGTTCCAGGCGTGATCCACTGGAGATCCCCGGCCGGATTCGAGTACCTCGTCACCGCCACGGGTGGAACCGTCCGATTGCGTCGGCCCGACCCGGTGGTGCGGCTCGAGGAGCCGCCCCCGGAATGGCTGGATCCGCCCGAGCCGCCTGAGGTCCCGTGCCTTGAGGCTGAGGCGTGGGATTGGGTCCAGTGGACCCTGTCCACCTGAGAACACTGCCTGCCCGCATTTCCTCCCCGTGGGGCTCCTCCTGACTTGGGCCATTTGTGCCGTCGGCGTGTGGTCTGGATGGCGTGGAGCCAGGCTTGGGCGTTGTGGGGAGTGGGTTCTCGGCGGTTCCACGAGTGCTCGGCCCGTGAAGCCACGATGGGTGGCGTGCGACGGCGGGGCTGACCGTCCCCGAAATCCAGCTCGTCCTGACCAGCAGCAACCATGCGTTGCCGAGTGAGGGCCTTCAACACCTCCAACTCTTCGGGCGTGTGCGTCGACCCGATGTGGTCCATCTGCTTCGACCCTCGCGACGAGCCCCACACCACCTGCACCGCCGTCGCCCCCGGCCCGGTCTTCACCGTCCTCACTGACGGACTCACCCCAACAGGGTAGAACACCCCTTGGTGCACACCCCAACCAACAAAACCCCTGGCCAAACAAGCATCAACCGTCGAGAACACGAAAACTGGCCAAAGCCAGGTGAGAACACTGCCTGCCCGCATTTCCTCCCCGTGAGGCTCCTCGGGGGTTGGGTTCCTATGTGCCCTCACGGGGTCTCGATTCGGGTTTCCTCGCTCCGCGTCGGCACCCCGGCTCGACCGTGGGGTGAAGCATGTGCTGGGACAGGAGCACCCACCGGGTCTCGACATGGGCTGCTCGCTGGCGCTCGTGGTCCGGCGTGACCAGCGGATGCCCCTGCTGGTCGAACCGAGGGCGGCCTGACCTGGCTCGTTTCCTGGGGCTTGGGTTCAGGGGGTGAGTCCGTGTGTGCGGACGGTGAGGACACTCTCCGGAGGAGGTCGAGGCTCTCAGGGCGGTGACTCGTCAGCGGATGATCGCTGTGGTGCCGTGTCACCGACCCGGCGGTCACGGACTGAGTGGGTATGCGGATGGGTGGGGGCAGGACCTTCGGGTGGTGCGGGAGTCGTGGCCGGCATCCGGGTGGACCGTGATCGAGCCGACTGAGACGCTCCAGAGCGGGGCACAACGGCGGGGAATCGTGCCGGTCCGCCGAGGCGACCACCATCCCAGGGGATCCCAGCGTCGTGGGTGGGCAGGGGAACGTCCAACGGTCTCACCCCCCCGCAGGGTGCCTTGATGACACGGCCGTCGATCAGGAGGTGTTCCGGGTCGAGGTCGACCATCATGTCGTCGCTGTCACGGGTGGTCGTCGAGGATAGCCCGATCCGGGATCCCGCTCCGGTGACACCTCAAGGGATGAGTCTCCACACGCTCCGTGACCAGTGCGGAGAACTGATCCCACGACGGGTTGGTGATGCATGTCGGCACAGCAGGTACGAACAGCCCTTCGGTGGTTGAGGATGGCTGGTTCGGCCAGTGGAGAGGTCCAGACCCCTGACACACGGTGCAGGAACTCACGCCGGACGGGAACAGGGCGGGCGTAGGGGTGCGGCGCATGCGTCACATGTTGTGCCCGGCAGGGCTATCATCCATCAGGTGCGACGCGTGTGCGCCCTGTGCCCGCGTGGGGCTCCGAACCCGGATGAGGAGGAGACGTGACCCTGCTGGCCCGCTCACTGACGACCCCCGACGTTCATGAACGCGCCACACTCGTGGCACACCTGGCCCGACACGGCAGCCCCGACGACGCCCGCAGGGCGCTCGCCGCCTTCCTCACCGCACCATCGAGCGAGACCGCCACCCTGCTCCCCATCGTCGTCGCCCACGGCGGCCAGGTCGAGGCCGAACAGCTGATGGCCCACGTCGTCGCCAGCGGCCTCCACACCCCGGACGAACCCGACGATCTCCTCGCCCAGCCCATCGACGACGTGCTCGCCGCCCTGGCCGAGATGCGGCACGAACCGGTCAAGGCCATCCTTGCGCGGGAGGTGTTCACCCCCGCCCACGGGGCCCGGTGGTCACTCAACCAGGCCGCTGCCCACGGCCTGCTGCATTTCGACTGCGCCGAGTACCAACAACAGATCGTCGCTGCCATCCAGGCCTGTCACGGCAGGAACATCTTCGACGAGGCCACCCCCGTGCTCGTCGCCAGGCTGACCGATCCTGACCTCCAGGCCCGCATCCTCGCCGACCTCTACGAGCTCGGCACCACCACCGCCTCCGTCGACTGCAACTCCGGGATCCTGCGCGGTTTCGCCCTCAGCGGCGCAGCGGGCCGCCCCTGGTTCCTGAAAGCCCTGCTCAACCCCGCCTGGGAATGCGACGCAGGTGGTACCGGCACCGACCACCACGCCTACGAAGGACTCCACGAGGCCGGGATCACCTTCGCTGAACTCCGGCATCTCGTGCGCGCCCAACCCGACGAGAACCGGGCCCACGCCGTCAACATCCTCGTCATGCTGCTGGCCAAACGCATCCACGACACCCGCCCCCACGCCGAGACCTGCACCGAGCTGTACCGGATGTTCTTCGCGGACGACGACGGCGAGACCCTGGACGACGGCGACGGACACACCCACGACCTGCAACAGATGCTCCTGACCCGTCTCGCCCTGGAACTGGAGGAGAACGCGTGAACCCCTTCGTCAAGGCTGCGCTGTGGCTCAGCGCCGGTGCCGCCCTCGGCGCGAGTTTCACCGCCGGGCTGACCGGCTGGACCCTCCACGCCCGGCGGCGCCCCGATCTGCCCTACGCGTTCTCCCCGTTCGAGGTGGGGGTCGATGCCCACGACGTCACCTTCACCACCACCGACGGTGTTCCCCTGGCCGGCTGGCTCCTGCCTCGCGACGACAGCGACACCCTGACCATCGTCTGCCACGGCTTCCGTGGCACCAAGGCCGACATGCTCGGCATCGGTCCGGGACTGTGGCGGGCCGGCCACGAGGTCCTGCTCTTCGACTTCCGAGGCAACGGCGACTCCGGCGACGGCCCACAGTCCCTGGCCCACCACGAACAACGCGACCTCGAGGCCGCTCTCGACTGGGCCGCCCGGGAACGTCCCGGCCGACGCATCGCCGTCGTCGCCTTCTCCATGGGAGCCGCCACCACCATCCAGGTCGCCGCCCGTGACCCCCGCATCGAGGTACTGGTGCTCGACTCCCCCTTCGCGACCATGGGTGGTGTCGTGGCCGCGAACATGACCCTCCACCGTCTCCCCGCCCGGCTGCTCCTCCCGCTGGCGAACCTGGCCAACCGTCTCGGCTACGGCTATTCCTACGACGACGTGCGCCCCGTCGACGTGATCCACGCCATCCCGCCCCGCCCGATCCTGCTGCTGCACGGGCGGCGCGACCGGATCATCCCGCACGACCACGCGCTGCGCCTGGCAGCCGCTGCAGGCCGGGACAACGTGGAACTCGTCACCTTCCCCGCCGACCACTGCGGCGGCTACTTCCACGACCGTCCCGGCTACATCCGACGGGTCGCGGAGTTCCTGAACCGCGGGTTTGCCAACTCCCGGCCCCTGACGTAGAGTTACTTCTCGCCCGAGCGCTCGTAGCTTAATGGATAGAGCATCTGACTACGGATCAGAAGGTTGGGGGTTCGAGTCCCTCCGAGCGCGCCAGCAGACCCACCCCGCCCCGTGCGGGGTTTGTTGTTCCTGTCCACCTTTCGGTGATGAAGGTGACGTGACCCCGGACACCTGCTGGGATGGGGTCATGACGGAAACCGAGAACACCACCCCCGAGGCGTTGCTGGCCGAGATCGTCGCCAACCACTTCGTCGATGCCCGGGTGATCGAGCGTGACGGGGTGCAGGTGGTCGTGCTGGGGGAGGGTCTCCCCGAGATCGCGTGCCGCATCAACACCCTTCAGGAGGAGGCTCCCTTCGGCGCATTCATCAGCCTCACGATCACCGGTGGCAGGCTCGGTGCCCCGGGAGCACTGGTCACCGCCAGCGGCTACGGCGACAACCCGACCTCGGCCATCGTCGCCGCGGGCTGCAACTGGGCCTGTGCCTTCGGACCGGTGCTGCTGACCGGCATCGGCAGGCCCGAACTCATCACGACCCAGGACCCGGAGGTGGAGCAGTTCGAGACCGTGCTGGGCGGGCGACGCTACCTCGTCACCGTCGCCGCCCTGGACCGCGCCGCCAACGCGGGGGTGGAGGAGATCGCGCAGTGGCGAGGCAGGCTCGGTGGCCCGTCCGCCCTGACACAGCGGGTGCTGGCCAGCGGCACGATCCCGCACTCACGCACCGACGACGTCCTCCCGCTCGGCTGCTTCGCCGGGATCGGCCCCACCCCGATGTCGGAGGTGAAGTTCGGTGCCGGTGACTGGGAGGCCGGACGCGCCGTGCTGGATGGTCTCGGCACGATGGAGGGCGCCTACGTGCTGCTGCGGGAGTGGGCGCTGCTGACCCCACTGGAGCCGGCACCCGGCCTGACCCGGGAAAGCCTCCAGAACACCCTCGATCTGCTCCGGACCCAACGCGATGACCCCCACCGCGAGGCCGGATGGCGTGGCGGCCGCGCCCACGGGATGCGGCTGGGTCCCCCCGGGCACATCAACGGGGTCGATCTGCCCGCCGACTTCAAGTGGTACGTCGAACAGATCGCCGTCTCCGGGGCGGCCCCGGGCTACGGGCTGGAGCCCCGGGTGATGGACCAGGGCTGGATGAAGGTGGCCCGCGCCGGGTGCGGGGCCAACTGGTTGCTCAACCTGGGCGACGGCTCGGTGTGGCTGGACTCCCGCACCAGCGACGAGCAGGTCCGGCAGGTCGCCCCGAGCTTCGCCGCCTGGTACGAGGCCTGGCTGGACAACGCGATCCGCGTCGGCGGCCCGTTCGCCCAATGGAACAACCGTGCCGACGCCGCCCTCAAGGTGCTGGCCGACATGGCCGAGCAGGGGCGGCTCGAGGAGCTGGGCCACAGCCGCATCAACCTGACCACCGGCGCCGAACCCGACGGCCCCTGCCACGTCTGCGAGTGGGTCTACGCCGACCATGGCATCCCCAGCAGCGTCTTCGACCCGGCCCCGGAGGAGGACAACGAACCCACGGTCATCGATCAGCTCTGAGCTGCTCCGTCGGGTCCGCCCCGCTCAGCGGGGGCACGGACAGGGGCACGAATTGCCGTTTTGCGATTGCGGAACGTTTCACAGGGGGTCTCGAGCAAGTAAAACGGCGATTCGTGCTCATGGGGGCGGGGGGGGCTGAGCAGGCCCCTCGCGCCCCGATCAGGTGCGGGCGTCCAGCTGGTTCCGCAGCTCGATCTCCTCGGCGTCGGTGAGGCCCGCCATCCGAGGCGTCTCCCGCTGCTCCTCGTAGCGCAGCGCAACCGCCAGGGTCTCGCCGAGCGGGCGGAGGTGCAGCCCGTTCGCCAGGGCCTGCCGGACGTCCAGTGCGGCGGCGAAGCGGAACTCCGGCAGCGGCAGCCACAGCGGCAGGGACCTCGGCCCCGCCCACGGCTGGATGCCGTGCGCCAGCAGCTGCTCATCGACGACCTCCCGCGCCGTCGCGCTCGACCCGGCGACCTCGCGGCTGGCGGCCAGCAGCCGGGCCAGCGGGACGGCCTCACCGGCGACGTTGAACGTCCCGGTCACCTGCTCGACCACGCAGTGGACGACCCACCGGGCCAGGTCCTCGACGTCGATCAGGGAGGCCAGCTGGTCGCCGCGCGGGGTCAGCACGTCGTCGCCCGTTGGGTGGGCGAAACGCCACGGGTAGTAGCCGGACCTGCCCGTGAAGTCGCCGTCGCCGCCGATCAGCCCCGGCCGGAAGACGGTCAGCGGCAGCTCAGTGTCGCGGAAGGCGTTCTCGCAGGCCACCTTCGCGGCCCCGTACTGGCTCATGTCCGCCATGAAATCGGCGTCCAGCGCGTCCAGCAGCGGCGCGGACTCGTCCTGCTCCGGCACCTCGAAGCTCCGGTAGACGCTGACGGAGGACACGTACAGCCAGCGCCTGGTGGTCAGGAAGGCGGCCGCCCGTCGGGCATGGCCGGGCGTCGAGGTCAGGTCGATCACCGCATCCCAGATGGTGTCTCGGACCTGATCCAGCCCGTGCTCGTCGTCGCGATCCGCCGCGACGAAGACCACGCCCTCGGGCGCGGGCTGCGTGCCCCGGGCAAGGCAGGTCACATCAAGCCCGGCAGCGACGGCGTGGCGTGCGATGGCGCGTCCCAGGAAGGCAGTGCCTCCCAGCAGCAGAATTCTCATACCCTCCACCCTCACACATCGTTCAAGGCGACACGTCGGGGTCGCAGGGCCCACTGACGGTCGGGGCTGCGGCGTAGGATTGGGCCCCGAGGAGGAACATGACAGCCATCTGGGCCCATCGCGGGGCATCGGCCTACGCACCTGAGAACACCATCCCCGCCTTCAAGCAGGCCATCGAGATGGGGGCTGACGGCATCGAGTTCGACGTGCAGCGTTCAGCTGACGGCCAGCTCGTCGTCATCCACGACGAGACGGTCAACCGCACCTCGAACGGGGTCGGCAAGGTGGTGGATCTCAGCTTGGAGCAGCTCCGACGGTGCAACTTCAGCAACGGGTTCGTCGGTACCCGGCATGTGCAGATCCCCACGCTGAAGGAGGTCCTGGAGCTGCTGGAACCGACTCACGTGACGATCAACATCGAGCTGAAGAACACCGTCGAGTTCTATCCCGGGATGGAGCACGACGTGGTCTCGCTGGTCAATGAGGCAGGTCTGCAGGACCGGGTGATCTATTCGTCGTTCAACCACTTCTCCTTGGCGAACCTGCGGGGGGTGGTCCCGCCGGAGAGGCTCGGGCTGCTCTACAGCGACGGCCTGTACGACCCGTGGAAGTACGCCAACCAGTTCGGTGCCGGTGCCCTGCACCCACATTTCATCGCCCTCTACCAGCCGAACTACATGTGGCTGTGTCACGAGGCCGGGGTCAGGGTGAACACGTGGACCGTCGACGATGACCACGCCATCAAGCACTTGGTCTCCCTCGGAGTCGATGCGGTCATCACGAACTTCCCCGACCGGGCCCGCCGGGTCATCGACCGGCCGTGGCTGTGAACCCAGCCGCCTGACGGGTCGGTCATCGTCGTCCCCTGCGGGCGGCTGTTTTCTGGTGGTCGACGGGGAGGGCTTTGAATGCTCCCAAGGCCTCGGGGTCGTGGCGGTCGATGCCTGCTCTGAGGGCTCGTCGGTACCAGGGTGGGAGGAGGAAGGGCGGGAACCAGAAGAAGAATCCGAGGAGGAAGGTGACCATGCAGAAGATACAGGTCAGGCCAAACACTCCCAGGATGAGGTCGGGGATGGCTG
>NZ_RQZG01000024.1 GCF_003859805.1 Arachnia propionica
GGGACCCCTCACCGAACAAGAAGACCAAACCCTGACCGAGGTCTACGTGCTGGCGGGAGTCCAAGACGCCGACGCCATCGGCTGGGGAGACCCTGATGATGTGAAGGACCTCACCAAGCTTCCTTGGACGGACGTCCCCGCCAAGATCACCAGCGAGGTGCTGGCCACCGTCCATCAGATGGGTGGATGAGCGGGGCCTGCCTTGTCCCGCTGGTCGAGTTGAAGGTGTTGTTCACGACCTTCTTCCTCGCTGGTCGAGCCGGGCCGCGTGCCAGCACGCCGTCCGTGTCGAGACCTCTGGCATCCCGTGCTGGTGCTCGAGTTGAGTGGGAATCTCACGGGGTCTCGACACGGTTTCCTTCGCAAGCTCTGGAAACCAGCTCGACCAGCGGTGGGGTGAGTGGGTTCTATCTTTTCCGTTGGTCGAGCTGAGGGCGCGTGACGCCCGATTGTCGAGACCTCTGGCCTCCGGCGCTGGTGCTCGAGTTGCGCGGGTATCTCGCGGGGTCTCGACACGGTTTCCCTCCGTGATGGGCAGTCACGATCCCCGTGGTATCGGGCCCATGACTGAGGAGGCTCGGGCTGCCCTGCAGCAGGTCCGGGAGGCTGTTTCACTCATCCTCGCAGGTGGTTGGGAGCCTGGTGACGGGCGCGTGGAGTTCCGGGGCGTCCTCGACAGGGAGTCCGTCCCGGCCGGGCCGTTCTGCTGGTGGAATCTCGATGGGGAGATCCTGCTCTCGTGCCTCTGGGTGAGAAACGGCCACGAGCTGAGTTCGGTGCCCGTGGGTGATCTCACCGCCAACAATGACCACGGGTGGTGTGGCGAGGTCAACGATCTGCTCCTCGACCTCGACGACGACCACCGGCAGCAGCTGCGGAGCTGGCTCCGTGAGGAATGCGACCTCCAGCATCCCGAGACCGCCATCGTCTGGGCCGCAGACCTGTGGGCCGCGGCGTCCACCGTCGGTGGCGTGCTCGAGGAGGAGGCCCGTCAGCGCCTCGTCGTGACCATCCGGAAACACCTCGACGCCGGACGCATCAGCCCCGCCCGGATCCGGAGACTCACGGGCATCAGCCGCTCGATGCTGAGGCGGACAGCGCAGGACGAACCAGAGAAGTGACGCGGTGAGACGGAGAGCGCTTGAAGCGGCGAATCCAACGCGCTGGCCCCTCTGTCCCCTCTGTCCCTCGACTTCGACGATGATTGTTCCATGACCATGCCCGAACCCGGACTTCCTCTCCCCACCGGTCCCCAGGAGGGTCCCCTGGTGGAGCGGATCTCGGCGCTCATCACCCGGACCCGCACCCACGTCGCTGCTCGAGCCAATGCCGCCCTGACCATGATGAACTGGCAGATCGGTCACATGATTCACATCGAGGTACTCCATGAAAACCGCGCTGACTACGACAAACAGATTGTCGCTTCACTGGGGCAACAATTGACGGAGCGCTTCGGGCGCGGATTCAAGCGCGCTGACCTCTACCGGATGATCCAGTTCGCCCAGGCCTTCCCGGACCCGGAGATTGTGGCGACACTGTCGCAACAATTGAGTTGGAGCCACATCAAGACCCTGCTACCAGTTCCCAGCGCAGAGGCCCGCGACTTCTACATAGAGCAGGCGGTCAACGCCCGGCTGAGTGTCAGGGCTCTGCGAGAGCTCATCGGGAGGCAGGGTTTCGAGCGCCGGGAGATCGCCAACGCACAGACCCCCGGAGGATCTGCCGTCCCAACCGATCTGTTCCGCGACCCCTACTTCCTGGACTTCCTGGGGCTCGAGGAGGCCCACACCGAGAGCGATCTGGAAGAGGCCATCGCCCGGGACATGGAAGCCTTCCTCCTGGAGGTCGGCGATGGCTGGGCCTTCGTGGCCCGTCAGAAGCGGATCACCATCGACAACGACGACTTCCACCTGGACCTGCTGTTCTACTCCCGCCCGCTTCGCCGTTTGATCGCCGTCGAACTCAAGGTCGGCAGGTTCAAGGCGGCCCACGAGGGGCAGATGAAGCTCTACCTGAAGTGGCTCGACCGCTATGAGCGCCATGAGGGTGAGGAGGCCCCCATCGGCCTGATCCTGTGCACCGAGGCCAGCCGTGAGCAGGTTGAGCTGCTGGAGATGCACAAGGACGGCATCATGGTTGCCGAGTACTGGACCGCGCTCCCGCCCAAGGAGCAGCTGCAGGCCCGCATCGCCGAGATCCACCGGGCAGCCCAGGAACGTCTGGCTCGACGAGAACTCGGGTGAAGAACGGTGCCACGATGGGGCCACACCATTTCAGCGAGATGAGAGAACTGGCGCATCCCACAACCGCACGGTCTCGTCGCTGACCGAGAGCAGGAGTTTGCCGCTGTCATCCCATGTCATGTGGGTGACCGGGTTCAGGTGACCGACGAACACGTGCGACGGTTCGGCGGAGCCCGGCGTCCAGACGCGGACGGCGCAGTCGTCCCACGCCGTCGCGAGCCTCGTGCCGGTCGGGTCCCAGATCGCCAACCACGGGGTGTCGAAGCCGTCCTCGAACATCCCGTCGGGGTCCTGCACCACCAGGGGCGGCAGCGGCTGTCCGGTCGAGGACACCCAGCGCAGTCCGGAATCCCCCTCCAGCTGGGAGCCCAGGATCAGCTCGCCGTCGCTGCTCCACCGAAGGTCGTGCGTGGTCTCCACCCCCTCCAATCTCCGTGTCGCATCCCCGGAGGCCGCATCCCAGATCTGGAACGACCGCCCCGACTCGCTGACGGGGCCCGCCATGACCTCCGCCCCGTCCGGCGACCACGCCACAGCGACGCGGCCGTAGGGCACCCCGCCCGGCAGGGTGTGCAGCACCTCACCCGTGGTCGCGTCCCAGACCCGGACGGTGCCGTCACGTCCCGAACTGATGACCCGGGTCCCATCCGGGCTCCACGCCGCGTCCTGCGGGTACGGATCGTGGTCGAGTCCGGCCACGAGGTCCCCGTCCAGGCCCCGCACCTCAAGGGACTCGCCGCATCCCAGCAGGACCCGGGTGCCGTCAGGGCTGAGCCGCACCACGCCTCTTGTGGGTCGGTCGTCGACGCTGAATCCGCCGAGTTGCTGCTCTTCGCGATCCCAGAGCTGCACCGAACCGGACGAATCGAGGACCACGACGGCGCCGTCCTGTGCCCGGAAGGCGGCCGCGACGGGCACCGTCGGCTCCTCGGCCGGGAGCAGTAGCCGCCCGCTCGGGTGCCACAGCACCTCGTCCCAGTCACAGTCCTCGCCGGGTAGCTCCACCGACTCACCGGCCGCGATGTTGACGACCCGCGCCCTGCCGTCGTCGTGGACAACCAGCCGACCGCCGTCCGGGCTGAAACCTTGGAGCGCCACCAGACCGGGGATCTCGCGGAGCAGCTGCTGTGAGTTGAGATCGAGCACCTGGGTGACCCACTCGGTTCCGTGGTCGTGCCGCCCTCGTGGGACAGTCACCGCGATCTGCCGCCCCTCCGGATGCCAGGCCAGGGTGTTCGCCGAGAGGTCCAGCCGCGCGACCAGCTCGCCACCGTGCAGCTCGACGATGCTCAGCTGCTCATCGACGTCGATGAAGGCGAGCCGCCAGCCGTCGGGGCTCGGCCGGTTCGCCCGGTCCCAGTCGTGGGGGAGGGGCCAGCGGACGACCTCCTCCCAGTGCTCGTCGAAGCAGATCATGTGGTCGCCGTCGATGTCCGCGACGACACCGCCCTCGCCCCAGGTCACGCAGCGGGCCTGCCTGAGTGCTGGGACCTCGCCGAGTGGGGCACCGTCGGTGGCGTCCCACAGCCTTGCCACGCCGGAGGCGAGGGTGAGGATCCGGGTGCCGTCGGGGCTCCAGACCGGCCGCCCCATACCGGCCTCCGATGTGGTGAGGGTGAACAGCTCATCTCCGGTGGCCTCCTCCCACACGACCACCTGACGTTGGGCGTGCGCCGTCGCGACGCGCCTCCCGTCGGGGCTCACAGCGGATGGGCCGCGTCGTGGGGATCGGGTGACCTCAAGTCTCATGCCGGGATTCTATGGGGGCAGGACCTGCGGGAGCCCCCGATGGGGGCGCGGCTGTTCCCCCCCCGCAAGGCCGGGCTGGAGGCCCGACTTGATACGCGTCCCTTTCACGCCCCGACGTATGCCCCCGCGTACTCGTCGCTGGGTGGGGTCGGCTGGATGACGTCGAGCAGGACACCATCCGGGGCGGCAACGATGAAGTGTCGCTGTCCCCAGGCTTCGTCCCGGAGCGGCTGGACGACCTCGATGCCTTCTCGGATGAGGTGCTGGTGCACGTCATCGACGTCGTCGACCTCCAGATTCAGGATCACGCCAGTCGGGCGGGCGCCGTACCCCTCCGGGATGGTCTCGTGGTCGTACGCCAGCAGGGCCAGCTCGAAGGCGCCCAGCCGCAGGCTCACGTACCAGTCGGACTCGAACGTCGCCTCGAAGCCGAGGACGTGGCGATAGAACGACGCCGCGGCGGGGACATCCGTCGACATGAGCACTGGATAGAAACTGGTGACTGGCATGACACTCCTTACTTGGAGGGCGCGCGGATAGGCGAATCTACTGCGGTCGCCCCGGTGGCCCCCTGGCTGTGTTGTCCTCCTCGAACGCACGATCCAGTGCGCTCTTCGTCGTCCGCCTTGCCAAGAGGCCACCGTGACGATCCTCGTCACGATCCCTCTATCCGCGCACCCTCTTACACTGACGATGTAACTGGCCTCAGTATACATACACGGCGAATGTAAAGGAGTGTCATGCCTCGCGCCTCAGCCGCCGACGCCGCCCGTACGGCCGCACGGATCCTCCAGTCGGCCTCCTGCCTGTTCGCCACTCATGGTTATGCCCAGGTCTCCCTTGACGACATCGCCCACGACGCCGGTGTCACGCGAGGAGCCATCTACCACCACTACCAGAGCAAGAAGGGTTTGTTCAGTGCAGTGGCAGCCAGACTTCAGGCCGAGGTTGCCGGGGCAGTTGTGGCCGCTGCGGAGGAAGCGGTGGCCTCGCCCTCCGAGCAACTCCGAGCAGGTTCTCATGCGTTCCTGGACACGATCACCTCGCGCGACTTCGCTCGCATCCTCCTTGTCGACGCGCCGTCGGTCATCGGCTGGCAGGAGTGGCGCCGTCTGGACGACGAGAACTCTGCCGCCCGCCTGCGTGAAGCCCTGCGCAGTGTCCGGGTTCCCGAGGCCTTGGTGGATGCCACCGCCGCACTCCTGTCGGGAGCCATGAACGAGGCGGCACTGTGGATCACCCAGCATGACGACCCCGAGGCTGCGCGGACCGAGGCGCACACTGCTCTCGATCAGCTCCTCACTGCGTACACCGACTGATCGAACCGATCAGCGGATGCGCACCGGGCAATCTGTCGCCCGTCAGGATTCCGCCGGTCGACGAGCCCTCAGGGTCGGGACGGCCGACAGCGGGTGACCAGTCTCATGCCGGGAGGTCCGAGGGGGTGACGGGGAGGAGGACGGTGTCGCCGTCGACGACGCATTGGACGGCCAACCATCGGTGGGCTCCGGGGCTGGTGTGGCGGATGGTGCCGTCCGGGGTGCGGACCACCCAGTGGTCCTCGGGGAGTGAATCGATCTGGAAGCCGACCTGCGTGCCGGTTGCGACATCCCAGATCCGGACGGTGCGGTCATCGGAGTGGGAGACCAGGCGTGAGCCGTCGCTGTTGAACTGGACGCTGGCGACCCCTCTGGTGTGGCCCCGCAGTTCCTGAAGGCACTCGCCGTCGTCGAGGCGCCACACCGCGATGACCCCGTCGGCCCGGCTGAGTGCGACGGTGTTCGTGGCCGGGTCCCAGTCGAAGGCGGCCTCCTCCGCCACATCATCGGGTTCGAATTCCTGGATGAGCTCCCCGGTGAGGGCATCGAGCACCTGGATGGGGCCGTTCTCGATGTCCTGGGCGAGGATGCGGGTCCCGCCGGGGCTCCAGCGGGCGGCACACCCCCAGTCGAATCCGTCGAAGGTGCGCAGGTGTTCTCCGGTGCGGGTGTCCCACACCCGGATCTCGAACCCGCCCTCGGGCGGCAGCACCCCGACGGCGAGTTGCCCGCCATCGGGGGACCACGCGGTCCAGGTGGCCTCGACATCCTTGCCGAGCAGGGTATGGATGGTTTCCCCGGTGGTGGGGTCCCAGATCCAGCAGCCCTTGCCCCGGAACATGTCGCAGCCGCCCGCGACCCGGGTCCCATCGGGACTCCAGGTGAGCGTCCACCAGCTCTCCAGGTGTTCCCGGTGGGACAGCAGCCGTCCCGCTGGCACCTCCCGCACCTCGGTTCGGTAGCGGTTGGACACCAGCAGTCGGGTGCCGTCGGGGCTCCACGCGCTCTGCGGACCACTGCTCAGCTCCGCTGAGCTGCGGGCCTCGCTCACCAGGGCGCCGTCGTCGCCCCACAGCCGCAGCCTCCCGTTGGCCGACACGGTGGTGAGCGCGTCGTCGCCGGGCCGGAAGTACGCCGAGACGACCCGGTTCTCGCTGGCCTCCAGGGTGTGGTCGCCGCCGAGAACCGCGACCTGTTTGGCGCGGCGGGGTTGGATGTCCCACAGCTGAACGCTGCCGTCTCTGATCGGTGCGATGACGTGTCGGCCATCGGGGTGCCAGATCGCGGAGTGACACCACTGCCCGAGGTCGAGGCGGTGCAGTTCCTCGCCCGTGGCGGCGTCCAGGATCCGCAGGTGATCGTCGTTCGGGATCTCCAGCAGCCGTGAGGCGTCCGGGCTGAACCGAACCGGTGCTGAGGCAGGCAGCTGCCGGACCAGCTCCCCCGAGGTCGGATCCCAGATGCGGGTGGGAGCTCCGCCGCTACCCACCAGATACCGGGAGTCGGGGCTCCAGTCGAGGGCATGGAGGCGGTCTCCCGCGGGGAAGTCGCCGACCTCCTCCCCGGTTCGGCTGTCGCGGACCGTGATCTGCATCGAGGCATCCATCAGGGCCAGTCGGGTGCCGTCAGGGCTCAACGCGCCGCGCCACATCAGCAGCGACGGGGCACCGAAGTCGTGGAGGAGTTCGCCGTCGGCGTCGACGGTGACCGCCCGCTTCACGGTCATGGTCAGGATGACGTCCCCGCGCCAGGCCACCGGAATCCCCGGGGTCGGGAACTCACGCAGCTGTCTCGCCGTCGCGACACTCCACAACCAACTGCTCCCCTGGGACGAGGTGAGGATGCTGGCGCCATCCGGGCTCCACACGACAGCATCCACCGCGCCGGGATGGTCGGTCAGCAGACGTGCCTGGCGACGGTTGGCGACATCCCAGACGGTGACCGTACGGCTGTGCGACCCGACCGCCAGGAACCGACCATCACCGCGGCACGCCACCGCCCACGGATAGCTCCCGTGAGGAAACAACGAGACGATGTCCCTTGTCATGTCGAGATTCTACGGCCTCAGAGAACGAAGGAGATCCTCCTTGGTCATGATCTCGCCCCTGCCTGCCTCCGCGTCGGCGAGCCCGGAGCGAATTCGACCGAGCAGATCCGGGTCGCTCAGAATCTCCAAGGTCTCCGTCAAGGAACCATGTGGCGGAGCAACGGATCGGCGATGCGGGCGCGGGGCTGAACCCCGGCCGTCACCAGTTGGCGTGGACGTGCTCACGGATGCGCTCGTCGTAGATGCGCTCCAGTGCATCGAGCTGTGGCTGGGTCAGCGGCGCGAGCGAGCCCGCCAACGCATTGGCCCTGGCCTGCTCCGGGTTGCGCGCACCGGGGATGACGACGCTCACGCCGGGCTGGTCGACGATCCACCGCAGCGCGAACTGCGCCGTCGACGCACCCTCCGGCGTCAACGCGGCGACCTCACGTGCCGCGGCCACGCCGACGTCGTAGGGCACCCCCGAGAAGGTCTCGCCCTTGTCGAAGGCCTCGCCGTGGCGGTTGTAGCTGCGGTGATCGGAGGGGTCGAACCGGGTCGACTCGTCGTACTTGCCCGACAGGAGACCGGAGGCCAGGGGGACGCGGGCGATGATGCCCACCCCTGCCGCCGCGGCGGCGGGCAGCACCCGTTCGAGGGGCTTGCGTCGGAACGCGTTGAGGATGATCTGGACGCTCACCACGTTGGGGCGGGCGATCGCGGTGAGGGCCTCGTCGACGGTCTCGACGGAGACGCCGTAGGCCTTGATGCGCCCTTCCTCGACCATCGCGTCGAGCTCGTCAAAGACGGCGTCGGTGCTGTAGACCGGCGTCGGTGGGCAGTGCAGCTGGACGAGGTCCAGGGTGTCAACCCCCAGGTTGGTTCGGGAGCGGTCATTCCAGGCACGGAAGTTGGCGCCGTTGTACTCCTCAGCGACGTGCGGGTTCGCGCGCCGCCCCATCTTGGTCGCGACGGTGAGGGAGTCATCGCCCCGCTCGCGCAGGAACCGCCCGACGAGCTGCTCGCTGCGACCGTCGCCGTAGACATCGGCGGTGTCGAGGAAGGTGACCCCGGCGTCCACGGCCGCATGCAGGGTGGCCAGCGCGTGGTCCTCGCTCACCTCGCCCCAGTCCCCGCCGAGCTGCCAGCAGCCCAACCCGATCACCGATGTGTCGACCCCGAGCCGTTCCATACGCCGTTGTTCCATGACCCAACCCTATGTCACGGTGGCGGGTGCTGTTCGTCGACGACCTCCGTCACGCCGAGCCGGAGGTTCCGTCTCAGTTCTGCCACACGATCTCGGGATACTCAGGCAGATCCTTGCCCACCATGCGCAACGGTTCGCCCCGCAGCTGGTGGTCGAACCAGTCGCGGATGAGGGGGCGCAGCAGTTCGACCATGCGGGTGTGGGGCAGCAGCCCGTTGCCCATCAGGGGTACGACGGCGAAGGTGTCGTTGAAGCTCGGGTGCTGCGTCTGCGTCACCGTCGCCACGTGGTAGTTCGTTCCGTTCAACCCCCGCATCAGGTCGTCCTCTTCCTGCAGGGACTGCAGGACCTCCGGCTGCAGCTCCGGCGAGTACGTGGCCGGGTCATGGTGCAGTGTCATCAGGGGCTTGCCCACTGCTTCCTGCGTGACGTTGCCGTAGAAGGGGCCATCGATGTTGAGGGCGGCCCGCACCCGGGCATCGGTCCGCAGGGCCTCGGCGGCGGTGGCTCCCCCGAAGGAGTATCCGACCATGCCCACCCGATCCAGATCCATCGTTTCCGCCAGCTTCGTGCTTGACAGGGAGTCGAGCACGAAGCTGGCGTCCTGCGCCCGCTCCTCGACCAATCCTGCTGAATTGTCCTCGGAATCCATCTCCAGATCCGCCAGGATTCGTTCACCGTTGTGGGCCGTGACGACGCCCGAGGTTCCCGCATGGTCCATGCCCACCACGACGTAACCGTGGCTGACCAACTCGGTGATGAGCGCCATGCTCTCGTAGCGGGTGGAGCCGAACCCGGGGGAGTAGAGCAGCACCGGGAACCTGCCCGATGCGGGCTGCGCGTCCTGGAAGGTGTTCGTGCTGATCCGTTGCAGGTGGCCGAGGACCACCGCTGGAGCGTTCAGGTTGGCGGTCAGCGCCTCGGGGACCTCCGGGTCGTAGCCGAGCGGCCTCTGGCCCTCGGTCGCCTCGGCCGGATACCAGATGGTGGCGGGAATGCTGCGTGGCAGGGTGGCGGTGGTGATCCGCGGCTCCGTCCGGTTCTCGTCGACGAACACCTCACTGTGTGCTCCCACGGCGTAGGGGCCACTCGTTGCGGGCAGTGTGAGCACCGGCAGTGCCCACACCGCCACCCCGCTGGTCGCCACCAGGGCCAGCCCGACGAGGCACGCGGCCGAGCGACGCAGCAGGCTCACCCACTGTCGCCCACCGCCCTGCTCGGCCCCCTGTCTCGCGGCCCGGCGCCATGTCACCACGACGAGGACGGCGAAGACCACTCCGGCCGGAAGCAGCAGCACGCGTGGGAACTCCAGGGTGACGTGCAGTACCAGTGCCACGGCCGTCAGTGCGATCAATGCCTGGGTCACCCGTGGCCTGATCCTGGAACGGGCAGGCCACCACACGACGACCACCAGGAGCAGTGCTGTCAGCACCACGAAACTCATCTCTCCGAGACGCACAAACAGATCCTCCTTGTGGGAGCGCTCCCATCACCCTGTCCGAGAGGCTACCGGCACCCTCCAAATGTCCAGATGTGAGCGGTGTCGTCGTCGGCGATGCTCAGCAGGCGGGAGCCGTCGGCGTTGAACTCGACGTGGTGGACGTCGCTGTCGTGTGCCGGGATGCGGTGGAGCCGTTGCCCCGAGGCCAGGTCCCAGACGTTGACGGTGCCGTCACTGCCCCCGGTGGCTGCGACCGTGCCCGTGGGATGCCAATCCGGTGAAGTGTGGGAGTGGAAGTCGCGGACCTCCACCCCGCGGCGAACCTCCCAGGAGGTCGTGTCGATCTCCTGCACGTAACCGCCCTCCTCACAGTGGGTGAGGATCCTGCTGCCATCAAGGCTCCAGAAAGCGGTGACGCCCCAGTGGACCTCGGTGAGGATGCGCAGCCGCCGCCCGGTACGCGTGTCCCAGAATGCGACCGTGAACTCGTCGTCGGCCAGGAGGATCCCGGTCGCCAGCACCGCCGCGTCGGGGGACCACGCCGTCCAGGTCACGACCCCCTCGGGCGTCAGGCGACGACGGGGAACTCCGGTGCGCGGATCCCGGATCGTGCAGCCATCTTCACCGCCGCTGGCGACGAGGCTCCCGTCCGGACTCCAGGAGGTCGCGAAGAATCCGGACAAGGCGTCCCAGGTCGAGATCAGGGTTCCCGTGGTGGCGTCGCGCACCTGGGTCGTGACGGCATCGGCCACCAGGATGTGGCTGCCGTCCGGGCTCCAGGCATGACGCGGGCCGTGCATCCCGAACAGTCCCGTCGCGACCGCCGGGTGGAGGCGGTCGCCGTGGCGAACCTGCAGCACACCGTCGTCGAAGAGCAGGGCCAGCGCGTCCGTCACGGGGCTGAACGACGCCGACGAGATCCCCGGGAGCCTCAACATTGCAGCCCCTTGGCGGCGGCCCGGAACCCCTCGCTCAGCGAGTCATCGACGGCGAGCTCCGCGGCCCGGGCGCCCAGCCGCGGGTCGGTGTCGATGTCGCGTGCCCACAGCCGGGGCCGCCCGCCGTGGGCCAGCGCGACCCTCAGGAACGGGTCGTGACGGCCCGCCTCGGCGGCGGCCAGGTCGCAGGCCCGGGCCAGGGGGATGCCCTCCAGCCGGGCGCGACCCGCCGTCGCACCCAGCACCACCCGCGGATCGGCGTCGGGACGCAGAGCCCTCTCCCACAGCTCGTCGACCTCCTCAGGGGTGCCGTACCAGCCGACCAGCGGCGCGTGGACGCTGGTCTCCCAGCGACGGCGATGCTCCCGGATGTGCTCGAAGATCGGGGCGGCGATGCCGAACTCCGCCAACGCCATCCCGTAGACCACGCAGGCGCCCAGCCCGGAGAACGGATCGCTGTCGAACTGCCGGAGGAACCTGCCGCGCCAGCCCGGGGCGAGCGCCAGCAGGTCCTGGTCGGTGAGCTCGCCGACGTCCCAGAGGCGACGCAGGACCAGCCCAAGCTCGACCCCGCGGACGGTGGGATCCTCCAGCCGGGCGCGACACCAGACGACCTGCTGGGCCGCGAGCCGCTCCTGCAGCTCGAACCAGCGGAGCCGATACGGCCGCCACTGCGAGGTGGCGTCGTCGGCGAAGGGACCCGGCCAGGCGATCTCCTCCCAGACCATGTGCTCCGCCTCGTCCCAGTCCGCGAGCAGCCCGGTCAGCCAGGCCCGGCGGTCGGGGTCCTCGTCGTCGGGTTCGCTCGCATATCCGCGACGCACCGTGACGGCGTAACGCCAGGCCAGAGCAGCCCGCACCCAGGCGGGCCAGATGGGGTCCGTCATGAGCTCGACGGCGAGTTCGGTGGCGTCGTCGAGAGGGGCCCGATCCTGGTGCGGATTGAGGATCGCGATGACGATGTCGCCCGACGGCACCCACCAACTCCAGTCCCCGTCGACGCCGTGCGCCCACTCCAGCGCCACCTCACGTACCGGGCGGCCGGTGCGACGGGAGGTCCCGGTGAGGTGCTCGTACACCCGGGCGGGTGGGGTGCTCACGGTCGGGATCTCCGCAACGTGGTGCGGGCCCCGGTGGTGGCGTCGAAGAGCAGCGGCTGATCGTCCTGGGTCACGGCCCAGACGTGGCCACCGTCGGGGCTCCACCCGGCGCTGGCCAGGAAGTCGGGGAGCTCAAGCCGAAGCGTCGCGTTGCCCGCGGGGTCCCAGACCGCCAACGAGCCCGTCTCGTGGCCGCTGAGCAGACGCTCCCCATCGGGACTGAACTCGACGACCTCCATGAAGCTGGCCTGCTGCACGGCGGGCTGGTCGGAGTGGATGAGCTCCTGGAGCACCTCGCCGGTGCGGGGATCCCAGACGATCACCTCGGCCTCCCAGGTGCCGCCCGCCACGCGGCTGCCGTCGGGCGACCATGCCACACATCTGATCCCGGGGGGTTCGTTGGTCATGGGGCCAGTCTGGCAGAGGGGCCAGTGGGGCATGAACCCCCGGGAGACGTCGACGCTGGCGTTGTGTTTGCGTGGTGTTCAGGCAAACGGATTGGTGAGCGTGAGTCCTGGGATGCCTGCGAAGTCCTTCGTGTTGCGGGTGGCGAGCGTTGCCCCCATCGCCAGGCAGATCCCCGCGATCTGGGCGTCGGCCAAGGAGAGGGGATGACCCCTGCCGAGTGCTTCCACCACTGCATGCGCAGTGGCCCGGGCGGCGTCAAGATCGTACACGGCGATGGTGTCGCGGTGGGCGTCGAGGAAGCTGTGCCACCGCTGTTCGAGTGTGCTGCGCCGACGTCCATGGGGCAGGCGACCGAGACCTCGTTCGATCTCCTCGACCGTGATGACGCTGATTGTCAGATCGGCTGGGTCCAGGGTGCTCGCCCACATGAGAACGTCGTGGTTGGGGGAGTCCTTCATGAACTCCGACACGACGTTGGTGTCCGCGATGATCACGTGAGTTCGAAGGTGCGGGGCAGGTCGGAGCGATCGACGGGGGGTAGATCGACGCCGCCTGCCCCGGACATTGCGGCATGCAGGCTGAGCAGGATGTTCTCCTTCGGCTGCCCCACGGCGGAGTCCAGAATGGCTCGGACCTCCGCTTCGACGGAGCGGCCGTGTTGTGCCGCGCGACGGCGCAAGCGGGCGTGTGTGCGGTCATTGAGCTGCCGGATCGTCAGGGTCGCCATCGGTGCCTCCTGACAGCAATGCTAGCAAGCCTTCCCCGGGGTGCCGGTCAAGCCCCTACCTGCTCGACCGGTACCAGACCTTCAGCTCACGCCCCGGTGTTGGGCAGCCCTGGTCGCGGCCTGCTCGGGTCAGGAGACGCCAGCCGCGACGGAACCGGGACTCCTGGCAGTTCCGGGGTCGTCGGTTGTGGCGTTGTTGGCGCCGGTGCACTGGTGAACCGTCCTGGGTTTCGTTCCGATCTGTTGTTGAGAGGATTGGATCATGCCGAGGAAGTATCCAGAAGCGTTCCGTGCTCGGGCGGTCCGTGACATCGCGCCGAAGGTGGGTGTGTCGTGGGGGACGTTGCACAACTCCCCGTTGAGGGTTTTCGTTATCCAAGGTTTCCCCCGCAAGTACGAAGCGCGCGGCAGTCTCAGGATCCTCATCGCTGATCCCGTGCTTGCGCGCCGATGGGGCGACGATCACGCCCGAGCCCACTCGCGCACGGCGGCCCGGATCGCGCTGGAACGATCCAGTCCCTCGCGATCGGCACGCGTCATCAGCTCGGCCAGTTCCTCATCGGAAAACCGGGTCGGCACCACCCGGGTAGGCGTTCCCGTCCGGGTTGGACGCCCCCAGCGTCGCTGCAACTCCTCGACGTCATAGCCCGCCTCAGCCTCATCAGCCCAAGCCTGCACTTCGGCATCAGGGACCTCTCGACCATGGATCACCCGTTTTGCCATGACACCAGCGTATTACGTAATACGGACATTCCCCAAGGGCCTGTGGGAAATGCAGAGGTCCGGCTCCTGAGGAGCCGGACCCGGTGGCGGAGGATACGAGATTCGAACTCGTGAGGGCGTGAACCCAACCCGCTTTCCAAGCGAGCGCCATAGGCCTCTAGGCGAATCCTCCAGGGGAGAACCCTACCGGAGGGGGCGGGGGGTCGCAACTGATCGGCGACGGTGCCGGTCACAGCACCATCGAGGCGGCCCAGCCCGCGGCCAGCAGTGGCAGGTTGAAGTGCAGGAAGGTGGGGATGACGGTGTCGCGGATGTGGTCGTGCTGGCCGTCGGCACCGAGTCCTGCCGTGGGTCCGAGGGTGGAGTCCGAGGCGGGGGAGCCCGCATCCCCCAGGGCGCCCGCGGTGCCGATGAGTGCCACCGTCGCGAGCGGTGAGAAGCCGAGTGCCGTGCACAGCGGCACGTAGATGGCGGCGATGATCGGCAGCGTCGAGAACGACGAGCCGATGCCCATCGTGACCAGCAGCCCGACCAGCAGCATCGCGAGGGCCGCGGCGGCCCTGTTGTCCCCGACCAGGGCGGCGCTGCCCTCGACGAGGGAGTCGATGCGCCCGGTGGCCTTCATCACGGAGGCGAACCCCTGGGCGGTGATCATGATGAAACCGATGAGGGCCATCATCGCATCCCGGCGGTGAACACCTCGTCTGCCTCCAGTACCCGCACCGTCCCGGTCGCGACGAAGATGAACAGCCCGACCAGCGCCCCGACGAGCAGGGAGTCGGCCTTCGAGCCGCTCACCGTCAGCCAGGTCTGCACCGCGAAGGACACGACGATGGCGGCAACCGCGACGATGATCTTCGGGCGACTCACCTCGACCAGGGAGTCCTCGTCGTTCCCGGTCCGCGGGGCGTGGTCGCGGGGGCGGCGGTAGGTGACGAACAGGGCGATCAGCAACCCGGCGACCATGCCGAGCGCCGGGATGCCCATCGCGGCCATGACGTTGATCCCCGAGGTGTCCAACCCGGCGGAGATGTTGCCCAGCAGGATGTCCTCGAGGAAGATCTTCCCGAAACCGAGCGGCAGGAACATGTACGTGGTGACCAGGCCGAACGTCAGGGCGCAGGCGATGGCGCGACGATCCAGCCGGAGCCTGTCCATGACGGCCAGCAGCGGCGGGATCAGCAGCGGGATGAACGCGATGTGGACGGGGATGATGTTCTGACTCATCACCGCCATCGCGACGATCCCCCCGATGACCCCCAGCGCATCCACAACGAGGCCCGTCCCTCGGCGTCCCGGCCGCGCAGTCGCCTGATGAGGGACCAGGCCAGCAGCTGTGGCAGTCCGGAGTGGGCCACGGCCATCGCGAAGGCCCCGAGCAGGGCGTAGGACAGCGCGATCTTCGCGCCGTCCCCGAGCCCGGTCTGGAACGCGACCATCGTCGCCTCCAACCCGATCCCTGCCAGCAGACCATCGACGACGGCCCCCACGAACAGGGTCAACACCACGTGGACGCGGCACAACGCCAACAGCAGCATGACCACGACGGCGATGACGACTGGATTCATGACCCACCTTCGGGATGATGACGGTGCGAGCCTATTCACCGAGGCCACCCGGGACACGACGGGTCCACGGTGTGGGCGAAAGTGTGTAGACTTGATCCCGGTTCCTCGCGCGGCGGTATCTCGCCCAACTCCCCCAGGGTCGGAAGGCAGCAAGGGTAAGTGAGCTCTTCCGGGTGCGCGAGGGGCCTTTTTCATGTCCCCGTGAGGGCGGGAACCGCTGACGAGGAACGCCAGCGTGTCGCCCGCCGACGTCCTGTCGTCTCTCCCCTGCGATTCGTGTGCAAGGGGAGGAGGGGCTTGTCGCTGGGTGAGCGCTGGAACTGTGGGGGTGAGGGCCTAAGGTGGGGGACGTGGATGACGAGTACGACGGCACCGAGGACGAGTACGCCCCCCTCGACGACTACTTCGAGGCCCCCGCCTTCGAGCAGGACGGCCCGGGGCTGTTCGACGACCCCGTCTTCGAGCAGGACGGTCCGGGGCTGTTCGACGAGCCCGGGGACGCCCCCACCGTCGCCGATGAGGCCGTGGCCGCCACGAGTCCTTCACCGCAGGAGCCTGCAGGACCCGATGCGACTCAGCAGGCCGAACCCGCGTCCCTGGCCCTGTACCGTCGCTACCGTCCCGACTCCTTCGCGGAGGTGATCGGGCAGGAGCACGTCACCGTCCCGCTGATGCGGGCGCTGGACAACAACCGCGTCAACCACGCCTACCTGTTCTCCGGGCCCCGCGGCTGTGGCAAGACCACCTCGGCCCGCATCCTGGCGCGTTGCCTCAACTGTGAGCAGGGCCCCACCGCCACACCGTGCGGGGTGTGCCGCTCCTGCACGGACCTGGCACGCGGCGGCCCCGGCAGCATCGACGTCATCGAGATCGACGCCGCCAGCCACGGTGGCGTCGACGACGCCCGCGACCTCAGGGAACGCGCCTTCTTCGCGCCCGTCCACAGCCGCTACAAGATCTACATCATCGACGAGGCCCACATGGTCACCCAGCAGGGCTTCAACGCCCTGCTGAAACTGGTGGAGGAGCCGCCGCCGCACGTGAAGTTCGTCTTCGCCACCACGGAACCGGAGAAGGTGATCGGCACCATCCGCTCCCGCACCCACCACTACCCCTTCCGGCTGGTCCCGCCGCGTCTGCTGGGCGACTACCTGGCCGAGATCTGCACCTTGGAGGGGGTCGCGGTGGACCACTCGGCCCTGCCGCTCGTGGTGCGGGCCGGAGGTGGATCGGTGCGCGACTCCCTGTCGATCCTCGACCAGCTGCTCGGTGGCGCAGGCGCCGAAGGGGTCTCCCACGACCAGGCGGCCGCGCTGCTCGGCTTCACCCCGGACGCGTTGCTCGACGAGATCGTCGACGCCTTCGCCGCGGGTGACGGGGCCGGGGTCTTCCGCACCATCGACAAGGTGATCGAGGTGGGACAGGACCCACGACGGTTCGCGGAGGACCTGCTGCGTCGGCTGCGCGACCTGGTGATCCTCGCCGCCGTCCCGCAGGCCGCCGAGACCGGGATGCTCGAGGTGCCGGCCGATCAGGCCCAACGCCTGGCCACACAGGTCGCCGGCATGGGGGCGGGAGAGCTCACCCGGGCCGCCGAGGTGATCGCGACGGGGCTCACCCAGATGCGCGGCACCACCGCACCGCGCCTGCACCTGGAGCTGATGTGTGCCCGGGTGCTGCTGCCCACAGCCGATGCGGACGAACGCGGTCTCCACGCCCGCATGGACCGGCTGGAGCGACGCGTCGGGATGATGGGGGAGACCCCTGCCCCGCAGGTGCCCCAGTCCGCCCCCGCCCCAGCCGCTGCGCAACCCACGCCAGCGCAGCCGACCCCACCGCAGCCGACCGCACCGCAGGCGGGGCCGTCCCACTCCGCCCCGCCACAGCCGGTCCCGGGCGGTGGGATGCGCCAACAGCGTCGCCCCGCCGGTGCCCCGCCGGGTGGCACGGCGGCCCCCACACCGGCCCCCCCGCTGCCACAGCAGGCCCAGCCCGTGGCCGGGACCCAGCCGACCCATCACCTCACCACCGCGGAGCTGCGACGACTGTGGCCGAACATCCTGGAGGCGGTGAAGGGCCGCAGAAGGTTCGCCCACATGATGCTGTCGCGACACGCCCAGGTGCTGGACGTCTCCGACGGGCAGCTGCTGCTCGGCTTCTCCGATGCCGGGGCCAAGGAGAACTTCACCTCCTCCGGGGTGAGTGATCTCCTCGTCGAGACGATCATCGTCACCGTCGGGGTGAGCCTTCGGGTGCAGGCCGTCATGGGAGGACACGAACCGGTGCGTTCCGCCCCGGAGCCAGCCGCCGACGCCCGCTCCGTCGAGCAGGCCCCGCCCGCAGCGACGGCTCCCTCACCGGAACCCGAACCAGCGCCCCGCGTCGATCCCCCCGCCCCACGACCGACGCCTGCCCCGTCGCCCCCACCGGTGGACGTGGAGCCGGAGGTGGCCGAGGACGACCAGGATCTGGAGGACCCCGACACCCTCGCCACACGTCTGCTCACCACCGAACTCGGCGCAGAGCTGATCCCAGATGCCGAATGATGTCACAGTCTGCTCCTATGCTTGGGACCAACGACCGTGAAGGAGCCGAGAGATGTTTGAGGGTATGGACATGAATGCGCTGCTGGCCCAGGCGCAGCAGATGCAGGAACAGATGCTGGCTGCCCGCGACTCCCTCGCGGAGCAGGAGTTCCAGGCCGCATCAGGGGGTGGCGTGGTGAGTGTCAAGGTCAACGGACTGGGTGACCTGGTGGACGTGACCATCGCGCCCGAGGCCTGGGACCCGGAGGACACCGACTCGCTCGGCGCACTGATCGTCGCCGCCTACCGCACGGCCCGCGAGGCGGCTGAGCAGGCTGCCTCCGCAGCGGCACCGCAGATTCCCGGGATGGGGTTCTGAGTTGTACGAAGGCCCCATCCAGGACCTCATCGACGAGCTGAGCCGACTTCCCGGCATCGGGCCGCGAGGGGCGCAGCGCATCGCCTTCCACCTGCTGGACGCACCGGAGGAGGACGTGTTCCAGCTGGCCGACGTGCTGCGGCGCGTCAAGCAGGCCGCCCAGTTCTGCGAGGTCTGCTTCAACATCACCCAGGAGACCCGCTGTCGCATCTGTCGGGACCCGCGTCGTGATCCGTCGGTGCTGTGCGTGGTGGAGGAGTCGAAGGACGTCGTCGCCATTGAACGCACCGGCGAGTTCCGGGGCCTCTACCACGTGCTGGGTGGGGCCATCTCGCCCATCGACGGACGTGGCCCCGGTGACCTGCACACCCGGGAACTGTTCCAGCGGCTCGCCGACGGGGCCGTCACCGAGGTGATCCTCGCCACCGATCCCGACACCCAGGGTGAGGCCACCGCCTCCTACCTCAGCCGCATGCTGCGCGACTTCGGGGTCTCCGTCACCCGCCCGGCCTCCGGGTTGCCGGTCGGTGGGGACCTGGAGTACGCGGATCAGGTGACCCTGGGGCGTGCCTTCGAGGGACGACGTTCCATGTTCGGCGAGGCCCTCGAACCAGCCGTCCCACCGCCCCCGGTGCCGGTCGAACCCATCCCGCCGACCCCCGAGACCAGCCCCTCGGCCTTCGCCTCGGTGATCCGCTGAGGGATCAGCAGGCCCCGGGGTCGACGGTGCCCGCCGAGCCGTCGACGACGAGTCGGGAACCATCGATGATCTCCATCGCTCCGGGTACCCCCAGCACCGCGGGGATCCCGTACTCGCGTGCGACGATGGCGGCATGGGACAACCTGCCCCCGGTGGCGGCCACGACGGCGACCGCGCGGGCGAACAGCGGGGTCCAGGCCGGATCGGTGGAGTGACACACCAGCACGTCACCGGGCTGCAGCCGGTGGAACTCGTGTGGACCGTGGATGAGGCGGGCCGGGCCACTCGCCCGGCCGGGACTGGCCGCGACCCCGTCGCCGGAGCTGTTGGCCGAGGTCGCCGCGCCGTGCGGTGTGGCGGTCCAGACCGCCTCCGCCCGGGACCGGGCGGCCTCTCGGCGGGCGATGATCGAGGCGATGTCGAGATCCTCACCATGCAGCGCCCTGAGGGTCTCGACGAAGGTGAGGAACAGACCTCGGGAGGCCGTGACGTCGAGTCGACGTGCCGCCTCGGTGGCGAGGCATCGCATCACCACCGCCAGTTCCTCGAACTGCAGCACCGAGGCCTCCCGCATCACGTGCCCGGCCCGGTAGTCGGCCAGCAGACGGGGGAACCGTCGGGTCAGGAACCGGGGCAGGGGAACCTGCCGCGGCGGGGTGGCATCGGCGGTCATCGCCAGCAGCGTCAGGAATCCGGGCAGGTCCTCGCGCCACGACCGGCTGGAGAACACCTGGTACATGCGGGTGGCGCGGGCCCCGAACCGGGTCAGGAAGTCCTCGACCCGGCCCCACCACGCGGTGCTGCGCAGGGCCTCGACGTCGATGGGGGTGGCAGCCAGCAGCCGACGCACCTCGGGCGGGGCAGCGGTGGCCAGGTGGTGCAGCTCCTGGTTGAGGGTGGCCGTGACGTAATCGAGGTCTCCCAGCAGGTCGAACTGGGTCAGCCCCGAGCGGGTCAACCGGAGCAGTGCGTCCAGCCGTAGCCCACGCATCAGGTGCTGGGCCAGGTACTGCATCCGATGCTCCACCAGCTCCCGGGCACGGGCCAGCAGCTCCACCATCGCATCGGCCAGCTCGTGATCGGTGAGGGAGTCCAGCCTGAGTGCGGCAAAGCGCGCCGCCAGGTCCCGGGCCTGCTGACCCTGCGTCTTCTCCCAGCTGTGGGGCTCGAGTCGCCTGGCGGGATGGAGGGCCCGCCACGGTGCCCGGATGCGTACTCTCGGATACCCGATCCGCGCCACCCCGTCGTCGTCCATCGTGAGCAGGTCATCGGTGATCTGGAGGTCGAGCCCGATCCGGCTGCCCGCCGTCCGCAGGATGGGCAGCAGCATCTCCACCATCGCCAGGTCGAGGGGGTAGGGGCAGGGGAAGTGTTCGACGATGTCGTCGTGGAGCATCCGGCTGAGCAGGCCGGGACGTCCGTGGGCGGTGGTGGTGACGGGACGGGCCTGCAGCAGCCACACCTGCTCGCCCTCGATCGCCCACTCGATGTCCATCGGTCTGCCGTATCGGCGCTCCACCCGCTTGGCCAGGGCAGCGATCCGTCGGGCCTGCCGGTCGGTGATGGCGGGGGCCGTGGGATCGGCGACGGGGCTGGTGGACGTGCCGCCGTCGGGACGAAGGTCGATGCGGGTCGGCTTGTGGCCAGGACGCCGCCGGAGCCTTCTGCCCACGGTGTGGGAATCCGGGGTGACGGCTCCGGAGACCACCGACTCGCCGAGCCCGAACGCCGACTCGATGACCACCGCCCGTCGCCCGGTGACCGGATCGACGGTGAACGCCACCCCTGCCGCATCGGCCGGGATCATCCGCTGCACCACGACGGCGATCGACACATCCGTGTCGTCGATGCCCTGCTCGGCGCGGTAGGCGACGGCCCGCTCCCCCCACAGCGAGGCCCAGCAGCGCTCCACGGCGGCGATCACGTCGTCGCCGACGACTCCGAGCACGGTCTCCTGCTGGCCCGCGAAGGAGGCCTCCGGCAGGTCCTCGGCCGTGGCGGAGGACCGCACCGCGACGGGGCCGCCGAGCCGCGCCGTCGCCGCCAGGATCTCGCCCGCCAGGGTGTCGGGCACGGAGCCGTCGACAGCGGCGCGGTGGGCGTTCGTGGTGATGCAGAAGCCATCCGGCACCGGGAGACCGGCTGCGAGGAGTTCTCCCAGATTGGCGCCCTTGCCTCCCACCAGGGCGAGATCGTCCTTGTCGACACAGTGGAGATCGATGATCATGGGGCAACCTTTCGGGTGAGCAGCAGCCCGGCGAGGGCCGTTGCGGTGAGGGTGAGGAAGATGCCGGTGAGGGTGACTCCGGTGAGGAGCCAGATGCTGAGCAGTGGTACCCCGAGGGTGGCACCGGCGTTGCGGCCGAACTGGATCGCTCCGCTGGCCTGGGCCAGCTGGTCGTGCCGCACGGCGGCCTGTGCGTCCAGCAGGAGAAGTGGGAACAGGGTCCCCATCCCCAGTCCCGCTGCGGTCAGCGCACCGGCGACCAGCCCCGTCGACGGGGTCAGGGCGACGGCCAAACCCCCTCCGATGAGCGCCCAGCCCAGCGGTCGCACCCAGGAGCGGGCCGCCAGTTTCCCGGCCAGGGACGTACCGCAGCCGACACCGGCCAGCATGGGCAGCAGCATCCATCCCGTTGTGGTGGGGGACAGGTGGTGTCGATCCTGGAACAGCAGCGGGGCGTAGGTGACGACTCCGACGGTGATCGCGCCGACGAGGCAGGCCAGCAGCGTGAGGGGGCCGAGCCGGGCCTCGGCCCACAGCCGCCACTGTGCCCGCGCGTCGAAGCGCCACCACTTCGCGGGGGTGTCGCGGGTGGGCAGGCAGCGGGCCAGGGCCAGGGAGACCAGACTGAGCGGTACGGCCGCAGCCACGCCGATGCGCCAGCCGGGACCGTCGGTGAACAGCCGCCGAGGGGCGCTCCCGCGCCGGTGGCCAGGACCTGGACCAGGGCCAGCCAGGCCAGGGCGCGGGATCGGGTACGGTCAGGGAAGGCCAGGCTGATGGCTGCGATGGCGGCCGGGGCGATGGCACCGGCTCCCAGTCCCTGCAGCGTCCGTGCCGCGAGCAGCCACCCCATCGTCGGGGCCAGGGCCACCGCCAGGGCGCCGGAGGCGAAGGCGAGGTGGCCGAGGGCGAGGAGTCGTCGAGGGCCGAGACGGTCGGCCCACTGGGCGAGGACCGGCAGGGTGAGGGTGGAGGCCAGCAGGTAGCTGCCACCGATGAGGCCGTACCACTGCGGGGCTGCCAGTTCCCTGACGATCCGGGGCGTGGCGTTGCTGAGCAGGGTCTGCATGACGGCGGAGGCCGCCATCCCGCTGGCCGCTGCCGCGAGCACGACACCACGACTCATGTCATGCCCTGGAACAGCACGTGCAGCAGGGCCCGCAGGCGGTCGTCGGGGGAGGGGCCGGACGGGGTGGAGTGCCAGCCGAGGAGGCTCAGGTAGTAGGCCCCCTGGATGAGGGCCGTGGCGGCATCGAGGTCCAGGTCGGCGCGGAACTCCCCGGTCTCGACGCCACGTCGCAGCAGTCCGACGACGACGCGGCTGAAGCGCTGCTGGTTCTCCGATCCCAGGTCGGTGGAGAAGTTGAAGGAGCGCACCAGGTACATCTGGCGGGAGAGCTCCTGGTTGTTCCGGTGCCACTCGACGGCGGCCAGGAGCATGGCGGTGAGCTGTTCCTCGGCGGTGCCCTCGTCGTCGACGGTGGCCTCCATCGTCTCGACGGCCTCGCCGCCGAAGTAGCGGAAGATGTCGCGTTTGCTCGGGAAATGGGTGAAGAAGGTGCCCTTGGCCACGTCGGCGGCCTCGGTGATGTCGGCCACAGCCACGGCGTCGTAGCCCCGTTCGGTGAACAGCCGCATGGCGGTCTCGACGATCCGTCGTCTGGTCTCGGCCCGGCGTCGGGCAACACGCTCACTCATGACCACAGTCTAAAAATGACCACAGTCATTTTTCAAGTCCCCCAGATTTCGCCTGCCTTGTGACGGGTTTGCCTGTCCTGAGGCGGGTTTGCCTGTCCTGAGGCGGGTTTGCCTGTCTAAAATCGAATTGCCTGCCTAATAAGGCAGGCAATTCGGAACAGGACAGGCATTTCCATGTCAAGGCAGGCGAAACCGTCACAAGGCAGGCGAAACCGAGGGGGTCGCGGGCAGGAGTCGCGGCGGGCGGCGGGCGGCGGGCGCGGGGGTGGGGGTGGGGGATCAGCTGTCCAGCAGGCCACATTCGTGGGCGATGAGCACCAGCCCCACCCGGTCACGAGCCTCCAGCTTGGACAACAGCCGTCCGATGTGGGTCTTGACGGTGCCCTCGGCCATGTAGAGCCGGGACCCGATCTCCGCGTTGTTCGCCCCCTTGGCCACCTGCATCAGCACCTCACGCTCCCGCTCGGTCAGGCCGTCCAGACGGGAGTCCTCGTGAGCCCTGCCGACCGGCAGCTTCGGGGCGATGTGGTCCAGCAGCCGCCTCGTCGCCGACGGAGCGACGATGGCCCCGCCGTCGGCGACGGTGCGGATCGCGCCCAGCAGGTCCTCGGGCAGGGCGTCCTTGAGCAGGAAGCCGGACGCCCCATTCCTGAGGGCCGCGAAGACGTACTCGTCCAGATCGAAGGTGGTGAGCACCAGCACCTTCGTCTTGCCGCCCAGCGCCGTGATCTGACGGGTGGCCTCCGTGCCATCCATCACCGGCATCCGGATGTCCATGAGCACCACGTCCACCGGACGCGACCTCACCACCTCCACCGCCTCGGCCCCGTTCGAGACCTCGGCGACGGCCTCCATGTCGTCGGCCGAGTCGATCAACATCCGAAAACCGCTCCGGACCAGCGACTGGTCGTCAGCCAACAGAACCCGTATCACGGTCCCCTCCTTTCAGCCAGCTCCTGCCGAGCTGGGAGGGCATCGGAATCCGAGCCCTCACCTCGTAGCCCCCACCGGTGCGGGGGCCTGCCTTGAACGTACCGCCCATCGCCATCACGCGTTCCCGCATGCCACGCACCCCGGCTCCCGGACCGTCGGGGGAGCGGTGGACCCCGATGCCGTCATCGCTGACCCGGATCTGGATGGCGTCCGGGGCGAACTGGACGACCACCGTGGCAACCGCGGTCGGGCCAGCATGCTTGAGGAAGTTCGTCACCGATTCCTGCACCACCCGGTAGACCGTCAACCCCAGGGAGTCGGGCACGGCAGGGACCTCGGCCGGCATCTCCAGCGTGATCCGACTTCCCGCCTTCGCCACCATCTCCGGGATCTGGGGCAACGACGGTGTGGGGCCGAAGGCCGCATCGGACTCGCCGCGCAGCAGGGAGACGATCCGGCGCATCTCCCCGATCGAGGAGCGCCCCGTCGTCGCGATCACGTTGAGGGCCTCGATGGCGGCCTCCGGTTTCTTCGCGGCGAGGGCCTTCGCCCCCTCCGCCTGGACCACGATCACGGACAAGGAGTGCGCGACCACGTCGTGGAGCTCCCGGGCCACCTCGGAGCGGGCCTTGTTGTCGGCGATCTCGCTGGCCTGCTGGGAGTTGCGGCTGCCCGCCAGGAAGCGTTCCTCCGCCAGCGCCTGGGTCAATTCCTTCCGTGTGCTCTCGGAGCGGACGCGCTGCCCCAGCAGGTAGGCCGTCAAGGTCAGGGACAGGCACACCGTCGCCAACATGCCGCCGAACAGGAAACGCTGGGGCTCGGGCAGTGAGGTGACCCAGGTCAGTGGCCCGGCGAACGACGCGGCGATCCCGAGGGGCAGCACCACCAGACCGGAACGTTCCTTCATGTGGCGGGCCGCGGAGTAGACGATGACCAGCACCACCACCACGGTGGGAACGGGTTTGGTGAGGGTGGCGATCATCCCGAACCCTGCTGCTGCACACACCCCGACGGCCCACAGCGGACAGCAGCGCCGCAGCGCCAGTGAGGCCACCATGAGTGTCGACCAACCGATCGTGGCCGGTGCGTGGGCGATTCCGTTGATGGGGAGCGGGAGCACCAGGACGAACCACGCGATGACTGCCAGGCCGATGTCGACGAGCAGTCGACGGGAGACGCGTGGCACCGGGAACCTCATGAGGGCAAGCCTAGGTCGGGTGTCGACCGCTCGGCGTCAGACCCGGGTCATCGATCTTGGAGTCGGGGTGCAACCCGGGTCTTTCCTGAGCCCATTTCGGCCCCGGCTGAGGGTAGGTTGAACCTCATGATCCGCAAATTGTTCTGGACACTCCTGATGCTGACGGCGGTGTTCACCGTGACCGGTCTGCTCGACCTGCGTCGTGCGGAGCAACGTCGTCAACTGTGGGCCGAGGCCACGGACCCTCAGTAACCGAGTTTCTCCTTGCGCACCGGCAACCAGGCGATGGCGTCGCGCACCGCGTCGATCTCGGTGAGTTCCGCCTCCCAGCCCAATACGTCACGTGCCTTCGTGGAGACCGTGTAGACGCCTGCGACATCACCCGGTCGGGGATCGCCGAAGCGGACCTGGAGGGGGTCGCCGGTGATCTGCTCGAAGGAAGCGGCGAGTTCCTTCACCGTCACGCCGTTGCCCGTTCCGATGTTGAACACCTGGTAGGGCTCCTCGGCGGTGGCCGTGTCGAAGCCCTCGAGTGCTGCGACGTGGGCCCGGGCCAGGTCCCAGACGTGGATGAAGTCGCGGATGCCGGAGCCGTCGCGGGTGGGCCAGTTGACACCGGTGACGGTGAAGGTCTCCTTGTTCACCCAGGCCTCCAGCAGCTTCGCCAACACGTGGGAAGGTCTGGCCAGCTGCTGGCCGGAACGCAGCTTCGGGTCGGTGCCGATGGGGTTGAAATAGCGCAGGGAGGCTACGCGCACGTCGCTGGCCCTGGTGAAGTCCTCCAGGATCAGCTCCACCATGTACTTGGTGCGGGCGTAGGGGGAACCGGGGGCGAGGGGGGAGGCCTCGGTGACGACGAAGTTCTCGTCGGGGGCGTAGATGGAGGCGGAGGAGGAGAACAGGAACCGTTCGACGTGGTTGCGTTGCAGGGCCTCCAGCAGGGTCACGGTCTTCGAGACGTTGTTCTCGTAGTAGGCCAGGGGCTCGGCCACCGATTCCGGGACGATGATCCTCGCGGCGCAGTGGACGACGGCGTCGATCCGCTGTTCCTCGAACAGGCGGTCCAGCAGGGCGGTATCGGCGATGTCACCCTCGTAGAGGGGGCGGTCCCCGACGAACTCGCGCCGACCGGTGGAGAAGTCGTCCAGGATGACGACGCTGTGGCCCGCGTCCTCGCAGGCCGAGGCGACGGTGCTGCCGATGTAGCCGGCACCGCCGGTGATGAGAACCTTCATTGCTGCTCCTATCCGTGCAGTTCCCATCCTATCGGTCAGGGCCCTCCGATCCCATCGGCATCCTGGCGCTGCCTCCAGACCTGCCGGGCCCCGGTCGTCCGCGGCCCGGCACGTCGCCTTCCCAGTCACCCGCGTCCCATCCAGCACGAATCCGTTCTGCTTTTCTGGAAATGTTGGCATCCCGCAGCCGGACAACGCGCAAACATCCTGCACGTTCGTGCTCGCCCCGCCCGGTGACGTCAGACATCAGCCGTGCAGGACACCGGTAGGCTGAGCACCAGCACGTTCACGACCATGGCGAGGACTGCTCGAGGGTTATTCAGAGGATGCCAAAAATTATCCCGAGTACGGCTTTGATCGTGGTTTCGAATGTCGTGTATGGGCGGCGGTAGATGGTGCTG
>NZ_RQZG01000025.1 GCF_003859805.1 Arachnia propionica
GGGACGAGTCGGCCTGTAAGCCGGAGACTCCCTGCAACCTGCGAAAGACCCTTGTCAAACGACAGTTGACCCCTCCATTGGGGCCTGCTCGGGGCCTGGGCGCCCCAGCAGGGTGCCCCTGATCGCCTCCGCAGCGGCCTCCATCCGGTCCTCATCGGTGGCCCACAGGTGGCTGTACGTCGCCAGCGTCTCCGAGGCATCCGCGTGCCCCAACCTGGCGGCCACCGCCACCGGCGACAGGCCCGCCGCGATCAGCCGGGAGGCGTGGTAGTGGCGCAGCGCATGCCACCCCTGCCCTCTGCCCCCACCAACCACCTCACGGTACCGTCGCCACGTCTCCGACAGCCTCCCGCGGGTCCACACCCCGCCCCGAGGGGCGACGAACAGCAGCCCCTCCGGGCCCTCGCCGTGCTCCAGACGGTGCCGCTGCAGCACCTCGATCACGCCTTGCCCGACGCCGACCGTGCGCACCCCTGCCCTGGTCTTGGGCGGACCCCATCGGGGAGTTGCCGGGCTGGTGGAGGTCAGCTGTCGGTCGATGCGCAGCCGGGTGCCGATCACCCGATCCCAGGTCAGGCCCACCAGCTCGGACGGGCGCAGCCCCGAGGCGGCCCCGAGCAACACCATGCCCCGCAGCGGGGCGCTCACCGCCTCCAGTAGGGCCGTCACCTGCTCATCGCTGAGCGGCCGGATGCGCTCCCCCGGCTTCGGGGGCAGGCGAACCCCCTCGGCCGGGTTGCCTGCGAGCAGCCCATCCAGGCGCGCCTGCCTCAGGATCGAGGTGAGATGACTCCAGGCCACCCGGACCGTGGACGGCGCATGGGTGGCCGCCCAGTCGGAGACGACCTTCTGGAGTCTCGCCCTGGTCAGGTCCTCGAGCAGCACCCCGCCCAGGGCGGGTTTCAGCATCGACTCCACCCGGAGCTCCGTGGAGCGGCGGGTGGAGTCCCGGTAGTGCAGCTGCCCGGACAGCCACTGATCGGCGACCGCGGCGACGGTGACGCGGGGTGCGGTGAGTTGGG
The DNA here is from genome assembly GCF_003859805.1 of Arachnia propionica. Taxonomy (GTDB): domain Bacteria; phylum Actinomycetota; class Actinomycetes; order Propionibacteriales; family Propionibacteriaceae; genus Arachnia; species Arachnia propionica_C. The sequence goes on from NZ_RQZG01000025.1 coordinate 1,023, forward strand.
GACTCGTCTCGGAAACTGCGAGCCAGCGTTTCGCCTCGGCCTCGAAGGCGAACGCCTTGGCGCGGACGGTGCCGTCGGGGCGCTGGACACGGGCCTGCCAACGCAGCCCCTTCCCCCAGCGCGGGCCGCGCACCTTCCTGCCCGTCTCCGGGTTGCGCACCATCCACCGGTCCCTGACATGCCCCATGCGACCCATCATCGCACCAGGGTCCGACAGGGGCCGTCATGTCCTGTCAGGGAGCCCGGCCAGCCTGTCGAGGATCAGTCCCCGCTCGAGCTCCGTGAGCCCCTCCAGTCTCGCGAGCAGGGTGGGACGATCGACCCCGAGGAGCTCGGCCTGCTCCCCGGGATGGCGTGACCACACCAGGGCGTCAACGAGGTCGTCAAGCGGGATCAGGCGCCGGGCCGCCTCGGCATCGGCGATGCGCTCCTCCCTGCCCCTGGCCCACTCCGGAGCCGGTCCACGCTCGGCATGGATGATCTCGTGGGCGAGCACGCACCGGGCCTCCACGGCCGTCAGTCCGGGGTGCAGCACGATCCGGCGACCACCCCAGTCGCACCATCCCCGCACCGGCATCGCCTGCTGCTCCACCCGCCACCCCTCTGGCGCCTCCACTCCCCCAGTCATGCCCGAAAGGATGGCAGACGGGTATGACAAGAACGCCCCCTCACCTGATGCGAGGGGGCGTTCTTCGTGTTTCAGTCGGCCTTATGGTCGGGTTCTGCCTTCTGCTTCTCCCTGCGCATCGACAGCACCGGCTTGAGGAAGGAGCTGATGAGCATCACCGCAGGGAAGCCGATGAACGCCAGCCCGGCCTCTCGCCTGCCGAGCAGGAAGCAGATGAATGCGAACACGACGCACAACAGGGACAGGAGGGCCGCCCAAGCCTGGCCGTGCTTCGCCGTCTCGATCTCCCCGTCGGCCAAGCGATCCAGGCGCTTCTCTGGCCCGATGATCGTGGCCTCGATGATCTCAGCCGCAGCCCCTGGGACGAGGACGTCGTACTGCCTGAGGTGCTCCGGAAGGATGGGGCCCGAGTAGGACTGGTACTTCACGCCCCCGAAGAGCGCGTCGAAGGGGTCGCGTATGCCCGGGAGAGTTCCCTGTACTGGGCCATCTGGAAACGGCGCTGCTCCTCCAACCTCTGCCGGGTCGAGGTCAGGTCTGTGGACGGGAAGAGGCTGAGTGTCCCGAAGCCGCTCAGCAGGGCCAAGGACACCATGCGGATCATCCGGCGCGACTTCTTCATACTCTGATCCTAGCTCGCTTTCAGTCCTACCGCTGCCATTGCCCGGATTCGGGTCAGGGGAGCTCGACATCGACCCAACCGCTGTCGCCGGGGAATGCGGACCACTGGATAGTCAGCCCGTCGGCCTTCTTCGCCCCGAGGCACACCGGCCACTCAAGGGTCTTGCCCGGCAGGACGTCGGTGGTCGCGAGCTCGCAGCCGTTCTTGCTGTCGAACACTGTCGCCGCCGTAGCGGTGCCGGTGGTTCCCTTGAGGCTGAAGCCGAACGGGTTGAACGGCTCCCCGGCGTTGTTGGTGTAAGTGACGGTGAACTTGTAGAAAGCGTCGGCCTCGCCATCGATGTTGGCCGTGCCGTCGAGAGTGATCTCCTCAGGTGTGCTGATCGTCAGCGCGGAACCATCCTCCAGCGTGTAGGGCTCGCCGAGCTTGAACATGCCGCCACCGGTGTTGGTGGTGGGCTCTCCCTCGACAGGTCCGGCGTTGCTTGCGCCCTCCGACGGCGCAAGGGGATCGGCGGGCGCCACGGGCTCGGTGGCGGTCACCGTCACGGTCGGAGCACTCGCTGCCTGCTCTCCGCCCTTGCTGCCCGCCTGGCCCATCGCCACGCCGAGGATGAGGCAGATCGGGGCGGCGAGCCACGGCGATTTCCACCAGGGCTTCTTCTGCGGGGCCGGGGGCTGGGCAGGCGGGACGGGAGGGGTTGGCGCGGTCATGTCTTCTTCGATCCTTCCAGGCGCGGTCGGAGTCCCCTGATGGGACATCCATGGATTTCTGGCGTCAGCCTAACGGACGACCGGGCCAGATGTGCGACCGGGGGTCACCTCGGCTCCCAGTCGTCGTCCGGCTCCATCATCGGCCTGTCGTCGGCAGCCCCCGCCATGGGTTGCGCCTGGGCCTGGAGGTGTTGCTGCTTGATCTCCTGGAGGGATTGGGGCCGCTCGTTTTCGTTGCGCGAATCGGGGGTGCGGGTGGCGCGGATGCGGTCCTCAATTCGGTGCACGAACTCCGCAAAGGGGACTTCTAGCGCGTCGGCGATCTGGATCACCTGCCCGAGCGTGGGCTGCCTCTCCCCGCGCTCATAGCGGATGTACGTGATGCGCGACATGTTGGCGCGCTCGGCGACCTCCGCCTGCGACAGCCGCGCGGCGGCTCGCTCCGCCCGGATCGCCTCGGCGACAGCCTGGGCCGCCATTTCGACAGTGACACCGTTCATGTAGAGCACTGTATCCCCTCTTTGGATCAGCAGTGTTGCCGAATAGTGACACGCCGAGGGTTGCGAAGTAGCCGATCGGCCACTACTGTGTACCACATGGTTACACCACAGCACCGAGCGGATCAGCTCGCAGCATGCATGCGGGTGGCCGTCGAAGAGTCCGGAATCTCACGCAGAGAGCTGGCCCAGCGAACTGGAATTCCGCTCGTCACCCTGCAGAGAAGGCTGACGGCCCCTGGGGGGAAGCTCCAGGCCGCAGAGGCTTTCGCCATCGCCGACGCCCTCGCCACCCCCCTGTCCGGACTCGTGGCCCTCGCCGAATCGAGTACGACATGACCGACGATCTCCTCACCGCCGAGCAGGCTGCGAAACGGCTGGGCCTGGCAGAGCAGACCCTGGCCCAGTGGCGGTGGCTCGGCAAGGGGCCGGAGTTCGTGAAAGTCGGCAGCCGGGTTCGCTACCCGTCCGACTCCTTGGACCGCTGGTTGTCCACCAGGCAGAGAGGAGGGGAGCCGCCGCACAGCAGCGACTCCCCCGGCAGCGCTACTTCTTCGAGTCGCGCTCGATGACGGTGGTACGTGGGTGGCTCTTGGCATAGCTCTTCGTCACGTACCGCCCCGTGATGGCGCTACGAGCCCTTCCGGACCCGTGGCCTCCACCTCTGGATCGGGCCATCGTCTTCACCTCCTCTCTTGCCCGGTGGGCAACCAGCCCACCTACCCCCAAGTATCTCGATTTATCCCCACATGTAGGGGCAGCAACACGCTCAAGCCACCAGATGTAGTGGCCCAGGGCACGAAAAAGCCCCCACCTGCTCCACCAGGTGAGGGCCCCAAACCAAAGAAAGGTTCGACATGAACGAAATGATCCCGTTCACCTACGAGGATACCCCGGTCCGCGTCCTCACCATCAACGAGGCCCCGTGGTGGGTGGCTGCCGACGTTGCCACGCCCCTTGCGCTGGCCAACATCCGCTCCTCCCTGGCCCTCCTCGACGACGATGAGAAGGGTGTACACACTGTGGACACCCCCTCCGGTGCGCAGCAGATGGCCATCATCTCCGAAGCGGGGCTGTACTCCCTGATCCTCCGCTCCCGCAAGCCCGAGGCGAAGGCCTTCAAGCGCTGGGTCACCCACGAGGTCCTCCCCGCCATCCGCAAGACCGGCAGCTACAGCACCCAGCCCGCCCCGCAGCTGACCGGCAAGGAGCTCCTGGCTGCCGCCGTCCTCGAGGCCGCCGAGACGATCAAGCAGCAGGAGGCCCAGCTCGCCGCCCAGCGGGAGCAGCTCGACAGGGCGCTGCCGAAGGCGAACACCTGGGATGCGATCTGCTCCGGCCGCGGCGACCACACCATCACCGACGCCGCGAAGCTGTTGAGCTCCGCCGGGGTCGTCACCGGGCCGCGGAAGCTCCACGCCCAGCTGCAGGACCTGGGCTGGATCCACAAGGACCAGCGTGGCAGGTGGGCCGCCTACCAGGACCGGCTGAACGCCGGACTGCTGGCGGAGAAGGCCCGCCACTACCTCGACGACGACGGGGTGATGGTGACCGCCACCCCACAGGTCCGCGTCACCCCGAAGGGGTTGCAGCGGCTGCGTGAGCTGCTCGCCCCCATCGATGTCCCCCAGCTCACCGTGATCGAGGGGGGTCTGGCATGACCGCCCCGACCACCCACAAGATCCCCGCCACCAGCCGCAAGGGCTGGGTCGAGTTCGACGGCAACGCCGTCCTCCAGCTGCTGCGCACCGGCACCCTGCCCACCGGCAGCGGCAAGCCCGTCACCCGGAAGGGAGGGCGGAAGGCATGAGCGCCAACACCTCCTTGCTCCTCGCGGCCAACGCCCTCGGCAGCAACAGCCGAAGCATCGAAATGATCACCAAACGCCTGCGCCACGCTCTCGACGAGGGCGGCGACATCGACCCGGAGCTCCTCGAACTCCTGGAGCGGATCGCCAAGAACCTGGACGGGCTCTCCGTGGTGGTCGCGAAGGAGGCGCTGTCATGAGCGCCTTCAACCCGAGCAACTACATCGCGACCTGCCTCGACGAGAGCTGCGAGCTGTGCGACTACCCGGAGACCTCCAGCCTCATCCACCTGCGCCGAGGCCCCATCGCCGAGTACTGCCGCAACTGCGGCGGCTCATCAGGCGACACCGAGGCCGCCTTCCAGTGGCTGCTGGTGACCGGCGGGCCGCTGCGTCCCGGGTGCGGGCCGGAGTGGCGGGACGAGGAGGCGCTGTCATGACCGCCGCCGAGCCACTCCTCGACGCCCACCAGGTGGCCCAGCTCCTCGGCTGCACCCCCAGCAAGGTCCGAGCACTCAGGCGCACCCCCGCCTCCGGGCTGGCCGCGATCGACATCTCCAACGGGCGCGGCCGCCCCACCTGGCGGTGGCGGCCCTCCACCATCCAGACCTTCCTCCGCAACAGGAGGCAGCCGTGACCCGACCCACCCCGATCTGGAAGGAGAGCCTCGCCGACCGCGACCAGCTCCCCGCCCCCGACATCACCGAGGCCCAGCAGGCCGCCGTGTGGCGGCTCCTGGCCCGACACGACGCCAACGATCTCGCCGACATGCTCGGCCTGACGGAAGAAGCAACATCATGAAGGTCAACACCAGCACCGGCATCCACGCAATCCTCGTCCACCCCGACCTGGAGCAGGCACCCGAGTGGGTGACGTTCGCAGCCGAGGACCTCTCCGGCATGCGCCGCATCCTGGGCTGCCAGTGGGTCGAGCGCGTCACCACCCCCATCCCGGGGGTGTCGATGTGGGTCGATGAGGAAGGCGCTCTCGATCCCGAGGGTATCCACAACGCACACTGCTCCGCCATCCTCTACCCCGGCCGCATCGTCGGCCCTGCCCTGCTGACCGGTATCACCCCCATCGGGGAGGTCGCCAGCCTCAACGCGCAGCAGGTCGCCGCCCTCGCCGGTCGCGGCATCACCGTCCAGCCACGGCCGAGCCACCGCGCCGACCTGCAATGGCTGTCGGAGGAGGAGATAGTCGGGCTGACGGGGCGCGTCCGCAGGCGGATCGCCCAGCGCGACGGGGAGGTGACGGCATGAGCGAGTACTCCCGCGAGCTTGAGCGGGCCTTCTATCCGTCCTACGAGGAGGCCCTCCTGGACATGGTCTGCAAGGCCGAGGAGCTCACCGGAAAGCGGGCCAGCCCCGACCGCTTCCGCCACATGGTCCACCACGCCTACGCCTCTACGTGGCAGGCGGTCTGGTCTGACGCTCTCCTTGTGATGTGCGTCGAGGCGTGTCAGGCCCGGCAGTCGGTGCGCCGTCCCCGCCCCGCTTCCCGGCGGGAGTTGGACCGGATCGCCCGGAAGAGGGGGCTGTGATGCGCACCCTCTCCACCGCCGAAGCGGCTGAGCTGCTGGGCGTGTCGCCCCGGCATGTCGCCAAGCTGATCCGCCGTGGCGTCCTGCCCGGCTACCCCGTGATGACAAGCGGCGGCCGTGTCCTGCCCAGCCTCGATCAGCAGCCGGAGTTTGCACAGCTCCGCGCTGATCTGGAGTGGATGTCGGAGGAGGAGACGGCTGAGCTGATCGGCCACGTCCAGAGTCGGATCATCAACCGCCGACGGGGGGCGACGGCATGACCCTCCTCGAAACCTTGGCCCGCCTGAACGACCGCCTGGACGCCGTCATCGACCGGCACGTCCACAAACACCCGACCATCTGGATCATCGCCACCAGTCTGCTGATCGTGGCCGTGATCCTCGCCCTGAGAGGAGCGCTCCTGTGACGCACCGTGTGAAGCCGCCCAGAGGGGCAGTCAAGCTCACCGACCACCGGCCCGACGGGGGCTGGCAGGTGGACTGCGCCAACTGCGGATTCCACCACCCGCGCGCGCCGTTCGTCTCGACGAGGACGGATGCCGAAGAGGCCAAGCGGTGGCATCGATGCCCGGTCGAGGAGGTGGAGCGGTGAGCGCCCCGATCCTCTACATCGCCGGACCCATCACCGGCATCAAGAACCACGGGCGTCGCTTCGAGCGGGCCGCGATGGAGTTGGCGACCGCCGGATGCAACACCCTCAACCCGGCACGCAATCTCCCGAAGGCCAATCCGGGCCTGACCTCCGGGCTCGTGTCTCGGATGTTCCCGACCTGGCACGACTGGATGAGGGCGGGCCTCGCCCAGCTGATCGAGGCAGACGGTGTCGCCCTCCTGCCCGGCTGGGAGGACTCCGAGGGCGCCTCCTGGGAGAGGCGCATCGCCGAGGAGGTGCTCGCCATCCCTGCCCTGCCGATCGTCGACTGGGTCAGGCTTGGCGGACGCCTCCCGGAGCCCAGCGAGGGGGTGCGGCAATGACCGCCACCGACCGGCACCCGGACTGCCGCTGCCCCCAGGCGGTACACGTGCACGGCACCTCCACCACCTACGTCGTGCACCGCTGCCGCTGCGACCTGTGCCGCGCCGCGACCACCGAGCGTGCAGCGAAGCGCCGCCGCGCCCAGGCCTACGGCCGCTACGACCGGTTCGTCGACGGCGACCAGGTCCGCGCCCACCTGCGCTCCCTCATGGCCGCAGGGATGGGGTGGAAGCGCATCGCCGCCGCCGCAGGAGTCGCCCCTTCGACGGTGTACCCGATCCTCTACGGCCGCAACCTCGACGACCCGACCCATCCGCAGCACCGGCCACCCCGCACGCAGGTGACCCGGGAGGTGGCGGAGAAACTCCTCGCCGTCGCCCCCGAACTCGCCGAAGGGGCCCTGGTCGATGCGACCGGCACCAGGCGCCGCATCCAGGCCCTGGCCGCGATCGGGTGGACACTCGCCGAGCTCGGCGACCGGCTCGGGATACGCCGCTCCAACATGCGCCTCCACAAGCCGGATCTGCGGCACGTGACCGAGGGGACCCGCCGCGCCGTCGTCGCCCTGTACGACGAGCTGTGGGATCAACCTCCGGCGGGCCCGTCCGGGGACCGGATGCGGGCCTGGGCGGCAAGCCTGGGGTGGGTGCCGCCGATGGCGTGGGATGACGACCGGATCGATGATCCGCGAGCGCGGGCAGCCGGGGGGCTGTCCTCCATGGGGAGGAGGCGCGCCGACCTGGATGAGGCCGTGCGCCTCCTCGCCCAAGGGGAGTCCCGCAGCAACGTCGCCTCACGCCTCGGCATCTCCCTGCGCACCCTGCAGCGCCACCTCAGCAGGAGCGCACGTCACGACGAGGAGGTGGCGGCATGACACGCCCCTCGCAGTGGACCGACCACATCCGCGACCTCCTCGACCAGGCCTCCGACCAGCAGGTCCGCGCCTACACCGACCGGCTCCTCTCCCTCATCGGACAGGTCGCCGACGAGGGCCCCAGGACCCCGGTGTCCGACGTCATCGACGAGGCGGCCGCGCTCACCACAGAGATCCTCAACGACCCGGAAGGGGCCTGACATGGACACCGCCATTCGCTACGACCTCTCCAACGACTGCGACGTCTACGAGGCCCTGACCGACCTGGACCGGGCCGTCGAGGCCCTCCGGGAGATCCGCGACATGCACGTGCAGGTCGTCGACGGGCCACGCCTGATCTGTGGCCGGTGTGGGCACCTGTGGCCGTGCGAGCACGCCTCGGTGCTGCGAGACGTGGAGGACCTGCTGTGACCGCCCGCATCCTCGCCATCGACCCCGGCAATGAGCACTCCGCCTACGCGGTCATCGACGCCGACACCTGCTACCCGGTCGAGATCGGGAAGGTCGCGAACCAGCCACTCCGCCAGCACCTCGCCAACGGCACCCGATTCGCCGAGGCGCACGGCGCCATCGAGATGGTCGCCTCCTACGGCATGCCCGTGGGCCGGGAGGTCTTCGAGACGTGCGTGTGGATCGGCCGCTTCGTCGAGGTCCTCGCCCAGCGAACCGGCCGCGAACCCACCCTCGTCTACCGGCGCGACGTCAAGCTCCACCACTGCCACAGCCCCCGCGCGAACGACGCCACGATCCGACAGGCCCTCGTGGACCGCTTCGCCCCCGGACAGCCCAACCACGGCAAGGGCACCACCAAGGACCCGGGCTGGTTCCATGCCTTCAAGTCGGACATCTGGCAGGCCTACGCCCTGGCCGCGTATGTCGCCGACAAGCGGGCCGGGAGGTGGAGGTGATGGCGGTCAGGTCCCAGAAGAAATGTGCCGTGGCATCCTGCGATCGAGCCTCCCGGAGCAACGGGCTGTGCCCCCTCCACGTCGGTCGGATGCGCGCCGGGAAACCCGTCGAGGTCACCCCTCGGAACTCTCGCTACCGAACCATCGACGACCGCCTTTGGAGTCGATGTCACCGCGACGGTGGCGATGGCTGTTGGGTCTGGCAGGGCGCCGTCAACAACAAGGGCTACGGGACGACAACGCGACCGCGCACCCCCGGGCAGAAGGGGCGCTCAGGGCGCGTCTATGCACACCGCCTTGCGTGGGAGGAGAGCAGCGGTCCGATCCCTGAGGGCCTGGTGGTGGACCACATCTGCCACAACAGACGCTGCATCAACCCGCTGCACCTGCGTCTTGCGACACCAGGCCAGAACCTGGAGAACCGGAAAGGGGCAAGCGCCAACAGCAAGACGGGGCATCTCAACGTCTATCCGCACCCTCAGTGCGGGTACGTCGTCCAGGTGAAGCACAAGCACATCGGGGCGTTCAAAACGCTCGAAGACGCAATTCGGGCCGCCGCGGCGGCCCGCTCCCTGCTCGCCCCCTTCGCGAGCCCCGATGCGCGCCTGGAGGGGTGCCATGCGGCCGTTCAATGAACTCTGCACGTGGTGTTTCCCTCACCTGGTCCACGACGGCCCCTGCGCCCGCAGCATCCAGACCAGCGGCGGCAAGAAGCCGGCCGAAGCGCCCTGCCCCTGCCGCCGACACCTCTCGACAACCAGCCTGTCGGAAATCCCGACAGGTTCGCCAACTCCCACGAACCCTCCGGGAAGCCCGGACACTTCCCCCGACTGAAAGGCCATCATGTACGACTACAACGACCTCGTCGCCGAATACCTCGACCTGACGGAGCGGATCGCCTCCCTGGTGGAGCGCCGCGACCAGATCACCGGCATCCTCCGCACCCTCGACCAGGGCAAGCACGACTTCGCCACCGGCACCGTCACCGTCGGCAGGCCCAGCAGGCGCTTCAGCGCCGACGAGGCCGCGAAAGTGCTCCCCCCGAAGGTACTCCAGGACTGCACCGAGCAGGTCGTCACAGCCTCCAGGGCGAAGCAGATCCTCAGCCCCGTCCTGTACGAGCTGTGCAGCCCCGAGGTCGGTGCCGCCCGCGTCACCATCAAGCCCAGGTGAGACCCCTGATGTCTGACCTCACCCTCATCCCGCCAGTGCCGACGCACTGGCCCGCGGACCGCAGCGCCGAGGACGACTACTTCGCGGCGATCACCGACGCCATCGCGAACCACCCCCGCACCCTGCAGACCAGGATCGGGCCCTCCGAAATCGGCGACCCGTGCGCCCGACGCATCGGCTACAAGCTGCTCGGCATCGAGCAGCGACCCCAGGAGCCCAACTGGAAGGCCACCGTCGGAACCGGCATCCACGGCTGGCTCGAGGAGGCCTTCGACCGCGCCAACGAAACCTGGGCGCGCGCCATGGGTGGCGCCTGGGTCGAGCGGTGGCTGATCGAGGAGCGCGTCACCGTCGGGACCGACGCCGCCGGGGAGCCGATCACCGGCTCCTGCGACCTCTACGACCGACACACCCGCACCGTCATCGACCACAAGACGATCGGCCCCGCCCAACTCAAGAAGTACCGCTCCCAAGGCCCCTCCAGCACCTACCGCATCCAGGCCCACCTGTACGGACAAGGCTGGGCCAACGCGGGACTGCCACCCGAGCATGTCGCGATCTGCTTCCTGCCCCGGCAGGGTGAACTCCGAGACGCCCACTGGTGGAGTGAGGCATGGAACCCGGGCGTCGCAGCGCAGGCTCTCGAGCGGCTTCGCGGCATCCAACTCGCCACCGGCAACCTCGGCGCAGCGGCGCTGCCGCTGCTGGAGACCGCCCCCGAGTACTGCGAGCACTGCCCCTTCTTCAAGCCCAGGGCGGCCGACCTCACAGCAGGCTGCCCCGGCCATCCCGAGTCCCCCGCCAACCGCGGGGGCAACTCCCAGCCTGCCCTGTCGATCGACACGGGCACCCCACCCCCAGCCCTCTCCCTCGAGAGCGCCTGACCCCTCTGAAAGGAACAACCATGTCCATGCAGTCCATCGATCTCGCCTCCGGCGGCTCCGCCAGCTTCCCCTTCAACAACCACGGCGACTCCGTCACCGGCCGCGTCATCAGCCTGGAGGAGCTCCAGCAGACCGACCTCCAGACCGGGGAGCCGAAGACCTTCGACAACGGCCAGCCGATGATGATGTACCGCGTCGAGCTGCAGACCGAACTGCGCGACAGCGACCTCGACGACGGGGTCCGCTCCGTCTACCTGCGGGGCTCCCGAAAGCCCGAGTCCCAGTCGTCGCTGGCTGCCGTCCTCCAGGCCGTCCTCCAGGCCACCGGCCGCGCCGCCCTCACCGTCGGCGGCACCCTCACCCTCACCTACGTCGGTGACGGGCAGGCGAAGAACCGGGGCTTCAGCGCGCCGAAGCTCTACCGGGCCAGCTATCAGCCCCCCACGGTGAACCTCGACGCCCAGCAGGCCGCCCCGGCGGCCGCCGTCGCCGCGCCCGCTGCTGCCCCGGCGGCAAGCCCGTGGGCAACGCCTGCGCCCGCACCGGCTGCGCAGCAGCCCGCTGCACTGAACGCCGCACAGCTCGCAGCCCTCCAGGCCGCAGGGATCGACCCTGCGGCGCTCGGCGGCGGCGCAGCCTGACCCGCCACAGGCAGGGGCTCCGAATTCCCGGAGCCCCTGCTTCCCCTCTCGACACGAACCGATCGAAAGGAATCAGGGATGAGTGCCCCTGACCTCCAGGCCGCGCGCGACGCATGGCTCGCCGTCGGCGCCCTCCCTCTCCCCGCCGCCACCGACGGCACCAAACGCCCCGGCGTCAAGACGTGGCGCAACCTCCAGGACCCCGGCAACCGCCCCACCCCCGAGCAGCTCGACCAGTTGTGGGGCACGGACACCGACGGCATCGGCATCATCTGCGGCCGCGCCTCCGGCAATATCGAGATGCTCGAACTCGAAGGCGTCGCAGTCGCCGAGGGCTGGATGCCCCGCCTCCAGGCCGCCTTCACCGACCACGCCCAGAGGGAACTCTGGCAGCGTCTCGTCGGCGGATACATGGAGTTCACCCCCACCGGCGGTATCCACATCTACTACCGCATCGACGGCGACGTCCACGGCAACACCAAACTCGCCTCCCGCCCCACCACCCCCGACGAGCAGGCCCAGCACCCGGGGCAGCGCACCCGCGTCATGATCGAGACCCGCGGCGAGGGTGGATGGTCCATCGTCGCCCCCAGTCACGGCCGCACCCACCCCACCGGGGCAGCGTGGACGGCGCTGCCCGACCGCAGCCCCCGACAGATCGCGACCTTCACCGCCGACGAGCGCGACACCATCCACGCCATGTGTCGCCTCCTCGACGAAACCCAGCCCCCCACGACCTCCGCAACTGCGCCCGTGGCGCCCCCCGCTGCCGCACCCGTCGCCGGGGATCGGTTGCGCCCCGGCGACGACTTCAACGCCCGCGCCTCCTGGGCCGACATCCTCCAGCCCCACGGCTGGACCATCGACCACACCCAGGGCGGCACCACCTACTGGATCAGGCCCGGCAAGAAGCGCGGAGAAGGGGTCTCCGCCACCACCGGCCACAGCACCGACGGCGCGGACCGGCTCTGGGTCTTCTCCACCAGCACCGACTTCCAGCCCGAGATCCCTTACAGCAAGCTCGGGGCCTACGCCGTCCTTCGCCACGGCGGCGACCACTCCGCCGCCGCCTCAGCCCTCCACGCCCAGGGCTGGGGGGACCAGGAACCAGAATGGACCCTCACCCTCGAACCGGCCGCGCGCCCCGCATCCTCGGCGACTGGCCCACGAGCCGCAGGAGACGCGCAAAGCAATCCGCCTGAGACCATCGAGGCGAACGAAACCGCGCTCGCCGACGCCTTCGTCTCCCGCGTCGCCAACCAGGTCCGGTACTGCCCGCAGCGCAAGCAATGGCTCACCTGGGACGGCAGCCGATGGGTCTGGGACGAGGGGGAATATCACCGCGAACTCATCAAGCAGCTGGCCCGCCGCCTCCCTGCCGACGACAGGGCCGCAGCCGGATGGCGGCGCAAGATGCTGTCCGCCCAAGGTGTTGGCAGCATCGCCCGGCTCGCCCGCACCGACCCCCGCATCGTCGTCCATCTCGACCAGCTCGACGCGCAACCCTGGGAGCTCAACACCCCTGCCGGAATTGTCAACCTGCGCACTGGGGAGCTCTTGCCCCCGGACCCCGCCAAGCTCCACACCCGCTCAACGACCGTGGCCCCCGATTTCACCAAGTCGGCCCCACACTGGGAGACCTTCCTGGCAGCCACCTTCGGCGGCGACTCTGACCTCGTCGGGTATGTGAAACGTCTGGCTGGCGTGACCGCCATCGGTGAAATTGTCGAGCAACTCCTCAGTCTCGGCATCGGCTCCGGGGCCAACGGGAAATCGACCCTCCTCGATGCACTCTCGGAGGTCCTCGGGCGCGGAGAACGGGGATACGCCATCGCTGCCCCCGCCGAGATGCTCATGGCCCGCCGCCACAGCGAGCATCCGGCGGAACTCGCCCAGCTCGCCGGGGCCCGTCTGGTGGTCTGCTCCGAGCTGGAGGATGGCGCTCGCTTCGCGGAGGCCCGGATCAAGCAGCTGACCGGCCGCGACGCCATCAACGCTCGCCACATGTACGGTTCCCCCTTCACCTTCATGCCGTCTCACACCCTGTGGCTCATTGCCAACCACAAGCCAGCCACCTCGGCGGGCGGCCCTGCGTTCTGGCGTCGCCTCCAAACCCTCCCCTTCCAGCACGTTGTCCCCGAGGGGCAGCGAGATCCTGAGCTGCCCGCCAAGCTCCGCTCCGAGGGGCCGCAGATCCTCGCATGGATCATCCAGGGGGCTGCAGAATGGGGGCAAGGAGGGCTCAGGCCTCCCACCGCCGTCCGCGCAGCCACTCAGGAGTACCGGACCTCCGAGGATACCCTGCAGCGATTCGTGGACGAACAGTGCCATCTCGCCCCCGGCAGCCAGTTGGTCCAAGTGCGCAGCAGTGTGCTGCGGGACGCCTACGAACGGTTCTGCCGCGACATGGGAGACGAGCCGATGCGTGGTAAGCGATACATCCAGGAGCTTCGCGACCGCTTCGGCGTCACCTTCGCGAAGGGCGCGAAAGGCGCTCGCTTCTCCCAGGGCATCACTCTCCTGAGTGACGAAGAAGAGGAAGGGCGTGGCGACGACGCGGATTGGCGGCTCATCTCATGACCGCCACCTGCGCCACCCAGCTGCGCACGAAGTCGCAACCCAAGCGCCACCTGCGCCACCCAGCTGCGCACGAAGTCGCAACCCAAGCGCCCGCCACCTGCGCCACCCAGCTGCGCACGAAGTCGCAACCCAAGCGCCACCTGCGCCACCCTTCAAGACACCTTTGCGTCAAGTGTCCCCATGGGTGGCGCTTGGGTGGCGCTTGGGTGGCGCATCAACGAAGGACGCGCCACCCAAGTCGAACACCCGTCAAAACCACTCCGACAAGGAGAGACACGCCCGAGTGCGTTGCAAGGGTGGCGCAGGTGGCGCATCTTTGCAGGAAAAGTCCATCTATCGCGTGCGCGCATCACGCGCAATCAAAAAGTTCCGGAAGACGCGCCACCCCGCCACCTGCGCCACCCATAGAGACACTCCGTCCCAAAGAGCTCGCCCCGAACCCACACTCAAGGACCTCGACCGCCATGACCCAGGACACCCTCTTCGACGCCCCGCCCATCCAGGCCGCCGGCCCCAAGCCCCGCCGAACCGTCGTCCACCCCTACCACTGGACCGACGCCGCCGGATGGCGAGCCACAGCACAACACCGATGCCCCCACTGCCGAGCCCACATCCTCACCGGCCTCGACCAGGACCAGTGCGCCATCCAGGCAACCGCAACCGCAACCCCGCTCACCCCACTCGGCGAAGCCCTCCACCAACTCGCCGACATCCCCACCTACACCCTCACCCGCCACAGCAACCGAGGAACCAAACTCACCCGACGACGAGCCGAGAACATCGCCCAGCAGCCCGCAGGCAGCCCCAGGATCGACGTACTCCCCGCCCACCGATGCAACCCACCCCCCATGCCCCCTGAGGCCTTCACGGCCCCGACAGTCGCCCCGCCCGCTTCCCTCACCGCACCCCGCAACAGTCCGCCCCCGTTCTAGCCCCAAGGAGAAGCCGATGCTCCCCATCGCCAACCTCGTCGCCAGCCTCGCCGTCATCGCCGCCTGCTGGTTCCTGCCCCGCCACTGGGTCCGTCGCTGGCAACGCGAGGCAACAGAAGACGCCGCCGGACAGGCCATCACCAACACCCGTCTCCGAATGGCCATCGACGACCTTCAACAGCGACTCGCCCACCTCGAACAGAACCCGAAGATCCAGCTCACCATCAAGGCCGAGAGCAACACACCCGAGGAGGACCCCGCATGACCACCAACCGAGACGCCATCACCGAGTGGATCGAGGAGCAGGGCGAAACCGACGCCACCATGCTCGCAACCGCCATCCTCGACGCCAGCCACGCCCTTGCCGCGATCCATGAGCAGCTCCGCATCGCCAACCTCATCGCCCTGGCCGCCATCGACCCCGACAGGGGAGGCCCATCCGAGGAGCTGGCCTCGGTCGCCTCGCAGGCCTGCGGAGAGATCTCCACATGCAGGGGCTACGAGGTCCGCGACCACGACGGCACCCCCGACCGGATCGAGATCCGCAGCCTCCTCCCCGACATCGCCGCCGCCCTCGGCACCCCCCAGGAGGAACAGCCGTGACCACCACCGCCATCATCTGCTGCATCGCCAGCGCGGCCATCAGCATCGCCGCCTGCATCGTCTACCGGCACTGGACTCGCCAAACCCTCCGCCAGCTCATCATCCTCATGGACGACAATCTCAGGGCACTAAGGGCCGACACCGTGCGTCAAGCGGCCCAGCTCGACCTTCTCCGTGAGCGACTCGACCAGCGCCACCCCCTACCCAACCCCAACGGCACCAAGGAGCCCCACGCATGACCGACATCGACCCCCGAGACCTCGCCAAGCTCATCGATGCGCTGACCCGAAACGGCAGCGACAACCCTGTCACCAACCACGCCCTCGTCACCTGCACCGAGGTCATTGCCGCGAACCTCGCCGCAATCTGCGAGCAGGTCCGCATCGCCAACCTCATCGCCGTGGCGACAGCAGGCGCTGCAACTCCCTTCATCCCGCGCGACATCAGGGACGCCCTCGGGCTCCTCCAGGAGCCCCGCGCATGACCAGCCAGCCCGTCACCCTCGCCCGCATCACCATCGAGAAGGTCCGCAATTCTGACGGAACCCTCGGCATCCTCCTGCACAACCCCATGCTCATCGACCAGATCGACGCCCTCGGCATGCTCGCCGCCGCCCAAGCAACCCTCACCCGCCAGCTCACCCACAACGACGACAGCAAGGAGGCCCGACAGTGAACCCCAACGTCCGCAAAGCCGCCAGAACCCTGGACTGGCTGCAGGACCGCACCAAGAGCCCCGAAGGCCTCGACCCTCGCCACGCCCAGCCCAGCACCCTCGCCGCCCAGACCCTCGCCCTCATCGCCATCGCCGACGAGCTCCACCTCGCCAACCTGCTCGCCCTCAGGGGCCACACGATCCGCGACAGCGACCGCGACATCACCGAACTCGAGCACGCCATGGAGCGCAGCGGACTGAGCTGGGTCGAGTACGCCGAGAAGGAGGACCAGTGACCCAGACGCTCCATCTCCCGGACTGGCCCCTGACCCTGACCCCCGCCGGCAGATTCCGCCAACGCTGCGCGCGCCTCATCCGAGCATTCGACACGCGGCTGGACGACCTTCGCTCCGCCTTCACCGCCCTGGCCAGCCGCATCGCCCAGGTCGGCCAAACCCCCAAGGAGGACCAGTGACCCACACCGTCGACGTCGAGCAGGCCCTGGGCGAGCTGCCCGAGCTGTGCGCCCTCCTGCCCGACGCCCTCACCAGTGGCCCCGACCCGTGGGGTGGTGGCCGCACCGGCGCATCCTCCGGCACCCCGCTGCGCCTCGACGTGCTCCAGCTCCTCGACACCCGCGACACCACCGGATGGCTCGACGGCATGGAGTTCTGCGACCCTGACGGCGTCGGCGTCCTGCCCTTCCTGTGGGGCTGGTGCCGGGACCTGGCCAGCGATCTGTTCGACACCTGCCCCGGCGAGGTCAAGGAGCTCCCCGAGCAACCCACCCTCACCGCGGTCACAGACTGGCTCACTCAGCACCTGCCCCTGATCCGGGGCACCGCGCAGTGGCCCGAGTTCGAGTGGGGCGTGCTGCGGGTGCACCGGCAGGTCAGGGCCGCCGTCAGACACCTCAAGGAGCCCAGCCCGGCCGTCCCCTGCCCCCGCTGCGGCACGGGCCCCCTTGAGGCCCCCGCCCCCGACGAGCCGCTCTGGGTGTGCCGCCCTTGCGGCCACGAGGTCACGATCCAGGCGGTCACCCTCCGGCAGGCCTCCCGGCTCGTGGACGTGCCTGAGCGGACGCTTCGGGACTGGGCCTCCCGCCCCGGCCTGCTGTCCCCCGTGGCCGAGGGTCCGCGCCGACGACTGTTCGACCTGGGCCAGATCAGGCGACTCGCCGCCGAGCGGAAGTTGCGCGCCATGCTGTGAGCGACTATCATTGCCGTTGTTAGTGCATCAGTGCACCCAAAAACAGGAAGCCCCGGATTCGCCCCCGGGGCTTCACCCATTCCGAGGGGGTGGCGATGGCCAACCGCGACACCGCCATCCGAGACCGTCACCGCGCCACCATCGCCGCCGCCAAACCGCCGTGCGGGATCTGCGGTGAGGCCATCGACCACCGACTGCGATGGCCTGACCCCGGATGCTTCGTCGTCGACCACGTCATCCCGCTCTCCCAGGGCGGACCTGATACCCTGAGCAACAAGCAGGCCGCCCACAAGCTCTGCAACGAGCGCAAGGGCCGCAAGGATGCCGGGCTCGCCCCCATCATCCGCCGCTCCGGGAGCCTCACCTGAGGCCCCTGAAATCGAACACAGGGGTGGGGGGTGCCCCCTCCCCCCGGCCTCGACGCTGGCTCAGGCCTAGGCGGCATTCTCTCTCGACTTTTTTCCACAGGTCCCGTCACTCTTGTCACCGCACCCCCGAGTTGCCCACAGGAGGCCCCATGTCCAGCGTCGAGGAGGCCTCAAGGCAGGGTCGCAGGGCGATGCTGGAGGCGCTGCGGGACGACATCGCCCGTCGGTTTGACCGGGGCGTGTCCGATCGGGACGCGGCCGCGCTGTCGAGGCGGCTCCTGGCGATCAGTGAGGAGCTCGACGGGGTGGTGGCCACGGAAGGGGTGGACGAGATTGCCGAAGCGGCCGCAACCCCCGACGCGCCCTGGCCTGCTCCCTGAGGCTCACCTCCTCTGCCTTCCTGCAGGGATCACCTCGACCGCCGGTCCGAGCGTCGTCGCTGTTGCGGAGCGCATCGGTCTGGGCCTGGATCCGTGGCAGCGCGACATCGCGCAGATCACATGGGCGAAGCGAGCTGACGGCGGGTGGGCTTCTGAGATCGTGGCGATGTCGATCCCCCGTCAGGCGGGCAAAACCTACCTCGTCGCTGCAATGGTCTTCGCCCACTGCCTGATCCATGCGGGCTCCACCGTGGCTTGGACGGCCCACCATAACAAGGTGATGCTGGAGGTCTTCGACTCACTGAAGGCGGTTGCCGGTCAGCCGGGGGTGGCCCCGAGGGTGGCGAAGATCAACTCCTCGGCGGAGAACCGCTCGATCCGGTTCGTCAACGGCTCCCGCATCGTGATGGCTGCCCGCGAGTCCGGGGCGCTGCGCGGCGTGGCGAAGGTGTCGATCCTGGTGCTGGACGAGGCGCAGATCCTCACCAGCAACGCGATGAGCGACATGCTGCCGACGCAGAACCAAGCCGCACATCCGCTGACGATCATGCTCGGCACCCCGCCGAGGCCGAAGGACCCCGGCGAGGTGTTCACCGCCCAGCGTGACGCCGCCCTGGCCGCATCGAAGGCCGGGGAGCCGCTGGAGGAGGCGACCTGGATCGAGTTCTCCGCCCCAGCGGACTGCGAGACCGACGACAAGGAGGCGTGGCGCAAGGCCAACCCCTCCTACCCGAAGCGGACCCCGCTGCGGGCGATCCGCAAGCTCCGCCGAGCCCTCACCGAGGACCACTTCCGCCGTGAGGCCCTCGGCATCTGGGATGACCTGTCCACCCCCGCGGTGATCCCCCCGCACATCTGGAAGGGCCTGGCCGACGATCGGTCAAAGGCGCTGTCGAAGCTCGTCCTGGCGATCGACGTGTCCCCGAATCGGGAGCAGGCTGCCGTGGCCCTGGCCGGGCTGCGGGACGACGAGCTCGTGCACGTGGAGCTCGACGAGTCCCGGGAGGGCACCGGCTGGATCGTGGACCATGTGGCGGCCCGTTGCGCGAAGAACTCGATCGCCGCGGTGGTGGTGGATGCGAGGTCCCCCGCCTCATCGCTGGTGCGGGCACTTCGGAAGGCGAAGATCCGGGTTGTCACGACGAACACCGACGAGATGACCGATGCGTGCGCCGACCTGGTGGACGCCTGCATGAACAACGAGCTGCGACACATCGCGCAGCCGCAGCTCACCCTGGCGCTCAACAACGCCCGGAAGCGCTCCATCGGGGAGCGGTGGGCATGGAACCGCAAGACCGCAGAGTCGGACATCACCCCGATCGTCGCCGCGACGCTGGCGCACTGGGGGGTGCTGTCACGGAAGGTCCGCAACACGGCAGCACAGAGAACTGGAAGGCGGGTGATGGTGCTGTGATCGATCTCGACGACCGCGAACTGGCCCTGGCTCGCCGCATGTTCCGGCAGCTGGATTCCCTGTCCGGCTTCCACCGCAAGATGCTGGGTTACTACGAGGGCTCGAAGCGGCTGCAGCGAATGGGGCCGGTGATCCCGAAGGCGCTGCGGAACCTGGACGTGGTGGCTGGCTGGCCCGGCATCGCCGTGGACGCCCTGGAGGAGCGGCTGGACTGGCTCGGCTGGGCCGGCGGCAGTGAATTCGGCCTGGATGAAGTGTTCCGGACCTCCCGACTCGGCTCGGAATCGGCATCCGCCCATCTCGACGCCCTGGTGCACGGCACCAGCTTCCTGGTGATCGCTAAGAGCGGGGGCCGAGTGTCGGTGATCCCTCAGTCCCCACTCAACACCACCGGCATCCTTTCCCGGGACGGTTTCACCTTGGACGCCGCCTTGATCCGGCAGCCCACCGAGGGCAGGCCGGATGCTTGGGAGGTGGAGCTGTTCCTTCTCGGGAGGGTGCTGACGGTTGAGGTGTCCGGGAATCTGCATGCCAACGGCGGCGACTCGTGGAAGGTCTTGGAGGAGGCCCAGACCGGGCTTCCTGATGTGGTGCCGGTGGTGCCGGTGCAGAATCAGCGCCGCACGTCCCGCCCGTGGGGGCGCTCCGAGATCAGCGTCCCGATGCGCTTCTACACCGACGAGGCGGCCCGGGCACTGCTCGGTATGTCGGTGAATCGGGACTTCTACTCGTTCCCGCAGCGCTACGTCAAGGGTGTCGATCAGTCGGATTTCAGTAACCCTGACGGATCCGCCAAGCCGGGTTGGGAGATCGCCGCGGGCGCCTTCCTGGCGATGGGGAAGGATGACGACGGCGACCTGCCTGACATGGGGGAGTTTCGCCCGAACTCCCCAGCGCCGTTCACCGAGCAGATCAGGGTTCTGGCCCAGCTGATGGCGGGGGCCTCCGCTGTCCCGGAGCGCTATTTCGGGTTCGTCACCAGCAATCCCCCATCCGCCGAGGCCCTGCTCGGCGAGACTGACCGGCTGGTCAAGCGCGCGGAGCGCAGGCAGGGGCAGTTCGGGTCCGCGTGGGCCTTGGCTGGCTGGCTCGCCGCACGGATGCTCGGCCACCGCGTCACCGAGTCGGAGTTCCATGGTCGGGTGAGGCCCCGATGGCGCGACGCGGCAACCCCGACACGGGCCGCCACTGCCGATGCGGTGACGAAACTCACCGCCGCCGGAGTCCTGCCGCCCGATTCGGACGAGGTGCTGCGGATGCTTGATTTCGACGAGGCAACCATTGCCTCGATCCAGGAGCACCGCCGCAATGCCGCCCCCGACCCTCTGGCCGCCTTGGCCGGGGCCGTCGGCCGACAGACCGATGGCACGTCGGAGGCCACAGAGCTGAAGGCGAAGTTCGACGCCCTGGGCGTGGCCGTCCGTTCCGGGGTGGACCCCGACGACGCGGCCGCGAAGCTGGGCCTCGAGGGTCTGGAGTTCACCGGCGCGGTGCCGGTCAGTCTGCGCATGCCGGAGGCTGACGCCGAGCAGCTGGAGGACTGAGCATGAACCTGGGCAGGCAGGTCGCTGTCGCCCATCAGGCGCGCGAGATCCAGAGGTCGGCAACCCTGTCCGGCCTGATCTACGAGCTGCTGAAGCGGTGGGCGCGCGGCGACTACAGCGACCGTGACACCATCGTCGGATACGTCGCCGCCGCGCAGATCGCCCATGCCGGATCAGTCCAGCGGGCCATCGAGATGATCGAGGCGATCCGTCGCCTGGAGGCGTCCGACCGGGCTCACGCAGCCCCGGTGCCCGCGCGGTTCGACGAGGGGGCCACCTACGGGCGGATCACCGGGGTGATGCAGGATGCGAAGGCGCTCGACCCGAGGGCCCTCACCTACGCCCGGGACCTGGAGCTCCTGCTTCAGGCGGCTGCGGTCACTGCCCAGCGGCATGCCCTCAACGCGGGCCGCAGGACGGTGGAGGCTTCGACGGCGGCGAACGGCACGACGTGGCGTCGGGTGACCGACGGCAAGCCGTGTGCGTTCTGCGCGATGCTCGCCACGCATCCCGACTACACCAGTCGGGATGCGGCCCTCAGGGTGCAGGGCAGTCGTGGTCGCCCGCGAGGGCGCCGCGCCCTGGGCAGCAGCTACCACGACCGTTGCGGCTGCACGGCCGTGGAGGTGCTGGACACGTGGGAGCCGACCGAGCAGGAGCAGGCCTATCGGCGGCTCTACTACGGGGCACGGGAGGCCTGCGCTGAGGATGAGGTACCGCCGACGACGGAGAACATCCTGGCGCGGATGCGCCGCGACGGTGGCGGCATCGTCAACGACGCTCCGAAGCCGAAGACCTCCACAGGGAAGGGCGGAGGCGGGAAGCCGCCGCGTCGCGTTCGTGGGATGCTCGGCGCCGACGGCCCAGATGAGTTCCCGCGGCTCGGCGGCCGCAAGGTGCCGTTTCGTCGGAGTGACATCGAGGAGTTCGATCTCCTGGATGCCGAGATCCTGCTCGACGGCGATGGCTCCGGGCATGGCCTTCATCGCCACGGCTCAGGTGCTGGCAAGTCGGAGTTCCCGCCCGGCTGGGGTGAGCGCGAGGTTGTGGACTGGGTCAATGCGATCATCGACAACCCCCAGCAGGGGAAGGTCCTGGACGACAATCTGGGGGCGGACTTCTACGGCATCGCGCAAGATGTCGCCGGGGTGGTCGTCGCGCGCAAGCACGGACGATGGTTCATCGCCACGGCCCACCCGCTCCCCCTGGATCGCTGGTAGAATCGATGCATGTTCGCATGGATCGAGGCACTGTATGCGCGACTCCGCAACCTCATGCCCCAGACTCAGCGCGACTCCTTGGATCTGCATCTCGAGTACGGCGGCTACGGTGTGGTCTTCGGCGATTGTGTCGAGTTCGCCGCCAAGAACGGCCTCTTGACGGATGAGGACCGCGAGAACGTCGTCAAGACCCTCGACTTCGGCCTGCTCCGCAAGGCGAAGCCGCACTTCATGGAGCTGATCGCCGCCTGACGTCATCCCCGAAGAGGTAAGAACCCACAAGGAAGCCTTGTGGGTTCTTTCACATTCCCCTGATTTCCGCCGACACGCAGCGGTCAATGCGTGGAACATCGACACTCCACCAGGAGGAACCATGGACCCCAACAACCCCACCGAGGCCATCGCCACAGAATCCATCCCGCCCACCAAAACGGCGGAGGAGAAGGCTCCCGCCTTCGAGCCGATCACCTCCCAGGAGCAGCTCAACGCCGTCCTGGCCGACAGGCTGAAGCGCGAACGCGCCAAGTACGGCGACTACAGCGACCTGAAGGCGAAGGCCGCCCGACTCGACGAGATCGAGCAGGCCGCGAAGAGCGACCTGGAGAAGGCCACCGAGGCCAACGCGAAGTTGACCGCCGAGCTCGAGGCCCTCAAGCTCAACCAGCTGCGCACCGAGATCGCAGTCTCCAAGGGCCTCGATCCGGCATCCGCCCGATTCCTCACCGGCACCACCCAGGAGCAGATCGAGGCCGACGCCGACGACCTGGTGAGGCTGGCCGGGGTCACCCAGAAAACCACCCACCCCACCTCCAAGCTGGCCGGGCAGGCCCCGCGCGTTGGCGGAGACGCCGAAGAGCGCAATTTTGTCCAGTCCCTGGGCCAGTTCTTCTGAACCTGAAAGGAGCCCGTTGTGGCTATTCTCAACACCAGTCAGCTCCAGCTGCCGGGGACGATGCTCGGCATCGTCCGCGACAAGGCCCTGGATGCCGGACTCCTGGGCAAGCTGTCCCAGGAGAAGCCGACCCTGTTCGGCCCGGTCAAGGGAGCAACCTTCTCCGGCGTTCCGCGAGCAAGTATCGTCGGCGAGTCCGAGGCCAAGCCTGCGGATGACCCGTTCCAGATCACCCCGTTCAGCGCGGACCCGATCAAGTTCATCATCCAGACCCGCGCCTCGGACGAGTTCAGGTGGGCCGACGACGACTACAAGCTCGGCGTGTTGAAGGAACTCGTCGCCCCCGCCATCGGCGCGGGCATGGGCCGCGCCGTAGACCTGATCGCCATCCATGGGATCAACCCGAAGACCGGGCAGCCCGCCAGCAAGATCACCAAGCACCTGTCCCAGGCCACCAGTACGGTCGTGCCGAGTGGCGCGCCGACGGCGGAGCTGAACCAGGCGGTCGGACTCCTGGCCGCCCAGTCGTTCATGCCGACCGGGATCGCCACCGACCCCGCCTACAACTACTCCTTGGCGACCGAGGTGTACCCCGCCGGGCACTCCCTGGCCGGGCAGTCGATCTACCCGCAGGCCACCTTCGCCGGAACCTCGAACTGGCGCGGCCTGAAGGTGGAGTCCTCCTCCACCGTCAGCGGCAAGCCAGAACTCGCCACCGACGCGAAGATCAAGGCGATCCTTGGCGACTGGAGCGAGGTGCGTTGGGGCTTCCAGAGGAACTTCCCGCTGGAGATCCTCACCGCTGGCGACCCGGATAACTCTGGCCGGGACCTGGCGGGGCACAACGAGATCATGTTCCGCACAGAGGCCGTGGTCTATGTCGCCATCGGGGACCTGAAGA
Source organism: Arachnia propionica (assembly GCF_003859805.1). Lineage (GTDB taxonomy): Bacteria > Actinomycetota > Actinomycetes > Propionibacteriales > Propionibacteriaceae > Arachnia > Arachnia propionica_C. The sequence continues at coordinate 24,984 of NZ_RQZG01000025.1, forward strand.
AGTTCGCCCTGGTGAAGGAGGCGTGATGCGCCACCTGGTCAACACCACCACCGGGGTTGAGGTGATCGTCGACGAGGCGCTCGCCGAGAAGCTCGGCCCCGGCTGGAAGCCGAAGAGCGAACCGAAGCGGGCCGAGCCCCGCAAGTGACCTGGGAGGGGGCCGTTGTGGCTGATCTGCTGCACGTCAGCGACCTGGAGCCGTTCGCCGACATCCCCGCCGAAAAGGGGTGGGCGATGATCGCGGACGCGACCGCGCTGGCCGTCATGGTGGCCCCCTGTCTGGAGAGCCCCACACCGGAGCAGGGGGCCGCCGCGAAGGCGGTTCTTCGGCGGGCGATTCTCCGCTGGCATGAAACCGGCGTCGCCGGGACCGTCACCCAGCAGTCTGCGGGCGCATTCTCCCAGACCACCACCGTCGCCCCCCGGGGTGGCCTGTTGTGGCCGAGTGAGATCACTGCCCTGCAGGACATCTGCAAGGCGGGCTCCGGCACGGCGCGGCGGGCGTTCACGATCCACCCCGCCGCCACGTATCACGATGCCACCCACGGTGAGGCGTGCTCGGTGGCGTGGGGGGCGCCATGCTCCTGCGGGTCGGTGCTCAACCGGCTGGAAGGCCCCCTCTATCCGGGATACCTGCCATGATCCCCGCACCGCACCGCCTCAGTCACCAGCGCCACACGTGGGGCCCTCCTGATGGGCGCGGCAACCGAACAGACACCTGGATCGATGCCGGGGAGATCGCCGCGCACGCGATCAGCGGCCCTGAGGGCGAGCTGGCAGATCCGGCACGCCCCGGTGGGCGGGTTGATCTCGTGATCCACGCCCCGGCCGCCCTGGTCGGGAAAATCAATGTCCGGGACCGGGTGACGGTCAACGGCGAGACCCACGCGGTGGTGAAGGTCCTCGACTGGACGAAGGGCCCGTGGATCTTCCCTGCCGCTGGGATCGAGATCCATCTGAGACAAGTGGAAGGAGTCCCGACACTGTGACCGAGTTCCTGACCGGCAGGTGCACCCTGCCGCTGATGATGGAGGTGGACGGCGACCTCGTCGAGGTCGGCACCACCCAGGTCGATCTCGACCTGAGAGCCCTCAAGATCGGTGACGACGGGCGCCTGTTCGCCGTCGTCGATCTGAGCGCGGAGGACTGACTTGTGGCGCGCAAGAAGACCAAGCTCACCTGGAACTTCCCAGGGTTCAAGGCGCTGCGCACCCACCCGAAGATGATGGCCGATCTGCAGGCCCGCGCCGAGCGGATCGCTGACAAGGCCGGGCCGGGCTTCAAGGCCGCCGGCGCTGGCATCACCGGAGGACGAGGACGAGGGCGGGTCGCCGTCGTCGCGACCACCCAGAACGCCAACCGGAAGAACGCCCGGGAGCACACTCTGCTGCGCTCCCTCGACGCAGGGGGTGACGATGGCGTTTGACGACCCGGTCCGCATCATCTGCGACTACCTGAACGAAACCCCCGCACTGTCGGGGGTTTCTGCGTTCTCGAGGGTCCCTGACCCCCGACCGCCGAAACTCATCCGCGCCACACTCACCGGTTCGCGCCGTCGTTCCTTGATCCATCGGGATGCGCGCGTGACCGTCGAGTGCTGGGCCCCCACCGACGCCGAGGCCTACGAGCTCGGAGCCCAGGTCGAGCAGGCCCTCAGCGGCCTCGACACCGCCTGGGCGTTCATGCCCGGCGGCGAAGGCGGCTGGGTGAGTGGGCCCACCGAGCTGCCTGACCCCGACTCGGGATCCCCCCGGGTCGTGATGACCGCGAATCTGAGACAGAGGAGCCACTGATGGACACCGCATCCACGCCGCAGCCGAAGATCCGGCTCTGGCACCCCACCTTCCCCGACGTCACCCAAGAGGTGACCCAGGAGGATCAGAGCGCCTGGACCGAGCAGGGCTGGAAGACCGAGAACCCCCACGAAGCCGCGCAGGAGGCCCCGACTCAGCCCGACCAGAGTCGCCGCCGGGCCGCCATCGAGACCACCCCCAAGGAGGGCTGACCCATGACCACCAACGCCCGCAACGTCGCCATCGGCAAGCCGAAGGTCGGCGGCGCGATCTTCTTCGCCAAGGAGTCCGAGAAGGCCCCGCTCCCCACCGACGCGAAGACCAGCCTGAATGCCAAGCTCAAGTCGATGGGCTACGCCGCGGCCGAGGGGCTGAGGCGCGCGATCAACAAGGCCTACGAGGCGATCAAGGCGTGGGGCGGCGATGAGGTTGCTCGGCCCCGCACCGAGCTGACCGTCACCCTCTCCTTCGTCCTGATCGAGTCCCGCAACGCCGACGTCGCCAAGGCCGTGTGGGGCGAGGACGCCGTCACGATCACCCCGGCCACCAGTGAGCACGGCACCAAGATCGACGTCGCCTACGCTGGGCAGGACGGCCCCGACGGGTGCTGGGTGATCGACATGGCTGACGGTGATGGGCTGCACCGCATTGTCATCCCCAACGCCCAGCAGGTCACCGAGTCCTTCGAGCAGACCTACGGTGACTCCGAGGTCATCGCCTACCCGATCGAGCTGACGCTGCGCCGAGACAGCAACGGCAAGTTCTTCTACGAGTACACCGACGACGGGGTGAAGTCTGCATGAGCAAGAGGAGGGCCTACCGGCGCCCCGCTGGCGCACCCAAGCCGCAGGACCACAAGCCGAAGCAGGGCACCCCGGAGGTGTTCCAGGTCGAGGCCCTGGGCCGCACCTGGACCATCGACGCTGACAAGTTCGACGACGACGAGCTCATCGAATGGCTGGGGGAACTCCAGAGTGGGGAAAATCCGTTCGTCCTCGCGAAGGTTGGCAGATTCCTTCTCGGCGAGGGAGAGTACGAGGAGGCTCGCGAGCTGCTGCGTGACCCGGAGACGGGGCGCGTCAAGTTCAGTGACATTGCGGAGTTCATCAAGGGCGTTCTCAGTGGCGGCAATGCCTGATGTCCCTGCTGCGGCTTCATCGCATCCTCAGGGAGCACAAGGGACCGCTCAGGGCTGACTTCCGGCGTGAGTACGGCATCGATCTGGATGCCGTGCTCACGCCGGACTCCCCTGATCACATCCCGCCACTCGTCCTGCTGGACCTCATTGACGGCCTGTCTCCGCAGGCTGCCTACTGGCGGGCAGCCGATCCCGATCGCGCAACCTGGCAGCTCACCGATCACCTGCTCGCCACCCTCATTGACGACATCAGAGTTTTCATGTGGGCATTCGGGGGAAAGAAAGGCCAGAAACCACAACCAATCCCCCGCCCCGGCATCGAATCTCCCGAAGAGGTCGTCATCATCGGGGCATCCAAGGGGTTCTCCTCGATCGAGGACTTCGAGGCCTGGTATCAGACCAAGAGGGAAAACATGACATAAGAATGGGGGCCCGCAATGGCGAACGGCGTTGAGCTCGGAAAGGCCTACATCTCCATCATCGCAACGGCGAATCAGATCGCCCCAGAGGTGAAGAAGCAATTCCGTGTCATTGACGACGATGCGGGAAAGCTGGGCCTGAAGATCGGCTCCCAGATCAGCGGGAAACTGAAGACCGCACTCAAGGTCGGGGCAGGCGCTGTTGCTGGACTCGGAGCTCTTGTCGGCGGGCTCGCCATCAAGGGCGGCATCGAGCGTGCCCTGAAGATCGACACAGCGCAGAAGAAGCTCAAGGGACTCGGACATGACGCCGACTCCGTGCAGGCGATCATGAAGAATGCCCTCGCCTCGGTCAAGGGGACTTCCTTCGGGCTGGGCGAGGCTGCCACCACGGCGGCCGGTGCTGTCGCTGCTGGGATCAAGCCCGGCGAGCGTCTCGAGCAGGTCCTGAAGTCGGTGGCGAACTCCGCTGCTGCCGCTCAGGTCGACATGGGCGAGATGGGCGGCATCTTCAACAAGGTCGCCTCTCTCGGCAAGGCGCAGAACGACGTCCTGCAGCAGGTCGCCGACAAGGGCCTGCCGATCTATCAGGCCCTCGGAAAGCAGATGGGCCTCACGGCTGAGGAGGTTTTCCAGGCCGCATCGAAGGGCAAGATCAGCTTCGAGCAGTTCGAGGCCGCGATGCGGGACGCATCCGGCACCGTCGCCCAGGAAATGGGGAACACCCTCCCCGGAAAGTTCGCGAACTTCAAGGCGTCTCTGTCCCGCCTCGGCGAGTCGGTCGTCGCGCAGGTGCTGCCTCACATCGGCAGCGGCTTCGCCTGGCTGACCGAGAAGGCCGATGCGCTCGGCCCGGCCGCGAAGAGGGCTGGCGAGGCCCTCGGAAAGGCCGTCGGCGAAGCCGGGAAGTGGATGACGGGTACCCTCATCCCTGCGGTCAAGGATGCAGCGACCTGGCTCCAGGACCGCACCGCGCCCGCCGTCGAGGCGATCACCGGATGGTTGCGCGACCACCTCGTCCCGGCGCTGCGAGACACAGGCTCCTGGATCAAGGACACGCTTGTCCCTGCCCTGCAGGACAGCGTCACCTGGATCAAGGAGAACTCCACCTGGCTCGGCCCGCTCACCGCCGCCGTGATCGGCGGAGCTGTCGCCTGGAGCGGCTACGCCTTCGCCCTCAAGGCCGCCGACCTGGCGGCCGGGGGGTTCAACAAGATCGGCCCCGCCGTGATCGGCGTCGTCAAGGGCCTCAACGCTGCCCTGCGCGCCAACCCCATCGGGTTGGTCGTCACCGCCATCGGCGCGCTCGTCGCCGGACTGGTCTGGTTCTTCACCCAGACCGAGGAGGGGCAGAAGCTCTGGGGGCAGATCTGGGGCGGCATCAAGTTCGCCGTGGACAGCGTGGTGGACTGGTTCGTCAACGTCGCAGCCCCCGCCTTCCAGGGAGTCTGGGACGCTATCGTCTTCGCGGCGGACAGTGTCCGCGACTGGTTCGTCAACGTCCTCGCCCCCGCCCTGTCGGGGATCTGGGACACGATCCTGTTCGCCGCCGACAGTGTGGCCGACTGGTGGACCAACGTCCTCGCACCCGCCCTGTCCGGGGTGTGGGACACGATCCAGCAGGCCGCCGAGCCCGTCATCGGCTGGTTCTCCACCCACGTCGGACCGGTGTTCGAGGCGCTGGGCGAGCTGATGAGGGCGGTGTGGGGGCGCATCATCGTCCCCCTGTTCGACCTCTTCGTCGATGGCCTCAAGATCGTCGGACAGTTCCTGTCCGCCACCTGGAACAACGCCCTCAAGCCGACCATCGACGCCTTGGGCAAGGCGTTCGCGTGGCTGTGGGACAACGCCATCAAGCCCGCCATCGACGCCATCCAGGTCGGCTGGCAGATCATCTCCGACGCCATCTCGGTGGCGTGGGAGCACGTCATCAAGCCCGCCGTGGATGCCATCGGCAAGGGCGTCATGTGGCTGTGGGATGTCGCGGTCCAGCCCGCCGTGAACGCGATCCAGGCAGGCTGGACCGCGCTGTGGGACATCGTGAAGGCCACATGGGACGCGGTCGGCTCGGTCATCATGGCCGCCATCGGCACCGCCTGGCAGGTTGCCGTCTCCGTGGTGGCGGGGGCGATGCAGGCCATCTGGTCGGTCATCTCCACGGTGTGGAACATCATCAAGAACACCATCGAAACCGTTCTCGCCGTCATCGCCGGAATCATCCGCACCGTCACCGCCGCCATCAACGGCGACTGGGGGGCGGTCTGGAACAACATCGTCGGGGTTTTCAACTCCATCGTGGGCGGGCTGGCCAGCAATGCCCGATTCCTCTTCGACGGAATCCTCGGGTATTTCAAGGGTGTGTGGACGGCGATCTCCGGCACCTGGTCTGCGGTATGGGATGGAATCCAGAAGGTCGGAAAGGCCGCTTGGGATTGGATTTCCCGCGCCATCGGCGCGATCTTCGAGGCCATCAAGAAGACCGTCACCGGCATCTGGGACGGAATGTCCCGAGCCTGGGGAGGCTTCTGGGATGGCTTGAAGAGCACCGGCAAGGCCGCGTGGGATTGGATCAGCTCCACCGTCGGCGGAGTGTGGGAGTCCATCGCGACCGCTGCAGGCGAAGCCTGGGACGGCATCGTCACCACGATTGGTGGCGCGTGGGACAAGATCAAGTCCACCGTCGCCTCGCCGATCAACGCCGTCATCGGATTCATCAACAAGGGCATCATCGGCTCCTACAACTGGGTGGCCGACAAGATCAAAATTATCCCCCGAATCGAGGGGACAATTCCTGAGGTGAAGTTCGCCCGCGGCGGCATCCTCCCTGGGAAGTCGTCGTGGAGAAATGGCGACGACCAACTGGCGTGGATGCGTCGCGGTGAGGGCGTCACCGTTTCCGAGGCGCTCAGGGACCCCTACGAGCGCACCAGGCTGCTGGCCCTCAACAAGGCCGCGATGTCGGGGATGTCCCCGGCACGGTTCCGGGCCCGGTTCGACAGCACGCATCCCGCGGGATGCGGCTGCGGACTCGCCCACCACGCCACCGGCGGGATCATCGGATTCCGCGGGCATCGGTTCACCTCGACGTTCGCCGCTCGCATCCTGCAGGCGGAGAAGATCGCCGGCGCCCGGATGCACATCAGTCAGGGCGGCTTCCGACCCAGGACGTCCTACTCCGGCACCAGCCATGCCGGTGACGCTCTCGACATCACCGGCGACTTCCGGCGGTTCATCGCACCACTGCGTCAGGTCGGCATCGCCGCCTGGGATCGCACCGGAAAGGGCCGCTGGGTGCCCCACGTGCACGGCGTCCCCCTGCCGGGGCACGGCACCCCGCTGGGCTCCGCCATCTGGCAGGCCCAGGACTATCTGCGCGGCGGGGATGGGCTGGGCGGCCGCGACAACGGCCCCGGGGTCGCCATCGCCTCCGCCGACATCGAGGAGGCCGTCAAGAGGGGCGCGGACAAGGCCTGGTGGGAGAAGCTCGCCGATGCGGTGGGTGACGCCTGGGACAAGATCAAGGGGTGGTTCAGCGACATGGCCGAGAAGATCGCCGGGCCCCTCAAGTCGCTCCAGGGCCTGGTGACCGGCGACGGGCCGTTCGACAACCTCGTCAGCAAGATCGCCGAGAAGCTCGGCAAGGATCTCAAGAACTGGGTCGCCAAGAAGCTCGGCCTGCCTGTCGAGGAGGGCTACGCGACCGGTACTCGCCACGCCCGCCCCGGCTGGGCATGGGTCGGGGAGCGCGGCCCGGAGCTGGTCCATTTCCGAGGCGGGGAGCAGGTCTACACCCACGCCGAGTCCAAGCAGATGGCGGGCGGGATGGTCGTCAACCTGTCGATGCCGCATGACGCGTTCCGGTCGGTCGAGGACCTCATCGAGTTCCTGCGCGACCTGCCTAGGGCCGTGCGACAGATGGAGGGAGCGTCGATCTGATGAGCACCTACACCACCTACGGTCCGTGGACGTCCGGCTCGAATCGCAGGATGCGGCTGCGATTCGACTGGACGATGGGGCACATCAGCCCCGGAGCGTCGTCGGTCACCGTCACCCTGGCGATCACCGCCCAGGTCGGCTACTCGGTCCAGGACAGGAACTCCACCCTGTCCTGGACCGGGGATTTCGCCGCATCCTCGGCATCGGTGTCGCTGATCGCCCCCACCGGGGGCAGTGTGCATCTGACGACGCTGCGCGGGGAGTTCCCGCTGCGCGACGCCGCCTACACCATCACCGAGTCCGTCACCCTGTCCGGCATCGAGTATGTGGGTGTGTCGGCGTCGCACACCGACTCGCTGCGCATCCCGCCCAAGGCCGCGCAGCTACCGGTCTCCCCCGGTCCCCCGTCCGTGACCCGTATCGGATCGGCCGGGACGGCGTTCCAGATCAGCTGGAACGCGGTCGGGAACGCCGACTACTACGAGCTCGGGGTGGAGCGGGAGAGCACCGGCACATCTGGGGTTTTCGCTCGCGTCTACGGCACCAGCTACCGCGACGAGATGCCAATTGACGATCAGTTCCGCTACTGGGTGCGTGCCGTCAACGCCGCAGGCGCCAGCAGGCCAGCCTATGGCCCGTATGTGCGCACCCGCCCTCTGCCCCCGCGCATCTCGTGGACCCGGCAGGGCGGCCGGATCATCGTCCGCATGGACCAGCAGGCCCGCTACCCGATGGGCCTCCGCCTCCAGTGGCGCGTCCAGGGTGGGCACTGGGCAACCCTGACCGAGGTGCCCGGCGGCTCCGGCACCGCAACCCACACCCCGCCACTCGGCGCAGTGGCGGAGTACCGGGCCGACACCTGGGTCTCCCAGCCGTCCCGGACGGACTCGGAGTGGGCCTACACCGGTCCGGTGCAGGCCCTCGCCGCGCCCATGGCCCCGACTCATGTCGGCCCTGCCGGGGTGACGGTGGCGGCACAGCCGGTCCGACTGGAATGGCAGCACAGCCCTGTGGACGGCTCTGCCCAGAGCGCGGCCGAGGTCCGCTACCGGCAGACCAACTCCGACTCCTGGACCACCGCCACGACCACCACCGCCAGCTACCACGCCATCACCCCCGGCTCCGGCTGGTGGGAGTGGCAGGTGCGCACTCGCGGTGCGCACGCGGACTGGGGCCCATGGTCGCCGATGTGGGGCTTCCGTGCCGCCCCAGCCCCGACGGTGCAGATCACAGCACCCCCGGCAGGTACCTACCGCAGCAACCGCATCACTCCGACCCTCAGCTATCGCGATGCCTCCGGCGCCGCGATGGCGTCGTGGGAGATCCAACTCCTCGCCGCCGACGGTAGCGAGGTGTCCCGCATCGCAGGAACCGGCGCCTACACCCCGCGGCCACTCCCCTACATCCTCACCAACGCCAGCGACTACCGGATCCGGGTGTCGGTCACGTCCGGCACCGGACTCCCGGCCGAGCCGGTGGAGCGACAGATCACGACGTCGTTCACCCCGCCAGCCGCGCCGCTACTGATGGCGCAGTGGGTCGAGGACCAGGGCATCGTCGCACTCGAGGCCCGCGCCGGAACCGGCGGGGAGCCGACCGCGAGTCTGCGCATCGAGGCATCGCACGATGCCGGGCTCACCTGGCAGGAGGTCTCCGCAGGCCCCGGTGCCCGCCTGGATGCATCGGATGGGCTCCCCCCGCTCAATGCGGAGGTCGCCTACCGGTCGATCGCGGTCTCGGCGCTGCCATCAGAGGCGGCCTCCGCCGCAGTGACGCTGCGCACCACCACCGGCAGGGTGTGGCTCGTCGGCGACGACGGGACCAAGGCAGAGCTGATCGGTGACATCGACCTCTCCCACACCCACGGCCACGACGTCGTCCTGGCTGACTACGAGGGGGCGGCCCATCCGGTCGCCCACCACGGGGTTGCCCGGCCCGACCAGGTCACGTTCTCCGGCCGCATCCTGCCACAGCTCGGCTCGCCCCGAGAGGTGTGGCTGCGGCTCCTCGGGCAACCAGTGTGGTGGCGCGACCCCTCAGGGATCCGCTGGCGCGGCACCCTGACCGCCTCCGGCGTGGCCTGGAAACCGCACAGCCTCGCCGATGGACTCGCCGCGGTCTCAGGCACGATCGTGAGGATCACAGATGGCTGAGTGGTGGAGCATCGACCTCCTCGACAAGGAGGAGAACCTCCTCGGAACCTTCGGGCAGATCGAGGGAGGCTCCGTCGACTGGAACATCGACCGCGCCATCCACGGCGGCGGCACCCTCGAGGTGTCCCAGCCCCCGTCCGGGGTGGACTGGCTGTCGCATCGGCTCCGCCTGACCCACCACCGTGGCGAGCACACCACCCGCATGGGGGTGTGGGTGCCGACCTGGCCGGAGATCGACATCGACGGCGACCACCGGAGAATGTCGGTGCAGGTCCTCGACAAGACGAGCATCCTGTCCCGTGAGATCCCCTACATGTCGGAGGTCACGGCCGGGACGGTCGTGACCGACAAGGTGGCGGAGATCATCCGCGACCGCGGGGAGCACGCCATCGCGATCACCCCCTCCCCTCTGACCCTGCCCTCCACCCTCACCTGGGACGCCAAGACCACCCGCCTCAAGCAGATCAACGACCTGTTGTCCGCGATCGGCCACGGCGGCCTGTGGTGCGACGGCAACGGCTGGTTCCGCGCCGAGCCCTACGTCGCCCCAGGTGATCGCCCCCTGGCGGCAACGTACGGCGGCGACCCCGGGGACTACCGGGTGCTGCGCACCTACCGGGATGCCGCCAACCTGGCCGACCTGCCGAACCGGGTCGTGGTCTACAGTCCCGGCTCCTCCACGAGGGCCGCGATGCGGGCCGACGCCGAGCTGCCCGCCAGCCATCCGCTCGGCAGCCACCGACGCGGCGACATCCCCCGAACCTACGACGGTGTCGAGGCCGCCAACCAGCAGGTGTTGGACCGGCATGCCGAGCGGCTCCTGGCGCAGGCCACCAATGTCACGCGCAGAGTCACCTACCGCCACCCCGTCGACGACGTCCAACTGCGCGACCGCGTCCACATCCGACGCCTCAACATCGACGGGGCGGTCATCAACCGGCGCATCCAGCTGGGCATCGGGCCGGTCGTGGAGGACACCATCCGCCACATCTACGCCGCAGGAGACAAGCTGTGGATCTGACATCAGCAGGCCAGCTCCTCGCCGGGGCTGTGGCCGCCAGCAACGCCCAGGGCCAGCGCTACGAGTGGGGCCGCTGGGACGGCTCCAGGCTGTGGCTCGACACCGCCCCTGACATCGGACTGACCGCCGACAACGCGGCCGGGCCGCTCAGCCCAGGGCAGCGAGTGCTCGCCATCTACCTGGCACGCACCAAGCGCTGGATCATCATCGGCCCTGCCGCCACCACTCTCGAGGCCCGGCTCTCGCAGCTGGAGGCGCAGGCCGCGCGGCTGCCGCGCGTGGTCGCCCGCGGCCAGTGGGTCGAGCCGGACCCCGGGCCGACGACCAGCTTCATCCGCTGGCCCGCAGGCGTGGCATTCACCAGCCCGCCCACGATCATCACCCAGCTGGCGTCCTCGGCCGGAGTTTTCGCAGGGGCGAGATCGCACGTCGACGGGATCGGCCTGACCGGGTTCCGTCTGTCCACCACCGGAACATCCACGGGCGGCTGCCCATGGATGTGGACCGCAATCCAATGAGAAAGGAGCCCTCATGGGCAGACGTGACACCAAGCACTTTCCTGCCGCGACCAAGCAGATCTGCTACGACGTGGCCAACCATGTGATCGCGACTGGCCCGCCGTCGCTGTGGATCGGCCGGGCGCACGACCCGAAGTCGAAGGAACATCGAACTGGGCTGGCGCTCGACATCATCGTCTCCCGAAGGGTCGGGCTGATGCCCACCGCGAGAGAGAAGGCCGCTGGCAACCTGCTGGTCGCGTGGCTGGTCAAGCATGCCCGCCAGCTCGACATCCGGCACATCATCTGGGACGCGGAAATCTGGAAGACCCGATATGCGGATCAGGGCTGGAGGCCGCTCCCTGGCCCCCGGTCTGGCATCTCGGACTGGCACCGCGACCATGCGCACGTGTTCTTCCAGACCGCCAACGGCAGGGTCCCCAGCGACCCGATCACCTCAACCACCACCCTGACCAACCCCATCCCCGAGGAGGATGACATGCCCTCAATCGATGACCTGCTCCGCGCCCCCGTCGGCGGGAGCGGCCTCACCGTCGCAACCGCCCTGGAGGCCGCGGCCTACAAGCCGTCTGCGACGCAGATCGCAGACGAGATCCTCGGCCGCTGGCTGGGAACCAGCGGACCGACCGTCGCGGTCGCGCTCCAGTCTGGGGCCGCGAACGTCAACGCCCTCCGGGTCGAGATCACGGCCCTCACCAAGGCCCTCCACACCGCCCAGACGGGCGGGGTGGACATCGACCAGGTGAGGGCCATGGTCCGGGAGGCCGTCGGCGACGCCCTCCAGGCCGGGGGCGAGTCCCTGCGGTGAGCGTCCTCCTCGAGACCCCCGTCCTCACCCCGGAGTCGTGGGGGGTGATCGCAGGAATGGCCCTCACCGTCGGTGCCGGGGTCATCCTCGGCATCCGCAAGGGATGGGCCGCCATCCTGCCCATCCTGAGGTCAACGAGCAAGGCTACGGCCGAGATCAAGGAGCAGGTCGCCAACACCCACACGACGAACCTCCGGGTCGACATGGATGTCATCACTGCCATCACATCCCGGATCGAGGAGAAAGCCGACCGGCTGCTGGAGATCAGCGAGCGCCACGACGTCGAGTTCAAGCACGTCAACAGCCGCCTCGATGGCCATGATGCGCGCTTCACGGCCGCTGACCAGCGCATCACCAACGTCAAGGCGGCCGTCGATCACGCCCTGCACGATCACTCCATGCGGCTGCACGAGGTCGAGGCTGAGCGCCGCACCGACTGGAAGGACAACCCATGATCCGCCCACGTCGCCGCCGTCCTCGGCCGGAGCTGATGGAGTACCGCACCTACGGTGGCTGGTCCGTGCAGCGGCCCGAGTTCGGGACCCTCGGGCGGTACAGCCCCGACATGACCCGGCTCCTGCCCGACGGCCGCACCTTCGAGCTGCGGCTCCGCCTCGACCGCGCCGCCTACCAGCTGTTCCGCGACCTCGGAGTCAGCCATGAGGAGGCCCTGCACCACTCCCTGCTGTGCCCGTCGTGGGCGGGCCTCCACAACGCCCCAGCACACGGGGTCTGGGAGATGGACATCAAGGCCCCCGACACGGACCGCGTGGAGATGGTCGCCATGCTCTGGCCCGAATCCGACGACGAGTGGCCCCTCGGCGAGATCAACTTCCTCGAGGGCCGCATCGGCTCCGGTGAGACGATGACGAACCTCCACTGGCCAGATGACGAGGGCCAGCCCCAGCATGATCCGGCGATGATCCCCGTCGATGTCACCCAGTGGCACCGCTACCGCGTCGACGTCCGCCCCGGCATGGTCCGATGGGGCATCGACGGCCGCACCGTCCGGACGCTGCGCACCCCCCACGCCCCGCACGACGTGCCCGTCCACATGGTCGTCCAGGCCGGAGTGAACCGCGCCTTCCTCCAGGACTGGCACCCGAACATCGAGTGGGAGGAGCGCATCCTGATCCGCCCACTCCGAGCACCCCACAACAACCGAAAGGAAACTGCATCATGATCTGGACCCGAGCTTTCTGGATGGGCGCCACCGAGCGCGCCGTCAAGACCGTCGCACAGGCCCTCGTGGCCGTCGTCGGCGTCGCCGGGATCGGTATCCTCGACGTCAACTGGGGCTCCGCCCTCAGTGTGGCCGCTGCTGCCGGTCTCGCCTCCCTGCTGACCAGCATCGGGAGCGCTGACTTCGTCGCCGGACATCAGCCTGAGCCGCTCCCGGAGCACGGCGATGCCTGACCTGCCCAGTCTCGACGGCCTGACCTCCACCCAGCTCATCGAGCTGCTGGAGGACGCCCAGCGGGCCTACATGGCTGCCGTCGAGCGCGAGAAGGCTGAGGCCGCGAGCGCGCAGCAGCAGCTCATCACCCTGGCCGAGCAGCTCGGCCAGCAGATCGCCGCACTCACCGCCATCGTCGAGGCCCCGGCCGAGAGCCTCGACCCCGTGCAGGCGGTCCGGACGATCGCCGGGGCGCTCGGGCAGGTCACCGAGCTGGCCCGGCAGTCCGTGCTTGTCGGGGCGCAGGCCGCCGAGATGCACCACTGACCCGGACTGACCCAGCGCACAAGAGGAAGAGCCCCCCACCCTGCTGCGGGTGGGGGGCTCTTTTCGTGTTCTCTCCTGGGGCCTCGTCGGGGCCTGAAAGATCCCGGAAAGCCGCCTTGGGGCCTCTCGGGGCCTGCGTTTCAGAGCATTTCCAGACATTTCGAGATGATTCACAACGGCAGCAAAACGCCTTGCCAAAACCGATTTCTGCCCCCGACAAGCCCCTATGCCTGGCCGATTGAGGGACGAGTCGGCCTGTAAGCCGGA
>NZ_RQZG01000026.1 GCF_003859805.1 Arachnia propionica
CAAAAAATTGGCATTGACTTAAAGCACGCTGTTGAGTTCTCAAGCTTCGGACACCAACCCACAACAGGAAGGCGACTCAAACAACTTTACCGGACTTCATTCAGACTTTCAAGTCCAACTTTCAGCTCGGCCTGAGTTGGCTCCGGCTGTTCACCAGAAGCTTTCCCAGCTTACCCCTTCAGGTGGTCCTCGTCAAGTTGCCCTGACTGCCGACCCTGCTCGCCGTCTCGTCAGGCCATCGGCCAGGTCGATCAGGTTGAGCGCTTCCCGGAGGAGCACTGCTCGGCGGATGTTCTCCGTCAGGCAGCTCGGAGAACATTACACGCCCTCCGTCGAGGATGCAAATCACGGGTTGACCCTGACACCACCCGCGGTCCTGCGTCCACGTCGCAGCACGATGAAACGGTCAGCGAGGAGGTGCTCCCGGTCCAGCACCATCTCCGGGTCCCCGACCTTCTCGTTGTTGACGTAGGCCCCTCCCTCGAGGACGGCGCGCCTGGCCGCCGCCTTGGACTCGACGATCCCGGCGACCAGGAATGCGTCGGCGAGCGGGATGGGCAGACGGACGTCGGCCGCCTTGACCTCACGCATCACCCCTTCGAGCACGCTCGGGGAGAGATCACGCAACTCACCCTTGCCGAACAGGGCACCGGCTGCCGCCACCACCGCCTGGCGTTCGGCGACCCCGTGGACGATGTCGGTGACGTCATCCGCGAGTGCACGCTGCGCCAGCCGCTTGTGTGGCTCGTCCTCGGTGGCCTTCTCCAAGGCCTCGATCTCCTCACGGGACCGGAAACTGAAGACCTTCAGGTAGTCCACCACCTTCGCGTCCTCCGCGTTCAGGAAGAACTGGTGGAAGGCGTAGGCACTGGTGAGCTCCGGATCCAGCCAGACGGTGCCGGACTCGGTCTTGCCGAACTTCGTGCCGTCCGCCTTGGTCAGCAGCGGCGTGGCCAGGGCATGCACCTTCCCCTGGTCCGATCGGCGGATGAGCTCGACACCTGCGGTGATGTTTCCCCACTGGTCCGAGCCACCGTGCTGGAGCGTGACCCCGTGGCGTCGGTGTAGCTCCCGGAAGTCCATGGACTGCAGCAGGACGTAGGAGAACTCCGTGTAGCTGATCCCCGCCTCCAGACGCCTGGCCACGACGTCCCGGGCCAGCATCCGGTTCACCGGGAAGTGCTTGCCGACATCCCTCAGGAAGTCGATGACGCTCATCCCGGCCGTCCAGTCGAGGTTGTTGACCATCGTCGCCGCGTTGGCCCCGTCGAAGGAGACGAACCGCGAGGCCTGGGCCCGGATGCGCTCCACCCAGCCCGCGACGACCTCCTTCGGGTTCATCGCACGCTCCCCCGACTCCTTCGGGTCACCGATCTGCCCGGTCGCCCCACCGACCAGCAGGTAGGGGCGGTGCCCCGCCTCCTGCAGCCGCCGCGCGAAGAGCAGCTGGACCAGGTTGCCGAAGTGCAGGCTCGGCGCCGTGGGGTCGAAGCCGACGTAGAACTTGACCGGTCCCGCGTCGAGGTGCTCCCCCAGGGAGTCGAGGTCGGTCGAGTGCGCGATCAGCCCGCGCCACAGCAGGTCGTCGAGTAGTGCATTCACGACCGCAAGCGTAGCCCTGCGGACCGTCACTTTCCCACCCACTTGACATGCAGGCATTCGCATATAAGAATGTTGGCATGCCGACCGCACGCATCGCCGACTACGAACCGGTGGCCGTCTTCTTCAAGGCGCTGGCCAACCCGGTCCGGGCCGCCATCGTGCACCTGCTCTCCACCGAGGAGCGCACCGTCGGCCAACTGGTCGAGGATCTGGGACTGGCCCAACCCCTGGTCTCACAGCACCTGCGGGTGCTCCGTGGGGCGAGCATGGTGGCCACCCGACGTCAGGGTCAGGAGATCTGGTACCGGATCTGCGATCAGCACATCGCCCATGTCCTGGGCGACGCACTCAACCACACCCGGGAGGGAAGTCATGACCACGACCACTGAGCACACCGCCGCCGAGACCCACAACCACACCCATGGACCGGGCTGTGGCCACGAGGCAGTGATCCACTTCGATCACGTCGACTACATCCACGACGGTCACGTCCACCGCGAGCACGACGGCCACTACGACGAGTGCGTCTCCTGCTCCTGCAACGACTGCGACGACGTCTGCGCCACCTGCACCTGCGCGAACTGCACCTGCCCGACCTGCTCGCACACCGCCTGCACCTGCGGGTCCTGCGACTGCACGTCCTGCTCGGCCTGCGCCTGCGCCGACTGCACCTGCAGCACCTGCAAGCACGCGGCCTGACTGATCGACACGGATGCGCCCTGATCCTCCGGAGAGGATCAGGGCGCATCCGTGTCCATGCGGCGACGAGACCCTCAGCCCACCACTGGCCGGGATGCCCACTCGGCGGCCTGCTCGACGAGGGCCGTGAGTTCCAGGCGCTGCTCGGCCACCCGGACCTCAGCCGTCCCCCCTCTCCCGTTCCGGGAGGCGACGGCCCCGGCCACCGTCAGCACGTCGAGGACCCCCGGGTCGAGGTGCTGGCTGATCCCGGGCAGGTCGTCCGCGGTGAGCTCCTGCAGGGTGATGCCACGCTGCTCGCAGTGACGCACCGTCTCCCCCGCCACCTCGTGCGCGACGGCGAACGGCACCCGACGCCTGACCAGGTGATCCGCGACATCCGTGGCGAGCGAGAATCCGGCGGGGGCGAGCTCAGCCATCCGTTCCTCGTCGAAGGTCAAGGTGGCCACCATCATCGCGAAGGCCGGCAACAGCACCTTCAACTGGTCCAGGCCGTCGAAGATCGGTTCCTTGTCCTCCTGCAGGTCCCGGTTGTAGGCCAGGGGAAGCCCCTTCAGGGTGGCGAGCAACCCGGAGAGGTTCCCGATCAAACGCCCGGCCTTGCCTCGGGCCAGCTCCGCGACATCCGGGTTCTTCTTCTGCGGCATGATCGACGAACCGGTGGACCACTCGTCGGCCAGCCTCGCGAAGCCGAACTCGGCGGTGCACCAGATGATGATGTCCTCACTGAGCCGGGACAGGTCCACCCCGATCTGGGCCAGGATGAAGGCCGCCTCCGCCACCAGGTCACGGGCAGCGGTGCCGTCGATGGAGTTCGGCACCGAGGAGTCGAACCCCAGCTCCCGCGCCACGAGCTCCGGGTCCAGGCCCAGCGACGTCCCGGCCAGGGCGGCCGAACCGTAGGGACTCACCGCCAGGCGCTTGTCGAGGTCCTGCAACCTCTCGACGTCACGCATCAGCGGCCAGGCGTGGGCCAGCAGGTGATGGCTGAGTAGCACGGGCTGGGCGGACTGCAGATGGGTACGTCCGGGCATGACCGCCCCCAGATGTCGCTCCGCCTGGGCCGACAACGCCGAGACGACGTCGAGGACCTCGGTGGTGAGCGCCCGGATCTCCTGTCGCAGATAGCTGCGGATGAGCGTGGCGATCTGGTCGTTGCGGGAACGCCCGGCACGCAGCCTGCCGCCCAGCTCCGGACCGACGATCTCCTTCAGGCCCCGCTCCAGCGCCCCGTGGACGTCCTCATCGGTCGGTGCCGCGACGAACTCCCCCTCGTTCACCTGCCGCAGCAGTTCCGCCAGACCGGCGTCCATGTCGGCCGCCTCCTGCTCGGTGAGCAGTCCCGCGGCGAGCAACGCCTTGGCATGGGCCCGGGAACCGGCGATGTCCTGCGCGGCCAACCGCCAGTCGAACTGGGTGGAACGGCTCAGCTCGAACATCCACTCGCTGGGCCCTCCGGCGAACCGCCCTCCCCACAGTCGTCCTTCAGTCACTTTCCTCCCCTTCCGGGCTCGTCGGAACAGGCCTCCCCGTCCGCGTCATCTGAGCGATCATGCCAGCGATCCGGCTGGCGGCGGCATCGTCGGTGGTGATCACCAGCACGGTGTCATCCCCGGCGATGGTGCCCATGACCCGGGGCAGACGGGCCGCATCCAGGTGGGATGCGAGGAACTGGGCAGCGCCGGGTGGGGTGCGCACCACCACCTGGTTGGCCGCGCTCTGGATCGTCTGCAACACCTCGGAGCACAGCCGTGCCAGCCTCTCCAACGCCGCACCCCCGTCGTCACCGGCCGTTCCCACGGCGTAGACCAGTGAACCGTCGGACGCACGTCGCTTGACCGCCCCCAGGGCGAGCAGGTCCTTGCTGAGGGTGGGCTGACTCACCCCCACCCCCTGCTCGGCCAGGGCCTCACTCAACTCCTGCTGGGACGCGTACTCACCCTGCTCCAGGAGACTGCGCAGCAGCGCCAGCCTGGCGGATCGTCGTACCTCAGGCACCGGCCCGCTCCAACCACCCGGGCAGTGCGGCGACGAAGGGGGCCAGTTCCTCGGGGGTGATGACCAGCGGCGGGGCCAGCCGCAACACATCGGGCCGAGGCGCATTGAGCAGCCACCCGTCGGCCAGGGCCAGATCGGCCACCATCGGTGCCACCTCTCCCGCCAGCACGAGACCGAGCAGCAGGCCCGTCCCACGGACCTCGACGATCCCGCGGTGTCCGAGTCCCTCGATCTGCCCGGTGAGCCAGGCCCCGGTTCGCCGCACCTGCTCCAGCAGTCCGTCCTCCAGCACGTCGAGCACCGCGTTGCCGACGGCCGCCGCCATCGGGTTGCCCCCGAAGGTGCTGCCGTGCATCCCCGGGGTGAGCAGCTCTGCCGCTGCACCCGTCGCGATGCAGGCCCCGACGGGGAAACCACCCCCCAGCCCCTTGGCGACGGTGACGAGATCTGCATCGATGCCCCAGGAGCGACCGAGCAGCAGCTCCCCGCAACGTCCGATCCCGGTCTGCACCTCGTCCAGCCACAGCAGCACCCCGTGTCGGGCGGTGATCCCCCGCACCGCGGCCAGGTGCTCGGCGCTGGCCGGGATCACGCCGGACTCCCCCTGGATGGGTTCCATCACGACGGCCGCGACGGTGTCGTCGAGGACGTCCTCGAGCGCGTCCAGGTCCCCGAAGGGCACGAACTCCACCCCGCCCGGCAAGGGTTCGAAGGGTTCGCGGTACCTCGGCGTGTGGGTGAGTGCCAACGCACCCATCGTGCGTCCGTGGAAGGAGTTCTCCATCGCGATCACCCTGGTGCGGCCGGTCAGACGTGCGATCTTGAAGGCCGCCTCGTTGGCCTCGGCCCCTGAGTTGGTGAAGAACACCCGCCCCCCACCGACCGCGGAGACGAGTCGTTCCGCCAGCCGGATCTGGGGCTCGGAGGCGAACAGGTTGGAGATGTGTCCCAGGGTGGCGAACTGTTCGGTGACCGCCGCCAGGATCGCGGGGTGGGCATGCCCCAGGGAATTGACCGCGATCCCCGCCAGCAGATCCGTGTAACGCCTGCCGTCCGCGTCCCAGACGTGGGCCCCTGACCCCCTCACCAGCACTCGTTTCGGACTCCCGAAGGCATTCATCAAGGCTGCGGCATGGCGTTCCAGCAGCTCCTGCTGGGTGCTCATGGCTGCTCCTTGCTGACCATGGTCCCGATGCCGTCATCGGTGAAGATCTCCAGCAGCAGGCAGTGTGGCACACGGCCGTCGATGATGGTGGCCGAGGTCACCCCACCCTCGACGGCCTGCACACAGGCCTCCATCTTGGGAACCATGCCGGAGGTGAGGTTCGGCATGAGTTCCCTCACCTCGTCGGGGGTGATGGAGGTGATGATGCTGGAGGCGTCGGGGTAGTCGGCGTAGAGCCCGGCCACATCGGTGAGCATGACCAGCCGTCTCGCCCCCAGGGCGACCGCCAGGGCCGAGGCCGCGGTGTCGGCATTGACGTTGTGGACCTGCCCGTCGGGGTCGGGCGCGACGGAGGCGACCACCGGGATCCGCCCGGCCTCGACGATGTCGAGCAGGGCTGAGGGGTCCACCGAGTCGACGTCCCCGACCAGCCCGAGGTCGACCTCCTCGTCATCGATGACCAGACCACGACGGACGGCACGCAGCAGGCCGCCGTCCTCCCCCGACAGCCCGACGGCGAGGGGCCCGTGGGAGTTGATGAGCCCGACCAGTTCCCTCCCGACCTGCCCGACGAGCACCATCCGCACCACGTCCATCGCCTCGGAGGTGGTCACCCGAAGGCCACCACGGAACTCACTGGTGATGCCGAGACGTTCCAGCATCGAACTGATCTGGGGGCCACCACCGTGGACGACGACGGGCTTCAGACCGACCCGGCGCAGGAACACGATGTCCTCGGCGAAGGCACGTTTGAGGTCGTCGTCGATCATGGCGTTGCCGCCGTACTTGATGACCACGGTCTGTCCCGCGAACTCACTGAGCCACGGCAGGGCCTCGATGAGGGTGGCGGCCTTGTTCAGCAACAGGTCATGGTCGGGGCTGATGGTTCGGCTCATCATGAGGAGTACTCCGCGTTCTCCTTCACGTAGTCATACGTGAGGTCGGTCGTGAGGATGGTGGCCGAGGCGTCCCCCGCGTTGAGGTCGATCAACACGTGGACCTGCCTGCCGCTGAGATCGACCAGTGAGCGATCCTCACCGATCTGACCACCACGGCAGACCTGGACACCGTTGAAGGAGACATCGATCCGGTCGGGATCGAAGACGGCATCGGTGACCCCGATCGCGGACAACACCCGTCCCCAGTTGGGGTCGGCCCCGAAGACCGCGCACTTGAACAGGTTGGAACGGGCCACCTCGCGTCCCACCGTCTCGGCGTCGGACACACCGGCGGCCCCCACCACCTCGATGGTGATCTCGTGGCGGGCCCCCTCGGCGTCGGCGATGAGTTGCCGGGCGAGGTCCTGACACACCGTCGTGAGCGCCGTGGTGAACTCACCCCGTTCGGGGGTGATTCCGCTGGCCCCCGAGGTCATCAGCAGCACGGTGTCGTTGGTGGACATGCAGCCATCGGCATCGGCGCGGTCGAAGGAGACCCGGGTGGCCTCCTGGAGGCACTCCTGGAGCACCGTCGGCGCCAGGTCGGCATCCGTGGTCAGCACGACGAGCATGGTGGCGAGCCCCGGGGCCAGCATCCCGGCACCCTTGGCCATGCCGCCGATGCTCCAGCCCCCGCCGTGGACGCTGGCCTGTTTGGGGACGGTGTCCGTGGTCATGATGGCCCGGGCGGCGTCGTCACCCCCGTCCGGCGAGAGGGCGGCGACCGCCGTCGCCACGCCGTCCAGCAGCGCGGTCATCGGCAGTCGGACCCCGATCAGCCCGGTGGAGCAGACCGCGACGTCGGTGGGCTTCACCCCGAGCCGGGCAGCGACGGCGTCAGCGGTGGTGACCGTGTCGGCATATCCCGGTTTCCCGGTGCACGCATTGGCCCCGCCGGAGTTGAGGACCACTGCCCGCAGCCGGCCGTCGGTGAGCACCTGGCGGGACCACTTCACCGGGGCTGCGAAGACGCGGTTGCGGGTGAAGACGCCCGCGGCGGCGAAGCTCGGGCCGAGGTTGTTCACCAGGGCCAGGTCCTTGTTCCCGCTGCTCTTGATCCCGGCGGACACGCCGGAGGCGGTGAATCCCCGGGGGGTGGTGACGCTCATGGGGCGACTCCGATCGTGCTCAGCCCCGTGGTCTCGTCACGACCCAGGGCCAGGTTCATGGACTGGACGGCACCGCCGGCGGTGCCCTTGGTGAGGTTGTCGACGGCGCTGACCGCGATGAGTCGCCCGGCGGTCTCATCGACGGTGACCTGCACCGTGACGCGGTTGGACCCGACGACGCTGCCGGTGACCGGCCAGGTCCCCTCGGGCAGCAGGTCGACAAAGGGCTCGCCGTCGTAGGCCTCGGCGTAGATCTCACGGACCCGGGCTGCATCCATCCCGACCCGGACGGGGGCCGAGCAGGTGGCGAGGATGCCTCGCGGCATGGGGACGAGCATCGGCGTGAACGAGACGCTGACCACGTCGTCCGTGACGCGGGAGAGGTTCTGGATGATCTCCGGGGTGTGGCGGTGCACGCCACCCACACCGTAGACGGAGGTGCTCCCCATGATCTCCGAGCCGAGGAGGTGGGGTTTGGCGGCCTTGCCCGCACCCGAGGTGCCGGAGGCGGCGACCACGGTGATGGCCGAGGCATCGACGAGCCCGGCGGCGACGGCCGGGAACAGGGCCAGGGTGACCGCCGTCGGGTAGCACCCGGGGACCGCGATCCGCCGTGCCCCTTTGAGCAGGTCACGGCAGCCGGGCAGTTCGGGAAGCCCGTAGGGCCAGGTGCCCGCGTGGGGACTGCCGTAGAACTTCTCCCACTGGGCGGCATCCTTCAGCCGGAAGTCCGCCCCGGCGTCCACGACGAGCACGTCGTCACCGAGCCCTGCGGCGATCTCCGCGGACGCCCCGTGCGGCAGGGCCAGAAAGACCACGTCGTTCCCGGCGAGGTTCTCCGGGCTGGTGGCGAGGATCTCCCGGTCCGCGAGGGGGGCCAGGTGGGGTTGGTGGGCGCCGAGGCGGTCACCGACGGACGAGTTGCCGGTCACCGTCGTGATCTCCACCTCGGGGTGCTGGAGCAGCAGACGCAGCACCTCTCCTCCCGCGTATCCCGTGCACCCGGCAACGGCCACCCTGAAAGTCATGCCACAGAGTATGCCGAAAAAAGAATACTTATTCAAGATTGCGGCGCGTCCCATCTCGCCACTGCACGTCTGGACGGCGATCCCGGCCCCCTACCGATAGACTCGGCCCGCGTCCTCGCGCCCCCGCGAGGGCAGGTCGTGAGGAGTGAGATGAGCGAGCCGTCGTTCCGGTACACCGCTGAGCTGGCCGGGCAGATCGAGACCGCATGGCAGGACCGCTGGGAGGCCGAGGAGACCTTCTGCGCACCCAATCCCGCCGGGGTCTGGGCCGACCCCGCCAGGACCGACCGCAAGGGTGAGAAGCTCTACGTCCTCGACATGTTCCCCTACCCCAGCGGCGCAGGCCTGCATGTCGGGCACCCGCTGGGCTACATCGCCACCGACACCTTCGCCCGCTACCAGCGGATGAAGGGTCGCAACGTGCTACACGCGCTGGGCTACGACGCCTTCGGTCTGCCCGCCGAGCAGTACGCCGTCCAGACCGGGCAGCACCCCCGGATCACCACTGAGCACAACGTGGCGAACATGCGCCGCCAGCTGCGCCGTCTGGGACTGGCTCACGACCCGCGTCGCAGCGTGGCCACCACCGACGTGGACTTCTACACCTGGACCCAGTGGATCTTCCTGCAGGTCTTCAACGCCTGGTACGACGAGGACGCGGGCCGGGCCCGCCACATCGACGAACTGGTCACCGAGTTCGAGGAGGGGAAACGCCCCACCCCGTCGGGCAGGCCCTGGCACGAGTTGGAGACCGCCGAGCGCCGCCGGATCATCGACTCCCACCGACTGGCCTACCTCTCCGACGCCCCGGTCAACTGGTGTCCGGGGCTGGGCACGGTGCTGGCCAACGAGGAGGTCACCAACGAGGGCCGCTCCGAGATCGGGAACTACCCGGTCTTCAAGCGCAACATGAGCCAGTGGATGATGCGGATCACCGCGTACGCGGACCGGCTGCTGGCGGACCTGGACCAGCTGGAGTGGCCCGAGAAGGTCAAGGCGATGCAGCGCAACTGGATCGGGCGCTCCGAGGGTGCCAAGGTGTTCTTCACCGAGTCCGTCACGGGCGAGCGGATCGAGGTGTTCACCACCCGGCCTGACACCCTGTTCGGGGCCACCTTCATGGTGCTGGCCCCCGAACACCCCCTGGCCGACCTCGCGGGAGCTGAGTGGCCCGAGGGCACCGATGAGGCCTGGACCGGAGGGTACACCTCCCCTGCCGAGGCCGTCGCGGCCTACCGCGCTCAGGCAGCCCGCAAGACCGATGCGGAACGTCGCGTCGAGACCAAGGAGAAGTCCGGCCTGTTCACCGGCCGCTTCGCGGTCAACCCCGTCGACGGCCGGGCCATCCCCGTCTTCATCGCCGACTACGTGATGATGGGATACGGCACCGGGGCCATCATGGCGGTCCCCTCGGGCGACCAGCGCGACTTCGAGTTCGCCACCCAGTACCGGCTGCCGATCATCCACACCGTCACCCCCGGCCCGGACCACGACGGCACGTCCGCCTGGACCGGCGACGGCGAGGTCATCAACTCCGCCAACCCGGAGATCTCGCTCAACGGCATGACCGTGGACCGGGCGAAGGCCGCGATCACCGAATGGCTGGAGGCCAGGGGGCTGGGTGAGTCGACGGTGAACTTCAAGCTGCGCGACTGGCTGTTCAGCCGCCAACGCTACTGGGGCGAGCCCTTCCCCATCGTCTACGACGAGGAGGGAATGCCCGTGGCGCTCCCCGAGACGATGCTGCCGGTGACCCTGCCCGAGGTGGACGACTACTCGCCGAAGGCCCTGGACCCCGACGACAAGGACTCCGATCCGCAGCCACCGCTGTCACGCGCCACCGGGTGGACCACGGTGGAGCTGGATCTGGGCGACGGGGTGAGGACGTACCGCCGCGAGTTGAACGTGATGCCGCAGTGGGCGGGCTCGTGCTGGTACGAGCTGCGCTACCTGGACCCCGCCAACCGGGAACGGTTCGTGGACCGCGAGGTGGAGCGGTACTGGATGGGACCGCGTGGCGAGGGCGATGTCGGTGGTGTGGACCTGTACGTCGGCGGTGTGGAACACGCGGTGCTGCACCTGCTGTACGCCCGGTTCTGGCACAAGGTGCTGTTCGATCTCGGTCACGTCTCCTCCGCCGAGCCGTTCCGAAGGCTGTTCAACCAGGGCTACATCCAGGCCTACGCCTACCGTGACGACCGCGGGCAGCCGGTCCCGGCCGACGAGGTGGAGGAGATCGAGGAGAACGGCGCCACCCGCTACGTGTGGCAGGGGCAGGACGTCAGGCGCGAGTACGGGAAGATGGGCAAGTCCCTGAAGAACATCGTCACGCCCGACCTGATGTACGAGCTGTACGGCGCCGACACCTTCCGCCTCTACGAGATGGGGATGGGACCACTCGACCAGTCGAAGCCGTGGGAGACCCGCGCCATCGTCGGCTCCCAGCGGTTCCTGCAGCGGCTGTGGCGCAACGTGGTCGACGAGACCACCGGTGAGGTGCACGTCACCGACGATGCCCTCGACGAGGCGACACTGCGAGCACTCCACAAGACCATCGACGCGGTCGGGCACGACTACGAGGCGCTGTCGTTCAACACCGCCATCGCCCGCCTCACCGAGTACAACTCGGCACTGACGAAGCTGGACCGGGTGCCCCGCGCCGCCGTCGAGCCCCTGGTCCTCATGGTCGCGCCGCTGGCCCCGCACATCGCGGAGGAGCTGTGGCAGCGACTGGGACACGAGCACTCGTTGGCCTTCGAGGCCTTCCCCGTGGCGGATCCGACCCTGGTGGTCGACGACACCATCACGGCCGTGGTCCAGGTGCGTGGCAAGGTCCGGGCCCAGTTCGAGGTGTCGGTCGACATCACCGAGGAGGAGTTGGAGAAGCTGGCCCTGTCCCACCCCCGCATCGTCAAGGAGATCCCGAACGGGGTGCGCAAGGTGATCGTCAAGGCCCCGAAGCTCGTCAACGTGGTCCCGGCCTGAGGCCTGCCACCAGCAGGTCGACGCCATGGGTGAAGTCGGCCTCGGCCTGCTCGGCGTCGAACTCGCTCAGGACACCGAGAGTGACGAGCTGGCTGCGGGTCTGCTCGGCCATGGTGTGCCCGAGCACGAAGTGCAGGAAGGCCGCCATCGTGGCGTCCGGTTCCGTGACATCGGCGACGTGGAGCACCCGCCGTCCCTCCGCCGTCGGGTCCACCTCCCCCAGGCCGAGCGCCGTGGTGGAGGAGACCAGTTCCGCCCCGTCACGGTGGCAGAGCAGCACCTGGCGCAGACCATGGCACCAACCCCGCAGCCACTCCCCCGGTTCCTCGGCCGAGGGGGTCGGCACCGCGGCGAGGATGACATCGGCGATCCCGGCCAGCAGGGACTGCTTGTTCGGCACGTGGTAGTACAGCGCCCCGGCCTGCACCCCGAGCTCGTCCGCGACACGGCGCATCGAGAGGTCGGCCAACCCCCACTGGTCGAGGATCCGGCATCCCGCAGCCACGATTCGAACACTGTTCAGCACACCGTGCATGCTACCCACAATCTGGAATCACCCCATCATGGCCGGTGGAGCGTCTACCTTGTAGGCACTGCAACGAAGGAGGGACCATGACCGATCAGACGTACCAGACCATCGCGATGATCGTGTACTTCGTCGCCATGATCCTCATCGGGCTGTGGGCGTACCGACGCACCAGCAACATCGATGACTACATGCTGGCCGGACGAAAACTCGGTCCCGTTGCCACCGCACTGTCCGCAGGGGCCTCGGACATGTCCGGCTGGCTGCTCATGGGACTGCCCGGCGCGCTCTACCTCACCGGGATGGTGGAACTGTGGATCGCGATCGGGTTGACCATCGGTGCCTGGTTGAACTGGAAGTACACCGCTCCGAGGCTGCGGACCTACACCGAGGTGGCCGGGAACGCACTGACCATCCCCACCTTCCTCGGACGACGGCTGCGGGACGACTCCCGGATGATCCGGATCACGGCCGGGGCCATCATCCTGGTGTTCTTCACCTTCTACGTCTCCAGCGGCATGGTGGCCGGGGGTGAGTTCTTCCAGGCCTCCTTCGGCATGAGCTACCAGGTCGGGATGCTCCTGGTGGCCGGCATCACGGTGCTCTACACCCTGGTCGGCGGTTTCCTGGCCGTCGCCTACACCGATGTCGTCCAAGGACTGATGATGGTCACCGCCCTGGTGGCGGTGCCCATCGCGGGCGTCATCCATCTCGGTGGCCTCTCTCCACTGGTGACCACCATCACCGAGCTCGACCCCGGCACCTGGGCCCTGTGGGGCGCCTCGACCTCCGTCCTCGGGGTGACCTCCGCACTGGCGTGGGGGCTCGGCTACTTCGGACAGCCCCACATCATCGTGCGTTTCATGGCGCTGGAGAGCCCGCAGCAGGCCCGGGCCGGTCGCCGCATCGGGATCGGCTGGATGCTGCTGGCCTGTCTCGGTGCCGCGGCCACCGCGCTGGTCGGCATCGCCGTCTACCGACGGGACACCGGGGCCCTGCCCAACGCGGAGACGGTCTTCATCGCCCTGGGGCAGCTGCTGTTCCACCCCCTGATCGCGGGATTCATGCTGGCCGCCATCCTCGCCGCCATCATGTCCACGATCAGCTCCCAGCTGCTGGTCTCCTCCTCCGCGCTGGTCGAGGACCTCTACCGCAGCTTCCGCACGGAACAACTCTCGGAGCAACGGTCCGTGCTCATCGGACGCATCGGGGTGCTGCTGGTCTCCCTCATCGCCGCCGCCCTGGCCTGGCAGGCGGACAACACCATCCTGAAGCTCGTCGCCTTCGCCTGGGCCGGGTTCGGGGCCGCCTTCGGCCCGGTGGTCGTGCTCTCGCTGTACTGGAAGCGCCTGACCCGTTGGGGTGCACTGGCCGGGATGCTGACCGGAGCCGTCGTCGTCGCCGTCTGGGGCAAGATCGACGGCGGGATCTTCGACCTCTACGAGATCCTGCCCGGATTCCTCGCCAACCTCGTCGTCACCATCGTGGTCTCCCTGAGAACGACGGTGGCTCCGGAGGTCGACGAGGAATTCGACCGGGCTGCCATGCTGGTCGAGACCTTCTCCCGTGGCGAACTGCCCTCGGATCAGGCCCGCTGAACCGCCCCGAACTGCTTGGCGGCGACTGCGATGGCGGCGTCCCTGGCCTCGGCGGCCTCGGCATCCTTGAGGGTCCGGTCCCCGCGGAAACGCAGCGCGAAGGCCAGTGACTTCTTGCCCTGCGGAACCTGGTCACCCCGGTACACGTCGAACAGCGTCACCGACTCCAGCAGCCGCCCGGCCCCCTCAACGAGTGCCAACCGAACCGCCTCCGCGGGGGTTCCCTCGTCGACGACGAGCGCCACGTCCTCCTTCGCCAACGGGAAACCGGTCAGCTGGTCGATCCGCACCGGCTCGGTGTCCCGACCGAACAGGGCGGTGAGGTTCAGCTCCACCGCGCAGGTGCGGGCGGGCAGCCCGAAGTCACGGATCACGTCGGGATGCAGTTCACCGGCGTGGCCGATGTGGGTTCCCCCCACCAGCAGTTCCGCACAGCGTCCCGGATGCCACGGCGCCGTCGTCGCGTTCATGCGCTCCAGGCGGCGCCCGGCCACCCGGCAGACGGTCTCGGCGAAGGCGACGACGTGGCGCCAGTCGGCCGGGACCGCAGGCCCGTGCCACCCCGCAGGTTGCCAGTTGCCCGTCACGACGGCGGCGATCATCTCCGGCTGTTCGGGCAGCGCGGCCTCGATGGCCGCCAGCTCATCACTGGTCGGCCGCTGCTCCACCCCCGGGCGGGGAGCAGCCTTGCCGCCGCGGTCGAACCAGACCGATCCACGCTCGAAGAGGGCCAGGTCATCCAGGGAACGGGAGGTGTTCCTCGCCACTGACATGAACAGCCCCGGCAGGAGGGAGGTCCGAAGGAACGGGGTGGTCTCGGCCAGCGGATTCGCCAACCGGACCACCAGACGGCGTGGATCCCAGGGGTCGAGTCGCAACCGGTCCAGGTCCGACTCGGAGATGAACGGCAGACTCAGCACCTCCGTGAACCCGGCCTCGGCCACGGCCCGCATGATGGCGCGTCGGGTCCGCTGCGTGGTCGTGAGCCCACGTCCGGGCGGGGCGATGGGCACACGTCGCCCGATCCGGTGGTAGCCGACCTTGCGGCCCACCTCCTCCACGATGTCGTAGGGGTCCCGCAGGTCGCCGCGCCACGTCGGCACCTCGACGGTCAGGGAGTCCCCCAGCGCCGTGACCCGACAGCCCCCGGCCTCCAGCACCCGGATGGACTCGAAGGTGCTGATGTCACCGCCGAGGATGGCCGGGATGAGCCCGGCGCGCATGTCGATGCGGTGCCAGGCAGGTGCCCCACCGACGACCGTGAAGCCGTCGAGGACACGCCCCCCGCCATGCTCGACGAGGAGGTCCGCCGCGCGGCGTGCCGCGGCGAAGGGCAGTGCCGGGTCCACCGTGCGCTCGAAACGCTTGGAGGCCTCCGAGGGCAGACCGTGCCTGCGGAAGGTGCGCGAGACGCTGGCCGGGGAGAAGGCTGCGGCCTCCAGCACGATGGCACTGGTGGTCTCGGAGACCTCGGTGGTCTCCCCACCCATGACGCCTGCCAGACCGATGGGGCCGGAGTCGTCGGTGATGAGGAGGTCGTCGATGTCGAGCCTGCGGCGCACCCCGTCGAGGGTGGTGAGTTCCTCCCCGGCAGTGGCCAGCCGGACCCGGATGGGACCCACCAGCTTCTCCGCGTCGTAGGCGTGCAGTGGCTGCCCGGACTCGAGCATCACGTAGTTGGTGACGTCCACGGGCAGGGAGATGGAACGCACCCCTGCGGCCTGCAACCTCTCGACCATGAACCTGGGGGTGGCCGCCGCCGGATCGAACCCCTCGATGGTCAGGGCGACGAAGGCGGTGCAGCGGTCCGAGAGGTTGGCGATCGGGTAGCCCGCACGGATCGGTTCCGGCATCGGGGTGTCGTAGCGGTCGTGGTAGGCGACGTCGTGGACGGTCGCGGCCTCGCGGGCGAGCCCACGCAGGGAGAGGCAGTGGCCGAGATCCGGGGTCACGTCGATGTCCAGCACCTCGTCGCGGGTCCACAGGGCCTCCAGTGCATCGTCGCCGGGAGCCAGCCCCAGCTTGGGTGAGAGCACCATGATGCCGCTGTGGTCCGTACCGAGCCCGAGTTCGTCCTCGGCACAGATCATGCCGTCGGAGATGTGACCGTAGGTCTTGCGCGAGGAGATCCGGAAGTCGCCGGGCAGCACGGCGCCGGGCAGGGCCACCACGACGAGGGTGCCTTCCTCGAAGTTGTGCGCCCCGCACACGATGCCGCGGGAAGCAGGGTGCTCATCGGTCGCGGCGTCGTTGTGCTCACCGACATCGACCCGGCAGTACCGGATGGTCTTGCCGTTCTTCTGCGGCTCCTCGGTGAAACTCAGCACCTTGCCGACCACGAGCGGGCCGGTCACGCCGGGACCAGTGGTCTCGATGTGTTCGACGGTGAGTCCCAGCGCGGTGAACTTCTCGGCGATCTCCGCGGTGGTGGTCTCGGCGGGGAGCCGGACCAGCTCGCGGAGCCAGGAGATCGGGGCCTTCATCGGTTGCCTCCAACGACGGTGGAACGGGAGAAGCGGATGTCGCCCTCGACGAAGTCACGCAGGTCGGGGGCACCGGTGCGGAACATCACGGTGCGATCCACCCCCATCCCGAAGGCGAATCCGGAGTAGACCTCCGAGTCGATGCCGCAGGCCTGCAGGACGCGGGGGTTGACCACACCACAGCCGCCCCACTCGATCCATCCCTCAGAGCGGCAGGTGCGACACGGCTTGTCGGGGCCGGACTCACCACGGCAGACGAAGCACTGCAGGTCCACCTCAGCCGAGGGCTCGGTAAACGGGAAGTAGTGAGGACGCATCCTCGTGGTGACATCGCCGAACATCGCCTGGGCGAAGTGGTCCAGCACCCCACGCAGATCCGCCATCGAGATGCCCTTGTCGACGACCAGCCCCTCCAACTGGTGGAAGACCGGCAGGTGCGTGGCGTCGTACTCGTCGGCGCGGAACACCTTGCCGGGGCTGACGATGTAGAGGGGCAGGTCCCGGGTGAGCATGGCTCGGGCCTGGACCGGTGAGGTCTGGGTGCGCAGCAGCTTCCCCGAACCCATCGGTTCGATCCACAGCGTGTCCTGCTCGCCGCGTGCCGGATGATCCGGGCCGAGGTTGAGGGCGTCGAAGTTGTACCACTCCCCCTCGGCCTCGGGCCCCTCGGCCACCTCCCAGCCCATCGCGACGAAGACGTCACACATCTCGTCGATGAGCGAGGTGACCGGATGCAGGGCACCCTGGGGATGCAGGTCGACGGGCAACGTCATGTCGACACGCTCGGCGATGAGGGCAGCGGCCTGTTCGCTGGCCGCCAGTTCGTCCTGTCGGGTGACGATGGCCTCGGTCACGCGCCCACGGGCCTTGCCGACACGGGCGCCGGCCTCCTTGCGGGCTGCGGGGGGCAGTGCCCCGATCTCGCGGTTCGCCAGTGCGAGCGGGGACTTGTCGCCTGCGTGCAGGAGTCGAACCTGTTTGAGTTCAGCGGTCGTCGCGGCCGCCCCCACCGCGGCCAGGGCGTCAGCAACGAACCCGTCGATGGCCTCAGCACTGAGTGCTGCGACCTGCTTGGGATCGAAGTTGTCGTTGGGGCCGGACATGGCTCCCCCTTTCATACAGCGCCTCAGTTTATGAGCTAAGCGGGCCTGCGGACCAACTGCGCCCTTGATGCGAGAACCGGCCGAAAGGCTCATCGCCCCGCAATCACGCGGTTCAAGATTCAATCACCGGCCAAGTGGACGACGTGAACCTCAACTCGTCCCTCAGCCTTGCCGCGCCCTCAGCTCCAGTTCACAGGCATTCGAGACCCCGTGGATGAAACGGAAACTGACCGTCCAGGCGAACCACTCGTCGGCGGCCTCCCCGAGTGCAGCCGTCTCCTGCAGGACCCGGGTGGCTCCCGCCCCGCTGCTCGTCAAGGCCGCACAGGTCCGGATCGCGGGATCGGGGTCGTCGAGGAACCGGGAGACGTCCTGCCCCAGTTCCCCGAGCCCGAGGACCGCCAGACCTCGCCACTCCCGGGTGGTTGCGTCACCATCCAGTGCGGCGTCCAACCGGGTCCGCAGTGACACCGCCTGCCGGTGGGAGCCGAGGACCCCCACCCAGGGCAGCAGGGCGGCGGTGATGATGCCATCGGCCGGGTGGGTGGGTTGCAGAGCGAGCGGGGCCAGCTCCCCCAGGACCTCCGCCGCGCAGGCAGCCAGCTCCGAGTCCTCCGCCTCGGGCTCCCGAGCGGCCTGACCCGATTCGTGGATGTGCCTGAGCGCAATGTAGGGCCCGGCCTCATCCCAGTCCTCATCGCCTTGCCCTGCGATCCAGTGGGCGAGGAAGCGTGTGACCGGTGGAGTCGAGTCGAAGGCCCGACCCTGGTGCATCGTCGCCTCCCAGATCTCGTGCACGGCTTCCCGGGCGGCCTCGCCGTCACCGCTGAGCAGGACCCCGAGCAACTCCGGCAGATCGGTGGCGGGACCATGGGCGTGCTCGCCCAGGGCCCCCCAGTTGGTCCCTTCGATGAGTTGCTCACACCGGTTCACAGCTGGGCCCT
Organism: Arachnia propionica; assembly: GCF_003859805.1. Taxonomy (GTDB): domain Bacteria; phylum Actinomycetota; class Actinomycetes; order Propionibacteriales; family Propionibacteriaceae; genus Arachnia; species Arachnia propionica_C. The sequence goes on from NZ_RQZG01000026.1 coordinate 18,179, forward strand.
CAGATCCTTCAGCTCATTCACCACGCTGTCCTGCCAGGCGGGCGGAAGGTCATCGGGCAGCTGCCCCAGGCGAGCGACGAGGACCGGAGCCGCCTCGTCGTCCTTCGCGATGATCACCCACGGGATGGCGGCCCGCGTCACCCTGCGGTCCAACTCCCGGACTGGCTCCACGGACAGCTCCGAGAGCACCTTCACCGCGGTGGGTGCGAGTTCGAGGAGCGCGAGGCCGGCGTTGCCGAGCACCTGGTCGAGGTCCTCGGCCTGGTCCTCCCAGTCCAGTTCATCGGCGTCGAGGGCCGCGGCGATCCGGTCCTGCGCGCCTTGGTCGAAGGTGCGGGAGCGCACGTCGTCGAGATAGGGGTACAGCGACCAGCCCACCTCCTCGACCCAGGCCAGCAGGTCCGGTGCGACAGGATATTTCTGAGCCCCACGCCCCCAGCGTGAGAGCACGGCCAGCACGAAGGCCAAGGCAGGCGGGGTGGCGGGGAAGATGGTGCTCTGGTGCAGGTAGGCCCCGTCGAGTGCGTCGACGGCGCGTCCCATGACCTCTGCGTCGTCCCCCAGCAAGGTCTCCAGGTCCGCCACGTTGTCAGCTCCGATGCCGTAGGCGTGGATGAGGTGACCCCAGTCGGTGGTCTCAAGAATCTCGCGAGCAGTCATGGGGGTCATTCTTGCCCACCACCCTGACAAAACCGTTCTCCGGGTCGGGAGCTGCTGAAGCAGGACAGCCGCTCGAGCATCCTCGTCACCTGTCACGCCGGGAGACCGCAGCCTTCTGCTTCTCAACCGGAAGAGCCTTGAACGCCCCCATCGCATACGGATCATGCCTGGGAACCCCCGCCTTGAGCGCACGACGATACCACGGCGGCAACAAAAAGCGCGGGAACCAGACCAAGAAACCAAGGAACATGACTATTCCATTGATGAACCAGATGATGCTGACAATGCGCATGAGCGCCAGTGGAGCAACGGGCACCCAAACAATAGTTCCCATACAAAACAACCAGGTGCCCCCGTAGGGAAGAGTCAGAAGAGGGCTGGACCACCCTCGATATGTGGTCACGAAGCGCGGCACAGCCTCGGTGTACACCTTCCATCCTTGCCACCAGGACAGCAAGCCGATGAGGTTGAGGGCAATCCCCGTAAAGACGTAACCGGGCGTCAGCTCCTCGATCACCAGTAGAGCCATCTGAGTTACGATCAACCGAACAGACCTTTCATGAAGTTCCATGCCCCCTCTCCGACATCAGCAATGACATCACAGACGGTCTTGTCCTTTTCGACCGAGATAATCATGCCAAGGCCTACCGCAAGCCCCACACCAAAGCTGATCGGGAAACCGGCAACCGGCATGAGCGCACCGATCATCATTCCGACAGTCACGGCAGCTCCGATCTGCGAGGTCGAACCCACAGTGGTGGCCCCGTCGGCCCTGAACTTCCCCAAACACGCAACAACTGTCATCAACCCCTCCCCTGAACCGCAGCCTTCTGCTTCTCAACTGGAAGAGCCTTGAACGCCCCCATCGCATACGGATCATGCCGAGGAACACCCGCCTTGAGCGCACGACGATACCACGGCGGGAGCAGGAACCGCGGGAACCAGAAGAGGAAGCCCAAGAAAAGAATGGCACCTGAAGGAAGCCAGATCAGGCCAAGCACCTGCATGACCACTCGAGGTAGAATCGGCTCCAAGCTGGCGACTGCCATACACAGCACCCAGACGCCAGCATAAGGAAGGGTCAAGAGGGGACAGGACCACCCCCGGTAGTTGACAACAAACCGCGGGATGGGCTCGTTGTAGGCCTTCCATCCCTGCCACAGAGAGGAGACCCCCAGAACCACAAGGATCAAACCAGTAAGGAGAGCCCCTGGTTCCACAACTTGCAGCAAGACCAAGGCGCGCATCATCCGCCAAAAAACCCTTTTATGCCGTTCCAGACACCTTCCCCGAAGTCAGCAATCCGGCCCCCAACGTTCTTGCCACTTCCAGTTGGGATGCTCATGCCGAGGCCGACTGCAAGACCGACACCGAGCCCGATCAAAGGGCCGCCAACCGGCATGAGAGCACCGATCAGCGAGGTCGAACGCACTGTGGTGGTCTCAATGATCCTGAGCTTTCCCTGATACTCGACAACTGTCATCGACCACGCCCCTGAACCGCAGCCTTCTGCTTCTCAACCGGAAGAGCCTTGAACGCACCCATCGCATACGGATCATGCCTGGGAACACCCGCCTTGAGCGCACGCCGATACCACGGCGGCAACAAGAAACGCGGGAACCAGATGATGGCACCAAGAAGCGTGATGATGCCACTGAATAACCAGATAACACTCATAGCTCGCATCAGAGGCAACGGAAGCACCGGAGCCCATGATCCCATCGCCAAACACAGAAACCACGTTCCTGAATAAGGAAGAACCAAGAGCGGGCAGGACCACCCACGGTAGTTCACTACGAAACGAGGAACAGGTTCAGTGTAGGCTCTCCATCCTTGGTAAAGGGAAAACAGCCCCATCACCCCGAGTGCAACTCCTACAAGTGCAATCGGGGCCGTGAGTTCTGTTGCTTCCAATGCGACTGGCAGCATTGATGGAATCATCCAAATAACCCCTTAGCAAAGTTCCAGAAATTCTCTGCGGCGTCAGCGACAGCGTCTCCGATGGTCTTGTCCTTCCCGACCGGGATACTCATACCAAGACCGACGGCAAGCCCTACACCAAGGCCGACCAAGGACCCACCGACCGACACGAGTTTGCCCCGATCAGCGAGGTCGAACGCACGGTGGCGCTCTCGATGGCCTTGAGCTTCCCTTGACACTCGACAAATGTCATCGACCCCGCCCCTGAACCGCCGCCTTCTGCTTCTCAACCGGAAGAGCCTTGAACGCACCCATCGCATACGGATCATGCCTGGGAACACCCGCCCTGAGCGCACGCCGATACCACGGCGGCAACAAGAAACGCGGGAACCAGACCAAGAAGCCAAGGAACATGACCACGCCACTGAGAAGCCAGATGACACTGAAGATACGCATGAAAAGTAACGGAATGACCTGCCCCCAAGCACCTACTCCCATGCAGAGAAGCCAAGTCCCTGAGTATGGGAGGGTCAACTGCACACTGGACCAACCCCGGTATGTGAGCACGAAACGCGGCACAGCTTCAGTGTAGACCTTCCATCCTTGATAAAGAGAGGAAATCCCAAGGGCCCCTAGCGCGAGCCCCAGAAGAGCAGTCGGGGCCGTGAACTCTACAGCTTCCAGCGGAATCATCAGAGATGAAGAGATCACCCGAACAACCCCTTCGCGAAATTCCAAAATCCTTCTCCAACGTCAGCGACAGCGTCTCCGATGGTCTTGTCCTTTCCGACTGGGATGCTCATGCCGAGGCCGACGGCAAGACCGACACCGAGCCCGATCAAGGGGCCGCCAACCGGCATGAGTGCACCGATGGCCGCTCCAGTTCCCATGGCCGCTCCGATCTGCGAGGTCGATCTCACGGTGGTGGTCTCGATGGTCTTGAGGTGGCGTTGTTGTTCGGTGAGCTCGGGGTTCTGCTCGCGGTAGCGCTTGTCGGCCTTGTCGTACTCCTCGGTGAAGGTGAGCACGATCCCGGCGGCGAACAGGCCTCGTCCGGCTGCTCGGCCCCAGCCGGAGGTGCCGATCTTGGTGGTGACCGTGCTC
>NZ_RQZG01000027.1 GCF_003859805.1 Arachnia propionica
CCGGTCTCGGGTTCGGTGGTGAGGTCGCCCAGGACCATGACGTTGGTGGCGTCGGCCATCTCGTCGAGGACGATGGTCTCCTCGATCTCCTCGTCCTGGTCCTCAGGGGTGAGGTGGTCGTGGTGGTCGGTGTCGGTGTGGGCGGTGGGCTCCTGGTCGAGGTCGTCTCCCGACGGGTCGTGCTCGCTTGACGGTTGGTCGAGTCCGTCGATCTCGGCCTCCTGGGGGGTCGTCTCGGGGGTCTCCTCGGGGTCGGTGTGCACGGCATCCTCGGCGATGACCTCGGGTTCCGGGCTCGGTGGTGAGGTCGCCCAGGACCATGACGTTGGTGGCGTCGGCCATCTCGTCGAGGACGATGGTCTCCTCGATCTCCTCGTCCCGGGCTCCGGACCCGGTGGCCGCGGCCTCGAGGTCCGCCGACGTCAGGCCCTGCCCATCCTCGACCTCCTCGATCTCCCCGGCCTCCTGGAGCGACTCCTCGGCATCGCCCACGGCCTCAGCCACATCGTCGGTGCCCTCGGCCTCCTCGACCGGGTGCTCCTGATCCTCCGGCATCCCGAGTGCATCGTCGTCAGCCCGCTTCGGGAGGATCACGGCCTCGAGGTCCTCCTCGGCCCCACGCCCCGGCTCCTGGCCGATGTGCTCGGCCACACCGGCGAGGCCGAAGGCCTGCTCGTCGCCGCCGATCGTTCCGGGGTCCTCCGCGCGGATCACCAGTTCGTCGTCGCCACCGATGGCGCCGGTGTCCTCGGCGTGGATGGCCAGTTCGTCGTCGCCGCCGATCGCCCCGGGCTCCTCCGCCCGGATCACCAACTCCTGGTCCCCACCGATGCTGTCGGAGACCTCCTGCCCGATGATCATCTGCACCGACGGCTCGCCACCGATGGTGTCGTAGTGGCTGTCCCCGATGACCTCGTCGCTGGGCGCGGTCGGGGCCGTCGCGGTCGGGCCGGTGACCCCCCGCTCCAGATCGAGCAGGGACTTCAGCTCGGCGTTGTCGTGCTGCGCCTGGTCCAGATCGCTCTCCAGCACCGTGATGCGCTCCAGCAGCTGCGGCATCGTCTTGTCCCACGCCGCCGTCGCCCGCTTCTCCAGCCGCGCCATCTCGCGCTCCTGACGCTCGGCCAGGGCCTCCAGCTCCGCGATCCGTGCATCATGCCCGGCCAGCGACACCGACTCCGAGGTCACCGCGGGCTCCGGGGTCGCGGCCTTCACGGCGCGTTCCTCCGCCTCGGCGGCACGCGCCTCGGCCTGGGCGAAACGCTCCTCCGCCGCAGTCAGCCGGGCCTGTGCCTCGGTCATCCTGCTGTTGACCTGGTCCACCCGGGCCTCGGCATCCGTGGCCCGGCGTTCCGCCTCCACCGCGCGCTTCTCGACGGCCCGGTACTGCGCCTCGTCATAGACGCGCACCGTGTCCCCGGAGACCATGTCCGTGCCGGGACCGGCCGCCAGCGACGCCGCCTCCGGCGCCAGGGCGGCCACCGGCTCCGACGGCACGGTGACGCGACGGCGTTTCGACAGGAACCAACCCGCCAGGAAGGCCAGCGTGGCACACACCGCGAGGATCAGGAACAACTCGAGGGTGAGCAGGAGATAGCCGTTCATGTCAGAGTCACCTTTCACCTTGCGCTACGAACGTCACACGACGATTGGCGGCCTGGCCCTCTCGGGTGTCGTTGGAGGCCACCGGTTCCTTGTCGGCCTTCCCGACCACCACCAGCTGGGCCGGATCCACCCCGGCCGCCACCAGCAGATCCGCGACGTGCTGGGCACGCTCCTTGGAGAGCTTCTGCCGGAACGACGGGGTGCGTCCCCCGTCGGTGTGGCCGACGACCTGGATCACCTCGGTGGGATTGGCCGCCAGCCAGGCAGTGATCTGCTCGATCCGCTCATCCTGACCCTCCAGCATGTCGGCGGACCCGCCACCGAACTGGAGCACCACCTCCGGCAACGGGGTGGGCTCCGCCTCGGGTGAGGGCGTCTCGCTGGGTGGGGCAGGGGTCTCGACCACCTGGGTGGGGGAAGGAGTCGAACTGGGTGACGGCGAGGCGCTGGCCGTGGCGCTCAGGGTCGCCGTCGGGGTGACGGTGGAATCCGCCGTCGGTTGGGAGGCGTTCACGGAGACGTCGGAGACCCCCGGGATTCCGGCGATGATGTCGCCCACCCATTCGGTGTCGGCCATGTCCACCGTCACCTTCGCCGATCTGCCCGAATAGGTCACCTGGGCGTTCACTCCCTGTGCCTGCAGGATCCGATTCGTCTCATCGGTCAGGGTGCGTTCGACGAGCCATGCACTCGCGCCCGCTCCACCTGCGACCAGTGCCGCGAGACCGACGGCGACGACCGCGCCGCGTCCCTTCATGTCACCCTCCCATGGTTGTCCAGTGAAAACGATATCTCCCGGACTGAACCTTCGGCCACTCATGGGCAGGAAAACTGCTGGTGGAACCCGGTGTGGCATTTCGCCGGGGGTGCTTCTACGATCAGTAGGAGCGCTGAAGAGGAACGAGGAAGACCATGCTGGAGGCCGCCCCGAACCAGGGCAATGACGACTATGACGACGGGTTGAGCGATTTCACCGTTCCAAATGTCCTCGGCAAGCACGGGGACCGTGGACCGGTCTCCTCGGAGCCTTCCCGTCGGGCAATGCATTCCACGAGCAAATCCAATGAACTGGGCCAGGTGCTGGATGCCATTCACACCTCCGTCCCCGAGCTGGGTGGGGTGATGATCGCCTCCCAGGAGGGGCTTGCCATCGCGCACGACTTCCCGGAGGCCGATGCGGAACGCATCGCGGCGATGGCGGCGTCGTCGATCGGTCTCGGGCGACGCATCTCCGAGCGGTCAGGGATCGGGGAGCTGGCCGAGGTGGTGCTGCGCGGTCGCACCGGCTACCTGGTGGTCTACGAGACCGGTGAGGACACCATCCTGGTGATGCAGGGACCGCTGGATGCGAACCTGGGGCTGATGAGGATCGAGGCCCGGATGGCCTTCGTCGAGATCCGTGCGATCTTGAGTTCTGGGTCGTGACACGGTGGGATGGGGGCATGACGACACATGTTGATCTCTGGTTCGACCCGACCTGCCCCTGGGCCTGGATGACCTCCCGGTGGATGCTGGAGGTGGAGCAGGTCCGTGATGTCGCGATCACCTTCCACCCGATGAGCCTGTTCATCCTCAACGAGGGTCGTGACCTGGACCCGGGGTACCGCGCCCACATCGACGGCACGCGGGTCGCCTCCTTCGCCGCGGCGGCCGTGCAGGAACGTTACGGCCACGAGGTGCTCCGCGACTTCTACACCGCTCTCGGCACCCGCATCCACCCGGGTGGTGAGCCCGTCTCGGTGGAGACCGTCGCGCACGCCCTGGCCGACTGCGACCTGGACGTCGGGATCGCCGAGGCCGCCACCGGCGACGAGTTCGACGCCTTGGCCCGCGGCTACCAGAAGGTGGCGCAGGACCTGGTGGGCCCCGACGTCGGCACCCCGATCATCCGGGTGGGCGGCATGGCCCTGTTCGGCCCCGTGATCTCCCCGGCCCCGAAGGGGGAGGCCGCCGGTGAGCTGTTCGACGGCTTCGTGAAGGTCACGGCCTACGACGGTTTCTTCGAGCTGAAGCGTTCCCGCGACCGGGGCCCGATCTTCGACTGACCTCACCCCGTCCCACTCCCACGGGGCGGAATCAGGCGTGTTCCGCAGCGTGCCGGAGTAGAGTGAGCCCCAATCGACCACAGGGGGTTGTGAGATGACCACACGCATCGGGGTGCTCACCGCCGGAGGTGACTCACCGGGACTCAACGCCGCCATCCGTGGGCTCGGCAAGGCCGCGTTGGAACGGCACGGCATGGAGCTCATCGGTTTCCAGGGCGGGGTGCGGGGCCTGGCGGAGAACCGGTTCGTTCCCCTGGACCACGCCAGCCTGTCCGGCATCCTCACCGTCGGCGGCACCATCCTCGGCACCAGCCGCGACAAGGTGCACCGCATGGTGATCGACGGCGAGACCGTCGACGCCATCCCCCGGATCGCGGAGGTGGTGGACCGCAACGGGCTGGACTGCCTGGTGATGCTGGGGGGCGGCGGCACCGCGAAGAATGCCCTGCGTCTGGCCAATGCGGGGATCCCCGTGGTGCACCTGCCGAAGACCATCGACCGCGACGTCGCACACACCGACAACACCTTCGGGTTCTCCACCGCACTGGAGATCGCCACCGAGGCGATCGACCGGCTCCACTCGACGGCGCACAGCCACCACCGGGTGGTGCTGGCGGAGATCATGGGGCACCGGGCCGGGTGGCTGGCGCTGGGGGCCGGCATCGCGGGCGGTGCGGACATCGTCCTCATCCCGGAGATCCCCTACACGCTGGAGTCGGTGGCCGAGACCATCCGGGGCAGGCAGGCCCAGGGCAAGCACTTCAGCGTCATCGCGGTGGCGGAGGGTGCCACCGACGTGGCGACGTCACGGGCCATCGCTGCGGCGGAGTCGCTGAAACGCTCCGCAAAGTCTCCTGAGGAGAAGGTGGCCGCGAAACAACACCTGGCGCGGGTCCTCGACGAGCACCGCGAGCACGTGTTCCGGCTCGCACGTGACCTGGAGGCCATGACCGGGCTGGAGTCCCGGGTGACGATCCTCGGCTACGTGCAGCGCGGCGGCACCCCGTGCGCCGAGGACCGGCTGCTCGGTTCCCGCATCGGCACGGCGGCGGCGGAACTGATCGCCGACGGGGCCTCCGGGATCATGGTCGGCAGTCAGGGCGACGGCACCGTCGCGGTCCCGCTGGAGCAGGTCGCGGGCAACCTGTCACTGGTTCCCCTGGACCACCCGTGGGTCCGCACGGCCCGCGACGTCGGCACCGGGCTCGGCGACTGACGCCCTGTCGCGCACCTCACCACCGCCGCAGCGCTGACTGCGCCGCCTGGAACCGGGTCACCAGCTCCTGCCGGGTCTCCCGGTCCGCCTGGGTCCGTTCCTGCTGGGCGAGGGCCTCCTTGGTGGCGCGTTCCACCTTGTGGTCCAAGGACTTCAACTGGGCCTCGACCTGTTCCCGTGCCGTCTGGGTCCTGCTCACCAGCTGTGTTCCCAGGACCAGGCCGGCCAGCGCCACCAACAGCAGCAGGAAACCCCACGTCGGGTTCTGGGTCAGCAGGAAGACGGCCAGCACCAGCAGCACGGCACCGGCCACGCTGACGGGGATCCCCATGGTGAGGAAGCCCGCCGGGGCCTGCGCCTCGATGTTGCTGCGGATCGCCCGCAACCTCGACGGCTGCTGCACCCCGTCGGGTCCGACCACCAGGTCCTTGACGTGCGCGATGGTGACCTCCGGGGCGGGTGGTGGGGAGGCCAGGCCCTCGCCGCACTGCTCGGCCAGTGGTGCGAAGTGCGGCAGGAGACGACGCCACAGCCAGGTCCGGGAGGCGGGTGGCACCCCCGGAGCGGTCACCATCTCCTGCACGGTCCGCAACGCCGGGGTCGTGGCCAGGGGGGAGTCCGGGGACGGGGTCTGCTTCAACAGCTGCATGAACTCCTCACGGGCCCGTGAGGCCTCGAGCAGCAGCTCGTCCTCCTCCTCGCCGCTGCCGACCACTCGCAGGGTGAGGGCCTCCAGCAGCATCGTCGTCGCGGCCTCCTGCGGGTCGATGGTCGGTTCCTCCTCCGGTGCGGGGTCGTCGGGCACCGGCGTCTCGACGGGGGAGTCCGCGGCCACGAAGTCCGGGCCGGTGCTCTGCGGGGAGACCCCCTCCACGACGAGTGCCTGCCCGGTGGCCTCCTCGAACCGGTCGAGCACCCATCTGAGCGTCGCGAACTGCTGAGTGCTGGGCTGCTTCCGGTCATCGTGGTGCTTCATGGTCCGCTGTGCCCAGCCGTCCCAGTCCTGCTCGGTGGCCAGCACCCCGGCCACGACATCACCGACGACCTCCAGGGCATCCGGCCCGAACGCCCCCAGCACGACGGCCTGCCACACCAGCACCTGCCAGCGACTCCAGCGGCCCTCACCGTCGGGTCGCAGCAGCGACGGCAGGTCGTGCACCACCGCCGTGCCCCGGCCGAACGCCCCCTGCGCGATGGTGAGGAAGATCCCGGCCGCCTCCGGGTTGCGCTGCCGGGCCTGCTCCGCCAGCGACTCGTCCAGCCGTCCGTCGGGGTGCAGTGCCGTGACGGCGGGAACCAGCCAGTAGCGCGGGAGGTCCGGCAGGGACTCGGGGAGCTGTCCGGCGGCGAGCCGCTGGATGCTGCGCAGTGCGTGACTGCGTGCCTCCGGGTGACCGGCGAAGGCCTGCAGCTGCTTCTCGACGTCCTCCATCCGCACGTAGCTGAGGAACGCGTTGGTGAGTGCGTTCAGCCGGGCCTCCACGTTGCCGCGGACCGCCTTGAGGTCGTTCTGGAACTCCTTGGCCTGGCGGGCCATGCTGCGGTTCAGGGACTGGGTCGCCTGGTTCTGGTTCTCGATGGCCTCCTTGAGCAACCGGTCACGGCCGTACTCCGATGCCCAACGCCAACTTGTCTCGTCCATGCACAAATCCTCCCCCACGGTGGGGTCAGGCGCGAGGGTGGGGCAGGATTGGGGCATGTACCCCACCTATGTGCCTGACCAGAACCGCTACGACGGCCGCATGCCCTACCGCTTCTGCGGCCGTTCCGGCCTGCAGCTGCCCGTGCTCTCGCTCGGACTGTGGCAGAACTTCGGCGACGACAAACCGCTCGGTGTGCAGCGGGAGATCATCCGTCGCGCCTTCGACGCCGGGATCACCCACTTCGACCTGGCGAACAACTACGGGCCGCCCTACGGTCAGGCGGAGGTGAACTTCGGCTCGATCTACCGGCAGGATCTCGCCCCGTTCCGTGATGAGCTCATCATCTCCTCCAAGGCCGGCTACGACATGTGGCCCGGCCCCTACGGGCAGGGGGGCGGGTCCCGCAAGTACGTGCTGGCCTCGCTGGACCAGTCGTTGAAGCGGATGGGGCTGGACTACGTCGACATCTTCTACTCGCACCGTTTCGACCCGGACACCCCGTTGGCCGAGACGATGATGGCGCTGGACCAGGCGGTGCGTTCCGGGAAGGCGCTCTACGTCGGCATCTCCTCCTACGACGCCACCCAGACCCGCCAGGCCGCGCAGATCGCCCGTGAACTCGGCACCCCCCTGCTCATCCACCAGCCGTTGTACTCGATGTTCAACCGCTGGATCGAGCCCGGGGTCAAGGACGCCTGCGAGACCGAGGGGATGGGGATCATCACCTTCTCCGCGCTGGCCCAGGGCCTGCTGACCAACCGCTACCTCGACGGTGTGCCGACGGATTCCCGGGCCGCGCGTGAGGGCTCGCTGAAGTCGTCGCAGATCACCGACGACGTGCTGCAGCGGCTCCGGGCACTGAACGCGATCGCCGAGCGTCGCGGTCAGACGTTGTCGCAACTGGCCCTGGCGTGGGTGCTGCGCGATGCGCGGGTGACCTCCACCCTGATCGGGGTGTCGTCGTTGTCCCAGCTGGAGACCAACCTCAAGGTGCTGGACGACCTGGACCTCACCGATGACGAGCTGGCCGAGATCGACCAGCACATCGCTGCCCCGGGCGGTGACATCTGGGAGTAGGCCGGGCGGGTCCCGCTCACCCGCCGGTTCGCCTGCCCTGGCACGGAATTGCCTGCCTCGTTGGACAGGCAATTCGGTTGTGGGCAGGCGAACCGGCGCCAGGGCAGGCGAACCGGGTCAGGCCTGCCGCCTGGGTTGTGCGGAGGCCAGTCGGCTGCGCACGAACCACGCGATCGTCAGCCCGACGAACCAGACCAGGGTCAGCAGCAGTGCGGTGCGGGTGTCGTCGTAGCTCAGCAGCACGTAGACCACGAACACGAAGAACGCCAGCACCACCCATGGCGTGAACGCGGCCCCCGGCACCTTGAACGCCGCCTTGGCGTGCGCCTCGGGATGATCCCTGCGGTACTTGATGTAGCACACCAGGATCAGCGACCAGATGAACAGCACCAGCCCCACCGACACCGTCGAGACCGTCTCGAAGGCGGCCATCACCGACTCCCCGAGGATGAGGATCGGGAAGGCGATCAGGGTCAGTCCGACCGACATGTACAGGGCCCGGGCCGGGATGTTGTGGCTGGAGAGCGTGCTGAACGACTTCGGTGCCTGGCCGTGCTGGGACAGCCCGTACAGCATCCGTGAGGTGGAGAAGATGCCGGAGTTGGCGCTCGACGATGCCGAGGTCAGCACCACGAAGTTCATCACCCCGGCAGCCGCCGCGAACCCGACCAGACTGAACAGGTTGACGAACGGTGAGACATCGGGGTCGACCTTGTCCCACGGGGTCACCGTCATGATGACCGCGAGGGTCAGGACGTAGAACACCACGATCCGGACCGGGATCGCGTTGATGGCCCTGGGCAGGGTCGTGCGCGGATCAGATGTCTCCGCCGCCGCGGTCCCGATCAGCTCGATGCCGATGAAGGCGAACACCGCGATCTGGAAGGCCTTGAGGAAGCCGTCCAGCCCGGTCGGGAACACACCGCCACGATCCCACAGGTACGTCACGGAGGCGACGGTGCCGTCGGGAGAGGTGAATCCCGTGACGACGAGCACGAGACCGACGACGATGAGCACGACGATGGCGATGATCTTGATCAGGGCGAACCAGAACTCGATCTCGCCGAACAGTTTCACCGTCAACAGGTTGCAGGCCAGCAGCGCCAGCACGAGGCCCAGGGTGGCCACCATCGACCACCTCAGGTCGTGGATCCAGAAGTCGAAGTAGCCGGCGATGACGATGATCTCGGCGGTGGCGGTGACCACCCACAGGATCCAGTAGGTCCAGCCCGCGAAGAAGCCCGCCCAGGGGCCGAGCAGATCACCCGCGAAGTCCTGGAAGGACTTGTAGTTCAGGTCGTGCAGCAGCAGTTCGCCCATGGCACGCATCATGATGAACAGCATCACGCCGATCAGCAGGTAGATCAGCAGCAGTGAGGGTCCCGCGTAGGAGACGGTGCGACCCGACCCCATGAACAGGCCCGTTCCGATGGCGCCACCGATGGCGATCAGCTGGATGTGACGGTTCTTGAGGCTGCGCTGCAGGTGCGGTTCCTCAACCTGGTGGCCGTTGTCCTCAGCCATGATCCAGGGCCTCGTCGAGCGACATCAGGGGCAGGTCGAAGGCCGAGGCGACCCCCGGGTGGGTGACGTGGCCGGCCCAGGTGTTGAGTCCCTTCGCCAACGACCGGTCGTCACGCATGGCCTGCATCGCGCCCTTGTCGGCGAGCTGGATGGCGTAGGGCAGGGTGGCGTTGGTGAGTGCCCACGTCGAGGTGTGGGGCACTGCCCCGGGCATGTTGGCCACGCAGTAGAACAGCGAGTCGTGGACCTCGAAGGTGGGGTCGTCGTGGGTGGTGGGGTGTGAGTCCTCGAAGCATCCACCCTGGTCGATCGCCACGTCGACCAGGACCGATCCCGGTTTCATCTCGGCGACGAGGTCGTTGGAGACGAGCTTGGGGGCCTTGGCGCCGGGAACGAGGACGGTGCCGATGACCAGATCCGCCTGGGTGACGTGTTCCGCGATGGACAAGGCGGAGCTGGCCACCCCTGCCACCTGGTTGTGGAAGCGCCAGAAGGTGGCGCGCAGCTTCTCCAGGTCGGTGTCGAGGATCGTCACGTTGGCCCCCATCCCCATGGCGATGTTCGCCGCGTTCTGTCCCGCGGTGCCGCCCCCGAGGACGACGACCTTCGCGTTGGGGACGCCACCGATGCAGCCCATCAGGGTGCCCCGTCCGCCCTGGGCCTTCATCAGGGCGTGCGCCCCGACCTGGGGTGCGAGGCATCCGGCGATCTCTGACATGGGGTAGAGCAGGGGCAGCAGTCCCGAGGGCAGCTGCACCGTCTCGTAGGCGATGGCGGTGGTGCCCGCCTCCAGCAGGGCGTCGGTCTGGGGGCGGTCGGCGGCCAGGTGCAGGTAGGTGTACAGCACCAGGTCGTCGCGGAGATGCCCGTACTCGCTCGCGATGGGTTCCTTGACCTTCATCACCATCTCCCCGACGGCCCAGGTCTCGGCCGCGTCCTTGACGATGGTTGCGCCCTGTGCGGCGAAGTCCTCGTCGGGGATCAAGGACCCCTCCCCGGCGCCGGACTGCACATAGACCTCGTGTCCTCTCCTGACAAGTTCACTCACCCCTACGGGGGTGATGGCCACCCGGAATTCGTTGTTCTTGATCTCTGTGGGCACTGCGATGCGCATGAGGTACTCCCTTGTTCTCCTTCGGCCGGGCCCGGTGGGGCCAGCCGTTGCCTCTTTCCCGGGACTGTAATTCGGGATCGGGTCCCAAGGGGCATGGATGGTGCGACGGCGTCGGCAGAGCTGAGGGGTCAATGGGGGCTGACAACCGGCCCGAGTCCCGGGCATGGGCTGGGGGTCGGCCAAGTGGATGACATCAGCCGGACTTGACGAGACAGGGTGTCACTTCCTGAGGTCGCGGCGCTGGAACAGGGGGAAGGAGAGCGCCCACAGCAGGGCTGCCCCGATCAGCAGGACCGCCACGTGACCCCACGCCACGCCGTCGTGGAGGGGGCGGGAGCTGCCGTACCAGTGGAAGGGGCTGAGGCGGGCCCAGAGGGGATCGCCCGGGCCCATCGCCCGGACGACCTCGAGGGCGTGGCCGCCGACCCCCACGACCACGGCGGTCCAGATCGTCACGGCCGGGCGGCCGGATGCCGCTGCGGCGAGGAACGCCGTCGCGGAGACGAAGACCCCGAGCGCGGCCAGGTGGAGGGTGGCCGAGGCGATGTGGGTGACCGGCAGGTCCAGGTGGCCGAGGCGCGCCCCGGCCCAGATGCCCAGCCCCGTGAGGACGGCGAGGGCCGTCACGAGCACCACCTGAGTGCTCAGGGTCGCGCCCAGCAGCCGCATCCGGCTGGTGGCGGGCAGCAGCATCGCCAACCGGCGGCCCCGCTCGTCGGCGGCCAGGCCGTGGGCGACGGCGACGCCGAGGGTGATCACGGCGGCGGGGGCGCTCAGGCTGAGGGTCTCGGCCCAGTAGAACCCGGCGGGAGTGGCCATGTCCGTGGCCCCGAAGACCTGCAGGACCTGCGGTGGCATCGTCTCGACCATCGACTCCAGCTGCGGGGCCATCTGCTCGAACATCACCCCCATGAGCACCCCCATCAGTGCGACCATCACCAGGGCCGTGATCCCGAACAGGGTGCGACGGCGGGAAAGCAGGAACCCGGTCAGTGACGGCCCGCGGGAATGGCTCGGGCGCAGCCACCGGGGCAGCCGGTCCCGCCACGGTGCGGGGGCGGTGCTGCGCAGGTCGCGGGTCAGGAACCGGGTGCCGCCGAGCACCACCAGCAGGGCGGCGCCGCCCAGCAGCAGGGCGAGGCGGCCACCGTCGAGGCCACCCACGATGACCTGGGGGCGTGAGTACCAGGACCAGGGGATGAGGTCGGCGAGGTGCTCGGTGTGGGAGGACATCGGCAGCAGCCCGGCCAGCAGCCAGCCGAGCAGCACCACCGCCCCGCCGATCCCGGCGGCCAGGCCGTGGTTGCCCGTCGCCGCCCCGACGCCGAAGGAGACCGCGCCGCTGAACAGCGCATTCGCGCCCAGCGCGACGGCGAGGGCCCCGAGGTGGGCCTGCCCCAGCTCGACCCCGAACAGCCACGCCGCTGCCCGGGAGCCCAGCCACAGACCGAGTGCGGTGAGGGTGACCGTCGCGATGAGGGTCACGAGCCTGGCCCCGACCACCTGGATGCGGGAGACGGGATGGGCGAGCAGCATCGGCAGGGTGCGGTCCTGCTCCTCACCGGCGATGAGGTCGCTCCCGACGGCGACGGCGTGGCCGGCGGCGGCCAGGGCCCCGACGAAGGCGATCATCTGGGAGTAGGCCATCACCTCGATCCCCGCGCCGACGGGGATGCCCGCCACGGCCAGCATCGCCTCGGGGAGGGATTCGTAGAGGGCGGCGTCCAGTGACCGTGACATCCACAGTCCCAGGCAGGTGAGGGCGAGCAGGCTGACCACGATGGTGGCGACGGGCAGCAGGCGGGGTCTGATCCCGCGCTGGATCAGGGCGAGGGTGCTCATGTCTCGTCCTCGTAGAAGGCCAGGAAGGTGTGTTCCAGGTCGGCGTCGCGGTCGGTGATGTCCTGGGTGGCGACGAGTTCGCCGTGCCTGATGATGGCGACGCGGTCGGCGACGCGCTGCACCTCGGAGAGGGTGTGGGAGGACAGGAAGACGGTGCGTCCCTCGTCGGCGATCTCGCGCAGCAGTTGGTGGAGCTCGTGCTGGACCAGCGGGTCGAGGCCCGCGTTCGGTTCGTCCATGATGACCAGTTCGGGGCGGTGCATCAGGCAGGCGATGAGGCCGACCTTCTGGCGGTTGCCGGAGCTGAGCTCCCCGACCGGGCGGGTGAGGTCGGCGTCGAGACGTCTCGTGAGGTCGTCGACGAGTTGCCGGTCGACGGTGCCGCGCAGCCGCGCGAAGAACCTGAGCAGCTGTGTGCCGGTGAGTTTCGGCGGCAGGGCGAGGTCGCTCGGCAGGTACCCGAGACGGGCGTGGAGGGCGACGGCGTCGCGGCGTGAGTCCAGGCCGAGCAGCGTCGCTGTGCCTGAGGTGGCGCGGATCTCGTCGAGGAGGATGCGGATGGTGGTGGACTTCCCGGCGCCGTTCGGGCCGAGGAAACCGAAGACCTGGCCGCGGGGGACCTCCAGGGTGAGGCCCTTGAGGGCGGTGAAGGAGCCGAAACGTTTGGTGAGGTCCTGGGTTGCGATGGCGGGCATGTCACTCCTTCAACTGGTCCCGGTAGTGGGCGATGAGCTCGGGCGAGAGCAGACCGCTGAAGAGGTCGAACTGGGCCTGGACGTACGCGCGGGTGCCGGGCTGGGTGGCGAGGTCGAGGGAGGTGATGTCGATGTCGAGGAGGCGTTTCATCTGGCGGTGGAGCACCAGTGAGCCGAGCGAGTAGAGGGTGAGCATCCTCACGGCCACGGGCAGGTCCACCACGGGGCGGGCGAGTCCGGCGTCGATCGCGGCCTGCCAGTAGCCGACGGCGTCGGCGACGAGCTGGTCGATCAGGGCGTCGATCGCGGCGCTGGGCCGGGTGAGGCGGTGGGCGAGGTAGCCGAGCACCTGCTCCTGGCCGGTGGCCTGGAGGCTGGCGAAGATGTTGGGCAGGGGGCCGTCGATGTGTTGGTGCTTGGCGTCCTTGATCAGTGCGGCGATGCGTTCGTCGCAGGCGAGCAGGAGACCGTCCATGGTGCCGAAGTGGTGGCGGATCAGTCCGATGGAGACCTCGGCGCGGGCGGCGACGCTGCGGGCGCTCGGGGTCTCGCCCTCGGCGACGAGTGCGATGGCGGCGTCGCGGAGACGGGCGCGGGCGGTGAGATCAGAACTCATGATACGAGTGTATGGTTTATTGCACGATCGTTCAAGACCCAGGGGTGGGCAACATCCCTGCCGCCCACCTGGCCGCGGTGTGAGGCCCTCAGCGTGGGTGGAGGACCTGGAACCGGGCCATCCGTTCGGGACGCCGGGCGACGGTGAGGCGGTCGCCCCAGCTGGGGGCGAGCGTGTCGATGAGCAGCGCACAGAGGGCGTCCGGCTGGTCGGTGTCGAGGTGGATCTCGGCCATGGGAGGGTCGTTGCGAAGTTCCGTCGAGACGAGATCCCCCAGTGCCGTGACCGCTGCGTCGCTGTCGCCGTGGAGGCGTGCGGTGTCGAGCATGTGGCCCCCGGCGTCGCGGAGGTGGGCGTGTTCCTCGGGGGTGAGGTCGCTGATGCGGACGACGACGCGGGTGTCACCGGCGGTGAGGTCGAGGACATCGCCGAGTCGCGTCAGGGCCTCGGGGGTGGCGGTGAACCATTCGAGGAAGTCGCCGTCGCCGATGCGGATGATGGTCTCGTCGTCGCCGTGCCAGGTGAACCACGACGCAGGGACCGGCCAGTCGAGTGGCGGGTAGTGGGAACGCAGCGCGTCGAGCTCCTGTGGGGTGACGTCGTCCAGCAGACCGCCACCGTTCACCGCAGGGTCGAGCACGCCGAGGGGTCCTCGGCCCTCACCCACCCAGGCCCCCACGAGGGTCTCCGACATCAGCAGACCGGTGAGCCAGGCACTGAGCGGGGCCCTCGTGGGTGCACCGTCGAGCTCTGCGACGGGGTCGTCACCGGGTGGGGTGTCCAGCCACCACACGCTCTGGTTCTCGGTCCAGACCGTGATCCGGTCGGCCTCGGCGCGGAGGCCATCCAGGGTGATGGCGGGGTCCTGGACCGTCAGGATCCGGTGGCCGAGGATCTCGAACCACTCATGCAGTGCGCCGGGAAGAGGGAGGCCGATGCGGTCCCGGGCGGCGGCGATCTCATCCGGGGTGCAGCCGTCGGCGGCGACGAGGGGGTCTCGGTGCCAGCCGATGACGTGACCCAGCTGTGCCCAGCGGGGTTGGTTCAGGAGGTTCTGCTGACGGGACGACATGGTCACGGTGACTCCTTCGGGTCCGGTGTTCTCCGCCATTCTTCAGTCCTCGGGCGGTTTCTCAGTACGAGGAATGTCTGGAAACACCGACGGTCCAACCGTTGCCCGCTGCACGCAGCCGATGTTGTGCGTCCAGCAGGTCGCACCTCTCGCGGTGGCCGAGGTGGCCACGCCACATGAGGGCCGTGGCCCGGAGCCGGGCGATCCCCTCCGTCGCGACCCGCGGCCTGTCATCGGGCTCGGCCTGCCGGATGGCGTCGCGGGCCCGGGCGAAGGTGCGCCACACATGGAACCCCATGGGGTGGGGCAGGGAGAGTCGCCCCAGCCACCGGCGCAGGGGAACGTCGTGGTCGGCCAGGTATCCCGGCCAGTCCGGGTGCCGGAGCGTCGCCAGGTACAACCCGTCCCGGGTCAGGTCGCGTTCGGCCTGGTCGATCACCTCGTCGGGCAGGCACTGCAGCACCAGGTGGTCGAGCCGGGGCCACACCGTCGGCACCCGACGAAATCCGAGGACCGAGATCAGTCGCAGCTCTGTGAGGGTGGGCAGTCGGGTCAGGGACTCGAGGTCGTGCAGCGGGCTGGGGCAGCCCTCGATGACGAGTCGTCGCAGCCGGGGATGCGTGGCGACGAGGTCCGGCAGGTCGAGCTGATCGACGTGGCGGAGCTCCAGTTCACGCAGCTGGGGCAACTGCCCGGGCAAGGGGGCCGAACACGTGAGCCTCAACCAGCGACCCGCCAGCGGGGCGTGCAGCCGGAACCCCGGGGAGCGGGCACCGACGAGGGTGCAGGAGTCGATCGAGCGTGGCAGCCTGAGCTCCTCCAGACCGGTGGTGTCGATGCGGACCTCACGCAGCCAGGTGCGGCTGAGGTCCAGTGAGGTCTGGCCGTGGCACTCCAGGCTCAGGGTCTCCACCATGGGGGAGCGGGCCAGCCACGGCAGCAGGTCGTCGTGCCAGCGGGTCAGCTGCAACTCCTCCAGGGTCGGCCACACCGCGAGATCGTCGAGGGTGAACAGGGGGTCGAACTGGTCGAGGGTGTCGTCGAGCGCCATGTCCTGCAGTGGATGGAGAGTGACGGGCTCCCCGGTGGCGCGGTCGCGCACCGTCGGGATCGTCACGGGATCATTCACCGTCGCGGCCTCGACGAAACGGTGCAGCGCCTCAGGGGGTTTCTGTTCCCAGCGGTGCTGCCAGAGGATTCCCTCGGCGAGGTCGTGGGCCAGTTCGGTCCCGGGTGGGGCGACGAGCCGCGGCAGCCGCCCCAGCGGGACCCAGCCGTCGGGCATCTCCTGCAGCTCCGCCACCAGGGGGCGGGGTGCCACGCACAGTGTCCAGCAGGAGTACTGCATCGCCGGTGAGGAGGTCAGTTCCGACAGGGTCGGTGCGTGATCCCCCTGCCACGCCAGGGCCGCGGCGACGATCCGCCAGGAAGCCCTGCCGAGCACCTGGGCGGCGCACCACAGCCCCAGGCGCTCATGGCGCCACGCGAACACCTCGCCAGGGGTGGGCAGGTCCTCCATCGTCCGGGTCCTTCACATCGACGGTACGGCGCATCCTAGCGTCGGGGTCCGACAGCGGTGCCGGGTGGAATCCCGGTGACGGCTCACACGAAGGGGCCTCACACACTGGTCTGGGCCCCCCGTACCTCGATGAAGCCCTCCGACCCGGAGAAGTCGTCCGGGTTCCGGGTCCACTGCACGGCACCATGTGCGTGTGCGGTGGCAGCGATGAGCAGGAACACCACGGCGCCGTGTCGGGCGTCGTCCACTCTCCGTTTCGACGTGTCGAGTCAGACCACCGCTTCCAGTGGGGCGCCCGATGAGGTGTTGACGTCCATGACCAGAACGGTGTTGATCGATGTCGGTTCCTCGCACGGGGAGTGGTGCTCCACACCGGCCCCATGACCTTCCCGCTCGGAGAGCGCCACCGCTGTGCGGGGTGATC
The DNA here is from genome assembly GCF_003859805.1 of Arachnia propionica. Lineage (GTDB taxonomy): Bacteria > Actinomycetota > Actinomycetes > Propionibacteriales > Propionibacteriaceae > Arachnia > Arachnia propionica_C. The sequence continues at coordinate 16,393 of NZ_RQZG01000027.1, forward strand.
CGTGAGAGATCAAGAAATCCTGGCAACGATGCTCATTCAAGGTGCTGAACCCTTGGTCGGAGAAGAAGCTGTTCGCGGAAGCGTCAGGTGGGGCAGATCGGTGCAGAAAATGTCCGAGCCAGTCTGTAGCGTTGAGAGGTGAAGCGATGCGCCAACCCTGAAGGTGGCCTCCAGGGCTGGAGACCGCAAGATCTCGCTGGAAGGACAGGGCATGGCAGTTGTGCTGCGAGTGGTGTTGCCCGAACTTCGCCTCTCGTGGTGCACGGCAAAGAGCAGCTCGCGTCGAGACCTCGGTCGCCCTCGCCGGTGACGCGACCTCCGCCATGTCCTCGATCCGTGTGAAACTGACATCAGAAGCCGTGCCAAAACGACATCAATGCCAGTGCTGAACTAACATTGGAGCCAGTGCCACTCTGACATCAGAGGTGCTGTGGAGATGGTTTCAGGAGGAGCTCCCGGCCGTCATGTTGACCGGTCCTCGGGGCTGCGGCAAGACCACGACGGCGCTGCGTCGAGCTTCATCCACCCTCCGACTCGACGTGCCAGGGCAGGCTGCCGCGTTCAGAGGGGCACCTGACGAGGTGCTGGGAGGCTTGGATCCTCCTGTGCTCATTGATGAATGGCAGTCTGAACCAGAGTCCTTGGGGGCTGTGAAGCGAGCGGTGGATGCCGGGGGCGGTCAGGGCAGGTTCCTCATCACGGGCAGCGTGCGGTCAAGGTTGAGCGTGGACACCTGGCCTGGGACTGGACGGATCACGCCGATTCCCATGTTCTGCCTCACACAGGGAGAACTGGAGGGACGGGCAGGCTCTGTTCGGGTCGTCGAGCGTTTGTTCGGCCCGGATGAGCCAACCGTCGGGATGCTTCATGATGCTCCAGGTCTGGTGGATTACGCCGCCATGGTGACGCGAGGCGGGTTCCCGGAAGCGATCAGGCTCAGCCCTGGCGTGCGGGGTAGGTGGTATCACGGTTACGTGGAGCACCTGGTGCATCGTGACGTACAGGAGCTGCAAGCTGTGAGGAACCCGCAGGTCTTGGCGAGGCTCCTCGAAGCTGCTGCGCACAACACCGCTGGGACCCCAGCGGTGCAGTCGCTGGCAGAACAGGTGGGCGCAGACCATCGCACCGTGGGGAGTCATCTGGACCTCCTCGAGGAGTTGCGGATCATCGAAAGGCTCCCGGCGTGGGGGAGCAACAGACTGAATCGCGCGGTGAAATCACCGAAGGTGTTCCTCACGGACACAGGCATGGCCGCCCACCTGATGGGAGACGACCAGCAGGGCCTGTTGCTCGATGCCAGCCGCCTCGGCCGGATCATCGAGACCTTCGTCTTGGCCCAGCTGCGCCCGCTGCTGCATCCGAAGGTCCGCGCCTTGCACTTCCGGGACGGCAATGGACGCAGAGAGGTGGATCTGGTGCTGGAATCGACGAAAGGCAGGATTGTTGGACTGGAGATCAAGGCCTCCAACACCGCCACAAAGCAGGATGCCCGTCACCTGGCCTGGCTACGGGACCAGGTGGGGGACCAGTTCGTTCGAGGTCTGGTCCTGCACACCGGCCCCATGACCTTCCCCCTCGGAGATCGTCTCTGGGCAGTGCCCATCGCAAGCCTGTGGAGGACAGCGCTGGGGTAGTGGAAATGATGAGATTGTTCATGACGCCTATCAGCTGCGTGAAATTCCTTGCCAGCTCGACATTGCCCCATGCTGGCGGGCCACGTGGACAACCTCCTGGGCCGCTTGGTTGCCGGGATCATCATGGCTGGGACTGACTTCTGTGAGGGCATTCGGTATGGCGCTCACGTCCTCAACTGCGAGGGGGTGGATTGAGATGCGTCGACCTGTACTCTTCTCTGATTTGACCGTATCGGTCGTCTGAAATTGATGCTCAGGGCGTTGTTCATGAGGGTGAGCGGTGTGGCTGAGGTGACCCCCGGGTAGGGCATCGACTGTTTCACGAGAGAATGGGTATTGCAAACTATCCGTACCTCTCGAGGAAGCAGTCGATGCGTTACGATTCCATGGCTCGCGTTGAACAAGATCTTTCACTTGTCGAGGAGGGGAAATATTCCCACAATTGATGCAGGCCAAGGCTGAAGCGATCTTGTTGTTGTCGAGACGGGTGGATGTCGAGACGGTGGCGGAGATGGCAGAACGTCAGGTCTCGACGATCCTTTCCTGGGTGCGTGACTGGCATGCCACCCGGT
>NZ_RQZG01000028.1 GCF_003859805.1 Arachnia propionica
GGTAAAGTTGTTTGAGTCGCCTTCCTGTTGTGGGTTGGTGTCCGAAGCTTGAGAACTCAACAGCGTGCTTTAAGTCAATGCCAATTTTTTGTGTAGCACTCTTTTTTGGGTGTTGCCTCTTGCTGGGCTGCCATGTTTGTGGTGGTTTGGCTGGATTCCTTTGATATTGATGATGGACCAGTTTTTGGTCTGTGGTCAGTGGTTGGATTCTGTGTTGACAGCTTGTGCCGGTGCCTGTGTGGTGCTTGGTGTGCTGATATTTTTCGACGGAGAGTTTGATCCTGGCTCAGGACGAACGCTGGCGGCGTGCTTAACACATGCAAGTCGAACGGTAAGGCCCTTTCGGGGGTACACGAGTGGCGAACGGGTGAGTAACACGTGAGTAACCTGCCCTCAACTCTGGGATAACGGCTGGAAACGGTTGCTAATACTGGATATGAGCTGGGCCTGCATGGGTCTGGTTGGAAAGCTTTTGCGGTTGGGGATGGGCTCGCGGCCTATCAGCTTGTTGGTGAGGTAGTGGCTCACCAAGGCTTCGACGGGTAGCCGGCCTGAGAGGGCGACCGGCCACATTGGGACTGAGATACGGCCCAAACTCCTACGGGAGGCAGCAGTGGGGAATATTGCACAATGGGCGGAAGCCTGATGCAGCAACGCCGCGTGCGGGATGACGGCCTTCGGGTTGTAAACCGCTTTCAGTTGGGACGAAGCGTGAGTGACGGTACCAACAGAAGAAGCACCGGCTAACTACGTGCCAGCAGCCGCGGTGATACGTAGGGTGCGAGCGTTGTCCGGATTTATTGGGCGTAAAGAGCTTGTAGGCGGTTTGTCGCGTCGGGAGTGAAAACTCAGGGCTTAACTCTGAGCTTGCTTTCGATACGGGCTGACTTGAGGGAGGTAGGGGAGAATGGAATTCCTGGTGGAGCGGTGGAATGCGCAGATATCAGGAGGAACACCGGTGGCGAAGGCGGTTCTCTGGACCTTTCCTGACGCTGAGAAGCGAAAGCGTGGGGAGCAAACAGGCTTAGATACCCTGGTAGTCCACGCCGTAAACGGTGGGTACTAGGTGTGGGGGACATTCCACGTTCTCCGTGCCGCAGCTAACGCATTAAGTACCCCGCCTGGGGAGTACGGCCGCAAGGCTAAAACTCAAAGGAATTGACGGGGCCCCGCACAAGCGGCGGAGCATGCGGATTAATTCGATGCAACGCGAAGAACCTTACCTGGGTTTGACATGTACCGGAAACGTTCAGAGATGGATGCCCCTTTTTTGGTCGGTACACAGGTGGTGCATGGCTGTCGTCAGCTCGTGTCGTGAGATGTTGGGTTAAGTCCCGCAACGAGCGCAACCCTCGTCCAATGTTGCCAGCGGGTCATGCCGGGGACTCATTGGAGACCGCCGGGGTCAACTCGGAGGAAGGTGGGGATGACGTCAAGTCATCATGCCCCTTATGTCCAGGGCTTCACGCATGCTACAATGGCCGGTACAAAGAGTTGCGAGCCTGTGAGGGTGAGCGAATCTCAGAAAGCCGGTCTCAGTTCGGATTGGGGTCTGCAACTCGACCCCATGAAGTCGGAGTCGCTAGTAATCGCAGATCAGCAACGCTGCGGTGAATACGTTCCCGGGGCTTGTACACACCGCCCGTCAAGTCATGAAAGTCGGTAACACCCGAAGCCGGTGGCCTAACCCTTGTGGAGGGAGCCGTCGAAGGTGGGACTGGTGATTAGGACTAAGTCGTAACAAGGTAGCCGTACCGGAAGGTGCGGCTGGATCACCTCCTTTCTAAGGAGCCATTTGTTTGCACTCTTGTGTGGGTGTTTTTCCTGGCTGCTGGCGTGTTGTTGGTGGTTGGGATGGTTCTGGTTTGTGGAACATTGGCTGAGCATGTTCGTGGTTTGTCTGTGTCTGTTAGTACTGCCTGCTGTGGTGGGTGTGGAGGATGGGTGTGGGTGGGCTGTGGGTGTGTGTTGCACGTTGTTGGGTTTTGAGGGGTCGGCTGCATGGCGCTCTCTGTGCATGCCTGGTGCTGCTGCTGTGTGTGGTGGTGTGGGTGTGTGTGGTGTTTGAGAATTTTACAGTGGACGCGAGCATCTTTGTAGATTTTGACAAGCTACTAAGTGCGATCGGTGGATGCCTTGGCACCAAGAGCCGATGAAGGACGTTGTAACCTGCGATAAGCCCAGGGGAGTTGGTAAACGAGCTGTGATCCTGGGATGTCCGAATGGGGAAACCTCGAAGTGACCGGAGTCATGTCCGGCGACCTCTGCTTGAATGTATAGGGCAGTTGGAGGGAACGCGGGGAAGTGAAACATCTCAGTACCCGTAGGAAGAGAAAACAATAGTGATTCCGTGAGTAGTGGCGAGCGAAAGCGGAGGAGGCCAAACCTCAATCGTGTGAGAGCTGACAGGCGTTGCGGTTGGGGTGTTGTGGGGTCTGCGTGGCCTGGCTGTTGACGGGTCGGCAAGTGATCAATGGTGAATGAAGTTGAAGCGTTTGAATGGCGTAGCGTAGAGGGTGATACTCCCGTAGACGTATGTTTGCCACTTGTTGCAGTGTCCCCAAGTAGCACGGAACCCCTGAAATTTCGTGTGAATCTGGCAGGACCATCTGCTAAGCCTAAATACTCCTTGGTGACCGATAGCGGATCAGTACCGTGAGGGAATGGTGAAAAGTACCCCGGGAGGGGAGTGAAATAGTACCTGAAACCGATCGCATACAATCCGTCGGAGCCTCATGTTGTGTGGGGTGACGGCGTGCCTTTTGAAGAATGAGCCTGCGAGTTAGTGGTACGTGGCGAGGTTAACCTGTGTGGGGTAGCCGTAGCGAAAGCGAGTCCTAATAGGGCGTGTGAGTCGCGTGCTCTAGACCCGAAGCGGGGTGATCTATCCATGGCCAGGGTGAAGCGAAGGTAAGACTTCGTGGAGGCCCGAACTCACTTGGGTTGAAAACCGAGGAGATGAGCTGTGGATAGGGGTGAAAGGCCAATCAAACCCCGTGATAGCTGGTTCTCCCCGAAATGCATTTAGGTGCAGCGTTGCGTGTTTCTTGCCGGAGGTAGAGCACTGGATGGTCTAGGGGGCCCACAAGCTTACCGAAATCAGCCAAACTCCGAATGCCGGTAAGTGAGAGCGTGGCAGTGAGACTGTGGGGGATAAGCTTCATAGTCGAGAGGGAAACAGCCCAGATCATCAGCTAAGGCCCCTAAGCGGTAACTAAGTGGAAAAGGATGTGGAGTTGCGTTGACAACCAGGAGGTTGGCTTGGAAGCAGCCATCCTTGAAAGAGTGCGTAATAGCTCACTGGTCAAGTGATTCTGCGCCGACAATTTAGCGGGGCTCAAGTTATCCGCCGAAGCTGTGGCATTCGCATGTGTGGCCGTGAGGTCGTGTGGATGGGTAGGGGAGCGTCGTGTGCGTGGTGAAGTGGTGGGGTGACCCGTCGTGGAGTGCACACGAGTGAGAATGCAGGCATGAGTAGCGAATGACGGGTGGGAAACCCGTCCGCCGAATATCCAAGGGTTCCAGGGTCAAGCTAATCTGCCCTGGGTAAGTCGGGACCTAAGGCGAGGCCGACAGGCGTAGTCGATGGACAACGGGTTGATATTCCCGTACCGGTGAAGCAACGTCCGTGTCGAGGCGCATGATGCTAAGCATGCAAGGCCTGCTGTGCCCTTTCGGGGGTTGGTGGGTTGAGTCTGTGATCCGAGTGTGTAGTAGGCAAGCTGCGGAGGGACGCAGGAAGGTAGCTCATCCTCAGCGGTGGTTGTCTGAGGCTAAGTGTGTAGGGTGGGGCGTAGGTAAATCCGCGTTCTGTGATGCCTGAGACATGATGGGTCAGCACAGTTTGTGTGTTGATTGAGTGATCCTATGCTGCCTAGAAAAGCTTCGTGAGCGAGTTGTGAGCCGCCCGTACCCGAAACCGACACAGGTGGATAGGTAGAGAATACCAAGGCGATCGAGATAATCGTGGTGAAGGAACTCGGCAAAATACCCCCGTAACTTCGGGATAAGGGGGACCTGAGACGTGTTAAACCTTTGCGTTGAGAGCGTTGAGGGTCGCAGAGACCAGGCCCAAGCGACTGTTTACTAAAAACACAGGTCCGTGCCAACTTGTAAGAGGATGTATACGGACTGACTCCTGCCCGGTGCTGGAAGGTTAAGGGGAACTGTCAGCCTTTTGTGGTGAAGCGGTGAACTTAAGCCCCAGTAAACGGCGGTGGTAACTATAACCATCCTAAGGTAGCGAAATTCCTTGTCGGGTAAGTTCCGACCTGCACGAATGGAGTAACGATTTGGGCGCTGTCTCCACCACGAACTCGGCGAAATTGCATTACGAGTAAAGATGCTCGTTACGCGCAGCAGGACGGAAAGACCCCGGGACCTTTACTATAGTTTGGTATTGGTGATTGGTGTGACTTGTGTAGGATAGGTGGGAGACTGTGAAGCAGGGACGCCAGTTCTTGTGGAGTCATCGTTGAAATACCACTCTGGTCACTCTGGTTATCTAACTTAGGGCCATGATCTGGTTCAGGGACAGTGCCTGATGGGTAGTTTGACTGGGGCGGTCGCCTCCTAAAAGGTAACGGAGGCGCCCAAAGGTTCCCTCAGCCTGGTTGGCAATCAGGTTTTGAGTGTAAGTGCACAAGGGAGCTTGACTGTGAGAGAGACATCTCGAGCAGGGACGAAAGTCGGGACTAGTGATCTTCTGGTGGCGGATGGAAGCGCCAGGACTCAACGGATAAAAGGTACCCCGGGGATAACAGGCTGATCTTGCCCGAGCGTCCATAGCGACGGCATGGTTTGGCACCTCGATGTCGGCTCGTCGCATCCTGGGGCTGGAGTCGGTCCCAAGGGTTGGGCTGTTCGCCCATTAAAGCGGCACGCGAGCTGGGTTTAGAACGTCGTGAGACAGTTCGGTCCCTATCCGCTGCGCGCGTAGGAGTCTTGAGAAGGGCTGTCCTTAGTACGAGAGGACCGGGACGGACCAACCTCTGGTGTGCCAGTTGTTCCGCCAGGAGCACGGCTGGTTGGCTACGTTGGGAAGTGATAACCGCTGAAAGCATCTAAGCGGGAAGCACGCTTCAAGATGAGGGCTCCCACAGAGTTGATCTGGTAAGGCCCCCTGTAGACCACAGGGTTGATAGGTCGGATGTGGAAGCGCAGTAATGTGTGGAGCTGACTGATACTAATAGGCCGAGGGCTTGTCTTCTACAAAGATGCTACGCGTCCACTGTAAGGTTTTCACGAACCACCCTGTGTGGTGGTTTGTGGTTGACAATTGTACATGTTGTTGCCCCTGGAAGTTGTTTCGGTGGCCATGGCGAGAGGGAAACACCCGGTCCCATCCCGAACCCGGTAGTTAAGCCTCTCAGCGCCGATGGTACTGCACACGGGAGTGTGTGGGAGACTAGGACGCTGCCGGACTTATCATATCCCCCCAAACCTGTAGGGTTTGGGGGGATATTTCTTTTTCCGGGGTGGTGACGCGCGTCAAGGTGGGTGTCGGGTGTGATGTTTCGTGGCATGGTGTGGTGTTCCTCGTGAGGGGCATCCGTGACATGGTGACCGGTGGTTGGTCGGGCAGGGCCGGTGTCGGGTGTGAGCATCGGGACGCAGTCCATACCGAAACCCCGTCCGGGGGTGAGTCGTGGTAACCCATGCGGGGTCCCTGTCACCCTGGCCATCACCGAGGTTTCCGGCCAGGGTGACAGCCACCACGACGGAGGGGCTCGTCTGATGGCCAGCGCGAAGCCGTGAACCCCCACCACACCAAACCCTCGGTGCGGTTGCTCCCCAACAGGCTGAGGTCCTCCTCAGCGTCAGCTCCAGCCTCGACGGCGCTGAGCGACTGCACGTCGATCAGAGGGGCCTTCTTGGTGGTGTTCCGCGTGCTGACGCGGTCGGTGACGACGTCCTCGGCGGCCTGGTGGACGCTGACAGCATGCTCGGGCTGCGCCAGGTCGTCATCGTGGTGGGCGTCTGGGTCACTTCCCATGGCCAGGATCACCACCACCTGCTTCATGTCCGAGACCAACAGTCTCCATCCCAGCATGAATCCGGTGACGACAGCTGCCCCGCAGCAGTCACGAAGGCCGTGTTCCGGGGACAATGGTCCACGGGACGCCATCACATCACATGTCCCTCTTGAGCTTTGAAGGGATGAAAGGTGCAGCAATGACCGTGGGAAGCCCGTCGTGGCTGGAGGCCCTGCGTCTGGCCCATCGAGGTCATGCCATGATCGGCTGGGACTTCTCCGTCCTGTCAGGGAGGTTGGTCGCCGACGAGCCCTGGTGGGACTTCGAGGCGGACTGCCGCGTTGCGATGTCCTCCGCCAACCGTATCCTCGACCTCGGGACCGGTGGCGGGGAACGGCTGCTGGGTCTTCTCGACGGCATCGACCACACCCATCGGACGATCGTCGCTACAGAGGGCTGGGAGCCCAATCTTCCCGTTGCCCGATCCGCGCTCAGCGACGCGGGTGTCGCCGTCATCGCACATGACCCGGAGACCGGGGCCGGCCTCCCGTTTCCCGACAACAGCGTCGACCTGGTCATGTCCCGACACGAGGCGTTCGACGCCGCTGAGGTGGCGCGGATCCTCGCCCCGGGTGGCCGCTTCCTGACGCAACAGGTGGAGGCACGCGACGCGGAGGAGATACACGACTGGTTCGATGAGCCGTTCACCTACCCCGAGGTGACCCTGCCCCGTCAGGTCGAGACGCTGACGGCCGCCGGACTGAGCATCGCCACGGCCGACGAATGGCAGGGGACGATGGAGTTCGTGGACGCTGAGGCGCTCGTCACCTACCTCTCCCTGGTGCCGTGGGATGCCCCCGGCTTCACCGTCGACGCCCACGTGGAACGTCTCGCCGAGCTCGACTCACACCGTCCGATCCGGGTCACCCAGCGGCGCTTCCGGATCCACGCCGTCAGGCCGTGAGATTGTGGGAGACCAGCCGGACGCGACGCTTCGAGTGGCTCACCACCGCGTGGTGGCAGTTCTTGAGCGTCCCGATCGTCATCGCGAACTCATCGGGGAACCCCAGGAGTCGCGCCACCCCCACGCGGATCGCCAGCCCGTGTGCCACGACGAGAACCCGCTGGTTCTTGTTCGCCCTGATGATGTTCTCCAGCGCGGCGGTGACGCGATCCGCCAGCTCGGCGGCCGTCTCGCCGGTCGGGGAACGACGGAAGTCGGCCCCGCTGCGTCGCAGCTCGATGAGCTCCGGTAACTCCTCTGCGACCTCCTCCACCGTACGGCCCTGCCAGGTGCCGCAGTGGATCTCGCGGAGCCGCTCGTCGGTGTGGACGGGCAGCCCCGACGCGGCGGCGATGGCCTCGGCGGTCTGCCGTGCCCGCTGCAGGTCGGAGGAGTACAGCGCATCTGCCTCCAGCGAGGCCAGCCCCGGTGCGGCATCGCGTGCCTGAGCCAGTCCCAGCTCTCCCAATGGTTCGTCCAAGTGTCCCTGGAACATGCCCTGGACGTTGAGCGCTGTCTTCGCGTGCCTCACGAGGATCAGTTCAGTGGCCATGCCCCATCGTAGAACGCCGATCCGGGAGGCTGCCGGACGGCGACACGACACCGTTCTCCGTCACGATCCAGGCCATGAGGGGAGCTACCCTCGAAGGACAGAGACCGTCGGGGCTGCGAAGACAGGAGACGACATGGACGCCACACCACCGATCGCCGTCGAGGGCGGGCCGGTCTGGATCGACCTCGGCACCCACGATCTCGACGGGGCCATCGAGTTCTACAGCACCCTGCTGGGCTGGGAGTTCGGCGAGGGAAGCGCCGACTTCGGTGGCTACCGGATGGTGTTCAAGGACGGTCTCCCCATCGCTGGCGCGATGACCACCCTCACGGGACCGAACGGCCCGACGACTGAGCCGCAGGCACCGACGGCGTGGAGCGTCTACCTGCGCACCGCCGACATCGAGCGCACTCTCGCGGCCGTCGTCGACCATGGTGGACAGGTGATGGTGCCTGCGATGCCGATTGCGGACCTCGGGACGATGGCCTTCGTCATCGACCCGGCCGGAGCCGTGATCGGGACCTGGCAGCCCGACACCTTCGACGGCATCGCGAGTGTCGCCAGGCCCGGCACCCCCTGCTGGTTCGAGAACCTGACCACGGACTTCGACGTCGCGTCTGCTTTCTACGAGAACGTCTTCGCCTGGGACCTGCAGCCCGGTCCGACCCGGCGGGAGGCTGCGCCCACGGGCCGTTGTGCCACGCACGGTACCGGCGAACGTACCGCGGCAGCGCTGTGCGAGGCCACGGCCCTGCTGCCGGAGGGAACTCCGTCGCACTGGAGGGTCCACTTCGGTGTGCTCGACCTGGAGCGGGCCCTCGCCGACGTGGAGCGGCTGGGCGGCAAGGTGGTCGATCCGGGAGGTCCCACGCCTTTCGGCAAGGTGGCCACCGTGGCCGACCCGCAAGGTGCCTCGTTCCAGCTCCTGGAGGACATCCGCGACTGAGACCCGGCCACCGGCTACCTCCAGCCGAGCTCCTCCGCGAGGATGACGAGATTGCCCAGCCAGTGGGTGTTGTACTCGACGCCGAGGTGGGACGGCATGGTGAACAGCACCAGATCGGCCTCGGTGACCGCCTCGTCGGCCTGGAGGGCCGCCACCACCTGCTCGATGCTGCCCGCGATGGTGGGGCCGCTCCGGGCGACGGAGCCGTCGTGGTGCGCGACGGAGTCGGACTCGGTGATGCGGGTGCCGAAGTAACGGCGATCGGCGTCGCTGGTGAAGGGGAACACCGGGCGGGTGACCGCCGTCATCCCGGGGCCGGTGTGTCCCGCGGCCCGGTAGGCCTCCCGGTAGTCACGGACCTGGTCGGCCTGCTGCACGTGGAAGGGACGTCCGTCGTCGGCGAGCATCACCGTGGAGCTCAGCAGGTTCATGCCCTGGGCGGCGACCGTGAGTCCGGTGGCGTGGGTGGCCGCACCCCACCAGATGCGGTCTCTGAGCCCCGGGCTGAGGGGACGGATCGGCAGGTCGGGGCCCTGCCCCAACTCCTGTGCCCGGGCCGAGTGGGCGATGGGGGTGCCCTCGATGGCGCTGAGGAACCGCTCGATCTTCCTCCGGGAGTTCTCGGCCCAGCTCTCGCCGTCGGCGAGGTGGTGGCCGAACTGCGCCTGACCGTCGACGGCGAGCTCCGGGCTGCCACGGCTGACCCCGAGCTGCAGCCGCCCGTTGGAGAGCAGATCCGTGGCGGCGGCCTCCTCCGCCATGTGCAGGGGGTTCTCGTAACGCAGGTCCACCACCCCGGTGCCGACCTCGATCCGCGACGTGGCGGTGGCCATCGCGGCGAGCAGCGGGAAGGGGGAGGTCATGGACTCCTCGAAGTGGTGCACCCGCACCCAGGCACCGTCGATGCCGAGGTCGTCGGCGACCTTCGCCAGCTCGACGTGGGCGTGGAGTGCCTGGCCGGCCGTCGCGACCCTGGCTCCTGCGACGTCCCGGTAGTGCCCGAACGACAGGAACCCAATCTTCTTCATGTTTCAATCAACTCCGGCGGGTGGGGTTCTATTCCAACCACCCCAAAGCCGAGCACCAACTCGCAGGTTGGTTGTTCCGATCGATTCAGGCCGGCGTCTTGTGCAAGCAGGACGGCGGTTCGTGCACGCAGGTGGCGGTGGGTGGGATCGTCGTGAAGCCTCGGCGTCGAGGTCCTAGACTCGGCGTCATGCGTGGTGAGTACAAGGTTCCGGGCGGCAAGCTGGTCGCCGTCGACGTCGAGACCGACTCCGGGGTGCTGACCCAGGTCGCGATCTCCGGGGACTTCTTCCTGGAGCCCGACGACGCCCTGGAGGAGATCAACCAGGCACTCACGGGGCTGCCGTCGACCTCCTCGGTGGCGGATCTCGCACAGGCGATCACCGCGCGGCTGGACCCATCGGTGCAGCTCATCGGATTCACCCCCGAGGCGGTCGGGATCGCGGTCCGGCGAGCCCTCGGGCACGCCATCGACTGGTCGGACCTGACCTTCGACGTCATCGGGCCCGTCTCGATGGATCCGCGGATGCACGTCGCCCTCGACGAGGTGCTGGCCGGGGAACTGGCACGGGGCGAGGTGAACCCCAGCCTCCGGATCTGGGAGTGGGACCAGCCACTGGTGGTGATCGGCTCCTTCCAGTCGTACCGCAACGAGATCGACGACGAGGGCCGCGAACGGCACGGCATCAACGTGGTGCGCCGCATCACCGGCGGCGGTGCGATGTTCATGGAACCCGGCAACTGCGTCACCTACTCGCTCGTCGTCCCCGGAGCGTTGGTGGAGGGACTGAGCTTCGAACGCAGCTACGAGTTCCTCGACCAGTGGGTGATGGGGGCGCTCGCCGAGCTCGGCGTCAAGGCCCGCTACGTGCCGCTCAACGACATCGCCTCCGAGCAGGGCAAGATCGCGGGAGCGGCGCAGCGTCGCCTCACCGGTGGGGTGGTGCTGCACCACGTGACGATGGCCTACGACATCGACGCCGACAAGATGCTCGAGGTGCTCCGGATCGGTCGGGAGAAACTGTCCGACAAGGGAACCAAGTCCGCCAACAAGCGGGTGGACCCGCTCCGGTCACAGACCCGGCTTCCCAGGGAGCAGATCATCGAGAGCTTCCTCGCCCACTTCGTGGGCCGGTACGCCACCCGTCGGCGGGACTACACCGAGGCCGAACTCGCCGCAGCGCGGGAACTGGTGGAGACGAAGTTCTCCTCGCCGGAGTGGACCAAGCGGATTCCGTGAGAGGCCAGGGTCCGAGGCAGGCCAGCGGAATGACGGCGACACCGTCGCGACGGCGGTAGGCGTCGGGACCTGTGTGCACCACCACCTGGTCAATGACACGGTTGCCGATGTGCTCCTTCAGCCAATGCAGATGGCGGACGTCGGAATCGCTGACGGCTCCAGCAAACTTGACCTCGATGGGCAGGACGTGGCCGTCGTCGCGGATCACGACGAGGTCGATCTCGTGGTCCCCGTTCCGGGTGCGCAGATGCGCAATGCGTGCCCCGGCGGCCTCGGCCTGGACACGGATGCACAGCGTCGCCAAGGATTCAAAGAGATGCCCGAGCACGGTGCTGTGCTGGGCACCGATGACGTCTCCTTGGCCGTCGATCAGGGCATCCACCCCAAGTCCCATGAGACGAGCGGCAAGTCCGGGATCGGCCAACTCCTTGGTATGGTCAGCCACCCGTGGTGACGACGTACCCGTCACGGTGCCCTGGCCGGACAGGAGAGCTGCCAAGCTGATCGTGGGGGCAATGCCGCGTTCGCTGAGTGTCATGGGCCGTATGCGGAGACGGCCGATCCTCCCCGCCCCTGAGTGGGCGGTCGCACCAGGCGCGGGGGAGGCGCTCCCTGCCAGGAGGAACTGTCCGCCACTCGGGTTCCGGTCCACGGCATGTCTGACGACATCCCACACCTCGGGCGCCTTCTGCCACTCGTCGATGAAAATTGGTGGAGTCCGGTCGAGGACGACCTCAGGGTCGGCCAGGACGGATGCCCGCTGACGAGTGTTGTCAAGGTTGATGAACGTGCCTGCCCGCTGCAGCGCAGTTGGTGGACTTCCCAACCGCCTTGGGGCCGTCCAAGGCCATGGCAGGGACGTGAGGAAACAGCTGGTCGAGCTGTTGGCCGATGATGCGGCGACGGTAGGTCACATCCCTGCTGTACAACGAGCCGGGTTTCTACTGTACAACGAGCCGAATCGGTGCCCAGTGACGAGCATGAACTACCGGTTTGCTTGCGCGAAATGCCGATGTCAACGTTGCCAACAAAGTGAAACGGCGATTCGTGCTTGAGGGGGAGGGGCGGGTTCAGGTGGGTGGGGCGAGGCAGGGGTCAGCGGACCAGGCCCGACTCCCACGCCGCGATGACGAGCTGCGGCCGGTCCCGGGCCCCGAGCTTGGTCAGCAGGTGGGAGACGTGGGTCTTCACGGTGCCCTTGCTGATGAACAGCTCCCGCTCGATCTCCGCGTTGTTCAGGCCCCGCCCGATCAGGGTCAGCACCTCCACCTCGCGCGGTGTCAACACCTCCGGTGGTGACGGCCTCGACCGGTCCACCGCCTTCGCCACCACCCGCCGCAGCACCGACGGCGACAGCGCCTGCTCACCGCTGTGGATGCGACGCACCGTCGCCGCCAGCACGTCGGGGTCGGTGTCCTTGAGGAGGAACCCACCCGCCCCGGCCCGAAGTGCCCGGAACACGTACTCGTCCAGCTCGAACATCGTCAGCACGCACACCCTGACCCGAGCCAGCGCGGGATCCGCGACGATCTCCTCCGTCACGGCCAGACCGTCCAGCCTCGGCATCCTGACATCCAGCAGCACCACGTCCGGCACGCGCCGCCGCACCACCTCCAGTGCCTCGACGCCGTCGGCCGCCTCACCCACCACCGAGATGTCCGGCTCCGCATCCAGCATCATCGCCAGGGAACGACGCAGCAACGCCTGGTCGTCGGCCACCACCACCTCGATCATGTCACCCCCAGCGGGATCAACGCCCGAACCTCGTGCCCGGTGCCGAGCGGCCCGTGGTCGAGCGTGCCACCATGCAGCTCCACCCTCGTGCGCAGCAGCACCAGGCCATGTCCCGAGCCGGGCCCCGGCTGCCAACCAGAGACTGGGCCGTCGTCGATGACATGCGTCAGCAGCATCTCATCGACGACGACGACCCTGATCCTCACCGTCGTCGGACCGGCGTGACGCAGCACATTCGCCAAGGCCTCGGCGACCACCTGGTGCGCGGTCAACCCGACCCCGGGAGGAACCGCGGGGGCTGCGAGCTCGGCCCGGACGACGAGTCCTCGCTCCTCGGCCTGCGCGATCAGGGCGGGCAGGTCCGCCAACCCGGGGGTGGGATGGAGCGGCACCGCATCGGGATCCTGCAGCAGCGTCAACAGCCGTCTGAGCTCGTCGGTGGCCTGCCGACTCAGCTCCACGACGTCGGCCAGGGCCTGCCGGGGCGCGTCCGCATCGACCCCGGCCAGTCGTCGTCCCGCCTCCGCCCGGACCGTGATCGCACCCAACCCGTGGGAGACGATGTCGTGCAGGTCACGGGCGATGGTGATGCGGTCCCGCAGCACTGCGTCCCGCGCCTTCGCCCGCGCCAGTTCCTGCTCGAAACGACGACGCTGCACCCGGCGCAGCCACGCCAACCACACCGCCAGCGCCCCGATGCTCAGCAGCACCGCGAGGGAGACCCAGCTGGGGCCGGAGGACTCGGCGGAGACCCCGAGCACGCCCGCCCCCAGGAGGGTCAGCCCGGCAGCCAACCAACCGAACGGGAAGGAGCGTTTCATGGAGCCGATCCTATGAAGCGTGATGGGGCAGGGCATCGGCCCTGAGGCCGAGATCCGTCGTGGGACCGTCCTGTGCGGGTGGCCGAGCTGGCTCCGTCGGCTCCGAACCACAGATTTTGCCTGTCCTGGAGTGGGTTTGCCTGTCTTGAGGAGGAAACGCCTGCCCAAAATCGAATTGCCTGTCCAATAAGACGGGCAATTCGAAACAGGACAGGCAAACCGTGCTCAGCACAGGCGAATCGGCGCCTGGTTCGTGGTCTGTTTCGACCGGTGGTGGGTGGCCGGAGATCAGCCTCCGGGACGAGGCCCCTGCGCCGATGTGCAACCGCCGGAATCACGCTGAAGTGGATGGCATGATCGAATTCCACGACGTCAGCCGCTCCCGCGGCGGCCGCACCATCCTCGACCACGTCGATTTCCGCGCCGCCCCGGGCCGCATCACCGGATTCGTCGGCCCCAACGGGGCGGGCAAGACCTCCAGCCTGCGCATCCTGCTGGGACTCGACCGCAACCACACCGGCACCGCGACGGTGTGCGGACAGCACTACGCGACGCTGAAACGCCCGCTCACCGTCGTCGGGGCCAGCCTCGGCGGCTCCGGCGCGCACCCGGCACGTCGCGCCGTCGCCCACCTGAGATGGGTGGCTGCCAGCAACTCCATTCCGCAGTCCCGCGTGGCGCAGGTGCTCGACGAGGTGGGCCTGGGCCGGGCTGCGAGGCAGCGGGTCCGCACCTACTCGCTGGGCATGGCGCAGCGACTCGGCATCGCCGCGGCCCTGCTCGGCGAGCCCGAGGTGCTGGTGCTGGACGAACCCATCAACGGTCTCGACCCGGAGGGCATCCGCTGGCTGCGGCAACTGCTGCGCCGCCACGCCGCCTGTGGTGGGACGGTGCTGCTGTCCAGCCACGTCATGGCCGAGCTTGCCGAGGTGGCCGACGACGTCGTGGTGATCGCGGGAGGTGCCATCCGTGCCACCGGGACGATGGCCGAGGTCACCGCCGGCCACCCGACCTTGGAGGACGCCTACTTCGCGTTGACCGCGGGAGGCGCCCGATGAACGCGATCGCGGCGGAGACCCGCAAGGCCCTCAGCCACGCGCCGGTGGTGTGGGCGATGCTGTGCGGTGTGGTGCTACCCGTGCTGCTCGCGGCACACAACGCCGCAGGCATCCGCACCGACCTCGCCGCAGGCATCCCGGACGCTGATCCCACCGGCATCGGAACCACGGAGCTGATGCTGGCCGCGGCTGCGGCCGCCGTGATCGGGGTGGTGGTCGTCGGTTCCGAGTTCGTCGCGATGCCGAACGAGCTGGGTGGGGGACGACAGGCCACGACGACGGCGCTCGCCACCCCGTCGCGGCTGCGATGCCTCGGCGCGAAACTCCTCGTCACGACGGTGCTGCTCGTGGTCATGGCCGGAATCGTGGCGGTCGCAACCCTGTTGAGTGCCCACGCCCTCCTGGGTGCATACGCTCCTGAACTCGACGCCACCTCGTGGTGGCAGGCCGCGGCCGGGGCGGCCTACGTGGTGAGCTACGGGCTCCTCGGGTTCGCCGTGACGGCGCTGCTGGGGAATGGGCTGGTGCCGCTGATCTACCTGGTGGCCAACCAGACGGTGATCTCGGTCGGCTACCTGCTGACCCTTCGCTGGAGCTGGGCCTGGTACCTGCCGGACACCTCGGTGATGGCCCTGATGCGGACCCCACCCGATCCGGGACAGCCTGGGGCCGCAGTTGCGTTCGCCACCGCCGTCGCCTGGCTGGTGGTGCTGTTCGGGGCTGCCGCCGTCGTGACAGCGAGGCGGGAACCATGAGGTGTGCACTGGCGGCGGAGGTCCGCAAACAGGCCACCCTGCCGACCACCTGGTGGGCGACGGCGGGAGCACTTGGGGCGACTGTGGTCCTGGTGGTCCTGCTGCGGGTCGGCCACCCGGAGGCCCCGGCCGAGGCGGTGGCCGACCTGGCGCGCGGCCTGATCCAGGCCGGAGCCGTCGCGGTGGGGGTCGTGCTGGGCACAGCCGAGCAGCGCCAGATGGCCACCGCCCGGCTGGCGGTGCCGTCGCTCCCGGTCTGGCTGGGAGCCCGCTGGCTCGTGGCACTGTCCGCGACGGGGCTGGTGGCCGCCGCGATGGTGATCGCAGGGCGGGTCACCGTCGCCGCAGGCGGGCAGTGGCTCGGTCAGTGGGCGTGGCTGTGGGGCGTGGCGATGGCCGCCTTCCTGCTGGCCGAGCTCACCGGCTCGGCCCTGAGCGGTGCCCTGGCGGTGCTGACGGTGCTGTGGATCGCGCCCGCCGTCGCAACCGGTCTCCCCCGGCTCAAGGACTGGCTGCCCGACGTCTCCCCGCTCGCCGGATGGTCCGGGGTGCATCCGGGGGTCGCGCTGGGCTGGCTGGCCGTCATCTGGTTCATGGGCCTTGTCCGGGCGACCCGGTGGTGAACACGAACTGGCGGGTTGCTTGCCTGGGAGCGCGATGTCAACGTTGCCAGAAAAGCAGAACGGCGATTCGTGCTCGGGTTGGGGGGTGTGGTGGAGGGGGTGGGGTGGGTCTGGATGGTTCCTGTCAGCGCACTAGGGTGCAGGCATGGGCTTTCGGAAGACGGGCAGCAACGAGGCGGTACGGACCGAGGTGGCGAGCCTGGCGTGGTTGCAGGAGGCCGACGGGGCCGCCGTCGCCGAGGTGCTGGGCAGCGGGCCCGGTTGGTTGGAGACGCGCATGATGCGCCACGGTGATCCCAGCCGGGACGAGGCCGTCGCCTTCGGGCAGGCCCTGGCCCGCACCCACGCGTCCGGGGCCCCGCACTGGGGAGCACCTCCGCCCGGTCTGCCGGAGTCCGAGGCTCGCCTGGCGGAACTGCCCGCCCCCGCCGCGACGACCCCGCGGTGGGACAGCTGGGGTGAGTTCTTCGCCGAGGCCCGGTTGCTCCCCTACCTGCGGCTGACGCACGGCGACCCCTCGTCGAAACGCCTGCTGGCCAAGGCCATCGATGTCGTGGGAGAGGGCCGGTTCGATTCCCCGCAGCCCGCCCTGGTCCCCGCCGTCGCCCGCCTCCACGGCGACCTGTGGGGTGGCAACGTGGTGTGGGAGGCAACCCCGACCGGCACGGTCGGGACCCTCATCGACCCGTCGGCCCACGGCGGCCACGCCGAGACCGACCTGGCGGAACTGGCCCTCTTCGGTGCCCCGCACCTGGCGGCCATCCTCGACGGATACCAGGAGGTCAGCCCCCTGGCCGACGGCTGGCAGCACAGACGCGCAGTGCACCAGTTCCACATGGTCCTGGTGCACTGCGCGCTCTTCGGCGGTGGCTACCTCGGCCAGGCCCTCAGCCTGGCCCGGGTCATCACTCGTTAGGTCGGCTCGGGTCGATGGAGTCGTCGTGGAGCTGGCCGTACTCCCGGGCCTCGTCCTCGGCGGCCAGGAAGTCCCAGAAGGTCATCTCCTCCGAGTGGGACAGGGCACTGGTCACCCTGCCCCGCATCGGTTCCCGACCCAACCGGATCTCCCGGGTGTCCTCCATGTCCTCCGGGTTCACGTGCTTGTCGTAGGCCCGTGACGGCTGGGCGGAGGGCTCCTCACCCTGTTCGGGGGCAACCGCATCCTCCTGCTGGCGCCCCCAGCGGTGGGTGTCCACCGCCGCCCGGGCGGGCGCGTAGGAGATCTCCTCCTCGCCGTCCTCCAGCGGCACCGTCATCGTCTCGTCGTCCAGCAGCGACGACGGCTGACCGGCGACGGGGTCGGCAGGCATGGAGTCGTAGCTCGGGCCGCTGTAGGTCTGCCCCGCGAAGGTCGGCGAGTTGAACGAGTCCTCCAGGAACACCGTCTCATCACGCAACCCGTCGAAGACGTTGGTGGTCTCCACGTCATCGTCCTCGTCGTCGAAGTGCAGGGTGTCGTCGTCGTTGCCCGCGAACGGCTCCTGCTCGACCTGCGCCGTCTCGACGACGTGATCGGGCTCGACATCGTGGCCGGTCCGGGGGACAGGGGTCTCCTCGGTCCCTGCCGGGGCCTCCTGCTCGACCTCGACCTCCTGCTCCTCGTCGGCCCGGAGCTCCTCGCCCGTTTCCTCGGGCAGCTCCTCGAGAATCCCGCTCGGGGCCTCCAAGGCCGCGGGCTGCACCTCGGCGGCAGGGGGCTCGATGGCCGGCTGGAGGGGTTCGGCAACCGTGTCCCACAGCACCGGTGGGACCTCCCCGACGCTCTCCTGGTCGAGGTCGTCTCCCGACGGGTCGTGCTCGCTCGACGGGTCGTTGAGTCCGTCGATCTCGGCCTCCTGGGGGGTCGTCTCGGGGGTCTCCTCGGGGTCGGTGTGCACGGCATCCTCGGCGATGACCTCGGGTTCA
>NZ_RQZG01000029.1 GCF_003859805.1 Arachnia propionica
TCAGGAGTTCGAGTTGGGTGACGATCCGGATGATGGCGGGGAGTTCGTTGAGGCGTCCTCGGTGGCCGGTGGCGAGTATTTTCCAGTTCTTCAGGTGGGCGATGCAGTGTTCGACCTTGGCGCGGAGACCAGCGATGGTCTTGTTGAATTGTTTCTCCCACTCGGCTCTGGGGTGGTTGGGTTTCTTCTTGACCGGGGTGAGGGCGGTGGTGGCAGTGTAGGCGGTGTCAGCGATCCAGCAGGCCTTCGCTTCGGCGAGGAGGTCACTCCAGCCGCATTCCTGGATCACCCTGGCGTCGTGACGGGCACCAGGGAACGCCTCGGAGACCACCCGCGAGGCATCCCCGGTCGGTGGCTGCGACCTGGATGCCCGGGCACTGGAGCTTCCGTTTCCCGGAGTGGTTCGCAGCCCCTTGCCCGCTTGCTGGGCGGCTCCCGGTCGGGATGTAGGTTCCATCGACCAGCAGGAGGTGTCCCTGCTGGATCGCTTCGGTCAGGCCGCCACTGGTGAACACCAGCACCGTCTCCAGGATCTCGATGTTCCTTCGCCAGATCCGGCAGATTGTGGGCTGGGACACCCCGACTAGGTCAGCGATCACCATCTGGGACATGTTCTGTCTCAGGAGCATCAGACAGATCACGACCTGCCGATAGAGCGGTCTTGTGGCGGGTGAAGTCAAGTCCTCGACCTTGGGCGACGTCCCAGACCCGGGCCACGATCTCCTGGATCACATCCACCGGGAGACCTGTAGTAGAATCGTGACGCATCGACTGCTTCCTCGAGAGATACGGACATTTTCCAATACCCATTCTCTCAGGAAACAGTCGACGCCCCATCAAGGGAGTGCTTTAGACGCGCAAATAGCCCTCGTGAATAACGCCCTTACACGCGATGTCGACCATGATCTTGATGGCGGTTTTGGCTCCAACGCTGTAACCATCGACTCACGAATAAAATCACTGAACACAGCTATTCGCATCCTAGAAGGAGAGTAAATGAGCGAAAAAAACACGATTCATCAACGCTGGATCAAGAGAATGAACCGGGGTGGCGATGACCCCAACTACGCAGATTCATGGGCTTGGGAACAGTGCGGAGGCTGTTGCTTTTGGATACCACTGGCAGGCGTTTTCGGAGCAGATTGGGGAGTCTGCTCAAACCCTGAATCACAATTCGACCGCGTCGCGATGTACGAGCACGACGGGTGCACAGATTTCAAGGAGGACCCAGCAGGCTGGCGCACGCCACAGCGATTCTCGATCACGGAGCAGCAACGGCGATCTTAAGGTTAATTCCGAGAACAACGAACCCGGCCAGGAGCACTTTAACCCCCTCTAGGGCGAATCTTATTGAATCAAGCGCACCGAAATTCAAACCACAGCATAACTTTTCACGCGAAATCATACTAGACGCCTCCAGCAATCGAGAGAGCGGCAAGACATTTAAAATCTTTTCAATTGCCCCTTCGCCCAACATTGCCCCACAGGCCTATAACACAAAACAAGAAGACAAGAGCCACTAAAGGGCATTATTCACGCGACCCGCCTCGAAACTTCTTTGACTAGGCATTTTGTCGGCAGAGGTGTTGTCGTGAACAACCCCCTATGCCATGGCCCGAATCCTGCCTCGGGGGCCAAGCTGCTGGGTCAGGTCGGAGTTCAACTTGATCCGCCCTCGATCACCGTCCACGAGGCCAAGGGCATCGGCGGACACCACCCTCATAACCCAGTGAGAGTCACTGCCCACAGTCACCAGGTCTCGTCACGGACTGCTCGCTGGCGCTCGCGGTCCGGCTCGACCAGCGGGGCGAAGAGACTGGCTCAGCCCGCGATGAACAACGCCCTGAGCCTCCACGGGTTGCATCGATCCCCTGGCCAACCTGTCCACTCGTTTCAACGCTGTCGGGATGCGATGAAGGCCTGACATGGCGGCACCACAGCTGCGGCCCAGGTATCACTGATCCCTCCCGCCGCTGTGACCACAGGGGTCGAGTGGCGCTTCAGGTTGAGCCAGTCCGTAGGATCACTCGACATGAACTTCAGCACGTTCAGGCGTACTGCTGCGATGGTCCGCGCCCTCGAGGAGATGGTGGACCAGCTGTCATCACGGCTGTCCTCGGACTCAGTCGTGACCGTTCGGGACCTCCTTCAACACGGAGAGGAAGGTCTGGGCCTGGAGTTCCTGCTCGAATTCCTGTACGACCAGGAGATCACCCCGTCTCCTGAGGAGAAGCATGAGCTCAACCGACTGGGCCACTTCTTCGAGATCCGGAAACATCAGTTGTGCTTTTGGCCCGACCCTCCTCCCAACCGGGACGACCATGGGGGCAATGATGATCCACCCCGACTCCTCGACGGTGAGCTGGAGCCACTCACCTACACCATCGGGTTCCTCCGAGCTCCCCTCGAGCAGGTGCTGCACGCCTTCCCCCGGTACCGGAGGGGCTTCTTCAACCGACGGGTTCGAACCCTGAGCACCGGTGGGCTCCGGGACCACCTCCTGGCGCTCGAACCCCTGCACGCCTCAGGCGAGGCACCGGTTCTCATCACCGCAACCACCACCCCGGAATGGACCGCGGTTTTCGACGGAGCGGTCGAAGGAACAGGGGTCGTCACAACCGCTGTTGGGCTGGTACGCCGTCTCGATGTCGCAGGCTTCGTCGTCAGATCCATCCCGCCCCGGTCATCGCCACGGGTCAGTCACGGTGAGCGGCACTTCTTCGTGCTCGACCCACAGGCCCCAAGGGGCGTTGCCCGCCGTGTCGCAGTGATCGAGAGCTCCACCCGCTCCTGGGTCTTCGATCACCACGGTGAACCGCAACCCTTCGAGGACACCGCCTGCTACAACCACCCGCACCAGGATGAACGTTTCACCAACGACATGCTTCGAAGCTGTGCAGAGTCCTTCGGAGTTGACCCGTGGAACGACGATTTCTACCGTCCACCGGGGTACGTCATCCCCGCCGACAGCCAAGCCACCCTGGGCAGGACCCTCGTCGAGGTACGTCGTGAGCTGGGCCTTGGTGAGGAACCTGATGCACGTGCCGTCCTCCACGGCCGTCTCGCCAGCCGGTTGCGTTCGATGACCGGGTACTGATCCCGCTCGACGGCCCTTGGACCCGCCCGCCGTCGAGGGCCGCTGAGGGGGCGTCCCCACCGTAGAGGTTTCGGAACAAAAAGTTTCAGGTTTCACTTGAAACCTCTAGTCGTGTTGACTATGCTCGAGACGGCAGGGTGGCTTCCGACTGAGGAGACTCGGCATGTCTGAGATGCAGAACCGGATCCTTGAATACGTCATGGACAACCAGCGGGCCGACGTGGCCGAGCTGGCGGCCATGATGGCCGTGTCCGCCGTCACCATCC
Organism: Arachnia propionica; assembly: GCF_003859805.1. Classification (GTDB taxonomy): domain Bacteria; phylum Actinomycetota; class Actinomycetes; order Propionibacteriales; family Propionibacteriaceae; genus Arachnia; species Arachnia propionica_C. The sequence continues at coordinate 3,364 of NZ_RQZG01000029.1, forward strand.
GCAAGAACCTCGACCGCCTGGAACGCGACGGCCTGCTCCGCCGCGAGCACGGCTACGCGGTGGCCGCCTCCGAGGACCACATGCTCTCCCGGCTGGCCCAGCACCACGACATCAAGCGCCGCATCGCCCGCCGCGCCGCCGAGAGCGTGGCTGACGGCGAGACCGTCATGATCGAGTCCGGCTCCTCCTGCGCCCTGCTGGCCCGCACCCTGTTCGAGACGGGCCGCGACATCACCGTCATCACCAACTCCGCCTTCATCGCCGACTACACCCGCCGCCAGCCGTCGTCGAGGACGGTGCTGCTCGGCGGCAACTACCAGGCCGACTCGCAGGTCTGCGTCGGTCCCCTCGCCGTCGCCGCCGCGAAGAACTTCTTCGTGGGCAAACTCTTCATCGGGGTCGACGGCTACACCGAGGAGTCCGGGTTCACCGCCAAGAACCTGCAGCGCGCCGAGATGGTCCGCGCGATGGCCGCCCAGGCCGAGCAACTCGTCGTGCTCACCGAGTCGTTGAAGTTCCCCCGTCTCGGGGCGGTCCGGCTCGTCGCCGCCACCGAGGTCCACACCCTCTACACCGACGACCGTCTGCCGACACCCATCCAGACCCACCTCACCGACGCCGGAGTCACGCTGGTCAAGGTGCCGGCCGACACCCCCACCGATCCCAGAACCTGACCCCAACCCTGCAAGGAGTCCTGATGACCGTCACCGAGAACCGCCCGACCACCACGACCCCCCACTTCGGCACCCTCACCCCCCGCATGGCCGCCTGGCGTGAGCAGCTCATGGAGACCACCCCGTCGGTGTGTGCGGAACGGGCCGTGCTCACCACCGAGGCCTACAAGGAGCACCAGCACGAGCCGATGGTGCTGCGTCGCGCCCTCATGGTGGACAAGGTGCTGCGGAACATGAGCATCTACATCGAGCCCGCCACCCTCATCGCAGGGAACCAGGCCTCCGCCAACCGTGCCGCCCCGATCATGCCGGAGTACGCGATGGACTGGGTGATCGCCGAGCTCGACGAGTTCGACAAGCGTCCCGGTGACCGCTTCACCATCACCGAACAGGTCAAGCAGCAGCTGCGCGACATCGCCCCCTACTGGGAGAACAACACCCTGAAGGACCGGGGCCTGGCGCTCATGCCCCCGGCCAGCCGCGTCTTCTACGACCTCGGCCTGATCCACCCCGAGGGCAACATCACCTCCGGCGACGCCCACATCGCCGTCAACTACCAGCGGGTGCTGACCGAGGGCCTGGCGGGATACATCGCCCGTACCAAGGAGCAGCTCGACACCCTCGACCTCGCCGAGCCCGGCGCGCTGAAGAAGTCCTACTTCTACCGCGCCATCATCATCACCCTGGAGGCGGTCATCGCCTTCGCGCACCGCTACGCGGACCTGGCCGACGAGTTGGCCGGCACCGAGGTCGACGACGCACGTCGCGCCGAGCTCACCGGGATGGCCCAGATCCTGCGTCTGGTTCCCGAGCATCCCGCGACCACCTTCCACGAGGCCGTGCAGTCGGTGTGGCTGGTGCAGCTGGCCCTGCAGATCGAGTCCAACGGACACTCCCTGTCCTACGGGCGGTTCGATCAGTACGTCAACCCGTTCTACGAGGCCGACCTGGCCGCCGGACGCATCACCGAGGACCAGGCGGTCGAGCTGCTGACCAACCTGTGGCTGAAGACCATCACGGTGGCGAAGATCCGTGGCTGGTCGCACACCCGCTTCTCCGCCGGCGGTCCGCTCTACCAGAACGTCACCGTCGGTGGCCAGACCGTCGATGGGCAGGATGCGGTCAACCCCACCTCCTGGCTGGTGCTGAAATCCGTCGCACAGACGAAGCTGCCGCAGCCCAACCTCACCGTCCGCTACCACAAGGGCATCTCCGACGAGTTCATGCTGGAGTGCGTCGAGGTGATGCGGCTCGGCTTCGGGATGCCGGCACTCAACAGCGACGAGGTCATCATCCCGTCGCTCATCGAGAAGGGGGTCACCAAGGAGGACGCCTACAACTTCTCCGCCATCGGCTGCGTCGAGGTGGCGGTGCCCGGCAAGTGGGGCTACCGCTGCACCGGGATGAGCTTCCTCAACTTCATGAAGACGCTGCTCATCGCCATGAACGACGGTGTGGACCCGAAGACCGGCACCCGCCTGACCCCGGGCACGAAGCACTTCACGCAGATGGAGAGCTTCGACGAGGTGATGCAGGCCTGGGAGGTCACCGTCAGGGAGCTGCAGCGCCAGTGCGTCATCCTCGACGCCGCCGCCGACACCGCGCTGGAGGAGAACGTCGCGGACATCCTGTGCTCGGCGCTGACCGAGGACTGCATCGGGCGTGGCAAGCCCATCAAGGAGGGCGGTGCGGTCTACGACTTCGTCTCCGGACTGCAGGTCGGCATCGCCAACCTCGGTGACTCGTTGGCCGCCATCAAGAAGTGCGTGTTCGAGGACCGCACCATCACCACGACTGAGCTGTGGGACGCGCTGCAGAACGACTTCTCCGGCGTGCGCGGCAAGGAGATCCAGGCGCTGCTCCACGCCGCCCCGAAGTACGGCAACGACGACGACTACGTCGATTCCCTGCTGGTTGACGCCTACGACATCGCCATCGACGAGATCCTGGCCAGCCGCAACACCCGCTACGGGCGGGGCCCGATCGGCGGCACCTACTACGCGGGCACCTCGTCGATCTCCGCGAACGTCCCCCAGGGTGCCTCCACCGCGGCGACCCCGGACGGCCGCAACGCGGGGGTGCCGTTGGCGGAGGGCTGCTCCCCTGCGCACGGCTCGGACGTGAACGGCCCGACGGCGGTGTTCAAGAGTGTGGGCAAGCTCCCGACGCACGCCATCACGGGCGGGGTGCTGCTGAACCAGAAGGTCAACCCGCAGATGCTGATGAAGGACCAGGACCGTCGCAAGCTGGTGATGCTGCTGCGTACCTTCTTCAACCGTCTGGAGGGATTCCACGTGCAGTACAACGTGGTGAGCCGCGAGACGCTGCTGGACGCGCAGGCGCACCCGGAGCGGTACCGTGACCTCATCGTCCGGGTGGCGGGCTACAGCGCGTTCTTCAACGTGCTGAGCAAGGCCACCCAGGACGACATCATCGCCAGGACCGAGCAGACGCTGTGAGCTGAGGGCCGATGCGGCTCGCCTTCGGGATCGACATCGGCGGGACCGGTATCAAGGCCGCGTGCGTGGACCTTGATGCCGGTCACCTCGTCGGGCCCCGCCACGTGATCGGCACCCCGGCCGGGGCCAGGCCCTCAGACGTGGCGGCCGCCGTCGCGCAGGTGATCGGCGACTGCGGGTGCTGCCGGGCCAACCGGATCGGGGTGACGGTGCCTGCGGTCGTGGATGCCGCGGGCAGGGTGCGCACGGCCGCGAACATCGACCCGTCGTGGATCGGTGTGGACGTGGTGTCCCTGCTGTCGGAGGCGACCGGACGCGCCGTCGTCGTGCTCAACGACGCCGACGCGGTGGGGCTGGTCGAGGCACGGATCGGGGCGGCGGCCGGTCAGCCCGGCGTGGTGGTCGTCGTGACACTGGGGACCGGGATCGGCACGGCGGTGCTCATCGACGGCGTGCTGATGCCGAACACGGAGCTGGGACACCTGGTGGTGGAGGGCCACAACGCCTGCTTCTGGGCGTGTTCGGTGGCCCGGGAACGTGAGCAGCTGACCTGGGAGGCCTGGTCGGCCAGGTTGCAGGCCTACCTCAGGTACCTGGAGGACCTGCTGTGGCCTGGGCTGATCGTCATCGGCGGGGGTGTCTCGGCGGCCTCGAAACGATTCTTCCCGCTGCTCTCGACCCGCACCCCGCTGGTCGCGGCGTCGCGGTTCAACGACGGCGGGATCGTCGGTGCGGCCCTGGCGGCGGCCGACGCCCTCACCGAGGTGGCCCCGTGTCCGGTGCGGATCAGTTGCCGACAGGATCTCGCAGCGGAGCTGATCGTGAACGGCAATGGTCAGGGGATGCCGTGCACCTGAGAGGATGAGGTATGACCATTCCTCCCGATCCGGGCTCCGGGCGGCCCGACTTCCAGCCCGCGACGCCGCCCCAGGCCTCTGCGCCCCCACCGTTCGTCGGGGCCCAGCCGATCCCTCCCGTTGGTCCACAGCCGCCCTGGCCGCAGCCCGGGATGTATCCGGGGACGATTCCCACAGGGTTCGTCGCCGCCCCGGAGCGTCCGGGCAGTGCGACGGCTGCGTCGGTGCTCGGGATCATCGGTGGGAGCCTCGGGCTGCCGTTCGGGCTCCTGATGCTGTTCGGCAGCAGTGCTGCGTTCACCGGCTCGGGCCGCATCGAGGCCGAAGCAGGTGTGGCCGTGATGCTCTACAGCCTCATCACCCTGGCCGCGGCCATCATGCTGCTGGTCACCGGGATCACGTACCTCAAGGGGCGAGGACATGTCGTGTTGACCATCGGCGCGGCCCTGCAGCTGCTGCTGGTGCTGTTCATGATCGTCGCATTGCTCTACTCCGGCCCGACGCCCCCTCCGCTGGTGCTCATGATGCTGATCGGGATGGGTCTGGCCATCTCGACGCTGATCACGACGCACACGTCCTCGGCGCGGGTGTGGCGGCGGAACATGAGGACGCAGGGTGCACACGGTGTGGTGCTGTGACCACGCCGTCGCCCGGTCATGCCCTGGTGCAGGAACCGCCAAACCGCCTCAGGCGCCCTGGACGACCCCGGGGCTGTACCGGTCCTCACCCATCCCCCTGCTGAGAGGTCCAGGCCCAGATTCTGGCCGAATGGAAGGTGTCCCAGGGGTGGGCTCAGGCCCGGTTTCGCGGTAGGATCGTCAAGGATTGATCGCCGTCGGGGTCCCGACGGCTGTTTCATGGGACGGGAGTGCCGCGTGGCAGACGAGCAGACGAACGAGCTGGACCCCATCACCGGGGAGGCTCAGGGGGGCAACACTCACACCGACGCGGCCTACGACGCCGAGCAGATCTCGGTGCTCGAGGGGTTGGAGGCGGTCCGCAAACGCCCCGGCATGTACATCGGTTCCACCGGGGAGCGGGGCCTGCACCACCTGGTCTACGAGATCGTGGACAACGCCGTCGACGAGGCACTGGCCGGACACTGCGACCAGATCGACGTCGCGCTGCTCGACGGCGGGGGCGTGCGGGTCGCCGACAACGGGCGAGGCATCCCCGTCAAGGAACACCCGGTGGAGAAGATCCCCACCGTCACCCTCGTGCTGACCGTCCTCCACGCCGGCGGCAAGTTCGGCGACGGCGGCTACAAGGTCTCCGGTGGTCTCCACGGTGTCGGCTCATCCGTGGTCAACGCGCTGTCGCGGGAGTTCACCGTCGAGGTCTCCCGCGACGGCCGACGTCATGCCCAGACCTTCGACCTCGGCGTGCCCCGTTACGACCTCAAGACGCTGGAGGAGACGGAGGACCGCGGCACCACCATCACCTTCTACCCCAGCGAGGACATCTTCGAGACGACGACCTTCAACTACGAGACGCTGGCCACGCGTTTCCGCGAGATGGCGTTCCTCAACAAGGGGCTGCGGATCACGCTCACGGATCTGCGCACCGTCGACCGTGAGGGTGAGGACGCCGACGAGGAGCAGCGTTTCGACTCGTTCCGCTACGACAACGGCCTGATCGACTACGTGAGGTTCCTGTCGCAGTCCCGGGAGCCCATCCACCCCAGTGTCATCGACGTCGAGAACCACGACGACGCCCAGGGCATGAGCCTGGAGATCGCGATGCAGTGGAACAACTCCTACACCACCTCCGTCCACACCTTCGCCAACACCATCAACACCCACGAGGGCGGCACCCACGAGGAGGGGTTCCGTGCGGCCCTGACCAACACCGTCAACCGCTGGGGTGAGACCTGGGGCCTGGTGAAGAAGAAGGAGGACCGGGTCTCCGGCGACGACATCCGTGAGGGTCTCACCGCGATCCTGTCCATCAAGATCGCCGAACCGCAGTTCGAGGGCCAGACCAAGACCAAGCTCGGCAACACCGAGGCGAAGTCGTTCGTGCAGAAGGCCCTCAACGACAAGCTCGGGGACTGGTTCGAGCGCAACCCCAACGAGGGCAAGGACATCATCCGCAAGTCGCAGGCGGCGGCCCAGGCCCGGATCGCGGCCCGCAAGGCCCGTGACATGGCCCGCAACCGCAAGGGGCTGCTGGGCGGTGGTGGGCTTCCCGGCAAGCTGGTGGACTGCCAGTCCCGCAACCCCGCGGACTGTGAGGTGTTCATCGTCGAGGGTGACTCCGCCGGTGGTTCCGCGCGCGGCGGCCGTGACCCGAAGACCCAGGCCATCCTCCCGATCCGGGGCAAGATCCTCAACGTGGAGAAGGCCCGGCTGGACAAGATCCTGGCCAACAAGGAGGTCGAGGCCATCATCAACGCGCTCGGCACCGGCATCCAGGAGGACTTCGACCTGGACAAGCTGCGCTACCACAAGATCGTGCTCATGGCCGACGCCGACGTCGACGGCGCGCACATCCGCACCCTGCTGCTGACGCTGCTGTTCCGGTTCATGCGTCCGCTCATCGAGGCCGGGCACGTGTACCTGGCGCAGCCGCCGCTGTTCCGGCTGCGGTGGACCAACGCCCCGCACGAGCTGGCCTACACCGACGCGGAACGCGACGCGATGCGCGACGCGGGTCTCGCGGAGGGCAAGAAGCTGCCGAACGTCAACCCGATCCAGCGGTACAAGGGGCTGGGTGAGATGAACGCCGACGACCTGTGGGAGACCACGATGGACCCGGCGAAACGGATCCTGCTCCAGGTCAACCTGGAGGACGCGGCGATCGCGGATCAGATGTTCTCGATCCTCATGGGCGAGGACGTCGAGCAGCGTCGCCACTTCATCCAGCACAACGCCCGCGACGTCCGTTTCCTGGACATCTGACCCCGCCCCCGAGCAGTTAGGAACCACCGTGTCCGAAGACATCACCCCGGAGGTCGACGAGCAGGTCGAGGCGGACTCCCAGGGACTCACGACGATGGAGGGCAGCACCCAGAGCGTCGACCTCCACACCGAGATCCAGAAGTCGTACCTCGACTACGCGATGTCCGTGATCGTCGGCCGGGCCCTGCCGGACGTCCGCGACGGGTTGAAGCCGGTCCACCGTCGGGTCCTGTACGCGATGTGGGACGGCGGGTACCGTCACGACCGCGGCTGGAACAAGTGCTCCCGGGTCGTCGGTGAGGTGATGGGTCTGTACCACCCGCACGGCGACGGTGCCATCTACGACACCCTGGTGCGGCTGGCGCAGCCATGGGCGATGCGTCTGCCGTTGGTCTCGGGCCAGGGCAACTTCGGCAGCCAGGGCAACGACAAGGCCGCCGCGATGCGCTACACCGAGTGCAAGCTGGCGCCGTTGGCCACGGAGATGGTCCGCGAGATCGAGCAGGACACCGTCGACTTCAAGCCGAACTACGACAACCGGGAGACCGAGCCGGTGGTGCTCCCGGCCCGGTTCCCGAACCTGCTGATCAACGGCTCCACCGGCATCGCCGTCGGCATGGCCACCAACATCCCCACCCACAACCTGCGTGAGGTCAACGACGCGGTGCAGTGGGCGCTGGCCCACCCCGACGCGACGAAGGAGGAGCTGCTGGAGGCCGCGATGCAGCGGATCCAGGGGCCGGACTTCCCGGGCGGTGGCCTCATCGTCGGTCGTCAGGGCATCGAGGACGCCTACCGCACCGGTCGTGGTTCGGTGGTGATGCGGGCGGTGATGGACCTGGAGGAGGACTCCTCGGGGCGGCAGCTCATCGCCATCACGCAGCTGCCCTACATGTGCAACCCGGACAACCTGGCGACGAAGATCGCGGAGCTGGTCAACTCGGGTCGCCTCACCGGCATCGCCGACATCCGCGACGACACCTCGGCGCGCACCGGGCTGCGCCTGGTGATCGTGCTGAAGCGTGACGCCCAGCCGCGCGTGGTGATGAACAACCTGTACAAGCACACCGCGCTGCAGGACACCTTCGGCTGCAACATGCTGGCGCTGGTCGACGACGTGCCGCGCACGCTGCGTCTGGACCAGTTCATCTCGCTGTGGATCAAGCACCAGATGGAGGTGATCCGTCGCCGGACCGCGTTCCAGCTGGCGGATGCGGAGAAGCGGGCCCACCTGGACCGGGGGCTGGTCAAGGCGCTCAACATGCTGGACGAGGTGATCGCGCTGATCCGGGCCTCGCGCACGGCCGAGGAGGCCTCGCTCGGGCTGCAGGAGCTGCTGGGCATCGATGAGCTGCAGGCCCGCTTCATCCTGGACCAGCAGCTGCGGCGGCTGGCGTCGATGGAGATCCAGAAGATCATCGACCGTCTGGCGGAGATCGAGCGCCTGATCGCGGACCTGAAGGACATCCTGGCCTCCGAGGAGCGCCAGCGTGGGATCGTCGGGTCGGAACTGCAGGAGATCACCGACAAGTACGGCGACGAGCGGCGCACCCGCATCGTCGCGGCGGACGGGGACTTCTCGGAGGAGGACTTCATCGCCGACGAGGACGTGGTGGTGACCATCACGCACGGCGGCTACGCCAAGCGCACCCGGGCCGACCAGTACCGGGTGCAGAAGCGCGGTGGCAAGGGGGTCCGTGGCGCGACGCTCAGGGCCGACGACGAGGTGGCGCACCTGTTCAAGGCCACCAACCACGAGTGGCTGCTGTTCTTCACCAACCTGGGGCGGGTGTACCGGGCGAAGATCTGGCAGCTGCCGGAGGCTGGCCGGGACGCGAAGGGTGGGCACGTCGCGGGTCTGCTGTCGTTCCTGCCGGATGAGCACATCGCGCAGGTGATGACGCTGCGCAGCTACGACGACGCCCCGTACCTGGTGTTGGCCACCCGCAGGGGTTTCGTGAAGAAGACCGCCCTGTCGGCCTACGACTCGCCGCGTCAGGCAGGGGTGATCGCGATCAACTTCCGTGAGGAGGGCGATGAGCTGATCGGGGCCGCGCTGTGCTCGTCGGACGACGACGTGCTGCTGATCTCCAGGAAGGGTCAGGCCATCCGGTTCCAGGCTTCCGACGACCAGCTGCGCCCGATGGGGCGTGCCACCTCCGGTGTGACGGGGATGCGGTTCAGGGGTGACGACGAGTTGCTCAGCATGGCGATCCTCGGTGGGGATGCCGATCTGGCGGGGCAGTTCGTGTTCACCGTCACCGATGGTGGGTTCGCCAAGCGCACCGCCGTCGAGCAGTACCGTCAGCAGGGCCGTGGCGGGTTGGGCATCAAGGCGATGCGGCTGACCGACGACCGTGGCTCGCTGGTGGGTGGGCTCATCGTCGCGGAGGGCGACGAGGTGATCTCGATCAAGACCTCCGGCCAGGTGGCGCGGTCCGCCGTCGTGGACGTCCCCGTGAAGGGGAGGGACACGATGGGGGTGAAGTTCGTGGGTGTTCGGGGCGAGGATTCGGTCGCGGCGATCGCGTTGTACCCGGATGCCGGGGATTCCTCGGACGAGGTTGCGGATTCCCCTGTGGAAGCGGGTACGGTGGCTGGGACAGCGAACGACGAGGCCGGTTCGGCCGAGGAGGTGACCGGGGATGAGTGACAAGGACCCCCAATGGCCTGGGCCGGACGGAAAGCCTGGCGTGAGTTTCGCCCCCAAGGGGTCGCGCAAGCAGCGCAACCAGGCCAGGACGCAGCAGCAGAAGCAGGCGGCGGCCCCGGCCAAGGCTGAGGCGGCTGCGACGACGAACCTGAAGCAGGCCCCGGCGACCACGAAGCTGCCTGCTGCGAAGCAGGACAAGGGCAAGCAGGGACCACCCCAGAAGGGCGGGCCCCAGCAGGGTCAGCAAGGCCAGCAGGGTCAGAAACCGCAGCAGAAGCCGCAGGGCAAGCCGCAGCAACAGCAGGTCGCCCCGCAGTCGCCGTCGAGTGCGGCGCAGCAGGTCAAGACTGAGCCCGCTGCGGCACCCGCCCCTGCTGGTGCGGGTGCGCAGAGCGCCGCGTCGATGTGGGCGTCCTCGGCCCCGACGGCTGCTCCGCTGGCGCCGCTGCCGGCCCCGGATGGCTCCGGCTCGTCGTCGGTGCAGAAGCCGGTCAAGGACGGGGCGGGCTCCAAGGACGGGAAGTCGACGGAGACCACGAAGGGTGGGGGTCGCAAGACCCGGAAGGCGCGGCTCAGGTTGTCGCGGATCGACCCGTGGTCGGTGATGAAGACGGCGTTCCTGTTCTCCATCGCGTTCGGGATCATCCTGGTGGTGATCACGGCGGTGCTGTGGCAGGTGATCGAGAGCTCGGGTGCGTTGGACTCGGTGAACTCGACGATGAACCAGTTGATCGGTGACGCCAACACCAAGTTCTCGATCCAGGACTACATCAACTCGGGACGTGTGGTGGGTCTGGTGACGTTGCTGGCGGCGGTGGACGTGGTGATCCTGACGGCCGTGGCGACGCTGTTCGCCTTCCTGTACAACCTGGCGGCGACGGTGCTCGGTGGGCTGGAGATCACCCTGGCCGAGGACTGAGAGGTCTGATCGACGACGATGGCCGTGAACCACCCGGTGGTTCACGGCCATCGTCGTCGATCAGACCCCGCCGCACCTTCACCGACCATCTCGGCCCGAGGTCTCGTCGGGGCTGGTGGCGTTGCTGTGTGTCTTCGGCACCCGGTGTCGGGAGGGCGTGAAAAGGAAGAACCCCGGCGAGGTGCCGGGGTGGGTGTGGGCCTAGCTGGACTTGAACCAGCGACCTCATCCTTATCAGGGATGCGCTCTAACCGCCTGAGCTATAGGCCCGTGGTGCAACGAGCCGCAACTCTAGCGCACAGGTCGCGACGGCTTCAACTCAGGGTGAGCGCGGTTGGACGCAGTCGGCCGGGATCGCCCCGGTGGGCTCCGTCGACCTCCTGACTCCTCAGCGGGTTCGACCCGGTCCGTGACGTCCGCTGTCCCAGGACCAGCATGACGGATGCGCGTGCCGGGTCCGACCCTCGAGACAGCGCCCACCACTTCCCCGAGGGCGTCCCCCGGCCTCCTGCTCTCCGCCACGTCGATGGCCGTCCCCTGACCACGAATCATCGACGAAGAACGACAGCCTGTCATGTGGTGGCGTCGAGGTGTTCCTCGCCAGTGGGTCGTGCCAGGTGGGGAGTGTCGTCACCACGACGCTCCTCGGGTGTCGTGCACGGTGGCACGCCGTGGTGCCGGTGACCATGTCGTTCACCCCCGTGGAACGGGGCTGGACGACGGGACGGAACCCCCGATTTGCATCCGTGCCGAAGGGTGTGTAATGTTCTCTCTCGCCCCACGGAGCTGGAAACAGCCGCCGGGGGACAGGAAAACTGAACCGAGATCACCTCGATTTGACAAGCGAGATGAACCTGGTAAAGTTGTTTGAGTCGCCTTCCTGTTGTGGGTTGGTGTCCGAAGCTTGAGAACTCAACAGCGTGCTTTAAGTCAATGCCAATTTTTTG
>NZ_RQZG01000030.1 GCF_003859805.1 Arachnia propionica
TCAACGGGGCAAGCTCGGCCACAAACCGGGAATCGCCCAACCAGCCGGCACCCGTGAGACACCACGACTGCTTCGCCACCGCCCCCGAAGCCAACCAGGCCCGGAACACCGCCACCGCGAACCCGTCCCGACTCACGACATCGGCGCGGTCGCGTACCGCCGCGACAAGAGGGTGGTCGGTGTCGGTGCTGAGGGCCTGGAACAGCTGGGTGATGTGCTCGGGGGTAAGGCGGTGTCCGTCGACGATCAGCGGCGGCAACATCGCCAGATCGAAGGACACCGCTGGGGGTTTCGGCAGGCTGGTAGCGGCCTCGACCCACCAAGTGGTGTCGGTGGGGAGGTTGGGGGTGGTGGCCTCGGCCAGGAGTTCCTCCACCACTGCGCGGATGGGTCCGGTGGTGTCCGGCAGGAGATCCCGGAGCTGGTCGATGGTGAGGGTACGCAGGGTGGGTTTCAACTGCTCGGCCTGGGATAGGGTCAGGCGAGCCTTCAGGGCCTGGCTGATATGAGAGTTCAGCCACTCGGTGGCGACCGGGCCAGCCTTCGTCGCCAGGAGATCCAGGAACAACGGCACCACACCCGGACCGTGGGCCACTGTTGCGATGTTGCGGGCATAGGCCATCGCCCCATTGGGGCTGCGGTCCTCGCTGGCGATCTCGCGCTTCAGCAGGTCGAGCCCGTGATGGCCCGTCGCAATCAGCCACGGCACGGCATCGACCATGCCCAGCCGCAGCCTGTGCCTCGTCGCGAATTCCACCCGGGCCTCGGGGGTGGGAAGCAGGAGAGCCACCAGTGCAGTGACCCGTTCCTCGAAGGCCTCTTGGGGGATGTCGTCGAGCACCCGCCACGCCTCCTCCTCGGAGAGGGCGCCCAGCGCGGCACGGATGAAGGGCCCCGTATGGGTGAAATCCCACACGCAGGGGGAATAGGTGTACATCGGCTCGGACAGGGGCGGAAGGGACGCCAGGATGCGCTGCCGCTCCTCCTCGGGCAGAGCCATCAGGATCGGACGAGAGGCCAGTGCCTCCGGCAGGGCATCGTGCGCCCTTACCCACCCGGTGACAGCCGCGTCGCGAATACCGCCCTTCAGCACCGCATTCAGCCAATGCGGCAGCTCGATGTGGGGGTCTGACCTCTTCGCAGCGGCCTTGCGCTCCTCGAAGTGGTTGCGCCACCACTCCCGCCGCTCCGCGCTGGGCAGGGTGGTGAACAACGGCTCGATGGTCACGAGCGGCACCTCCCCCAGGTAGGCATCCTTCTTCTCAGGCGGGATCACCACCCGCGCGGCGCGCTCGGCCTCGTTCCTGGGGTCGAAGGACTCCTCATCCACCTCGACGACGACCTCCCGGCTCAGGTCATAGGCCAACTCGAACGGCGTCACCCTCAGCCCCAGATCATCCGCCGCCGCATCCGAGACCACCACCGGCTCCACCACCACCGGCTCCGCAACGGGAGCAGGCGCCGTCTTCGGTGTCGGCTCGGTGGGCGCCACCGGGGTCAACGCCTGCGTCGACGCCCCCTCCTCATCCGTGTACCCCTTCTTCACCTTGGAGGCGACCTGCTTCTCCGCCTCCGCCAGGGCCTTCTCCGCGGTGTCGTACTGCTTGGTCTTCGTCGTCCCCGCCGACCCGCGTCGACCGTACCGGACGGTCACGAGATCATCGGCCACGTCGATGTACCAGAACTTGTCAGAATTACCCTCAGTCAGGCTCAAGCGTCGCTGCATGAGGAGCACCCTAGAGCACACCCCTGACAGAAAAACCTCGCGCTCTCCGGTTCACTCCCCGATTCCGAGCATGCGGTATCCCCTCGACCGGCGTCGGAAGGCCGCGTCAAGCATCGGGACGTCCGCGTCGTGGAAGTCGTGGACGAGGGCGATGTCCTTGCCGGGAGCCGCCCTGAGCACCCGTCCGACGCATTGGATGAGCAGCCCCTCGAAGGCGATGGGGGCGGCCAGGAACACGGTGTCGAGGCTCGGGGCGTCGAACCCCTCCCCGATGAGTGATGTGGTGCCGATCAGGATGGTCCCGGCACCGTGGCGGGTCTCATCCAGCTGCTCCACCACCGTCCGACGTTCCACCGCGGTCATCCCGCCCCGCATCAGCAACACGGAACGTCCCCGCCCCTGAAGCAGCTGGGCCAGATGGTCCACGTGCGCCACCCGCCGCGTGAGGACGAGGCAGTTGCGCCCACGCTCCGCCGCGGCGACGACCTCGACGCCGATCAACGCGTTCCTTGCCTCATCCGCGGCCAGCGCCCCGTAGACCTCGGCGACGGACTCACCGTCGCCGTCCGCGAGTCGGAACCCGGTCCGAGTCACGATCAGCCGTCGAGGCGGCCCCCCGCTCTCCGGGGCGAAGAGCGTGGCCGGGCCGATCCCCTCTCCCATTCGGTGGCGAACCGGCCCGCACTGCCACTCGACGATGCCGTCCAGCCCGTCGCGACGATTCGGGGTGGCCGTCAATCCGAGCCAGAACCGAGCAGGAATCCTCGAGATGGAGTGCTCATAGGCCGCTGCGGCAGCATGGTGGCATTCGTCGACGATCACCTGGCCATACCCACCAGCGATCTCGGCGACATCATCACGACGGGCCAGGGTGGGAAGCATGGCGATGTCGACCACCCCGGTCAGGCGTTTCCGCCCGCCTCCCAGCTGTCCGGGCTTCACACCGAGCAGGGCAGCCACCCGATCACGCCACTGATCCGCAAGAGTCTTGCGATCGACGAGGATGAGGGTTGAGACAGCCCGCTCAGCGATGACGGCACACGCCATGACGGTCTTTCCTGCCCCGGGCGGGGCGACCAGCACCCCGTCCTCGTGGGCGAGCAGCGCATTGACGGCCTCCGCCTGATCGACCCTCAGCTCCCCGTCGAAGCTGACCTCGATCTCCGCGCCGGGCTGCCTGGCATCCTCGACGTCGAGGCGTGATCCTGCTCGACCGACCAGCGTCTCGACGGTGTGGCGCAGGCCCCGCGGCAGCACCAGCTCACCGTCGAGGGTGACGTCGTAGCTGCGGATGAACCGAGGCGTCCCCCATGTTTCCCGGCGAAGTCGTTGCAACTCGTAGAAGCGCGGATTGATCAACGACGCGGCGTGCTTGAGCGCGGTCACGGTTGCCGGGGGAAGATCCTCGATGCGGACACGAAGATCGGCACCCAAACGGACATGCAGCACCGAGGGCAGCGGCGGGTGGATGGCCGTCGCCCGGGAACGCCGGGTGGAGCGTACGTCGCCGCCCACCTCGGGCGGAGTGGCGTGCCTCACCCGATCGGCCACTTGCGAGGGTGACAGCCGGTCCAGCGTGGACAGGTACTCCCACTGGTCGGGGAAGGGCTCCAGTGTTGCCGGGTCGAGGAAGCAGGTCAGGCCATTTCGTCGTCGTTGACCGTTGAGTGGGGCTGCGATGAGGTTGCCGTACCCGCCCTCAGGCATGCGGTCCTGGTTGGGGAACAGCCGGTCGTAGGAGTTCAGCTCCATGGTGCCGCGTTGGGCCATGGCGTCGCGCAGGAGGGAGAGGCCGATGGCACGGGCCGAGGCCGCTGGCACCAGGTGGGTGAAGAACATCCAGACGTGCGCGCCTCTACCGGACTGGGAGATCTCCAGCGCCGCCGGCACCTCTGCGCCATGGGCCGCCTTGAGATAGGCGATGGCGTCGAGGAGGGCTGTCGACCCATCGAAGTCGACGGCGAGGAAACCGCAGCTGGAGTCGGCATGGAGCGGGTAGAAACCGATGAACTCCTCGCCCGCCAGGTGGGCGTAGCAGACCTCCTCGGTGAGCGGGAGATTCTGGGCCAGTGACCGATTCATCCCCTTGCGCCAGCCACCCGCCACCGCAGGCATCCACCCGGCCTTGCCGGTACGTCGGTTCTCCCACCGCACGGCGTAGTGAGCGGGATTGGCGCGGAACAAGGACCGGTACAGGGCGAGCTTGTCACCCAGGGACGACGCGTGGGTCACCGGACCAGCAGGGGAAGTAGCCCCGGTGACTTGGAGCAGCAGGTGGGATGCAGCGGGCTGTGTGGGGGTGGGAGTCGTGTCCTGGCCCTGCAGCTGGAGGATCCTGCCGAGGCGCGCATTCTCGGCCCGGAGCCGCCCCAGCTCCGCACGGAGCTGGCTGATCTCGCGGGAGGGATCCGTCATGGATCGAGGCTACCGGCTTGACCCGAAGGACTCGCTGGACGAGCCGTGAAGCGAGCGGTCAGGACCGCTGGCGTCTCTGGCACACGGTGCTGGCACCCGGGCTGCGCGAACATGTTGCGGAGTCGCGGGCTCCTCGCTGGCGCTGACGGTCCGATGCGACCAGGGGAAGAAGGACACCCACGGAGAGTCTGCAATCGCGTGCCAGCATAGAATCCGGGACGTCATGAGCATTGCTTGGAGTCCCGACGGCCGCCGCATCGCGGTGATCGACCCTGACGACGTCGTGAGGGTGCACGATCTGCATGGCGGCACCGTGACCACGGTGGCAACCTTCGACCGGGACACGGCATGGTCGCTCGCCTGGCACCCCGACTCGACGCGGCTCGCGATCGGGACGGACCGCCCGGAGGTCCTCGTCGTGGGCGGAGAGCGAGTGACGTACGCGGTCGAGGCGACTCCCATCGACCTGGCATGGTCTCCCGACGGGGTGCTGGCCGTCCCGGCGCTGGAATCCCCCGCCACCGTGCTCGCCTGGCGACCCGACGGCGCCGAACTGGCCTCCGGGAACGACGACCTCCGCCTACAGATCTGGTCCCCGACCACCGGGAACCTCCTGCGCAGTTTCCCGGAGCAGGCCGAGATCTGGTCGCTGCAGTGGTTTCCCGACAACCGCACGGTGGCCCTCTTCGGTTTCACCGGCGACCCCTACCGGAGCTGGCTGCGGGACACCCGGAGCGGCGACCGCCACGAACTCCCCAGACTCACGGATCTCTCCATCATCAATGCGGCGTGGAGTCCCGACGGGAGCCGCGTCGCCGTCGTCGACGACGATGATCGCCTCCAGGTCCGCAATAGGCTGCGCTGACAAGTGCTTCTGCCCTCAACCCCCGGAAACGGGGGTAGTATCCAACCATGTTGGATCTGGGCATCGATGAGCGCCGGTTGACAGAGCTGTGCGACCACTACGGCATCATGCATCTGGCCGTTTTCGGATCCGTCGCCCGTGGTGAGGCGACAGCTGACAGCGACATCGACCTGCTCTACGACCTGCGACCTGGTGCGCACCTTGGTTGGGAGATCGAGGACCTCACGGATGAGCTCAGCGAAGTGTTCGGCGGGAGAGCCGTGGACCTGATATCCCGATCAGCCCTGCACCCCCTGATTCGGCACCAAGTGCTGACCGAAGCGGAGCCAATTCATGTCACGTCCTGAGCTGCTCTACATACATGAGATGGAAGGCGCCATCTCCAGGATTCTGGAGATCGTTGGAAATCATTCAACGGAAACTTTCCGACAGGATCAATTACGACTGGACGCCCTCCTATGGAACTTCACAGTTCTTGGGGAAGCTGCCGCAAAACTCAGGCCCTCCCTCGAAGCAATCTATCCGGAGATCCCTTGGAGACGACCCATCGGATTACGCAATCGCATTGTTCACGGGTACTGGTCGATTGATCTCGAGATTCTAATGGCGACAGCCCGCAAAGACCTTCTTCCATTGAAAAACCAGTTGAACAAGATCGTCTCAGACCTGTCAGACTGATCTCCGACGACTCTGCCACAGATTTCGCCCTGCCCCGGACCCATCACCACGACTGACACTCGACGGTACCCAGCTGCTCGGTATGACCGGGGACGGAACCATCGTGTGGGACGTCGTCACAGCTCGATGATCTCCAGGTCCTCGACCTCGCCGTCCTGCCCTACGGTCGCGACGATCTGCATGTCGGGCAGCGCGCTCCGACTGCGGAGCCACAGCGCGAGATCGTGCTGGTGGGCCCGCACCTCGGCCAGCCACATGTCGGCGACGAGGTCGTCGTGGTCCTGAGGGGTGGGCTCAAAGTCGCTCTGCGACCAGCAGCACTCGTTGACCTCCACGGCGATCCGACGCAGCAGGGCGTCGAGGTCGACGCGGCCGAGGAAACCGTTCCACTGGGCAACCAGCCGCTCGGCCTCGGAGGCTGCGGGTGAGCTGCCGGTCTCGTCGTCCAGCGTGAACGACACCGCCGAGGATGCGCCGTTCACGGTGAGTGCCACGACGCCGCGGAGCACCCCGGCATCGGGGTGAAGGTCCTGGATCATGACATGGGACGATACCGCCATGATCGTCCTCGAGCACCCGGCCCACGTCTTCACGGTCGGCTGGCATCCGGAAGGTCGCCTCGTCGCGACGGGGCCGTCGACGGTGCCCGCCTCTGGGATGCGACCACGGGCCAGCCGCTGCGGCACCTCCAAGGCGACGAGGTCACCGCCGTCGCCTGCAGCGGCACCCTGTGGGCCACGGGCGGGCACGACGGCACGATCCGGATCTGGAATGACGCCGACCTCGTGGCCACACTCGACGGCACGGCCTTCGCCTGGCACCCCGACGGGACGCGGCTGGCGGTGGTCCACGGGGAGCGGGTGTCGCTGTGGGAGGCCGCGACCGGCACCTCGACCCGCTGGTTCGAGCTCACCCGCCCCGCGACTGCGGTGGCCTGGAGCCGGGACGGCCGCCGTGTCATCGCGGGCGGGACCGCTTGGCATGAGGGTCGGGTGGCCGATCTCGGCCATTCGGGGCAGCTGGGTGCTCTCGCGTTCAGCCCCGATGGCGCACGATACGTCACCTCCTCGCACGGTCACACCGCCCCGGTGCGTGACTCCAGCAGCGGAGCGGAGGTCCTGGCGCTGGATCACGGTGAGGCCTGGCTCATCGGCGCCGACTGGAGCCCTCGCGGCGACTGCATCGTCACCGGCTCCAACGACCGGAACCTACGATTCTTCCACCCCACCACCGGCGAGCTGCTGCGCACCGTCGCCCACCCCGACTGGATCTGCACCGTCGCCTTCAACCCCACGGGCACCCAGCTGGCGATCACCGTCGACGGCGACGCGGCCCAGGTGCTGCCGATCACAGATTGAGGTGGAGCCGCAGCGCCTCCTCCAACTCCACGAGCTTGCCGATGCCGAGGCGTCCGATCACAGGGCCGACCCGCCCCACGGCCACGGCGCGGATCTGCTCCGCCTGCGCCTTCGAGTCATGGTCCAGGCCGGTCTCCCCCGCGTCCAGGAAGACCTGGAAACGATGAAGCCGCGTGACGTTGCCGGTCACCGGAACCACCGTGACCACCCCGCGTCCGAGACGCGCAGCGATGGCGTTCGCGTCATCGTTGCTGACCACGACGGCTGGACGACGTCTGTTGGCCACGCCGGGCCGGACCGGGTCGAGATCGACCAGCCGGATCTCACCGCGTCGCATCGCGCAACCCATCCGAGGCCGTGGTGTCCCAGAGGGTCGCGTCCTCCGACTCCTCCCACTCCTCCCACGCGGTCTCGTACTCCCGCTGCAGATCCGGGTCTCCCAACAGGCGAATGGCAGCCTGCACGGCAGCAGACCGGGACCCGAGCCCGGCGGAGTTCGCGTAACGATCGAGGAGCGCAACATCCCCCTCGGTCAGGCTCACACTCAGCTTCACCCGCGCCATGCCCCCAGTGCACTACTGCGTTCCTACCAGAGTAGCTCGCACTTTCCCCGCCAGGCATGCAAGAATCCCCGCATGATCGAGGGCGAGCATCCGCACGAGACCGCGCGGGCATGGTCGCCGGATGGCTCGCTCCTGGCGACGGCGGGGCTCGATGGCCACTGCCGGATCTGGGACCCCGACTCCCCGGATCCGCTGTTGGAGCTGCCGCACTTCCTGGGGGTGCTGGCCCTGGCCTGGAGCCCGGACGGCAGCCGGATCGCGACCGGGGGCGAGTCCGACTGGATCCACATCTGGGATGCCGCCACCGGCGAGCACCTGCGCCGCTTCGTCTCGGACCTCGTCGTGCTGGAGCTCGCGTGGCGCGACGACATCCTCCAGGCGGTGACCGCGGACGGGATGGAGTCCTGGCGGGTCGGGTCCGGGGAGTTCCTCGGACTCACCCCGCCCCGTTCGTACCCGCCGCACTCCGGCGACATCCGCACCGTCGCCTGGAGCCCCGACGGCCGGTGGGTGGCCTCCGGCTCCGAGGATCAGACCATCCGGCTCTGGGACCCCTGGCTTCAACTGCGCCGCATCCTGGCCGCACCCGGCCCCGTCAGGGCGCTGGCCTGGCACCCTGACGCCCGCACGCTCGCTGCCGCCGTCGACGCCGAGGTCCTCCTCTGGGACGTCACCACCCGGACCCCGCCCCGCAGCCGCCCCACCGGTCGGCTCCGGGATCTCGGCTGGAGCGCAGACGGGACGCTCCTGCTGGGGTGGTCCGACGACGCCGTCATCCTGTGTCACCCGGGAGACGGCACGATGGAGCGGTATCCCGTCGATGACGTGCTCACCGCCGCCCACGGCGTGCGCGGCCCAGTGGTGGTCAGCCGACGGGATGCCGTCGTCGAGGTCCGCGATCTCCTCGGCAATCGGCTGCGCTCCGCCATCGCCCAATCCACCCCGTGCGCAGCGGCGATCAGCCCCTGCGGTGAGCTACTGGCACTGACCTACCACGACGATGTCCCGCGAGTCTGGTCCCTCATGGGCGACGATGTCGTCACCGAGCTGACGGAGGTGCGGCGCCACTGGACCAACCTCGCGTGGCACGGCGACTCCACCCGGCTGCTGCTCCACGGCGGCCCCTCCCCCGCCCTGCTCTGGGATCGCGCCACCGACACCGTCGGGGAAGTTCCCGGTGAAGGGCTCGGCCGTGCCCGCAGCATCGCCTGGCACGCCGACCGCTTCGTCGCCGCGAACCCGAGGATCGGACTTGAGATCCACGACGAGGTCGGCCTCATCGCCCAGACAGAGGATGCCCTGTGGAACACTCCTGTCCTCGCCTGGGCACCGGATGGCCGTCGCTTCGTCGTCGGCTCACCCCTCTGCCCACCCCGCATCTGGCATCTCGACCATGGCCCCGGCCCCCGGCTGGGCGCGTCCGTGGAGAAAGCCGCGTGGAGTCCGGACGGGGCTCACGTCGTGACCCTGGATCGGGGGAACCTCCTCCAGGTGTGGCGCGCTGATGACAGGGCGCTGGTGTGGCACACCCAGTTCGACGGCTGGGTCACCCTCACCTGGTCCCCTGACGGCAGTCACCTGGTGGGCACCGTCGAGAAGGACGGGCAGGCGACGAGGTGGGCCTTCACCGCTGATGGGGCATCCGCAGCGCAGACCGACGTCCCCGTCGAGGATCCCCCGTTCCACCCGACCGGGATCAAGGTGACGGTGTCCCGCGACGGCGTCGTCCGGCTCTGGGACACAGGGACCGGCGCACAGCTCACGCCGCAGATCGAGCACTTCCCCGACGGTGAGGTCGTCGTCCGCAACCCGGTCACGAAGCGGATCACCCATGCCACGGACGGAGCCACCCGGTGGCTGGGCACCCCGGGCCTCACCGATCCACTGATCCGCCACCACGCGGACCCGACCCACCGGCACCTCTGACTGAAAGGCCGACGGCATCAGCGTCAAACGCCTACCTCCACGGGACCGAAGGCCGCTACGCTGATCCGAGTACCCGACGCTCGAGGAGGAGCCGATGACGACGGCCGCGGCGGCACTGCCCCCACCACCGGACACGCGCGAGCAAGCCGGTCGGCTCTACAACGACCTGATGCGCCTGCAGGCCACCACCATGAGAACCGCTCTCGGCCGGTGGAACGGCGAGGGGGTGCCGGGCTGGGTGGGTGAATCCACTGATGCCCACATGGACTCGATCCGCCACCTCGACACCAAACTGACCGAGGTCATCAACGCCATGGGTCAGGTGAAGGAGCAGGTGCTCAGCTGGATCGAGGAGCTGAGGATCGTCATCGAGGTCGACCTGCCACGGCTGCACAAGAACTGGGAGGCAGTGAACGACTGGCGAACCAACGAGCTCCAGCGCGTCCAGAACGCCGTCGACTCCGGCGAGTACGACCCGCTTTTCGGTGCCCTCAGGGGTCAGGGGATCGAGAACGAGGCAACGGAACAACAGCAGGACCTCAAACGCAAGTACCAGGACCTTCTGGAGGCGCTGGATCAAGAGGCCCTCGTCCTGGCGAGGAACGTGGCCGCGGCCCGGGACCTGTTCCTTCCTCCCGACACGGGGCACACCCGGGAGGAGATCGCGACGAATCTCTTCGATGACAACTCGATCCTCGAGGGGCAGCAGAAATGGGAGCAGGCCAAACGCCGGGCACCCGAGATCGCCGAGCACCTCGCAAACGGTCTCGAGGACATCGAGGGGGACACCAAGGAGGAGAAGGCACTGAACTTCCTCGCGAAGTACGGACCCGACCTCGAGGACCCCTACACAGCGACGGCGGTGAGCACCCATGTCCCTCCCGATCAGGTCGTGAAGCAGACCATGGAGGCCTTGGACTCCGTCACCGACCCCACCGTGACCCGCACCTACCTGGCCAAGATCGGTACGTTCATGACCCTGGCCTCCGGCGGGGTCAGCGTGTCACCGGATCGACAGGCCGACCAGGAACAGTTCCTTCTTGTCGCCCCGGCACTCGCCCAGGAGGGCCGAAGCGTGGCCGCTCTCCACCAGAATTACGCGCAAGCGATGACTGAAGCCCTTGAAGAGGACTTCTCCCTTCCCCAGAATCCCGGGCTCACGATTCGCGGGGCCACCGTCATACCGCAGATTCTCGGGCAGGCAGCGCTGACCGATCCCGATCTGGCGGCCAGCCCAACTCTCCTGCAGGCGCAAGGGGCGCATGGGTCATTTCTGGAACGCATCGTTCAACACGACGCACGGATGATGTCCAAGGTCGACGGGAACTTGGTGCCGTGGGGGCACGGTTTCCATCCCAGTCTCAACGACGGGCCCGACGATCCGGTCCATTCCGTCCTGACCCTCATGGATCGACCCGAGTCCTTGGGGGCGGAGTCACCCGAACGTCTGCTGGAGAATGATCAGCTGCGGGCGGCGGCGGCAAAGAACTTCCTCGCATCGGACATCGTGCTGCATGACACGAATGGCGACGGAAAGTTGGACGACGATGACGCCACGATCAACGTCACACGCCATCTCATGGGCGGCCGAACCGTGAATGACTCGGGCTCGCCCTACCTCTCCACGACGTGGCAGTCCTACTCCGGCTTCCCCGACGGCGGGGAGGTCATGGGGGAGCTTGTGGCGGAGGCCTCCCTCCCGGAATCCCTCGGCAGCGGACGACCTACGACGCCACATGAGGACAAGGACTGGTGGGAGCGAGAGAAGGCCGGGGCGAAGATCGCCGAGAACTTCCTCCTGGGCTACCAGGATGGCCTTGACAGATACGAGCCGCCCGGCGGCCCCGATGATGGGCAGCGCGCCTACGGCCGTGAGAATCCCCACCTGCGTTCCTGGGCCGACGAGATCCTGGGGCCTCGCCTCAAGGGAATCGGAAAGAGCATGAGCGGGAACGTTGACGGACACGCAGAGGACCACGACCCCACCTCCAACCGGTACCTCATCACCTTGACCTCCGACGAAGCTCTCCGACTCCTGGGGCCCGGCGGTGTCTTCATGGATCTGGCCTTCGAGGGCGCCTCCCAGTACGAGGACTCCCTCACCTCGCCCTCCGAAGGCAAGCGGGTGGATCTCGAGAATCCCAGCACCGTGGACAACCTGCTCCTCTGGGCGAGCAAGGGCTACGACGAGGATGTCCGGACTGTCCTGGACCTGCCCAAGGGTCCGCAGCAGAACCCGACCTCGGGGGTCCAGAAGGAGAGCGAGCACTGGGCACCGATCTTCGAAACCCTCTTCACCGCACCAGAGGGGGCCTCCGCCCAAGCGATTCAGGCGGTCAGCGACAGGAACGCGGCCTGGCAGAACTCAGCACACCAACTGGCGGATGTCTCGGTGTCCCTCGCCGGCACCGGGAAGAACCCGTTGACCGGCCCTGCCGCCGAGATCGTCAAGACGATGGTCCTCGACCCCATCATCGAGGACTCCCATCCGACCGGCTACAGCGCAGCGGACGACTTCGTCTCCAAACAGCAGCTCACCGTCCACTACATGTCCAGCATCCTGGCGAACGCGGCCCTGGAGAAGATCGACTTCTCCGAGGCGCCTACGCTGCCCGAAGCAGCTCAGGACCTCGAACTACCCAAAGAACTCTTTCAGGATGGCAGATTCACCTCCTTGGACAAAATGGAGGGTCAAGATCGCATCAACGCCCGACAGGCTCTGCACGACTATCTCTACGGGCAGTTGGGCGACTGGGAGTTCGACGATGCCCGGACAGCCATGAAGCTGGAGGCCCTGGCCAACGATGCGGATCAACGGGGCACTCGCCTCCGCACCGAACTGAGGAACCGGACCCCCTTGGGACGAGACGAATGAGGTTGGCCATGCGACGTACCCGGACCTGGCTGTCCCTCCTCGCGGCCATCCTGCTGGCAGGCTGCACCGCACCCCCTGCCACCCCAACACCCCCACCCAGCCCGACGGCCACCACCCAGAGCCCCACCGCCGTCCACATGACCTCCGAGACCCCCGACGGATTCACCCTCGACCTCGCCCCCGGATGGCAGACACAGATCCGCCGCACCGACCGTCTCGTCGCCTACCAGGCTCCCGAGGGCGAGCCCATCAACTACAGCCGAGCCCGCCTCCAGATCATCCGATACCCCCGCGACCGGGCACTCAGCCACCTCCAACAGGACGGCTCCTCCGGCTACTGGGTCGAACCCAGCCACGCCCACGACCACTTCTGTCCAGACCTCAGCGTCCGTCTCACCCGCCTGCCCGGACGCACCATCGGAGGGGAGCAGGCATACGGGTGCGGCGGCCACTTGGAAAACCGCTGGGACGCCGAGAGGTATGAGCAGTGGATCATCGTCCGCCATGACGGCCTCTGGATCTTCCAGCTCATGGCCGCCGACGGCGACACCGAACTCCCCCCGGCCCTCCACCAGATGCTCGACTCCTTCCGCTGGACCACCCCCGAGCCCTCCCCCACCACCTCCCAGAGCTGAACCACCATGACCCCGCCCAGAACCGCAGCCGCGCTCATCGCCCTGACCATCACCCTCACCGCCTGCACCCCCACCGCGCCCGAACCGCCCCCGGCCACGCCCACCAGCCCCACCCTCGTCCACATGTCCACCCGCCAACCCGACCCCTGGGACATCACCATCCTCGACGGCTGGGAGGTCGTCCACCGCA
>NZ_RQZG01000004.1 GCF_003859805.1 Arachnia propionica
TGGCATTCGCCACCGTCACCACGCCATCCCCACCAGCAGCCTCAAACGCCCCCGCCACCACATTCGCCCACGACACATCATTGTCATTCGCCGTGATGTAGGACTCAAAACCCGAGAACACCCCAGCAGCATCCAACCGACCCCAACCACAACTCCCCACAAAATTCGTGTAGGCCGTCTTTGCCGTGGCAGCCTTCGGTCTCAGCTCGTTGTTGGCACCAGCCGAGCTCGTGGCAAAACTCCGCAAATTCGCAGGACGCCCCGACGACGTGTCGGTATACCCCGACCCCTCCAAAGGAGGCCGATACTGCGGTGTCACCGCCGTCACCGAGAACTGCGGCTGCGGATCAGGCGGCCCCACCGGGGGAGCCTCACCGCCGGTGAACCAGTCCGCCACATGATCCCAGAAACCCCGCTCATCCTGACGCTGCTTCCACGCCCTGGCCGTCTCCCGACGCTCCTGCTCCGCCCTCGCAGCCCTCTGAAGATCCCCCACCGCAGTCGCCACCTCACGCAACCGGGTCACCACCAGCGATGCATCCGAGGCCTGAACCTTGCCGTTCTGCTCGAACAACTGGGCGTAGTACCCCGAGAAGTCCTCCAACCCGTGTGACAGCCAAGCAGAGCGGGAGGAAGTCTGATTCTCAACCGTGTCCGCAGCATCAGTACACGCCGTGATCAACGCATCAGCATGCTCATGATTGAACTGAACATTCTCCGAGATACCCTGCATCACATCACTCACGCTGCGTTCTCCTGACTCTGTGTGGACGATGAAGCTCCGGGAGCAGCGGGCCTACCGCTGCTCTGCTGGCGTGCTGAGGTCATGCCAACACCAGACCCTCAGGGGCTCGGCTGGACCGCTTGGATCAGCTCCACCGTGCCACCGGAACAGGCATAGCCGCGCCCCGTGCTGATCCGCACCGGGGCCCGACGGGGGAGCTGTGCCCCCAGGATCTCCCCGTCGAAGTCGACATTGGGCTGCAGCAGGACACCACAGCGCGACTTCCGCAGGGTCTTCGTCCAGTGGTTGTAGAGGCCGCGCAACTCGTCGGAGCGTCCCGAGGCGATGATGTGCAGATTCGGCGGAGTGTTCTCGACCAGGGAACCAAGGGTCTTGTCGGTGTCCGCGAAACGTTCTCCATCGTCGATCAGCAACAGCACAGGACCGGTGTGCAACCTGATCGCCGCGAGCACCGATGCCGTGGCATCCGGGGAGTCGGCCACCTGATCGAGTCCTGTCGCGGTGGCGAGTGGGGAGCGCCGGGTGCACAGACCGAACACCTTCACCCCGGGGTGCGCGGCACGGGCCCCCTCCGCGATCGCCAGCAGCACTGACGACTTCCCGGAGCGTGCAGGACCAGCGATGATGGCGTGTTCCCCCTCGAAGAGTTCCAGACAGTGCGGTTGCAGGTCGGATGCCCGCAGCCCCACCGGGAGCTGCCAGGGCTCACCGGTGAGGACCGCCGTGGCATCCAGGTCCCCCGGAGTGATCGACTCAGGCAACCTACCCACCACGGACTGCTTCGCGAGGGCATCCGGGTACTGCGCCGCCACCTGGGTCACTGCCTCCGGCAGGGAAGCAGTCGGGGTCGCGACATGGGTCTGCAGCTTCGTCTCCACCAGCACGGCCCGACCGGGGCCACCCAACGGGGCATCCTCTCGACGAAGACCGGAATTGGTGTAGTCGTACGGATCAGCCAGCTTGAACAGCCACTTCTGGGTGGTCACCTCATCCATCGCGGGTGGGATGGTCTTCGCCCGCGTGGTGGCCACGGCGATGTGGATGCCGACATCCACACCGTCGGCGTACGACCGGTACAGGCCATCCAGGAGAGGCTGACCGACGTAGTCCTGGTACTCCTCCCTGAGGGTTGCCATGCCATCGATCAGGACCAGCAACTTGCGGTGCGACGTGTTGCCGACACTGCGTCTGTCGAACTCCTCACGGATGTACTTCAGCAGCCGGGTCTGCTCCTCACGCGCCGCCGATCCGGGACCGACGTAGGCGATGGTGTGGGGAAGATCCTTCAGCGGCTCCAGATCCCGGTTCGAGACGTCGAAGAGCACCAGGTCCAGTTCATGGGGCGGGAAGTGCGCACACATCATCAGCGCGATGCTCGCGAGGGTCGTCGTGGTTCCTGAACCGGGAATGCCGGCGCAGATGAGGTTGCCCCGTTCGAAGTCCCAGCCGGCCGGGATCTGCCGCTGGTTGCTCGGATCATCGGAGACCGCGAACCACACGTGTGATCCGGCCACACTCCCCACCACCGGCATGTCCTCGTGCCCCGGCTCCCCGAAACCTGCCAGCTGCACCCGCTCGCCCAGCGCCTCCGGCCAGACCTTCCGGGGGCGGGCGTAGCCGCGTTGCGCATTCGCCTCGACGATGGCGTCGATCAGTTCGTCCATGTCCGTCTCATCGGACCTCGTCGTCGACGGCTTGCGTGACGGCGGCGGTGGCGGCGGGCCGA
The DNA here is from genome assembly GCF_003859805.1 of Arachnia propionica. GTDB lineage: Bacteria > Actinomycetota > Actinomycetes > Propionibacteriales > Propionibacteriaceae > Arachnia > Arachnia propionica_C. Next base: position 2,472 of record NZ_RQZG01000004.1, read on the forward strand.
AGACCACCTCGGTGAGCTCCAGCTCGACGGCTTCCTCCTCCTCCACCCGTCCGGTCACCAAGGCCGTCTGGACCGGGGTGATGTCCTCCTCACCCAGTTTGACGTAGGCGCGCCCGCGCTGCTCCCGACCGATGGCGGAGGCGTGGGGCACGCCGATCACGTTGGAGGAGTCCTCCCGGCTCTGCACCCTGAGCGCCACCCGGAGGTTCGTGTTCGCCAGGATGTCGTTGTTGACCACACCGGCCGGACGCTGTGTGGCGAGGATCATGTGGACACCAAGGGTACGACCCACCGCCGCGACGCTGACCAACGCGCTCAGCACGTCCGGATAGTCCTTCGCCAGCATCGCGAACTCGTCGACGACCAGCAGCAGCCTCGGCATGGGCTCACTCGGGCCGGTGGCCCAGTAGGCGTCCAGGTTGTCCACGCCCTCCCCGGCCGCGGCGAACTTCTCCATCCGGTACCGCATCTCGGCCTCGAGGGCGAGCAGGGCGCGCTCAGCGAGCTGTGCGTCGAGGTTGCTGATCGTGCCGATGGTGTGCGGCAGCTGCTCCAGTGCCTTGAACGCGGCACCGCCCTTGAAGTCGATGAGGATGAAGGTCAGGCGCGTGGGGTCATGACGTGCCGCCAGGCCGCTGACCACCGACCGCAGGAACTCGGACTTGCCGGACCCCGTGGTGCCTCCCACCAGGCCATGGGGGCCGTCGCGCACCAGATCGAGCTCGAAGGAACCCTTCTCGCCGACACCGATCGGCGTCGAGAAGTCCCGGGAACGACTCCAGAACCCCAGGATGTCCTCGGCGGTGAGTCGGTGCACGCCCAGCAACGGGTTGAGCCTGGTCATCCGTGGGATCGACGCACCGGGCGTGAACAGTTCCGGGTCCTCGAAACGGGCGAGGCTCATCGCCACCTCGCGGGCCAGCTCCAGGCCCATCCCACTGCCGAGCACCTCCTCGATGTCCACCCGACGCTCCGGGTACGAGATGGTGCACTCGGCGTCGTCACCCACGGTGATGATCGACGTGCACATCGCCGGGAGCTGCTCCAGGGTCGGCGCGATCACGATCCCGGAGATCTCCAGCACCGCCCGGTCACTGCTGCTGGGACGCTGATCGCGGCCCTGGCCGAGAAGCTGGCGGGCCGTGGACTCGCGGCCCTCGGTGAGGACGTCGGAGTCCAGCAGGAGCAGCATCGCCGGCGTGGTGAACCCCTGCGCGGAATCCCGGATCGTGCGCAGCAGGGCATCGCTGCGCGCACGTTCGTGACTCAGCCAACGATCCCCGTTGGAGGACTGCAACATGCGGGTGTGCGGCAGCCACTTGGTCCACTCCCACTCCTGCTCGCGGCCGGGGTCGACGAAGACCCCGACCGTCAGGTCCGCCGGGCCACAGTGCACGACGGCCTGGACCAGCAGGGATCGGGCGAAGGCCAGGGCGGTCTCGCGTCCACCGACGATCCCCACCACTCCGGCGTTGGAGAGGTCAGCCACGATCGGCGCGGCCGGGATCACCGTGTCCGCGAGAACCTGTTTCACCTCCTCGTCACGGTTGGTGGGTGAACGATCGATCAGCGGCGGGGACCACGGAACGTTGCCGAGACCGACGTGCAGGGCCAGGAAGTCCGAGGTGCCGTGACGGCGCTCCCACAACCTCGTCGTGGGCAACGTGGCCCGCAATCGAACCGTCGCCACGTCCGGAACCAGGTCCTGCATCCGGGCACGTTCCTCCAGAGCTGCGTCACGGATCCCGGAACGCAGCACCTCGAGTTCCTCCTCGAACTTCTTGGCGGACTCACGGCGCTCCTTCTTCCCACGTGACTTCTGGTCGAAGAACGAGCCGACGGCCATGAGCGGTGAGAGCCCCCCGATGATTGCGTACCGCCAGCTGCCCATCACGCTCACCATCACGACGGCCATGAGCAGGGGCGACAGCACCATGATGAGTGGGAACCGGCTCTGGACGTTCACCTCCTTGCGCTTCGGCACGCTCAACTGCTCCGGCTCGGGGTAGCTGCCGGGCCTGGGTGGGCGGTTGAACGGCACGGTGCCGACGGGGGTGACGTTCGGCAGCGTTCCCGGCCTGGGGGCCAGGGTCTCCTGGTACCCGGAACTGACGGTCAACGAGTTACCGCCGGCGACGATGACGGCCCCGTCACCGAGCTCGCGCGAGTCCTCCCCCTCGACGAGGAGCCCATCGACGAGGGTGCCGTTGGTGGACTCGTCATCATGGATCCTGACGACGTCATCGGCGATCTCGAGTGAGGCGTGCCCCCAGGAGACGCTGTCGGACTCCAGGGGCACATCGGCCTTGGGGGAGCGGCCGATGACACTCGTCCGTCCTGTGGCCAAGGGCACTGTACGGCCGGCGGTCAGGGTGCCACCCAACCTCAGGTGCCATCCCGTCGGGGGATCGGGCACCGGGACCGGTGTGCGGGAGATCGTCACGGCCTCCAGCAACCGGACCTCGTCCAGCGGGGTGTCCGCGCGGAAGGCACGATCCGCCACGTGGATGAGCTCGTCATCGGCCACGCCCGCTCCGGTCACGTGCTCGACGAGGGTCTTCAGCGTCGTGGACCCGGCGACCGTGAGCAGCTCCAGTTCATGGATCACACCGTCCCACTCGACTGCCACCCGCATGGCTCACGAACCCCTTGCGGCTTCGAACCACCGCAGCATGGGGCCCTGACCAGGACGTTCAGTGGCGTGATCGGTGGTGCCGACGAGCGGTACCGGGCCACCGTCGACGAGTGCGGCTGGTCGGGAGAAGTTCAACGACGGCCCCACCAGCCCGTGGTCATGGGTGGCCGACATGCCCGGCAGCGTCGCCAGGACGATCTTCGGATCGCTGCTCCCGGCCTGTGCAGCCGCGGTCACGAGGGCGACGGTCGCATCGTGACTGGCCGCATCGGCCGCGTAGGCCACATCCGAGAACGGTGACTGTTCGAAGTACCGGGTGGCCTCGGGATTCTGGGCGGTGCTGTGGATGGCGTTGAGGAACGCCGTGACGGAACTCCCGGTGGCATCCGGACGCGACCCGGCGGGATCGTCGGTGGGCAGCCCCACGGTCCAGTAGGTTCCGTTCAGGCTTCCGGTGGTCTCCAGGAGCGTCGTGGAGAAGGTCGGGCTGGTGGCCGCGTTCGTGAGGATGATCGGGAGACCGAGCCCGGAACTGCGCACGGCAGCGGTGGCGAGCGCCGAGGTGGTGGCGTCACCGAGGATCACGATGGTGTCGGCCCCTTCGGCCGCGGCCTCCGTCAGTTCCTTCAGGAATTCGTCGTGGTCCTGGGCGCCGGGGTCGAAGTAGACCTCGTCCTGTGGTGCGAACCTCAGCGGTTTGATCGATCCCGGGGCGGTCACCTGGATCACATGGCTCCCTCCTTGGACCTCGAGGGTCTGGTGGAACGCCTCGTCGTGGGTGGACCGCAGCAGGCCCGTCGCCCAGGCCCCGTCTGCGAGGTATCTGTCCTCGGTGAGGTAGGGCAGCAGCACCGCGGTGTCATGTGTCCGGGCGGCTGCGATGGCATCGACCACATGCGTCCCGGAGGTGGCCAGGACGATGCCGGAGACCCCTTGGGTGACGAGTTCATCGACGGCGGCGCTGCTGCCGGCCGGGGTGCCCCGGTCATCCGCGACGACGATCTCGACGTCATGACCACCCATCTGGAACCGCTCGGCGGCGACCCTGGCCCCCTCGGCGGCCAGCGGCCAGTCCGCTCCCTCTCCCGGTGCGGAACTGAGTGTCACGATCACACCGATGCGTACCTTCTCCGGCAGTCCCTCGGCGGTCAGTGCCACGGGCTGCGGTGGTGCGGCGACCGGGGTGAACGAGGGCTCCGGGTCAGGCTCCTGCCCGGTGCAGCCCACGCACAGCATCCCGGCCAGCAGCAGGGCGAACACGCCGTGGGTCCTGCGTCCCGGCCACCGTGTGACATGCCGATCGAACATCTCGAACATCCTCGCAAGAGCCGCCCGGGGGCCGCCGTCGTGCCTCACCGGCTCTGCTCCGAGCGGATCTGGATGGTGTAGACGGTGGCGGTCCGCGCCCCGGGGCTGCTCTCCAACTGGAACAGCGGGAGCTCGTCGGCGACGTCCAAGGAGGCCAGGAAGACCGCGCGGCGCTTCTCGATGCTGCTGACGTCCTCGCTGCGGACATTGGCGAATGACGTCGTGGCGGTCGTGGCGAGGGTGACCTGTTCATCCGTCGTGGCGGCTGCCGCGGTGGAGGTCGCCATCGTGCCCAGCAGCCCACCTCCGTCGACGGTGGGGTCACCCAGGTCGGCCAGCGCGTTCTGGAGATCCAGCACGAGCTGTGCCCTCGTGCCGTCGATGTCCTGCGCGGAGTTCCCCAGGTTCTCGGCGAGCGCCTGACCGCCGACACTGAGCTGGTCCGAGATGAAGGCAGCCGCGCCGTCGCTGGTGTCCCGCAGCGCCTGGGCACGGTCCTCGATGGTCTGCTTGCTGTCGGCGGACAGGCCCCGGGAGACCTCCCGCAGGTCCTTGGCCGAGTTCCTGGTCGAGGCGTCCCAGGCCTCCGCGGTGCGTTGACCGTCGACCCTGATCTGGCGGATCGTCGGGTCGATCGCCTCCGACACGTCCTCGTTGACGTCCTCGATCACCTGGTCGAAGGTCTTGCGCAGGTCCTCCTGGAGCTGCTTCTGGGATGCGGCGAGCTGGTCGAGATCCTGACCCAGCTTGGTGTTCGTGGTCTCGAGCGTCGTCAAGGACTCCTTCAACGACTCGCGTGCCGAGTTCGCGGCGTCGTCGTTCTGTCCACCCAGATCCTCGAGACCCGTGACCTGTTCCGACATCTTCTGCTCAGCAGCACGCAGCCTGGCCAGGAGGGCGTGCCCGGAGGTCTCCTCGTCGCCCTCCGGGGACATCTCGGAGGAGATGGTTCCCCAGGCCTTGTGCTGCTGCCCCAGCTGCTCCTGGAGCGACTGGGTGTTCGCGTCCCTCGGGATCTGCAGCTCGGACCCATCAGCCAGGACACACGGCTCATCGGTCAAGGACCCGTAGACACGGGCCAGCTCGTCCGCCGGCTCGTCGCTGTTGCGGAGCAGCGTGCACAGCTCCTGTGCGGCCTCGCGGTTCTGCTTGGTCATCCGGTTGGTGTTCTGTTGCTGGGACTCGGCGAAGTCGTGTTGACGCTCCAGCCAGCTCTCCATCCGGCTGAGGTCCTTGGAGAAGTCCTGCAGGGCCTCGCGGAGTGCCTGCACATCCGGTTGCGTGATGCCCTCGTCGAGTGCCTTGACCCGCTCGTTCACCACGGTCAGGGCCTCACCGAGTTCCTTGTGGGTGGCGAAGGTCGCATCGAGGCTCTGGGGCTCCAGGGTCATGAGCAGTGCGTCACGGTCCTGGCCGAACTGCCGGGTGATGTTCTCCTGCGCGGTGGTTCGGGCCTCCCACAGCGCACAGGTCACCGGGACCTGACGTTGTTCCGGCTCCACCCCCTGCACGGCTCCGGACTGGTCGTCCTCGACCCTCCCCACCGGTGGGGGAGCGGGGCAGGCGCCTTCCTGACTCGGGTCCTCGGGGCCGAGCGAGGCGAGGATGGACTCACGTACCGAACCGCGGCACTCCTCGGAGGCGGTGGCGTACTGGTCGAGCTGGGTGGAGACCTGGGCGAGGAGCCCGGCGACGCTGCCGTCGCTCGAGGCCGGGACGACCCCACCGGAGCAGGCGTCACCACCGCTCGCGGGTGGGGTGGGGGTGGCGAACTGGTTGGGGTCGCCGAGCAGGCCTTCCATGGAGGCCACGCCCTGCTGGAGGGTGCTCAGCATGGCGGACTGGCTCTGGGAGAGCTGTGAGTCCAGGCTGTTCTGCAGGCCCTGGAGCTGCGACACGAGCGCCTGGGTTGAGTTCTCCACCTGCTGGTTCGACTGCTTCAACCCGGTCACCGCGTCGGCGCCGAAGGTCTCCGTGGAGGTGGAGAGGACCTTGCGGAGCTCGGCGACCGACTCACCGACGTCGTCCAGCACCAGTTGGACGTCACCCGCCAGGGCCACGGTGCGCTCCAGGAGCTCGGTCTCGGACTCCATCGCGCCGTCGAGGAAGGAGGCGCGGGGATCACTCACCACCCCCGGGTGCACGCTCAGGTCGAACTCGGGCACCTTCATCTCCTGTGCCTCGACCACCAGACGCAGCGTGGCGGTGTCCGTCGTGGCAGGCGGGGAGAGCAGCGTGGCCCACTGCACCGACGTGGTTCCGTCCGGCAGCTGTGCGAGCACCCCGTTCGTCGAGGAGGCATCCTGTTCCTCACCTTCGAGGACGACGGCGGACGGAGCCGTTCCCGGCAGGGTCGTGGCTGCGAAGATGGTCATCGGGGCACCGACCAGCGCCTGCTCCTGCAGGCTGCGACCGCCGGCGTCGTACTGGACGGTGGTGGGCCGCATGGTGAGGTTCTGGAGCTTCAACTCGATGACGACCCGACCCGTGTGGCCCGCGAGATCGGCGAGATCCGTTCCCCGGGTGGTGTCGGTCTGGTAGCTGGTGGTCAACCTCACCGGGAGGTCCTTGGCGAAATCGGCCGGACTGTACTGATTGCTGACCTGCACGGACTTCAACTTCTCCGGGCTCTCCGCCGCCGCCTCGGAGGTGATGCTCCGGATGGTGCCGTCAGGCCCCACGCCGAGGTTGACCGTCTGGAGGATGTTCGACGCATCGTCAGGGATCTCCGTCAGCGCAACGGGATCCGTCGGTTTGTCGGCCACCCCACCGAGGAAGAGCAGCCCCACGGTGAGCACGGCTGCAAGTCCTCGAACCAGCCAGGCCCGACCTTGTCGTGGAGAAGAAGCAAGCACCCTGAGTCCCCTTCAGGAGATTGACGAACGTTGCTACAGTAGCTGTTGCGGGGATCACCCAAAAAACAGGCCTTGTCACGAAAGTCACCAACGAGTCCGGCCGGTCGGAGCGAGTGCTCCGGGCCGTGGACGAATCCACGTGGCACGCCCTTGCCGTGACCCACTTCAGGAAGGACACCCCTTGGACTCGGGAACTCCGTTGGGAGCCAATCACCGGCTGCTCGAATCGGTGGGTGTGGGGGCATCCGGGGAGGTCTGGCGGGGAGTGGACACCCGGGACGACGCAACGGTGGCCGCGAAGGTCCTGCACGCACAGCACGCCAGGGACCATGACGTGGTCGCCCGTTTCGTGGCGGAACGTTCCCTGCTGACCGGGCTGGAGCACCCCTCCGTCGTGCACGTCCGTGACCTCATCGTCGATGATGGGCGTCTCGCGATCGTCATGGACTTCCTGCCCTCCTCCGCCAGGCAGGTGTTGGCGGAGCTCACGACCGTGCCACCAGCGGCGGCCGTCGGCATCATGATGCGTGTCCTCGAGGCGTTGGCCTACGCCCACGGGCGACACGTCGTGCACCGTGACGTGAAACCCGACAACATCCTGCTGTCGGAGACCTGGGGCGACCTGGGGCCGACGGATGTCCAGCTCACGGACTTCGGCATCGCCCGGATCGTGGGGGACGGGGACTCGTCGTCGACCGCCGGGATCGGCACGCCCGCCTACATGGCGCCCGAACTGATCGAGACCGGGCAGGCCGGGCCCGCCAGTGACGTCTACAGTGCGGGTATCGCGCTCTACGAGCTCCTGTCGGGCCGCACCCCGTTCGGCAACTCAGGTACCGCGATGACCATCGGCCTGCGCCATCTCCGTGAGATGCCGCTGCCGCTGCCGGTGCCCGAGCCCCTGGCCGAGGCACTGAGGGTCATGCTCGCGAAGGATCCGAAGGAGCGTCCGACGGCGGCCGAGGCCGCTGAACGGCTCAGGGAGATCCTGCCGGGGTGCAAGGATGAGCCCGCGTTGGAGCCGCTTCCTGACAGCGAGCTGCGTCAGGGTACGATCCTCAAGGGGGTCGCCCCCAGACCGCAGTCGGTCGTCTCTGCCGACACCCCGTCCTCACCCCCATCGGCACCCAACCTGGGGCACTCGGCGAGCGACACCGTCCTGAAACCCCTCCAGGAACTTCCCGCGACCAGACCGGTCGTCACCACCGACGAACCGAAGCGGTTCAGCAGGAAGAAGGTCATCGCCCTGGTCGCAGCCGTCGTGCTCGTCGTGGGTGGGGCCGCCGCACTCATCATCCCACGGGTGCTCGGTTCCCAGGCCGAGAAGAAGGAGGCCGCACCCAGTGCGGCTCCCAACGCCACCCAGTCGGACCAGCCGCTCCCGACGGGGCTGACCGTGACGCGTACGGCCACCTATGAGGCCTCACAGAAGCAGATCCGGCTGGAGATCCGCTACGCCGCGCAGAACTCCCCGCTGAGTGGCCCCTTCCTCGAGGTGGTTCCGGCGCCCGGGGACGAGCCGGGGTGCGCCGAGGTCATGTGGGCGGACGGCCAGGGTGCCGCGCACAGCCCGTCAGGAACCGGGATCACCGCGCGCTGTGGCTGGAGCCTCACCCCTGAGCCACTGCAACCTCAAGGTGGTGCGACGGTCACAGCCACCATCCCCGTGACGGCGGGGGACCTCTCCGTCCAGGACCTCGACCAGTGGTTGTCGGCCCTGTCGAACGGGACCAAGGAGGTGGTCACGGACAGTGACCTCAACTCCACCGCCTATCCCGTGCAGCGGATGACGGGGATCCAGCTGGTGGCCCCACCGAGGGTCTTCAGCCAGGTGCCGCTCGAGCTGACACTGTTGCCCGTGTGGCCCTCGGGGGTCGATGAGCTGCACCCGTTGCTCCACTCACCGTCGGTGGGCAGGCCCTCGAGCATGCTGACCGCCATCGCCGGGGAGCAGGGGGTACGGTTCGCCGACGGCTGTGGCGGGGCACTCCGGGTCTCCCCGGACGGGCTCACCGTGTCCACGGTCTCGATCTCGCCGTCGTGCCGGGTGAACGCCCAGGTCGGCAACTTCTCCTTCATCACCAGCAACGAGTTCGTCATCACGGCCCGCAGTTGAGCCGATTTTCGCGGTATCGACAGGGGTGATCCGATCGGTTGCTAACGTAGGCGCTGTCCTCATCCCGCTCCGCACCGTGTGGAGGGGGAACCATCGACACCGTTAGGAGTCACATGAGCCGCGTTCTCTCAACCGAAAGTGCCAAGACGGCCATTCGTCAGATTCAGTCCATCATCACCGGCGGCCTGACCGATCAGATCAACTCCCTGGACTCCCAGGGGCAGATCCTCTCGGATCCCAACAACTGGGACGGCCCGCTGGCCGAGACCTTCCGCAACGCCACGTGGCCCGAGACCAAGTCGGCTCTCGACAAGGCCACTCAGGAGCTCGAGGAACTGCGTCAGCAGTTGGAGACGATTGCGAGCAATATCTTCTCCGCCGGCGGCGGTTCCTGATCCGCTGCGTGAAGACAGAAACTCGGGGTGGGCGTCCGATCGGACGCCCACCCCGAGTCATGTGACTCCCACGACGACGTGGTCGAGGGCGCTCACTCCTGGTCGACCGCACCCAGCCACAGGTCCAGGCCGTCGTTGCCCTCCCAGTTCGTGACGTTGTGCATCTCCCAGTCGGTCAGCAGGATGTCGTGGAAGGCCCGCTCCACCCGGCCGCGGTCCGCCGCGTCGATGCCCGTGATGACCAGCCTGGTGTGGGGGAGGACGTCACCCCACAGGCCCGCGTCCCCGATGGACAGCTGCCCACCGGCACCGTCCCAGGCCACCACCATCTCCGGTCGTGACGGCACCCAGGTGCGACCCCGGCTGCGGAGGCGGCCTGCACCGATCAGTTCCACCTGTTCGTAGAGCCGTCCCGGGTGCAGGGGACGGTCACTGGAGAGCACCAGGGTCCACACCCCGTTGCAGTCGTGGGCGGCGTGCTGGTGTGGTCCCGTGGGGTCCACCCGGGCCTGGGCGGAGAGGAAGTCGTGGCTGCGTGACATGAGGGCGTCGGCGTCCAGCTCGTGGATCACGCACCCGGGACGATCTCCCAGCAGGTGACTGAGCGCCGTCCTCGTCGCCTCGTCGGGAGGGCCCAGCGTGGCGACGACGTCCGCGAAGTCCATCTGAGCACACACCGCTTCCCCGGCGGCCCGCTCGTCGTGGGCGGAGAGAGTGAGCCCCAGGTCCTCCAACGTGGCATCCCCGAAGACGTCGTCGACGACGGTGGTCTCATCCACGACGGTGAGCACGGCGGCCAGCTGGGCCGGGAGCGAGCCGTCCTGGATGGCCTCGATGACCTGCCACGTGACGGCCTCTGGGGCGGCGGTCAGGGGCAGGGAGACCACGACGTTGGTCCAGGTGCGTTGGTCGAGGATGCGGATCAGGGTCGGGACGAGATCCTCGCGTGTGGCGCAGGAGACGCAGCCGTGCCCGAGTGTGACCGAATCGCACTCCAGCACGCCGGTGGTGTCCCAGATGCGGCGGTTCAGTTCACCGCTGGGGGAGAGGTCGTGCTGGATCACCAGGCAGTCCGGAAGGTCGAACAGCAGGGCACTCGTGGCGGTGGCCCGGGCCACCTGGTCGAAGGCGGCCACGAGCACGATGCGTGAGGTCACTTCGTCTTCCCGTAGCGCTGCTGGAACTTCTCCACCCGTCCGGTGATGCTCAGCTTGCGGGCCTTGCCCGTGTAGAAGGGGTGGCTGTCAGCGGTGATCTCGACGTCCACCAGGGGGTAGGTGTTCCCGTCGGTCCACTCGATGGTCTGCCTGCTGGTCATCGTCGAGCGGATCAGGTAGGTGGCCTGGGTGGAGATGTCGCGGAACACGACGGGGCGGTACTCGGGGTGGATGCCGGGCTTCATGGTGGACCTCGCTGGTCGGATTGGAACTTGGACTGCGAACCATTATCATTATCTGTCGGCATTCGCACAACCTGAGGAGTCCCATGTCGCGCCACTGTGATGTCACGGGGGCCGTGCCCGGTTTCGGGCACAACGTCCCGTGGTCCAAGAAGAAGACCAAGCGTCGCTTCGACGTCAACGTCCAGTCCAAGCGGTACTGGGTGCCGTCGCTGGGACGCACCGTCAGGCTCACCGTCTCCGCCCGTGGGATCAAGGTGATCGACGCACGCGGCATCGACGCGGTGGTCGCGGACCTCATCGCCCAAGGAAAGAAGCTCTGACATGGCCAAGAAGAACGACCTGCGTCCACTCATCAAGCTGCGCTCCACCGCCGGCACCGGGTTCACCTACGTGACCCGCAAGAACCGCCGCAACGACCCCGACCGCATCTCGCTGCGCAAGTACGACCCGGTGATCCGTCGCCACGTCGAGTTCAAGGAGACCCGCTGATGGCCAAACGTTCCAAGATCGTCCAGAACGAACGTCGCAGGCGCATCGTCGCCCAGCAGGCCGAGAGGCGGGCGGCACTGAAGGCCGTGATCGCCGATCCCGACACCGATGCCGACGAACGGTTCGCCGCCGTGCGGAAGCTCGCCTCGCTCAAACGGGACGGATCCCCGGTGAGGGTGCGCAACCGGGATGCCCTCGACGGTCGACCTCGCGGCTACCTGCGGGTGGCGGGGGTTTCGAGGGTGCGATTCCGGCAGCTGGCCCACCGGGGAGAGCTGCCGGGGATCGTCAAGTCCAGCTGGTGACCTGCTGACAAGCGCGAAGGCCCATACCAGAGCGTCGCCGGACGCTCAGGTGTGGGCCCCAACTTTCGGGAAAAAATGTGATGATTGGCCATAAAGACCACAGAAAACGTCTACCTCGTGGTCCCGAGTGCAGTTAACTTTCCATAGATTCAAAGGACATGTTCGACAGAGGGGGTCCTTGGTGGTTGACAGAACGGGTGTACGTGCACCCATGAGCAAATTATTCGTTCTCCTGGCGTCTGCGCTCGTGCTGACGGGGGTCTTCCCGGCCAGCGCGAAGGCCGATGTCATCGAGGGCATCGTCCCCGGCAGTGTCAAGATCGTTCCGTGGAACGGTGATCCCGGCCAGCCGGTGTACCTGTGGGACGGCGTCAAGGTCGAGGCCAAGTGGGCCATCCCGGACCAGAGCGGCAAGGCCGGGGACCAGTTCAAGCTGGGGCTTCCGGACAAGCTGGCCGGTTTCGCGAGCACCTTCGATCTCAAGGGCGATGAGGGTGACCCCCTCACCTACGGCACCTGTGAGGTCAGCAGTGAAGAGCTGGTCTGCACCCTGAACGACAACGTCGTGGGCAAGAACGACGTCGGTGGTGACCTGTGGCTGGCGGTCCAGACCGTTGACACCTTCACCGAGGACGAGCTCGAGTTCACCTACGGCAACAACGGCACCGTCACCGTTCCGTGGATCAACGGCATCGACGTCGGCTACCGTCCGGCCCCGGGAGAGACCGTCAAGGAGGGCTGGACCACCGACACCGTCGAGAACGGTGTGTTCTGGCGCGTCGCAGTGCGCGGGTCGGATCTGGCAGGGGCCACCTCCACCACCATCACCGACACCTTCGCGATGGCCGGTCTCAACTTCACCGTGGCCCCCGGGTATCCGCAGGTCTACACCCTGAAGACCACCGACAAGTGCTGGAGCCTCCAGTACAGCGATGACTGCCGGGTGGACCTCAACGAGGGCACCACCCCGTCCGCCACCACGACGATCGACGAGGACGCCGATGTCGTGACCGCGACCATCAACGCGCCGGACGGGTTCGACCCGAACACCTGGTACGCGATGGACCTGCTGGTGAGCACGGACAAGCAGATCAAGGTGGGTGACACCTTCAACAACAAGGCCGAGGCCGGCGGCAAGCAGCTGACCGCCACCGCCGAGAAGGTGGAGGCCGGTGCAGGCACCGGACGCGGCACCACCCCGACGCCTCCGCCGCCGCCCGTGCCCCCGACCAAGACGGTGGTTCCGGTGTCTCCGAAGGTGACTCCGGGTGTGTGCAAGCCGGGTGATGATGTTCCGAGTGAGCCGACGGTTGAGGTTGCCGACTGAGGGGATCGAGTACTCGGCTCCGGTTGTGCGGACCGAGGGTTCGACGGTGACGGTGACGGTCAAGGCTGCGGCGAAGTCCGGGTTCAAGATCGATGAGAATGCGTTGCCTGAGGGTTGGTCCGTGGTGGGTGGTGAGATCGTGTTCACCTGGACCGGTCAGGCCGCTCCGTGTGCCAAGGCCGACCCCGACGCCGACTCCGAGCACGCCTGCTCCGAGCCCGTCGACGCCGACTCCGAGCGCACCTGCTCCGAGCCCGTCGACCCCGACTCCGAGCACACCCGCTCCCAGCAAGCCCGGAAAGCCGGGCAAGCCGACGCCGCCGAAGCCGTCCCCGGTGAAGCCGGGGCTGCCGAAGACCGGCGCCTGAGCCTGAGGCCTTGAAGGGGCGGAACCACGTGGTTCCGCCCCTTCAACCGTCTCGGGCCGGGATAGGGTCACAATCATGCTTCCCGATGTCTGGTTCGCCCTGCTGCTGACGCTGCTGGCCGGGCTGTCCACGGCCATCGGAGGGGCCATCGGGGTGTGCGGGAGGTCCGACTCCACGCGTCTGCTCAGTCTTGGTCTCGGGTTCTCCGCAGGGGTCATGGTTCACGTCTCCTTCGTCGAGATCCTCCCGAAGGGGCGGGACCAGCTCGCCGCCGCCTTCGGTGAGAAACCGGGCAACTGGTACACCCTGCTCGCCTTCTTCGGAGGTGTCGCGGTCATCGCCGTCATCGACCGCCTGGTTCCGGCCGCGATCAATCCACACGAGCCCGGATCGGTGCAGGATGAGCGGCGGCGCCGAGCCCTCATGCAGACCGGGGTGCTCACCGCCATCGCCCTGGCCGTCCACAACTTCCCGGAAGGGTTCGCCACGTTCATCTCCGGACTCCAGGACCCGGGGGTGGCGCTTGCGGTCGCGGTGGCCATCGCCATCCACAACATCCCGGAAGGACTTGCGGTCGCGCTACCGGTCCACCAGGCAACCGGCTCCCGCCGTCGTGGATTCTGGGCGGCGACTGCTTCCGGCCTGGCCGAACCCGCCGGGGCGGTCATCGGCTGGCTGCTGCTGACCCCCTGGTTCTCGCCCGCACTGCTCGGCGTGGTCTTCGCGGGCGTTGCCGGGGTGATGGTCTTCATCTCCATCGACGAGCTGCTGCCCACCGCTGAGGAGTACGGCGAGCACCACACGTCGATGTACGGGTTCATCGCAGGGATGGCAGTGATGGCCGTCTCACTGCTCCTGTTCCTGTGACTCAGTACTGTCAGTACTGACTGACCGCCAACCAGGCCCGGGCCAGGGCCTCGGGATCCGGTTCCCAGGTGCCGTCGAAACGCCGTCGCCCCTCCCGCGTCGAGTCGGCGAGACGCTGCAGGAGCTCAGCTGCGAACGGGGCACCGGCCCGGGACACCCAGGCGATGTCCTGGGTCAGCGAGGGAGATCCGAGGGCAGCCTGTCCGGCCTCCAACACCCGGGCACACCAACGGGAGGTGATCTCCTGCACCTCGGGAGAGGTCACGGCCCAGTCGGCAGGGTCCAGATCAGATTCCGGGTGCGGCGCGACGGGCAGGGTGCCCGCCCAGGAACGATCCACGACATCCAGGCCCGGCCACCAGAGATCGCCCAACCCCTCGGGGATCAGGATCAGCTCGCCGGAGGTGCGCATCCCCAGCAGATGCCCGTCGTGGACCAGACAGGTCACCTCGGCACCGAGTGCCGCACCGAACAGCTCCGTCGCGAGGCCCGCACCCAGGGCCCGTGCAGCAGGCAACAGTCGCAGTGGGGTCCCAGCCACCTCCAGCGACGTGCGGTTGCCGCCGGTGACCGGGCCGGCGACCACGTGATACCCGTCCGGGAGGTGCTCCCACCCGGCCACGGCCTCGCCACGGGCGGCCCGGACCTGGCGTCCCCCACCCAGCCTGCCGTCGTCACGCGCCGTGGCATCAGAGATCAGCAGGCGATGCCGGGACAGCACCGCATGGGAGTCGCTGATCCCGGCCCAGGTCTCCCCGGCCAGGTAGTGCGTCGGGACGTCGCGGGCCGTCCCCGGGCGCACCCGGGTGAGTTTCCACACCCGCCCCCCGGCATCGTTGAACGTGACCTGACTGCCCGCGAATCCCGATGCGGTGAGGATCGGTTCCGCACAGAGCGGGGTGAGCCGGAGCCCCCCGACGTCCCGGTAGGTCTCCCGGGCACGGCCCAGCAGGTCCCCGGACGGATCGCCTGGGCCCAGCTGCTCCAGCCGGTGGAGATTCAGCAGGGCCGAGGCGAATCCGGCCAGGTTGGGGCGACCTCGGCCACGCAGCGATGACACGTATCCGGTGAGTGCACGATCTGCCGTCACCAGGCCGAAGGTGCGCATCCGATGGAGGTCAGCGGCGAGATCCCCCCGATCCGCAGCGCTGAGACGTGTGGTCCCGATCAGCAGCACACGGCGCAGATGGGTCAGGGCAATGGTGACGGCATCGCGTTGCGCCGCCCTGAGAGGTGTCCTGCTGCTCTCCGCCCGGACTGGTTCCGGGGCAGCATCAGCAGGAGGAGGATTCTCCTCCTCATCGGCCACCGGCAACAGCAGGGCCACCACGGCACGGTGGGCACAGGCGGGGGCCAGCAGGCAGTCACAGGTCAGCTGCGCCTGGTCGGTGACCCGATCCACCTCGGCGACTCGCACCGTCGCATTGCCGAAGTCCACCACCGTCGCCAGCTCGGGTGGTGAGGCCAGCAGGGCATCCACCCGCTTTCTCACCCTCGGGGCGAGGGCCTCGACGATCCCGGCCAACACGGCGGGGGAGATGTCCCTCATGATGCCTCCCTCACCACGCTGCCCACCCAGCGGGCCAGGTCCAGCGGCGAGACCGCTGCCACCCGCATGCCCGCCGACGCCGCCTGCGCGGCGATCCCGGCGTTGTACGCACCCGTTCCTGAGTCGTTCAGAGCGGCGCAACCGAGCATCCTCACCCCGGCCCCGCGCAGCGCCTCGAGCTCACCGAGCATGGGGGTGACCGAACCGAACTCGTCGAAGTCACTGATGAGCACCAGCAGGGTGCGCGACGGGATCCTCACCCGGGAACGGGCCACCCGGAGCGCCCCGGCGATGTCGGTGCCGCCACCCACCTCCACCTCCAACAGCAGCTTGAGGGGATCGGTGACGTGCCCGGTGAAGTCCAGCACCTCGGTGGAGAAGGCCAGGAACTCCACGCTCAGCGCAGGGGACTCGGCCAGGATCGCCGCAGTCAACGCCGAGTAGACCACCGATTCGGACATCGAACCGGAGACATCCACCAGCACGATGAGATGCCAGTCGACCTCCTTCGCCACAGGAGCGCGGAACACCGGATGAGCCGGAACCACCTGGGGGCGACCGTCGAGGGGAACCACCTGTTTCAGGTTCGCCCGGAGGGTACGCTCCAGGTCGAGACGTCCCGTGCGACGGCGGGTCGGGCGTCCAACGGCCAGCCCCGTGAGGGCCGGACGCAACCGGATCGCCAACTCCGCGCTCAGTTCCCGGACCATCCTCGCCACCAGGGGACGCAGTCGCGACAACCGGGCCTCCGACAGGCCGCCGGTCAGGGACAGCGCCGTGGCGAGCAGCTCCACCGATGGGCGGGTCGTCTCCGGGTCCAGGCGCTCCAACACGTCCCCCCTGCCCGCAGCGGCGGCTTCGGCGAAGATCTCAGCCACCTCGCCGTGTCCGAACAGTGCCTCGATCTCCTGCTCCCACTGCCGCACGCCGAGCTGGGAGGGGCCGTTGGAGGCACCACGCGCCGCGCCGTCGAGACTGTCGGCATTGGGACGGCCGTAGAGTTCGTCGAGGGCCGAGGCCATGCGACGACCGGTGGGGGAGAGTCGCTCACGGTGCTCGCCGAGGATCAGCCGCCACCGTTCGGCAGGGGAGAACACGAGATCGGCCAGACCCAGGGCAGCCAGGCGCGAGCGGGCCGCCGTGTCGTACCGGGCCGTCCGCGCAGTCTCCTCCGGTGGTAGGACCAGGTTGCGGGAACGCCCCAACTCGCCGGCCAGGTCGTCCAGCAGCGCAGCCCGAGCCCCGGCGTCGAGCACGTCGAATCCGCCCCGGAGGCTGGGCAGCAGGGCGACGAACTCGTCGTCGTCGATCCGGCCGATGCGCGCCACCAGGGCCAGGGTGGCAGGGGCGGTGGTGAAGCGGCCCCGGGCCGCCACCAGCAGTCCGCTCAGCCGACGGCGCAGCGCGCGCCGGGCCGGGACGGTCGCGGCATCCAACCAGCCCGCGATGTGCGCGGATGCGTTCGTGTCGTCCAGCAGCAACCCGGCGGCCGCACCCTGCATCAGAGGTGAACCGTCGGTGCTCAGCCGGGTCAGGGCTGCTGTCAGGCTGAGCTGGTGTTCCTGGCCCAACTCCACGAAGGCAGCCAGTGCGGCGGCATCGGTGAGGTCGTCCGAGGCCTCGATGCCCTTCAGCTCCCGCACCGCGGCGGAGGTGAACTCGGCACGCAGCTCCCCGGCCCGTTCCCGGAGATCGGCGGACAGGTACCGGGCTCCGGGGATACGGGACAGCTCGATGTCACTCAAGGCCATGAGAACCTCGACGGCGGCATGGAACGACAAGTCGGCGGTGAGCGGGCTGAGCAGGGCCAGGGCACGTTCCAGGGCGGGCGTGGAGCCGCACGCGGCGGCGTCGACGAGCAGCCCACGGACCGCAGCCGCGTCGGAGATCTCACGGGTCAGCAGCGCAGTGGTGGCGATCTGTTCGGTGCTGAGGCCCTTCGCGGTGGCCACCTCGATGGTGGCATCGGTGGCAGCGGTCCACCTGGTGGTCCAGGTGGTGGCGGTGGTCTCCGCGCCCCGCCACAAGGTGCCGGAAGTGGGGCTGGCGAAGCTGATCCCGGCCACCATGAGCCGGGTGAACAGGATGTGACGGATGAGGTCCAGGCCACCACGCAGCGGGGTGAGGCTCCATTCCTCGTCACGGTCGGGATCGACCCGTGCGTCACGCAACTCGGTGACGATGGACTGACGGAGCGGGGAGACCGGGGAACCGGGGGCGAGCTCGCCCCGTCGGTCACCGATGAGCACCTGCTCCAGTGCCTCGGCGACGACCCGACCCCGCCCCAGCACCTCGCCCTGCGCCAGCACCGTCGTCACCGCCTCGATGAGTTCCCGACGCGACGGGGCGGCGAGTCCCCTGAGCGTGGCGAGATCCAGGGCGACACGTGCGGTCTCGGCGGCCTCACCGGGGCCGGCGGGATGGGACGCGTCGCGAAGCGCCCGGGTGATCTCGGTGATGGCACCGGTGGCGGACGCCCGGAGCAAAGAGGCGTCCAGCCGGGACTCGACCACGGCCTGCTGCCAGCCGGGGTCGCGGATGCCTGCGGGGTAGCCGGAGCGCGAGTCCAGGGAAGCGAAGGTGTAGGGCACCAGGGAGCCCGTCACCTCGGGGCCGAGGTCGGTGGGCGGGGTGGTGGCCCCGGTGGCGTCCACCAGTGCAGCCGCGTGGAAGGAGCCGACGACGGCAACCACCCGTTTCCCTGCACTCAGGTGCGGGGCGAGCATGCCGCGCATCCACTCCTCCCGGGCGGCGGTGAAGGCGTCGGGATCGCCTGCGGCCCGGCGGGAGGCCCAGCCGTGGGCCAATGCGGCGATCCGCAGCTGTTCCGGGGTGGAGCCGGGGGCGGGGGCCTCGACGAGGCGGTCCCAGGTCTCGTTCACATCACCCGGGGTGGTGCGGGCCCGGTGGGCCAGGGCCTCCTGCCACAGGGTCTCTCCCGATCCCGTCGTGTGGTCCTCCGGTGCCGGGGCCGCCAGGGGGAGGTCGATGCACACCACCGGCACGTCGTGGTGGCGTGCCCACCGGAGTGCGGCCAGCTCCGGGGAGAAGTCCGCGAACGGGTAGAACGCCAGGCCGTCACGCCCGGAGAAGGCCAGGGCCAGTGGCGCTCTCGCCTCGGGGTGGGTCAGCCAGTGCAGCCACTCGTTGGCCTCGGCGGGCAGCTCGATGGCCAGCACGTCGGGGCAGTGCTCGTCCAGCAGCGCGGGGATCGCCACGGCCATGGCCGGGGAGTGGTGGCGGATGCCGATGAGGAACGGGGAACGGCAGTCGACCAGATCGGCGACGGCTGCCCGGGGATCGAGGATGGCCACGGTGTCACTTCGCCAGGACGTGACGCTGTTCCCACAGCTGCACCCAGGTGTGACGGCCGTCCTTGGCGCGACGCTTGACCACCTGGTCCCAGTAGGCACGCAGCCTGGCCCCGTCCTCGGGGTCATCCTTGCGGACCGCGCCGAGCAGTTGACCGGGGATGAGTCGCACCCCGTCGCGGGCGTGCGGGAAGAAGGCCCCTGCCAGGGCGATGGAGCCGGAGATCGCCACCGCCTCCGCCGTGGACAGCACCGTCGAGGGCTTCTCCACTGACCAGCCCTCCTGGGTCCTCCCCGAGCGCAGCTCACGGAAGGCCGTGACGAGGGTCTCCACCACCACCTCGTCAACGGTGGCGGGGGCCCCGGCGGCGACCAGCGCCTGCCTGGTGCGTTCGGTCACGAGAGCGATCTCGGCCGCGGCGTCGGTGATCGGGTCGACGGCCTCGAAGTTGAACCGTCGCTTCAGGGCCGCGGACATCTCGGAGACGCCACGGTCACGCAGGTTGGCGGTGGCGATGATGCAGAACCCGGGGGCGGCGTGGACGGCGTACTCGCCGAGTTCGGGGACGGCGAGGCGACGCTCGGACAGCACCGAGACCAGGCCGTCCTGCACCTCGGGCAGGCAGCGGGTGATCTCCTCGATGCGGGCGACCCGTCCCGTCCGCATGGCGGCGAGGACGGGGGAGTCGACGAGCGCCTCCTCGCTGGGGCCCTTCGCGAGCAGCTGGGCGTAGTTCCAGCCGTAGCGCAGCTGGTCCTCGGTGGTCCCGGCCGAGCCCTGCACGGTGAGGCCGGAGGTGCCGCAGATCGCCGCGGCCAGCAGCTCCGACAGCATGGACTTGGCGGTTCCGGGTTCGCCGACCAGCAGCAGGGCCCGCTCCCCGGCCAACGTGATGACGCAGCGTTCGATGAGCGAGACGTCGCCGACGAACTTGCGGCTGACCTTCAACCGGTCGTTGCCTGAGATGAAGGACACCACCGCCGACGGGGTCATCCGCCAGCCGGGGGGTCGAGCCCCGGGCTCCTCGGCGAGCCGGGCCAGCTCGTCGGCATAGCGCACCTCGGGCGGCGGCACCTGCTGGGTCTGTGGGGAAGTCATCGTGTGTGGTGCCTCTCGGTTGTTTGGTCGTCGTGGCCGGGGATGTGGCCCTCACGGTAGCGCCGCCAGGCGTCGGTGAACAGTTGGGGGAGGGGAATGAGTGGGAGGACGACCTCGAAGGGTGGTTTCACCTTGGGGGTGTTCTCGAGGTGGTAGAGGGGGGTCTTCCAGGTCTCCAGGGGGAGGTGTGGGCTTCGGGCTTCAATCCAGGCGCCGGGGAGGAAGAGGGTGCGTCCGGCTCGGGGGCGTGTGGCCTCGATGACGAGGCCCGCTTCGATGAGGGGTTGGGCGGCTTTGAGACGCTGGGTTTTCTTCCAGTTGTTCCAGTGGTGGATGTTCTTGTCGGTGGGGTTGTGGAGGGTGAGGAGTTGGAGCCAGTAGCGGGCTGAGTCCTCTGGGAGGTCGAGGGTCTGTTGTACGTCGGTGACGAGGTCGGGTGTGGAGGCGAGGGGGTCCTGGGGCCAGCCGTGGCCGGGGGTGCGGAGCCAATCCTGGATGGGGGCGAAGTGCCCTGCCGCCACCGCTGCCAGGTCGGCGATGTCCGCAGCCTCGGAGAACCCCTTGGGCATGGCCCTGGCGCGGTCCAGTTCGAGGTCCCAGTTCTCGACCAGGTTGGGGTCGAAGACGATGTCGTCGTGGTCGTCGCAGTGGGTGATGCACCAAGGACCGACATGGGCGATGGTTCCGGCAGGGGCCTGCTCGAATCCGGGCAGGCCGAGAATGGCCCGGATGCGGTTCCGGTCAGGAGAGGCGGTTCCCACCATGTGGGAGTACTGGGCGCGTTTGCTGGTGGAGATCATGTGGTCCAGCCGGTCGGCGAGCCACGGGCGAAGTGGATCCTGCAGGGGAAGCTGGGTGGCCAGCCACAGCCAATGTGTCGTCAGGGTCAGGTCTGCGTCATTCGCGGTGAGCTGTCTGACACCGCTGCCCCCGCCGTAGGGGAAGCTTCGTTCTGCCTCGGTGATGATCGCCTCCGGCAGCGTGACCGAGGCAGCGTGGTGTTCCTGCCAGCGGGCGATCATCGCGTCGACGTCGAGACCGTCACGGGCGACCCGCATCGGGTCAGCGACCCCTGTGGACAGCAGATCGACCAGCACGGTGGTGCCCAGATCCTGGAGGAAGTCCTTGGCCGCTGCCGCCTCGGCGACCTTGAGCCCCAGGAACTCCCGGACCTGCTTCGGCAGCCAGTTGTGGTCCCAGGACTCCATGTTCGGCATCCCGGCCAGGAAGATCTTCGCGGCGGGCAGGGGCCAGCCGGTGGCCTCGGCGAAGCGTTCCGGGGCTGTCGGATCCCATGGCGGGGCGCCGTCCTCGAGCAGGATCATGAACGCTGCCACATGATCGTCGAGGTTGACCCCACTGGAGCGGCTGTGCGGGGCGGTGACGAATCCGTCCACCTCCGCCGGGATGGCCCCGCCGGGGGACAGACACACCGCGAAGAGCGTCAGATCCGGCCCCTCGAAGCCCAGGACGAGCCCTGGGCCGGTGGCGGTTTCCACCACGTCCCCGACATCCAGGGTGTCGTCGCGGCTGGCTGGCTGGCGGAAGGTGAAGAGCACGGACTCGGGGCGATGGAGGCCGCTGTCCCGGACCGCGCCCAGAGCTGCTGCAGCCCCCTCGATGAGCTCCCGCGAGGCGAATGGACGGCAGACCCCCGCCAGGAACAGCTCCGGATGCATGAGCTGGAGCTGCCCGATCCTGCCGGAATGGATCCTTGCGCTGGCCTGCCCGGCCAGGATGGCGTTCAACATGCGCAGGTCGTCGCGACCGTACACGCGCCCATCATTCACCCACGCGACGGCGTCCTTCGAGGGGGCCCAACCGCTGAAGGTTCCGTCAGCCTCGACAGTGCTTGCTGCCTGGAGTTGCCGTAGCTGTTGGACCTGGCGGTTGATGCGCAGGGCCAACCAGCCGACGGTGACGGTGAGGGCCGGGTCAGTGGTGCCGAGCAGTCGTTCCGCGGCGGCAATCACTGGTTTGGGCAATTTCTTTGGTTCCTCCGGGGACCAGTCGGGCAGGGTGGCGAGCAGATCGGCCACGTCCTCGGCCCGTATCGGTCGCATTCGGGTGCTTCCCCGGGTGTCGCGGATGGCCTTGGCAGTGAGCTCAGCGGGATCGGCGAAGGCCTCGAATTCGCTGAGTTCTTCGGCGAGCTCTGTACGTGCCCTGGGGGAGTACAGCCCTGCCAGACGCTCCAACTCCAAGGCGAAATCCGCCGCCGTGCTATCGGCTGTCAATCGTGTCCTGGCCCAACGGTGGAGAAGCTGTCGGCTGCCCTCATGAGCCAGAACGATGGACAGGTGATCCCGAATCACATCCTCCAAGCCACGGGCGGCGGTGTCGGCGTACTCGCTGGCGGCAAGGTGGCTGAGATCAGAACGACGGTCGTCGCACACCCACTCCCACAAGCGGAAATCATACGACCAGGTCGAGGGATTGTGTATCTGAACCCGGCATTCGAGTGAGAGAGCGGCGTCGAGCAGTTCCGGCTTGACGTCGAAGTACCTGAGGGTGAGTTCCAGGGTGCGGCCCGCCTGGGAAGGCAGGGCACGGATGAACCGGGAGAGCCCCGCAGGAAAGTCATCCCTCCGGCCGCGACATTCCTTGGTGATGAAACGCTGTATCCAGTCGAGGACGTCGCGGTCCCCGGCCCGCAGCTCGTCAGCGACACCGGTTGCCTCCAGGACCGGGAGCCAGTCGGCGGTCGTGACCCCGTCGGGAGTGAGGGTGAAGAGGCGATCCTTCAGCGCGGGGTTGTGCCGCGCCAAGGAGGTGAGCGCGGCAAGGTGGCTGTTCCAGAACGCGCGGGGTGCGTTGCCGATCGAGGCGGCGGGCAGCAGTGCGTTGAGGACACGTTCGTCGATCTCCTGCTGGTCGGCCCCGGCGGCCTTGACCAGGCGTTTGATGTCCGTGGCGAGGCCCGCGTGGGGAGGCAGGCCAGCTCGCACCCGGTCGATGTTGAGCTGGATGAACCGTTCCAGGGCGTCGGTGGGGTTGAGGCGTTGCAGGAGGGATGTGGATTCGGCGGTGAGTTCCTGGGCGCCGAGCGCCCCGGCGAGCGCGAACTCCAGCAGCGCGTGGTGGTGGCGCTCCTCGTCGATGGCAATGTCGTGGGTGCGCTCGGCTTCGCGGGCCTTGGCGAAGTACTGGGTGGCGTAGGTGCGGTTGTCGTGGGCCAGGAAGATGCGGGCCGCTTCCTCGAGAAAGGTGGGGAGGAAGTGTGGGGCAGAGGCGCTGAGCCCGGCGACGAGCTCATCGAGCATCCGCTTGGCCGCGCCCGGTCTCGATCCGGCCAGGTGGTTCGCCTGCTGGAGGTCGCCGACCAGGTTGAGGGCGTGCCGGGCGTTCGCAGGGTCGGTGAGGATGGGCCAGGCGGGGAAGCCGACGGCTCGGGTCCGGATGTGGTCGACCGGGGCAGAGGCGGTGTGGTGGAGGCCCAGTACCGCGAGGCTGAGGTCCTCGACCTCGGCGAGGGGTTCCCGAACGAGTCGGACGATCTGCCGGTCGCTGAGGGTCGGGTGGCGGTATGTGCGGGCCTGGGCAGGGACGGTGTCGGCGACGGGGGCCGTCGACACCCCTCCCAGATCTGCGGTGCGGATGTTGTCGATCATTGCCTGCGGTACCTCTCGGTTCTGAGTTCGACGTATCCCGGTACGTCGCCGCCCTGGTGACGCCGCCAGGCATCGGCGAACAGCTGCGCCACGGGGGTCGTCGGCGCCACCACACCCCGGCGGGGTTTCACCCTCGCGGCGTGCTCGAGGTCGAAGAAGGGAGCCTTCCACACCTCCATCGGCAGGTGTGGGCTGCTGGCCTCCAGCCAGCCGCCGGGGAGGAACAGGGACCGCCCGGCGCGAGAGCGTTTCGCCTCCACCACCAGCCCCTTGGCCAGCAGCTCCGTTCCTGCCGCCCGGCGCTGCTTCCTGGTCCACCCGTTCCACGACTCGACGTTCGCGTCGGTCGGGTCCGGCAGGGCCAACAGCTGCAGCCAGTAGCGGGCCGCCTCCATGTCCAACCCCAGAACCGTGGCGGCCTGCGCCACCAGCTGCGGTACCGAAGTGCTCGGGTCGGTGGCATGTCCTGGGCGGGGGAGACGGAGATCGGCCAGCAGATCGTCGATGCGGATCGGGTCGGTGGCCTCCCACAGCCGCTCCAACTGGTCGGCGACGAGCCGACGGAGCGGGTGCTCACCCGGCAACACGTAGGCCAGCCACAGCAGCAACGGGATCGAGCCCTGATCCAGGTCCTCGCCATCGCGCAGCCAATCGATCTGAAGCGAGCCACCCCACACCAGGCGATCCGCCCCTTGCCGAATCGGAGCGTCGATGAGGATGATCTCCGGGACAAGCTGTCGCCAACAGGAAATCATCGCCTCGACGTCGAGGCCCTCGGTCACCACCCGCAACGGGTCCTTGGCTCCCGCGGCGACCAGGCGTGGCAGCACCCCCACACCCAGACCATCCAGGAAGAGACGGGCAGTCGCAGCCCCGGTGTTGGTGATTCCAAGCTGAGCCAGCAGCTCGGAGGGTAACGCGTGGTTCCACCAGGGCAGGGCCGCCATGCTCACCGTCGCGGCGACACGTCCCCAACCAGTGGCCTCGGCCAGCTGCTCCGCGGGCTCCGGGCGCCACGAAGGCGCTTCCTGGTCCAGCAGGTGGGTGAAGGCATCGAGGACCTGCGCGACCGGCGTGCCTGTGGCTTCCAGTACAGGGGTGACCGTGAGGCCGTCGACGGCGGTGGGAATTGCGCCGCTCGGGCACCAGGCCAGCACGTCGGGATGGAGGTAGTGGTGATTCGTCCCCAACAGCACGCAGGGGCCTGTCGGGGTGTCAAGGACTGTGCCTGCCTCGTAGCGTTGCAGCGGGAGCGGGAACCGGAACAGTGCCCCTCCCGTCAGCCCCGCGTCCGCGAACGCCCCGACGAGTGCTGCCAGCCCGCCGACCTGTTTCCGCGTCAACCCGGGCGAGCAGGCGGTGGCGAGCAGCGCCTCGGGCACCACGATGGCCGCGGCTGTCGTGCCCTCGTCGAGGCTCTGCCACAGCCGGTGCGCACCCCGACTCCCGCCCAGCCTCTCAGCCAGCAGCCGGGCAGCCTTGCGCTGGTCGCGGTGTCGGATCAGGTTGTATCGGGGGAAGGCCCAGAAGGCCGGATCGGAGTTCGGTTGGTGGGAGGCGAAGCTGGGCTCTGGCGCGGCGGGCCTGGCCGGTGTCTCCTCGACGGCAGGGGTTGGGGCAGGCGTGGGAGCCTGCGTCGGGTTCTCCTTCTTTCGCTGTTTCGGCTGCCTGACCCGGGGCCCGAGCTCCGCCTTCAGCTGCACGATCTGCACGGCCAGCCAGGCGACGGCGTCCACCAGAGCGGGGTCCGTGGAGCCCAGCACGGCGACGGCCTCCGCCGTGAGATGCTCGGGAAGCCGGTGTGGCTTCGAGTTCCCTCCGGCCAGGACCTCCTCCGCGGCCGCGATGATGGCGGCCACGTCGTCGGCCTGGCAGCCTCGCATCCGGGCGCTCACCGCCTCGTCCCTGACCCGTAGCTGGTGCCAGGCCCCGGCGGCACGCTGCCCCAGCCGGTGCAGCAGGTGAGGCTTCCCGGCCGCGTCCGGAGCGGTGGGAAGCGGGCGCCCCTCGTCGGTGCAGAGCCTTCCCTGTTCCGTGAGCAACCAGTGCCCGCCACCGGGCCGACGGATCATTCCGATCATCGGCTGCCCGTCCGGGAGATGCACCGTGGTGCCGTCGACCCCCAGGTGCAGGATGCGGCCATCCGGGTGCTGCAGGGTGGCCCAGCCGTGGATGCCGTCCTTGGTGGGCAGCAGGGACGAGGATGTGGTGGGCGCGGCGGGGTGCCAGTGCAGCAGGCTCTGATCCCGGTACCGGGTGCTGAGCCACAGCCGCCACCCGTCGCGGAGCCACGGCTCGATCAGCCGGGCCAGGGCTTCCGGCAGCGAACGGCGAACCCGGCCACCCGTGACCGGGTTGACCTCCCACACCCCGTTGGGGGTGCGGTGATCCTCCACCCGCCAGTAGCGTTCCCCGTCGCTGAGGATCTGCACGGGGTCCTGGAAGTCGGCGGTGGTGTCACCGACCCGCTGGACGGCCTTCTTCACCAGGCGGCCACCGTCGACGGGCAGGCTGAGAGTCGGACCTTTGACGTGGAAGAGCCAGCCCAGCCGGTGCTCGGTTCCCGGGGCGTTGGACCAGGTGAGCACCCAGTCCTGCTTGGCAGTGGTCTTCTTGCATCCCGTCACCCCGTCGATGAGGGTGTAGAGCCACTGGTTGGCGTCCTGGACCTTCGTCCACGCCGACGTGCTCTCCGCCACCACCTGGTCGCCGTCGATCCACTTCACCACGCCACGGGAAGCCACACCGACGGCGGGCCACGCCTCGTGGAGGGTGACGGTGCCGGGGAACTCTGCGACGGCCCGTTCGAGGGCGGGCCAGGCGAGTTCGGTCAGCAGCCCATCACGCAACGAGCGCGCCAGCAGCTCCGCGGGTTCGAAGGCATCGGCCAGGGCGGGGGCGAGATGGGCGAACTCGGCTCGTTTCGAACGGAGAAACGCGCCGAGGCGCTGCTGCTCGGCGGTGATCTCCGCCAGCGTGGGCTCCTCGGGCAGCCGGGGCTCAGCCCACTCCAGCAGCAGCCGGGCCGTACCAGGGCAACTGGCGAGGGCCTTCAGGCGACCCGACTTCAGGGCCTCGGGAATGCCGCCAGCGACCAGCCAGGCCAGATCGCTGGTGCACAGGGCAACCAGGTCCGCTCTCGGCTGGGCGTTGCTCCACCAGCCGAGGTCCAGGGCGTCGGTGGGATGTTTCGCCTGCTGGATGTGGACCGTCATTCCCGCCGCAAGGAGGGCGTCAACTGTTTGGGGATGGATCCGGCCGAGCGGCAGCGGGATCGTGACGTCGCGCCCTGTCAGGTTCGGCAGCTCACGAACCAGCGCACACATCGCGGCGACGTCGCTGCGGCTGGTGGCGACGTGGTCGCGGATCACGTACCGCTCCACCCAGCGGTGGGAGTCCAACTCCCCGGAACGTAGCCCGTCGGCCACCCCCGAGGCCTCCAACACCTCCAGCCACACGTTGGAGGGCAGGGCGGCGGGGACCACGGCCAGCAGCGCGTGCCTCAGCTTCCCATCCAAGCCGGTGAGTTTCGGCAACAGGGGAGTGAGGGCGTTCCAGAAACCGGCGTCGGCCGATCCGAGGGCGGGCAGCGGGGCCAGTTCGGTGACGAGCCCCAGCACAGTCTGCTCGACGTCGCGCCCGGCGGCCCTCGCCAGACGCGTCACATCGGTGAGCAGGCTGGGATACGGAGGGACCCCGCCCGCGGTGCGCAGCACCACCAGGTGCAGGAACTGCTCCAGCGCCTGCTCGGCCCCGACCCGCTCCACCATCGCCCGGGACTCGTTGCCCAGTTCCTTGACGCTGATCGCCCCGGCCAGGGCGAACTCCAGGAAGGCCTCGCGGTGCCGGTCCTCGTCGATGGGGAGGTTGTGGACGCGTTCCGCCTCCCTGGCCTTCCCGAAGTACTGCGTCGCGAACTTCAGTGACTCCACCCCGATGAAGATGCGGGCCGCCTCCTCGAGGAAGGTGGGGAGGAAGTGGGGTGCGGAGTTGCCCAGCGTCAGGGCCAGTTGGTCGAGCAGTTCCTTGGCCAGCTTGGGTTTCGTGCGGGCCAGTTTCGCCGCGCGGTGCAGGTCGCCGACGAGGTTGAGGGCATGGCGGGCATTGGCCGGGTCGTGGCGGATCGGCCACGCCGGGAAACCTGCGGTGCGCGGCCGGGTCGCGCCGACGGGGGTTGCGGCCGTGCGTCGGAGCCCGATGGCCGCCAGCGCCATGTCCTCCGCCTCGGTGAGGTTGTCGCCGACGAGCCGCACCACCACCCGGTCCTCGAGGGCCGGGTGCTGGTAGCGCAGGGCCAAGGCGGTGACGGTGTCGGGCTGGGGTGTGACGGGGATTCCGCCGAGCTCGGCGGTGCGGGGGTCGTCGATCATCAGCGGCGGGTCCTTTCGGTTCTGAGTTCCACGTAGCCGGGGACGTCGCCGCCCTGGTGACGCTGCCAGGCGTCGGCGAAGAGCTGGGGGAGGGGGACCCGTGGCACGACGATGTCGTGGTGCTGTTCCAGCTTGGGGATGTCCTCGAGGTCGTAGAAGGGTGCCTTCCAGGCCTCCAGCGGCAGGTGTGGGGTCGTGGCCTCCAGCCAGCCGCCGGGGAGGAAGTAGGAGCGTCCCGCTCGGGCGCGTTTCGCCTCGATGATGAGTCCCTTCTCGACCAGCGGTGCGGCTGCCTTGACCCGGTGGGCCCTCTTCCAGCCGTTCCAGGTCCCGATGTTCTTGTCGGTGGGGTTGGGCAGGGCCAGCAGTTGGAGCCAGTAGCGGGCCGAGTCCTCCGGCAGATCCAGCGCGGCTTGCACCTCGGCGACGATCTCGGGCGCGGAGGTCATGGGGTCCGGTGCCCAGCCGTCGCCCGGGGTGCGCAGCCATTCCTGGAAGACGGCGAAATGCCCTGCCGCCACGGCGGCCAGGTCGGCGATGCGGCGGCTCCAGTAGGAACTGACGGTACGCATGGTTCGGGCGCGCTGGAGTTCGAGTTCCCAGTCCTCGACCTTGGCGGGGTCGAAGGTCAACTGGTCGTCGTGCTCGCCCCGGGTGAGGGTCCACGGGCCGACCTGCTGGATCGTCCCCTGTGCGGTTGCGGCGAAGGTCGGTAGGCCGAGGATGGCGCGGACCCTGTCCTTGGTGTCCGAGTACATGTTTCCCTCGATCTGACGGTCGAGGCTGGTGGTGAGCATGGGTTCCAGCCGGTCGGCGAGCCATGGGCGCAGCGGGTCGTTCAGGGGAAGCCGGGCGGCCAGCCACAACCAGCCGGGCAGGTCATCGAGGCTCGCCTCGTCCGTGGTCAAATGGTCGACTCCTCGGTTGCTGCCGTGGTAGCGCACCGCCGGTTCAGCGTCGGCGAGGATGTCCTCGGGAAGGACGACGGTGTCGTCCTCGGGGAGCGATGTGGTGTCGCCGGCGTTGGCCTTCCAGCACGCGATCATCGCGTCGACGTCGAGGCCGTGCCGGACCGTCCGCATCGGGTCGCTCGCCCCGGCCCGGACCAGCTTCATCAGCAACCCGTCATCAAGACCTTCCAAGAACTCCTCCGCCGTCCTGGCATCGACCACCTTGAGGCCCAGTAGTTCCCGAACCTCCTTCGACAGACGGCCGCGGCGTGAGCACCCCCGCCACGATATTCCAGCCAGGAAGATCTTCGCCGCGGGCAGCGACCAGCCGGTGGCCTCAGCGAAGCGTTCCGGTGCGGTGGGGTCCCATTCGGGTCCGCCGTCGGTGAGCAGCGACTCGAAGGCGGCCCGGTGGGTGTCGAGGTCGATCCCACTGGAGCGGCCGACAAGTTCCGTCGGCGTGTCCTTCACCTCATCGGGGATACCTCCACCCGGGGAGAAGAAGTGGAACTCCCTCCAGAAGACCGCTCCGTAGGAGCTCAGCACGACAGCAGGGCCGGTGGGGGTGCCCACCAGGTTCCCGTTCTCGAAGGCCTGTCTGGTCCCGTAGTACGGTGATTCCCGGAGCTGGACGCTGAAGATGGTGGCCTCGGGGACGTGGAGCCCGCTGTCGAGGATGGCTCCGAAGGCGGCGGCCGCACCTTGGATCACCTCGACGGAGGCGAAGGGACTGCATGCTCCGGCGAGAAGCAGCTCCGGGTGCAGCAGACAGGTACGGGTGGTGGGACCGATATGGTCCATCTCCTTCAACCTCCCGGCCAAGGCGTCGCTGACCTGCCGCAAGCTGTCCCGTGACGGGACATCGAATCCCCAGAGCCACGAGACCGCCTCATTGGAAGGCCTCCAGCGGCTGAAGGTGGCGGCTTCCTCGCGCCTGCAACTCTCCCGCAGCTGCTGGAGTCGCTGGACTTGGTGGGTGATGCGCAGGGCCAGCCAGCCGACGGCGACGCTCAACGCCGGATCGGTGGTGCCGAGCAGCCGCTCGGCCGCCTCGACCACCGTGGCAGGCAAGCAGGCCGGTTCACCCGTCGTCCATTCCGGCAGGGTTGCGATGAGATCCGCCACGTCCGCTGCCTGGATGGTGCGCATGCGGGTGCTGACGGCCTCGTCGCGGATGCGGAGGTGGTGCCAGCCCGCCAGGGGCAGGCGGTGGAGGAGGTGGGGTCTGCCATCCGCGGCGCTGGCCGTGGTGAGCGGGGCGAGGCTCTCCAGGTGGAGGGCACCGTCGAGATGGATGAGCCAGTGGCCGCCTCCCGGCCGGGACAGTCTGCCCCCGAGCCACGTGACGTCCTGCGCCTCCGTGCCCCGCCAGCTGAACCCGTCGATCGCGTGGGCACGGAACTCACCGTCGCGTTCCAGGAGGACCCAGCCATGCTGGCCGTCGGCGACACCCAAGGGCGAGTTCACCGTATCGGGAGTGGCGGGCATCCACTGGGTCAGTGACGGGATCAGCGAGAAGCCGTCGCGGAGATCCGCTTCGACGAGGTCGGCCAAGCGCGGCGGCAGCGACCGCCGACCGAGTGTGCCCCTGGCTGGAGCCAGCTCTTGGAACACTGGCCAGCTGTCGTAACCTATCTTGTGGCCCCAGTAGGAGGACCCTTCCTGGAGTACGTGACCAAGCTCCTCCTCGGGGAAAGCCGTTGCGGCGGGTCGGAGGATTCCCGCACCGATCAGTCGTCCGGCCTCCGTCTCGAGGGAGATGTCATGGAAGGATCGGTGAACCCAGTATGGCGACATCCTGTGGTGGTTGGCGGGGTCGCTGGCCCAGGTGAGGTGTTTGTCCCTGGAGTCGGTCCAGCTGAGACAGGCGGTGTCCTCGCCCACCCGGAACCAGGCCCACTGGAAGAAGCGATCGCCGTGGGGGACGTCGATGGTGACATCCGCGCCGCGCTCATCGCCCTTGACCCAGATGATGCGGTTCTTCCGGGTCACGCCGAACCAGGGCCAGGACTCCTGGATGGACACCTCGTCGGGGTCGGCCTCGTCGTACCCGAGCTCGCTGGCAGCGGCCTCGAGGGCGGGCCAGGTGAGCTCGGTGAGCAGGCCGTCACGGATGGCCTTGGCGGTGAGTTCCGCGGGGTCGGCGAGAGTCTCGAAGTGGCTGAGTTCCGTGTCGAGTTCGGCGCGGGTGGTGGGGGTGTAGAGAGGCTTCAGGCGGTCGAACTCCTTGAAGAACTCGGGGGCGGTGGAGTCCTCGGTGAGGGTGGTGGTGGCCCAGCGATGCAGGAGCTGGCGGCTGCCCTCGTGGGCCACCAGCACGTCGAGAAGCCCATCGAGGTCCACCTCGTCCAGTGCGGCCGCAGCCTTGCTGGCGTGCTCGCTGGCTGCCAGATGCGTGAGGTCAGAGCGGCGGTCATCCCACAGCCAGCCACCGAGGCGTAGGCGTTGCCGGTCAGGGTTGCTCGATTCGATGAACTCCACCCGGCAGCCCCGCGAGAGCAGGGCATCGACCAGTTCGGCAGTGACACGAACGGGAGGGCAGCGGAAGCTGATGGTTCGTCCGCCCAGGCGTGGGAGGGAACGGATGAACTGGGACAGTTCCGCTGGGAGGACGGAGGAACGTTGGGACTCGCGGAGAACGAACCGCCTCAGCCAGTCGGTGACGTCCAGGGTGTCGGAACGCATCTCCTCGAGGACCCCTCCTGCCTCGAGCAGGTCGAGCCAGGTCCTCATCGTCACCGTGCCCGGGGTGAGGGTGAACAGCGCTCGTCTCACCTCGCCGGAGTTCCGTGCCATCGTGGCGAGGGGCTGCGAGTAGGTCTCCCAGAAACTCTGTGGAGCCGTACCGAGCGACGGGGAGCGCAGCAGGGCGGTCAGCAGACGTTGGTCGACCTCCGACTGCTGGGCCCCTGCCGCATTCACCAGGCGCTGGATGTCCTTCTGGAGGCTGGAGTGCGGGGGAACGCCACCGTTGGCGCGACCGATGATGAGTTGGATGAACTGTTCCAGCGCGGCAGCAGGTTCACAGCGGTCGAGAAGGGCCTTGGCCTCGATGGTGAGTTCCTTGGCGCTCAGCACTCCGGCGAGGGCGAACTCCAGGAGGGCGTGACGGTGCCGCTCCTCGTCGATGGGGACGTTGTGGACGCGCTCCACCGTGCGGGCCTTCGTGAAGTAGGCGCCGGCGTACTGGCGGTTCTCCTGGGCCAGGAAGATGCGGGCCGCCTCCTCCAGGAAGGTGGGGAGGAAGTGCGGGGCGGAGGAGGCGAGCCGGGTGGCGAGGTCGTCCAGCATCGTTCTCGCGGCCTTCGGCTTGGAGCGGGCGAGGCGCTCTGCGCGGTGGAGGTCGCCCACCAGGTTGACGGCGTGCCGGGCGTTGGCGGGATCGTTCAGGATGGGCCAGGCGGGGAAACCGATGGCCTGGGCGCGGACGTGCCCGACCGGACGCGAGGCGTCCGGGGCAAGGCCGAGGACCGCCAGGGCGATGTCCTCGGCCTCGGTGAGGGGTTCGCGGACCAGCCGGACGACGGTGCGGCCATCCATCATGGGGTGGGTGTAGCTGCGGGCCACCAGGGGGGTGGTGTCAGCGACGGGGCTTGTCGCGACACCACCCAGCTCGGCGGTACGGATGTCGTTGATCATCGGCGGCGGTACCTCTCGGTCCTCAGCTCTTCGTAGCCGGGGACGTCGCCGCCTTGGAAGCGCTGCCAGGCGTCGGCGAAGAGCCGGGGGAGGGGAACGGTCGGGACCACCACGTACCAGCGGGAGTTGACCTTGGGGGTGTCCTCCAGCTCGTAGAAGGGCGCCTTCCACACCTCCAGCGGCAGGTGCGGTGCCCTGGCCTCCATCCAGCCGCCGGGGAGGAACCAGGAGCGTCCGGCGCGGGAACGTTTGGCCTCGATGACAAGGCCCTTCTCGAGCAGCGGTGCTGCGGCCTTGACCCGGTGGGTCTTCTTCCACCCGTTCCAGAGATCGATGTTCTTGTCCGTCGGGTTGTGCAGGGCCAGCAGTTGGAGCCAGTAGCGGGCCGAGTCCTCGGGTAGGTCCAAGGTGGTCTGCACCTCGGCGAGGGTCTCGGGTGCGGAGGTCAAGGGGTCTGCGGCCCAGCCGTCGCCCGGGGCGCGCAGCCATTCCTGGATGGGGGCGTAATGCCCTGCCGCCACGGCGGCCAGGTCGGCGATGCGGCGGCTCCGGTGGAACCCATCGGCGGGCATGGACCGGGCGCGCTGGAGTTCGAGTTCCCAGTCCTCGACCTTGGCGGGATCGAAGGCCAACTGGTCGCTGTGCTCTTCGCGGGTGAGGGTCCATGGGCCGACTCGCTGAACCGTTCCCTTGCTGGTGGAGGCGAAGGTCGGCAGGCCGAGGATGGTACGGATTTGGTCCTTGGTGTCGGAGTAGATGCTTTCCTCGTACTCGCGGTCGAGGCTGGTGGCGAGCATGTGCTCCAGCCGGTCGGCGAGCCACGGACGCAACGGATCCACCAGAGGAAGCCGCGATGCCAGCCACAGCCAGTGCGGCAGCTGATCCAGGCTCGCACCGTCCTCGGTGAGCCGTTTCACACCGTGACTGCCGCCGCCGGCGATGACCCGACCGGCCTCGGTGATGATCTCCTCGGACAGGGTGATCGAACCAGCCGTGTGCTCCTTCCAACACGCGATGATCCCGTCCACGTCCAGCCCATGGTGGACCACGTGCATCGGGTCGGTCACCCCGGCCCTGACCAGGGCGACCAACAGTTCCAGGGGCAGACCGCGCAGGAACGTACGCGCTGCTGCTGCCTCGGCGACCTTGAGACCGAGGAATTCCCGGAGGTCCTTCGGCAGCCAGTTGTGCTCCCACGAGTCGAGATTCGGCATTCCCGCCAGGAGGATCTTCGCCGTGGGCAGGGACCACCCGGTACCCTCGGCCAGACGCTCCGCAGCGCCAGGCTCCCAGGCCGGGCCACCGCTGCTGAGCAGGGCCTCGAAGGCGGCGGTGTGGGCGTCGAGATCGATCCCACTGGAGCGGTCGACCAGTTCGGTGGCCTTCTTGTTCACCTCGGCAGGAATCCCACCCGATGGACAGAGGAGGAAGAAGACCCGGTCATCTCTGGTGTAGTCGGAGTCCAGCACGACGGCGGGGCCGGTGGGGGTCTCCACCCGATGCCCGTACTCCAGGTCGGAGACGAACAACCCGTCGGGATACCTCACCAGGAAGGTGACGGTCTCCGGTTGGTGCAGACCGCTGTCCTTGATTGCCCCGAAGGCCGCCGCAGTGCCCTGGATCAGCTCCGGAGAGGCCAGGGGAGTGCATGCCCCAGCGAGCAACAGCTCCGGGTGCAGCAGCGTGGTGCGGGCCTTGGAAGTGACGACGAAGCGGTCCCACCGCTGCCCGTCGAGCGCCCGGTTGATGCGGGTGAAGCCCTCATGGGTGAGTACGCTGCCCCTGGGCAGCCAGCCCACGGCCTTGTCTGACGGCATCCACTGCCCGAAGGTCCGGGAGGTGTCGCCCTCGCTGTCATCCCGGAGCTGCTGCAGCCGCTGGGTGGCGCGGTTGAGGCGCAGCGCCAGCCACCCGACGGCGACACTCAACGCCGGGTCGGTGGTGCCGAGCAGCTGCTCGGCGGCCTCGACCACAGCATCCGGGAGGGATTCGGGCTCGTCGTGGGACCACTGAGGCAGGGCCGCGATGAGCCCCGCCACATCTGCGGCCTGCATGGTGCGCATCCGTGCGCTGACGGCCTCGTCGCGGACGCGGAGGTGGTGCCAGCCCGCCACGGGGAGGTCATGCAACAGGTGAGCCCTGCCTCGGGCGCTGCAGGCGATGCTGAGCGGAGCAAGGTTCTCCAGATGCAGGATGCCGTCCACGACCAGCCAGTGCCCGCCTCCTGGTCGGGCCACGTGGGCACCCGGCCAGGATGAGCCGTGATGTTGTGTCACACCTCGCCATGTGAAGCCGTCGATGCCACGGGCCA
Organism: Arachnia propionica; assembly: GCF_003859805.1. Classification (GTDB taxonomy): domain Bacteria; phylum Actinomycetota; class Actinomycetes; order Propionibacteriales; family Propionibacteriaceae; genus Arachnia; species Arachnia propionica_C. The sequence goes on from NZ_RQZG01000004.1 coordinate 37,379, forward strand.
GCAGCTCGTCGTCGTCGCGCGTCAGCAGCACCCAGCCGTGCTGGCCGTCAGCAACCCCCAGAGGGGAGCCCAAGGTCTCGGGGACGGCTGGCATCCACTGGGTCTGCCGGGACTCCAGGCAGAAGCCGTCGCGAAGGTCCGCCTCGACGAGGGCGGCCAGACCCGGGGGCATCGATTCCCGGCCGAGTTTTCCGGTGTCCGGGTCAAGGGCATGGGGGTCCTGTTCCCACGGTTCATGGCTCCAGTGGGAGGAACCCTCCTGGAACACGGTGGCCCGCCCGGAGGTGGGGAACTGCGCCGCTGAGGGGCGGAGCAGCCCCGGGCCGCGCAACCGACCGGCCTCGACCTCGAGGGAGAAGTCACCGAAGTCAACGGACGGCCAGTGGTGAAATTCCTGCTTGTGGTGGGTGGCGGGATCGCTGGCCCACGTGAGATGCCTCGACCATGAGGAATCCCAGCTCAGGCAGGCCGTGTCTCCAGCCACGAGGAGCCAACGCCACTCGCTGAACTTCTGCGCACCCGGGACGTCGATGGTGACGTCTGCGCCGCGCTCATCGCCCTTGGTCCAGATGATGCGGTTCCTGCGGGCCACGCCGAACCAGGGCCAGGACTCCTGGACGGACACCTCGTCGGGGTCGGCCTCGTCGGAACCCAGCTCGGCAGCTGCGGCCTCGAGGGCGGGCCAGGTGAGTTCGGTGAGCAGGCCGTCGCGGATGGCCTTGGCGGTGAGTTCCGCAGGGTCGGCCAGGGACTCGAAACGCGCCAGCTCGCCTGCCACCTCGGCGCGGGCGGCGGGGGTGTAGAGGGGCCTCAGGCGTTCCAGCTCTGTGAAGAATTCAGGTGCGGTGGAGTCCTCGGTGAGGCTGGTGGTGGCCCAGCGATGGAGGAGTTGTCTGCTGCCCTCGTGGGCCAGCAGGACCTCCAGGTGTTCGCCGAGCTTCACCTCCGCGAGCCCTGCCGCAGCTCGGGGGGCGTGCTCGCTGGCGGCCAGGTGGGTGAGGTCGGAGCGGCGGTCATCGGCCAGCCAGCCAGCCAGGTCGAACCGGTTGCGCCAGTCGTGAGTGTGGTCCATCTCCACCCGGCAGCCACGCGACAGGACGGCGTCGATCAGCTCCGGTTCGGTGTCCCTCGGGTGCAGAGGAAGCTCCAGCACCCTGCCCTCCTGGGAGGGAAGGCTGCGGATGAACTGCGAGAGCTCGGCCGGGAAGTCGCTGTTCCAGGTGCGGCTCTCCTTGCAGATGAAGCGGTCGACCCAGTCGAGGACGTCGCGTTCCCCGCTCCGCATCTCGGCCAGGATCCCAGCGGTCTCCAGGACCTGCAGCCAGCCAGCCGTCTTGGCGCCGTCGGGGGTGAGGGCGAACAGCAGGTCCCGCATCTCGGGGGTGTGTTCCGCCATCCGGGCGAGTGGTGTCATGAAGGCGTTCCAGAAGGCCTGCGGGGCCTTGCTGACGGCGGGGGAGCGGAGCATGGCGTCGAGGAGACGTTCGTCCACCTGCTGCTGGTCGGCCTTGGCGGCCTTGACCAGACGCCTGGTGTCGGTGTGGAGGTTCGCGTAAGGGGGGAGGCCGCCCTTGACGCGGTCGATGTTCAGCTGGATGAACTGCTCGAGCGCCTCCTCCGGGCTGTGGCGTTCCAGGAGGGCCTTGGACTCGGTGGTGAGTTCCTTGGCGCTGAGCGCCCCGGCGAGGGCGAACTCCAGCAACACCTGACGGTGGCGGGTCTCGTCGATGGGCAGGTTGTGGATGCGTTCGGCCTCGCGGGCCTTGGCGAAGTACTGCGTGGCGTAGGCGCGGTTGTCCAGCGCCAGGAAGATGCGGGCCGCCTCCTCCAGGAAGGTGGGGAGGAAGTGCGGAGCAGAGGCGCCGAGCCTGCTGGCGAGTTCATCGAGCATGTCCTTGGCCGGCCCGGGGCGGGACCGGGCGAGCTTGGCCGCGCGTTGCAGGTCTCCGACGAGGTTGAGGGCGTGCCGGGCGTTGGCGGGATCGTGGAGGATCGGCCAGGCCGGGAAACCGATGGCCTTGGTCCGGACGTGTCCCACCGGAGCCGAGGCAGCGCCCTCGAAACCCATGACGCCGAGGCTCAGGTCCTCCACCTCGGTCAGCGGGACGCGGACCAGCCGCACGACGGCGCGGTCGTCCAGCATCGGGTGGGTGTAGGTGCGAGCGAGCAGCTCCACGGAGTCGGGCACCTCGGTGGCCGCCACCCCACCCAGTTCGGCGGTGCGGGAATCGGGGATCATTCGTCCTCCTCCTTGGCCACCTTGCGACCGGCGAAGATGTGGGCGGCCATCCTGACCCCCTCGGAATAGGCCAGGGGCCCGACCTCAGCCACCGGGATCACCTGATCCGCCACCGTCCAGTGCAGGTCCCCCGTGACGGTCTCGGCCTCGGGGTAGTCCGCGCCGATCCAGTACCGCGCGGTCACCGGCTCTCCCTCCTCGAAGCACACGCAGGTGGCGTACCCGCCCGAGACCTTGAACCCGGCGGAGCGGGCCCGACCCGTCGCGAACCGCAGCTCCTGGAACTCCCCGCCCGCCCAGTCGTTGAGCTCGGTGGTGGCCGCCTCCAGGTCGGCGGGCTTGCGATGCACCTCCCGGAACAGCTGGTCAAGGCGCTGCTTGATACCGAGTTCCACCGAGAACTCCCGGAGATCCTCCAGATCCTCCAGCAGCGCCGGGTGCGGCAGGAGCACCCGCTCCGCCGTGATCGTCACAGACTCCCCATCGAGGTCGACGATGCCGAGGCCCTTCTCGTCGGCGGAACGCAGGAACCCGGCGACGCCGTCGTCGGTGGCGATGACGAGGTCATGCAACCAGGACCGCCACGACTCGTCGGCCCACACCTCCGCCAGGAGGACCCGTGGGACCGGCAGGGACCGCAGCAGCCATCGCTCCACCTCAGCACCCGCCTCGAGGTCGTGCTGGTGCAGGAAACTCAGCAGGGCGTCCAGGTCGTCGAAGGCCTGACTCCTCTTTGCCTTCGGGGGCACGGAGGCCAGCTCCTTGCCCTTGTCGTTGCGGGCGATGATCGCGCCGTCGCGGATGGTCAGCTCGTGTCCGGTACCAGTCGGGGTCCAATCCATGCGTGAAGGCTATCGAGGGGCACTGACAAAAATGAAGTACCAAGTGGGAGGCCGGTTGGGCGACAACCTTCAGGGGTGTCCCGGTCAGTCGCCGTCCGAACACCTAGAATGCCGATGGGAAGGAGAGCGATGTCCACGCCACATGATCCCCAGCACAACCAGCCGAACCAGTTCCCGGGCCCGGACGGTCAGGGGACTCCGCAGAACATCCCACCGCAGGGCTACCCTGCTCCGCAGGGCTACGGTGCTCCGCAGCCTGGTGGACCACAGCAGCCCCATGGTCAGCAGCCTGTGTACGGCCAACCGCAGGGGTACGGCCCGCAGGCCGCCCACGGTCAGCAGGCCGGACACCCGGGCCAGACCGAGCCACCGAGAAAGAAGAACCTCCCGCTCATCATCGGGGCCGCTGTCGTGGCCCTGGCAGTGCTGGGACTCGGCATCGCCGCGGCGATGGGGGCCTTCGGCACGAAGGACGACGACACCAGCCCCACGCCCCAGCCGAGCGCTGCGGAGACCAGCGACGGTGGGCAGGCAGCCCCCAACAGCCTCAAGGGCGTCGTCGAGGCCTACCTGAACGCCCTGGCCAAGGGAGACGCCAAGGCCGCCCTCGCGTTGATCACACCCCTCAGCAACGCTGACCTCTCACTGCTGACCGATGAGGTGCTGAAGGACTCCCTGACCAGGGCACCCATCACCGACATCCAGGTCTCGGAACCGGAAGGCACGGATTCCCCGACGGTCAAGGCGTCCTACAAGCTGGGTGACGAGGTCGTCGAGGATGAGTACAAGTTCAACGGGGATGACAAGAAGATCTTCAGCCCACTGACGGAGCTGGGCCTCCACTCGGTGAAGAAGATCACGACCACGGTCAACGGGGTCGATCCCAAGACGGACAATCCGGTGGTGTTTCCCGGCAGCTACATGGTGGCCAGCGACAACGAGTACCTGGAGGTGGAGGGAGAACTCCCGATCCTGAAGAGGAACTCGCAGGACCACGCCACCACCTCCCTCACGATCAAGGTGAGCCAAGCCGGTGTCGACATGTACCGCTCCAAGGTGATCCCCGAGGCGGAGGCCTGCCTGGCCTCCAAGAACCTGGACCCCGGCTGTGGCATGCCGTTGGGGGACACCCTGGACGATGGCACCACCCTCGCCGAAGGGTCCATCACCCGCACCCAGAACGCCGAGGCGCAGAGCACGCTGCGGAACATCACCCCTCAGCCGGGAAACGATGTGCCGACCGTCATCACGGCCCGGGACTTCGGCAGTTTCGAGGTGTCAGCCACCTGCACCGAGCCCAGTGGGGAATCCGGTGAGTGCGGTGTCATCGGGTTCGGCAAGAACGGTCTGTCCTGGCCGAACGCGTCGATCGACCTCAACGATCCCGAACTGAAGGTGATCTGGGAGTACCAGTGATCTGAGACCACGTGACGGGAGGCCTGTTCGGGGAAGCGTCCACAGCATCTCTGAGCGAGGATGCTGCTGTTCTCCGGACAATCCTCCTGGAGCCGGACTGCGGGAGAACCCGTTGTCCGGCTCCTTGCCGTGATGGGCACTTCGATGGTGACGTGTCGATCGTCCTGTTCGTCGGCACTGCCACGGGTGTGTCCTGGAATTCAGCCGAGGAAGGAAACCGATGTCAACGCCGCATGATCCCCGTCAGGTCCCGCAGAGTGCTCACCCCGGTCCTGACTTCCAGGGGCCACCTCCGCCGACCCACGGGACACCTCCGGGACACGGTGCCCCACCGTATCCCTCTCCCTGGGGACAGCCCGGGCAGTTCTCCCAGCCGGGGTACGGCGACCCGCACCAGGCCCATGGCGCCCAGGTGGGACCCCACCAGCAGTATCCCCACGGTTGGCAGCCGACCCACGATCCCCACGGCCACCCCATCCCGCCCGCCCCCAGAAGGAACACAGCGCTCATCATCGTGGCCACGGTGGTGGCGGTCGCCGTGATCGGCCTCGGTGCGGCCTTCGCGGCGGGACTGCTCCCGCTCAAGGGATCAGCCAGCCAGGAAGCCGGTCCCGGTGCGACGGATGCGTCAACAGAACCCTCCCCGACATCGCCTCCGACCCGTCTTCCCAGCACACCCAAGGAGGTCGTCGAGGACTACCTCGGGGCCATCGCCCGGGGAGACGCGGAAGCCGCCCGAGCCCTGATCGTGGACTCCACCAACCCGGACAAGTCCCTGTTGACGGATGAGGTGCTGAAGGAATCCCTGACACGTGCACCCATGACCGACATCACCGTCGAGGAGGGTTCAGGATCGAACCTCCGCGACGCCGTCAAGGTGACCTACACCCTCGGCGGCGAGGTCATCAGCGACGAGCTCAACGTGAACATGAACGAACGGAAGATCCACTACGCGCTGCCCCACCTGTACCTCGGCCCGGTCCAGGGGTTGGCGGTCAAGGTCAACGGGGTGGTGCCGCAGAGCGACCGGCCCCTGGTCTTCCCCGGCAGCTACCAGGTGGTGAGCGACAACGAGTACCTGGAGGTGGCGGGCGAGAACATCATCACCAGGAAGTACTCCTCGGACCACACCTACACGGACCTGAAGGTCCAGGTCAGCCAGGCGGGCATCGACCTGTACCGGGAGAAGGTGGTCCCCGAGGTCAAGGCCTGCCTGGCCTCCACCCAGATCGATCCCGGTTGCGAGATGGCGTTGTCCGCGACCTCGAACGACGGCGCGACGATCACGGAGGGCACCGTCGTGCGCACTCTCGACGCCGAGGGGCAGCAGACGCTGGAGAACGTCGTTCCCAGGCCCGGGTACGACATCCCGACCGTCATCAGTGCGAACGACTTCGGGTACCTCAGGATCACGGCCCGGTGCACCACCGCGGACGGCGGGTCCGCCGAGTGCCGGCCACGCATCGGAGCGGGCACCCTGTGGTCCACCGCATCCATCGATGTGACCGACCCGGACCTGAAGGTGGTCTGGAGCAGGCGGTGAAACCGGGTCAGCCGATCTCCCAGGAGGAGCGCCCCTCCATCGCCGCCTGCAGTGCCGCCGTGGGGTCCTCCGCCCGTGCGGAGGCCAGCTGGGAGCGCAGTTCGGCGTCGTAGGCGGGGCGTTCCACCCGGCGGAAGATCCCGACGGGGGCGCGGTGCAGCACCCCGTGGTCGGTCAGCTGGGCCAGGGCGAAGGCCTGCGCAGGATCGTCGCGGGAGACGTCGTGCACCACGACCCGGTCCTCGGGTGTGTCCGCGGTCTCCGCGACCTCCAGCACACCGTCGTCACGGCGAGCCACGCACCGCTGCCCCTCCGCGCCGAAGAGGATCGGTTCCCCGTCACGCAACGGGATCAGCGCCTCCGTGGCCGCCGGTCCCTTCAGGGCGTCGAAGGCCTCGTCGTTGAAGATCGGGCAGTTCTGGTAGATCTCGATGAGGGCGGCCCCTTGGTGTCGGGCCGCGGCCGCCATCACCTCGGTCAGCATCGCCCGGTCCGAGTCGACGGCGCGCGCCACGAAGCTGGCCCCGGCCCCGAGTGCCAGGGCCACCGGGTCGAACGGGGCGTCGAGGGACCCGTAGGGGGAGGACTTGGTGAGCTTGCCCAGCTCCGAGGTCGGGGAGTACTGCCCCTTCGTCAACCCGTAGATCCGGTTGTTGAACAGCAGGATGGTGAGGTTCACGTTGCGACGCAACGCATGGATCAGATGGTTCCCGCCGATCGAGAGCGCATCACCGTCACCGGTGACCACCCACACGTTGAGGTCCTCGCGAGCCGAGGCCACCCCCGTCGCGATCGCGGTGGCACGCCCGTGGATGGAGTGCATCCCGTAGCAGTCCACGTAGTACGGGAACCGCGACGAACACCCGATGCCGGAGACGATGACGGTGTTCTCCCGCGCGATGCCGAGCTCCGCCATCATCGCCTGGAAGGTGGAGAGGATCACGTAGTCGCCACACCCGGGACACCAGCGGACCTCCTGGTCACTCGTGTAGTCCTTGCGGGTCAGCGGGCCGGACGCGGCCGGGACCAGTGAGAGACCGTTCATCACTTCTCCTCCAGGTGAGCGATCTGATCGATGAGGTGCTCCTCCAGCTCCGCGATGGAGATGGGAAGCCCGCGGACCCGGGAGTAACTGGCCACGTCCACCAGGTAGCGGGCCCGCAGCAGGAAGGCCAGCTGGCCCAGGTTCATCTCCGGGACGATCACCCGGTCGTAACCACGCAGCACCTCGCCGAGGTTGGCGGGCATCGGGTTGAGATGGCGCAGGTGCGCGGAGGCCACCTCATGGCCGCGAAGCCGCACCCTGCGAGCCGCCGCCGTGATCGGACCGTAGGTGGAGCCCCACCCCAGCACCAGGATGCGGGCACTGCCCGACGGGTCATGGACCTCGAGGTCCGGGATGTCGGCGACGATGCCCTCCACCTTCGCCGCACGGGTGCGCACCATCGCGTCGTGGTTGTCCGGGTCGTACGAGATGGCCCCGGTGACGGCGTTCTTCTCGATGCCGCCGATCCGGTGCTCCAGCCCGGGGGTGCCTGGGATCGCCAGGGCCCGGGCCAGCCGTTCGTCGCGGACGTAGGGGTGGAAGGTGGGGGTGCCATCGGGTCGGGTGCCGTTCGGCTCCGTGGTGAATCCCGGATCGATGGCGGGGATGTCGGCCAGGTTCGGGATCCGCCACGGCTCGGCACCGTTGGCGATGTAGCCGTCGGTCAGCATGATGACCGGGGTGCGGTAGGTCAGGGCGATCCGGCAGGCCTCGACGGCGGTGGTGAAGCAGTCTGCGGGGGACTGGGCGGCCAGCACCGGTACCGGGGCCTCCCCGTTGCGTCCCAGCACCGCCTGGAACAGATCGGCCTGTTCGGTCTTGGTGGGCATCCCCGTCGACGGTCCCGCCCGCTGCACGTCAACCACCACCAACGGCAGCTCGGTCATCACCGCCAGCCCGATGGCCTCCATCTTCAGCGCCATGCCCGGACCCGAGGTCGTCGTCACCCCCAACGCCCCCGCGTAGGAGGCCCCGATCGCGGCACACACCCCGGCGATCTCGTCCTCCGCCTGCACCGTCATGACACCGACGTCCTTGCGGCGGCTCAGCTCGTGGAGGATGTCGGAGGCCGGGGTGATGGGGTAGGAGCCCAGGAACAGCTGCAGCCCGGACCGATCCGCACCCGCCATCAGCCCGTACGCGGTGGCGAGGTTGCCCGTCACCTGCCGGTACCGGCCCGAGGGCATCGGGGCGGAGGCGACGGTGTAGCGGTGCTCGAAGACCTCGGTGGTCTCACCGTAGGCGTGTCCGGCGTTGAAGGCCGCGATGTTGGCGTCCCGGATCTCGGGCCTGTCCGCGAACTTCGTGCGCAGGAAGTCGAGGGTGCCCGCCGTCTCCCGCGAGTACAGCCAGCACAGCAGCCCGAGGGCGAACATGTTCTTCGTGCGGTTGGCCTCCTTGCGTCCCAGCCCGAACGGTTTCGCCGCTGCCGCCGCCATGCCGCTCAGGTCCAGTGCGTGCACCTTCCAACCGTCCAACGAACCATCGGTCAACGGATCGGAGTCCCAGCCCACCTTGGCCAGGTTGCGTTTCGTGAAATCGGCCTGGTCGACGATGATGACGCCTCCGGCCGGCAGGTCACCGAGGTTCGCCTTGAGGGCCGCCGGGTTCATCGCCACCAGCACGTCGGGACGGTCCCCCGGGGTGACGATGTCGTAGTCGGCGAAGTGCACCTGGAACGACGAGACCCCCGGCAGGGTTCCCTGCGGGGCGCGGATCTCCGCGGGGAAGTTCGGCAGGGTCGCGATGTCATTGCCCAGTGACGCCGACTCGGCGGTGAACCGATCCCCCGTCAACTGCATCCCGTCACCGGAGTCCCCGGCGAATCGAATGACCACGCGATCCAACGAGCGTGTCTCAGCCACGGCCTGTTCCCTCCTCAATCGGCACCGCGCAAGTCTACGGCCTGTTGCCCGTGGCACCGCACCGAAGACGTGGGGTGATGCCGGATGCCCGTAGGATGCGGGTATGGCCCACTTCCACGACTGGTTCGGCGACGCCTCGCTGTACGTCCTCGACGTGCCGCTGGCGTGCTGTGCCCTCGAGTCGCAGGAAGCAGCGGCCGAGCGGCCGCGCACCACACCCCCGGCCGATGCACGCCTCGCCGTGGTGCTCTCCGGCACCATCACCCACGCGGTGGCCCCGGCGGTGCGGCAGCTCATCGACTCCCTGCCCGGCCGTCCCGCCGTGCTGGCGTTCGGTACCTGCGCCGCGACCGGTGGCCCGTACTGGGACTCCTACGCGGTGGTGAAGGGGGCCGAGGAGTTGGGCATCCGGATCGACCAGTTCATCGCCGGGTGCCCGCCCCCGCCCGAGGCCCTCACCCGTGCCCTCGAGGAGGTGCGCCGTGGCTGAGACCGTCGCCGTCGCCGACTGGCACGACCGCGTCGAGCAGGCCCGGCGGGACGGCTACGACTTCCTGATCAACCTCACCGCCGTCGACGAGATCGGCCGCAGCCCCCACATCCGGGTGCTGCTGTGGCTGCGCAACCGCAACCACGAGACCCTCACCCTCGCGGCGATGTGCGACCGCGACGACCCCCACCTGCCGGACATCACGGACCTCTTCGCCGGAGCGGCGTGGCTGCAACGGCAGGTCCACGACTTCTTCGGCGTGGTCTTCGACGGGGCGGACGACAGCCCACTGCTCAACCGCACCGGAGGCACCCCACTGCGCAAGGACGTGCTGCTGACCCCACGGATCACCACCAGATGGCCCGGTGGGCTGGAACCCGGGGAGACCCAGGCCAGCCCCGGTCGGCGTCGTCTCGTGCCGCCCGGGGTCCCCGACGCCACGGTGTTGGCGGATCCCGAGGCCACAGCGGAGACCATCGCCCAGTCGGCGGCGGGGGTGCGGATGGGACGGGCACGATGATCCACGGCTACATCGAACTCGTCGAGGAACGCTGCACCTCCTGCATGATCTGTGCCCGTGAGTGCCCCACCTGGTGCATCCGGCTCACCTCCCACCAGGAACACACCACCCCTGCCCCGGGAGCCAGGCAACGCACCCACAACGTGCTGGACACCTTCGAGATCGACTGGGCGCGGTGCATGTACTGCGGGGTGTGCATCGAGCAGTGCCCCACCGACGCCCTCCAGTGGGCGGGTGCGCACGTCCCGGCCGCAGCATCGCTGCACGACCTGGTCCATGGGCGCGACCGGCTGGCCGGTGAGGCCCGATGACGTTGGCGGAGGCGACGGCGAGTGCCCGTCAGGCCCTGCGGGTGGCCTTCCAGCAGCGGGCCGTGAGATTCGGGCTGCTCGGCTCGGTGCTGCTGGTGCTGGGATCGCTGTCCCCGGCGTACCTGCCCCAGGTCTCGCCCCTGACCCGGTTCATGACCTCCCTCGGCCTCGACGGCCCGATCTCCAAGTGGACCGGAACCGTGTTCACGATGGTGGGGTTGGCGTTGCTGCTGGAGTTCTGGCTGCGGATCCGGCCCGCCCGCCGTGAGGCCCAGGGGCTGCCACAACTGCGGCACTGGGCGGTGCTGGTCATCGTCGGGGCACCGATGCTCATCGCACCCCCCATCTTCAGCCACGACGCGTACTCCTACGCCGCCCAGGGCTGGCTCCTCGAGAGCCACCTCAACCCCTACCTGGTGGGCCCCGGCACGTTGCCCGGACAGTTCGCCGACCAGGTGGCCTGGGTGTGGCGCTCCACCCCCGCCCCGTACGGGCCGTTGGCCATCAAGATGAGCCAGGGCCTGATCCTGGTCGCCGGGCTGGACCCGTACTGGTCCGTGGTCATCATGCGCCTTCCCGCGTTGATCGGGGTGGCGCTGATCGGGTGGTGCACCCCACGCATCGCCCGACGTTTCGGCATCAACCCGGCAGCCGCCAGCTGGTTCGTGCTGACCAACCCCATCCTCGTCATCGACTTCATCGGGGGAGCCCACAACGACTCCCTGATGACGGGACTCATGGTGCTGGGGATCTGGGTGACCCTGAAGTACCGGGTCTGGTGGTGGGGTGCCGCCATCATCGGGGTGGCCGCGGCCATCAAGCAGCCCGCGTTCCTCGTCGCCGTCGCCCTGCCGTTCCTGATCGTTCCCTGGACGTCGTGGAGGATCCGCGCGGTCGCCGTCGCAGCCGGACGTTCCCTGCTCAGCCTCGCCGTCGCCGTCGCCGTGTTCGTCGCACTGAGCCTGGCGACGGGGCTGGGCTTCGGGTGGACCAACGCGGTCAACGTGCCGGGGATGGTGGACACCGTCTCACCCTTCACGGTGCTGGGCCACCTCATCCAGTACCCGGTCGATGCACTCGGACTGGACCCCGCCGGGCGTACGGTGATCCGGACGTTGCGCAGTCTCGGCCTGGTGGTGGCGGCCATCGGGATCGTGTGGATCGCCGTGCGGCACCTGGGCAGACGGCCGCTGCACTTCGTGTCGTGGTCGTTCCTGCTGTTCGCGTTCTGCGCCCCGGCCATCCACTCCTGGTACGTGCTGTGGGGCGGGGTGCTGTTCCCTGTCACCCGACCGAGCACGCGGGTGCTGCGGGTGGCCATCGTGGTGACCGGGGTGCTGCTGGGCTACGCGGCCATGAACTTCGCGTTGCGCAACGACGCGTGGATGCTGGCCCTGCTGCTGATGTGGACGCTGTGGGAGTCGGTGCGCGCCCACGAGCTGAGCCAGAACTGGGAGGACGAGGCCCCTCAGGAGAGCCTGGTCAGGTCGTAGTCCACGACGACCGGGCAGTGGTCGCTGATGCGGGAGTCGTAGTCGGCCTCCCGCAGTGAGGTGGCGCGGGTGGCGCTGGCGGCCAGTCCCGGGGTGGCCAGGTGGTAGTCGATGCGCCACCCGGAGTCGTTGGCGAAGGCCTGCCCCCGCCACGACCACCACGAGTAGGGGCCGTCCTGGTCAGGATGGTGCTGCCGGACCACGTCGACGAGGGTGCGGGGCCCCAGCTGCTCGGTGAACCACTCACGCTCCTCGGGCAGGAAACCGTCGGTGCGTTGGTTGGAGCGCCAGTTCTTCAGGTCCAGTTTCGTGTTGGCGATGTTGAAGTCCCCGACGATGACGTACTCGCGCCCGGTGTCGGCGGCCTGTCTGCGGGCCACCTTCAGGTACCGGCTGAGCCCCGCCATGAAGGTCATCTTGCGTTCGTACTTCGGGGTGTCGGCGTCCTCGGGTCTCCGGGCGTGGTGCTCGGGGACGGCCCCCTTCGGCAGGTACAAGGAGGCGACGCGCACGGGGGCGTCGGCGAGATCCACCTCGATGTAGCGGCCCTCGGTGGCGAAGGGGGCGAGGTCCCGGTTGGTGACGGTGTCCACCTCGGTGCTCTCGATCACGCCGTCGGGGGAGACGACGGCGGCCTCACCACTCAGGGTCGCGATGCGTTCCGGCACGTCGCGGGTGAGGATCGCCACCCCGTTGCGTCCCGCCTGGGCTGCGGGAGCCCAGGCGGTGTGGTAACCGTCGAAGGTTCCCGCGGGCAGGTCGGTCACCTTGCACCTGACCTCCTGGAGGCAGATCACATCGGGCCGTTCGCTCTCCCACATGGTGTGCAGGCCGCGCCTGAGGGCGGCGCGGATGCCGTTGACGTTGTGGGAGATCAGCCGGAGCGAGTTCATGTCCCGGAATGCTACCTTCAGGGCTCACGAGCAGAAGGAGGATCACGGTGGAGTGGGAAGAGCTGGAGGAGCTGGCGAAACGTCACGGGGTCGACCCGGAGGTGCTGGCCGAGCTGAACGACGGTGCCCACCAGATGTTCGAGGCGGGCCAGCTGGCGGATGCCGCCGAACTCTTCGTGGAGTTGACCGGGCTGGTCCCCGATCACTCCCCGTACCACTACATGGCGGGATTGGCGTACAAGTACCTGCGTCGGTGGCCGGAGTCCCTGGCCGCGAACCTGAAGGCCATCGAGGTCGCGAGGGAGTTCGACGAGGCCGCGCACTGGAACGCCGGCATCGCGGCGACGGCGTTGTCGGACTGGGCGACGGCCCGTCGCATCTGGGAGGCCTGCGGCATCGAGCTCACTCCCGGCGAGGGCGAGATCCGGGAGAACTTCGGGTTCGTGGTGCTGCTGCTCAACCCGTGGGGGAACATGGAGCGGTTGTTCGCACGTCGCATCGACCCGGTGCGCGCCGAGATCGTCAGCGTCCCCTACCCGCAGTACGGGCACCTGTGCGGGGACGTCGTGCTGCACGACGGCGCGTCGCTCGGGGTGGCCCGGGTGGGGGAGAAGGAGCTCATGGTCTTCAACGAGCTGCAACGTCTCGTCCCCTCGCGGCTGCAGACCTTCATCGTGGAGGTCACGTGTGAGGATCCCGACCAACTTCAGGAACTGCTGGACGCGCTCTCGGAGCTGGGGGAGGCCGAGGACTGGACGCAGGACAGGTGGATCTGCGCCTCCTGCGCCCGGGGTGACCAGGAAGGTGCTGAGGAGCACCACGAGCACGACGGGTCTGAGCTGGAGTGGGCGCCGGACCGGGAGGTCGCGGTGGCGGCCGAAGACCTCGACGCCGTCACCGGCGTGCTCGCCGTGTGGGAGGAACAGGAGGGCCGCAGGGTGCACACCCTGACCCCCGTCGAGCCGGAGGCCATCCCCGGCCCGGAGGACGGCACCTTCTGGTGGGAGGCCCGGCCGTAGGGGTGCTACCTTCTTCTGGACCGCTCTGACTGGAGGACGTGAATGGCTGGAGGCCTGGCAGCACTGCTCGACGACGTGGCGATGATCGCCAAGCTGGCCAGTGCGGCCAGCACGAAGGCGATGGGGGTGGTCATCGACGACGCCGCCGTGACACCTCGGTACGTCACGGGCCTGAAACCGGCGCGCGAGCTGCCGATCATCTGGAGGATCGCGAAGGGGTCGCTGCGGAACAAGGCGATCATCCTCGTCGCCGCGCTGGCGCTCAGCCAGGTCGCGCCGTGGCTGCTCACCCCCGTGCTCATGCTGGGCGGCGCCTACCTCTGCTTCGAGGGGGCGGAGAAGGTGTGGGAGTCCGTCTCGGGTCATCACGAGGCCGAGGCGAGGACCCCGGGGGAACCCCAGGACGAGAAGGCCCTCGTCGCGGGAGCCGTCACCACGGACTTCATCCTGTCCGCCGAGATCATGGTGATCTCGCTCAACGAGCTCGCTGCACAGGGTTTCTGGATGCGGGCGGCCGCGCTCACCGTCGTCGGCCTGCTCATCACGGTCCTGGTCTACGGTGTGGTGGGGCTCATCGTGAAACTCGACGACATCGGTCTGCGCATGATGGAGGGCGGCTCCGAGGGCCGCAGGAAGCTGGGCCAGGGCCTGGTCAACGCGATGCCGAAGGTGCTGGCCATCCTGTCCACCGTCGGGATCGCCGCGATGCTGTGGGTGGGTGGCCACATCATCCTCGACGGTCTGCACACGTTGGGATGGCATGCGCCCCTGGACCTGGCCCACGGTGTGGCTCACCTGGCCGCCGGGGTCCCCGCCGTCGGTGGTGTGCTGGAGTGGCTGATCGAGACCGTCCTGTCCGCGCTCCTCGGCCTGTTGCTCGGTGGACTCGTCGTGGCGGTGGCGCATCTCATCCCCCGCAGGAAGGCCGGGACGGCCGCACACTGATGCCCCTGTGTCCCGACGGCCTCGGCACCTCGGCGAACCGACGCGAACCACCGTCTGCGGATGACGTCCAGACGTTCTTCATCGGCGATTCATGCCGCGGTTCGACGACGGGGCGGTGCGGGTGGGAGCGGGCTCCCGATGTGATGGCGGCGGGACCCGGATAGGGTGAGGTCATGGCCCATGACTTCGACCACGATGCCCCCACCTGGGACGACAAACCTGAACGGCTCGAGCGGTCGCACCGGGTCGCGGCTGCGATGCGTCCGCTGATCCCTGCGGGGCACCCCCGAACCGTCGAGCTGGGGGCCGGGACCGGGATGCTCTCCCGTTGTCTCGCCGAGCACCTGGGACACGTGGTGCTGCTGGACGCCTCACCGGGCATGGTCGAGGTGGCGCGACGTGAGACCCGTGCCCACGGCTGGGAGGCCCGGGTGGCCGACCTCACCGACGGCGAGATCGACGGCGGTCCCTACGATCTGGTGCTCAGTCAGCTGGCCATGCACCACATCCCCGACGTGTCGGCCCTCCTGACCCGCGTGCACCGGTGCCTGGTCCCGGGAGGACGGCTGCTCGTCGCGGATCTCGACCACGACGCGGAGGGCCACTACCACGCCCACGTCGATGGTTTCGACGGGCACCACGGCTTCCATCGCGGCGAGTTCGCCATCTGGCTGGAGGCGGCAGGATTCACCGCCGTCGAGTTCCACGACGTCGGGAACATCGGCAAGGAGGTCGAGGGGCATCGTCAGGACTTCCCGCTCTTCCTCGCCGCAGCCACGGCGTAGGTCCTGCATCCGGTGTGAGACATGAAGGACACCACATGGAGGTGCTGAGCGCTGCGGAGGCCCGACGGATCAGTCTGGCCGCCCACGGACTCACCGGGCGACGGGGAGGCGCCACCCGGGCGTCCCTGAGTGCCATGGTGCATCGGCTCCGGGTGCTCCAGCTCGACTCGGTCAACGTCTTCGAGCGCAGCCACTACCTGCCGGCCTTCTCCCGGTTGGGGACCTACGACAGGAGCCTGCTCGACACCGTCGCCGCCAGCGACCTGACCGAGGCCTGGGCCCACGAGGCGACCCTGGTCCCGGTGGCGGACATCCCGCTGTTCGCCTTCCGTCGGCATGCGATGCGGCAGCGCCACAGCGCAGGGGTCTACACGGATCAGCCGGAGCTCAGGAGGTGGATCACCGATCAGATCGCTGAGCGCGGACCGCTCCGGGCCCGCGACCTCGTCCACGACCAGAACCGACGCAGTGGCCCGTGGTGGGGCCTGTCGACGGTCAAGCAGCTGCTGGAGCTCATGTTCCTCTTCGGCGACCTCGCCACGGCTCCCCGGATCGGGTTCGAACGCTGCTACGCCCTGCCGGAGCAGGTGTGGCCCGATGAGGTGATCGACGTCGATGTCCCGGCGGCCGACGCACACCGGGAGCTGGTGCGTCGCGCCGCGGTGGCCCTGGGAGTGGCGACGGCCGATGACCTCGGCGACTACTTCCGGTTGCGCACCGCGCAGGTCACCCCCGCCATCCGGGACCTCGAGGAGTCAGGGGAGCTGGTCCCGGTCCGGGTCGCCGGGTGGGAACGCTCGGGCCGTCCGTCGTCGGCCTGGCGACACCGGGACGCGACGCTGCCCGCACGGGTCAGCAGGGATGCGATCCTCACCCCCTTCGACCCGGTGGTGTGGTACCGCCCGCGGGCCGAGCGGCTCCATGACTTCCACTACCGGATCGAGATCTACACTCCCGCGGCGAGGCGTCAGTTCGGGTACTACTGCCTCCCGGTGATGCTGGGAGGTCGCCTCGCCGGGCGCGTCGACCTCAAGAACGACCGCCAGCGGAAGGTGCTGCGTGTCCAGGCGGCCTGGACCGAACCCCACGCTCCCGGGGATGCACCGGAACGTGTCGCGACGCTCCTGCGTGAGGCCGCCCGATGGCAGGGCTGTCAGGACTTCGTCGTGCAGGACTGGGGCAATCTCGCCCCGGCGCTCACGGCCGAGCTCATCCGCTGAGGTCGTCGCCCACCCGCGCCCCGTCATGTTTCGCCTGTCCTGATGCCGCTTCGCCTGCCATTTTCCCTGCTCGCCTGTCTTGCAACGCAGGCAGATCGGAACAGGACAGGTATTTCCACCCCAAGGCAGGCGAAACAGTCACAAGGCAGGCGAAACAGTCACAAGGCAGGCGAAACCGTGGGGGCGTCGGAGAGCGGGTGGTCAGGGAAGGCAGGAGAGGGCGATCAGCGGTAGTTGACGAACTGCACCGCGAAGTCGTAGTCGGCCTCCTTGATGAGGCGCTGGACCTCCTGCAGGTGGTCCCGGGACTTGGAGCTGACCCGCAGCTCATCGCCCTGGATCTGCACCTTCACACCCTTCGGGCCCTCGTCACGCACCAGCTTGGAGATCTTCTTCGCGTCCTCCTGCTTGATGCCCTGCTTGGTGGTGCAGGTGATCCTCCACATCTTCCCGGAGATGCGCGGTTCCCCGGCGTCGAGGGCCTTCAACGACACCCCGCGCTTGATGAGCTTCGACTGGAACACGTCCAGCACCGCCTTCGCGCGCTCCTCGCCGCTGGACTCGATCTCGATGGCCTCGCCCGACCAGCGGATGGAGGAATCGGTGCCCTTGAAGTCGAAGCGCTGTGAGACCTCCTTCGCGGCCTGGTTGAGGGCGTTGTCGACCTCCTGGCGGTCAACCTTGCTCACGACGTCGAACGAGCTGTCAGCGGCCATGGGTCCTCCTCGATCGGGGTTCGGGGTCCCCATTCTGCCAGTTCAGGGCTTAAGGTATCCGCAATCGTCGCACGAGGGGAGAACATGACCACCACACCCGATGCCCCCGCACGGCGTGGCTGGCGGAAGGTCGCGGCCCTGAAGGGCGGGACCGCCAGTGACCTGTGGCTCTACCTGCGCTACCAGACGTTGTCGAAACTGCTGCTGGCCCTGGTGGTGATGCCGCTGTTCAGCCTGCTCGCGACCCTGCTGATCGCCAGCACCGGGCGCGCCAGCATCACCTCCGGTGATTTCACGGGCTTCGCCCTCAGCCCCCAGGGGGCGGCCCTCGCGATCACCGCCACACTGCTGGTGGGTCTCCTCGTGGTGCTGGACATCGCCGCGTTCGTCATCGCCGAGCTGGCGAGGCTCCGGGGAACCCCCATCCGCACCGGTCGACAACTGCTGCTGCGGGCCGTCGGCTCCGTGCCCAGGTTCCTGCACCCGTCGATGCTGCTCTTCCTGGCCCATGTCGTGGTGGTGGTCCCACTCGCCGGTCTGGGACCGACGCTCAGCGTCCTGTCCTGGGTCAGGATCCCGAACTTCGTCACCGAGGTCATCGTCAACTCCACCACGTTGTCCATCCTCTACGTCATCGTGCTGCTGGTGCTGGCGGTGCTGAGCTTCTTCCTCATCGTCACGGTGCAGGCCATGTTCACCGATGACCTCAACCCGTGGCAGGCGATGGGTGCCTCCATGAAGTTCGTGAGACGCCACTGGTGGGCGATCACCGTGACCCTGGTGCGTGGTCCGCTGGTGCTGGGGAGCATCGTGCTGGGGTTCATGGTCGTCGTGTTCGTCGCGCTGGCGCTGCTGGCCCTGCTGCTGCCCGAGAGCGTGACCGCGACCCGGTTCAGCGCCGTGCTGGCCACCCTGCTCCTGGCCGGGGCGATCGGCTTCTTCCTGCTGTTCCTGGTCCCCATCGAACTGCGGAACCTGACGCGGGCCTATGCGGTCCTCACCGACGCCGTTCCCGTCGGTCCCAGGGAGGAGGTTCGGGTCGCCGATCGTCGCGCCCGTCCCCGACTCGTCGCCGCCGCGGCTGCCGCGCTGGCTGCCGCCATGGGTGCCTCGGCGCTCGGGGCCCATTTCTTCGAGGAGCTGTTCATCAACGAGCACCGGATCGTGGTGATCGCGCACCGGGGTGGGGGAGACCTCGACGCCGAGAACTCCCTGGAAGGCGTGGAGGCCGCCATCGGGGCGGGGGCGACGTGGTCGGAGATCGACATCCAGCGCACCAGGGACGGGGCCTATGTCGTCAACCACGACGCCACGTTCGCCCGTCTGTCCGGGGTGAAGAAGGCGTCCTCCGAGATGACCCTGGCCGAGATCCAGGAGTTGAGCATCACCAATGCCTTCAGCCCCGGTCGGCCTGCCCGCAGGGTGCCCACCATCGAGCAGATGATGGACGTGGCCAAGGACCGGATCGGACTGTTCGTCGAGCTGAAGGGCGTCACCGCCGATGAGCGGATGGTCGACGACATGGTCGATCTCATCAAGGAGCGGGGGGTGCAGGACCAGGTCGTGCTCATCGGTCTGGACCATGCCCTGATGAGCTACGTGGAGACCACCTACCCCGAGATCCTCACCGGTTACCTCTACTACTTCGGCGTCGGCGACACCGCCAGCCTCGACTTCGACTACCTCATCATCGAGGAAGGGGTGGCCTCCTCGTCGAGGGTGCACGAGCTGCAGGAGGCCGGACGCAAGGTGGTGGTGTGGACCGTCAACACCGAGGACTCCATCAACCGGTTCGCGGGTTCGCGGGTCGACGGGATCATCACCGACGTCCCCGTCGAGGTGGCCGAGGGGGTCGCAGCCAAGCGGGAACGCGATGACCTGGAACTGATCCTCGACTCGATCCTCGGGGAGTAGGTCGACGCCCTCCGGTGGCGTGTCCCACCACCCCTGTGCTATCTTTTGCGAGCTGTCAGCAAGGCAGGTTGCCCGAGTGGCCAAAGGGAGCGGTCTGTAAAACCGTCGGTTCGCCTACGTTGGTTCGAATCCAACACCTGCCACCAGACCCCCGGAATCGGATTGATCCGGGGGCCTGTGCTTTTCAGGGCGGTCAACGGTATCGTCAGGCCATGGCAACCCCACACATCGCATGTGAAGCAGGAGACGTCGCGCCACTGGTCCTGATGCCCGGAGACCCCCGTCGCGCCGAACGCATCGCCAGGGAACGGCTCACCGAGGTCCGGCTCGTCTCGGAGGTGCGTGGCATCGGGGTGTGGACCGGTCTGCTCGACGGGGTTCCCGCCACCGCGATGGCCTCCGGCATGGGGGTCCCCTCCCTGTCGATCTACGCCACCGAGTTGTTCACCCGGTTCGGGGTGAGACGCATCTGTCGGGTCGGCACCTGCGGTGGGATCTCCCCGGCGGTCAAGGTCCGCGACGTCGTCATCGCCTCGGCCGCACACACCGACTCCGCCGTCGCGACGCTGCCCATCCCCGGGGTCTCGCTGTCGCTGGCCCCCAGCTTCCCGATGCTGGCCGGTGCCGTGTCGCGGGCCCGTGACGGTGAGGTTCCGGTGCACGTCGGACCGGTCTACACCTCCGACTTCTTCTACAACTCCCGTACCGACATCGTCGAGGAGCTGGCGAAGGTCGGCACCCTGGCGGTGGAGATGGAGGCGGCAGGACTGTACGCGGCGGCGGCCCGCACCCAGGGGGAGGCCCTGGCCGTGCTCACCGTCTCGGACCACCTGGCGGATCACTCCGCGGACCTGACCAGCGAGGAGCGGGAGGCCATGTTCGCCCATGCCCTCGAGGTCGCCGTCGCGGCGTTGCTGGCCTGACCAACCCCCGATTTGTGTCCGTGGCTTCCGCCGTGTAATGTTTCCCGACGGCTGGCCCCTATAGCTCAGTAGGCAGAGCGTCTCCATGGTAAGGAGAAGGTCTGCGGTTCGATTCCGCATGGGGGCTCTTGTTCAGGCCCGGGATCCGTCCCGGGCCGGAACATTTCGACGGGGTAGCTCAGTCGGTAGAGCAAGCGGCTCATAATCGCTGTGTCGCGGGTTCAAGTCCCGCCCTCGTCACCACTGATCGCCCACCTGCGCATCCGCGCCCCGAACAGCAAGGAAGAAGATCATGGCCAAGAAGGGTCAGGACGTCCGTCCGAAGATCACGCTCGCCTGCACCGAGTGCAAGGAGCGCAACTACATCACCAAGAAGAACCGTCGCAATGATCCCGACCGGATCGAGCTGAACAAGTTCTGCCCGCGCTGCCGCACCCACCGCGCGCACCGCGAGACCCGCTGAGCCGCAACGTGAAGGCCGCCCCTGAGGGGCGGCCTTCACGTTTCCCATAGAATTCGGCCATGCCGATTTCTGCCGAGCACGTCGGGCGCAGCTACCCGCCCGCACCCGCCTACCGTGTCAGTCGTGCGAAGATCGCCGAGTTCGCGACGGCGTTGAAGGACCACAACCCGGCCTACCTGGGGGAGGACCCGATCGCCCCACCCACCTTCGCCGCGGTGATCGCCGCCCAGGCCTGGGGGGCGCTGTTCGACGACGAGGAGCTGGGGCTCGCGCTCAACCGCATCGTCCACGCCGACCAGGCCTTCGACTTCCACCGCCCGCTCCGGGAGGGTGACGACGTGGTGGCCGAACTCACCATCGAGAAGGTCCGTGGTCGGGGAACCCTGGACATGATCACGGTGCTGGTGAGACTCACCGTCGACGGTGAACCCGTGTGCGATGCCCGCTCCACCCTGATGCACAACCGCGAGGAGGCCACCCATGCCTGAGATCCAGCCCGGCACCAGTCTCGGCGAGCTGCGGGTGCCCATCACCCGCTCCGATGTGGTGCGCTACTCGGGGGCCTCCACCGACTTCAACGAGATCCACTTCTCCGACCGGCACGCCCGGGCCATCGGGCTGCCCGGGGTGCTGGCCCACGGCATGTGGACCATGGGCGCGGGGCTGAGGCTCGTCACCGACTGGATCGAGGACCCGGCGCGGGTGGTGCGCCACCAGGTCCGCTTCACCCGCCCCGTCGTGGTGCCCGACACCGATGAGGGCACCGAGGTGGTCTACACCGGTGAGGTCACGGCCGTCTCGGAGGGGATCGCGACGGTGAGTCTCACCGCCACCTGTGGGGACGACGCGGTGCTCGGGGCCGCCCGTGTGGAGGTGCGTGTTGACTGACTCGACCATGCTGAGGGATCACACCACCTTCCGGATCGGAGGGCCGGCCCGTCGTCTCGTCACCGCGACGAGCGAGCAGGAGATCGTGGCGACCGTGCAGGACTGCGACGCCCGTGGCGAACCCCTGCTGCTGCTCGGCGACGGCTCGAACGTGCTCGTGGCCGACGAGGGATTCGACGGCACCGTGCTGAAGCTGGCCAATCGGGGCATGGAGCACAACTCGGAGGCCTGCTACGGCGTCGAGGTCCGGGTCGGGGCCGGGGAGACCTGGGACGACTTCGTCGCCCACTGCGTCGCCAACGAGTGGTCCGGTCCGGAGGCGTTGTCCGGCATCCCCGGAAGCGTCGGGGCCAGCCCCATCCAGAACATCGGGGCCTACGGTGCCGAGGTCGGGGCCTTCGTCCAGCAGGTGCGGACCTGGGACCGCCGCACCGGGGGCATCCGGACGATCTTCGCCGCCGACTGCAGGTTCGGCTACCGCACCTCGATCTTCAAGCAGGACCCCGGGCGGTTCGTCGTCATCGCCGTGACCTACCAGATGAGGCTGGGACAGATGAGCCAGCCGGTGCGTTACCCCGAACTCGCAGCGGCCCTCGGTGTCGAGCCGGGGGAGCGGGCCGGGGCGACGCGGGTGCGGGAGACCGTGCTGCGCATCCGAGCAGGCAAGGGCATGGTGCTGGACGAGGAGGACCGTGACTCCTGGTCGGCGGGGTCGTTCTTCACCAACCCGCTGCTCACGCCCGAGCAGGCCGACGCCCTTCCGGAGGATGCGCCCCGGTTCCCGGCCGGGGACCTGGTCAAGACCAGCGCGGCCTGGCTGATCTCCCGGGCCGGTTTCCCCAAGGGGCACCCGGGCCGGGGGAGGGCCCGGTTGTCCTCGAAGCACGTCCTGGCGCTGACCAATCACGACGGCGCGAGTGCCGCGGACCTCATCGCCCTGGCCAGGGAGGTGCGCGATGGGGTCGAGGCCCGGTTCGGCATCCGCCTGACCCCCGAGGTCAACCTCATCGGGCTCAGCCTCGACGACTGATTTTCAGACCATGGCGAGGATGCGTTACCATTGAGGTCTGGCGAGGTCGCATGCGCCCTGACAAGGGTGCTGCGTCACGCCGAAGGGTAGTAGCTCAACTGGCAGAGCAGCGGTCTCCAAAACCGCAGGTTGGGGGTTCGAGTCCCTCCTGCCCTGCGAAGCACACGCTTCACGGCCTGCCACCCAGTGGGTGGGCAGGCATTTCGTTTGTTGGACCGAAGGGATTGCGCGTGAGCGACGACAAGACTCAGCAGGGCGGGGACGAGGATCTCCCCGAGGCTGACCCCGTCGCCGACGACGAGGTGATCTCGGACCTCGAGGAGCAGTTCGACGAGGAGACCGAGGACGGGGACGAGAAGGCCGAGGACAAGCCCAGGGCCGTCACCCGCAGGACGTCCAAGGCCCCGGTCAAGAAGAACGTTCCCACGAAGAAGCGCTCCGAGAGCACCCACGAGGAGCACGACCCCTACCAGGCCAGGAACCCCGCCCAGTTCGTCCGACAGTCCGCCGGTGAGCTGAAGAAGGTCGTGTGGCCCACCTGGAACGAGCTGACGACGCTGTTCGCCGTCGTGCTGGTGTTCGTTCTGTTCATGGTCCTCTACGTCGGTGTGCTGGACGCCGCCTTCGGATGGACCCTGCTGAAGCTGTTTGGAGGAACCGCGTGACCGAGCACGACGACATCGAGATCGACCTGGGCGAGCTGCCCACCGAGGAGGCCGACGTCGAGATCGACCTCAGCCTGACCGACGACGACCAGCCGGTCGAGGAGATCGTCTCGCTCACCGATGAACCCGAGGAGCCGGAGACCTCCGACGAGGAGGAGGACGACGCCACCGCCCAGGCCATCGCCGCACTGCGGGAGGACCTGGAGAGCAAGTACGGTGAGTGGTACGTCATCCACACCTACTCCGGCATGGAGAACCGGGTCAAGCAGAACCTGGACTCCCGCGCCACCTCCCTCAACATGGAGGACTACATCTTCGAGACGATCGTGCCCACCGAGGACGTCGTCGAGGTGCGCAACAACACCCGCAAGACCGTCACCCGCTGCGTGCTGCCCGGCTACGTCCTGGTGCGCATGGAACTGACGGACGACTCGTGGGCCACGGTGCGCCACACCCCGTCCGTGACCGGGTTCGTCGGCCACGGCCAGACCCCCGTCCCGCTCAACCTGGACGAGGTGGTCAGCATGCTGACTCCTTCCGTCGTCGCGAAGGTCGCCGCCGAGGCGGCCACCCCTGCGGCGAAAGCGAAGAAGAAGGTCGAGGTCGTCGACTTCGCCATCGGCGACTCCGTCCAGGTGATCGACGGGCCCTTCGCCGGGGTCCACGCGACGATCACCGAGATCAGCGCCAATCACCAGCGCCTGCGTGCCCTCGTCGAGATCATGGGGCGCGAGACCCCGCTCGACCTGGAGTTCAAGCAGGTCGAGAAGGTCGGTTAGGAATACCGCCCCTGACCACCTAGAATTGCGCGTTGCGCCGTCGCTCCGGGGCCTCCCGGGGCCGCGGCCACGTCTGAACCAACATCAGAAGGACCCGAAATGCCTCCCAAGAAGAAGGTCGCAGCCCTCGTCAAGATTGCTCTGCAGGCGGGCGCTGCCACTCCCGCGCCGCCGGTCGGTACCGCCCTCGGTCCGCACGGTGTCAACATGATGGAGTTCGTCAAGGCGTACAACGCCGCGACGGAGTCGCAGCGCGGCAACATCATCCCCGTCGAGATCACGATCTACGAGGACC
The DNA here is from genome assembly GCF_003859805.1 of Arachnia propionica. GTDB lineage: Bacteria > Actinomycetota > Actinomycetes > Propionibacteriales > Propionibacteriaceae > Arachnia > Arachnia propionica_C. The sequence continues at coordinate 61,678 of NZ_RQZG01000004.1, forward strand.
GCACGTTCTCCTTCGTGACCAAGACCCCGCCGGCCGCGGAGCTCATCAAGAAGGCCGCAGGGCTCAGCAAGGGTTCCGAGAACCCGCTGAAGAACAAGGTCGGCAAGCTCACCAAGGACCAGGTTCGCGAGATCGCCGCCACCAAGCTGCCGGATCTCAACGCCAACGACATCGAGGCGGCCGCCAAGATCGTCGAGGGCACCGCACGTTCCATGGGCGTCACCGTCGAGTGACGCTCCCCCCTGGTAGGGAGACTCCCCGCACCAGAACTGGTGGATCAGCCTGCGAGGCTGACTGATAGATCATGAGGAACCAGAGATGAAGTACAGCAAGGCATACAGGGCCGCCGCCGAGAAGCGCGACGGCGCCCAGCTCCACACGCCCGAGGAGGCGCTGAAGCTGGTCAAGGACATGGCCTCGGCCAAGTTCGACGAGACGGTCGAGGTGGCGGTTCGCCTCGGCGTCGACCCCCGCAAGGCGGACCAGATGGTCCGCGGTACGGTCAACCTTCCGCACGGCACAGGCAAGACGGCTCGGGTCCTCGTCTTCGCCTCCGGCGAGAAGGCCGAGGCCGCCCGCGAGGCCGGGGCCGACGAGGTGGGCGTGGACGAGCTGGTCGAGAAGGTCGCCGGTGGCTACCTGGACTTCGACGCCGTCGTCGCCACCCCCGACATGATGGGCAAGGTGGGCAGGCTCGGCCGGGTGCTCGGCCCCCGTGGTCTGATGCCGAACCCGAAGACCGGCACCGTCACCATGGACGTCGCGAAGGCCGTCTCCGACATCAAGGGCGGCAAGATCGAGTTCCGGGTGGACCGTCACGCCAACCTCCAGTTCATCATCGGCAAGGCGTCGTTCACCGCGCAGCAGCTCATCGAGAACTACTACGCGGTGCTGGAGGAGATCCTGCGACTGAAGCCCGCGTCGTCGAAGGGCCGCTACATCAAGAAGGTGGCCGCCTCCGCCACGATGTCGCCGAGCGTCATCATCGACGGCAGCATCACCAAGCCGGCTGACAACGCCTGAGGCACGACGTCCACGACGGGGCAGGTCCTGTGACCTGCCCCGTCGTCGTGTCCTGACGGCGGCTCGCTCAACCGGGTCGACGGTTCGTTCCCGCTGTCGGTGGGGTGCAGTAGCATGTCGTGCGCACATCCACCGTTGGGAGTAGTCATGTCATCGCAGAGTGGCACCCAGGCCGGCGCCATCGAACTCACCGGTATCGAGGTGGTCGGTGAGGCCGAACGCACCGCCAGACCACGGCAGCTGTTCCTGCCCTGGTTCGCCTCCAACATCTCGGTGTTCGGGATGAGCTACGGGGCGTGGGTGCTGGGTTTCGGGATCTCGTTCTGGCAGGCCACCCTCGTCGTGCTGATCGGCGTGGTCCTGTCGTTCGCGATCTGTGGGGTCATCGCCCTGGGTGGCAAGCGCGGCTCGGTGCCGACGATGGTGATGTCCCGCGCCGCGTTCGGCGTCCAGGGAGCCAAGGCCCCCGGGATCATCTCCTGGCTCACCTCCATCGGCTGGGAGACGATCCTGGCGATCACCGCGGTGCTGGCCACCGCCACCGTCTTCGAGCGGCTCGGCTGGGTGGGGGAGAACAAGGTCCTGCTCAACGTCATCGCCGCCGGCGTCGTCGCGGCCCTCATCGTGCTGGGTGCGATGGCCGGGTACCACATCATCATGCGGATGCAGTCGGTGCTGACCTGGATCACCGGCATCACCACCATCATCTACGTCCTGCTGGTGGTGCCCCACATCAGGTGGGACGCCATCATGGCGATCCCTGCCGGACCTCCCGCAGCGATGATCGGTGCCATGACCATGGTGATGACCGGCATGGGCCTCGGCTGGGTCAACATCGCGGCTGACTGGGCGCGCTACCAGTCCCGGGAGGCCAAGGGTGCGGCCATCGTCGGCTGGAACACCTTCGGCGGGTCGCTGGGACCGGTGGTGCTCATCACCTTCGGGCTCATGCTGGCCGGGTCGTCAGCCGAGATCTCGGAGGGGATCAGCAATGACCCGGTCGGGGCACTGGCCCAGGTGCTGCCCACCTGGTTCCTCATCCCGTTCCTGCTGACCGCGATCCTGTCGCTGCTGTCCGGGGCCATCAACGGCATCTACTCCTCGGGGCTGACCCTGCTGACCCTGGGGATCACCATCCCCCGCCACCGGGCCTCCCTCATCGACGGTCTGATCCTCAGCGCCGGCACCGTCTACGTGGTGTTCTTCGCCGAGAACTTCATCGGGCCCTTCCAGTCCTTCCTCATCACGCTGGGAGTACCGCTGGCCGCCTGGGCGGGGATCATGATGGCCGACATCGCACTGCGACGGAAGGACTACGACGAGAAGGCACTGTTCGACGGTGCGGGACGCTACGGGGCGTTCAACTGGACCGCACTCGGGATCATGGCGGTCTGCTGCATCGTCGGGTGGGGGTTCGTCGTCAACGGTTTCGCGGAGGATGCGGCCTGGAACAACTGGCAGGGTTACCTGCTTCCCCTGATCGGTGGTCGTGACGGAGTCTGGGCCGGGGGCAACATCGGCGTCATCTTCGCGCTGATCCTGGGGTTCGGCGGCTACTGGCTGAGCTGCCGGGGCCGGGTCGCCGCCCAGGAGGAGCAACCGACGGCGTGACCCCCGATGCGCTGGCCGCCCGGGCAACACGGTTCCTGCGGGAGCACCTCACGGAGCCGATCACGGTGGCCGACCTGGCGGACGAACTGGCGTGGAGCCCGTCGCACCTGACCCGTGCCTTCACCCGAACGGTGGGGACCTCACCGATCCGCTATCTGGCCGCGCTGCGCTTCCACGAGGCGAAGCGGCTGCTCGCGGTCGAGCGGCTGGGTGTGCTGGAGACCTGCCACGAGGTGGGGTTCACCTCCGTGGGTACCTTCACCCGACGTTTCGTCGCCGATGTCGGGATGCCACCCGGTGAGTTCCGTCGCGCCGCGGACCGGGTGAGTGAGGTGGAACTCGCCGCGGTGAGTCTGTGGGCCCCGGGCATCGAGACCAGGGTGCGGGTCCGGCTGGAGGTGCCGCCGGAGGTCGAAGCCGGGCTGGGAGCCTTCCCCTACCAGTGGATCGGCACCTTCACCACACCGGTGCCGTGCGGACCGCCCGTGACCGGGACGCTGCGGCGAGGCATCGCCGAGGTGGAGCTCCCCGTCCATCCGGCCGGACCGTGGCTGCTCGCCTCGATCACACCGTCGTCGGCGGACATCGCGGATCATCTGTGGCCCGGGTGCCCGTTCGTCGCCCGGCATCCGGTTCCGTTGACAGGACTGGAGCGCGAGGTCGTGCTGCAGCTGAGGAGGGCTGAGTCCTGGGACCATCCGGTGCTCGTGGCCCTTCCTGCCCTGCATCCACGGATCTGAGCAGGATCGGAGTCGTCCGGCCGGTCCTTCGCGCTCTACTCTGAAGCGCAGTCGAGCAATGAGGAGCGAAGATGACCGAGACCACGACCGCCCGTTCGGGTCAGCCCTGCTGGATCGAGTTGTATGCGAGCGTGCCGGAGCAGTCCGCGGAGTTCTACCGCGAGCTGTTCGGCTGGAACATCGAGGAGATGGACTCCGACTGCCCGCTGTCGCATGTCATCACCCAGGGAGAGCAGATGGTGGGGACCATCGAGCCCCTGGCCGATGGCCCGGTCCCTGCGGATGGCTGGCTGGTGTGCCTGTGGACGCCGGACCTGACGGCACTCGTCGCCCGGGTGGTGCCCGCCGGTGGCGAGGTCGTCGTCGAACCGATCCAGGTGGACGAGTCGACCCGCTACGCCGTGGTCCGCGATCCCGACGGCGGGCTCGTCGGTGTGCTGGAGGACCCCAACTTCGTGCCCGCCGTGCCCGGCGCGGGGACGCCCGTGTGGTTCGACGCCCTCACCCGGGACCTGGAGCGGGGAGCGAGGTTCTACCGTGAGGTCTTCGAGTGGGACACCCACCCCATGTCGGACGCCCCGTACGTCACCCACGGTGTGGGGGAGGACAGCGTCTGCGGCATCGGGGACCTGGGGTACTTCGGGGCGCCGGGGGCCGAGCCCGGCTGGCAGGTGTACTTCGGCGTCGCGGACTTCGAGGAGGCCGCGCAGCACGTCGCCCGACTCGGCGGTGAGGTCGTGGTGGAGCCGCGGGACACGCCGTGGGGTCGGATGGCGACGGTGAAGGACCCGCAGGGAGCCGTCTTCCTCCTGATCCAGGTCGGTTCAGCTCCACAGGGCTGAGACCGGCAGCGCCCAGAGGCTGGGACCCATGGGAAGTGGGTCGGGGTGGAGGCTCAGCACCACCCCGCCCCGGAACCGGGGTCCCAGCCGATCCCGCAGCTTCGCGAGCGTGGCGAAATGGTCGAAGCGGACGGTCTGTGAGGCCTTGACCTCGATTCCCCAGACCCTGCCGTCGGCAAGCTCGATGATGATGTCCACCTCGTTGCCGCGTGAATCGCGGAAGTGGTGAAGGTTGTACTGCTGCTCGGACCAGGTCCGTTGTTTGAGAAGCTCTGTGGCGACAAAGCTCTCCAGCAGGCCTCCGAGCTGAGGGCTCCCGGGGGTGGCGAGCTGCTCCTGGGAGGCGCCCACCAGATGGGCTGCGAGCCCGACGTCACGGATCCCGCTCTTGGGTTTGCCTGTCACACGTTGGAGGGGATTGTTGGTCCACGGTGGCAATGTGTAGGTGAGGAACAGGCGGCTCAACAGATCAAGGTACGGCGTGATCGACGTGGCCGGGAGATCGGCCCGGGAGGCCGCGTGGGCCTTCACCAGTTCCCCGGACTGGTTGGCGGCGAGGACGCGCAGCAACTGGTACAGACGTCCGGGCTGGTAGGGAACGCCGAGATCCCCGGCATCCCGCTGAACCGACTGGGTGAGGTATGAGTCGAACCAGAGGCGACGGGTTCGGGGGGGCAGCTGCTGGACCTCCGGGAATCCTCCCCGGATCATTCGATGGGAGTAGTCGGTGAGCCCGAGAGGTGAGGATGCAGCGTCGCCGGGATTGCGTTCCAGGAGGGCAACGAAGTCCTCAACATGGTCGTGGAGTTCTCCCTGGGAGAATCCCTCGACCTGGAGCAACGCCGCACGGCCGGCGAGAGAGTCGGGGGTTCGTTGTAGACGCAGTAGGTCAGCGGACCCGGTCAGGATGAATCGTCCGGGGCGTCGGTCCCGGTCGATCGTCGCCTTGATGTCCAGCATCAGTTCGGGGCGTCGTTGAAGCTCGTCGATGACCAGTGTTCCCGTCCCTGCCATCGTCAGGTAACCGACAGGATCATGTTCGGCGAGGGACAAAGTGCTGGCGTCGTCCAGAGTGGTGTAGTGGGCTCCCTGAGCAGTGAGCAGACGCGCCAAGGTCGACTTGCCCACCTGGCGGGCACCCAGCAGCATCACGGCCGGGAAAATGGCCAACGCTTCTGCGGCGATGGACTGGAGATTACGAGGTCGAACGGCCACGGCCCCAGCCTAGCTTTCGTAGTTCTGCCACCCAAATCTCGTAGTTCTGCCACTAATCTCTCGTAGTTCTGCCAGCACTTTCTCGCAGTTCTGCCTGGCGATCACGCGACGGGGTGGACTGGGGGTCAAGGCCGGTCAGGCGGAGGAGAGGAGCGCCGCCAGGCCGGACAGGATCGTCGAGCGGGCCCTGGCGGCCACATCGAGGACCGCCGACGGGTCGGTCGGGGCGGTGGCGAAGGACAGGTCGGAGACCACCGACATCCCGCACACCCGGACACCGAGCGCGTGGAGCATGAGGGCCTCCATCACCGTCGACATGCCGACGCAGTCCACCCCGGCGGCGGCCAGCAGGCGGGTCTCGGCGCGGGTCTGGTACTCGGGGCCGCGGAGGACGGCGTAGGTTCCGGCACGCTGGCACACGCCGACCAGGATGGCGGTCAGCTCCTCGTCCCAGCAGGTGGTGGTGTCGAGGAAGATGGTGCCGTCGAACGGGGAGGTGCCCGTGAAGTTGACGTGATCGGTGATGGCCATCACATCGCCCAGCTCCCAGTCGCGCAGGCAGCCGTTGGCGTTGGTGAGGACGGCCTTGCCCGCGCCCGCACAGTGTGCGGCCCGGGCCAGCGCGGTCACGGGGCGTGGGCCGTGTCCCTCGAAGAGATGGGTGCGGCCGAGCGCCACCGCCACCCGCTGCCCACCGAAGCGGTAGGTGCGCAGCTCGTCGACGTGGCCGTCGCCCACCGGGGCCAGGACCCCCGGCAGATCGGACTGGCGCATCCGGGTGAGCGGTTCGGGCCAGTCCGGGGCCGCATCCAGGGCGTCGGCGAGACCGGAACCCAGCACGACGAGCACGTCGAGGCTCCCGCCGGCGGCCTGGATGAGGAGATCACCTCCCGCGCGATCGGCGTCGTCGATGAGGTGGCTGGGGAATTCGGAAGGTTGCATGGCACGTCCTCGGGGCATGGGTGATCTGCATCTACGATGCCCGCACCGGGTAAAGAGGTCAATGAGGACCGGGACATCGTGGCTGTCTCGGTGGGGAAGTCAGCACGACGGCTCGTGGTGGGCAGTGGTTGTCTGAAGCCAGGTGGCGATGTCGGTCAGGCTGGCGGCTCGGGAGGGGCGACCGCGTCGGTTCGTGGTCGCGGCTCGGTTCAGCCAGATGCCATGCAAACCAGCGCTTTCTGAGCCAACTGCGTCGGTCTCGAGATCGTCCCCGATGAACCAGGCCTGTTCCGGGGCGACGCCGAGATCATCGCAGACCTGCAGGAAGAGGTGAGGATCGGGTTTGCGGACGCCCAGCGTCGAGGAGGCATACATCGGCATCGACCCCAGCCCGATGGCAGTGAGCTTCGCCTGCTGTTGCATCTGGTGTCCGTTGGTCACGACCGCGACCAAGGGAGGGACTGGAAGAGCTGCGACGGCATCCAGGAAGGGGAGGACGTCGTCGAAGGGGCGCCACGAGGATTCGTAGCGTGCGAGGTGGCCTTCGAACCAGGACAGCGAATCCGCGCGGGAAAGAGCGACTGCCCCGTGGGCCGCCAGGAAGGCAGTGATACGGGCCACACGTTGCTCCTCGAAGGTCAACTCGCCGTCGAGATAGCGCTGGAAGTGCTCTGCCTCCAAGGCGCGCCACAGGGCCACCGAGTCCTCGGTGGGTGACAGATCACGGTCGGCCAGCACGGCGAGGATCGCATGGGCGCTCGCGCCCGCATGATCCATCAGCGTTCCGTCCAGATCCATCAGAAGGGCGCGTGGCCGGGTCGTCATGATCCCTCCCACAGGGTCGACAGTGGCAGGGCCCAGATGTCGTCGCCGAAGCTGAGGGGCCGGTCGATGGGGGCGAGTACCACAGCTCTGGTCAGTCGAGGCCCCAGTTGCTCTCGGAGGAAGCGCAGCCCAGAGACGTGGGAGCCCGTGACGGTGCGGCTCGCCTTGACCTCGATGGCGAGGAGCTGTGAATCGTCGGCCTCCAGGATGAAATCCACTTCCTTGCCGTTCCGGTCGCGGTAGTGGAACATGCGATACCGGGTCTGACTCCACCCGGACTGGGCGTGCAACTCGCCAGCGACGAATCCCTCCGTCAGGGCGCCGAGGAGCTGCATGCCGTGAGGGATTCTGGTGAGGGACGCAGCCGATGCGCTGCACAGCCAGCTCGTCAACCCGGAGTCCACGATGGAAACCTTGGCCCTTCCGGTTTCCCGCTTGGTCAGATTGGGGGTCCAGGGTGCCACGTGAAGAGTCAGGAACAAGCGGTTCAGCATGTCCAGGTAGGAGCCTGTCGATGAGGCGGCGAGGCCTGCTTCCTGGGCCAGTTTCGCCTTCACCAGCTCGCTTGACTGCTGGGCAGCGATCAGGCGGAGCAGTGCCAGCATTCTGTCAGGGTTGAGACGGGCGCCATCCGCCAAGGCGTCGACCCGAACCAATCGTTCGATGTACCCGTGGTACCACTCGTCCCGAACTCGTGGGGCGACATTGTGCACTGCTGGGAACCCTCCCGCCGTGATCATGGCTGCCAGGTCGCCGTGGCTCATGGGGGTGCTCGTGGTGAAGTCATGGGGGTGGTTGGCCGCCCCCAGCCGGTCCACGAAGGTGCCTTGTGCCGCAGTGCCTCGGATCTCGGACTGGGTCAGCGGGCAGACGGTCACCGACAGAGCCCGCCCGGCCAGCGAATCCTTGTCGCCGCGTACTCGTGCGAAGTCCGACGATCCGGTGAGGATGAAGCGCCCCGGATGACGATCAGCGTCGATGCTCGCCTTGATGGCCAGGGACAACGCGGGAAGCCGTTGGAACTCATCGATGATGAGGGTGCCCTCCCCGGCCTGGGACACGAACCCGACGGGGTCATTGCGGGCGTACTCCAAGGTGCGGATGTCGTCGAGGTTGACCGCAACGGCTTGCGGGCGGAGCATCCGGGCCAAGGTCGACTTGCCGGTTTGTCTGGCTCCTTCGATGACGAGGACCGGTGTGAATCCGAGCAGTTCCTCAGCCCAAGGTTGGATGGCGCGCGCAATCAGCCGTGGCATCGCACCAGTCTACCCATCTCGTCGTTTCGCTGGCACTCATCTTGTCGTTTCGCTGGCACCTATCTTGTCGTTTCGCTGTCACTCATCCCGTCGTTTCGCTGAGTGTTCTGCTGCGTTCCCCGGGCCGACAGGGCCCGGGGTGCTCATGTCATCGAGGATGACCTGCCCGCCCGTCGAGCCCCTCGACAACGCTGATCCCGGTCCTCGGCAGCCCCGGCTTCGGGTGCGGCGGCTGCGGCTTCGACGGGCTGGGCGCGGGCGTCGTCGGAGCCGGGCTCGGCGCCGGGGGAGTGGGCATGTCCCACACGTCCCCCTCGAACACGGGCTTGCCGTCGATCACCAGCCGCCAGTTGCGGACGAAGAAGTCCGACTGATCGATGACACCGCGTGCCGTGGCCCAATCGATGAGCTCCTGCCGAATCTCCAGCAGATCGTCGTAGACCACCGGGGCCGTGGCCACGTGCGGGAAGATCCCGCCGCCGCTGGCCCGGTAGTTGTTGACCGCCACGACGAACTGCTCGTCATCGGTGACGGGGGTGCCGTCCGGGTGCTGCAACGTCACGATCCGCTGCCCCAGCGGCCTGGCCAGGTCGATCTCGTAGCGCAGGCCCGAGATGATGTCGTAGTTGTAGTCACGCACCGTCTCGCCGTTGCGCTCGACGCCTGTCATCGTCTCGGGATCGAAGGTGCCGCCCGGTGGGACCTCGGCGAAGTACTTCGCCGAGTACTCCAGGTAGTCACGGACCTGGGCGCCGGTCAGGAGCCTCGCCTGCAGGGTGTTGTCGTAGATGTAGAGGCCCGCCATGTCGCGGATCGTCACATCGCCCTTCGGGAAGACGGCGGTGCGGCTGAACGGGGCAGCCAGGCTCAGCACCGGCAGGTTCGCGTACTGGCCACCGGCGAGCGCCTTCTTCACCGTCGCGGTCTGCACCATCTGGATGTAGTCGATGATCGGGGTGTCCCGGTAGCGCGACTCGGTGGCGGGCAGTTCCTCCTTCGACGATGCGACCTTTGTGTTCACGTAGGCGACGGTGACATCGTGCGGCCCCTGAACGGCTGCGGTCACGGCCGGATCCGGGGCGAAGTCCTTCATGTGGTGGGCGGTCGCACCGTTCGTGGTGACCTCCCAGGCGTCGCCGTTGCGGGTCAGGTCGAAGGTGAGGTCGGCGACACTGGACGCCCAGAACCTGGGCTGCGACAGCAGCACCTTCTCACCGGTGGCAGCGTTCGTCTCCCACTGCTCGGGGACGTCCTTGTGGGTGTGACCGACGACGATGGCGTCGATGCCCGGCACCTGGCGGGCGATCTCGTCGGCCGGGTTCTCCGGCGGCAGGTCTCCCGAGTAGCTGGAGACCCCGACGCCCGCGTGGCTCAGCACGACAACGATGTCGGCGCCGGCTTCACGCACCCGCGGCACCCAGGTCCTCGCTGAGGTGACCATGTCGTCGATCCTCAGCACACCGTCGAGATGGGCCTTGTCCCACACCATCGAGCCCGGCGTGGTGAGCCCCAGGATGCCGATGGTGACCTCCTGCCCCTTGATGGTGCGCTTCTCGAGGTGGTACGGGGTGAAGGCGTTCGAACCGTCGGAGACCTTGACCACGTTCGCGGCCAGCAACGGTGCCTCGAGCTGTCTCTCGTAGGCGCCGAGCAGGTCGAGCCCGTAGTTGAACTCATGGTTGCCGACATTCGTGGCGTCGTAGTCGACGGCGTTGAAGGCGGCCGCCATCGGGTGGGTGGCACCGGTGGTGGTGATGGGGGCCTGCTTGGCGTAGTAGGTGGTCAACGGGGTGCCCTGGATGGCATCACCGTTGTCGACCACCACGACGCTGTCGGCGCCGCGCTCGGCCCGGATCTGGTTGATCGCGGTCGCGGCCTGGGCCATGCCGACCTGGTGGCCGCCGCGGTCCTGGAACGGGGCGTTGCGGAAATAGTCCCAGTTGAGGACGTGACCGTGGACATCGGTCGTGGCGAGCACGGTGACACGTATCGGTTCCTCCGCGTGGGCCACCGGGGTGGTGAATCCGAGGAACAGGGCAAGAATCACGACGATGCTTCGACGCATGGCTCTCCTGAGGTTGTGGGTGGCATCAGCATAACCACGCCGGGCCTGTTCTCAGGGATGCAACGGGTTGATCCACTGGATCTCGGTGAAACGGGCGAAGTCCCCATCGAAGGACACCACGGGAACGCTGTGTTCCAGCGCAAGTGCAGCCAGCTGGGCATCGGGAACCAGGTTCCCGGTGACATGGTGTCGGGATGCCAGACTCGCGTAGATGGCAACAGTCCGCTTCGAGACCGAAGGGATCCATGCAGCGGGTTGGGCCAGCCAGGCGGAGATGAAGGCGTGGGCCTCGTCATGGGTCATGGGCGAGGGCGAGAGTCGTGGGTGTGTCGTGATGCGGTGGAAGGCGCCGATGCTCTGCCAGGGAAAACCGAGACGTCTCCCGGAGGCGTATGCGGCGCGCAACCAGGCATGCGACCTCTGGTGGAACGGTGAGAGAACATCTGCAGCGTGGATGAGTACGTTGGCGTCGAGGATCACGTGGGATCGCCCTCAGAATCCAGCACCTCCAGTGCCTCCGCGACGTTCACGACATCAAGTCTGATGCCGATGGGCCTTGGCTCGGGCAAGGGGACAGAGGGGACCTGCTGGTGCAGCATCATGCCGCGTCGGATGAGGATGGCGACCGCTTCACTGACCCCGATGCCATCCTCGCGTCTCAGCCTCTTGATCTCGGCGTGGATGTCCGCGGGCAACGTGATGGTCGTCCTCATGCGCCAAGGGTGGCATCGTGATGCGCCACGAAAAGGAGGCGGATGCATCCATCCGGATGACGACGGAGCTGCCGCGTTCCCGAGGGGTCGCGGCAGCTCCGTCGAGGTCACTGCTGGTAGTGGGTCGTGCGCTGGGTGCCGTGCCTGGCCCGGTACACCAGGTAGCAGATGCCGAGCAGGATGAACCAGATGGGGGTGATGAAGACCGCCTGCCGCGTGTCCTCATAGAAGCAGAGGATCACCACGCTGACCGCGAAGAACACGAGCACCGCCCAGGACATGAAGACACCGAAGGGCATCTTGTAGGTGGACTTCGCGTGCAGCTCAGGATGTTTGCGGCGGTACACCAGGTAGCACACCACGATCAGGGCCCAGATGAACAGGAACAGGATCGAGGTGATCGAGGTGACCAGTTTGAACGCCGCGATGATGCTCTCCGAGGTGTAGAGGAAGACCACACCGCACAGCAGCAGCAGGCAGGAGCAGATCAACGCGTTCTGCGGCACACTGCGCCTGGACAGCCGGGCGAATGCCTTTGGCGCCTGCCCGTCGACCGCCAGGCCGTACATCATCCGGGAGGTGGAGTACAGCCCGGAGTTGTCCGACGACGCGGCCGCGGTCAGCAGCACGAAGTTCATCACCGAGGCCGCAGCACCGAACCCGGCCAGGCCGAACATCGCGACGAAGGGGCTCTCCCCGGGCACCACCTGCCGCCACGGGATGACCGCGGCGATGGCGGCCAGGGCCAGCACGTAGAACAGCGCCAACCGAACCGGAATGGCGTTGATGGCCTTCGGCAGGGTCTTCGTCGGATCCTTGGTCTCCGCCGCAGCGGTGCCGACCACCTCGAGGCCGACGAAGGCGAAGAACGCGATCTGGAACCCGCCCAGGAAGCCCATCACTCCGTTGGGGAAGAAGCCGCCGTCGTTCCACAGGTTGTCGATCCGTGCCGCATGCCCATCCGGGGAGACGAAGGCGGTTGCCAGCAGCCAGATCGCGACGATCAGCAGGGCCCCGACCGCGACCAGCTTGATCAGTGCGAACCAGAACTCCGCCTCGCCGAAGAACCGCACCGCGACGACGTTGAGCACGAAGAGCACCACCGCCAGGGCAACCGCGGGTAGCCACAACGGCACCTTCTTCCACCAGAACTGCGCGTATCCGGTGATGGCGGCCAGGTCGGCCATCGCGGCCACGATCCAGGCGAACCAGTAGGTCCAGCCCGCCATGAAGCCGCCCGCAGGACCGAGGATGTCCTCGGCGATGTCACGGAACGACTTGTACTTCAGGTTGGACAGGAGCATCTCTCCCATCGCCCGCATCATGAAGTAGAGGAAGAAGCCGATCACCGCGTACACCAGCATGGCCGACGGGCCCGCCTGATTGATCGTGTCGCTTGACCCCATGAACATGCCGGTGCCGATGGCCCCGCCCAGCGCCATGAGCTGGAGGTGTCGGTTGCTCAGCCCACGCTGCAGCTGCTGCTCCTCCGGCACCGGCGCGGCACCGACGACGTCGTCGGGGTGGTTGTCCTGCGAAATACTCATCTGAACTCCTTTGTTCCTTGTCCGGACCCTGCCGGTCGTGGTCACTCCAGGACCTGGTCGATGGGGGTGTGGTCGAGCTGCCATGTCGATGCCACGGGCTCGTTGGTGAGCCGACCGTGAGCGGTCGACAGTCCCCGGGCCAGCGTCGGGTCGTCCCGCAACGCGGCCTGCCAGCCGGCATCGGCGATCTGGGTGACATAGGGCAGCGTCACGTTCGTCAGCGCGTAGGTCGAGGTCACCGGGACCGCCCCCGGCATGTTCGCCACCGCGTAGAACACGGAGTCGTGCACCGCGTAGGTCGGGTCCTGATGGGTGGTGGGACGGGTGTCGGCGAAGCAGCCGCCCTGATCGACGGCGATGTCGACGAATGCGGACCCGGGCTTGGCCCGGGAGACCAACTCGTTCGAGACCAGCTCGGGGGCACGCGCTCCCGGCACCAGCACCGCACCGATGACGAGGTCCGCCTCCCGGACCGCCTGTTCGATGGCGTAGGGCGTGGACATCACGGTCTTGATCTGGCCCTTGAACTCGGCATCGATGGCATCCAGGGTCAGGGCGTTGATGTCGAGGATGGTGACATCAGCGCGCAGCCCGTGCGCGACCAGTGCCGCATTGCGGCCTGCGGTGCCACCACCCAGGACCACGACCTTGGCCGGGTTCACCCCGGGCACCCCCGGGACCAGCAGCCCCATCCCACCGTTGTGCTTGTGCAGCGCCTGGGTGCCGGCCAGGGCCGACAGACGACCCGCAACCTGGCTCATCGGTCGCAGCAGCGGCAGGGCACCGCTGTCGGTCTGCACCGTCTCGTAGGCGATGGACACGGTGCCCGAGTCCAGCAGGGCCTTCGTCTGCGGTTCATCGGCGGCCAGGTGCAGGTAGGTGAACAGCACCAGGTCGTCACGGAGATGGGGGTACTCCGCGGCGATCGGTTCCTTCACCTTGACCAGCAGTTCGGCCTGCCCCCAGACCTCCGCGGCATCGGGGACGATGGTGGCGCCGGCGTCACGGTACTGCTCGTCGGTGATTCCCGAACCGAGCCCGGCACCCTGTTCGATGAGCACCTGGTGGCCTCGACCGGTCAGCTGGTGCACCCCGGCCGGGGTCATCGCCACGCGGTGCTCCTGGGGCTTGATCTCCTTGGGAACCGAAATTCTCACTGTCTTCTCCTTCGTTGGATGTTGAGTGGTCAGGTGTTGTCATGAACGATCAGTGATCTGACATGGGGCGAGGTGCTGAGCGCCAGCAGCCCGCCGTAGTCGGGTCGGAAGCGGACCTCGTCGCCCACCTGGACCCGGGACCCGGCGTCCGTGACGTCGAGGATCAGGTGGTCGCTGCTGGCCCCGAGCACCCGGATGCCCTGGTCCACCGGGGTCAGGGCAGCGGGATCGGCGTCCTGGCGGCCGATGTCGCAGATCGCGCGCAGCCGCCAGCCGTGGTCGACGAACTCAGGTGTGTTGCCGAAGGCGTCCTGGCCGATCCGCCCGACGGGGACCGACGGTTTGCGTTCCACCTCGATCACACCCGCCACGAGTTCGACGGTGTCGTGCCGGGTTCCCGGCCAGAGGGAACGGTCCAGCACGTTGCGCCCCAGGATGATGGCCTCCCCGATGCGCAACTGGGTGATCTGTGCGGGCAGCTCACCGCTGGCCACGAGCGGCAGGTTCGCGCTGTTGCCGCCCGAGACCACGTCGAGCGGCAACCCGGTCGCCTCACGGCACTGGTCGCGGATCCCGATCAGCTGCTCCATCTTCTCCCTGGTGGGGATGACGCCGCCGTAGCAGGCCAGGTTCGCGCCCAATCCTGCGACCTCCAGGTGGGGCAGGCGACTGATCTCGGTGACGACCGCCACCGCGCGCTCGGGCCAGACCCCCTCCCGCAGATCACCCAGGTCGACCATCACCACCACCTGGTGCCGCAGCCCCGAGGCCTCGGCGGCCCGGGACAGCGCCGCCGCCGCCGGAAGCGAGGAGACCAGGGAGCAGTCCGCCCAGCGCACCGCCTCCGGGGCCAGGTGGGGTGTCGGGGTGCGCAGCAGCATGGTCGGCAGCCCGAGACCTGCCGCGGTGACCCGCTTCAGGTTCTCGATCCGTGAATCGGCGATCATGGCCGCGCCGGAGTCGGCGAACGCGGTCAGCAACGCCGGGTGGGCCTGCATCACCTTCGTCACCGCTGCGACCTGGACCCCCTGCGCCGCGCACTGACCCACCACGTGGCGGGCGTTGTGGGCCAGGCGGTCGATGAAGACCTCCAGCCTCGGGGTCCCGGGGATCACGGTGCCTCCTCCCCGGGAACCCCGCCGGTCTCGGCGGCGACCCAGGCCTCGAACGTGGCCCCGACCTCGTCGCGGTAGGCCTGGGCCAGGGTGCCCAGGGCCGAGAACCGGTAGTCGCGGTCGATCAGCACCTCGGCCTCGGGGGGAGGCATGAGCCGGGCACCGGCCCCCAGCCGGATCCCGCCCAGGATCTCCGCCCCACCGGGGATCCTGGTCAGGGCACCGCCGGTTCCCACGATCCAGCGCACCGCGGTCAGGTCCTTGCCGCGCACGATCTGCTTCTTCCCGGTGGGTGTGAACAGGTCGCTGACGGTGCCGACGTGCCGACGGATGCCGATGTCGACGGCGTGCTCGGCGAGCCATCGGGTCACGGCCTCCTCCTGCTCACCGGTGGGGATCGCTCGCAGGAACCTCAGGCTCTCCTCGTCATCGGAGTGTCCGATCATCGCCGCAACCTGCCGGGCGTTCACGTAGACCCCCAGGTCACCCTCGACGGTGCGCTTGGCGCGCGGTTCCGGGTCGATGCTGCGGCTGGTCCACTCCAGTGAGCCGTCGGTGACGCTGTGGATGTCGGTGGTGGCACCCCCGACGTCGATGACCAGGGCGTCACCCAGCCGCTCGGCGAAGATCTCGGTGGCGAGCAGCACGGCCCCGGGGGTGGGCAGGACGTCGAACGACGACATCTCGGTCAGCCCGGACATGCCGGGCGCGGCGATGATGTGCTTGTTGAAGACCTCGTGGATCAGACGGCGCACCGGCTCGATCTGCAGCACGTCGACATCGGGGAAGACGTTGTCGGCACACATCAGCTCGACACCCTGCTCGGCGAAGATGTCCGCCACCCGGCGTCTGACGGCGATGTTCCCGGCGTAGATGACCGGGACCTGCAGCCGTGCGGCGGCCAGCCGACGTGCGTTGCCGATCACGATCTCCTTCTCGCCGTAGTCCACCCCACCGGCCAGCAGCACGATGTTCGGTCGCGCCTCCAGCAGGTCCTCCACGTCGTAGTCGTCGATCATCCCGACGGTCGTGTGGCAGACGATCGCGCCTGCACCGAGCGCGGCCTCCCTGGCGGCGCGGGCCGTCATCCCCTGGGTCAGGCCATGGACGCTCATCCGCAGCCCACCCGCGGCGGAACTGTTGACGAAGACCTGCGTCCGGTCCACCGCGATGCCGGAGGTCTCCCGCATCGCGGCGATCGCGGCGTCCATCCCGATCCGCACGTCGCCCTCGGCCACCGAGGTGGGGGCGAAGGCCTGACCGATGTGACGGAACAGACCACCCTCCAGCTCGAAGGCGTTGGCCTTGGTGATCGTGGAACCGACCTCGAGGGTGGTGACGACCTGCATCCTCATCTCACCCGGCCTCATGTCGTCGCATGGTGCGCACGATGGCGTCCAGCACGTCGATGCCCTTGGTGCCACGCCCGAAGGTGGCGTCCAGGCCGGTCTCGGCCGCCATGTCACGGCTGACCTGCGTGCCCCCGGCGATCAGCACCATCCGGTCCCGGATGCCCCGTTCCCGGGCCAGCTCGGCCAGTTTCCGCATCATGGTGCGGTGGACCTCGTTGTGGCTGATCACCGTCGAGATCAAGATGGCATCCGAGCCGGTCTCGATCGCGGCGTCGACCATCTTCTCGATCGGGACCGAGGTGCCCAGGTAGTGGTACTTGACCCCGTACTTCTCCAGCCCACCGTGCTTGATGTCGAGGATCTCGCGCATCCCGACGCTGTGCTCGTCCTCGCCGACGGTGCCGGCCACCACGGTCAGGTCGTTCTCCGTCACGAAGGTGCGCAGCTCCTCCTCGGGAAGCAGCTCGATCTTCTCCGGGATCGTCAGCTCGGTCCGGTCGATGTCGAACCCGACGTGTCCCTTCACCTCGACGAAGCACCCCTCGGCCGGTTGCAGCACCTGGAGGTTGATCACCTCGGGTTCGGTCAGTCCCATCCGCCTGGCCATCTCCAGGGCCGCCTCCACGGCGATCTCGGCCCGGTCAGGGATCATGAACTCGACCAGGGCCACGCCGTCGCCGGCCCACTCGGCCTCCGGGCGCAACAGGTTGCCGCTGCGGTACGGGCGGGTCCGCTCCAGGCGCTGGTGCACGGTGTCCTCGGGGTCCAGTTCGTCGATGTAGACGATCTTCTCCGGGACGCACAGGGTGCAGCCGTCGATCAGGTCACACGGCTTGGTGATGCCCTCGGGCAGGGTGTTGTTGCCGAAGTGATCGCAGACCGGGGCCAGGTAGTCGGGGTCACGGGCGACGACGGTGTCGGCGGCGATTCCGCCCTCGCCGTCGCGGGCGATGCCGTCGTGGTTGCGTTCCGGGAACTCGGCCGAGTCGACGAAGAATCCCTGTTCGACGGCGACGAAGTACCCGCCGACGTGGAGCATCTCGGTCAGGAAACCGATCGCACGTTCCTTCAGGTCCCTCACCATCGTGCCCAGCGGGCCGTCCCGGTTGATGCTGAGCAGCTCCTTGATCCCGTCCAGCGCCGCCCAGGTCTGCTTGACGGTCTGCACACCACGCACCGAGTTGTGGTGCCACGGGAGGTTGCGGCCCTCGTCGGGGGTGATGGTGCTCTGGATGTCAGCGCTGGTCAGCATCGAGATGATCGTGTCCACCACGTGGGTGCGGATGGCCTCGTTCAGGTCGGACTCGATGTAGCGGGTGTTCTGCTGAGCCCGCATCTTGTACTCGGAGAAGAAGTCACGCAGCGCCACCGCATAGGGCAGGTCGAACCAGAGCTTCGGACCGGGAGGCGCGCTCGGCGGGACCGTCGACAACCCGATCAGGTCCTTCGGCATCCCCACCATCACGGAGAAGATGGAGTTCAGCCCGTGCTGGACCATCAGTTCCGGCATCACCTTCCAGCCGTGCCGTGCGGTCGCGTTGGCGTTGTGGGCACCGTCGATCTGGAAGATCCGGGCTCCCGCCATGACCTTCTTCGCCTCGCCGGCGTCGACATAGCTGCGGTAGGCGTTGATGTTGCGGTACAGCACGTTGTACTGGGGATCCTGGTGTGCGCCGTTGACCCCCTCCTCGGCGAACAGCACCGCGACCTCCGGGCCAGCCACGCCGGAGACGTAGCTGTGGAAGTTGATCGGACGCCCGACCTCCTCCTCGATCAGGTCGCAGGCCTTCCGGCTGGCGCGGATCTGCTTGCGGGTGATCGGCACCCCACCGATCCCTTCCGGAGTACCCTCCATCAACCCGTCGATGTGGCTCTGCCCGGTGGTGCGGATCACCATGATGTGATCGGCCCCGTTCCAGGCGGCCATCCGCATACGACGGATGTCGTCCTCGAAGTGCCCCGAGGCGATCTCCGAGGTGATCACCGGCTGCGGCTGGGGGTCGATGTTGTCGAAGTACTTGGCGGTCAGCATCGGGGTGCTGTTCCTCAGCGGCTCCGACATGTTCCGGTAGTGGAAGGCGCCCATGTCGACGCCCTCCTCGGGCACGGTGCGCCAGGTCCAGCCCTTGCGCGGCGGATGGTAGTTCTCCAGATCCTCGAGGATCTTCTCGACGTCGATCTTGGTGTTCGGGTCCAGCTTGTCGGTCACTGCTTCTTCTCCTCGAACAGTCCGGCCAGCACGGCCGGATCCTCAGCGATGGCGTCCCCGGCGTCGCGGATCGAGATCCCGTCGCGCTGCGCCAGCCGGAGCACCACGTGTCCGGCGCCCTTGCCCAGCAGCCCGGCGTTCAGCACGTTCTCCACCACCGCATGCGTGGTGACCGAGTTGATCCCCATCCGCAGCAGCACGGAACGCTCGATGGAGGGGGAGGTGTGGGTGCGGGAGAGCTCCACCACGGGCTCCATCACCTGGTGGCACAGCTCCCAGAACCGGGCCTTGAGGGCCTCGTCGTCCATCGTGGACAGCTCGGCACGCAGGGTCTCGAACCGCTGCAGCCGCTCGTGCTCGTCGGTGTTCATGTTCTTCCTTCCTTGCTCACCGGATCGCCTGCGCCAGGGAGCGCACCTGATCGGGGGTGCCGTTGATGTCGGCCGCGAGGAACTCGACGTCCCCGTCGCTCCACTCACCCACCGGGTGGACCTCGGCCGCCTTCTTCACGTAGCTGGCCCGGAGCCGGTCCAGGTCCAGGGGGCGGGTCGAGACCTGGTCGAGCCGCTCCGGGATCACGATGGTCTTCCCGGGCACGTTGTCGGCCGGATCGCCGCGCCGCACCTCGATGTCGCGGTTCCTCGCGAAGGACAGCTGACTGTTGTGGTGCTTCCCGGCGCCGGTGTACTCGGTCTCCTGCACGACGACGATCTGGTCGCGGTCCATCCGCATCGCCAGGGCGACGGCGGCGGTCAGGCTCGTGTTGCCGGCCGGACCACGTTCCAGACCCTCGAGCTTGGTCAGCAGCTCGGTCATGTAGAACACCTCGCCCTGGGTGACCAGGTGGTACCCATCCATGTAGCGCAGGGCCCGGGCCGCGTTGCGTGGGACGTCCACCCGATCCGGCCAGGTGGCGAAGGGGACCCCGAACCCGGTGTGCCCCGTGGTGAACGACTTGTTGTTGAAATCGGTGTCCGAGGCCATGTGGAGGCCGGTGAGGTCGACGGAGACCGCGACGACCTGGGTGCTGTCACAGCCCACCTTGCGCAGTCCACGGGCGGTGCCGGTGAGATTCCCGCCACCGGCGTGGGTGACCGCGACCACGTCGGGTTGGCGACCGAAGCGCTCCTGGACCTCGCGCCCGATCTCGGCACCCAGGGTCTCCACCCCCGCGATCCCGTACGGGGTGTACAGGCTCGCGTTGAAGTACCCGGTCTCCTCCAGGGTGCGCAGCAGCACGTAGAACAGCTCGGGTCCGACGCTGAGCTTGATCACCTCGGCGCCGTAGGCCTCGCAGGCCCGGGACTTCTCGACGATCTCCGGCTGCCCGACGTGGTGGGAGTCGTAGACCTCCTGTACGACGATGCACGCCAGCCCACGCTGTGCGGCCTGGGAGGCCACGGCCGCCCCGTAGTTGCCGCTGGTGGCGGTGACCATGCCACGGAACCCCTTCTGCTGGGCCTCGTAGGCGCTGAGGGAGGCACGGCGGGCCTTGAAGCTGCCCGAGGCGTTGGCCGCCTCGTCCTTGACGAGGATCCTGGCCCCCTTGCCCGGAGGGGCGATGGCGCGGACCGCCTCGGTGAGGCGGTGCAGCTCGTGCAGGGGCGTCTGCCCGACCTTGGTGTCGCGCTGGATCCGGGCGATGTCGTCGAGTGAGTACCCGGTGGAGCTCATCATCGCCTCGTAGTCGAAGGAGATGGGACTGTGGGTGAACTCGTCGTAGTCGAGGCCCAGGGAGGAACGCATGATCTGGTTCCGGCGGGCCATCACGCCCTGGTAGGAGTTGTCGGTCATCATTCCTCCTTCGTCCCGATCGTCAGGATCTCGGGCACGGTCTCCCCGAAGCTGTGGTCGTAGCCCGGGTTGATGCGGCTGAGGGTGCCGGTGTGGGTGCGTCCGATGACGGTGCGGATCGTCGCCTCCTCGCCGAGCGCGGCGGGATGGGTGAGGAAACCGTCGACCCACTGCACCAGTGCAGTGGTGGCGGTGTCCGCGGGCACCCCGGTGGCTCTCTGCTCGGGGGTGAGGACGGTGAGCTGGATCTCGGCCCAGGCACCCTCGGGTGCGGATGGTGTCGGGTTCATGGTTGTCATGCCTCCCTGGGAGTTCAACGACGTTCGTAGGCCTCTGGTCCCATCAGGGCGCAGGGTGTGGGCAGGTCGATGATCCGTTTCAGACCGGGGGTCGCGGCGAGGATCCGGGGGATGGTGTTGACCGCGATGCCTGCCGTGGCCTTTCCTCCTGCGATCTCCGGCGAGATGGTCATCCTCACCTCAGGTACGCCGGAGATGGTGATGTAGTCGCCCGTGGCGATGCCCTCGGCCCCCGGGTCCACCTGCTGGGGGTGGATCAGGCGGATGACCTCGTCGTCGCCGCGGTGGCCGACGGCGATGTGGTTGCACCCGGCGACCAGCCCCGGCTCGATCACCCGGTCACGGGCCTGCCGTGGTTGCGTGGCGATGATGGGTTCGAGGTTCTGCTCCACCCGGTCGACACCGAGACCGAGCGCATCGCTGATCAGCCGCACCGATTCCGGGAAACCGACGTGGCCGACGATGGAGCCGTCGGCCACTCCGGCCTCGAACTCCTCCAAGGTGGTGCCCACGCCCTGGGTGGTCAGCACGGTCTCGCCGTAGGGGCTCAGGTCGTTGATCCGGCTGGCCTCGATGTGGGTGACGTCCTGGCTGCCGGTGGTCAGCACGACGACGAGGTGGTCGAGCACGAAGCCCGGGTTGACACCGACCCCGACGATCGAGACCCCGTTGTCCCTGGCGAGGGCGTCCAGCTCGGCGGCTGCCTCCGGGCTCTGGGCCTCGGGGGCCGCCATCTCCTCGGCGATGCTCACGACGTTGATCCCGGCGGCGAGGATCTGCTTCAGGTTCGGCAGCTGGCGCTCCACCCAGGAGGTGGTGGCGATGGTGACGACATCGACCTTGTCGGGGTCCAGGACGCTGGCCGGATCGTCGCTGATCAGGATTCCCGTCGGCTCGCCACCGAGCACCTCGCTGACGTCCTTCCCGGCGAGCTCAGGGTTGATGTCGAGTGCTCCGACCAGTTCCAGACCCTCCTTGGTCCGGATGAGGCGTGCCACACCCTGCCCCATTGCGCCGAGGCCCCACTGGACCACTCGGATCGGTCGATGATTCTCGTTCATTTCACTCCTCAAAATGGGTCACGAAGACAAGAGGACAATGTCATCCAAACGGTCGAGAAAGGACCTGCTCCACGTTGACTCCAGCCCTTTGTGCAGGCGTCCTGTGACGCCTGATGTCCGCAGGGAGAAGCGTTTTTGATGGCCGTCGAGGCGGCTATCATGTTCCGCATGTCTGCTGATCCTCAACCGGTTGGTATCCGGCGGTCATCGCGCCGGATGCTTGCCTCGAAGTCGTCATCGCCGACGGCTTCGCCCTCAATGTATCCCCGCCTTTCGAGGCTTCCCGGGACATCGACGGAAACCCGCATCACAAGGGGGGATCGTTGGAGAATCACCCACTCACCGCCCCCGGAACCGGTGATGTTCCCAGCCGAGAAGCCGCAGGGGTGGTGAGGGATGCAGGAGGAGACCGACCTCAGGCTGGTGAACCTGCTCCAGATCGATCCCCGGATGTCGTGGGCCCGGGCGGCGGAGATCCTCCAGGTGTCCCCGACCACCGTGGCCAGCCACTGGCAACGACTGCACTCCCACGGCCTGGCCTGGATCAGCACCCACCCGAACCCCGAGAACCGGTTCACCGCGATCGTCGACGTGGACTGTCGCACCGAGCACCTGCCGTCGGTCATCGAGCAGCTGTGCGCACATCCCCTCATCACCTCGGTGGACGAGACCACCGGCCGCAGGGACATCCTGCTGACGGTGATGGCCCCGAGCATGCACTCCCTGACCACCCTCATCATCGACTGGATCGGAGGTCTCGAGGGGGTCTACGGCACGCGCAGCTCGCTGGTCACCAACGTCATCGCCGGGGCCGAGTCGTGGCGGCTCAACGTGCTGGCCAAGCGCCAGAGCCTGCAGGCCAGGCCGCAGCTGTTGCCCGACCAGGGGCCACGGGAGCTCACCGAGGTGGACCTGGCCCTGGCGGATGCCCTGGTCCAGGACGGCCGCGCCAGCGTCGCCTCACTGGCCGAGCAGCTCGACATGCCGACGAGCACCGTCCAGCGCAGGTTGAAGCGGATGCTCTCCGACGGCAGCGTCGTCATGCGTTGTGACGTCGCCCCCGAGCTGGCCGGGTGGCTGTTGGAGTGCACCTGGTTGGCCACGGTGCCGATCCGCAAGACCCGGGTCATCGAGTTGTTGAAGGAACAACCGGGGCTGCGGTCGTGCATGTGGGTCACGGGGAGGAACAACCTGAGGATCAATTTCCGGGTGAACTACCAGGGCGCTCTCGGTGCCCTGGAGTCCCGCATGGCTGCCGCAATTCCCGAGCTGAACCCGGACGAGACGATCGTGCACCTGCGCAGCCACAAGTCCGCGGGGAGAATTCTCGACCCTGAGGGTCGTGCCACGAAAAGGTTGGTTGCGCCGCTCTTCGGGGATGCCGTCCCGGTTCCATGACCCCGACCTGTCCGGTCAGGTCGTTCTGCGGCCCGTGGGCTGAACCGCCCCGTGCCACAATGGCCACGTGATCCTGTCCCGCATCGATGCCGCCACCCGCCAGTTCTGGCGGGTCGTGGGGCGGCCCGCCGATCTCGACGGTGAGCACGCCTGGTTGGATGCGACGATCAGCCCGCGAGGTGGCCGTGGCAATGCGTGGCTCGACGGGCTCGCAGCAGTCGGCCGGGTCCGAGCCCCGGAGGTGGGGGACGGTCTGCTGGACCTGCGGGAGCTGGACGGGCCCGGCTTCGACGCAGGGGAGCTGCATCCGGAGATCATTGACTTCTACGCCCACACCTCGGCCTGGCGGATGGATGTGTGGTCCGGGTGGCGTCCTTGGTTCGCGCCGTTCGGGGCAGCGGTGACGAACTGGTTCGGGCATCGGGTGGAGCAGTTGGCTCTGCCCGTCAGGCCGCTGGTCACCTCGCGAGGGCTGACCAGCAGCATCCGGATCGTCACCCGCCCCGACGGACGTCGGCTGGGAGCGGCATGGATCCGCACCCTGGTGATGGACGGCAGCCAGGTCTTCAGTGGGTTGTACCGGTCCGGGTGGTTGCCCACCACCGCCGCCCCTGTCGTGCACGTGACCTTTCCGCTGGAGCTGGGCAACGTCCAGGTCTTCCTGCGGCCCGAGGTCCGCGACGGCAGCCTGTGGCTGCGCTCGACCGGGCACGGTTTCGGCCACCCCGGCGCCTACGTGCTGGCTCAGGTGGGGGAGCGGTCCCACGTGGCGAAGATCCCGATCGACGAGCAGTTCCACGTCTTCCTCGACGACCACGGCACCCTGCGCTGCGATCACTGGCTGGGACTCGGTCGGGCCCCAGCGCTGCAACTTCATTACCGGCTGAGCCCAGGGCGTTGACTCACGGTCCGAGCAGGGCCAGCGGGACGACGGCGACCCCTTTCGCGCCGTCCAGGGCGATGGCTGGAGCCTGGGTGAGGAAGGTGTCCAGCAGGGTGTCCACGGTGCGGTGAAGGTACACGTCTCCTCCAGGGTGGTCGGCAGGAAGTCTGGTCGACATCCAGCAGGTGGTTTGGTCGACATCCAGCAGAAACATCCGAGTGCTGCCCGAGCTGCTTCACCCTCGTGCCCCGACGTAGGATGTCGTCGTCCTCGAGGTCACAGGAAAGGGAACCCATGCTGCTCGACCACGTCATCGTGTCCCGCACGTCGTATCGGAGTGGTCGCACCTACGACATCATCATGTCGAACGTCTCCGTGGTGAACCACCTGCTCGATGAGGGAGCTGAGGGTGACGAACTGTCCCCGGAGGCGCTCGGCTCCTACCACGTCGACTTCTACGAGGCGCAGGTCGAGAACGGTGGCATCGACCAGTTTGTCCACAACAGTGGCTGGGACCCGTTCATCATCGGACACGTGAGCAAGGGGCTGGAGTTGATGGGCGCCACCCGGCACGCGGAGCTGTTCGCCCGGGTCCAGCAGGTCATGGACTCGCTGTCCGACGAGGAGCGGGCCGCGATCTGGGACGACGGCGTGTTCGGCGACGACCGGGTGACGGCCTTCGACGTGCTCACCGACGAGTTCGTCGAGCTGAACGAGGAGGAGAGGTTGGAGACCCTCAACGCGGCCTTCCTCAGGGGACTGCCGAACCTCGAGGTGGTGCGGCGACGCGACCTGGAGGAGCGACTGGCGGGCGTCATCGCCACCATCCCGGACCTGGAGCAGCGGCTGGCCGAGCGTGCCGCGCAGGCCGAGGCCACCAAGCCGCGCTTCGCCCGCGTCATCGAGGCGATCTGTGCGGACCGGGGCTGGGAGCTGGAGACCATCACGGCAGGGGATCCGACGGCCACCCATGACGGCCAGCAGGTCATCGGTTGGCACTTCCTCACCGATCACGGACATCACTGGATGATCGACCTCGGCGACCGGGCCGTCGTGTATGACACCGACGACAACGAGATCGGCGTCGTCGACGTCTCAGCGGTCCCCGGGGAGTGAGCGACGGAACTCGTCGTACGCCGCGATGAGCTGCTTCGCGTCGGCGCGGCGCACGTGCATCGCGACGGTGAGGCCGGGGAGGACGAGGCGGTGGTCGTCCTCACGCTCCTCGATCCGCAGATCTGCCAGGTCGGCGGTGGTGACCGCGGTGCTGCTGACCCCGCGCAGGCCTACTCGGAACACCGTGATGCGGCCTCGTCCCGGGGTGATCTCCCATCTGAGGTCCTCCTGTCGTCGGAGGGCCAGCCACGCACCCCCAGCCGTGGTCGCGGGACAACACGCCGCGAAGGACCAACTGCTGCGGATGTGTTCCTTGTGGGTGACCTCCCCGAGCCGGGCGGGGTCGGCGATCATCCGGTTGGGTCGGGTGACGTCCATGGTGCAGTCGTCCCAGCGATACGCCTCCGCCAGCTCTGGTCCCGTCGAGATGTGGCACCTCGCACCGGGGTCGTCAGGGTGCCTCGAGCGGGTTCTGCTCGCGCTCCTGACATCATCGACGAGCCTGTGTCGTGTCCGCTGAGGCCCGTCGTGGTGAGTGTGCAGGCGACGGGTCCGTGCACGGCAGGGCGTGCACACGCCAGGCTCAGTGCTGGCTCCACCCAGAGGACCCACAGCGCCAGGATGAGGGTGAACAGCCCTCCGATGAGGAAGAGCGTGATGTTCCCGGAGGCCGAGTGCAGGATCGAGGTCCGGGTCAGCTCGCCGTCGGGGAGGCGGCGATGATGAACCTGTCGCCCTCGACCCGGTGCTGGGTGACAGGTGGTTTCACGGCATCATTGTGACGGCAAGGAGGTGGCGACATGCGTATCGGGGAGCACATCTGGCTCGGGTCGGAGACGGTGACGAGGGAGCGTGAGTCGGGCGATGACTGGGCACTGACCCACGCGAACACCCTTGCGGTGCGTGAGTTCCTGAGCTGTCGCGATGGTGGTGTCATCGATGCGGCCTTGCTCCACCCGGACGCGGTGGGGGCCTGCGAGCTGGACGCCTTCATCGGTTTGTCCATGAGGGGAGGGCTTCTTGGACACATCTGGAACTCCGGCTGGGACCCCGACACGGTGGCGGAGGTGGAGCGGACCCTGGGCCGGGTCGGAGCGACGAGGCACCAGGAGGCCTTCCGAGCAGTCGTGGCCCGGATCGACGCGGTTCCGGAGGAGAAGGAGCTGCTGCTGGAGTGGGAGGTGCTCCCCGATGCCCTGGGGCGGGACCTGGCGGTGCTGTGGTCGTCCGAGATCGAGGGTGACCTGTTCGACGTCCTCGACCTGAACGAGGCCTTCCTGGCGGGGCATCCGGACCTCGCCGTCGTGCCCGAGGCGGAGCTGAAGGTACTGCTGGCCGAGGCTGAAACGCTCCCGATGCGTCCCCGGCGCCCGGTGAGACGGTACGTTGCCGTGGTGCGGGCGGCCTGCGCAGCCGCAGGGTTGAAACTCGCGAGTATCCAGGAACGCGACCCTTACTTCTGCTTCGAGGGGGAGCCGCGACGCTCCGTGGCATTTCTGGCCAGCGATGGTCGACGGTACAGGGCGGTCATACTGGGGGATCAGGTAACGCTCGTGGACGACGCGGGCGAGGAGCTTCGGTGAAGCGGCGATGATGAACCTGTCGCCCTCGACCCGGTGCTGGGTGACGTGTGGCTTCACAGCTGACGGCTGGGAGGTCGTGCAGAGACGTGGAGAGGGGCAGTCACAGTTCATGCGTGCAAGTTGCACAACGAATTCAGACATGCTATACTGACGAAAAGCTCATGGGAGGAGGCGCTTCGATGAAGAAGTCTGTCAAGTTCTGGGTTGGGAGCCTCGTCGTGGCTCTGGCGTTGTCGCTCGGGGGTGTGACCAACGCATCGGCGGCAGACCCGACCTGTCAAGTGCGTGCCTGGAAGTCCGCCAACAGTAAAGTCAGCACCACGAGGGTCTGGGCAGGTACCTGCCCGGGCAACGTGCAGGCGCGAGCAGTGCGCTACTACGGAGGCCAGCCGCACAAGGCTGATGGGCAGCGAGCCCGTTACTCGGTGGCTGTCAAAGGGAACGGTACGGCCGCAGGCCACTACTTCCGAATCCAGACCAGCAGCGGCAGCTGGGGCTCTTGGCAACATTTCTGAAAGGTGGGCACAGTGGCACCGTACGTGCTGCGCAGTCTGCTGTGTGGCGCTCTGAGCCTCACGGTCGGGCTCAGCGCGGGCTGCTCAGGGGTCTCCTCCACGAGCACCCCCTACGCTGATGATTTTCGGCAGGCCCGGGAGCTCGCTTCCTCCGACTTCGAGCGCGCCGTCCTGGAGGATGACAGGATCACCCGCGAGGAGTACGAGGAAGCAGTGCAGCGCTTCGTCGAGTGCGTCAGGGGCAAGGGAGTGAGCATCACCCCGGTCGAGAGGCACGGCTCCTACATCTACGAGAGCTCGGGCAGCATGGAGCACTACGACGCAGCCGCCGAGGAATGCGAAATCGGCACCACACGCCTGATCGAGCCCCTGTTCAGTGAGGTACTCACAAACCCTGAGAAGCTCACCTGGGAAGAGGCGGTGGCTCGATGCTACGTGACTGCAGGCCTGGTGGAGGCCCCGTTCAGTGGGCAGGATCTCGTGCGCCTGCTGGAGGCTGCCGGCGGGATGCAGAAGATACCGGTGCACATGGATGACAACGGAGACGTGACCCACGTGGATGATCCGGTTGACCAATCTGATGTCCCCATCGACCCGGCCGCCAAGGCGATCGAGGACTCGGAGGCGGCATCGAACTGCAAGGAAAACCCTGCCGCCGGCGGCCAGAGCTGATGGCCTCCGAAGCGCGCCTGACCACCCTCGTGCTCTCCTGGCTGGCTGTGGCCGGGGTGAGTGCGGGGGTGGTGTGGGTGAGCGCATTCCGGCCGATCACGGAGCCCACCGAGGCCGATGCGGTGGAGTCGTCGTATGAGCTGTCGCTCAGCGAATTCGCCGACGAGCGTACGGTGGAGGTCACCATCACACCTGAGGCCGGGCAGCCCCTCGTCTCACGCGCCGGTGGCACCATCACCGGCCTCGACTGCGCCCCCGGCGGTCAGTGGGTGCAAGGCTCCTCCCCCGCAGCCGTGAATGGGCAGAGGATACTGCTCCTGAACTCCGCAGCCCCGTGGTACCGCGATCTCACCCAGGACGACAAGGGCGAGGACGTGGCGAACCTCCAACGGGCCATCAATGCGCTCGGTGCCGAGGTGGGTGTCACAGGCACGTTCGACAGCGCCACCCGCGCCGCCTGGAAGAAGGTGCTCACCGCTGCCGACCTCCCCGCGGGAGAAGGTGACTTCCTGCTCAGTCAGGTGGTGTGGCTGCCGGAGGCGGAGGTGACCATCACCGAGTGTCCGCTCGTCGTCGGGCAGGACGTGGCCGCCGGTGAGGCACTGGCGAAGGCCGGATCGGGCCGCTCGACGATGACCTTCACCCCGCCAGCAGACCTCTTCGACGGCCCCCGCACCCTCACCATCGGGGAAACCAGCATCGCACTCACCGACGACCTCCTGGTGGCCGACCCGACCGCCGTCGACGCCCTCCTGGCCACCCCAGAAGTGGCCTCCGCCATCCAACGGGCGAAAGGGGAGGCCGTGCAGCTCAGCGGCAGGCTGCGCCTGGCTGAACCCATCCCCGTCCACGCGGTGCCGCCGTCGTCGGTGGTCAAGGACGCCTCCGGGAGGGTGTGCGTGCTGAGCGGTGGGACACCGCACGCCGCAGAGGTGGTCAGTTCCGCATTGGGACTGAGCTACGTGCGCATCGACGGCGACCCGCCGTCGGCCGTCGACGCCCATCCCGCGAAGGAAGCCACGTGCGGCTCGTAGCCGACAGGGTCGGCCACCGGTTCCCTGGCCAGCATCCGCTGTTCACCGACGTCTCCTTCGAGCTCACACCAACCTCCCTCTACGGGATCGTGGGTCCATCCGGCTCCGGCAAGAGCACCCTGCTGTCCATCCTCTCCGGCGGACTCACCCCCACGGCAGGCAGCATCACGGCCGACGGCGTGGAGCGCATCGGGTGGATCATGCAGAACCCCGTCGGCCCCCCGCGCCGCACCGCCCTCGATCAGATCGTCCTCCCGCTGCTCGCCCGCGGATACACCCGTGCCGAGGCCGAACCTGAGGCCGAAGAACTGCTTCAGCGCTTCGGCCTGGGCGAGGTGGCGGGCCGAGAGTTCCGGAGGCTCTCCGGCGGCGAGGCGCAGCGGCTCTGCCTCGCCCGGGCCGTCGCCAGCAACCACGACGCGATCCTCATCGACGAGCCCACGGCGCAGCTGGACCGCGACACCGCCCACTCCATCAGCGACGTCATCCGCGAAATGGTCTCAAAGGAGCGCATCGTCGTGCTCGCCACCCACGATGAGCTGCTCAAGAAGCGCTGCGACGAGCTGCTGAACATCGCCGAGGAGAAACCATGAGGTGGGGCTCGATCTGGTCAGAGGCGATGCGCAACGTCGCCTCGGGCACCACTCGTGCGATCCTCGGCGCGCTGGCGCTGATCATGATCCTCGCGGGCACCGTGGTGCAGGATGCGCTGGCCGTCCAGCACATCTTCGCCTCCCAGCGAGCCGTGCGCTCCGGCGGCGGCGCCACCCACGTCATCTCCGCCCCGGACGGCATCGACGGCGAGCGCTGCGTCGGACTCACCGGCCTGAACGGCGTGGCAGGCTCCATGGCGCTGCGCGAGGTGCCGGACAGGTTCGCCGTCCTCGCCTACCCGCACTCCAAGCCGTCCCTGTACGAGGTGGCCGGTGACGTCGTCGGCACCCTCGACGCGCACCCCTCGCAGCCCACAGGTGTGTGGCTCTCGGAGGCGATGGTCGGCCGATTCGGCATCCGCCCGCTCCCCATGGCCGATGGTGGCACGGCACACGTGGCCGGCACCTTCCCCTACCCCGACGACGGTCGCAACAGCCAGCTCGCCTCCGCCGCCCTCGCCCCCGTGCCGCCCATGGGTGTCTTCGACTCCTGCTGGGTCACCATCTGGCCCCATGATCCCGAGAGTCTCGCCCTCCTCGAGACCGTGCTGCTCCCCGGGGTCAACGACGCCACCCGCCAACAGCTCAATCCCTCCTTCGGCTCCGCCACCAGTACCCTCGCGCTTCTGGAGCAGCGCCCCACCCGCTGGCTCCTCTCGATCGGTGCTGCCGCCGCCGCAGCCCTCGGCCTCGTGCTCATCCGCACCCGACGCGTCGAGCTGAGCCTCGCCCAACACCTGGGGGTGCACGCCACCCAGCAGCGCCTCCAGCTCGTGCTGGAAACCGCCTGCTGGGCGCTCCCGGCCGGCATCCTGGCCGCCGCAGTCAGCGTCGTCGTCACCACGGCAGGCACCACCGCGCCGGAGGCGAGCTGGCTCGTCGGGCACATCGGCACAGGCATCGGCGCCTGCCTCGCCGCCGCCATCGTCGGCAGCCACGCCGCGGCCCTGCTCATCGTCGAGAAGAAGCTCTACGCCTGGACGAAGGACCGGTAGCCCACAACACCCCCATGGCCCCAGTGCAGATGTATAGTCTGTAACAGTGCAGATGTATAGTCTGTGGTAGTGCAGATGTATAGTCTGTGGTAGTGCAGATGTATGGTTAAGGCGGTTTCAGTGCCTGTTCAAGCGGTTTTGGAGCAAGGGTATCGATGGCGGATCATCGACGATGAACTGGACGTCCTGCTCTCCGGTGTTGCTGCCGTCGCGCTGGATGGGCCCAAGGGAATCGGCAAGACGACGACCGCGCTGCAGCGTGCCGCGTCCATTCTCCGGTTGGATCGGGTGGAGGACCGAACAGAGCTGAAGGCCGACCCGGATGCGCTGCTGACCCGGCCGTGCCCGCTCCTCATTGATGAATGGCAACGGCTTGCCTGGGTCTGGGACTCAGTGCGTCGAGCTGTTGACGATGGGGCTGAGCCAGGGGCGTTCCTCCTCACCGGAAGCGCCACCCCAACAGGGGAGGTCACGCATTCGGGGGCTGGGCGGATCGTGTCGCTCAGGATGCGACCGTTGGCGTTGCCCGAGCGGGGCATCGCCCACCCCACGGTGTCGCTGAGCGCACTGCTCGATGGCGAGGGGGCTGCCCTGGCGGGGGAGTGCCAGTTGAGGCTGCCGGACTACGTGGAGGAGATCGCCGCATCCGGGTTCCCGGGTATCCGGGGGCTGCCGCCTCGAGTGCGTCGAATCCAACTGGACTCATACCTGACCCGTGCATTCACCCGTGACCTCCGCGATGAACAGGGGGTCAGGGTGAGGCATCCAGCGACACTTCGTGCCTGGGCACGAGCCTATGCCGCGGCCTCCTCCACCACGACCTCCTGGGAACACATCCGACATGAGGCCACGCCGGGTGACGGGGACCCACCCAGTCGAGCCACCGCAGTCACCTATCGTGACTGGCTCACCGCCTTGTGGTTGTTGGACCCGGTGGCCGCATGGCTGCCCGTGGGTGCAGGGCTGGGCAAACTCCAACAGGCGCAGAAGCACCAGCTTGCGGACCCGGCCCTGGTGATGCGACTGATGTCGCTCGACCCGGCGATGCTCATGCGGGAGGGGAGGGCGGCCCGCCACAGTGGGGGCCTGCTCGGCGCCCTGTTCGAGAGCCTGGCCACCCAGACGGTCCGTGTGCTCGCGCAGGCAGCGGAAGCGCAGACCTACCACATGCGCACCGCCAACGGGGCGCGTGAGGTGGACCTCGTGGTGGAGCGCTTCGACGGTCGTTGTCTCGGTATTGAGGTCAAACTCACGGCAGCGCCGGATGACGACGATGTACGTCATCTTCGCTGGCTCCGTGACAAGGCGCCTGACCGGGTTGCGGACGTGGTCATCCTCACCACGGGGTCTCGCGCCTATCGGCGTCGCGACGGTGTGGGCGTCATCCCGCTCGGTCTGCTGGGGCCGTGACGAGACGGCCCCGGTCGAAGGTCAGGACCTGATCGGCGGTACCCAGGTGGTCCAGCCGGTGCGTCACCTCGATGATCGTGAGCCCCGGATGGTGTCGCTCCAGGTTCTCCCGGATGCGGGTCTCCAGCGCGGCGTCGAGATTGGCGGTGAACTCGTCCAGGACCAGCACCCTCGGGTTCACCAGGAGCGCCCGGGCCAGGCCCAGCCGCTGAAGCTGACCCCCTGACAGCTCGGTGCCGTCACGCCCGGTGCGGGTGGCGAGCCCCTGGGGCATCGCCATCACCTCGGTTGACAGCTCCGCTGTCTCCAGCGCGGCCCACAGCTGTTCATCCGTGGCCTCGGGGGCGCCGAGACGCAGGTTGTCCGCGATGGTGGAGTCGATCACCTGCGCACGCTGGGTCACCAGCACCACCGTGCGGCGCAGGGAGTCCAGGGTGTACTCACCGACAGGAACCCCGTCGATGAGGATCTCGCCCGTGGTCGGGTCGTCGTAGCGCAGCAGCAGCTGCACCGCCGTCGACTTGCCCGAGCCGGAACGCCCCACCAGCACCGTGCGCCTCCCCGGCGCGGCGTGGAAGGACACCCCGGACAGGGCCGGGTTCTCAGGGTTGCTCCCCGGGTAGGAGTAGCTGACGTCACGCCACTCGATGCCGGGGGAGTGGGTGACCTCGAGGAGACGTTCACCGTCGTGCACCGTCTCCGGGGCATGGCAGAGCAGCCACAGCCTCCGGGCGGCACTCAGTGAGTGGTCGAGGTAGCCGACGGCGTCCTCCACGCCACGCGGTCCCTCGAAGAGCCGCAACGACGCCGTCGCCAACCCCGCGACCAGCAACGGGTCGTGCCCGGTGTTCAGCCCGACCACGATCACGGCGGTCACCGTCGCCAGGGTCAGCACCACGTTCGCGGCCCGACGCAGCCCCCGGAAGGCCAACGGCGGCATCGATGCCCTGCCGATCGCTGCACCGAGGTCGTCCATCTCGCGCAGTCGCTGCGGCGCCAGGCGGTAGGAGACCACCTCGTCGCTGCCGAACACCGAATCGGTGACGTGCGCGGCCAGGTCACCCCGCAGCCTCAGGTTCTCAGCGGTGGAGCCCAGGGAGCGGCCCAGACCGAGGAAGGGCACCACGAGCAGGGCCAGGGCGAGGCACAGCGCCGGGATGGCCACGATGTCCCAGCCGACGGTGGCGCCGGTGACCAGCAGGGCGGTGGTCGGTACGACGACCGCCGAGACGACGGGGGCGAAGGTGTGGGCGTAGACCACCTCGATGCGGTCCACGTCACGGGTCAGGGTGGGCAGCAGGTCGCCGGACCGGTTGCGCAGCACGACGGCGGGGGCCTTCGGCCACAGCGTGGCGAAGGCGTGGCCGCGCAGCAGCTCCAGGGCCTTGAAGGCGACGTAGTGGCCGGTGAACTGTTCGGCGTAGTAGGCGGCCGCCTTGGCCAGGGCCACCACCACGATCCAGCCGACGACACCGGTGACCGAGGTGCCGGAGGCGAAGGCCGCGACCCCCCACCCGGCCAGCCCGAAGAGCACCAGTTCGAGCCCGAGGTTGAGGAAACGGAAGAGGGTGGAGACCGCCAGCGGGGCGTGCACGGGCCGGGTGATGCCGGTCAACCAACGCAGCAGCTCGGGGAAGCGGGGCGGGTTCATCGGGCGACCTCCAGGGGGCGAAGCGTGCCGTCGACCAACTCGTGGGCCTCGTCGACGATCCTGAGCAGTGAGCGACGATGGGTGACCACCAGCACGGTCCACTCGGGCCCGAGGTCGGCCAGCGCGTCGATGATCGCGGCCTCGGAGGCGATGTCCACCTGGCTGGTCGGTTCGTCCAGCAGCAGGATCTTCCTGCCGGACAGGAAGGCCCGGGCCAGGGAGATGCGTTGCGCCTGGCCGCCGGAGATGAGCTGGCCGCGCTCACCGACGGGGGAGTCGAGCCCGCTCGGCATCCGGGCGACCTCGTCGGCGACATGGGCCATCCGAAGCGCCTGCCACAGCTCCTCGTCGCTGGCCTCGGGTCGTGCCAGCCGCAGGTTGTCGGCGACGGTGCCGGTGAACAGCCACGTGCTCTGGGCGACGGTGGCGCTGAGCGCGGCGGTCTCCTCCGGGGACAGGGTGCCGAGGTCATGGCCGTCGAGCACGATGGCGCCGCTCTGCAGTGGCAGGGTGCCACGAAGCAGCGACAGCAGTGTCGACTTGCCGACACCGGAGGGGCCCATGATCGCCACCTTGGATCCCCGGGCCACCTCCAGGCCGAGTGCGTCCAGCACCGTTCCCCGTCCGTGGTCGTGGCTGACCGACTGCACACTGATCGCGGCTGCGGTCGGGCGTGCCGGGACGCCCGTGGGCCGATGGTCGACGGTGGTGAGGGACAGCTGTCGGGAGATGGCCCGCTCGGAGGCCATGCCCCCCATCCCGATGTAGAAGAAGCCGGCCACCTGGGTCAGTGGCTCCAGCAGCAACGTGAGCAGGAGGGCGATGGCCAGGGCCGCTCCGGGGCTCAGCTCGCCACTGTGGAGTCGGCCACCGATGAGGAACACCGACCAGCAGATCAGGGCGAGGGAGAACACACCGTCGAGCACGATGATGACGATCTGGTTCCCGGCGAGCAGCCGCATGATGGCGCGACGGTTGGCCTCGCCCTGGGTGCGCAGCCGGTCCTCGATGCGCGGCCCTGCACCGAACAGACGGATCGGGACGAGGTTGCGCAGGGCGTCGAGGTAGTGCACCGACAGGCGCCCCCGCTCCTTGCGGGAGGTGGCGGAGACCTTGCGGAACAGTCGGAGGAAACCGAGGATCGCGCACGGCACCACGGGGACGGCCATGAGGATGCCGAGCCCGACGACGACGTCGAGTGCGACGGTGACGAAGACCAGGGTCAGGAAGGGGATCGCGAGCGCCGCCAGGGTCGAGCCGAGATAGACCTGTCGGTACTCGGTCATGCGTTCGGTGTTGTCGGTCATGAGACCCACCAGCTGGGACGGGGTGGCCGGGGTGGCGATGACGGGCCCCCTGTGTCCGCGGCCACGCCAGGGGCGAAGCAGGGGATTGGTGGCCGGGGGCCTCGGGCTCGCGGGTGCTGCGGCCAGTGGTCGGACCCGGTTGTGCAGGTGGGCGCTGAGCAGTTCGGCGCGGAGTCGTCGTTCCTCCCGACGGGCAGCGCGGCCCCCGAGCAGGATCTCGCCGAAGGCCGCGAGACCGGCTCCGAGGATGCCGAGGATGAGCCACGGCCAGGGCAGGGAGGTATCGCCGCTGCCCCAGTGGGTGCCGAGCAGCACCAGCACCATGCCGGTCAGCGCTGCGCTGAGGATGCGCAGGGTGCCGACCAGGTGGGTGGAGCGTCGTGAGGAATTCGAAACAGCGATCTTGCTCATATCCTTGTTTCTTAGGTATCAGTTAGCAGCTGAAACAGGGTGTCTCAAACTTAGCGCATGGGATCCGGAAGGTGAAGCGGGGGTCCCGGCGACTGATCTGTCAGGATGTCGGGGTGAATGCCGCCAGAGCCCCGCTTCCCCAGTTGTAGCACCGGCTGCGGCCGATGGTGGAGCGCGACGACGAGGAGCCGAACCGGGTGGCCACCACCCTGGAACTGCTCTACGACCTCACCCTGGTCGTCGCCTTCGGGGTGGCAGGGGCTGAGTTCGCCCACGCCATCGCGGCAGGCCACGTCCTGCCCGGTCTCGTCGCCTTCTGCATCGTCCAGTTCGCGACGGTGTGGGCCTGGATGAACTACAGCTGGTTCGCCTCCGCCTTCGACACCGACGACTGGGGGGTCAGGCTCTGCGTCGGATTCCAGATGGTGGGGGCGACCTCCCGCGACATCTGTGCTCCCGCACTGCGCTCCCCAGTGGTCGCGAACTGTCGGAAAACCGACCTCTCGCGACCACTGGGCCGGAGCGGGGGTGCGGATCGTCCTGCAGGATTTGGAGGCGACGCCGGTTCTCGCCTAGGCTTGCTCCGCCGAAGACCGCAGGTGACGATCGTCTCAATTCCCGTGATGGAGCCCGCGCAGGTGACCGCAAAGCCAGCAGGAGAACACCTGCCCGCCCCGCGCCACCGGCACGGGGCGTTGTTCGTTTCTGGGGTCGACGGTGGACACAGAAATGGAAGGAGACCCAATGGCGAGGCCGGAGAAGGCTGCCAAGGTCGCAGAGCTGAGTGAGGCATTCACCAACTCCGCTGCCGTGGTGCTGACCGAGTACCGCGGTCTCTCCGTCAAGGACCTGCAGGAACTGCGCCGGTCCTTCGGTGGGGAGGCCACCTACGCCGTTGCGAAGAACACCTTGGCCGCACTCGCGGCCAAGGACGCCGGCATCGAGGGCGTCGAGGAGACGCTCACGGGGCCGACCGCCTTCACCTTCATCTCCGGCGACATCGCCAAGGTGACGAAGGGGCTGCGCGACTTCGCGAAGGCACATCCGTTCCTGGTCATCAAGGGTGGTGTTCTCGAGGGCAAGTTCCTCGACGCCAAGGCGGTCCTCAAGCTTGCCGACCTCGAGTCCCGCGAGGTCCTGCTGTCCAAGATGGCTGGTGCCATGAAGGGCAGCCTCGCCAAGGCCGCCGGCACCCTGGCAGCCCCGCTGTCGAAGGGTGCCCGTCTCTTCGGCGCCCTGCAGAGCAAGGCGGCCGAGGATCCGAACATCATCGGCGGCGCAGGGTCCGCCCCTGCTGCCGAGACCACGAACGAGGAC
Source organism: Arachnia propionica (assembly GCF_003859805.1). GTDB lineage: Bacteria > Actinomycetota > Actinomycetes > Propionibacteriales > Propionibacteriaceae > Arachnia > Arachnia propionica_C. The sequence goes on from NZ_RQZG01000004.1 coordinate 98,389, forward strand.
GCCGCCACTGGCGACGTCACCCCGGCCGATGAGGCCAACTGAGCAGCACCTGCTGCGGAACACCCAATCCGTCGCAGCGTGACCGCTTGCGATGCTTAACCGAAAGGAACGCCCATCATGGCGAAGCTCACCAAGGAAGAGCTCCTTGACGCCTTCAAGGAGATGTCCCTCATCGAACTGTCCGAGTTCGTGAAGCTGTTCGAGGAGACCTTCGACGTCACCGCCGCCGCTCCGGTTGCCGTCGCCCAGGCCGTTGCCCCCGCCGCCGGTGGTGGCGACGACGCCGGTGCCGACGACGCCGACTCCGGCAAGGTCGATGTCATCCTGACCTCCGGTGGCGACAAGAAGATCGCCGTCATCAAGGAGGTCCGCGCCCTGACCAACCTCGGCCTGAAGGAGGCCAAGGATCTCGTCGAGAGCGCCCCGAAGCCGGTGCTCGAGCAGGTCGAGAAGGACGTCGCCGAGAAGGCCAAGGCCGCCCTCGAGGCCGCCGGCGGTTCCGTCGAGGTCAAGTGACCCCGGCCGGGCAACCGGCACAGATCCCCAGAAGGTCCGCCCCTGTCGCAGGGGCGGACCTTCTGCCGTTCATCGAGGTGGTCCCCACCGTGTCACCGCACTCACCCTTCACCTGCGATTCGTGCTCGAGGGGAGACGACGGGCTGGGGCGTGCAGGCGGGTGGCGGGAGCCGAGGGGTGACCCCGTCTGCCCCGGTGGGCAGTTACCATGGTGACTGCCGCGATCTCGGTCCCCGCTTGCGTGTCGGCTTGATTCCGTCTATAGTGCATGTTTGCTCTGCTCTGCAATCGCCCGTGATTTGACGCGGGTCCTTTGTTGTGCGACGAACCAGCTCATCGGCGTTCCCGGAAGGACCGAATCTTGGCCGCCTCGCGCTCTGCGTTGAAGAACACCAATGTCGTCTTGCCCAGCGGCCGGATCTCCTTTGCGAAGATCCCTGAACCGCTCGAGGTCCCCAACCTGCTCGATCTCCAGATCGACTCCTACAACTGGCTCATCGGCAACGAGGCCTGGCGTGGTGAGGTCGAGGCGCGCCTGGCCGCAGGCCGCACCGACGTCAACACCCGCTCCGGCCTCGAGGAGATCTTCGCGGAGATCTCACCCATCGAGGACTTCAACGAGACGATGTCGCTGTCCTTCCGCGACCACCGGTTCGAGGAGCCCAAGCACTCCATCGAGGAGTGCAAGGACCGCGACGTCACCTACGCGGCCCCCCTCTTCGTCACCGCCGAGTTCGTCAACAACGACACCGGCGAGATCAAGTCCCAGACCGTGTTCATCGGCGACTTCCCGCTGATGACCGACAAGGGCACCTTCATCATCAACGGCACCGAGCGGGTCGTGGTCTCCCAGCTCGTGCGTTCCCCGGGTGTGTACTTCGAGATCACCCCTGACAAGGGTTCCGACAAGGACATCTACTCCTGCAAGGTGATCCCCTCGCGCGGGGCGTGGCTGGAGTTCGAGATCGACAAGCGCGACATGGTCTTCGTGCGGCTCGACCGCAAGCGCAAGCAGAACGTCACCGTCCTGCTCAAGGCACTCGGCTGGAGCGAGGACCGGATCCTGGAGGAGTTCGGCGAGTTCGAGTCCATGCGGATGACGCTGGAGAAGGACTCGGTCACCACCCAGGACGAGGCGCTGCTCGACATCTACCGCAAGCTGCGTCCGGGCGAGCCCCCGTCCCGCGACGCCGCGCAGGCACTGCTGGAGAACTACTACTTCAACCCGAAGCGGTACGACCTGGCGAAGGTGGGTCGCTACAAGATCAACAAGAAGCTCGGGCTCGACATCCTGTTCGACCAGACCGTGCTGACCATGCACGACATCGTCGCCGCCATCAAGTACGTCGTCGCGCTGCACGAACACCGTGAGGAGCTGAACGGCGTCCCCGTCGAGCCCGACGACATCGATCACTTCGGCAACCGGCGGCTGCGCACCGTCGGGGAGCTGATCCAGAACCAGCTCCGCACCGGGTTGGGACGCATGGAGCGTGTCGTGCGCGACCGCATGACCACGCAGGACATCGAGGCCATCACGCCACAGACCCTCATCAACATCCGCCCCGTGACGGCGGCGTTGAAGGAGTTCTTCGGCACCTCACAGCTGTCGCAGTTCATGGACCAGAACAACCCGCTGGCCGGGCTGACCCACAAGCGTCGCCTCTCCGCGCTCGGCCCCGGCGGTCTGTCCCGCGACCGTGCGGGCATGGAGGTCCGCGACGTCCACACCTCGCACTACGGCCGCATGTGCCCCATCGAGACCCCGGAAGGTCCGAACATCGGGCTCATCGGCTCGCTGGCCTCGTTCGCCCGGGTCAACGCCTTCGGGTTCATCGAGACCCCGTACCGCAAGGTCGTCGACGGTCAGGTCACCGACCAGATCGACTACCTGACCGCCGATGAGGAGGACAGGTACTCCATCGCCCAGGCCAACGCCCACATGGATGACGAGGGTCGGCTGACCGAGGACCGCGTCCTGGTGCGTCTCAAGCACGGTGACGTCGACTCCGTGCCGGCCGCGGACGTCGAGTACATGGACGTCTCGCCGCGCCAGATGGTCTCGGTCGCCACCGCCCTCATCCCGTTCCTCGAGCACGACGACGCCTCCCGTGCCCTCATGGGGGCCAACATGCAGCGCCAGGCGGTCCCACTGGTGCGCAACGAGGCCCCGTTCGTCGGTACCGGCATGGAGTACCGTGCCGCCATCGACGTGGGTGATGTCACCCTGGCGAAGAAGGGCGGTGTCGTCTCGTCGGTGACGGCCGACCTCATCGAGATCGCCAACGACGACGCCACCTACTCCTCCTACCGGCTGGAGAAGTTCGTCCGCTCCAATGCAGGGACCTGCATCAACCAGCGGCCGCTCGTCGCCGCCGGGGATCGCGTCGAGGAGGGCACCCCGCTGGCCGACGGCCCCTGCACCGACCGCGGTGAGCTGGCGCTGGGCAAGAACCTGCTCGTGGCGTTCATGCCCTGGGAGGGCCTCAACTACGAGGACGCCATCATCCTCTCGCAGCGTCTCGTGCAGGACGACGTGCTGACCTCGATCCACATCGAGGAGCACGAGATCGACGCCCGAGACACCAAGCTCGGTGCCGAGGAGATCACCCGGGACATCCCGAACGTCTCGGACGACATGCTCTCCGACCTCGACGAGCGCGGCATCGTCCGCATCGGTGCCGAGGTCGCCGCGGGTGACATCCTCGTCGGCAAGGTCACCCCGAAGGGCGAGACCGAGCTGACCCCGGAGGAGCGGCTGCTGCGCGCGATCTTCGGCGAGAAGGCCCGCGAGGTCCGCGACACCTCCCTCAAGGTCCCCCACGGCGAGGCCGGCACCGTGATCGGGGTGCGCGTCTTCGACGCCGCCGAGGGTGACGAACTGCCGCCGGGGGTCAACCAGCTGGTCCGCGTCCACGTGGCGCAGAAGCGCAAGATCAGCGACGGCGACAAGCTCGCCGGACGTCACGGCAACAAGGGTGTGATCTCGAAGATCCTGCCGGTGGAGGACATGCCGTTCCTCGCCGACGGCACCCCCGTCGACATCGTGCTCAACCCGCTCGGCGTGCCGTCGCGGATGAACATCGGTCAGGTGTTGGAGAACCACCTCGGGTGGATCGCCAAGACCGGCTGGGACATCCAGGAGGTCAAGGAGACCTGGGCGGAGCGCCTGCGTGAGGTGGGGCTCGGCCGGGTCGAGGGTGATGCCCGCGTGGCGACCCCCGTCTTCGACGGCGCGAACGAGGCCGAGATCACGGGTCTGCTGGAGAACTCCCTGACCACCCGCGACGGTGAGCGTCTCATCGACGGTGGCGGCAAGGCCCAGCTGTTCGACGGCCGCTCCGGTGAGCCCTACCCGGAGAAGACCGGGGTCGGCTACATGTACATGCTGAAGCTGCACCACCTCGTCGACGACAAGATCCACGCCCGTTCCACCGGCCCGTACTCCATGATCACCCAGCAGCCGCTGGGCGGCAAGGCGCAGTTCGGCGGTCAGCGTTTCGGCGAGATGGAGGTGTGGGCCCTGGAGGCCTACGGTGCGGCCTGGGCCCTGCAGGAACTGCTCACCATCAAGTCCGACGACGTGCCCGGCCGCGTGAAGGTCTACGAGGCCATCGTCAAGGGCGAGAACATCCCCGAGCCCGGCATCCCCGAGTCCTTCAAGGTGCTGGTCAAGGAGATGCAGTCGCTCTGCCTGAACGTCGAGGTGCTCTCCGGTGACGGTCGTGTCATCGACCTGAGGGACTCCGAGGACGATCTGCGCAACGCCGAGGACTTCGGCATCGATCTTGGACGGCGTCCCGGAGGTGACCACTTCATGGACGTCGGCGAAGTCTGAGTCTGACTCAGTCACGAAGCGCCGGGAGACCCGGCACCCAGTTCACATCTCAGATTTCGTTCAACCAGGCACCCGCACCAGCGGGGGATAGGGAACCAATGCTGGACGTCAACGTCTACGACAAGCTCTGCATCGGGCTGGCGAGCGCCGATCAGATCCGTGAGTGGAGCCACGGTGAGGTCAAGAAGCCCGAGACCATCAACTACCGCACGCTCAAGCCGGAGCGCGACGGTCTGTTCTGCGAGAAGATCTTCGGTCCCACGAGGGACTGGGAGTGCTACTGCGGCAAGTACAAGCGGGTGCGCTTCAAGGGCATCGTGTGCGAGCGCTGCGGCGTCGAGGTCACCCGGTCCAACGTGCGTCGTGAGCGGATGGGCCACATCGAGCTGGCGGCACCGGTCACCCACATCTGGTACTTCAAGGGTGTGCCGTCGCGGCTCGGCTACCTGCTGGACGTCGCGCCGAAGGACCTGGAGAAGGTGATCTACTTCGCCGCGCACATGGTCACCCACGTCGACGAGGAGGCCCGTCACCGCGATCTCCCGAGCCTGCAGGCCAAGCACGAGGCCATGATCAAGCAGCTGGAGAAGCGTCGCGACTCCGACATCGAGGCCCGGATGGCCAAGCTGGAGGAGGACCTCGCGCAGTTGGAGGCTGAAGGGGCCAAGGCTGACATCAAGCGCAAGGTCTCCGATGGTGCGCAGAAGGAGGCGGCTCAGATCCGCACCCTCGCCCAGCGACGCATCGACCGGGCGCAGGCGGTGTGGGACCGGTTCAAGGGCCTCAAGGTCCAGGACCTGGAGGGCGATGAGATCCTCTACCGGGAGATGAAGCAGCGCTTCGGCAAGTACTTCCAGGGCTACATGGGCGCCGAGGCCATCCAGAAGCGCCTGGAGAGCTTCGACCTGGCCGCAGAGGCCGAGAAGCTGCGCGAGATCATCGCGAACGGCAAGGGGCAGCGCAAGACCCGGGCCCTGAAGCGTCTCAAGGTGGTCGCGGCCTTCCTGCAGGGTGACAACAACCCGACGGGCATGGTGCTCGACGCGGTGCCGGTGATCCCGCCGGACCTGCGTCCGATGGTCCAGCTCGACGGTGGCCGCTTCGCCACCTCGGACCTCAACGACCTGTACCGCCGCGTCATCAACCGCAACAACCGGTTGAAGCGTCTGCTGGACCTGGGGGCCCCCGAGATCATCGTCAACAACGAGAAGCGGATGCTGCAGGAGGCCGTCGACTCGCTGTTCGACAACGGCCGTCGTGGCCGCCCCGTCACCGGGCCGGGCAACCGTCCGCTGAAGTCGATCTCCGACATGCTCAAGGGCAAGCAGGGCCGGTTCCGGCAGAACCTGCTCGGCAAGCGTGTGGACTACTCGGGTCGTTCCGTGATCGTGGTCGGTCCGCAGTTGAAGCTGCACCAGTGCGGTCTGCCGAAGGCGATGGCGTTGGAGCTGTTCAAGCCCTTCGTGATGAAGCGGCTGAACGACCTCAACCACGCCCAGAACATCAAGGCCGCCAAGCGGATGGTGGAGCGGCAGCGTCCCGTGGTGTGGGATGTCCTCGAGGAGGTCATCGCGGAGCACCCGGTGCTGCTGAACCGCGCACCGACCCTGCACCGACTGGGCATCCAGGCCTTCGAGCCGCAGCTCATCGAGGGCAAGGCGATCCAGCTCCACCCGCTGGTGTGTGCCGCCTTCAACGCCGACTTCGACGGCGACCAGATGGCGGTTCACCTGCCGCTGTCGGCGGAGGCCCAGGCCGAGGCCCGGGTGCTGATGTTGGCGACGAACAACATCCTCAAGCCCGCTGACGGTCGCCCGGTGACCGTGCCCAGCCACGAGATGATCATCGGCATGTACTGGCTGACGATGCAGCAGGACGGCCAGAAGGGTGAGGGCCGTGCGTTCTCCTCGCTGGCGGAGGCGATCATGGCCTTCGACCGTGACGAGCTGCACATCGGTGCTCCCATCAAGCTGCGGTTGACGGGGATCGTGCCGCCTCTCGGGATGGCCGACAAGGTGCGTGCGGACGGCTCCATCCTGTTGGAGACGACCCTGGGTCGTGCCCTGTTCAACGAGGCGCTGCCCGCCGACTTCCCGTACGTCAACGAGCGGGTCGGCAAGAAGCAGATCGGGCAGATCGTCAACGACCTCGCGGAGCGCTACCCGCTCATCGACGCGGTGCGCACCCTCGACGGGCTGAAGGACCTCGGGTTCCAGTGGGGGTCGCGCTCCGGGGTGACCGTCTCCATCGCGGATGTCCAGACCCCGCCGACCAAGCCGGAGATCCTTGCGTCCTACGAGAAGCGGGCCACCAAGATCGACAACCTCTACGAGCGTGGGTCGGTGACCGAGGACGAGCGGCGTCAGGAGCTGATCCAGATCTGGACGGATGCCACGGCTGAGCTCACCCAGGCGATGAAGGAGAACTTCTCCGAGACCAACCCGATCTACGTGATGGTCAACTCGGGGGCGCGGGGCAACATGACGCAGATGCGTCAGATCGCGGCCATGCGAGGCCTGGTGGCCAACCCGAAGGGTGACATCATCGCCCGCCCCATCAAGTCGAACTTCCGCGAGGGTCTGTCGGTGCTGGAGTACTTCATCTCCACCCACGGTGGCCGCAAGGGTCAGGCCGACACCGCGCTGCGGACCGCCGACTCGGGTTACCTGACCCGTCGTCTGGTGGACGTCTCCCAGGACGTCATCATCCGCGAGGAGGACTGCGGCACCGAGCGTGGCCTGACCAAGACCATCGCGAAGTGGACCATTCCGGGCAAGGACGAGGAGGGCCGTCTCGTCGACGTCGTGACCGAGCCGTTCGCGAAGGGGGCGACGGTGACCGTCGTGCCGGACGTGGAGACCGCGGTCTACGCCCGTGCGGCGGCGACCGACATCACCGACGCCGAGGGCGGTGTCATCGTCACGGCGGGGACGGATCTGGGCGATGCCGAGATCGAGCGTCTCGTCGCGGCCGGTGTCACGGAGGTCAAGGTCCGTTCCGTGCTGACCTGTGAGGCCGCCACCGGGACCTGCGCGATGTGCTACGGCCGCTCCCTGGCCTCCGGCAAGACCGTCGATGTCGGCGAGGCCGTCGGTATCGTCGCGGCCCAGTCCATCGGTGAGCCCGGCACTCAGCTGACCATGCGCACCTTCCACACCGGTGGTGTGGCCGGTGACGACATCACCCAGGGTCTGCCGCGTGTCGTCGAGCTGTTCGAGGCCCGTCAGCCCAAGGGCAAGGCCCCCATCGCGGAGGCCGACGGTGTGGTGCGCATCGAGGAGGGTGAGCGTTCCCGCAAGATCGTCATCGTGCGTGACGACGGCGGTGAGGACCTGGAGTACCCGGTCGGCAAGCGGGTCCGCCTGGAGTTCGAGGACCACAACGGCACCCGGGTCGCGATCCGGGACGGGGTGCACGTGACCATCGGTCAGCAGCTGACCGCGGGTCAGGTGGATCCGCAGGACGTGCTCCGCATCCGGGGGCTCCGCAAGGTGCAGGAGCACCTGGTGGAGGAGGTCCAGCGGGTGTACCGCACGCAGGGTGCACCGATCCACGACAAGCACATCGAGATCATCATCCGGCAGATGCTGCGCCGGGTCACGGTCATCGACTCCGGTGACACCGACATGATGCCGGGTGAACTGGTGGATCGGCAGGCCTACGAGGCCGCCAACCGCAAGGCGCTCACCGAGGGTGGCCGTCCGGCGGAGGGTCGCCCGGTGCTCATGGGCATCACGAAGGCCTCGCTCGCGACGGACTCGTGGCTGTCGGCCGCATCCTTCCAGGAGACCACGAAGGTGCTCACCGACGCCGCCATCCAGGGCAAGTCGGACACCTTGGTCGGGCTGAAGGAGAACGTGATCCTCGGCAAGCTGATCCCGGCGGGCACCGGTTTGGACCGCTACCGCAACATCCGGGTGGAACCGACCCAGGAGGCGCGTTCCAACGCCTACACGATCACCTCCTACGATCCGTACGACTACTCGTTCGGTGGGGACGGTGACGTGCCGGACGTGCCGTTGGAGGAGCTGGACTTCGGCGACATGCGCTGAGTGTGAACCAGAACGGGGTGGGTGCCGGATGGCACCCACCCCGTCGCTGTTGGTTCAGTTGGCGGGGATGATCGTCGGTGGGGGGAGGTCCCCGACGCTGTAGATGTGGGCCGCGCAGTCCCGGAAGGCGGCGACCAGGGCCCCGTGGACCGCGGCCTGTTCCCCCAGCCGGGAGGCGATCACCGGCAGGGTGACGGTGGGGCCGATGTGCTCGGCCAGGCGCCGCCGCAGGGGATCGAGGAGTTCCTCCTTCGCCAGGGACATGCCGCCGCCGACCACGACGATCGCGGGGTCGATGGCCATGGCGACTCCGGCCAGACCATGGGCCAGCTCCTCGATGAACCGCTCCAGCTCGGCCAGGGCACTGCGGTCGCCCTGCCGGGCCAGTGCGAAGACCTCCTTCGCGCTGGCGGCACTGTGCCACCGGATCTGTCCGGTCCGTTGGTCGAGGCCGCGGAAGGCGGTGCGTCCGATGTCCCCGGCGACGTCGTGCGCGCCGCGTCGGGGTTCCCCGCCGATGATGAGCCCGGCGGCCACCCGGGTGCCGACCGAGAGGTAGAGCATGTCGTCGAATCCGCGTCCGGCCCCCAGGTGGTGCTCGGCCACGGTGGCGAGCCTGACCCCGTTGTCGATGACGACGGGGCAACCGAAGTCGTGGCCCAGTTTCTCGGCCAGGTCGAAACCGACCCAGGCCGGGAAGATCACCGAGGCCAGCAGTCGTCCCGTCGGATCGACGATGCCGGGCAGGGAGACCCCGAGGGCACGCAGCTGGGTGGGGGCGAGACGGTCCAGTGTCTCGTGGAGACACGCGGTGACCGCATCCAGCTGACTGGAGGGATCCTCGGCGGTGTCGACCCCGGTGGCGCCGTGGATGGCGACGGTTCGGCCCGCCAGGTCGGCCACGACCACGCGGATGCTGTGGACCCCGATGTCCACTCCGGCGACCAGTCCGATGTCGGAGCGGAAGCGGTACTGCCGGGCGGGGCGGCCACTGCCACGGGGCGCCCCGAGCTCACCGACCACGAGGTCGTGGGTGCTGAGCTGGGCGAGGGCGTTCTCGATGGAGGTGCGGGAGAGTCCGAGGTCGTGGGCCAGGGTGGTGATTCCCGCGGGCTCGGCGTCGCGCAGCCTGAGGGCGACGCGGACTGGGATGGCTCGTTGCATGACAGGTCCATCCTACAGCCCAGCTATTTATCACATCTGAGTAACAAAACTGTGCGTTTCGGCCAGCGTGGCTTGCGCTGATCTTCTTGGAGTCGGGTAACATAATGCTGTAGCCCCAGGTCAAGCAAAGGAGCAAGGACCCATGACGAAGTTGGTGAGAGCCGCGGCCGCTCTGGCCCTGAGTGCCGCACTGGCCGCCACCGGCTGCGCCCCGAGGAGCGACGGGGACGGCGGATCCGGTGGGGACCAGAAGGTCACGATGTGGATGTACCCCGTCGTACCCGATGAGGCCAGGCACAAGGAGCTGTGGGACCAGATGGTCTCCAGGTTCGAGCAGGCCAACCCCGGGATCGAGGTCGAGATCGAGTTCTTCCCGTGGAAGCAGCGTGACGAGGCGATCCAGACCGCGCTGACATCCAGGACGGCACCGGATCTGATCTACCTCATCCCCGACCAGCTGGCGGCCTACCAGAAGTCCATCGAACCGATCGACGAGCACCTCGGGCAGCAGCGGGTCGCCGAGCTGCTGCCCAACGCGAAGGAGGCCGTCACCCTCGACGGCGCCATGATGGGTGCCCCCATGTTGACCAGTGCGAACCCCCTGTTGTGCAACAAGGCCGCCTTCGAGAAGGCCGGGGTCACCGACTACCCGAGCACCTGGCAGGACGTCATCGACATCGCCCCCAGGTTCTCGGAGAACGGTATGCACGCCATCAGCTACTCCGCGGTGCCGACCCAGACCCTCAACCTCACCTTCTACCCGGTGCTGTGGCAGGCCGGAGGCACGGTGTTCGACGACAAGAGGGCGGCCTTCGACTCGCCGGAGGGCCGCGAGGCGCTGGAGTACCTGACGACGTTGCAGCAGGCCGGTGCCCTCGACCCCGACGCGCTGACCACGGCCCTGGAACTGGAACAGACGGCTTTCGCTGGCGGCAGGTCCGGATGTGCCTGGGACTTCGCACCGAAGGACCTCGCCAGCCAGATCGGTGAGGAGAACGTCGTGGTGCTCCCACCGCTGAAGGGCAAGGAATCCGTCGGGTACGGCACGGTCGGCACCATCGCCATGTTCAAGGACGCGAAGAACAAGGAGGCTGCCGGGAAGTTCGCCGCCTTCGCCACGGATCCGGCGAACAGCGTCGACTTCCTGACGGCTGCCGGGTACTTCTCGCCCGTCGCCGGGAAGGGACCCGACTACTCCCAGGATCCCATCCTGAGTGAGATCGAGAAGACCCTGCCCGACATGAGGTTCGGTGAGCTGCACCCCCAGGCGCGTGCCGTGATGGGGGCCCTCGCCCCGGAGATCCAGGCCGCACTGCTGGGCCAGAAGAGCCCGGAGCAGGCACTGGGCGACGCCGCCGCTGCGGCTGAGTCCATCATCGGACAGCCATGACCCACACGGGGTGGGGTGAGGAATCACCTCACCCCGTCGCCTCGGAGGAGACATGACCACTGCTGCCCCAGCACCCACGAGACCGCCACGTTGGCGCAGGGCCGAACACCGGATCGCCTGGCTGTTCGTGCTGCCCGCCCTCGTGTTGTTCCTGTTGTTCCGGTTCGGGCCGAGCCTCGCCGGGATCTCCCTCAGCTTCCTGGACCACGAGATCGGGGGTGAGATCAGCTGGGAGGGGTTGAACAACTTCCAACGGCTGTTCTCCAGCCCGGTCTTCTGGCGGGCCCTGTCGGTCACCTTCGTCTACGTGGTCTTCTCCGTGCCCCTGGGACTGGTGCTGTCCACCCTGATGGCCCTCGGCGTGCGACGCGCCTTCACGGGGTCCCGTTTCTTCCGATCCATCTTCTTCCTGCCGGTCATCACCTCGCTGGTGCTGGCGGGGGCGGTGTTCAAGTGGATCTTCGCCACCGACGGTCCCTGGGCGAAGCTCATGGCCCCACTGGGACTGGGGGAGTCGTGGCTCGGCAATCCGGCACTGGTGATGCCGGCGATCATCGTGGTGGGCATCTGGTCCCGCTTCGGCTACGGCATGATGATCCTCATCGCCGCGCTTCAGGATGTGCCGCGGGAACTGGAGGAGGCCGCACTCATGGACGGGGCCGGGGCCTGGAACCGGTTCCGCCACGTGGTGCTCCCCACCATCAGACCCGCGCTGTTCTTCCTGGCCGTCATCGAGACCACCGCCGCGTTCCAGGTCTTCGACGCGATCTACGTGATGACCGGGGGCGGCCCCGCGTCGGCCAGCTACTCACTGGTGTTCATGCTCTACGACCAGACCATCAGGTACTCGAACTTCGGCATGGGGGCCGCCGTCGGGGTGGTGCTGCTGGTGCTGTCGCTGGTGGTGGCGGTGGTTCAGCATCTGGTCATCGGGAGGAAGTCATGAGTCGGTCCTATCGCGCCCTGGAGCCCAACCGGTTCGGGCTCGTCCTGAGATGGGTGGGGCTCAGCATCGCCGCTGTGATCTGTTTCTTCCCCTTCTACGCCATGGTGGTGCTGAGCCTCAGGCCGGGCACGGCCATCACGCTGCCGGAGTCACTGCTGCCCTTCGGGAACCTCTCAGGACAGTCCTACACCCAGGTGCTGGCCGGGGAGAACCTGTTGCGCTGGTTGGTCAACACCCTGGTCTACGCACTGGTCTCCGTCGTGGCGGTGCTGCTGTTCTCCGCGATGGCCGGGTACGCGTTCGCCAAGAAACGTTTCCCCGGTCGGGATGCGATCTTCTGGTCCTTCATCGCGATGGTGATGGTGCCGTTCCACGTGATCCTCACCCCCACGTTCATCCTCATCGCGTCGCTGGGTGGGGTGGGCACCTACTGGGGCCTGATCGTGCCCTCACTGGCCAACGCGCAGGCGGTGTTCCTGATGCGGCAGTTCATCCTGGGCCTGCCGGACGAGTTGTTCGAGGCCGCCCGGATCGACGGTTCGGGTGAGTTCCGGATCTTCTGGAGCATCGTCCTGCCGTTGTGCAAGCCGGTCCTGGCCACGCTCGGGATCTTCGTCTTCCTCTGGCACTGGAACGACTTCCTGTGGCCCCTGATCGTGGGTGGACGCAACGACATGTGGACCCTCACCGTCGGCATCGCGTCGCTGCAGGCGGAGAACGTGCCGCTCAGCACGAAGCTGGCGGGGTCAACGGTGGCCCTGGTGCCGATCATCCTGGCCTATCTCGTGGCACAACGTCACGTCTACGAAGGGGTCGCGATGAGCGGGATCAAGGGATGACGGCCCCGGTCGTCGTGGTCTCGGTCCCTCGGCAACTGTGCCTGGAGTTCTTCGACGAGGCGGCCCGGGGGAGGCTCGACGACGCAGCGGCACGGCTGGGCGGGAGGCTGGAGCGTGTCGATTCGCTCCGGGGGCTCCCGAAGGATGAGCTCCGGGTCCTCGTCACCGGCTGGGGGAGCGCCACCCTCGACGGGAGGCTGCTCGATGCGATGCCCCGGTTGGGACTGGTGGCCCACACCGGGGCCAGCGTTCGAGGGTACGTGACGCAGGAGGTCTTCGCCCGCGGCATCCGGGTCACCCAGGCGGGGCAGGCGATGGCACGCCCCGTCGCCGAGGTCTGCCTCACCTTCACCCTGATGCTGTTGCACCGCACCCACCGGATGGATCGTGCCCTCCACGCCGGGGGACCCTGGTACGACCCCGTACGGTTCGGTGAGCAGCACGAGCTGGCCGCTTCCAGGATCACCGTCGTCGGGGCCTCCCGTACCGGAAGGTCCTACCTGGCGATGCTCAGGGGGCTCGGAGCCGAACCCCTGCTGGTGGACCCGACCATCACCCCGGAGCAGGCGCAGGAGCTGGGGGCGGAGCTGGTGGGGCTGGAGGAGGGACTGCGTCGCGCCCGGGTCCTGGCCCTGCACGCACCCTCGCTGCCCGAGACCCGGCATCTCATCGGGGCCCGGGAGTTGGCCCTGCTGCCCGACGGGGCCGGGGTGGTCAACACGGCCCGCTCGTGGCTCGTCGATGAGGCGGCCCTGCTGGCCGAGGTCTCCTCCGGCAGGATCGATGCCGCCATCGACGTCTTCGACGAGGAACCGCTGCCGCTGGACAGCCCGTGGCGGGGCCTGCCGGGTGCCATTCTCACCCCGCACCGGGCCGCCGCGACGGTGGAGGGCAGGCTGAACCAGGGGCGGATCGTCGCCTCGGAGGTGAGTGCCTGGGCTGCGGCTGAGCCCCTGCAGCACGAGATCACGCTGGCCGCCTGGCGCGTCATGGCCTGAGTGCCGCGCCCCATCAACCACCCCACCGAACCAGGCCCCCTTTCTCGCACGAATCGCCGTTTCACTTTTTTGGCAGCGTTGACATCTCGAGAAAGCAACCCGCCAGTTCGTGCTTGCCCCGGTGGGCCGGGAAGAGGCCCGGTCCGGAAATGTCGTGGTCGCTGACCGTCGGAATCGACGGCCAGCGACCACGTCACCTGTCGGTCAGCGCGGCGCACCGGTCTTCGGCAGACCCGGACGGGGCACCGGGGCAACCGGAGTGCTCGGCCTGGCCGGAGCGCTCACCGAGGATGACGGCGAGGACGACGGCGAGGGAGCGGCCGAGGCCTGGCCCTGCGGCGCGGGACCGGACTTCGCCAGCAGGTAGCTGTGCCGGTAGATCTCGGGGCCCCGCGTGTAGTAGAGGAATTTGTCCTTGCCGATGACGGGGGAGCCGACCGGAAGTCGGACCGCCTCGTCGCTGCGGGTGGGGTCCTTGAGCTCGATCGGGACCGCGATCGGGAGGGGCTCGCCCTTCAGGTCCGACGAGAACGCGTACAGTGAGCCGCCGAAGACGCCGAACAGTTCGCCCTCGTGGTGCAGCAGCCAGGTGCGGTTGACCAGCTCGCCGCTGCCCTTCATCACGCGGGAGTTCGTCACGGTGAAGGAGGTGGGGTCGACGGTGAAGGCATGGCTCCCGGTCGCGCCGTGGAGCATACCGTTCTCGCCCCAGGTCAGGGCCGCGACCGCGCGCTGCCCCTTGCCGGGGAACGGGTTCATGATCCGGGTCACCACCCGCTTGGCCAGGTCGAACTCCACCAGGTGGGCCTCCTGCAGGCTCCCGTCGGGGTTCTTGGCGCGGTCGCTGTGGCCGCCTCGGATCGTCGTGCCGATGTAGAGCTTGCCGTCACGATGCGCCAGCGAGACCGGGGCCTGGTCCGCCAGCTCCGCAACCACCTGGCCCTCGGCGTTCTTGAGCTCCTTGAAGGGGTAGATGGCCGGTTTCCTGGTGACGGGGTCGGTCTCGATGGCCTTGGCCTTGGCATCGACGAGGGCCAGGGCACCGCCGAGGTGCCCGCTCTCGGGGACACTGCCCAGGGCGAACTGGTCCCCCGTGGTGTGGATCACGGCGTAGGGACGGTCCTGCTTGCTCGGCGTGCTCCACATCGACGGGGGCTTCTTCTCGTAGGTCGCCATGTCGCTCAGCGAGCGGAAGCTGATCCTGGCACCACCGTAGAGCCCGCTGACCAGGTGGTCACCGTGCGTGGCGATGCCCTCGATCTGCCCCACGGGGGCGTCGTGCAGGGTGTAGGTGGTGTCCTCGGCCCTGGTGGCCGGGGTCACCTGGAGCAGCTTGCTCGCGGCCATGTACCAGCCGCCGTGGATGTCGCCGCTCTCGGTGACCGTCAGTGTCCCGATCTCGCGACGCATGGGGATGACGAGGCCGCTGTGCATGGTGGACCTCGCCTCCCCGGCGCGGTGGATGCTGATCCGGCCGCCGTTCATCTCGGTGGAGACGAACAGGTCGTGGGTGACCCAGCTGGTGGCGGCGATGCGGCGCAACAGGGAGTTGTCGACGAGCAGGTCGGTGTGCTGCCCGGTGTCGGGGTCGTACTCCACCAGACGTGCCGACTGGCCCTCGAGCTTCTTCCAGTACGTCACCCTCCTCGGCTCATCGGGGCGGGGGATGACGTTGCTGGCCACCTTGTCCCAGAACTCGTGCTCTCCCGTGGCCAGGTTGAGGGCCGTGGTCCCGGAACCGTCGCTGTGTCCGACGTAGGCGATCCCGGAGTGGACCTCCAGGTAGGGGAGGTGCTCACCCTTCTTCGCGACGGCCTCCGGAAGTGCGATGACCTCCTTGGAGCCCGGCCTCGACAGGTCGAAGACGAACAGCCTGGGATTGACCGGGCCGACGGTGACGTACAGCTTGCCGTCGTCGTGATCGATGCTCCGGGCGTAGGTCTCCTCGGGGTCCACCGGATCGGCTCCCTCGAGGAGACCCCAGCCGACCCCGTCCTTGTAGGTCAGCACCGTGCCCGGGGTCTCCTTGTTGGAGGTGGCGATGTAGGCCGTACCGCTGTCGTCCAGGGCGATGTCCCAGACGAAGCTCATCTTCTTCTGCAGCTCCTCGGTGAAGCCGTCCTTGCCCACCTCTGACAGCATGGTGATCCGGTTGGCGCGTGGCTTGCCAGGATCGTAACGGTAGAGGTTGTTCGAGGCTCCGATGAGGACGCTGTTGTCGCTCATCCGGGCGAAGCCCCAGGGCTGGGCGTCCACGCCCTCGGAGGCCAGGATCTGCGGGGTGTCCACGGGTTTGGCGGTGTTCAGGTCGATGAGGTTCACCAGCCCGCCGGAGCCGCCGCTGACCATGACGGCGACGGGGGTACCGTCCGGCAGGAAGGTGGTGCCGTAGTTCGGCACGCTGGGTGGGGGCGGTGGGGTCATCGGCAGTTTCTCCTCCACCCCGGGCGCGGGTGGGTCCGCGTGGGCGGGGGAGACGACCCCGGACAGTGCCATGAGCACCGCCAGGATCGATCCGGTGAGGATCTTGGGACGTGGCATCTGCATGTCTGCACTCCTTCGTGTAGCCACCTTTAGCATAATTGAATGTGAATATCTTGTGAAGATCCTTGTTTCAAGGATTGATGATTTTGCTATCAAGATTGCGTAAAGAGGCTGGCCCGGGTCGCCCTGGCTCGTCCGTGTCGGGTGTGACCAAGGGGCTTCGGTAGGATTCCGGGATGCGAAGGCGTGGTTGGGTCAAGATCCTGATCGGTGGGTTGGCGGTGGTGCTGGCTCTCGTCGTCGGGGTGGCCCTGGGGGGTCTGGTGTGGGTGAACTCCTCCCTGCAGCGACTCCCGGTCTCGCTTCCCGGGAGCAAGGCGGTGTGGTTGGTCGTCGGGGTGGATGACCGGGCGGCCGCGGATGAGGAGATCCTCGAGGACACCGGCACCGGGGAGCCGGGGGCCAGGGCCGATGTGCTGCTGCTGGCCAGGGCTGAAGGCGGGACCCTGCGATTGCTGTCGGTGGATCGACGGGTCGTCGCGCTCGACGCGTCAGGCACGCCAGCCCGCCTGGGGGCCTCGTGGCTCGAGGGTCCGCAGCGAACGGTGGATCTGTTCTGTCAGGGCCTCGGGGTGGGGGTGGGGCACGTGGTCCAGGTGGACTTCGCCGGTCTCGTCGAGGTCGTCGACGCCCTGGGCGGGATCGAGATCCGGCTCGACCACGCGTTGCGGGACGGGCCCGCCCACCTGGAACTCGGTGCCGGGGTGCAGCGGGTCGACGGGCGGACCGCGCTGGCGCTGGTGCGGAGTCGGCAGGGTGAACTCCTGGTCGACGGGCAGTGGCAGCCGGAGACCCGGGGGGCCGAGGGACGGCAGCATCGGGCGGGAACGGTCCTGACCCAGGTGGTGCATGCGATGCGGCAGGCGGGACCGGGCCGCGCGTGGGAGGCGGCGGACGTCGCGAGAAGACGACTCGCGGTGGACCCCGGGACCGGGGTGCTGGACGTCCTGTCGCTGCGGGACCTCGAGCTGGTCCCGGAGGTGCTGGTGACCGAACCGGTCGCCGAGGAGGACCTCATGACCGGGATCGAGCCGGAGGGGCAGCAGCAGTTGGACGTCTTCCGGGACGGAAGCTGCTGATCGTCACGGGCGATGAGGGAAACGAGCCCCCGGGCTGTTAGGATCGACAGCGGCTTGGAAGTTCCTGTCCCCGATACGAGGAAACCCATGAAAACGAAGAAGATTCTTGCCACGTTGGCAGCAGCTGCACTGGTGATGGTGGGCGCACAGACCGCAGGTGCCGACGAGGGCACCAAGGCGACGACCCCCACCGTCACCATCGACGTGAAGGGTGGCAACCACCAGGGCGCAGAGCTCACCCAGGGCAAGCCGTTCATCGCCAAGACGGTGTGCTCGAGCGAACACAAGGGCTACCAGCTGCGGCTGGGCGACAAGGTGGTCGGAAGTGGCACCGTCGCCGAGGGTGCTGCCGGGGTGAAGGTCCTGGCAGCGGCCGAGCAGGTCGGCAAGCAGACCCTGACCGCGCTCTGCGTGAGCTACAACGGCTCGGATGCCACCGCGGCGCTGGACGTCACCATCAAGCCGACCCTCCTGTTCTTCGAGCCCACCTCGTGGCGCGCCGGTGACCAGATCACGATCACCGGGTACGGTTTCGAGCCGGGCGAGTCCGTGTCGTTGAACATGGTGCGTGACGCGGACGGCAAGTCCTACTGGAGTGCGGCGAACGTCGGCACCGCGGACGCCAACGGTGTCTTCACCCACAAGCTGGTGCTGAAGAGCGATGTCCCGCTGGGCAACTACACGCTGAGCGCCAAGGGTGAGAAGTCCAACCTCTCCCTGTCCCGGATGTTCTACTGGGGACGTCCTGACTCCGACTCCAAGGCACCGGGCAAGACCGCTCCCGCGCCGGGCGTCGGTGCCAGCAAGGGTGCCAAGAAGGTCGGCCTCCCCAGCACCGGGGCCTGACCCACATCACTGCATGACGGTGGGGTCGAGAGCGTGGTCTCTCGACCCCACCGTCATGTCCGGGACCGGTGTGTGCGGCGTCGTGTTTTGACCCTCCCGGTCTGCTGGAGTACCCTTGCCGGGTGCGTCCGCCTCACGCGGGCGCAGTGTGCGTGCCCTGGCATGACCGGTGGATCCTTGAGTTGCGAAGACGTCCATGGGTCGGTGCGGAGTTCGCACAGCAGCCGCTGACGACGCAGCCGGTACGGAAACGGTGACCCGGAAAGCACGACGACGGCGGCCGCGAGCCAGGGATACCCGTCCAAACTACGAAAGTGATGCCAACAGGTGCCAACAATTCAGCAGCTGGTCCGCAAGGGCCGCACCGACAAGGTCAGCAAGAACAAGACGCCCGCTCTCAAGGGCTCCCCGCAACGTCGTGGGGTGTGCACCCGTGTGTACACCACCACCCCGAAGAAGCCGAACTCCGCCCTGCGCAAGGTGGCGCGTGTGCGTCTGTCCTCCGGCATCGAGGTCACCGCCTACATCCCAGGTGTGGGCCACAACCTGCAGGAGCACTCGATGGTGCTCGTCCGTGGCGGTCGTGTGAAGGACCTGCCCGGTGTCCGTTACAAGATCGTCCGTGGCGCCCTTGACACCCAGGGTGTCAAGAACCGCAAGCAGGCCCGCAGCCGCTACGGCGCGAAGAAGGAGAAGTAATGCCTCGCAAGGGTCCCGCGCCGAAGCGCCCCATTCTCGTCGACCCGGTCTACGGCTCCCCACTGGTGAGCCAGCTGGTCAGCAAGATCCTGCTCGACGGCAAGAAGACCGTCGCCCAGTCGATCGTCTACAACGCCCTCGAGGGCACCCGCGCCAAGACCGGTCAGGACCCCGTCCAGACCCTCAAGCGCGCCCTCGACAACGTCAAGCCCTCCATCGAGGTCAAGTCCCGCCGCGTCGGTGGCGCCACCTACCAGGTGCCGATCGAGGTCAAGCCCGCTCGCCAGACCACGCTGGCCATGCGCTGGCTCGTCTCCTTCTCCCGCGCCCGTCGCGAGAAGACCATGACCGAGCGCCTCATGAACGAGATCCTGGACGCCTCCAACGGTCTCGGCGCCTCCGTCAAGCGTCGCGAGGACACCCACAAGATGGCCGAGGCCAACCGCGCCTTCGCCCACTACCGCTGGTGATCTCCCAGCCCCCGGGGCCTCCCCGGGGGCTGATCACCGTTTTCTCCCACAGACTTCAGCAAAGGACTGACAGTGGCCAAGATTGACCTGTCCAAGGTGCGCAACATCGGCATCATGGCGCACATCGACGCCGGAAAGACCACCACCACCGAGCGCATCCTCTTCTACACCGGCAAGTCCTACAAGATCGGCGAGGTCCACGAGGGTGGCGCGACGATGGACTGGATGGAGCAGGAGCAGGAACGCGGCATCACCATCACGTCGGCCGCCACCACCTGCTTCTGGCACGACACCCAGATCAACATCATCGACACCCCCGGGCACGTCGACTTCACCGTCGAGGTGGAGCGCTCCCTGCGTGTGCTCGACGGTGCCGTGGCCGTGTTCGACGGCGTGGCCGGTGTCGAGCCGCAGTCGCAGACCGTGTGGCGTCAGGCCTCCAAGTACGGCGTGCCGCGCATCTGCTACATCAACAAGCTCGACCGCACCGGTGCCTCCTTCGAGCACTGCGTCAAGACCATCCGGGAGCGGCTCAACGCCACCCCGGTGCTGCTGCAGCTGCCGATCGGGGCCGAGGCCAACTTCCGTGGTCAGGTCGACCTGGTCACCATGAAGGCCAACATCTGGCCCACCGAGGTGACCAAGCCGGACGTCAACGACTACGAGATCGCCGAGATCCCCGAGGACATGGTCGAGGCCGCTGAGCTGGCCCGTGCCGAGATGCTCGAGACCATCGCGGAGCACGACGACGAGTTCATGGAGCTGTGGCTCGAGGATCCCGAGTCGATCACCGTCGAGCAGATCAAGGCTGCGATCCGTCGTGGCGTGCTGGCCAACGCCTTCACCGCTGTGGTCTGCGGCACGTCGTTCAAGAACAAGGGTGTCCAGCCGGTGCTCAACGCCGTGGTGGACTACCTGCCCTCCCCGCTCGACGTGCCGGCCATCGACGGCTTCAAGCCGGGGGACGAGTCCGTCCACCTCGAGCGCAAACCGTCGGAGGACGAGCCGCTGTCGATCCTGGCCTTCAAGATCGCCGCAGACCCGCACCTGGGCAAGCTGACCTTCATCCGTGTCTACTCCGGCGTGCTGCAGGCGGGCTCCCAGGTCCTCAACGCCACCAAGGGCAAGAAGGAGCGCATCGGCAAGATCTACCAGATGCACGCCAACAAGCGTGAGGAGATCGAGTCGATCGGTGCGGGCATGATCTGCGCCGTCATGGGGCTCAAGGACACCACCACCGGTGAGACCCTGTGTGATCCTGCCCACCCGATCATCCTCGAGTCGATGGAGTTCCCGAACCCCGTCATCGAGCAGGCCATCGAGCCGAAGTCGAAGTCGGACCAGGAGAAGCTCTCGGTCGCCATCCAGCGACTCGCCGAGGAGGACCCGACCTTCCGCGTCCACACCGACGAGGAGACCGGCCAGACCATCATCGCCGGGATGGGCGAGCTCCACCTCGAGGTCCTCATCGACCGCATGAAGCGTGAGTTCAAGGTCGAGGCCAACATCGGCAAGCCGCAGGTGGCCTACCGCGAGACCCTGCGCCGCAAGGTGGAGAAGGTCGAGTACACCCACAAGAAGCAGTCCGGTGGTTCCGGCCAGTTCGGCCGCGTCATCATCGATCTCGAGCCCACCGAGCCCGGTTCCGGTTACGAGTTCGTCAACGCCGTCACCGGTGGCCGCATCCCGAAGGAGTACATCCCGGCCGTCGATGCGGGCATCAAGGACGCCATGCAGTTCGGTGTGCTCGCCGGTTACCCGGTCGAGGACATCAAGGTCACCCTCACCGACGGTGCCTACCACGATGTCGACTCCTCCGAGCTCGCCTTCAAGCTGGCTGGTTCCATGGCCTTCAAGGAGGCCGCGAAGAAGGCCGACCCGGCCATCCTGGAGCCGATGATGGCGGTCGAGGTGACCACGCCCGAGGACTACCTCGGCACCGTGATCGGTGACCTCAACGCACGTCGTGGGCACGTGCAGTCGATGGACGAGCAGCACGGCAACCGCATCGTGCGGGCGCTGGTGCCGCTGTCGGAGATGTTCGGCTACGTCGGTGACCTGCGCTCGAAGACCTCAGGCCAGGCCTCCTACTCGATGGAGTTCCACTCCTACGCCGAGACCCCGAAGAACGTCTCGGACGAGATCGTGGCCAAGGCCCGCGGCGGCGAGTGATCCGCTGAGCACCAGAAGGCCCGGCCCCCGGTGGGGGGTCGGGCCTTCGCCGTTCAGCGGAGCGTGGTGTCGGGGACGGCCCACTGCTCCAGGTTGCGACGGATCGGTGGTGGGGCCTTGAGCCCGACCTCGGCCAGCGTGGCCAGGACGAGGTCCGCCAAGGGCGCGGTGCGGGGATCCTCGGCCCGGTGCAGGTCCTCACACTGTGCGGCGAGGTTCTCCAGCGCCTCCTCGACGCCGTGACGCATCGCCTGAAGCCACCAGCGTTCCGCCTCCTCGGCCCGGCCCTCCCGGTCGGCGAGTTGGCCGAGGTTGTACATCGCGTCCGCGTCGCCGTCCCGGGCTGCGGAGTCCCACCACGTCGTGGCCCGCTCGAACGCCCCCTGCTCGGCCAGCAGCGCGCCGGCGTTGACCTTCGCCTCCAGGTGGCCCGCGGTGGCCGCCTGCTCGTACCAGGCCAGGGCGGCCTCGGGGTCGTCGTCCTCCAGCATCGAGCCCAGGTTGAAGGCAGCCTCAGACTCACCCGCCTCTGCTGCGCGTCGCCACCACGACATCGCCTCGTCCTCGAGGTCGGTCTCGTCGTGGAGCCGGTTCGCCAGCTCGAGCATGGCGGCGGAGTCCCCGGACTCGGCCCGGGAGCGCAGCTGCGTGACCAAGGTGTGGGGGTTCATGGTCCAAGGGTAGTCCGACAAGGGCCGGGAGTAGGGTGGTGGCATGAAGATCGGCATCACCAGTGACCATGCTGCCCATGACCTCCGGGTCGACCTCATCCCTCGCCTGCGTGACCTCGGGTACGACATCGTCGATCGCGGCCCGGCGACGGCGGAACGCACCGACTACGCGGCGTGGGGTGCCGGCCTCGCGCAGCAGGTGGCGGCGGGGGAGTTCGATCTCGGGATCGCGATCTGCGGCTCCGGGATCGGGATCTCGATCGCCTGCAACAAGGTGAGGGGCATCCGGGCCGCCTGCGTGTCCGAGAGCTACTCGGCACGCATGTCCCGTGCCCACAACAACGCGAACATCCTCTGCTTCGGGGCACGTGTCGTCGGCCCCGACGTCGCACTGGACCTGTGTCGGGAGTTCCTCACCACCCAGTTCCAGGGCGGCCGTCACACCGGACGCGTGGCCCAGCTGGGGCAGCTCGACGAGGGGGACACCTCGTTCATCCAGGACGTCTGCTGACCCCGTCACGGCCGAGTGCGTGAAGGACACGCACCCGGAGTTTGACTTAGCGGGAGGTCCCGATAGCATTACTTCGGTATGCGCCCGGGAAACACTCCTGAGCGTCGGACCCCTGGTGTACCACTGCGCAGGGGTGCACCAGAAACAGGCCACGCACGGTGCGTGGTGAGACCCAGAAGGAGCCCTTAAGTGGCAAAGGCCAAGTTTGAGCGGACTAAGCCGCACTGCAACATCGGCACCATTGGACACGTCGACCACGGCAAGACCACTCTGACCGCGGCGATCACCAAGGTGCTCCACGACAAGTACCCGGAGCTGAACGAGCTGTCGCCGTTCGACAGCATCGACAAGGCTCCCGAGGAGCGTCAGCGCGGTATCACCATCTCCATCGCGCACGTCGAGTACCAGACCGAGAAGCGTCACTACGCCCACGTCGACTGCCCCGGTCACGCCGACTACGTGAAGAACATGATCACCGGTGCTGCCCAGATGGACGGCGCCATCCTCGTCGTGGCCGCCACCGACGGCCCGATGGCGCAGACCCACGAGCACATCCTCCTGGCCCGCCAGGTCGGCGTGCCGGCCATCGTCGTCGCCCTCAACAAGTGCGACATGATCGCCGAGGAGGACGCCGACCTGATCGACCTCGTCGAGATGGAGCTCCGCGAGATCCTCTCCGCCCAGGAGTTCGACGGCGACAACCTGCCGATCGTCCGCATCGCCGCCTACCCGGCGCTGAACGGCGACGAGAAGTGGGCCAACTCCATCCTCGAGCTCATGGACGCCGTGGACGAGTACATCCCGCAGCCGGAGCGTGACACCGACAAGCCGTTCCTCATGCCCGTCGAGGACGTCTTCACGATCACCGGTCGTGGCACCGTCATCACCGGTCGTATCGAGCGCGGCATCGTCAAGACCGGCGACACCGTCGACATCGTCGGCATCCGCGACGAGAAGCAGACCACCACCGTCACCGGTGTCGAGATGTTCCGCAAGATCCTCGACGAGGGTCGCGCCGGTGAGAACGTCGGCCTGCTGCTGCGTGGCACGAAGAAGGAGGACGTGGAGCGCGGCATGGTCGTGATCAAGCCCGGTTCCACCACCCCGCACACCGACTTCGAGGCCACCGTCTACGTGCTCAACAAGGAGGAGGGTGGCCGTCACAAGCCGTTCTTCTCCAACTACTCCCCGCAGTTCTACTTCCGCACCACCGACGTCACCGGTGTGGTCCAGCTGCCGGAGGGCACCGACATGGTCATGCCCGGTGACAACACCGAGATGACCGTTCACCTCAACAAGCCCATCGCCATGGAGGAGAACCTCAAGTTCGCCATCCGTGAGGGCGGCCGCACCGTCGGCGCCGGCAAGGTCGTGAAGATCCTCAAGTGATCTGAGCAGTCATGTGGAGGGGCCCGCACCAGGAGGTGCGGGCCCCTCTGCTGTGCTCCGTGCCACGACCTGCGATCGGTTCGACCATCGAAACCGGACCGGGCCACGAATCGTCGGGAAGAGACGCTGGGACGGTCGCGACACGACCGAGGGTCTGTCGTCCTTCACCTGCGTTTCGTCCCCGGGAAGGTGCCCTTCAGGACGGTCCACGCTGGTGGATGCCTGCGCCGCACCGAGGCGGTGACCGGGAGAGCCGGGCTCACAGCTCTCAGCTGAGACTGCGACGGAGGGCCTTCAACCAGCTGTGACGCCCCGTCTCCTCCTCCTGCGGGACCGGAGGGCCGTCCTTGGTGGGAGGCAGCACCTGGGTCTCGGTGAGGTCCGCCTGCTCGGCCTCCCACTCGGCTCGGGTCTGCTCCAGGAAGTCCCGGCGCACGTCCTGCGACGGGGCCGTCGTGGTCTCCGGCTCCAACCGGGTGCGGGGCAGGGCGTAGACCGCCTCGGACTGCAGCCAGTGGATCAGCCGCTCCCGGACGTGGCAGCGGAGGTCCCACAGCTTGTCCGCCGCGCTGGCGGAGACCACGGCGCGCAGCCGAACCGTCCCGCCGACGGCATTGGTCACCTGCAGCTGGCACTCCCGCCCGTCCCACAGCGGGCTGGCCTGGAGGATGCGCTGCAGCTCGATCCGCATCGCCTCGACGGGGGCGAGCCAGTCCAGGTCGAACTCCACGACCCCGAGCAGCTTCGGCTCCAGTCTGGTCCAGTTCTCGAAGGTCTGACTGGTGAACAGTGTCGACGGCATGATCCAGCGACGCTCATCCCAGCTCTTGATGACCACGTAGGTCAACGTGATCTCCTCGACCTTTCCCTGGTTGCCGTCGGCCACGACGATGTCACCGACCCGCAGCGCATCGGTCATTGCGATCTGGATGCCGGCGAAGACATTGGTCAGCGACGACTGGGCGGCCAGACCCACGACCAGGGAGAGCACACCGGCCGAGGCCAGCACGGAGGCCCCGATGGCCCGGAACTGGTCGAAGGTCAGCAGGGAGGCAGCACACGCTCCGAGCCACACCACACCGACCCCGACACGGGAGATCACCTGCATCTGGGTGCGTACCCGTCGGAAGTGGGTGGTCTCCACGGCATCGCTGTTGCGGGCGATGATCCCGTCCTGGATGGTGCCGATCACCCCGGAGAGCACGGAGGCGGTGGCGAGGATCATGACGATGAGGAAACCGTGCATGAAGTACGGCCGCCAGCCAGGGGACGGCTGGAACGGCAGCGGACCCGTCGCCACGGCGATGCCGAGACCGGTGCCGAGCAGCAGCAGGAAGACCCGTTGCGGGGTCTTGAGGTTCCTGCTCAGGTAGCTCAGACGGTCGTTGCGTCGCACGAGACGGCCCATCACCACCGAGATGACGATGGAGGCCACGGCCCCGATCAGGAACCCGGCGATGGCGTGGCCGACGACCGAGAGCAGATCCAGCGCCACCTCGGCGGGGGAGTCGTCCTGTGGCCACATGGTCAGCTGCGTTTCTGGATGCTGGCCCACTCGTCCTTCAGCCCGACGGTGCGGTGGAAGGTCATGGGGACCTCGTCGTCGACGGCGAAGTAGCCGAGACGCTCGAACTGAACCACCTGACCGGGCCGGGCGTGCTCGAGCGAGGGCTCCACCTTGGCGTTCGTCAGCAGTTCACGCGAGTTCGGGTTGAGGTCATCGAGGGCCTCACCGGTGCGCTCCCCGGGGGCCTCGGCCGTGAACAACCGGTCGTAGAGGGCCACCGTCGCATCCAGGGCGTGCGGGGCGGAGACCCAGTGCATGGTCGACTTCACCTTGCGGCCATCGGTCGGTGTGCCACCGCGTGACTCCGGGTCGTAGCTGCACCGGACCTCGACGATGTCGCCCGCCGCGTCCTTGACCACCTCCTGGGCGGTCACCAGGTAGGCGCCACGCAGCCTCACCTCACGTCCGGGTGAGAGCCGGAAGTACTTCGGGGGAGGGACCTCGCGGAAGTCGTCCTGCTCGATCCACAGTTCGCCGGTGAAGGGGACCCTGCGGGTACCGTCGGCCTCGTCCTCCGGGTTGTTGACCACGTCGAACCACTCGACCACCGGGGTGCCGTCGGCGTTCGTGGGCCAGCCGTCGAGGACCACCCTGAGGGGGCGCAGCACCGCCATCCGGCGCTGCGCGGTGGCGTTGAGCTCCCGGCGGACGTAGCTCTCCAGTTCCTCGATGGCCTTGCGGGAGTTGGTGCGGGTGGTGCCGACCTCCCGGCAGAACGCCCGCAGCGCGGCAGCCGGGTAGCCGCGACGGCGCAGCCCCCGGATGGTGGGCATCCGGGGATCGTCCCAGCCGTCGACCACGCCGTCGGCGACGAGCTTCTTCAGCCGTCGTTTGGAGGTGACGGTGTGGGTCAGCTCCAGCCGGGCGAACTCGTACTGGCGGGGCGGGGCGGTCTCCAGGTCCAGCTGGGCGAGGAACCAGTCGTAGAGCGGACGGTGGGACTCGAACTCGAGGGTGCAGATGGAGTGGGTCACCCCCTCGAAGGCGTCGGACTGGCCGTGCGCCCAGTCGTAGGTGGGGTAGATGCACCACCGGTCCCCCGTGCGATGGTGGTGGGCGTTGCGGATCCGGTACATCACCGGATCACGAAGCTGCATGTTCTCGTGGGCCATGTCGATCTTCGCCCGGAGCACCCTGGCCCCGTCGGGGAACTCCCCGGAGCGCATCCGCGCGAACAGGTCGAGGTTCTCGGCCACGCTGCGGTCCCGGAACGGCGAGTTGGTGCCGGGCACCCCGAAGGAACCACGGGTGGCGGAGATGGTCTCCCCGTCCTGGTCGTCGACGTAGGCCAGTCCCTTCTCGATGAGCAGCACCGCCCAGTCGTGCAGCTGGTCGAAGTAGTCGGAGGCGTGGCGTACATCCGCGGGCTCGTAGCCCAGCCAGCGGATGTCCTCGATGATGGAGTCGACGTACTCCTCCTCCTCGGTCTCCGGGTTGGTGTCGTCGAGCCGCAGCATGCAGGAGCCGCCGAAGTCCTGGGCGGTGCCGAAGTCCACGACGACGGCCTTGGCATGGCCGATGTGGAGGTAGCCGTTCGGTTCGGGGGGGAACCGGGTCTGCACCCTGCCGCCGTATGTGCCCGCCTCGTTGTCGCGACGGATCGCATCGGTGATGAAGTTGCTGGGGACGACCGGTTCGCTCATGGATGCGAAGGTATCACTTTCTCGAGGACGACTGACCGCCCACCATCCGTTGCGACGCACCGGGGGAGGACCCGTCCTCCCGGCCCCGGTGCACTGCACCGTCGATGGCGCGCGTCACGGGAGTCGTCTCGGTGTCGCCCCGCACGGGATGCCGGCGGAGACGATCACGGCCACCTGTCCTCGCGGCGGCAAAGGGGTGCGGCCCGGCTCCGTTCCACGGGGGAAGCTCCCGGGCCGGGACCGGACACGCCCCGCGAACGGCGACGTGGATGATCATCCCGTCCCCAGGGGAAGCACGACGTCCCCGCACTCCGCAGCGAGTTCCCGGTCGTGGGTGACGACGGCGACGATCCGGTTGTCGGCCGCGAGATCGTGCAGCAGCTCACCGATCGCGTGCATGCCATCGCGGTCGAGGCCGGAGGTGGGTTCGTCGAAGAACACGAGATCGGAGTCAGCCGTCACGGCGGCTGCGACGGCGACGCGCTGACGTTGCCCACCCGAGAGCGCCATCGGGTGATGGTCCTGGAGCCCGGCCAGGCCCAGATCCTGCAGCACGTCGGTGACGTCGGTGGCGGTGACCCCGTTGGTGAGCTCGCCGTGGACCGTGTCGAAGAACAACTGCCGGTTGACGTCCTGCATGACGACATGGCTGCGCTGCAGCAGGGCACGACGGTGGATGGGGCGGCCGTCGAGCAGGATGGTTCCCCGGGTGGGGCGACTCAGTCCCGAGAGCACCCGCACCAGGGTTGACTTCCCGGCGCCGTTGCGGCCGGTGATGACGGTGACCTTCCCGCGGGGCAGCTGGAGGCTCGGGAGGTCGAGGACGGGATCGAGGCCGCGGCCGTGTCTGAAGACCAGATCGGAGACCGACAGCCCCTGCGAGACGTCGTGGTGGGCCGAGGCCGGGGGCATCGACTGCCACCGGGGCTCGTGGAGTTGCCGAAGGCCGAGCCGACGTCGCCGGGACTCGTCCATGGCGTAGAACTCGGCGGCAGGCAGATCCAGCCGGACCCTGCCCTGCTCCAGCACGATGACCCGGTCCACGAGGTGCCGGAGAAAGGCCAGACGGTGCTCCGCGATGAGCACGGTCGCCCCTTCGGTCCGCAGCTGGCCGAGCAACTGCTGCACGGCCAGGACACCGGTGTCGTCGAGGTTGGAGGTGGGTTCGTCGAGGACGTGGATCCGGGGTTCGTTGACAGCAGCGGCGGCGATCGCGATCTGCTGTTTCTGGCCTCCCGAGAGATGGGCCATCCGACGATCCAGCAACTGTGTCATGCCCAACCGCGTGGTGACGGTGCGGATCCGCTCCCGGATGAGCTGTGGCGCCAGCCCTGCGTTCTCGCCGGCGAAGGCCAGCTCAGCGGTGGAATCTGCGCAGAAGAACTGGGTACGGGGGTTCTGGAAGACCGTCGAGACGATCCGCCCCATCGCATGGAGTTCGTGCTCGGCCGGGCGCAGCCCCGTGACCTCGACGATGCCGCGAACGGTCGCCTCGTGCAGGTGGGGGATCAGGCCATTGACCAGTCTGACCAGTGTGGACTTGCCACAGCCGCTACGTCCGGTGACGAGGACGACCTGGCCGGGCTCGAGGGTGAGGTCGACGTCCTGGAGCGCGTCGACCGTGGCCCCGGGGTATCGGACGAAGACCCCGTCGAGGCGTACCGCCGGGCTCATGGGAGGATCCCGAACGCATGGGCGGCCACGACGGCGACCACCACGGCCAGCAACAGGTCGGCGAGGCCGAGCCGCAGGTCGACGATGGTGGTGCGGCCCGACGAGGAGCCGAATCCCCGGCTCAGGGCGGACGCGGTCAGTTCGTCCCCTGCCCTGACCGCGGCCGCGAGAAGAGGGATGACCAGGTGTTCGGAGGTTCTGATGGGGTGTCGGACCATGGACCAAGGCCCTGTGACCAGGCCACGCATGCGCATCGCGTCACCGATGGCCCGGGCCTCGGTCGCCACGGTCGGGATGAACCGGAGCACCACCGCGATCGGGACGAGGAGGAACCGCGGAAGACGCAGCCGCGTCATCGCCGCCACGAACTCGGTGGGACGCACGACGGTGATCAGGAACCAACCGAATGCCCCCGCCAGACAGTAGCGCCACACGAAGGTCACCGCGATGCCGAGAGCACCGGCAACCGGCCCCTGGAGCAGTCGCAGGACCTGGGCGGTGCCCAGCAGCAGGGCGGCGGTGACCAGCAACCAGGCGAACTGACGCCACAACCGGTGCAGGATGAGCAGACCGATCAGCACCAGGGCGGCGATGAGATCGACATGGCGGGGAAGGCTGGCGAGCACCAGGGCGTCCATGAGAACCACGGACACCACCAGGACACGGACGTCGAACACTCAGGCCAGACCAGCCCGCTCGAAGTGCTTCGACAGGGCGCGTCGACCGATGAAACCGCCGACCAGCCCGACGAGGAAGGTGAGCAGGATCATGAGGATGACCACCGGAGGGCTGAACAACGTGGCGAAGGCCTCCGCCCAGTCGGGCCCCATCTGGTCGCGGTAGCTGGCCAACAACTCGTCACGCATGAACAACAGGGGCAGATAGGCCCCGACCACCCACAGGCTGAACACACCGTAGGACGAGATGGTCGCCAAGGGAGCACGGAAGTCGCCACGTGAGGCGAGGGCATCGGCTCCCAGACCGGCCAACAGCGCGGTGATCATGCTCACGGGATGGTGGCCAGTCAGGGTGACCAGGAGACCCAGCAGGACAGCGAACAACGTGATGAGACCGAAGTGTCGGACCCGGGTCAGGAACAGCATGAAGGTGATGCCGTTGACGATGATCCCCAGGTTTCCCCCGATCAGCTGGAGCGCCGGGGTGATGGCACCGAGCATGTTGAACACGTAGTGGATCACGGTGAACACGGCGGTGAAGATGCCCAGGGAGATGAGCTCTTTGGACGTGAATTTCATGGATTCTCCTTCTCGGTGAGGACGTGAGGTCTCAGGGTGTGGCGACGCGTCGCCTCGCGATGTGGTCGCCGACCAGGCGGCAGCACTGCAGCCGTGGTGCCGCATGGTGGAAGTGCCCGCCGTCGACGAGCTGCACCCCGTCGAAACGAGCGGCATGACGACACCAGGCGGCGGCCCCCGTCGCGGTGACCTCTGGATCGTGGTCACCGTTGATCACGAGGATGCGCGGGATGCGTTGTCTGGTGACGGTGCGATGGGTCTCGACCATGCGGTAGTCCTCACGAATGGCGGGAAGGAACAGATCGGCGAGCTCTCGCAGCGCGAAGACCTCGGCGTTGTGATGATCGAGGCGCACCAGGTCGGCGATCAACTCATGGTCCGGACGGTTGTGCAGGATGGAACGGCGAGGAGCGCTGCAGGGGGCGTCATGCCCGGAGACGACCAGCTCCGGAGCACCCCCGGACCCAGTCAGCAGGCCAGCGACCTCGTGCGCGACGAGCGCGCCCATGGAGTGCCCGAACAGCACGGGGTCAGGCAGGTGGCGAAGGTGGTGGGCGACCTCCTCGGCCAACTCCGTCAGGGAGCCGGGATGCGGTTCGTCGATCCTGTGATCGCGCCCGGGATAGGTGACTCCCAGCAGATGGACGCCGGGGATCCTGCCGACCCAGTGGCGGAAGAACCGGGGGCTGCCCCCGGCATGGGGGAACAGGACCAGGGCACGTCCCGCTGGGCAGGCGCCGGGAAGAGTGGCGACGACCCTGCTCATCGGATCGCCGCCAGCAGGTCGATCCTGTCGGTCGGGGGTTCGGCGGTCACCGGCACGGGGGGTGGCAACTCAGCTGAGATCGTCTCCCACAGCCGCAGCACGCCGAGCGTGCGTTGGGTGGGCAGGGCGCGCGGTGCGGTGAGCAGTTTCGAGATCGCCCGGTGGATGGCGCTGGGCCACAACCGGCCCAGCGCGTCCTGGATGCTGGGCTCCTGTTCGGGAGGCAGGACCACGGCTGCAGGAACCGTCAGGGCCGGGGGGAGGTTTCCCGTCATGTGGATCCGGGGCTGCCACCTGGTGGGGCCGTGAGGGTGGTCGATGTGCAACTCGCCGTCGCCACAGCTCACCGTGACGGACATCAGGGGTTGTGCCAGGTTGTCCGGATCGGCGGGGTCGAGCCGGGCCCCGATCACGAGGTCGACCTCCGTGCCCGCCCAGTCCAGTCGTGCCAGGTGACCCTCGACACCGGGAAACACCTCGGCCTGACGTGGGGGCGGACCCTGGAGCAGTTCCGCCAGGACGAACAGGGTGGAATGCATGGTCTGCCCGCAGCTGCGGGCCACCACTCGATGGGCGGGGGAGTGACGCTGCAGTTCCTGTCCTCGGGCGATGAAACGGCGCATCGGGTCCAGGTGGAGATAGAACGGGTTGACGTCGAATCCGGCGTTGCCGCGGCGAGCCGCGCGCAACGACTCGGCCAGATCGCGGGTGTGCACGGGAAGCTCCTGCAGCACGGGAATCCCACGGCTCAGCAACGTGGCCGCGATCTCGTCCCCGGCACCCCCGATCACCGAGGCACGCACGGCCACGACCGCGGCATCGACGTCGGTGACCTCCGCGAGGGGGCGCAACGGTACCCCACACTCATCGGCCAGGTCACGGGAATGACGCCCCCCGGCACCCACGATGCAGGCCAGCTCCGCGGGGGCCGCGGGGTGGCGCAGTGCTCTGGCGTAGTGGGCCCCGAAGGTCGCCCCCACCACCGCCACGCGCGCGCTCACAGCTCCCCCTCCTCGATCGTGGCGGTCTCGCCGAAACCGGGACCGACTCCGAGACTGAGGCGAACCCGTGGGGCGAGCATGTCCGCCAGTCGGTTCCACGATGCGGCAGGGTCGGTGTGGGAGCAGGCGTTGTGGGCGCCGGGAGGTGCGTCGGTGACCAATGCGGTCGCGGCGCAGACGGCTCCGGTCGCGGCGTAGGAGTCGGTGCACGAGACCCTGGCCCAACTGCGTTCCCGACCGTCGGTGGCCTCGACCAGGATGTGGAAGTACGGTTGCCGACCGAACAGGTCGGTACGGGCAGCGGCGATCGCCTCCTGAACGCTGGCATCCCCGCCCAGACAACGTCCCAGGACCGTCGCGGTCACGGCCCCGTCGGTGACATTGGCCCAGTGCAGGTGCTCCGAACCGGATGCCCTGGCCCTGTCCTCCGCCTCCTCGTCGAGGTGGCTGTGTGCGACAGCGCTCGGTGGGAACGGTGCGGGGGGCGGCGGGGTCTGTTCGGGACGCACGGCCACGTGCCGCCCCCTGGCCAGCATCGTGCCCACCCGGTTGCCCTGCTGGGCGGCATGCAGGTACTCCTGGATCCCGGCCAGTGTGAGGGGCTGGAGGCCACCGCACCAGCCATGGACCTGCCGGGGTGGCTGCCCGAGGCGAGCCGTGGCCACGGTGACCGCGAGTCCGACCAGCCCGGGCTGCACCCCGGCACCGAGCAACGCACTCGTCCCCGATGCCGCCGCCAGTGGTGAGAGCACCGGGACGAGCCCCTCCGCTCCGGGATCCACGAAACGCACCCCTGCCTCCAGCACCAGCCGGGCCACGGCCTCGGAGTAGCGGTGTGACGGCCCCGCGCAGCACACCACCACATCGGCATCGACCAACAGGTCGGCGATGGCCCCGGACGACTGGTTCCCAAAGAGCAGGTCCTCCAGGTCCAGACCGGGGTGGATCCTCGCCCCGGGGCAGGCCGCGGCGACCTGTGTGGCGTCACGCCCCACCGCGAGGACCTCGACCCCGGCGGTGAGCAGCTGCGCCACGCAGGAGCGTCCCACGGCTCCTCGTGCCCCCAGGACCACGGCCCTCATCGTTCCCACCTCCGGTTCAGGATCGTGACGACACCGTCGGCGTTGTCGGGGCCGAGACAGTCGAAATGGGTTCCCTCGATGTCCTGCACGTCGAGTTCACCGAGGCAGAACGTCGACCAGAAATCCGTCATGTCCTCGCGAAGGGTGGGCAGGAAGTGCAGGTCGCCACGCTGACGCAGGAAGCAGATGTCGCCCAGGTAGGCGGGGGCGTCCCACTGCGCGACCGCTGCCATCGACTGTCGGAAGACCTCCTTGACCAGTGCCAGGGTCTCGGGGGTCCAGGTGCTCCGGGGATCACTCACGGCCAGACGCCGCAGCCTCTCCCCGGAGTCGGCCGGGGCGCGATCCAGTGCCGCTGCCAGTTCCGGCTCGGCCACCTCCCGGATGGCACCCGGGGCGATCCGCGTGGGGGAGTGCCGACGCACCTCGGTCAGGGCCCGACCCAGGGCGTGTTCGTCGACATCGATGCCGGCATCGGCGGGGTCGAGGTGGAGCAGTTTCGCGAACGAATGATCCAGCATCAGTTCGTCCTCGACGGCGAACGGGATTCGGTAGGAACTCACCACCGTGCAGCCCGTGACCTCGATGTCGGCCTCGGCGAGCCGAGTGGCCACGCCGGCCGCGATCAGGCCACCCATGCAGTAGCCGAACAGCTGCACCCGTGAGACCCCGAGCGAGATCAACTCGGTGGCGTAACGGTCGGAGAGCTGATCCAGGAGCTCGGCGGGAGGGGTCTCCAGGTAACCGTCGTCCGTGGTTCGTCGAAGGCCGAGGACACGGGGCCGAGGTGTGGTGCGCCGCAGGACCTCGATCACGTCCTGATAGGGCGCCAGTCCCCCCGAGCCGTCATGGACCAGCACGAGGACCTCGTCCCCGACACCGTCGGCCGGCAGCAGCTCGGTCACCGCGGACTGTGCGGCCCCACCGGGACCGGTGTCCTCCTCGGAGGTGAACGTTCGGGCACACCCGGCGATGGTCGGGTCCGCGACGATGCGGCGCAACGCGTCGTCCCACGCCACGGCCTCGCCGCCGGGCAACTCCCTGCGGAGCCGCCCGATGCTCCGGGCGAGCAGCAACGAGTCACCCCCGAGGTCGAAGAAGTTCGAGCCCGGGTGAAGCGGGGTTCCGGGCAGCCCCAGCACCTCCTGCCAGATGGCGGCCACGCGCTGCTGGCAGGGATCCAGTTCGGTGGCGGTGCTGCTCGTGGAGAGGGAGAGCCCCGGCTGGTCGGTCAGGGCCGCCACCCTCGCCCGGTCGATCTTGCCGTTGGCCGTCAGCGGCAGTGAATCGAGGATCGCGACGGTGCGGGGCACCATGTAGTGCGGTAGCGTCGAGGCGAGATGGGCGATGATCCGATCGGGATCGAGCGGAGCCTGCCCACCGCCGGTGGTCGCCCAGAGGGCGTGCTGGTTCCCGATCCGCATCGGATGGTCCGGTCCTTCCGGGAAACACCCCGCCAGGGTGAACGGGGACTCGGCCAGGACCTGGACCCACTCCGTGAGATCGAGGAAGGGCTTTCCGGTCTCGTTGCGCAGATCCGTGAAATCGGACAGACCTTCCTTGAACTCCATCGTGGTCATGAGGGTCGGGTTCACCACGGTGGAGTCGATCGCGGCCAGCACGCCCCCGGGGACCAGCAGTCCTGCCAGTCCCTCCAGGACCTGGGGGATGTGACGGGCGTTGTGCAGGACGTTCGCCGAGAGGATGACATCCACCGAGCCGGGGACCACACCGTCGGGTGAATTGATGTCGAACAGGCCGGTGCGCAGGCTCGGCCATCGTGTGGTGACCTCCTCGAAGAAGAACCGCGACACATCGGTGAACAGGTAGTCCACGCCGGTGAGGTCGTTGCCCAGCACGGTGCCGAGGGCTTCGAGCACCGCATCCGTCGTGCCTCCGACACCCCCACCGATCTCCAGCACCCGGAGGGTTCTCCCGGCCTCCTCGGCCCGACGGGCCAGCTCCGCGATCCCGGTGGCGACCACGGTGTTGATCCACCTGGCGAACAGGTTCTCGCCGTAGGCGGCCCGCGCGACATGGGTGTTCCCCTCCGGGAACAGCAGGGCCAGGGGATCGACGTCCCCGCGCAGCAGGCCCGGTAGTTCGTCGAGACAGCGACGGACATAGGCGAGGTGTTCGCTGCCGTACCCGATGTGCCGATCCAGCTGCTGGATCCGGTCCCAGCGTGCCTTCT
Source organism: Arachnia propionica (assembly GCF_003859805.1). GTDB lineage: Bacteria > Actinomycetota > Actinomycetes > Propionibacteriales > Propionibacteriaceae > Arachnia > Arachnia propionica_C. The sequence continues at coordinate 133,693 of NZ_RQZG01000004.1, forward strand.
CCTCGGCCACGTCCGGGGTGCGCAGCAGCTGGACGGTCTGGTCGGCCATGGAGACCCAGCCCCTCTCACAGAGCATGGCGACCCAGCGCTGCACGAGATCGGCATGCCGACCGGCGCCCAGGGTGTCGATCAGCCCGGTCATCCCGTGCCCCTCACCCCGTGCCACCTGGACCGCCATCCGGTGCAGCGCCGACTCCTCGACGAGCGCGGCCAGCTCGAGCATCGATTCGACGTCCAACCCGGCGGTGAAGTCCCGGTCCGCGGCGCTCATCACGCCGGTGACGGCCGCCGCGCGTTCGGCATGGAACAGGGCGTGATGGTCACCGGTCTCCGGCAGGACCGCCGCGACCAGGGTGCCGCTGCCCGAACCCGAACGGTTGACGGCGGCGACGGCCCGGGCGACCCCGGGGATGGCCCCCAGCACGGATTCGATCTCCCCGAGTTCGATCCGGTGGCCACGGATCTTGACCTGCCCGTCGATCCGTCCGAGGAACTCGATCCGGCCATCGGGAAGCATCCGCCCTCGGTCACCGGTGCGGTAGCACCGTTCCCCGGTGGCGGGGTGGGTGAAGAAGGCAGCAGCCGTCAGCCCCGGATCCCCCAGGTAGCCGGCGGCGACACCGTCGCCCCCGATCACGATGTCTCCGATCTGGCCGATCGTCGCCGGTTCGTCCTCGGCGTTGAGGACCCAGATGCCCTGGTCGTCCATCGCTGTCCCGTAGGGCACCGAGCGTGCGGTCTCGGGCAGTGGGGCAGTGACCTCGTTCAGGACCGACCAGATGGCTGCCTCGGTGGCACCACCGAGTGCCCAGAACCGTGTGTTCGGGGCGTGGCGCCATGTCTGGGCGGGCTGCCCGACCGGAACCCAGTCCCCCGAGACCAGAACCACCCGCAGGGCGAGTTCCGCGGTCGGTTGTCGCCCCTCGAGGTGGTCGAGCAGCAGCTGCAACTGGGCGGGGACGGAGTTCCACACGCTCACCCGGTGTTCCACCAGGGAGGCGGCCCAGGCACTCGGATCCGCAGTCGTGCCGCTCGTCGGGATCACCATGCGTCCACCGACGCCGAGGATCCCGAACATGTTGAACACCGACAGGTCGAAGCTGTGCCGGGACACCGCCAGGACGGCATCGGTGGACCCGAGCCCGAGGCGTGCCTCAAGATCAGCGAGAGTCGTGCGGGCCTGCCGGTGCGTGACCACGACTCCCTTGGGGTGCCCCGTCGATCCCGAGGTGAAGATGACGTAGGCCTCGGCGTCGGGAGGGACCGTGCCGGACGGCAACTCCACGGGCCGGTCCGCCCGGCCCCGCAGGACCTCGTGCAGCTCATCCATCAGTTCGGTGCCGGAGTCGATCAGCATCGTCTCGCCCTCGCGTCGCAGGACCTCGAGCACCGCCTGACGTCTCGCCTCGGGCCAGTCGGGCTCCAGGGGGACGTAGCATCCCCCTGCCAGCAGCACACCGAGCTCGACCGCGACCTGCGCCGCACCGGGCGGCAGCACCACCGCCACCCTCGGAGCTCCCCCTGCCGTGAGGACGTGCCGACTCACCGTCGTCGCCGCTGCCATGAGCTGCCCCCGGGACACCACGTGATCGCCGTCGATGACGGCAGGGGCGGTCGGGTCCTCACGCCACCGGGCGATGAGGGGCTCGTGCAGGGTGGCTGGCAGGACGTCCAGACGCCCGGTGCGCTCGATGGCCGCAGGGGCGCGTCGTCGCAGCGGGTCGGTGGCAGGGATCCCGTGGCGGCTGATCGTGTCGACGAGGTCGGAGAAGTCGGCGAAGGCGGCATCCAGCACGGTGGCCGAGATCCCACCGTCCCTGCTGTCCCAGTCGATGCTCACCCCACCCTGTCCGGGGACGGGGGAGAACTGGATGTCCAGGAGCACCTGAGGGGTCTGGCTCAGACCGTGTCCCGGACGTGGGCGCAGCACCGGGTCGGGGAGCACCGCGGCCCCGGCACCGATGGTCGAGGTGATCACCACCGGCACCTGGAAGCGTTCTCCACCCTGCCCGGCCGCGATGAGCCGGGACAGTTCGACACCGGAGAGGGCATTGTGCTGCAGGGCCTCGAAGGTCGCTTCCTGGGCGGTGGCCGCCAGCTCGGTCAACGAGACATCGGCGCGGCCGTCCACCTCGACCAGGAGGGTGCTGGTGAAGTCCCCCACGATCCGGTTCACGTCAGGGACCACGGGCTTGCGATCCGCCAGGGTCATCGCGACGAGACCGCGGTCGGGGCCACCGTGACGGTGCAGCACCCGCGCCACTCCTGCCACCAGCAGCGAGGTCGTCGTGACACCACCGTCCCGGGCTGCGGTCTCGACTCCCTGCCACTGTTCGTCGGACAGGTGGTGACTGCGTCGGGTGAAGCGGATCGTGGCGTCATGGTGTCCTGTCGGGGCCGTCGGGTCCCCGGACTCCGGGGAGAGGGTGATCGGCTCCGCGAGGGTGGTGGCCCGCTCGCTCCAGAATTTCTCTGCCCGGTCGTGCTCGGCCCTTCCCCGGGGTGAGGCGGCCTGTTCCCGGACCGTCGCGAGGTAGTCACGGAATGTCAACGACGGCGGCTGGACCGGGCGTCCCGACAGCACCGAGGCCAGGTCGCCCAGGATGACACCCAGGCCGATGAAATCGGTCAGGAGCAGATCCACGGAGACGTGCAGGACGATGTCCTCCACACCGACGGTGACGACCACGTCGATCAGCGGTTCCAGGGTGCTGACATCGGTGATCGACCCAGTGACGACGGGGTGGGTCCGGGTCTGCAGCTGCTCCCTGACGGTCTCCCTGTCGGATGCGCTCCTGACCCGGAGCGGGACCTCGAGGTCAGGGACCACCTGTTGCCACCCCTCGCTGTGGACGATCGCCCTCAGCATCGGGTGACAGTCGACGACCTGGCGCCAGGCGTCGCGGAGACGGCCGACGGGATCCTCGCCCAGGACCGTGGGGTCGACGTCGAACTCGGCGTAGCCGTGGCAGCCGACACCACCGTCGCTGAAGGCGCTGGTGCGTCCCACCAGGTAGGACCCCTGCACATCGGTGAGGGGGAACGGGTCATGGGCGCCGTCCGGATCACGCCGTACCTGGTCCTGACCCCGGTGCCGCAGCAGATCCATGATCTGGGCCCGGGAGTCCTTGATGCGATTCCTGAGGTCGACGGTGAGCGCCCCTTCGGGAGCACGGAACCGCAGCGTCTCGCCGTCCACCCACAGGGTCACCCCGATGGCGTCGAGATGTTCGATCAGTGCCGTGGGTGTCACAGTGTTCCCTCCTCGATACCGGTGGTGGAGTCGTCAATGGTGGATGGATGGGGGGACAGGCCGCTCACAGCGGTGACGAACCTGTCCAGATCGGGATTGACCAGGAGCATTCGCAGGTCGATCCCCGGATGGATCCGTTCGCGGAGCAACCGGACGCACCGGGTCGCCCGCAGCGAGTCACCACCCGCGGTGAAGAAGTTCAGTCCCTGCCCCCCCGGTGGGAGATCCAGGATCTCCCGCCAGATGTCGTGGATCTGATCGTGCAGCGTTGCCCCGGCCTGGGAGGGGGGCGTGGCGACCGGGGCGACCGAGGCCGCCAGCCGGGTCACGATCCCGGACACGTGGTGCTGCACCTCGGTGCTGCCCAGCAGCTCGGTGACGTGGTCAGCGGTCAGGTGCAGCCCGTGTGCATCGGCCGAGACCTGGAGGTCGAGCATGGTCTGAGGGGTCTGTGAAGCGGCATGGACCAGCCGACCGAAGCCGAAGTCGTCGAGGCGGGTGCCCTCGGGCGCGAGACCCAACCCGCAGGTGAAGACCACGGGGAGGAGCGCGGCCACGGGGTCCCCGGTGCGCTGCAGCACCCGACGTTGCACCCACAGGGTTCCTGCGGTGTCGTGGTCCCCTGCTTCGGCGAGCTGGGTCTGGATGCGGGCAGCCAGGTCCCACAGTTCCTCGTCGGGTCGGACGTGGCAACCGACCGGAACCAGGGAGGTGAAGTCCCCGACGACCCGGTCGATGCCCGGTTGGGTCGGGTCACGATCGAATCGGGTCACGTTGACGGTGAGTTCCTGCTGGCCTGACCAGGCCGCGAGTTCGCCCGCGTAGGCGGCCAGCACCACCGCGGCAGGAGTCACCCCGTTCCTCGCCGCAACCGTGCGGACCTGCTGCCACGTCGAGGGGTCCAGATCAGCTGCGACACGTGCGAAGGTGGGCCCGTCCACCCGGGTGAGTCGTTCCCGGGGCACCAGGTCGGGGGCCGCAGGCAGGCGTTGCGCGACCTGGTCCCAGTACTTCCGGTCCTCCTCGACCCGGTGTCGTGAAGCGGCATCGGTGGGTGACTCACCGGTGACCCAGGGGTGGGCGGCAACGTGATCCGCGAAGGAGGGGCCGGGGGGAAGCGGGCTCGTGTCACCGCCGTAGCGCCGCCCGATGTCTGCGAGCACGAGCAGCATCGATGCGCCGTCGAGCACGGCGTTGTCCATGCCGATCCCGATCGTGGCGGCCTCTCCCGGCTCACGCCGGAAGCGGATCACCAGCGCCGAGTTCCGGCTGAGATCGACCACCTCGGTCCTGGTGGCGCCGCGGGGATCCGGGTGTTCGGTGACCACCGACGGCACGGTGTCGACGATCCGGGCCTCCTGGTCGACGAGGGTGCGCAGCCCCGGATGGTCCCGGACGACGGTCTCGACCGCGGCCGTGAAACGGGCGGCGTCGAAGTCGTCGCACCGGAACTCGTAGTAGCAGTGCGCTGAGACCCCACCCAGCAGCTGTTGGGGAGCTCGCCCGGCCAGATAGGCCTGCTGCACCTCGGTGAGGCGGTGTCCTGGGCGGGGGGTCTCGGGCGAGGGGACCGGTCCCGGTCCAGCAGGGGTGGGTGGACTGCTCGTGTCGCGGGTCGACAGCAGGGCGGCGAGATCTGCCAGGCGCGGGTGGTTGAACAACTCCACCAGCCGTGGCCGATGTCCTGCCGCACGAAGGTCGGCCAGGACACGGGTCGCCGTCAGTGAGTCCCCACCGAGGGCGAAGAAGTCCGAGTCGTCATCCACCCCGGAGACGCCGAGATGACGCTGCCAGAGGTCGCGCAGCAGGTTCCGGACCCCGACGGCCGGTGGACTCGACGGTGCGGGTTCCGGCGCTGCTGCGATGGTCGGGGCCGGTGCTCGTGAGACGGTCGGGGAAGGGGCCTTGGCCCGGGCATGCAGGATCAGGAAGGCGGGGTCGTGTGCAGTCACCGACACCGGACGCCATCCGGCCTCCTCCACCATCCGCCACCAGTGGGGCAGCCCTTTCAACGGACCGTCGGCCTTGACGACGTCCGGGTTCACCAGGGCTGCGGACAGCAGTGAGGTGATCTGGAGGTCGGGGATCTCGAGGACCCAGCAGCGCCCACCGGAGATCCGGGTCAGTTCGGTGCGTAGCCGAGGGTCCCGGTGCAGCGACGCGCAGGCCACCACCAGGTCGACGGGCTCCACCGGAGCACTCTGGAGGGCACGCACACCGCGGTCGAGAGCCAGGTCACGCAGCAGGGCGTCGGGCTCGACGCTGATCCATCGGAGTCGGTCGGCACGTCCCGGGTCCGTGGTCCGCAGCGCGGCGAGAACCACATCGCGGAAGAGACCGATGCCACAGCCGAGCTCGACCACGGTGGCAGGATCGGGCAGCCCCCGGATCACGGAGACCAGGTCCTGCAGCACCGCGTCGATGCCGGGACTGGCCAGCAGGAGGGCCTGAGGCGACAGATCGGGGTGCTCCAGCAGCGTCGTCGCCCGGGAACGCCCGGTGATGCAGTCCGCCAGCAGCCCGGCGAGGTCCGGAGGTACAGGGACGGGGGCGGTGGTGGGCTGGTATGCGTGCCAGGCCGCCGCAACCGCCTCGAGCCCCGGCCGGACTGGATGATCCGCGGCTGCTTCACGGGCACTCACCAGGAGGGATTCCTGCCAGGCCAGGTCACCGGGTCCCGGGGAGGAGGCCTCGGGTGCGGAGGGAGCGACACCGAGGGCTTCGGCCATGCCGTGCAGGAGCAGGTCGATCACGTCGCCGTCGACGATTCCCTCGGGGTGGTCGAGGCGGATCTCGAGGCCGTCGTCGCGGGACTCCACCTGACAGTCGACGAGGACACCGGGGGTGCTGGTCAGGGACCACACCGGCCGGAGGTGACCGACGGTGGCGTCCCGGGCCGTCGCCACCCCGATGGTGCTGGTGAAGACCACCGGGTACGCTGCCCGGCCCGCGTGGACGATGCGGTTCCCATCCGGCGCGATCCCGCCGGCGGCCCGTCCGAGTGCACTGTGCACCTCGGCGAGGTCCACCCCGGGGCCCGCAGCACACAGGGACAGCGTGGTGAAGTTCCCGAGCACCTCGTGGTCGAGATCTGCGGGGCGGTAGGACACGGGCACGATGATCCCCATGCGTTCCTGACCGGTGACCCTGCCCAGCTGCTCGGCGAATGCGTGCAGCAGCAGGGCCGATTCGGTGACCCCGAGTTCGCGGGCACGTCGGGTCAACTGGGCCACCTGGGCGGTCGGGACGTGGAGGCGACGGCTGGCCGCCCACACCGGTTCGCCGGAGGGGTGGCGGTGGGCCAGGGTGGGTGCCGGGGGCAGTGCCGGGGCGTCCTCGGGAACCGGGTCCTCCTCGATGGCCGCCTGCTGGGCGCAGTGTCGCCGGAATGCCGTGAGGTCTGGTGCCACGCTCAGGCGACGGGCAACGCCGGCGGCGTCATCGAGCAGACAGGAGAGGACGCAGGCGAGTGAGCGGGCGTCCAGCGGAAGATAGCTCAGGCGCAGGCCGACGCGTCCTGGGGTCCCGTCGGTCAGCAGCTCCAGCACCGGTGAGTGTTCCAGGTCCAGGACCGGGTCACGGAGCGCCGTGGTGAGGTCCGCCACGTGACGAGGGACCACAGGGCTGCTGGCAGCCACGTCCTGGCAGGTGTCCTCGACCCTGCGACAACGCAGGACGTCGAGTTCGGCGACGAGGTCGGTCGCCGTGGCGGCCAGCCTCGCCAGATCGATCGCGGAGCCGTCGCGGGTCTCCAGGATCGTGGCGAACAGCGGTGAGGTGCGCACCACGCCGACCATGCCGTCGGCTCCCAGGGCGTAGGCCCGCTGCAGGGGGGTCAGCGGGAACGCTCCTGTCGGGGTCACCGTGGTCGTGGTGGTGGGGGAGGGGACACGAGTCCTGCGACAGAGCTGCTCCAGGTCTGTGAACCGAGGTGCTGAGAAAAGATCTGCGACGGTCACGTCCAGGCCATGACGTCGTAGCCTGGAACACAGGTCGGTCGCCATGAGGGAGTCTCCGCCCACTGAGAAGAAGTTCTGTTCCACGTCGACGTGGTCGACACCGAGCACCGCCATCCATTCCTCGGCGACCGGGGAGTCGACGGGGTCGGCGTGGCCGCCAGGACGTCCTGCCTCCAGGAGCTCTCTGGCCCAGCGGCGGTCCGTCTTGCCATTGCTCGTCAGGCGCAGTTCCTCGGCCCGGGCGAACACGGCGGGGATCATGTACCCGGGAAGACGTTCACGAAGTGCCGCGATGATGGTCTCGTCGTCAGGTCCTTCCCCGACGAGGACCGCACCCAGGGCCGACCGGTTCCGGATCGGGGTCACCACGGTCTCCTGCACCCCGGGGAGCTGATGCAGGGCATGCTCGACCTCGCCGCACTCGATACGGTGTCCTCGCACCTTCACCTGGGTGTCGGCACGACCGAGGAAGATCAGCAGTGGGCCAGGGAGCCACATCCCGAGGTCCCCGGTCCGGTACCAACGCTCGCCGTCGACCTCGACGAACCGGTCCGCGGTCAGCTCCTCGGCGGCGTGATATCCGGCCGCCACCCCGACCCCGCCGATCCACAGCTCACCGGTGACCCGGTCGGGACAGTCACGACCCGAGGGATCGGCGACCCGGTAACGCTGGCCGGACAGCGGGATCCCGTAGGGGATCGAGGCCCAGGCCGGGTCAAGGTCCTCCGGAGCGGTGACGACGAACTCGTTCGACCAGATGGCGGCCTCCGTCGCCCCTCCCATGGCCACCAGGCATGCCCCGGGAGCGACATCGGCCAACCGAGCGGGCAGCCCCGGGTCGATCCAGTCCCCCGAGCACAGCACCCGACGCAGTCCAAGCGGCTGGTCCGCGGCCACGCACAGCATCTCCGCCAGGTTCGGCACCGAGTTCCACACGGTGACGGCGTGTCTCCTCACCAGATCCGCCCAGTGGAAGGCGTCGCGGCGAGAAGCCTCGGAGATCAGCACGACCGCGCCACCGACGGAGAGGGGACCGAAGATGTCGTAGACGCTCAGGTCGAAGTCGAGGGCGGAGACCGCGAGGGTTCGGTCCGCGGGGCCCACGTCATTGCGGGAGTTGACGTCGGCCACGGTGTTCGCGGCACTGTGGTGCCGGATCGCCACCCCTTTCGGTTCACCCGTGGAACCTGAGGTGTAGATGATGTACGCCACCTGGTCCTCGTCCACGTCGACCGGGGAGCCCAGCTCGTGGCCGTCCTCGCTCGCGATGACATCCGAGTCGACGAGCAGGGCCATGCCCGATGCGTCACGGATGCGGGCCACCCGCTCCTCGGGTTGGTCGACCCCCAGCGGCAGGTAGCAGCATCCGGCGTACAGCACGGCGAGGACGGCAACCACCTGATCGGGTCCCTTGGGCAGACGGATCCCGACGACGGAGCCCGGGGCGACCGTGGCCGCGATCCGGCCGGCCAGCCCTCTCACCCGGGCCATCAGGTGCCGGTAGGTCATGACGCCCGTGGGGTGGGCCGGGTGCTGTGCGGGGTCCCACAGCAGTGCGGGGGCATCCGGGGTCCGCGTCGCCGCAGCGATGACGGGGGCATGGAGCAGACCTCCAGCGACTCGTGGGACGGAGTTCACCCTCGCTCGGGCATCGAGGGTGTCCTGGGGGAGGGTGATCAAGCTCTCCAGGGTGGGGTCGAGACCGTCGCGCCCGGCGGCTGCCAGCCTCAGCAGGGCGTTGATGAAGGTCGTGAACAGCTGCTCGGCGACATGAGGGTCGAGGGCTCCCCGCCGCACGTCGAAGGAGACGGTGACCCCGGCGTCGGTGATGCGGATGATCTGGCAGTCGATGATGACCTGTGGTGTGGAGGAGCGTGGGGTCTGGGCCTCACCGAGGGTCTCGATCACCTCGGCGGGGAACAGCGGTGTGTCCGGTGCGTAGGTGAAGACGTAGGGCGACATCCCGCTGTGACCTTCCTCAGCGAGCGCACGTCGGAGTTCCTCCGTGGCCTCGACGCCTCGTGAGAGACGGCACCGGAGCTCCTGTCCTGCTTCGGCCGCCAGGGTGGCCAGGTCAGACGCCGGGAGGGAGCGGTGCAGGAAGGTGCGTGTCCGGTCGGCGACGTGGTCCTCGGTGCCTCGGGTGTCCACCCCGGTGACGGTGACGATGAACTCCGGGACCGTCGACCAGCGACGCAGGCACTCCTCGAAGACCCCGAGCACCAGGGCGGTCGGGGAGACCCTCAGCCGACGGGCGTGTCCGGCGATGTGGCGCCAGGTCCCATCAGGGATCAGGTGGAGCAGCCGATCAGTGGTGGCCGTGGGGGTGGGTGTGCCTTCGGGGAGCTCGGGGGCGGGGAGGACCGGTTCGCGTCGTGGGTCAGGGTCACGTCTTGCCGACGGTGCAGGACGTCGTCCCAGCGCTGTGCTCAACTCCGGGAAGGTGTACCGGGTCAGTGGGGACGAGGGGTGGGCGAGACCCGCCGCGAGGTCAGCTGCCATCCGTCCGATCCCGGCGAGATCGGTGACGATGAGTGAGGCCAGGATGTGGACGATCGTCGTGCCATCCGGCAGCAGGGTGGCCTCGACGCTCCAGGTCCGTCCGGTGGTGAGGTCCACGGGGAAGTGGTTGAGCCGATGACGGATGGCCGTGAGTTCTTCCTCAGGCGTGGGACAGGAGCGCAGATCGTTGACCGTCAGGGTGGCGGGAGCAGGCCGACGATCCTTCAGGTGACCCGGGTCGGGCATCGTCGCCCGCAGCGAGGGATGTCGGTGGAGGCCACGTACTGCTGAACCCAGACGGTCGATGTCGATGGTTCGGCCTGCGAATTCCACATATCCCAGACAGTGTTGGCCACCGAGGGGTTGGTGTGGGTCGGCGCCGATGGCGTACGCAGCCTGGATCGGTGAGGTGGGAAGCGTGTCGGTCATGTCAGAGCTGGTCAACGAGGTCATCCGGTGGAGTCGAGGTGTATCAGGTTTGCTTAGGCTTTCAATGGTGTTGATGGGAATCGTAATCGATTGGTGGTCGTGCCTCGCACCGGGGGGTGCATTGGGAGAGGCCCGGCCGACCCAACAGGGTCGACCGGGCCTCTCGGCGTGGTCGGTGTGGAGGTGAACCGCTGCTTCGTCGGTGCGCCTCAGGGGTGTTGTGGCCGGTGGTGGGGGATCATCGGTTGCCCAGCAGCCAACCGAGGAACCAGACCACGAGCGTGATCGAGAGCACCAGGAGGCCGATGAGGCTGCCCACCACCAGGACCAGGGCGGTGATCCAGTACTTCACCGTCGCCCTGCGGACCTGTTCGCGGTCGGCGAGGGTTCGTTCCAGCAGTTTGACGTTCTTCGTGTTCGACCGCCAGGTGAAGTCGAAGATGTTCCCGATCAGGGGGATGGAACCGATGATCCAGTCGATCCCGTAGTTGAGGACCATGCGTGCCAGGACCGGCAGCGGGGCGCGCAGCCGGATGGCGTCGAACAGGATGGTGGAGCCCAGCACGGCCGGGACGGCACTGCCGGCGAGGGGGATCAACGACAGCAGCGGGTCCAGGCCGAACCGGAAGTTCGTGCCCGGGACCTGGAAGGCCTCGTCGAGCCACCGGCTGAGGCCCTTGCTGAGGGAGGAGGGGGCATCCGGCCGGGATGCGGGGTGCGGTGTCGTCACCCGGCCAGCTTGCCATGAGGTGCAGAAGCGAGGCGAACGACTAGGCTTGGAGCACTATGACCGAGCTTCAGCCTGCCCGTACCCGCGTCGCCCCCTCGCCGACCGGTGATCCGCACGTCGGCACCGCCTTCATGGCGCTGTTCGACAAGGCCTGGGCCGCCAGGACGGGCGGCGCCTTCGTGCTCAGGATCGAGGACACCGATCAGAACCGGTTGGTCGAGGGCAGCGAGCAGCAGATCCACGACTCCTTGACCTGGCTGGGACTGGCCCCTGACGAGGGGCCGGGGATCGGTGGTGAGCATGGTCCCTACCGACAGTCGGAGCGGCTGGAGACCTACCGTCCCTTCGTCGAGCAGCTGATCGCCGACGGCCACGCCTACCACTGCTGGTGCTCCTCGGAGCGGTTGGCGGAGCTGCGCAAGGAGCAGGAGGCCGCCAAGTCTGCGAAGACGGGCTACGACCGGCTGTGCCTGGGGAAGACCCGTGAGGAGCGGGCTGAGCTGCCCGGGTTCTCCGAGACCCCGGTGGTACGGATGCTCATCCCCGACGACGCCCCGCTCACCTTCACCGACATCATCCGCGGTGAGGTCAGGGCCCCGTTCCCGGACGACCAGGTGATCCTCAAGGCCGACGGCTTCCCGACCTACCACCTGGCGGTCGTCGTCGACGACCACCTCATGGGGATCACGACGGTGGTGCGAGGGGAGGAGTGGATCAGCTCCACCCCGAAGCACCTGCTGCTGTACCGGTGGCTGGGCTTCCCCGAGCCGCAGTACGCGCACATGCCGTTGCTGCGCAACACCGACAGGTCGAAGATCTCGAAGCGACGCAACCCGGCTGCCCGTCTCATGTGGTTCCGGGAGCAGGGCTACCTGCCGGAGGCGGTGCGCAACTTCCTGCAGCTGTTGGGCTATCCACCCGCTGACGACGGCGCCGAGGTCGCCAGCTTCGAGGAGTTCGTCGCCGATTTCGCCTGGGACAAGGTCGCCACCACCGGCCCGGTCTTCGACGTGAAGAAGCTGGACTGGCTGAACGGGCACCACATCCGCAGTCTCGGCACCGAGGAACTTGCCGACCGGATCATCGCCTTCCACGCCGAGCGGGGGGACTGGGACGGCAGCATCGACCGTGACGTGCTGCGTCAGGCGGTGCCGCTGGTGAGTGAGCGGATGGTGCTGCTGGGCGATGCCCTGCCGAAGCTCCAGTTCCTCTTCACCGACGAGGTGGAGGTCGCCGACGATGCGCGCGCCTCGCTGCCCGACAACGCCGCGGAGGTCCTCGACGCCGGGATCGCGGTGCTGGAGACGGTCCCGTTCGACGCGGAGTCGATCCAGGCGGGGCTTCGTGCCAAGCTCGTCAACGACATGGGCATCAAACCGAAGTTCGCCTTCGGACCACTCCGGGTGGGGCTCACCGGGTCGAAGGTCTCGCCCCCGCTGTTCGAGTCGATGGAGATCCTCGGCCGCGAGGTGACCCTCGCCCGGCTGAAGGCCCTGCGTGGAACGTTGTGAGTGTCCACCGCGATGCACTTTCCCGATGACATCAGACGCATCCTCTCGGGTGCGGGATGGTCACCGAACCGCCGCGTCGATGCCTCCGCGTGGGAGGCCGTCGCCGCGGCCGAGGAGTGGGAGGTGGTCAAGCCGGCCAGGAGTTTCCTGTCCCGGTTCGCAGGACTGACCATCACCTGGCCGGCGCCTGATGGCAGCGACCGTGAGGTGCTCCTCGGCATCGGCCGGGAACTCGAGGATCCGTCGAGGTACGAGGAGGTGGTGGGGGCGAGGTTGACCCCGGTGGGGCTCGGCTTCAACCGTCACCACACCTTCTTCATCGGCGCCGACGGTGCGATGTACGGGGCCTTCGACGGGGATCTCGTTCGTTGGGGAACGGACACCGTGGCAGGACTCACCGTCGTCCTGCGCAACGGCAGACCCGTCCCGCTCGCGGGGTTCTGAGGGTGTTGTTTCTCGATCCCCTCCCCGCTGGCCGAGCCGATGCTGCCTGCCACCTGAGCTCTCGAGACCTCTGGCGCGTGGTGCGAGGACCCACGTGGGGTGGTCATGGTGACCGGGTCCCGATCCCGAGCGGCTCGCGAGTTCGCGCCCCGGTGTGTGCATCGGACAAGCGGACGACCTTCCCGTCAGATCCCAGAGGGAGATGCCTGTGCGTGCCCTCTCAGGGGACCTTGGGGCGAAGTGCGTCTCCCACCGGGGCGTCCAGGGTCTTCAACCGGCCGTGGAGTTCCGGGTGGCCGAAATCGATGTAACGCACCTGAACCTGTGAGCGGCTCGCCTCGACGATCTCAACCGTGACCTCCTGCCCCGCATGGTCCAGGACCCAGCGCTCGGCCAGGAGGGGCAGTCCCATGGTCATGAGGACCTCCGTCGCGTCCTCCCTCGGCAGCGCAGGTCCGATCGGTGCGCCGAACACCGTGTGCGGCTGCCAGCTGTTCTCGTCGTCCGAGGTGATGTACCCGACCGTCTCACCGTCCTCCCGGAACACCTCGAACCCGCTCATCTCCATCCTTTCGAGCTCCCGGGCGCCATGGCGGGCATCCTGTCCGGCACCCGTGCTGTTGGTCCCGGCAGGTAGTGAGGTCCGGTGTTCCCGGCTTCTGGTCCGACGTGCTCGTCGCCGACGAGGTCATCCTGCCGGATGGTGCTCTCGTCGCTGACCGCCACCACGAAGAAGTCCTCGAAGCGGACGGTGGAAGCCGCCGTCAGGTGCTCACCGTCAAAGATGCGGGCATGCGTGATTGTCGTGGTCATGCTCGAACCGTAAGAATTGACATCATGTCAAGGTCAAGCCGAGGAGGAGAATGACAGAGTTGTCGATCAGTGAGGTTGCGGAGCGGGCGGGGGTGTCGGCGCGGATGCTGCGCCACTACGACAAGCTCGGTCTCTTCCGGCCCACGAGGGTGAGCGGCAACGGGTACCGCTGGTATGACAGGCGCTCCTTGCCGCGCCTCCATCGCATCGTCGCCCTCCGTCGTGCCGGACTCGGGCTGGAGGCGATCGCCGAGATCGTCACGGATGAGGAGTCCGAACTGGAGGCGCTGCGTCGACACCTCGTGGGGCTCCGCGCGGAACGTGACCGCATCGACTCCCTCATCGAGTCGATCGCCGGTCTGATCGACGAACTGGATCGGGTGGGGTCCGAGGTCCCGGGACGGGCCCGGTTCGAGCGGGAGAAGGAGGCCTTCGCGCAGCGGCTGGAGCAGAGGTTCGGACCGGAGGCCGGTGCCGCCCTGCGGGACGACCCCCTGGACCCCCTCACGGATGCCGACGTCGCGCACACCACCGCGGTCATGCGCCAGCTGCTGACCCGTTTCGCGGACCTCATGAACGGGGGTCACGCGCCCGATTCCGCGTCGGTTCGGGCGCTCGTGAGGCAGCATCACGACCTGACCACCCGGTACTGGTCCGCGGATCTCGCCTCCTATCGACGTCTGGGGGCGCTGCTCGAGTCGGATCCCTTGCAGTGCGGCATCACGGGGGCGGTGGACCCCGGGCTTCCCGCCTGGATCGCCCGCGCCATCGAGGCCTATGTCGATCGGCGGGAACCGCTGAACTGAGCAGGGTGAGGGATGTCCCGGACAGTCCGCTGAAGAGCTGACTGCGATGTCGTCGGTGAGGTGCGTAATGTTGCCGTGTTGCAGCAGATCGCGACGTGGTGTCTGCACCTGTGATGCTGTGACACACTTCACGAGGTGGTGAGGAGGTTCACATGAAGCGGCCCTTGGTGCGGGTGGGCCTGTCGCGTCTGGTGCTGGAGTTCACACTCGCCGGAGCTGCGCTGGTGCTGTGTGTCCCCTTGGTCCTGACCCAGCCCAGTGTCGAGTCCCTCACGTTGTTGGCGGTGCTGCTGGTGTTGGCGATCCTGCTGGTCGGCACCCTCTCAGGAGGGGCCAGGCCCTGACCCATCCTGGCGACTGCCCCGTCGAGTGCCCGTCCCGGGGGACAGACACCTCACGTCGAGGCGGGTGAGCCGGGTGGTCTCAGGGTCGGTGGGGGCGCTCGGGAAACTCGAACGTGCTCAGGAAGTCCCGGGCCCGTTGTGTCGCCGGGGCGGTGAAGAACTGCTCCGGCGGGGCCTGTTCGACGATCCGGCCGTGGTCCATCAGCACCACGCGATCGGCGATGGCCCGTGCGAAGTTCATCTCGTGGGTGACGATGAGCATGGTCATGCCGTCGGCGGCGAGTTCCAGCACCACGTCGAGCACCTCCCGCACGATCTCCGGGTCCAGGGAGGCCGTGATCTCATCCAGGAGCAGCACCTCCGGGTGCATCATCAGTGCACGCACGATGGCGACCCGTTGTTTCTGCCCGCCGGAGAGCTGGCGTGGCAACGAGCCGTCGCGGCCGGCCAACCCCACCCGTTCCAGCAGGGCCAGGGCCTCAGCCCGTGGTTCCTCGCCCACCCGTTTCTGCACCAGCCTCGGTCCGAGCAGCAGGTTCTCCAGCACGGTGAGGTGCGGGAACAACTCGTAGCTCTGGAACACCATCCCCACCCGGGCGCGGATCTCCCGCCAGTTCGTTCCCGTGCGGGAGACCGGGACGCCGTCGAGCTCCAGGCTTCCCGAGGTCAGTTCCTCCAGCCCGTTGAGGCACCGGAGCAGCGTCGACTTCCCGCAGCCGGAGGGGCCGATGAGGGCGATCACCTCGCCCTCGGCGACGTCGAGACTCACGCCGTCGACGGCACGCACCCCGTTCGGGTACTCCTTGACGATGTCGGTCAACCTGAGAACGGGGGTCACGACCATCTCCTTTCCAGAAGCCGTGCCACCCGGGAGATCGGGAAGCACAGCGCGAAGTAGAGCAGCAGGATGGCGCCGTAGATCCACAGGGCACCATCGGGATGGGTGAAGCGGTTCGGGTCGATGATCTGCTGGCCGGTCTTCAACACCTCCACCACCCCGATCAGGGCCACCAGGGGAGTGGTCATGATCATGCGGTTGGTGAGGTTGATGGTGGTGGGCAGCAGTCGCCGCACCGCCTGGGGCAGGATCACGCTCCGCTGCACCTGCCATGGGCTGAGCCCCAGGGCGCGGGCACTGTGGTACTGGTGGCCCGGGATCGAGGTGATGGCGGCACGCACCAGATCCCCCATCTCGGCCGTCCCCCAGAGGGTGAAGACGATGACCGCAGCCGTCCAGCCGTCGAGATTGATGCCGAAGTAACGGGTGAGGTCGAAGAAGACCACGAACAGCAGCACGATCTGCGGCATGATCCGCATGGTCTCCAGATAGGTGCGGGTGATCAGGCGTACCACCGGGCGCCTGGAGGTCATCACGACCCCCAGGAGCGTCCCCAGCAGGATCGACACCCCCATAGCGACCAGCGCGATGGAGGCGCTCACCCACAGCCCCTCCAACAGGCGCAGGAGGTTGCGGCCCTGGAACAGCAGGTCAATCCCCGAACGTCGCACGACGCATCCTCCTCTCCAGCCATCCGGCGCCCAGGGAGATCGGCAGCAGGATCAGCAGGTAGAACACCACCAGCAACAGCAGGGCCTCCGCCGTGGTGTAGTCCGAACCGATCTGCTCCTTGGCGACGTGGACCAGGTCCGGCAGGGCGATGATGCTCACCACCGAGGTCTCCTTGACGAGGAAGATCACGTTCGCGGTCAGCGCAGGCATCGAGATCGCCGTCGCCTGGGGCAGCACCACGTGGCGCAGGGTCTGGGTGCTGCTCAGCCCCAGGCTCTGCGCGGACTGCCACTGGATGGGCTCAATGGCGTCCAGACCACTGCGCAGCGCCTCCGCCATGAAACTTCCGCCCAGGAAGGTCAGGCCGATGACGGCACACTGCTCGGCCTCCAGCTTCACCCCCAGCTTCGGCAGACCGTAGTAGAGGAAGAACAGCTGCACCAGCAGGGGCGTGTTGCGGGACACGGCGACGTAGCCTGCCACCAGGGTGCGGAGCACCGGAATGCGCAGCTGGGTGATGGCGGCACAGCACGACCCGACGAGCAACGCCCCGACGATGCCGAGGGCCGCCACCCGCAGTGTCAACAGGGCTGCCTCGGCGAAGACCGGCACCGAGGCGTGGACCACGTCCCAGTTCATCCGATCAGACCTGGCCGCCCTCGACGACGAGCTCGTCCGCCGGGACGGCGTCGCCGTAGACGGGGCGCAGGGTCTGTTCGAAGTCGGCGTGGAAGAACTGCTCCTTGCCGAGCTCGACCAGGTGCTGGTTCAGCCACTCCAGCAGCGTCGTGTTGCCCTTGGGGACCGCGCCGGCGATGGTGTCGGGATCACCCAGGCTGGTGATCCCGGCGCTGAATCCCTCGGCGCCGAGCGCCCAGGCCAGGGCCTCGGTGTTGTCCGTGACCCAGGCGTCCCCGCGGCCGTCGGTGAGGGCGCTGGTGGCCTCGGTGTACTGCTCGTACTTGGTGAGCTCCACCTCTGGGTGGTTCTTCTCCAGGAAGGTCTCGGCGGTGGTGCCCTTGACGACGATGACCTTCCTGCCGGCCAGCTCGTCGGCGGTGGTGATCGGGGCGGCATCGGGGGAGACCACTCCGAGGGAGACCTTCATGTACGGGTTCGCGAAGTCCACCTTGGCCTTGCGTTCCTCCGTCACGGTGAAGTTGGCCAGGATGAGGTCGACCTTCGCGGTCTCGAGGAATTCGACGCGGGAGGCGGCCTCCACGGGCACGTACTCCACCTCGAGGGCCAGGTCCTCGGCGATCCGTTCTGCGTAGACGACGTCGTATCCGGCGTAGCCGCCGTCTGCGTCGACGTAGCCGAAGGGGGCCTTGTCACTGAACACGCCGATGCGGATCCTGCCGGAGGACCTGATCTGCTCGAGGGTGCGGAACGACCCGGAGCCTGTCGGGGTGGAGGTCTTGGGCGACGAGGCGCCGGAGCAGGCGGCGAGGCCGAGGGGTGCGGCGGTCAGGGCGGCACCGAGCAGGGTACGACGGGAGATGGGCATGGTGACTCCTGGGTGTGTGGAGTGGTGAAGGGTGCGGCGGAGGACCGCCGGGGCGGTCATGTGGTTCGCGTGGGGCGCGGGGGCGCGGGGCTCGTCAGAACTGACGGCTGCGGCAACACCGGCAGGACGACGCGGTGAAGTGCGCGCCGAGCTGCATCATCCGGGGGTGTTCCATGTCCTTGAACCTATGCGGCCCCGACGGGGGAGTCAACCACCCGCGCCCAAGGTCCACATGCTGAAAAGGTCTGGCCATTGGTCAGGTGTGTCGGCCATGAAGATCATGTAAAGTTCTCAGACGTCTGATGTCTGAGCAATGAAGCTTGAAGGAGAGCTGATGTCTCAACCACTGAAACTGATACGTCTGCTGGTGACCTGCATCGCCGTCACCGCGGCGACCCTCCTGGGGGCCGTCACCGTCCGGGCCGACGAACCGGGACGCACCGGGCTGCAGTCCTTCGACCTGGATCGGGACCTCGACCTGGGGTGGACCAGTCAGAAACTCGCCGACGGTGGGACCGCAGGATTCACCTGCTCCCGCATCCCGGCCCTGACCACGGCCAACAACGGGTGGGTCATCGCCGCGTGGGACGGCCGTCCCGGTACCTGTGCCGACGCGCCCCAGCCGAACTCCATCGTCTACACCGTCTCCAAGGACGACGGGGCCACGTGGAGTGAGGTCAAGGTCATGGCCCAGGGCAACCCCGATCCCGAGCAACGCGGTTTCTCCGACCCCAGTTTCGTCGTGGACCGGGAGACCGGACGGATCTTCGCATTCTTCGTCATGAGCTACGACTGGGGGTGGCCGCAACGTGACCGCACCATCACCGACCCCAGGCACGTCATGCACGCCGTCCACTTCCACTCCGACGACAACGGCGAGACCTGGGAGGGGCCCACGGAGGTGACCGACGCCCTCAACCCGGCCCCGAGGAACGAGGTCTGGACCGGGCGTTTCGCGGCCTCCGGTGAGGGCATCCAGCTGAGGTACGGCACCCATGCCGGACGACTGATCCAGCAGTACACCGTCTACAACACGGTCACCGACGACTACTGGGCGGTCTCGCTGTACTCCGACGACCACGGCGCCACCTGGCAGGCCGGAGCCCCCGTCGGCCCCGGCATGGATGAGAACAAGGTGGTGGAGCTCTCCGACGGCACGGTGATGCTCAACTCCCGCAAGTCCGACGGGACCGGCGGCCGCTACGTCGCCCGGTCCACCGACGGGGGTGAGACCTGGTCCGAGCGCACCACCGACCACACCCTCATCGACCCCCAGAACAACGCCTCCATCATCCGCGCCTTCCCGAACGCCCCCGAGGGATCGGCCGACGCGAAGGTATTGCTGTTCTCGAACTCGGCGGCGTCCTCGC
Organism: Arachnia propionica; assembly: GCF_003859805.1. GTDB lineage: Bacteria > Actinomycetota > Actinomycetes > Propionibacteriales > Propionibacteriaceae > Arachnia > Arachnia propionica_C. The sequence goes on from NZ_RQZG01000004.1 coordinate 152,871, forward strand.
GCACCAACGGCACCATCAGGGTGTCCTTCGACGACGGCCGTACCTGGAGCGATTCCACGGTCTTCGAGCCCGGGGCGATGTCCTACTCCACGATGACCACGCTCGCCGACGGGTCGCTCGGGATCCTCTACGAACGGTCCCATCCCACCATCTGGTTCGGGAAGCTGTCCTGGAAGTCGCTGGGGGCCACCGGCATCACGATGACCTCGCCGACGGTGCTCCACCGTGGTGAGAACCAGGTCGAGATCACCATCGCCAACCCCGTCGGTGAGGCCCTGCCCGCCGGGCAGCTGCACCTGAGCACCCGTGGCGGCCTGACGGGTGATGCCATCCAGGTGCCGACCGTCCCGGCTGGTGGAACGGTCACCGTCATGGTCCCGCTCACCCTGCCCGCCGACGCCAACCCGGGACCCCTCACCCTCCAGGGCAACTACGTGGTGGAGGGCCGCACCGTGGTCAAGGAGATCCCGGTCACGGTCGAGCTGCGCGACGGCGAGGAGATCACCGACAAGCTGCTGGAGGTGCTGATCAATCGCAAGTCGGAGCCGCAGGAGTCCTACCAGGCGGGCGACAAGGTGTCGTTCTGGGTGCGGGTCAGCAACCGGGCCGACCACGCCATCACCGCCTACCCCGTCGGCGACGGCTGGGAGAACCTCTTCCCGACCTGCCGGTGGGCCAACCTGCCCACCCAGCCACGCGGCAACTACAACTGCGGGCTGACCGGCAACTCCGGGAACAACCCGCCCACCTACACCATCACCGCCCAGGACATCGAACGTGGCTGGTTCATCCCCACGATGACCTGGAAGGTGGCGGCGGCGAACGACCGGGAGGCCAGGAACCCGATCCAGACCCTCACCTTCACCGGTGAGAAGGTGCTGTTGCCCACGTCTCCGCAGGAGACCCCGGAGCCGAAGCTGGAGCTCTCCACCGCGGTGGTGCCGTACCGCACGATCCTGATCGCCAGGCTGAGCGGTTTCCAGCCCGAGGAGCAGGTGGCCCTCCAGGTCGGCACCCGTCGGGCCCGCACCGTGACGGCGGACGCCGAGGGCAGGGCCACCCTGCACCAGGCCATCGACCGCCGCAGCTGCCCTGAGACCTGCACGGTCACGGCGACCGGGGAGGCCTCCGGCCAGGTCAGCGCCGAGTTCCGTCGAGGCTGAGCAGCACGCAGTGGTCGTGAACCGTCATTTCTGCGACGGTTCACGACCACTGTGCTGTCCGGTTGGGGATCAGTCGTTGCGACGGCGCTGCGTCCCCAACACCTGACGCTGCAGGGGCTGGACGGCCACCAGGCTGAGCATGGCCAACAGGAAGCCGCCGGCCAGCACCCCGATCATCACCCAGTTGCTGCTCAGATCCGACTCGAGCCCCAAGCTGTTGGCCAGATGCATCACCGGGTAGGCCATGCCGAAGCCCAGCAGGTAACCGACGCCGAGGACCACCACCAGCGGGCCGAGGTTCTGGACCCACATCACGCGGGTGTGGAGGGAGGCCGGGGCGCCGATGCGATGCAGGGCACGACTCAGCTCGGCCCGCTCGAACACCTCGGAGGCCTGGGAGATGAGCACCGACGTCGCCGTGAGGATCAGTCCCGCGGTGAGCATCACGATCACCCCCTTGGTGAAGTCCCACCGGGTGGCATCGGCGAAGTTCAGCTCGGCTCCCGTGGTGTCGACGTTCACCTCGATGGGCATGGTGGCGATGTACCCGCCGATCAGGGCCAGGAAGCCGAGCCCGCCGACCTGCCGCCACGTGGCGCGGGCATCGGCCTGGATGCGCCGGGAGGCCAACAGCACCGAGGTGCCGGGCAGCATCGCATAGCCCCTGGCCAAGGTCTGCAGCACCCATGGACCGGCCAGGTTGAACACCGTCACCACCATCAGGCAGGCCCCGGCCACCAGCAGGAAACCCCAGAGGTCGCGGCCGAGCTTGACGTGCTGCAGCCCGAACCGCAGACCGACGATGACGATGACGAAGACGACGGCACGCAACCAGGTGACCTTCGGCTTCGCGGCCTGTCGGGCCACACCGAGCGGGGAGATGCGCACCTGACGCAGACCCCACCAGGTGGCGAGCAGCGCGATGGCCACGTTCGCCAGACACACCGCGGCCGCCATCCACCACGGCAGGAAGAGATCGGTGTCGGTCAGGGCCACGCCCTGGAGCTCCGCACCCGCCCACAGGGGTACCGTCGCCAGGTACAGGACCAGCCCGCACGCGGTACCGATCACCGACTGGATCAGGGAGTCGAGCAGCGACATCCGGGTGATGTCGCCGGAGCTCAGCCCCAGCAACCGCAGCGCCGACAGTCGCTGTTCGCGGCCCCGGGCCCCCAGCACGGCGGCCGAGGCCGACAGCGAGACCATCGCGGGCAGCAGCAGGGCCATGGCCACCACCCCCAGGACGAAGTAGACCATGAGGATGGTCTCGAGGTCAGGGGCGATGGCCCGGGCCTCGGCCAGCAACGGGGGCGGTGCGACCCAGCGGCCGTGCAGCATCACGGTGCCGCCGAGGACGGTGAGCGCCAGCACGGAGGAGACCGCACAGGCCAGGATCGAGGCGAAGTAGAGCAGGGTCTCACCCTGTCGGGAGGCGAACCGTCCCCGGGTGAGCTGCATGGTCAGGGAACCGAGACCGGTGACGGCACTCATCGCGCCACCTCCACATCGAGCATCCGGTCGGCGTGGATCAGGCCGTCGCGGATCTCCACCAACCGGGAGCACCAGCGGGCGACGGTGGAGTCGTGGGTGACCATCACCAGCGAGGCCCCGGACTGGGCGGTGACGGTGGTCAGCAGCTGCATCATCCCATGGCCGGTGGCCTGGTCGAGGGCGCCACTCGGCTCGTCGGCGAAGATGACCTTCGGGTTTCCTGCGAGCGCCCGGGCGATGGCGACACGCTGCGCCTGACCTCCGGACATCTCCGGTGGGCGTCGGCGCGCCAGATTCGGCAGACCCAGACGCTCCAGCAACTCGTCGGCCCGACGCAGCGCGGCCGGGCGGCGGGTCCCGGTCAGCAGCAGCGGCAGGGCGATGTTCTCCCTGGCCGGGAGTTCAGGGATGAGCTGGCCGTCCTGGAACACGAAGCCGAACTCGGTGAGACGCAGGTGCGAGCGTTCCGTGTCGGAGAGCCGGGTCAGGTCGCGCCCGTCGAAGGTGACCGTCCCGGCCTCCGGGGTGAGCACCCCGGACAGGCAGTGCAGCAGTGTCGACTTGCCGGACCCGGAGGGGCCCATGATGGCCACGCTCTGTCCGGCGGGGATGGTGAGCGAGACCCCGGCCAGAGCCTGGACCGAGCCGTAGCTCTTGGTGATGTCGTGCGTGGTCAGTATGGCTGAATTCATCATGTCTCCATTCCACCCCGGAGCCATTCGACACAACACAGCGCAGGCACCCGAACCGGGGTAGTGCCAGCACTACCCTCCATCGCATGGTCAGGGCTGGTCAGCGACCAGGGCCTCGGCGGTGTGGGCGATCGTCTCGACGAGCTCCCGGTCGTTCCGCAGATCGGGGGCCAACCAGCCGAGCACCCGGGCGGCGTCCTCGACGAAGGAACCACCCACCAAGGCCCGCACCTCTGGCTCCGCGCTGTCCTTCAGCGGGGCACCGTGGCCTCGCAGATGCAGCAGCCACGCGGCGAGTGCCGTCACAGCGGCCCGGGGAAGCTGTCCCCGCTCCCGCCAGGCACGCACCGTCGGCATGATCCGCACCGGGAGCTTCTGAGATCCGTCGGCAGCGATCTGGGCCAGCAGATGCCGGATGTTGGGGTTCTCGTACCGGGAGACCAGAGCCCTGGTGTACTCCTCGTGGGGAACCCGAAGTCCCGGTGCGGCCTCTTCCCACCAGCTGTGGACCAGATCCCGCAGCCGGGGGTGAGCGATCGCCTCCGCGACGGTGGTCACCCCGAGCAGCGGACCCGTGTAGGCGAGCAGGGTGTGGGAACCATTGAGCAGCCACAGTTTGCGTTGCTCATAGGGCTCGACGTCGTCGACGATCATCGCCCCAGCCGACTCCCAGTCCGGGCGACCGGCAGGGAAATCACCGGAGATCACCCATTCACTGAACGGCTCGGTCGGCACCGGTGCACGGTCCAGGTATCCCTGCGTGGTCTGCACGGCAGTGATCTCCGCATCCGTGGTGGCAGGGGTGATCCGATCCACCATGCAGGTCGCCCAGCTGACGTTCTCCGCCAGCCAGGGCAGTACATCCGGTGCCGCAACGGCCGCGGCATCGGTGACCACACGGGCGAACGACGGCCCGTTGTCCGGCAGGTTGTCGCAGGGCAGGATCGTGATGGCACCGGCATCCGCGGTGGCACGTGCCACGAGTCCGGCCAGGAGCCGAACCGGTGCGGTCCCGAGCGTCAGGGAACCCAGCCGGGCCGGATCAACACCTCCCGTGAGAGCCGTGGCCAGCACCTCCAGGTCCGTGGCCACCGGGACGGCGGAGACATCGAGTCCTCCATCCGGGCGACGCCAGTACCCGGCCTCCGTCACCGTCGAGGTCACCACCGTCACGTCGGGGTCGGCCAGGTACCGCACCAGGGCCTCCAGGTCGTCCGCCGGATGGACCCGTGAGATCGAGGAGATCACCTCGAAGCCGTCCCCGTCGGCCCGTTTCGTGATGAGTGTGTAGAGCCCGTCCTGCGGGGTCAGCCACTCCGCGACGGTGGGGCGACGGCCTGTGAAGGCGGCGATGCCCCACCGGTCACGATCCGAGGCGTGCTCGGTGTACCAGGCCTGATGGGCACGGGTGAAGTTCCCGAGACCGAGGTGGACCATGCGGATGGGTCCGGCCGGTCGGCCATGGGTGTCACGGGTGAGTTCAGTCATGGGAGTTCTCCTTGCTGGTCCAGTTTGAAGACGTGTCGGGGTTGGGTGGTCACGAGGTCGATGGCGGTCTCCAGGGCCTCTGCCTCCTCCAGACGGTGCTCGGTCACCAGGCCCGCCAGGAAGGCGCAGTCGACACGACGTGCCGCGTCGTGCCTGGCGGGGATGGAACAGAACGCGCGGGTGTCGTCGATGAATCCGGATCCCTTGCGGAGGCTGCCGTATCCCGTGACGGCACGGCGATGGCGCATCATCGCGTCGTTCTCATCGATGAACCACCAGGGTGCTCCGATGAACAACCCCCGGTACCAGCCCGCCAGGGGGGCGAGTTCACGGGAGAACACGGTCTCGTCCATGGTGAACACCACGAGGTGGAAACCGTCAGCATTGCCGTAGGTGTCCAGGATGGGGTGCAGCGCATTCGCGAACTCGACGGCGATGGGGACATCCCCGCCGACATCGGCTCCGTAGCGCTCGAGTGTCGCCGTGTCGTGATTGCGGAACACCGCAGGATGGAGGGTCATCACGAGCCCGTCCTCGACGGCCAGGCGAGCCTGGTCATTGACCATGTGGCGTCGCAGCGCATCGGCCTCATCGGTGGTGATGACACCGCCGAGGGCACGGCGGAACAAGATCTCGGCGGTTCCCTCGTCGAGTCTCTCGCAACGGGCGTCGCGGTGTGAATGATCCGAGGAGACGGCGCCGTGCTCCCGGAAGTACTGCCGACGTCGACGCATCGCCTCCAGGTGCTCGGCGTAGCCGGTGATCTCGATCCCGGCGCTCTCACCCAGCCGTTGGGTGAGCTGCACCCAGTCGGCGCGGGCCGGCTCCAGGTAGCGGTCAGGACGGAAGGTCGGCATCACCCGCGAGGTCCACGACGGGTCATCAGCCAACCGGTCGTGTCCATGAAGGTCATCACACGGATCGTCGGTGGTGGCCAGGGCCTCGATGTTGAACCTTTCGTAGAGGGCGCGAGGACGGTACTCCGGGCGCTCCAGACAGGCGGCGATGTGGTCGTAGATCAGGTCTGCGGTCTCGGCGCTCGGGACAGCCGTGATGCCGAAGACCTCGACGAACTGCGACGCGAACCAGTAGGCGACCTGGGTGCCGCGGAAGATCGGCCAGTGGGTGCAGAACTGCCGGAACGCCTCGCGGGCCCGGGTGGGCGACAGTGGTGTCCCGACCGGGACCCCGAGCTGCGACAGCTCGATGCCGGCGATGCCGTGGAGCAGCCTGTTGGTGTAGTGGTCCGGGGTGAGCAGCAACGATGTCGGATCCTGGAACGGTCGGTCCTCGGACAGCCATTCCACGGGGACGTGGCCGTGCGGGGAGATGATCGGCAGGTCCTTGACCGCTGCGTAGAGCTCGCGTGCCACGGCACGGGTGGTCGGGTCGGCGGGGAGGAGCCGATCGGGATGGATGGACAGGGTGGCAGGGGTCATCTTTGGGCCTTCCGTCTCGTGGTTCTCGTTCCAGCAGGGGCGATGCTGTCCCTGAAATGGGCATGCATGGGGACGACGATCCGTTCCGCCCGTGAGGAGGAACGGTGACGGAGTTGATTGACCAGGGCCCGGGCCGCGCGGGAGCCCAGATCGTGCAGCAGGGGAGCCACACTGCTCAGCTTCGGTGTGGTGATGACCGAGGAGATGGAGTTGTCGATGCCGACCACGGAGACGTCAGCGGGGATGTTCCACCCCGATCGTTGGGCAGCGTGCATGAAGCCGATCGCCATGAGGTCGTTGTAGGCGATGACCGCCGTGGTCGGACTGGACTCCCAGTCGTTGTGGGCCGCCACCCCACCTTCCAGGGTGGGAGGGTACGCCTTGACCCTCCGGATGCTCAGCTGCAGCTCATGGCAGGCCTCCGAGATGGCCCGCCAACGCATCCCGTCAGCCCAGGAGGCAGGTGGGCCGGAGAGGTAGGCGAAGCTGACGTGTCCCAGCGAGGCCAGGTGTTCCACGACACGTCGCATGCCACGACCGGTGTCGGCGACCACGCTCGTCAACCCTGAGACGATCCGGTTGATCGAGACCACGGGACGCACCTTGGCCAGTTGCAGGATCGCCTGGTCACTGAGTCGTGACGCGGCGAGGGACAGGCCATCGACGAAGGGTGAGATCCGGGTGATGTGCTCCCTCTCGATCTCAGCGCTCTCCCGGGTGTCGATCGCGATGACGGCGAAGCCGTACAGCTCCGCCTCAGCCTCGAAGCCGCGGAGCACGTGTGCGAAGACCGGGTTCGCCGCATCGGCGATGGACATCCCCAGCACCTGTGTCGCCGTGCCCGGTTCCCCGGTCCTGACCGCCTTGGCGCGGTAGCCGAGTTCGTCGGCCACCCGCCGAACGTGCTCCGCCGTGTCCTGGTTGACCCGACCGGGACGGGCGAAGGTCCGGGACACGGTTGACGGGGCGACTCCCGCAGCCCTGGCGATGTCGTAGATGGTGACCCGCTTGCGGCGTGACCCCTCGGGGTCGTCAGTCATGGTCGACCTCCTCGGGCCAGTGCTCCCCCGGCCGGAGCCCTGCCCGCTGTGCCTGTCGTTGCGCGGTGGCCAGGGCGATGCGCTGCGACCAACCGGTCAGCTCGGCCAGCCGTTCGACATCCTTGAACTCGATGGTGGCGTGTCGGATCAGGTGCCCGTCCCCGGCGATCTTCACCTGCACGTCGAGTCCCTCGACCTGGATCCGGCGGAAATCACGACGCAGCAGCCGACGCTGCTGCGGGGGGCTGATGCGCACTCCCAGGGTGCTGGTGTGCTCGAGCATCGCCCGGGTGAGATCGTCGACGTCGCGGGGATGGGCGAGGACGCACAGTGTGTGGGCGGGGCGGCCCTTCTTCATCACGATGGGCACCAGCCAGGCGTCGAGTGCGCCTGCACCGAGAAGTGTCTCGAGCACCCCCGGCCACAGCCTGGGGTCGAGGTCATCCACGTTGGCGGCGATCTCCTGCACCTCGTCCATCAGGTGCACGTCCCGCAGGGGTGTTCCGAGGACAGCTCTCAGCACTCCTGCCCGATCGGTCCGTTCCCTGCTGCCCGCGCCGACCCCGGTGGCATCGACGCGCATCGGGGGCAGGTCCGTGACCCCGGAACACAGTGCCCGGATCAGGGCCATCCCGGTGGGGGTGCACAGCTCACCGACCTCGGCAGGGCCACCGGCGTCGACCAGCCATCCGGTCGCGAGTTCCAGCACGGCCGGCGGAGGCACGCTCATCACCCCGTGCTGGGTGCGGACCGTTCCGGCCCCCAGGGCCGTGACCGAGGACGTGGCACGAATGACCCCGAGGGTGCGCACCGCCTCGCACACGGCGACGATGTCACCGATCGAGTCGAGGGCGCCGACCTCGTGGAAGTGGACCTCCTCGACGGTGACCCCGTGCACCTTCGCCTCGGCCTCCGCCAGCAGGGTGAAGGCCAGCGTGGCCGTCTCGCGGGTCGTCCCAGGGATCGCGGAATCCTCGAGAAGCTCCAGGACGTCACCCAGGTGTCGTACCGGAGGATGGGGCTCGTCCGCCAGCACGTCGACCTTGCAGGCGGTGAAGGGGCCCCGTCGGAGTTGCCGTCGTTGGAGACGGAGCCGTCCCGGGGCGACGAGCTCGAGAACCGCAGCGACGCTGCCGGCGTCGGCCCCGGCGCCCAGCAGGGCAGCGAGCAGCATGTCCCCGGAGGCTCCCTGGGAGGTGTCCAGCCACAGCAGTCGCTGAGGTGTCGGCGATGGTCGGATGACGCCCGGAAGGATCGCCTCTCCTCGGGGCACCTGCTGTCCGTCCGCCGTGGGCAGGGTGGTCAGGTGGTCGTGCATCAGGACTTCCTGTCCGCGGCGATCTGAGCCGCCAGGTGACCGGCACCGTAGCCGTTGTCGATGTTGACCACCCCCACCCCGGGGGCGCAGGAGCTGAGCATCGCCAGGAGGGCAGCGACCCCGGAGAACGTGGCACCGTAGCCGACGGAGGTGGGAACCGCGACGACGGGGCACCGGCTCAGTCCTGCCACCACGGGGACCAGTGCCCCGTCCATGCCCGCGACGACGATGATGACCGTGGCCTCCTCCAGCGCCCCACGGTGGGCCAGGATGCGGTGCAGACCAGCCACTCCGACATCGGAGATCTCCTGCACCGGTCTTCCCAGGTGGGAGGCGGTCAGGGCCGCCTCCCGGGCGACCGGCAGGTCGGAGGTGCCGGCACACACCACGAGGACCTGCCCACCGGTGGGCGGGGGTGGGGCGGGTGGCCACACGACCATGCGGGCATCGAGATGATGAGCCGCCTCGGGAAGGATGTCCGCGATCCCGGCGGCCTGTTCCTCCTCGACCCGGGTGAACAGCAGCGGACCGAGCTCTTCGGTTGCCGCACGCTCCCGCCAGAGGGTGGCGATCTGCCGGAGTTGTGCCACGGACTTGCCACTGCACAGCACTGCCTCGGGAAAGCCTCGACGCTCGAACCGGTCGAAGTCCAGATTGGGCATGTGGGTCACGGTGTTCCCCCTGACTGCAGCTGGAGCGTGAACACCCCGGAGCGGATCCCGGCCAGATCCACGGTGACATGGGTGAACCCGACCTCCCGCACGGAGCGGAGCACGGAGCTTCGCACCTGTGGGTCGGCGAGACGGTGGAGTTCTCCCTCGGGGACCTCGATGCGTGCGGTCTCCCCGTGGTGTCGAACCCGACAATCGGTGAAACCGGCGGTGAGCACCGCATCCTCGGCGTGGTCGATCTGGGCGAGCTTCTCGGGGGTCACTGGGTCGCCGTGGGGGATCCGGCTCGCCAGGCAGGGTGATGCGGGTTTGTCGGCGCTCGGTACCCCGAGAGCGCGTCCCAGTTCCCGGATCTGGGCCTTGGTCAGGCCGGCATCCGCCAAGGGGTGGCAGACGGCGTGTTCGATCGCGGCCCGACGGCCGGGGCGGTCCGGGCGGGCCAGGTCGTCGGCGTTCTCCCCGTAGGCCACGGCCTGGATCCCGAACTCCGCCAGGCGGTTCCCGATGTCCACGAACAGGGTGTTCTTGCAGTGGTAGCAACGGTCCAGGTCGTTTCGGGCGTAGCGGGGATCCGTGACCTCCTGCGTCGCCAGCTCCACCAGCTCGAGCCCGAGATGGCGGGCCTGCCGCACGGCGAGGGTGTGTTCACGTCGTGCCAGGGACGGGGAGACCGCCAGCAGCAGGAGCACGGCATCGGCACCCCGAAGCCGTGCGATGACGGTGGCCAGGACACTCGAGTCCACGCCGCCGGAGTAGGCCACGCCGATCCTGCCGTGGGGCAGGGCCTGCTCGACGTCGTGCACCCATCGGCGTTGCTCAGAGGTCAAGGGAGTGCTCATCCGTTTTGCCCACCGAGCCAGCGTTCGCGCACCTTGTACGCGGCGGCCTTCGGGGTCCTGTCCCGGGTGAACATGCCCTTGCGATTGCCTCCCACACGCATGATGCCAGGGATGGTCTGGAAGTCCGCGAAGTTCCACGTCTGCTCTCCGACCACCTCCGGGAACTCGTCGAAGACCCGGTGATACATGTCGAAGAACTTCTCCTGGTAGTCCTCCGACCAGGGACGCGCCTGGAGGTCACGCATCCCGGCGAGGGTGTCCGGACCGTACTCGGTGAAGATGACCGGTTTGCCGGGACACAGGCTGATCCACCCCTGGATCTCCTGTCGCAGGAGGGACTCGGCCAGGACGAGGTCGTTGTTCTGCCAGTACCAGCCGTAGTAGCGGTTGAGCATCACGACGTCGAACAGGTCGATGATGCGCTCCTTGTCCGGGGTGGAGATCATGACGTTGACATAGCCGACGGGTCGGCTCGGGTCCGCCTCCCGGGCAGCGGCCGCGAGGGGCTCGAAGTAGCTGCGTGAGGCATCCGTGTGGGACTCCGGCTCATTGGCGATGGACCACAGCACCACGCTGGGGTGGTTCTTGTCTCGCGCAATCAGTTCCCGGATGTGGGCCTCGTGGACCCGCTGGGTCTCGGCGTTGATCGTGTCCTGGCTGAAGGTCACGGTCGGTTGGTTCGGGCTGCCGAAGATGCCTCCGCTGATGCCGATGTTGAGGCCGACGGCGGCGGTCTCGTCGATGACGACGATGCCCTGCTGGTCCGCGAAGTCCATGACCTCATCGGCGTACGGGTAGTGGGAGGTGCGGAACGAGTTGGCCCCCTGCCAGCGCATCAGCTCGAAGTCGTGGACCATCATCACGTCGTCGTGGCCCTTGCCCCGCACGAGGTTGTCCTCGTGCCTGCCGTAGCCCTTGAAGTGGAACGGGCGGCCGTTGATGAGGAACTGGGAGTCCCTCACCTCGACGGTACGGACCCCGAAGGGTTGGGGGTAGAGGTCGTCATCGGCGATGACCTCGAGGGTGTACAGGTAGCCCCGGCCGGGCTCCCACAAGGTGACCTCCGGGATCTTCACACGCCCCTCGGCCCCCTCGGCCCGGGCCACGACCTGCTGCTGTGCGTCGAGGATCCTGACCCCGATCTGCCGGGCACCGTCGGCGACCACCCGATAGTTGACGGTGCCATCCAGCTCAGTGGTGATCGTGACGTCACTGACGGCGACGGCCGGGCGGGTGATGAGTTTCACGCCGCGGTGCAGGCCCGCGTAGTTGTAGAAGTCGTGGAAGTAGCGTTGGTGGATTCCGGACTCCTCAACCTCGAGGTAGCCGGGAGGAATGCTCTGCCAGGACAGCCGGTTGTCCACGGCGACCGTGAGCAGGAAGGATTCTCCCGGGACCACGTGGTCGGTGATGTCGGCCTCGAAGGGCAGGTATCCGCCGACGTGCCGTGCGACCTCCTGGCCGTTGACCCACACCGTCGCGGCATGGGTGGCGGCCCCGAACCAGAGGTGCAGTCGGTCCCCGTCATGGAGCCGGGGAGCCTGGACGCGACGCTGGTACCAGACCTCCCCGACGTGGTCGTGGACGTGAGGCGAGACCGTCACGTCGTTGTACGAGGAGGGGACGGGCATCGGTCGCGGCTCGGGCAGGGGATTCCCGGCCCAACCGGCCTCGCGACCATCCGCGTCGAGTTGGAACTCCCACACGCCGTCCAGTGGGGTCACGGTTCGAGACGGAGAGGTACGGGGGAACAGCATGGCACTCCTTCGGGTCCGGTGGGCTGTTTTCATTGGATCAAGTCCGGCGATCCACCCCGCCAGATTGCCATTTGTTGCCGGCCTGGTCCGGGGAGCGCGGCAACATTCGGCAAGTCAGGGGATCCGAGTCGCCGGGGTGGGAGGGTGGGCACCACGCCGCGACGCTGCGGCAGCCGCGAGAGGAACCACAGATGACACCCACCACGTCGGGGACCACCAGACGCCCCTTCGGAATGCGCGACAAGATCGGGTACATGTTCGGTGATTTCGGCAACGATTTCACCTTCATCCTGCAGTCGGCGTTCTTCATGCTCTTCTACACCAACGTCGTCGGGATCAATCCCGGCCACGTCGGGCTCCTGCTGCTGACGGCACGGGTGCTCGACGGCTTCACTGATGTCGGCATGGGAATCCTCGTCGATCGCCTACCGGTCAAGGCCGGCGGGGCGAAGTTCAAGCGGTGGATCAAGTTCATCGCCATCCCGGTGGCGGTTGCCTCTGCGCTGATGTACATGGCCTTCGTCGCCGACTTCGACTCCTACACCGCGAAGTTGGTGTGGATGTGCGCCACCTACATGTTGTGGGGGTCGGTGTGCTACACCGCGGTCAACATCCCCTACGGTTCGATGGCCTCGGTGGTCTCCGACAATCCCGACCACCGCGCAGAGTTGTCGGTGTTCCGTTCCACCGGTGCCACCCTTGCGCAGCTCATCATCATGGGGGCGCTTCCCCTGCTGGTCTACACCACGAACGAGGCTGGGGTCTCCGTCCTGTCCGGGCCTCGGATGAGCATCGCGGCCGCCGTGTGCGCGGTCCTCGCGGTCGGATGCTACGCCCTGTGCTATCGGCTGGTCGAGGAGCGCGTCCCCTCCGGCTCGGGCAAGGACGGGACCAGCCCCGGGATCGCGACGATGCTGCGCGCGGTCTTCACCAACCGTGCGTTGCTGGGGCTCATCGTCGCAGCCATGCTCCTGCTGCTGTCGATGCTCTTCCTGGGCCAGATGGTCAGCTACCTGTTCCTCAACTACTTCGGGGACGGCAAACTGTCCTCTCCCGCCTCGATCGCGGGCATCGCCCCGGCGTTGCTGCTGATCGTGCTCGCACCGATGCTGTCCAGGCGGTTCGGCAAGGCCGAGACCGGGATGGTCGCGATGTTCGGTGCCGGGGCCCTGTTCGTGCTGGCCTTCTTCATCAAGATCCAGAACCCGGTGTGGTGGATCGTCGTCTATGCCGTCGGGATGTTCGCCATCTCGGTGTTCAACTACCTGGTGTGGGCCTTCATCACCGATGTGATCGACTTCCAGGAGGTCCGCAGCGGCTCCCGTGACGACGGGACCGTCTATGCGATCTACTCCTGGGCACGCAAGCTCGGTCAGGCACTGGCCGGCGGTCTCACCGGATGGTCGCTCGGACTCATCGGCTTCGACGCGCAGGCCGCGAAGCAGGGGATGGCCCAGACGCCGGAGGTCAACGAGGGGATCTACATGCTGGCCAACCTCGTCCCCGGTGTCGGGTGCCTGCTGGTCGGGGCAGCCCTGTTGTTGCTCTACCCGCTGAAGAAGTCCGTGGTCGAGGAGAACACCAGGACCCTGCGGGAGCGTCGTGCCGCCAAGGCCTGATCCGGACCGCTGTGTGGCCCGCCCCGGCTCCGGGGCGGGCTACACCATGTGTGCCGGGAGCACACGTCGTTGTCGGGCGGGTTCTCGCAACCACGTGCTGAGCCTCGCGGCCCGGCTCAACCCTGGGCCCCGGACCGGACCCGGTGCAGCAGTTCCCCGGCGTTCGGCACGACGAGGGTGTCGGGATCGGCCTCGAGAGCGAGGAGGTCGACCTCCTCGGGGTCCAGGTGTCTCAGGCCCAAGGACTCGACGACCTCACGCGGGATCCCCGTGGCCAGGGTCACCGTCACCCGGTTGGTCTCCACCCCCGTGACCGGGTCGTAGTCCCCGAGCCCACGGAGATGGGTCGAATGGGCCAGTTCACCCCACGGATGGTTCTTGAACCGGTCCCACTGCTCGACGTAGTACTGCCGGTTGTGGTAGCCGATCTCCAGGATTCCCGGATGCATCACCGACACCTCGGTGATGTGGGGTGCGTAGATGATGAGCTCGCCGCCGTCGGCCACCACGGGCTCCAGCTTGTAGAACCCCTTGGCCCCGGTCCACATGTCCTCGTACATCGTCGGGATGAGCGAGACCACCCGCGGGTAGGTGCGGTCGACATGGCGCACGTGGACCTGGCTGGAGACCTCCGCGCATGCCTCCCATGCGGTCCGGGAATCACCGAAGGCCAGGAAGTTCAGGGAATCGCTGCCCGGGGCCACGATCATGCCGAGGAGCAGTTTCGTCGCGGGGATCAGTTCGGTGGCGGCGTCGATCATCTGCCTCACCGGCGTGATCCCGGTGGCACCGATCATCTCGTGGGAGGTGATGAGCGCACCCACCCAGTGCGACATGTCGATCACGTCATGACCCGACAGCCCGGGGTAGAAGTACTTGTTGCCACCCGAGATGCCCACCACCTCGTGTGGGAGGACCGGGCCGAGGATCAGGCAGATGTCGGTCTCGACCGCCATCCTGTTCACCAGTACCCGCATCGGACGATCCCGCAGCCTGCCGGAGGTCAGCTCCTCGATCCGTGCGGCAGGGATGGTGCCGAGGTCGGCAAAGGTGTCCTCGTCACGCCACCGGTGGTTGTGGATGCTCCAGCCGGGGTAGGTCTGCTCGAACCTCCCGGGCTCGCACCCCATGAGACGGGCGATGGCCTCGTCACCCATGTAGTCGTGGGTACCGAGGGCGATGACCACCCGCACCGAAGCCGGACGTGACCCGAGGGCGTCACGGATGTGTTTCGACAGCTGGGCGACGGGAGCATGGCGGGTGCCGTCCGGGACGATGAGGGTGATGTGTCTGCCGTCAAGATCGTGGGTGCTGAGACAGCGGTGGACGAAGTCCCGGATCTCCTCATCGGTCAGGGTCCGCTCGGGGCCACCGACGGACTCGGCCTCGGCGACCCCCGGGTAGAGTCTGGTCATCGTCGCCTCCTCACCTGACGACCCTCGCGTTGCCCTCCCACACCGACCAGACCTGGGCCTCGTCCGCGGGAAGGGCATGGTCGCGCAGGGTGGTCGCAGCCATGGCCCCGGTGGCCCAGCCGAACTGCATGCAGCGTTCGGGGGACCAGCCGTTGAGGATCCCGTGGAGCACGCCGCCGACGGAGGCGTCGCCACCACCGATCCGATCGAGCACCTCGATCTCACGCAACGCGGCGACGGCGAACTCTCCCTGTGACCACAGGATCATTCCCCACCGGTGTCGATTGGCCGAGATCACCTCTCGCAGGGAGGTGCCGATGCACAGGGCATCAGGGTACTGCTGCCGGATCGTGAGGATCATCTCCCGGTACTGCTCGATCTGCTCGTCGATGTCAGTGCCTCCCGCCCGGGGACCCGAGATGCCGAGGGTCAGCTGGAAGTCCTCCTCGTTGCCGTAGAGGATGTCGCAGTGGGAGGCGATGGCCGTGAAGGCCGAGGACAGCTCCTCCTCGCGTCCCTTCCAGAACGAGGCGCGGTGGTTGAGGTCGAATGAGACCCGGGTGCCGTGTTCCTTCGCCCGTGCCGCCAGCTCGACACAGAACTCGCTGGTTCTGGGTGACAGCGCGGCGACCAGGCCGGACATGTGCAGGATCTTCACCCCTTCGTCCCGGAACAGCCGATCGAGGTCGAAGTCGGCGATGGCCAGGTCGCGTCCCACCTCGCCGGCCCGGTCGTTCCAGACCCGTGGGGCGCGACCTCCGAAGCCTGAGTCCGCGATGTTGAACTGGTGACGGTAGCCCCAGGCGTCGCCCTGAGCCTTGTCAGGTCCTTCGTAGGCCATGCCGCGGGCCCGCAGGTCGGCCTTGATCAGTGAGGAGATGGGCGAACCTGCCACGAAGTTGGTCAGCACCTTGGTCGGGAGCCCCAGCGCAGCCACGACGGAGGCCACGTTGGTCTCGGCCGAGGTGGCCTGCATCAGGAAACGACTCGAGACGTGCACCGCCTCCCGGTTCTCCGGCGTGAGGCGTACTCCCATCGAGGTGGGGACCACCAGTGCCCAGCGGGCGTCATCGCGCAATTCCATCATGCTTTCACCTCCGGTCGTCCGGGTTCGGCCCACCGGGTGTGGAACGTACCCTCGTCATCGATGCGTCGATACGTGTGCGCACCGAAGAAGTCCCGTTGCCCCTGGATCAGGCAGGCCGGCAGGCGGCTGGTGCGGATGCCGTCGTAGTAGGCCAGCGACGATGAGAACACCGGGGTGGGGACACCGTGCAGGGCTGCGTCCGAGACGACACGGCGCCACGACGGCAGTGCTGCCGCCACGCGTGTGGCGAAGAAGTCGTCGGCCAGCAGCAGGGGCAGATCCGGGTCGGTATCGCAGGCACGGGCGATCTCACCCAGGAATCGTGCCCGGATGATGCAGCCGCCCCGCCAGATCCGTGCCAGTGCCGCCAGATCGATCTCCCAGCCGTACTCGAGCGCTGCCGCGCGGATCTCGCCCAGTCCCTGGGAGTAGGCGATGAGCTTCGAGGCGTAGAGGGCCTGCCGGACGTCCTCGATGAAGGTGTCGGCATCGGTGACCCGCCACGACCGGGAGCCGGCCGCGAAGGTCTGTGCGGCGACCCGCTGGGGCAGGGAGCTGGACAGTGCCCGGGCGAAGGTGGCCTCGGCGATCCCGGTCACGGGGACCCCGAGGTCGAGGGCGACCTGGGTGGTCCAGACCCCGGTTCCCTTCTGACCGGCCGCGTCGAGGATCACGTCGACCAGTGGTCTGCCGGTGCGCGGGTCCACCTGACGCAGCACCTCGACGGTGATCTCCAGGAGGTAGGAGTCGAGCTCACCGGAGTTCCACTGCGCGAAGACGTCCGCGATCGCGGCGGGTTCGAGTCCGAGCGCCGAACGCAACAGGTGGTACGCCTCCCCGATGACCTGCATGTCGGCGTATTCGATGCCGTTGTGGACCATCTTGACGAAATGACCCGCACCGTCAGCCCCGATGCGGGTGCAGCAGGGCTCGCCATCGACCTTCGCGGCGATCTTCTCGAACATGGGACCCAGCCGGTCATATGACTCCTGGGAGCCACCGGGCATGATCGAGGGGCCCCACAGGGCTCCCTCCTCACCACCCGAGACGCCACACCCGACGAAGTGCAGCCCTTGCTCACGCAGACGTGCCTCGCGGCGTCGCGTGTCGGTGAACAGGGAGTTCCCGCAGTCGACGATGATGTCACCGGGTTCCATCCGGGAGGCCAGGTCGTCGATGACGTCGTCGGTGGCCTGCCCTGCCTGGACCATGACGAGGGCGACGCGCGGTCTCTCCAGACAGGCCACGAACTCCTCCATCGATGTGGTCGGAAGGAACCGGGCCTGCGCACCGTGGGCGGCCATGACCTGTTCGGTTCGTTCGACGGAGCGGTTGTGGATGGCGACACGGTGGCCGTTGCGGGCCAGGTTGCGGGCGAGGTTCGAACCCATCACACCCATACCGGTGACACCGATGTCAGCGGAGGCGTTTCCTGGGGCGGGCAGAGACATGGGGGTCCTTCGTGGTCGTGACTTGGTTCCCCCAGCATGCTCAGCCCGGACGTGTGGGATCGCTGGTTGCCGAATCTTGCCACGGGTTTCGTGACAATTCACGGCAACCACACCGCCACGGGGAGAGCCGGTGGTTGTCTCGAGGGAAACCACTGGAAGACAGCCGCGAAGGAGTGGACGAGATGGTGGATCTGAGAGCGACACCGTTCAATCTCGATGAGGGCGGCGTCGCCTGGGTCGAGGCGACGATCGCTGGGATGACCGATGAGGAGAAGATCGGTCAGCTCTTCGTCAACATGGGGTCGGAGCGGTCCGAGGAGTACCTCACAGCGGTGTTGGACGAGTTCCACATCGGGGCGGTGCGCTACAACCCGGGCACCGCGGAGGAGGTGTGGGAGCAGAACCGCATCCTCCAGGAGAGGTCGAAGCTGCCGATGTTGATCGCGGCGAACACCGAGGCCGGCGGCAACGGTGCCTGCACTGATGGCACCTATGTCGGTCACGGGGCCAAGATCGGCTGCACCCATGAGGTGCGCTACGCCTACGAACTGGGTCGCATCTCGGGGATCGAGGCCGCTGCGGTCGGGTGCAACTGGTCCTTCGCCCCGATCGTCGACATCTACCGCAACTGGCGCAACCCCGTCGTGTCGAGACGATCCTTCGGCGGGGACGTCGATCTGGTCATCGAGATGTCCTTGGCCTACATGCGCGGCATCCGGGAATCCGGGATCGCTCCGGCCGCCAAGCACTGGCCCGGTGATGGCATCGACGAACGGGACCACCACCTGTCCCACGCCCCCAACTGGTTGACCACGGATGAATGGGACGAGACCTTCGGAAGGTTGTACCAGACCCTGATCGATGCCGGGTTGCCGTCGATCATGGCCGGCCACATCGCTCTGCCGAGCTATCAGCGGCACTTCAATCCAGCCATGGCAGACGATGACATCCTGCCGGCCTCGTTGTGCAAGGAGATCACCACGGATCTGCTGCGTGGCAAGCTGGGTTTCAACGGTGTGGTGGTCACCGATGCCTCACACATGGTCGCGATGACCGGTGCCATGAAGCGCAGCGAGTTGCTGCCGGCCGCCATCGAGGCCGGGTGTGACATGTTCCTGTTCTTCAACGATCCCGAGGAGGATTTCCGATGGATGATGGAGGGGTGGCGTTCCGGCAGACTGAGTGACAATCGCCTCGACGATGCCCTGCATCGCATCCTCGGGCTCAAGGCGATGCTCGGGCTCCACGAACGTCCCCGTGAGGAACTGCTGCCGCCGAAGCAGGAGGCCCTGGCCCGGATCGGACTCCCGGAGTCGAAGGCCGTGGCTGTGGAGATCGCCGATCGTGCGATCACCCTGGTCAAGAACAAGGATCCGCAGGTCCTGCCGTTGTCGGTGGAGCGCTACCCCCGGGTGCTCGTCGTGCCCATCTCCTCACCCCCCAGCCCCTTCGCGATGATGGTCGACAGCGGCGCGGGACATCCGGCGGACAAGGTGGTCGCGAAGCTGAACGAACGTGGCTACCGGGCTGAGCGGTACGTCAGCCAACTGGAGCAGGTGCAGGGCAGGTCTCCCGAGGAGGTCAGGCAGATCCTGCGTGACGCCTATGCCGGCAAGTCACCGATCTCAGGGCTCACCGACAACCATGACCTGGTGGTGTCCGTGGCCGAGGTCAACGGCCTGGGGCAGCCCGTGGAACGGCCCTACTGGCCGGGTACGAAAGGAACCCTGGACATGCCGTGGTACGTCCATGAGGTTCCCACCATCGTGATCTCCACGGCCTCGCCGAACCTGTTGGCCGACATGCCCCAGGTCAAGACCTTCATCACAGCATTCGACGACCAGGACTTCACCCTCGATGCGGTGCTGGACAAGCTGGAGGGTCGAAGTGAGTTCCGCGGCCGTCCCGCCACCGAGATGTTCCCGTTCGCCGACACCCGGATCTAGGGGAGAACATGACCAGCCAGCTGATTCCCGAGCACGCCCGGGCGTTGCGTGACTTCCAGCCGGGGCACGACTTCTTCGTCGGGATCGACTCCGACGGGTGTGCCATGGATGCGATGGACATCAAGCACCAGGAGTGCTTCACCCCTGCCTACATCAAGTACTTCAACCTGCAGGCCGCATCCGGGCTGGTACGGGAGACCGCGTTGTTCGTCAACCTGTACTCCAGCACCCGCGGCCAGAACCGGTGGGTCGCGTTGGACAGGCTCTTCGAGCTGCTGAGACAACGCCCTGAGGTGCTGAGCAGGGGAGTGCAGATCCCCGAGGGTGGTGAGTTGCGGCGTTTTCTCGACTCCGGATTCCCCAGGTCGGATGCCGGGATCGCAGCCTTCGCGGCCGAGCACCCGTCCGCGGAGATCGAGACCTGCATCGAATGGGGTCGGGGGGTCAACGAGTTGATCGCCTGGATGGTCCACGGCTGCGCTCCCTTCGACGGGGTTCGGGAGGCGATCCGGGCGATGCAGGACCTCGTCGACTGCATGGTGGTCTCGGCAACCCCCGTCGAGGCCCTGCAACGGGAGTGGGCCGAGCATGACCTCGCCCGCCACATGAGGGTGATCGCCGGTCAGGAGATGGGGTCCAAGGCGGAACACCTGCGATGGGCGGCGAAGGGCAGGTATCGCCTCGATCGCATCATGCTGATCGGTGATGCCCCGGGGGATCGCGACACCGCAGCCGAGGAGGGGGTGCTGTTCTACCCGATCCTGCCCGGGGACGAGGTGAGCAGCTGGAGGCGGTTCAAGGACGAGGCCCTGTCGAGGTTCCTCGACGGAACGTTCGCCGGGAGCTATCAGGAACAGTTGTTGGCGCAGTACGACCAGCTGCTTCCCGAGGTACCCCCGTGGAGTCGGCCCGTGGGCTGAGTCGTTGCCCTCCCCGCTGCACCGACACGGCCTGTTCCCGTCGGGCTCACCCGTCCCGGGTCGGAGCAGGGTGGGTGAAACGGATGTGGTGGTCAACGGGCTAGGCTCGGACACGTGTGGTGGCGCAGGAGGAGTTCCGGGAACAACGAGGCGGAGGCGGCCCGGCGGATCGCGGAGCTGACCGATTCCCGGCGCGCCATCGCCCTGGCCTACGAGGTGGAGCGGCGGCGCATCGAACGTGACCTGCACGACGGTGCCCAGCAGTATCTCGTGGCGGCGGCGATGAAGCTGGGGGAGGCACAGCTCTCCCCGGCGTTGGCGGGGGATCCCGGGGCCGTGCAGCTGCTCAAGGACGCGGCAGCCGCGATCCAGGAGGGGCTGCAGGCGTTGCGCCGCACCATCCAGGGCATCCATCCGCAGCTGTTGGCGCAGCAGGGCCTGGTCTCCGCACTGGAGGAGGTGGCGGCGACGGCGGCGAACCGGGTGCGGATCGTCGCTCCCCACCCGCTGCCGGAGCTGTCCGAGGAGGTGCTCGCGGTGGGGTACTTCTTCGCCTGTGAGGCCATCGGCAATGCGGCGAAGCACGCCCCTGACGCAGGTGTGAGCGTGCTGGTGGCCAGTGATCGCAACCTGTTGGTCTCGGTGGTGGACTCCGGGCCGGGTGGGGCCGAGTTCGTCCCCGGGCGCGGGTTGGTCGGGATGCGTGAGCGACTGGCGGCGGTCGGTGGGAGACTGGAGCTGTCGTCCCCGTCGGGTGGGCCGACGAGATTGTCCGCGACGATCCCGCTGCTGCTCGCGCGGGGAGAATCAGGGGTGGTGCTGGCATGAGCCACAGGGTGCTGATCGCCGACGACTCTGCCCTGTTGCGGGAGGGGCTCGCCGGGCTGTTGGAACGTCAGGGGCATGAGGTGGTGGGGCAGGAGGCCAGAGCTGATGCCCTGGAGGCCGCCGCCCGGGAGCTGGCCGCGAAGGGCGAGCTCCCGGATGTCCTCATCACGGATGTCCGGATGCCCCCGACGATGACCAACGACGGGCTCGCCGCAGCCATCCGCATCAAGACCGCCCACCCGGGGATCGCGGTGCTGGTGGTCAGCCAGTACGTCTCCGCGCGGCACGCCCAGGACCTGTTCGCCCTGCCCACTCCGCCCGGAGCCGGGGGGTCCGGTTACCTGTTGAAGGACCGGATCGCGCAGGTCGCGGACTTCCTGGCGGCCCTGTCCGTGGTGATCTCCGGGGGAGTGGTGATCGATCCCGAGGTGACCCGCGCCATGATGCAGACCTCGCGATCCGGTCTGGGTGAACTCAGCCCGCGCGAACTGGAGGTGCTGGAACTGATGGCGCAGGGCCTGTCCAACGGGCAGATCGGTGAGCGCTTGTTCCTCTCCGGTGCCGCCGTCGCCAAGCACGTCTCGTCGATCTTCGTCAAGCTGGGCTTCGAACCGGGCGACGAGAACCGCAGGGTCCGAGCCATCCTCACCTTCCTCAACTCATGAAAGGTGCGGCCAAGGGGTGTACCCGAACTGGCGGGCTGCTTGCGTGAACCCGGGATGTCAGCGCTGCCATCGAAGCAGAACGGCGATTCGTGCTTGCGAATCGTCGCGTCACCTGTTTGTCAATCCATAAAAAGCCGAAAAGCTGACGGAACTCTGGCCCTTCGTCGGCTGGTCGGCTCAACTTTCGTCCCGCTACGGTCCCGGGCGTTTGAGAACCGACCCCGTAGGAGGGACTGATGAATCCTGTGAAACTGACCCTGGCCCGCACGGCGGCAGCGATGCTGACCGCCGCAGCGCTCGTGGTTCCTGCGACCGCACATGCCGCTGCCCCTCGGATGGCGCACCCGATGGTGCCGATGCCCGCGCAGCCGACGGTGGAGCTCTCCACCAGCGCGGTGCCGCACCGCACCCTGCTCGTGGTCAAGGTGAGCGGCTTCCAGCCCGGTGAGCGCATCCAGGTCCGGGTGGGTGGGCGTTCCGCACGCACCGTCGTCGCCGATCAGGGCGGCCGGGCCAGCACTCATCGCGTGATCGACCGTCGGACCTGCGGCGCCGGCTGTGCCGTCACCGCTACCGGGGCGACGTCCGGGCAGGTCAGCGCCGAGTTCCAGGGCCTGCGCCGACGCTGAGCGTGAGGATACGCTTGGGGCAGTCCATGACGAAGGAGCCGATCCGTGACGATGTCCGAGCGCCAGCAGGATCTTCTCGGTGCCCCGCGATGGCAGCAGGCCGGGCGGGTGATCGACTGGCACATGGAGACCCTGGGGGCGGCCGACGGCTGTTCCCCCGAGGAGATCGACCGGATCGAGGAACGTCTTGGGCAGCCCCTGCCGACTGCCCTCAGGGAGTGGTTCGAGCTGCTGGGACACCGCCTGCAGGCGGTGCGGGACATCCCGGCGACCCCGCAGGACATCCAGCTGCGCGACGGCCTGGTCGAGGTGTGGCGTGCTGCCGCGGGGGAGTGGTCCCTGGCCGCGCCCTCCGGTGAGGACCCGACGCTGCACCTGGGCGGGAACGAGGCCCCGCTCAGCACCTGGCTGGTCGCCATGCTGATGTCGGAGACCCTGGTGGGGGCGTGTCGGGGCGAGCTGCAGGGTCCTCTCGGGCTGCTGTACTTCAGCATCATGGGTGGTGAGGTCGACCATGCCGCGCCCGACGTCCTGGCGACCGTCCGGGAGGACTACACGCCCTTCGCCCTTCCCCTGCCGACCCCGGAGGAGTCCTGGTACTTCGACGGGGGAAGCGTGATTCGTCTTGGTGCCTCCGGGCGGCTCGAGTGGGCCATCGCCACGCACCAGGCCTACCATCGCATCGATGCACTCCTCGGTCTGGCTGCGGGCGTGACCCAGGTGCTCGCCCGGGTCACCACCCCCACCCCCGAGGAGATCCAGCTCATCCTCGAGACCGAGGAGGAGGGCCGGGTCCACTTCTTCGGCGGTCAGGAGGTCCTGGACGCCGTGTGGGAGCTGGGCGACATCGAGCACATGATGCAGCGAACCGTCGAACCGACCTCGATCGAGGTCCTGCTGGTCGCCGACGCCGGCCACGAGGCCCTGTGTGATCTGCTCGTCGAGAAGTTGGCCCCGATCTGGGGAGAACGCCTGGTCATCGCATGGCGCAGTGGCACCGAGGGAGAGTTCACCGTGGTCCACCCCGACGGCGTGACCGACGTCGTCGAGCACTGACCCCTCGTCCGGTCCCCGGGAGGGCCTGCGAACAGGGGTGTGTGAACCCGGACCTCCGGGTTGCGTGCGCGAACCATGGAGGTCAACGGTGCCGGACGAGCAGAACGAGGATTCCTGCAGGGTGGGCGACGGCTCGCCGCGGGTGACCCGTCGGTGCACCCGATGAGCCGTCGATTTGGTCCCTCCCGGCGCTCGTGCAAGAATGAGCAAGTTGCTCCGCGGGGAGTGGTGTGTCCGGACCGGGTCCGGCGGTGCCCTCCTCGTCGAGGTCGAGCAGGTGGCCCAAGCGCGAGATGTGACCTCCAGCCCCCTGGAGGTGGTCTTTCCTTGCGGCTTCGGGCGCGACACTCCCGACCTCGGGGGTCGGAGCAGCAGGGGCCCAGGCCCCAACCTGTTCATGAGAACTCCATCAGGGACGAGTAGAAGGAACGAACTGTGGCGGGACAAAAGATCCGCATCCGGTTGCGGGCGTATGACCATGAGGTCATCGACAGCTCGGCGCGCAAGATCGTCGACACCGTGACTCGCACCGGTGCCAAGGTGGCAGGCCCCGTGCCGCTGCCGACCGAGAAGAACGTGTTCTGTGTGATCCGTTCGCCCCACAAGTACAAGGACAGCCGCGAGCACTTCGAGATGCGCACCCACAAGCGGCTGATTGACATCCTCGACCCCACGCCGAAGACCGTCGACTCGCTCATGCGTCTCGACCTCCCGGCCGGTGTCGACATCGAGATCAAGCTTCCGTGAGGTTCGAGATGAGCAACAGCGAACGAATCGTCAAGGGCATCCTGGGCACCAAGCTCGGCATGACCCAGCTCTGGGACGAGAACAACAAGGTCGTCCCCGTCACCGTCATCCAGGCCGGTCCCTGCGTCGTGACGCAGGTCCGCACCCCGGAGACCGACGGCTACAACGCCGTCCAGCTCGGCTTCGGTGCCATCGCCTCCCGCAAGGTCACCAAGCCGGCCCAGGGCCACTTCGACAAGGCCGACGTCACCCCCCGCAAGCACCTGCTGGAGCTGCGCACCGCCAACGCCTCCGAGTTCACCCTCGGCCAGGAGCTGACGGCCGAGCTGTTCGAGGGCGGCGAGTTCGTCGACGTCACCGGTACCACCAAGGGCAAGGGCACCGCCGGTGTCATGAAGCGTCACGGCTTCGGTGGTCTGAAGGCCTCGCACGGTGTGCACCGCAAGCACCGTGCCCCCGGCTCCATCGGTGGCTGCGCCACCCCCGGCCGCGTGTTCAAGGGCCTCCGCATGGCGGGTCGCATGGGTAACGCCAAGGTGACCGTCCAGAACCTCAAGATCCACGCCGTCGACACCGAGCGCGGTCTGCTGCTCGTGCGCGGCGCCGTTCCCGGCAACAACGGCTCGCTCGTCGTCGTGCGCAGCGCTGCCAAGAAGGGTGGTCAGGCATGAGCTCCATCACCGTTGACGTCCACGCCCCCAGCGGCAAGAAGGCCGGCAAGGCCGAGCTGCCCGGTGAGTACTTCGACGTCCAGACCAACGTCCCGCTGATCCACCAGGTCGTCGTCGCGCAGCTTGCGGCGGCCCGCCAGGGCACCCACTCCACCAAGACCCGCGGCCAGGTCCGCGGCGGTGGCATCAAGCCATGGCGCCAGAAGGGCACCGGACGCGCCCGTCACGGCTCGCGTCGTTCCCCGATCTGGACCGGCGGCGGCACCGTCCACGGCCCGAAGCCGCGTGACTACTCGCAGCGCACCCCGAAGAAGATGATCGCCGCGGCCCTGCGCGGTGCCCTCTCGGACCGCGCCCGCGACGGCCAGATCTTCGTCGTCTCGGAGGTCGTCTCCGGCCAGACCCCCTCCACGAAGCAGGCGCTGGCCACCCTGGCCCAGCTCGGTGAGCTGAAGAAGGTCCTCGTGGTGCTGGACCGGTTCGAGGAGGTCGCCTGGCTGAGCCTGCGCAACGTCCCGACCGTCCACGTGCTGGCCGTCGACCAGCTCAACACCTACGACGTGCTGGTGGCCGACACCGTCGTGTTCACCTCCGCCGCGCTGGCCGCGTTCACCAACCGTGGCACCGAGGCGATCGCCACCGAGACCGAGGCCGAGGTCGAGGTCGAGCCCACGGTGAAGGCCAAGGCCGAGGGACCCAGGGCGAAGGCACCCGCCAAGAAGACCGAGGAGAAGGCCGAGGCCCCCGAGGCCGAGGTGAAGGACTACGGCAAGAACTCCTACCGCGGTGACAAGCCGCCGGCCGGGTTCGACATCAAGGGCAACGAGGACTCCATGAAGTTCCACACCCCCGAGTCGCCGTGGTACTCCCGCACCATCGCCGAGGTCTGGTTCAACTCCGCCGAGGCCGCTGAGGCCGCCGGTTTCGTGAACGTGATGGAAGGCAAGGAGAAGAAGTGAGCGAGCTGAAGATCCGCGATCACCGCGACATCATCCTGCGTCCCGTCGTCTCGGAGAAGTCCTACAACCTCCTCGACGAGAACAAGTACACCTTCATCGTGGCTCCGCACGCCAACAAGACCGAGATCAAGATCGCGATCGAGAAGATCTTCGATGTCTCCGTCACCGCCGTCAACACCCAGAACCGCAAGGGGAAGCGTCGTCGCACCCGCTTCGGCATCGGCAAGAGGGCCGACGTCAAGCGCGCCATCGTGACCGTTGCCGAGGGTGATCGCATCGACATCTTCGCCGGCCAGGGCGAGTGAAGAAGGACTGATTCGTCATGGGTATCCGTAAGTACAAGCCGACGACGCCGGGCCGTCGTGGCGCCAGCGTCTCCGACTTCGTCGAGCTGACCCGCTCCACCCCGGAGAAGTCGCTGCTCGCCCCGAAGCCGAAGACCGGTGGTCGCAACAACACCGGCCGCATCACCACCCGCCACATCGGTGGTGGTCACAAGCAGGCGTACCGCATCATCGACTTCAAGCGCTACGACAAGGACGGTGTTCCCGCGAAGGTCGCTCACATCGAGTACGACCCGAACCGCACCGCCCGCATCGCGCTGCTGCACTACTTCGACGGTGAGAAGCGCTACATCATCGCCCCCAACGGCCTGACCCAGGGCACCGTCGTCGTCTCCGGCGAGGGCTCCGACATCAAGCCGGGCAACAACCTGGAACTGCGTCAGATCCCGGTCGGCACCACGGTCCACGCCGTGGAGCTTCGCCCCGGCGGTGGCGCCAAGCTGGGCCGCTCCGCCGGTGCGGCCATCCAGCTGGTGGCCCGTGAGGGTCGTTACGCCACGCTGCGCATGCCCTCGGGTGAGATGCGCATGGTGGATGTCCGCTGCCGCGCCACCATCGGCACCGTCGGCAACGCCGAGCAGTCCAACATCAACTGGGGCAAGGCGGGCCGCAACCGCTGGAAGGGCATCCGTCCGACCGTGCGCGGTGTCGTGATGAACCCCGTCGACCACCCGCACGGTGGTGGCGAGGGTCGCACCTCGGGTGGTCGCCACCCGGTGTCCCCGTGGGGCAAGCCCGAGGGCCGCACCCGCGACAAGAACAAGGCGAGCAGCCGTCTCATCGTGCGC
Source organism: Arachnia propionica (assembly GCF_003859805.1). Classification (GTDB taxonomy): domain Bacteria; phylum Actinomycetota; class Actinomycetes; order Propionibacteriales; family Propionibacteriaceae; genus Arachnia; species Arachnia propionica_C. The sequence continues at coordinate 179,894 of NZ_RQZG01000004.1, forward strand.
CGCCGCAAGACCGGCAAGAAGCGCTGATAGGGAAGGCCTGAGGAAATGCCACGCAGCCTGAAGAAGGGTCCCTTCGTCGACGACCACCTGATCAAGAAGGTGGACGCCCAGAACGAGAAGGGCACCAAGAACGTCATCAAGACCTGGTCCCGCCGTTCGATGATCGTGCCGGACATGCTGGGTCACACCATCGCCGTCCACGACGGCCGCAAGCATGTCCCGGTGTTCATCACCGAGGCGATGATCGGTCACAAGCTGGGCGAGTTCGCCCCCACGCGCACCTTCAAGGGGCACGTGAAGGAAGACAAGAAGGCCCGTCGCCGTTGAGGCGCGAGATGAGGAATTCGAAACGATGAGCAACGAAAATGGCAACAGCGCCCGTCGCGAGGCCCTGCTCGGTGATCGTCCCGGGTCCTACGCCATCGCGCGTCACGTCCGGATGAGCCCGACCAAGGTGCGTCGCGTCGTGGACCTGGTCCGCGGTATGGACGTCACCGAGGCCCTGACCGCCCTGAAGTTCGCCCCCCAGGCGGCTTCCGAGCCCGTCTACAAGGTGGTGGCCTCGGCCATCGCCAACGCGGAGAACACCGAGGACCTGGACCGCGAGGACCTGTACATCTCCAAGGCGTTCGTCGACGAGGGGGTCACCCTGCGTCGGATCCGTCCCCGTGCGAAGGGTTCCGCTTCCCGGATCCTGAAGCGTGGCGCCCACATCACCGTGGTCGTCGAACCCCGTGAGTCGAAGGAGGCCTGAGCATGGGGCAGAAGATCAACCCGAACGGCTTCCGTCTCGGCATCACCACCGACCACGTGACCCGCTGGTACGCGGAGAAGAACTACGCGGACTACGTGGCTGAGGACGTGAAGATCCGCAACTACCTGACCAAGTCGCTGGAGCGCGCCGGGATCTCGTCCATCGAGATCGAGCGCCGCTCCGAGCGGGTCACCATCTTCCTGCACGCGGCCCGTCCGGGCATCGTCATCGGTCGCAACGGGGCCGAGGCGGAGCGGGTGCGCGCCGAGCTGGAGAAGCTGACCGGCAAGCAGGTGCAGCTGAACATCCTCGAGGTGAAGAATCCCGAGATCGATGCCCAGCTCGTCGCCCAGGGCGTCGCCGAGCAGCTGGGGGCGCGAGTCGCCTTCCGCCGTGCGATGCGCAAGGCTCAGCAGACGGCGATGCGTGCCGGTGCCAAGGGCATCCGCATCAAGTGCTCCGGCCGTCTCGGCGGTGCCGAGATGTCCCGCTCCGAGGGCTACCGCGACGGCCAGGTGCCGCTGCACACCCTTCGCGCCGACATCGACTACGGCTTCTACGAGGCCCGCACCACCTTCGGTCGGATCGGTGTGAAGGTGTGGATCTACAAGGGTGACGTCACCGGCACCCGCGCCGAGCGTGCCGCCCAGAAGGCCGCCCGCAACGCCGCGCCGTCCGGTCGTCAGCGTCCGGGCCGTCGTCCCGGCCGCGGCGAGGGCCGCGGTGATCGTCCCGAGCGCGGTGGTCGTCGTCGCGCCGACGCAGCCCAGGCTGAGGCCCCGGTTGCGGCTGAAACCTCGAACGCAGGAGAGTGACCCATGCTGATCCCTCGTCGCGTGAAGTTCCGCAAGCAGCACCACCCGAAGCGTGACGGTGCTGCCAAGGGTGCCACCAAGCTCGCCTTCGGTGAGTACGGCATCCAGGCGCTGGAGCCGTCCTACCTGACGAACCGTCAGATCGAGGCCGCTCGTATCGCCATGACCCGCCACATCAAGCGTGGCGGCAAGGTCTGGATCAACGTGTACCCGGACCGTCCCCTGACCAAGAAGCCGGCCGAGACCCGGATGGGTTCCGGCAAGGGTTCCCCCGAGTGGTGGGTGGCCAACGTCAAGCCGGGCCGCGTGCTGTTCGAGCTGTCGGGTGTGAACGAGGAGCTGGCCCGTGAGGCCATGCGTCTGGCCATCCACAAGCTGCCCTTCAAGGCTCGTTTCATCAAGCGCGAAGCAGGTGAGAACTGATGAGCAAGTCCCTGACTGCCAATGACCTGCGCGGCCTTTCCCGCGAGCAGCTGAACGCCAAGGTGGTGGAGCTGAAGGAGGAGCTGTTCGGGCTCCGGTTCCAGGCCGCCACCGGACAGCTGGAGTCCCACGGCCGTCTCCGCGAGGTCCGCAAGGACATCGCCCGCGTCTACACCGTGCTGCAGGAGCGCAACCTCGGCATCGTCGATGAGCCCACGATCGAGGAGAAGTGAGCATGAGCGAGAACACCAACACTGAGGAGCGCGGCCGCCGCAAGGTGCTCCAGGGCGTCGTCGTCAGCGACAAGATGGACAAGACCATCGTCGTCCTGGTCGAGGACCGCGTGAAGCACCCGCTCTACGGCAAGGTCATGACCAAGTCGTCGCGGGTCAAGGCCCACGACGAGGAGAACACCGCCGGTATCGGCGACCGTGTCCGCGTCATGGAGACCCGCCCGCTGTCGGCGCAGAAGCGCTGGCGTCTCGTCGAGATCGTCGAGCGCGCCAAGTGATCTGACCCAGGTCATGACGAATGGCCCGGCCCCTCGGGGTCGGGCCATTCGTCTGTGTCCGGGACGTTCGGCGGCGGCTGTGTCCCAGCTCCTCACGGTGTCCACGACATCCGCGCCCACATGTGTGCGATCTCGACGGTGGCCCAGGTGAGGATCTCGTCGACGACCTTGGCCCGGATCTCGTTGCGTGATCCCGTGAGGGTGAAGGGACGCGCCAAGGTCTCGTCCGAGGGCAGGGCAAGGGCGATGAAGCCGGTGCCCGGTGGGTGCCCCTCGGCGGGGCCGGGTCCGGCGACCCCCGTCGTGGCCAGGGCCAGGTCCGCGCCGAGACGCCGCTGCGCTCCTCGGGCCATCTGGCGGGCCACCTCGGCATGCACGGTGCCATGGGTCTCCAGCACCTCGCGGCTCACCCCGAGCAGCTCCCTCTTGAGTGCGGGACTGTAGGCGACGACTCCGCCCAGCAGGACCGTCGAGGCACCACTGATGTCGGCCAGGGTGGCGCTGACCAGGCCCGCGGTCAGGCTCTCCGCGGTGGCGACGCTGAAGCAGTGGCGGCGCAGCACCTCGATCAGGGCAGTGGCAGGGGAGTCGTTCATGGTCAGAGGACAGGCGGAAGGGTCGCATGACCGACCAGGCCAGGGTTGCTGGCCCAGCGGGTCAGTTCGCGACCGCGGGGGCGTGGTGGTGGCGACACCTCGGAAACCGACGGTTGAGGACCGCTGGGGTGCGGTGATCGCGAGGTGTCGTGGCGGTCCCTGTTCGCGTCCTCGACACGAGACGCCGGTTCGTGCCCATCGGGAGGGGAAACGAACCGGCGTCTCATGGAATCAGCTCAGGTCACTCGGTCTCGCCGCTGCGGCGGGCCCCCAGTTCCTCGTCGAGGCGGAGCAGCCCGTTGCCGTCGTTGCCGATCAGTTTGATCCGCGAGATGATCGCACCGACGCTCGCCTCCTCCTCGACCTGCTCCTCGACGAACCAGTTGAGCAGCGGCATCGCGTCGATGTCGCCGGTGGACTGGGCCAGGCGGTAGAGGGTGCGGATCTGCTCCGAGACCTTCTGCTCGTGGGCGAGAGCCGCCTCGAAGGCGGCCAGCACGTTGTCGACGTGGCCTGCCTGGGCGTTGATCTGGCCGACCAACGGCACGGCACCACGGTCCAGCATGTGGGCGCTGAACTTGTCGGCGTGGACCAGTTCCTCCTCGGCCTGCGCCTTGAACCAGCCGGCGATACCCGGAAGATCGAGGGCCTCCATGTCGAGCGACAGCTGGCGGTACACGACCGCGGCGCCGATCTCGTGGGTGACCTGGGCGTTGATGGCGTCCTTCAGTTCTCCAGTGAGTTCCATGCCGAAAGCATAGGCGTGACATTGTGATCCACCAAGGTGCGTTGCGCGATGCATCGGACAGTTTCACTTGACAGGGGCACCTGGGGTACTCTTGGGCAGTTGCCTTGGGTCTGTGCCCTCCGCACGACGGGTTGGGGACCTCTCCCGGGCAGCGCCACCCCATGCCCTCAGGGTCTGGGGCGCCTCCTGGCAAAATCCAGGGGGTTCATCAGTTGAGTTCCGGACAGGCCCGACACCTGGGAACCAGCCGGACGAAGGAGAACCAATGATCCAGCAGGAGTCGCGACTCAAGGTCGCCGACAACACTGGTGCCAAGGAGATCTTGTGCATCCGTGTTCTCGGTGGCTCGAAGCGTCGTTACGCCTACCTCGGTGACACCATCGTCGCCACGGTCAAGGACGCGATCCCCGGCGGCAACGTCAAGAAGGGCGATGTCGTCAAGGCAGTCGTAGTGCGTACAGTCAAGGAACGTCGCCGCGCCGACGGTTCCTACATCAAGTTCGACGAGAACGCCGCCGTCATCCTGAAGAACGACGGGGAGCCCCGTGGCACCCGCATCTTCGGCCCGGTGGCCCGTGAGCTGCGTGAGAAGAAGTTCATGCGCATCGTCTCGCTCGCGGCGGAGGTGATCTGAGATGAAATCGCTCCACGTCAAGAAGGGTGACCGCGTCAAGGTCATCGCGGGGAAGGACAAGGGCACGATCGCCGAGATCATCTCCGTCGACCCGCGCAACCAGAAGGTCACCGTCGCGGGCGTCAACGTCGTCAAGCGTCACAAGCGTGAGTCGCAGGGTGCGAATGGTCGTCGCATCGAGGGTGGCGTCATCAGCGTGGAGGCACCCATCCACGTGTCCAACGTCCAGCTGGTCACCAAGGTGGACGGCAAGGAGGTCGTGACCCGCGTCGGCTACGAGCGCGTCACGGTCACCAAGCGCCGTTCCGACGGCTCCGAGTACCAGGCCGAGCGCAGCAGGCGCATCGCACGCAAGACCGGGAAGGAGATCTGATGAGCGAGGTCGAGATCCCGCGTCTGAAGAAGAAGTACCGCGAGCAGATCGTCCCGGCCCTCCAGGAGGAGTTCAAGTACGCCAACGTCATGCAGATCCCCGGTCTCACCAAGATCGTGGTGAACATGGGTGTCGGTGAGGCTGCCCGCGACTCGAAGATCATCGACGGTGCGGTCCGTGACCTGACCGCCATCACCGGTCAGAAGCCCGCGGTGACCAAGGCCCGCAAGTCCATCGCCCAGTTCAAACTGCGCGAGGGCATGCCGATCGGCTGCCACGTCACCCTGCGTGGGGACCGGATGTGGGAGTTCGCCGATCGTCTGCTGACCCTGGCCCTGCCCCGTATCCGCGACTTCCGTGGCCTCAACGGCCGCCAGTTCGACGGCAAGGGCAACTACACCTTCGGTCTGAACGAGCAGGTCATGTTCCTCGAGATCGACCAGGACAAGATCGACCGGGTCCGGGGCATGGACATCACCTTCGTGACCTCCGCGACCAACGACACGGAGGGGCGGGCGCTGCTGAAGCACCTCGGCTTCCCGTTCAAGGCTGTCGACGACCCGAAGAAGGTCAAGTCCAAGCGCGGACCCGCCTTCTACGCCAAGAAGAAGAAGTGAGCGTGAACCATGGCTAAGACAGCACTCAAGGTCAAGCAGTCCCGCAAGCCGAAGTTCGGTGTGCGCGCCTACACCCGTTGCAACCGCTGCGGACGTCCCAAGTCGGTCTACCGCAAGTTCGGTCTGTGCCGTGTCTGCCTGCGCGAACTGGCCCATGCCGGTCAGCTCCCCGGCGTGACCAAGTCCTCCTGGTGAACCCGGGTCACGAATAGAACTTCCAGATTCAATTTGCCCCAGGTCCTGATCCCGGAAACCGGGGCGAGAAAGAAGCCAAACAGCCATGACAATGACTGATCCCATCGCAGACATGCTCACGCGTCTGCGTAACGCCAACCAGGCGTACCAGGAGTCGACGACCATGCCGTCGTCGAAGATCAAGGTCGGCATCGCGGAGATTCTGAAGGCCGAGGGTTACATCTCGAACTTCGAGCTGACCGAGGTCGAAGGACAGGTCGGCAAGGTGCTCAAGGTGACGCTCAAGTACGGGGACTCCCGTGAGCGCTCCATCGCCGGGCTCCGCCGTATCAGCAAGCCCGGTCTTCGTGTCTACGCGAAGGCCAACGCCCTCCCGAAGGTGCTCGGCGGTCTCGGCATCGCCATCATCTCCACCTCGCAGGGCCTGCTGACCGACAAGCAAGCAAATGCCAAGTCCGTCGGCGGGGAAGTCCTCGCCTACGTCTGGTGATTCGACGAGACTGACAAGGAGATAAGAGATGTCACGAATTGGCAGGCTCCCCATCGCGGTCCCGTCGAACGTCGAGGTGAAGATCGACGGGCAGGACGTGGCGGTCAAGGGCCCCAAGGGTGAGCTGAGGTTCACCGTCCGTGAACCCATCACCGTCGCGAAGAACGACCAGGGGCAGCTCGAGGTCACCCGCCCCGACGACGAGCGCCTGTCGCGTTCGCTCCACGGGCTGACCCGCACCCTGGTCAACAACATGGTCGTCGGTGTGACCGAGGGCTACGAGAAGAAGCTCGAGATCGTCGGTGTCGGTTACCGTGTGGTCGCCAAGGGTCCGACGCAGCTGGAGTTCGCACTCGGTTTCTCGCACCCCGTCGTGGTGAACGCCCCCGAGGGCATCACCTTCACGGTCGACACCCCGACCAAGTTCTCGGTCTCCGGCATCGACAAGCAGCTTGTCGGTGAGGTGGCCGCGAACATCCGCAAGATCCGCAAGCCCGAGCCCTACAAGGGCAAGGGTGTCCGCTACGCGGGCGAGCACGTCCGCCGCAAGGCCGGAAAGGCTGGTAAGTAATGGCTATCTCGCTTGGCATGCGCAAGGGCCTCGCGGCGAAGGCCGCTTCCCGGGCTCGCCGCCAGCTGCGCGGTCGCAAGAAGATCAACGGCACCACGGCGCGTCCGCGCATGGTGGTCACCCGTTCCGCACGTCACCTGTTCGTCCAGGTGATCGACGACACCGTGGGGCACACCCTGGCCTCCGCCTCCACCATGGAGGCGGACCTGCGTGTGCTCGAGGGCACCAAGTCCGACAAGGCGCGCAAGGTCGGTGAGCTGATCGCCGAGCGCGCGAAGAAGGCCGGTGTCGAGAACGTGGTCTTCGACCGCGCCGGGAACAAGTACCACGGCCGGATCGCGGCGCTCGCTGACGCGGCGCGCGAGGCCGGTCTCGGATTCTGACACGACGAGAGGATAGGGAACACGATGAGTGAGACCCAGCAGCGCGGCGATCGCCGCGGTGGGGAGCGTCGTGGCCGTGACGATCGTCGTGGCCAGGCGTCCAAGGAAGAGAAGAACCAGTACCTCGAGCGCGTGGTTGCCATCAACCGCGTTGCGAAGGTCGTCCAGGGTGGTCGGCGTTTCAGCTTCACCGCGCTGGTCGTCGTCGGTGACGGTGAGGGCATGGTCGGTGTCGGCTACGGCAAGGCGAAGGAGGTGCCGGCTGCCATCGCCAAGGGCGTGGAGGAGGCCAAGAAGCACTTCTTCCGGGTGCCGCTGATCCAGCGCACCATCCCGCACCCGGTGCAGGGCGAGAAGGCGGCAGGCATCGTGCTGCTGCGTCCGGCCTCCCCGGGTACCGGTGTCATCGCTGGCGGCTCGGCCCGTGCGGTGCTCGAGTGCGCGGGTGTGCAGGACGTGCTCGCGAAGTCGCTCGGCTCCTCCAACGCCATCAATGTCGTGCACGCGACGGTGGCGGCCCTTCAGGGCCTCGAGGAGCCGGAGGCCGTCGCGAAGCGTCGTGGCCTGCCCGTCGAGGACGTTGCCCCGGCAGCCCTGCTGCGGGCACGCAAGGAAGAGGTGGCTCGCTGATGGCTGACCTGAAGATCACCCAGATCAAGTCCGGGATCGGCGGCAAGGACTACCAGAAGGCGACGCTTCGCACTCTGGGCCTGAAGCGCATCGGTGACTCCGTCGTGCGTGAGGATCGTCCCGAGGTGCTCGGCATGATCCGTACCGTCGCCCACCTCGTGGAAGTGGAAGAGGTCAAGTAATGGCTCTCAAGATTCATCACCTGCGCCCCGCCCCGGGGGCCAACACCCCCAAGACCCGTGTCGGTCGCGGTGAGGCCTCCAAGGGCAAGACCGCTGGTCGCGGCACGAAGGGGACCGGCGCCCGCAAGAACGTCCCGGCGAACTTCGAGGGCGGCCAGATGCCGATGCACATGCGGATCCCGAAGCTCAAGGGCTTCAAGAACCCGTTCCGTGTCGAGTACCAGGTCGTCAACGTCGGCCGGCTGGCCGAGCTGTTCCCCAAGGGGGGCGCGGTCACCGTCGAGGACCTGGTCGAGGCCGGTGCCGTGCGTCGTGGCCAGCTCGTCAAGGTGCTCGGCAACGGTGACATCGCCGTGGCGCTGAACGTCACCGCCCACTCGTTCTCGAACTCCGCCAAGGAGAAGCTGGCAGCTGCCGGTGGCTCCGCCGTGGAGGCCTGAGACATCACGTCAACCACGTGGCCGATCCCTCTCAGGGATCGGCCACGTGGTTTTCTGCACTGCCCCACTTTTGGCCACATTCATCCCGGACTACGGGGACCGAGCCGTGATGTGCCGCCGCCGTCCCCAGGGAGAATCCGGTGTCTGTCCAGGGTTTCGGCCATGCAGCACAGGAGTTTCGTGGTGAATCGCACACACCGGTCGTGGGTGCACGTCGGCTTGCTGGCCGAAGGTGAGTGACCTTTCGGACGGCTTGGCAAGGCGGGGGGGACGGCTAGTCTGAGGGCATTGGGTTTGCGACAGCGCAGGTCCGGCTGGTGCAGCCGGATGTGCTGAGCGTGATGAGTGTGGAGTCGATGAGGTGGGGTGGTCCCGTGAACGTGAGGACTCAGGCAGATGGTGACGCCTGAGGCACCCGCGCAGATCTGGTTCGTCTGCACCGGGAACGTCTGTCGCTCCGCCTATGCGGAGGCGGCCCTGAGACAGCGCCTCGGCCCCGATGCGGTCGTCGGGGTGGAGTCGGCGGGCACCCAGGCCATGATCGGTCGGGGCATGGATGAGACGATGGCCACCGCTGCCATCTCGAAGGGGCTCCAGAACACCTCCCACCGGGCCAAACAGCTGTGCCCGAAGGGACTCGAGGAGGCCTGTCTGGTCTTCGTGTTCTCCCCGGAACACCGGCAGTGGGTGGCCGAGAACTGCCCGGAGGTGTTGCCACGGACGCTGTCACTGGGACAGACCCATGCCGCGTTGGCGACCCTGCCCGAAGGGGAGCGGATCTCGATCAGCCAGCTCGCCGACGCCGTGCAGTCGGTCCGTCCCGAGTCCGAGGAGGCGGACTGGATCCCGGACCCGTACAAACTCGGACTCGACGCTGCGTTGACGGCGGTCGCACGGATCTCTGCGGCACTGGACACCTTCCTGGCCCGGGTCGTGCTGGAGGAGGCCGCGGTCCTGGCCTGAGTGGTGGACGGGCTGGCGTGTGACCTGCCCAGATCGTGTGCGCGTTGGGGATACCGCGTTCCACTTGCTACGCTTCCTAGGTTGCCTGATCTGGGCGCACCATCGAAGAAGTAGAGACATTGAAAGAGGGGCCGGATGCTCTCCGCCTTCGCAAGCGCATTCAAGACGCCTGAGCTGCGCAAGAAGATCTTTTTCACGCTGGGGGTCCTCCTGGTGTTCCGCCTCGGGTCCTCCATCCCGGCGCCGAACGTGAACATGCAGCAGCTCCAGTTCTGTGTGACCTACGCCCAGTCCGGGGCCCAGGCCGGCATCTACTCGATGATCAACCTGTTCTCCGGCGGTGCCCTGCTGAGGCTGTCGATCTTCGCCCTCGGCGTGATGCCCTACATCACGGCCTCGATCATCCTGCAACTGCTCACCGTCGTGATCCCGCGTCTCGAGGCGTTGAAGAAGGAGGGCGCGGCCGGTCAGGCCAAGATCACCCAGTACACCCGCTACCTCACCCTGGTGCTGGCACTGCTGCAGTCCGCCGGGTTCGTCACCATGGCGCGGTCCGGACAGCTGCTCAACGACTGCACGGGGATCCTCCACACCCAGGAGATCTTCCCCCTGGTCACGATGGTGCTCACCATGACCGCCGGCACCGTCGTCATCATGTGGCTCGGCGAGCTCATCACCGAGCGTGGTGTGGGCAACGGCATGTCCGTGCTGATCTTCACCCAGATCGCCGCATCCTTCCCGGCCGGGCTGTGGTCGATCAAGCAGGCCCGCCCCGGCGCCACCGGCTGGTTCCTGCTCGCCATCGTCATCGCCATCGGTCTGCTCGTGATGCTGGGCATCCTGTTCATCGAGCAGGGGCAGCGCCGGGTCCCCGTCCAGTACGCCAAGCGGATGGTCGGCAGACGTCTGGTCGGTGGCTCGACCACCTACATCCCGCTCAAGGTGAACCAGTCCGGCGTCATCCCGGTGATCTTCGCCAGCTCCATCCTCTACCTGCCCACGCTGATCGCCCTGTTCCGTCCGGAGTCCGCCTTCGGACAGTGGGTCGGGGTGAACTTCAACCCCAACGGGTGGCTCTACGGCGTGATGCAGTTCTTCCTCATCATCGCGTTCTGTTACTTCTACGTGGCGATCTCCTTCAACTCGCAGGAGGTCTCCGACAACATGAAGAAGTACGGCGGCTTCATCCCGGGCATCCGGGCAGGCAAGCCGACGGAGCGCTACCTCAACTACGTGCTCAACCGGCTGACCGCCCCCGGATCGCTGTACCTGGCCTCGATCGCGCTGCTGCCCACCCTGGCGTTCATCGCGGTCCAGGCCAACGAGAACTTCCCGTTCGGTGGAACCTCGATCCTCATCATCGTCGGCGTCGGACTCGACACCGTGAAGCGGATCGAGAGCCAGCTGCAGCAACGCAACTATGAGGGCTTCCTGCGATGAGACTGCTGATCATGGGGGCCCCTGGTGCAGGCAAGGGGACCCAGGCCACGGCGCTCGCCGCGGCCTACGGCATCCCGGCCATCTCCACCGGGGACATCTTCCGGGCCCACATCAAGGGTGAGACCGAGCTGGGACTCCAGGTCAAGGCCCTGATCGATGCGGGGGAGTACGTGCCCGACGACGTGACCGAGGCCATCGTCGCGGAGCGCATCGCCGAGGATGACTGTGCTCCCGGTTTCCTGCTCGACGGGTTCCCGCGCACCATGCACCAGGTCCACTTCCTGGACCGCCACCTGGCGGGGCAGGGCCTCAGGCTCGACGCCGTCGTCTCACTCATGGTGGAGCCCGACGTCCTGGTCTCACGTCTGCTGGACCGAGCGGCCAAGGAGGGCCGGGCAGACGACAACGAGGAGACCATCCGGCGTCGGATGGAGGTCTACGCCGGGCAGACCGCGCCGCTGCTGTTCCACTACGAGAACCACGGGATGCTCATCGAGGTGGAAGGGACCGGAACCGTCGAGGAGGTGCGGGAGCGGATGCTCGCCGCCGTCGCCGAACGAATCCCCGAGGCCTGAGGTGACGATCGAGGTCAAGACCGCCGCGCAGTTGCTGAAGATGCGCCAGGCGGGGCTTGTCGTGGCCGAAGGGTTGCGGCAGATGCGTCAGGCCGCGGTCCCCGGGGTCACCACCGCTGACATCGACGCGGTGGGACGGCGAGTGCTGGCCGAGGCCGGGGCACAGTCCAACTTCGACGGCTACGGGGCCGAGTACGGCACTCCCTTCAAGGGGGTGGCCTGCATCTCCGTCAATGACGAACTGGTGCACGGCATGCCGGGCAGACGTGTCATCCGTGAAGGAGACCTGGTCTCCGTGGACTTCGGTGCCGTCGTGGACGGCTGGCACGGTGATGCGGCACGTACCTTCATCGTCGGGGAAGGGCGCCCGGAGGACGAGCAGCTCAACCAGGCCACCCGGGAGGCCCTGTGGGCCGGGATCGCGGCGGTACGTGACGGCTGTCGGGTGGTGGACATCTCCCGGGCCATCGAGCGCAGCGTCACGTCGCAGCCACGTCGTTACGGTTCGCTCAAGGAGTACACCGGTCACGGCATCGGCTCCCAGATGCACATGGACCCCGACGTGCCCAACCAGGCCCGCAGGTCTCCCAGCACACGACTCCGTGTCGGCATGGCGATCGCCATCGAGCCGATGCTGACTCTGGGGCTGCACCAGACGGTGCTGGGCGATGACGAGTGGACGGTGCTGAGCCGGGATGGATCCCGTGGCTCGCACTGGGAGAACACGGTGGCCATCACCGAGCACGGTGTGTGGGTGCTCACCGAGCCCGACGGGGGGCGTGCCGAGCTCGAGGCCAGGGGAGTACCGTTCGGGCCGCTGGGTGAGTGAGCCGGACATCCTTAGAATGACGGCATGACCGGTCCTGATCCCAGACGTGGCTCCCGAACCAGGAGCCAGCGATCCGATCTCCGGGAGCGTGGGGTCATCGTCCTGCTGAGCGTGCTCCTCGTGGTCGTCGTGGCCGCGATCGGCTGGAACCTCACCTCCTCGACCACGGGTGCGCGACCGACACCGGCGACGCAGGTCTCGACACCGCCTGCCCGGGAGCACTCGGCGTCCGACAGCAGCCGTGCTGCCGACCACGAGCAGCTTGACAGCTCCGTCGACACGGGGGAGACGGTGACGCAGTATCAGCGGGCACTCGAGGAGTCCCCTCTCTATGATCACCCGGCCCCGAGGCTGACCGCCTGTCCGGAACCTGTCGTCGTGGACACCCGGGAACAGTACGAGGCCGCGGTCATCGCCCAGGTGACCTGTCTCCACCAGGCCTGGTCGCCCGTACTGGCGGAGCTGGGTCTGTCGCAGGACAGGCCGGACGTGGTGTTCTTCCGGGGGAGCGGGACCGATTCGGCCTGCGGAGCCCTCGATGCACCGGCCTTCTACTGCTCCCTCGAGGGCGGCACCCTGCACTTCGGCGATGGCCATCTCGAGATGGCCAGGGAATGGAGCCACTCGATCAACGAGATGGTCAACCACGAGTACGGTCATCACCTGCAGGCCGTGGCCGGGATGACACTGGCCAGGACCAGGTTGGGGGACACGGTGGAACTGGAACGACGCTCCGAGCTGCAGGCGATCTGCTGGTCGGCGATGATGACCGTCCACAATGACGCGGTCCAGCTGGACCGGGCTGCTCGTGCCGGGTGGCAGAACCGATTGGAGACCATGCTCGCCGATGAGCGGCACGGCACCCAGGAATCCTTGATCCGCTGGGGTCAGCGTGGTCTCGACGCCAGGAGCATCGGTGACTGCAACACTTGGACCGTGTCCGAGAAGGAGGTGGCCTGAGATGAGCCTGACCCCGCAGTGGCGTCCGAACCATCCTCCGCGACCACCACTGCAACCGGCGTGGCGGCCCCAGCCGTGGGTCGGGAACCATCAGAGCTCGGGTTTCGGCCAGCAGGGTGGCTGGGTGCCACCTCGAGCACCGATGCCCCCGCGAAGCGGTCCTTCACGCAACCCGCTGTGGGTGGTGCTGGTGGTGCTGCTGCTGGTCGCCGTCGGCCTCTTCGGGCGCCTGTGGGGGACGGTGCTGGACGGTCAGCGTCGTGCTGCCGCGGAGGCCTCCCCGGGTCACTCCACCCAACAGGCCAGACCCACTCGGTCGACGCAGAGCCCGGGGCCGAGCACGAGCAGTCCTGCCACCTCGACGGCGACCCCCACCCGGACCCGAAGCGCCTCCCCCACACCGACACCGACCCCCACCCCCACTCCGGAGACGGCGCCGGAGCCGACCGATTCGAATCCTGAGCCCACGACCGGGTGGCGGTTGCCAAAGGTGGTCAACGAGGAACTCCCGGCCCCGAGTGCGACCAGTGGGCCGTGGGCGAGGCTGCAGCAGTCCCCGTTGTACGACCAGTTCTGGCCGGGGATGCCGGGCTGCGCCGAGGCGACCCACATCGAGACCGTCGAGGAACTGGAAACCGTGGCGCGCACCGAGCTCGACTGCCTGGAGGCCAACTGGAGGCCACTGCTGGAGCGGCTGGGCCTGCCCACCCACCCCGTCCCGCTGCACGTCTTCGAGGGAGACAGCATCAACACGCCGTGCGGTGAGTCCAGCTCGACCCAGGGCTTCTACTGCTCGGCCAACGGTGGTGCCATCTACATCAGCACGAAGGCGATGGACCCGTCCCAGTACTCCAAGCTCTGGGTCAAGCGGATGATGTTCCACGAGTACGCGCATCACCTGCAGAGCCTGATCGGGGTGTTCTACAACATGGCTGACGTCGAGGACCAGGCTGATGCCACCCGTCGGCTGGAGGTGCAGGCCGAGTGCATGGCGATGGGGATCCTGCGTCGGGACCCCACCTGGCCCATCACGAAGAAGAACTACCGGGAGATCGAGGAGCTCCTGGTCAACTTCGTCGACGACGGTGTCCACGGCACCCCGGAGACCCTCAGCCGATGGGGCATCCGGGCCTACCACTCCCGGACCATCGGTGAGGGCTGCAACACCTGGCTCGTGGCGGACGGCGAGATCAAGTAGCCTCGGGTCATGAGCACTCCTGCCGTGGTGAGCGTCACCAGCCCGGATGGCCATCGCATCCCGACCCGGCAGTGGTTGCCCGTGGGGGAGATCGGGGCGGTTGTGGTGATCTCCCATGGTCTGGCGGAACACGGCGGGCGTTATCACGCGCTCGCCGAGGCGCTGGTCGCGACAGGTGCCGCGGTCTACGCGGCGGATCATCGCGGACACGGACCGTGGACCCCGGAGCCCGACCTCGGGTTCTTCGCGGACTGGCAGGGCTGGCACCGGGTGGTCGGTGACCTCGGGACGGTCATCGCCACGGTCCGCACCACCCATCCCGGGCCACCGGTGTTCCTGCTCGGCCACTCGATGGGTTCCTTCATCGCCCGGTGTCATGCCGCTTCGCACTCCGAGGAGCTCGACGGGATGATCCTCACCGGCACGGTCGGGGACCAGGGGCCGGCGGTTCGTGCCCTGCTGCCGTTGGCCCGCCTGTTCGCGGTGCTCCGTGGCCGCACCAGCCGCAGTCGGCTGCTCCATCAGGTGGTCTTCGGCAACCACAACCGGTCCTTCCGGCCGGCACGCACCGATGTCGACTGGTTGAGCCGGGACGAGGAGGCGGTCGATGCCTACATCGCTGATCCGCTGTGTGGGTTCGTCTCCACCGTCTCCCTGTACGTCGACCTCATCGCTGGCAACATCCTGGCCAACGAGGCCGGGACCATCGCCGGGATCCGGCGGGGACTGCCGATCCTCATCGCCTCCGGTGCCATGGACCCGCTGGTGCCGGGGGTTCCCCGGCTGGCGGAACGGTTGCGCCGCGCCGGTGTCGTCGACGTGACGCTGCGGCTCTATCCCGGGGCCAGGCACGAGCTGTTCCACGAGACCAATCGCGACGAGGTGTTCTCCGACGTCGTCGGATGGGTGGAACAGGTCAGGACCCGAGCGAGCCGATGACGGGGGTCCAGGCGACCACCCGGTGGTCCGCCAGCACCCCGTGGTGCCGGAACGGATCATCGGCCAGCAGGTCGTCCACGGCCTCCGGGGAGTCGGCCTGGACGATCAGGAGGGCGGACGGGGGAGTGGTGCCGGGACACGCCCCGGCCACGACGACCCCTTTCCCGACCAGGGAACTGAGGAATTGGCGGTGATCCGGGCGGTGCCGGGCGATCAGATCGGCGTCGTCGACGTAGGTGTAGTGCACGGCGTAGTGGTTCATGACTCCACGGTACGCCCCGGTTTGGGGGCGCGGGAAGCAGGAACTAGACTGATGGATCGAAGTTGCGCGGCAGCATGCCGCCCCACCAGCCCCGTCAGGGGCCGAAGAATCGGGAGCCAATGGCGAAGAAAGAAGGAGCCCTCGAACTCGAGGGAACCGTGGTCGAGGCACTGCCGAACGCGATGTTCCGCGTGGAGCTGGCCAACGGCCACAAGGTACTGACCACCATCAGTGGAAAGATGCGGCAGCACTACATCCGCATCCTGCCCGCGGACCGCGTCGTCGTGGAGCTGTCGCCCTACGACCTGACCCGTGGCCGTATCGTCTACCGCCACAAGTGACCCGAACCACGACGGACTCATCGAACACCCGGCCCGGCGCCGGGTGTTCCTGCATCTGGGGAGGTCGTCGTTTTGGTCAACACCCCGTCGTCACGTAAGCTTGGTCGTCGGTCGTCCCCGACCGGGCGCTGGTGTGCGTCCACATCGGGGTGGCCGGAATCATCCACCACTGATTGGGCAGTCCGCTGCCCAGTCGCTGATTGAAAAGGTTGCTCGAATGAAGGTTCAGCCGAGCGTCAAGAAGATCTGCGACAAGTGCAAGGTCATCCGCCGGCACGGTCGTGTGATGGTGATCTGCGAGAACCCGCGCCACAAGCAGCGCCAGGGCTGACAGCCCAGCCAGGGAACTCCGGAACATCGCGGAACGGGTCAGGTCGCCCAGGCCGCCAGACAACTCAACAACAACGTGAGCGCAAGGGCCACCAGCAGGTGACTCCCTACCCTTGGACGAAGGCCAAGGCCCCTCGACGACGGTGAGTCGCCGTCATGTGCCGGAGGGGACGCGCCACGCCACACACCTTCGCGGTCCATCGACCTGTGTGGGCACACCCCACCCGGACCGGCTACAGAAAGGGACAACATGGCACGCCTCGTTGGTGTCGACCTGCCGCGCGACAAGCGTCTGGAGGTCGCCCTCACCTACATCTTCGGCGTCGGCAAGACCCGCGCCGCCGAAACCCTCGCCGCCACCGGTATCAGTGGCGATCTCCGGGTCCACCAGCTGACCGACGAGCACCTCGTCGCGCTGCGTGACCACATCGAAGGCAACTACGAGATCGAGGGTGACCTCCGTCGTACCGTTGCCGCCGACATCCGCCGCAAGGTCGAGATCGGCAACTACCAGGGGCGTCGCCACCGCAGCGGCCTCCCGGTCCGGGGCCAGCGCACCCGCACCAATGCGCGTACCCGCAAGGGCAAGAAGAAGGCTGTGGCCGGCAAGAAGAAGGCACGCTGACCCCCGGGGACGCGAAGACAGGAGATTGACTACTGATGGCAACCGCTAGCCGCAAGCAGGCCGCCAAGACCAAGGTGCGCCGCAAGGAGAAGAAGAACGTCCTCGCCGGACAGGCTCACATCAAGAGCACCTTCAACAACACGATCATCTCGATCACCGACCCCAACGGGGCCGTGATCTCCTGGGCCTCCGCCGGCACCGTCGGCTTCAAGGGGTCCCGCAAGTCGACGCCGTTCGCCGCCCAGATGGCCGCCGAGGCCGCGGGACGTCGTGCCATGGAGCACGGCATGAAGCGCGTCGACGTGTTCGTCAAGGGCCCGGGATCGGGCCGTGAGACCGCGATCCGTTCGCTGGGTGCCGTGGGGCTCGAGGTCGGGGCCATCTCCGACGTGACCCCCGTGCCGCACAACGGGTGCCGCCCGCCGAAGCGTCGTCGCGTCTGATCGGCACGAGAAGCAAAGGACTGATACACAATGGCTCGTTACACCGGCCCCATGACCAAGAAGTCCCGTCGTCTCGGGACCGACCTGGTTGGCAACGACAAGGCGTTTGAGCGCCGCCCCTACCCTCCGGGCGTCCACGGCCGTGGCCGCACGAAGGATTCCGAGTACTCCCTGCAGCTCAAGGAGAAGCAGAAGGCGCGTTTCGCGTACGGAGTGCTGGAGAAGCAGTTCCGTCGCTACTACGAGGAGGCTGACCGCCACCCCGGCAAGACCGGCGACAAGCTGCTGCAGATCCTCGAGTCCCGTCTCGACAACGTGGTCTACCGTGCCGGCTTCGCGGCCACCCGCCGCCAGGCCCGCCAGCTCGTGGTGCACGGGCACTTCCTGGTCAACGGCCAGAAGGTGAACATCCCGTCGTACCGCGTCAAGGCTCACGACATCATCGACGTCGCCGAGAAGTCCCTCAACCTCCACCCGCTGGTGGTGGCGCGTGAGACCCACGGTGAGCGCTCCGTCCCCGGTTGGCTCGAGGCCCGCCCGAACCGGATGCGCATCCTCGTCCACCAGCTCCCCGTCCGCGAGCAGATCGTCGTGGACGTGGCTGAGCAGATGATCGTCGAGCTCTACTCCAAGTGATCGACGACCCCGGGCTGGTCGGCATCCGTCGACCAGCCCTGCTCGGGTAACCGGGCCAGGCCGGGGGAAAGGTCCCCGGGCACGATTCGCGTCATCAAATGGCGGGTGACGCGGGAAGGAAGAAATGCTCATCGCACAGCGTCCGATCCTGTCGGAAGAAGTTGTCTCCGAGTTCCGCTCACGGTTCATCATCGAGCCGCTGGAGCCCGGCTTCGGCTATACCCTCGGCAACTCGATGCGTCGCACCCTGCTGTCGTCCATCCCGGGCGCGGCCGTGACGTCGATCAAGATCGAGGGCAATCCCCACGAGTTCTCCACCCTGGAGGGTGTCGTGGAGGACGTCACCGAGATCATCCTCAACCTCAAGGGCCTGGTCCTGTCCTCCGAGGAGGACGAACCCGTCGTGATGTACCTGCGCAAGACAGGGGCCGGCGAGGTCACGGCAGCCGACATCCAGCCTCCGGCCGGTGTCGAGGTGCACAACCCGGAGCTGCACATCGCGACCCTCTCCGAGGGCGGTCGCCTCGAGATGGAGCTCGTGGTGGAGCGTGGCCGTGGTTACGTCTCCAGCGTGCTCAACAAGGATCCCGACGCGGAGATCGGCCGGATCCCCGTGGACTCCATCTACTCCCCGGTGCTCAAGGTCAGCTACAAGGTGGAGGCCACCCGAGTGGCCCAGCGCACCGACTTCGATCGCCTGATCATCGACGTGGAGACCAAACCGTGCCTGGCCCCGCGTGACGCCGTCGCCTCAGCCGGTCGCACCCTGGTGGAGCTGTTCGGTCTGGCCCGTGAGCTCAACGCCAACGCCGAGGGCATCGAGATGGGACCGTCCCCCATCGACGAGCAGGTCGCCGAGTCGCTGAGCATGCCGGTGGAGGACCTCAACCTGTCGGTGCGTTCCTACAACTGCCTCAAGCGTGAGGGGATCCACACCGTCGGTGAACTCGTCGCCCGCTCCGAGGAGGACCTGCTGGACATCCGCAACTTCGGGTCCAAGTCCATCCTCGAGGTGAAGGTGACCCTCCACAACCTCGGCCTGTCGCTGCGTGACGCCGCCCCGGGCTTCGACCCGATGGAGGCCATCGAGCGCTACGACGAGGACCATGAGGGCGACGAGGACGAGGACGACGTGGACGGCGACGAGGACTTCGCCGAGACCGAGCAGTACTGAGAACCCCCACCGAGCGCTGCTCGGGACGAGACTGAAGGAAACAACATGCCCAAGCCGACGAAGGGACCCCGCCTCGGCGGTAGCCCGACCCATGAGCGCATCATCCTGCGCAACCTGGCGACCCAGCTCTTCGAGCACGGCCGCATCACCACCACCGAGACCAAGGCGCGCCGTCTCCAGCCGGTGGCGGAGAAGCTCATCACCAAGGCCAAGCGTGGCGATCTGCACTCCCGGCGTCTGGTGCTGCAGTCCGTGACGGACAAGGACGTCGTGGCCAAGCTGTTCGAGGAGATCGCTCCCGGGCTGCAGGGTCGTGACGGTGGCTGCACCCGCATCACCAAGATCGGTCTCCGCAAGGGTGATTCGGCGCCGATGGCGATCATCGAGCTCGTGACCGAGCCGGTGGTCAAGAAGGAGCAGCCGAAGGTCGAGAAGAAGTCGGCCCCGAAGCCCGCCGAGGCCGAGGAGAAGGCCGCTGAGGCCGAGGAGAAGGCGGACGAGGTCGTCGAGGTCGAGGAGACCGACGAGGCCAAGTGAGCCCGCGCTCGTGTTCTCGGGGAGGTACCCATGGGGTGCCTCCCCGAACTGCGTCGTCAGAGGGACCTGATAGCTTGGCCGGATGCGGGTTGCAGTGTTCTCGGACATCCATGGCAAGTTCTTGTTGCCGTTCAAGCTGGTCCACCACTACCAGCAGGAGACCGGGCGTGTGGTGGATGCGATCCTGCAGTGCGGCGACATGGGTGCCTTCCCTGATCCCGATGCCCTGGACAAGGCGACGTCGCGTCATGCGGCACGGGACCGGGACGAGTTGGGATTCCACGACGACTTCCTCACGGTCAGACCCGGGATTGCACAGTTCCTCGCTGCTGTCGACGTCGACATGATCTGCGTCCGGGGCAACCACGAGGATCATGAATTCCTCGATCGCCTGGAGAATTCCAATGACGAGCCGCGATTCCCGATCGATGCCTACGCTCGGGTGTTCGTCTGCAGGTCAGGGGTCCGGCAGGAGCTGCGGGTGGGGGACGAGACGTTGAGCTTCGTCGGGGTCGGTCGGATCGGGGACCGCAAGGGACGGGGTCATGCGCCGTTCATCCAGCCCCATGAACGAGCCGCGCTGCGGAGACTCCACAAACTGAAAGGGGATGTGGACGTGTTGATCTCCCATGACCAGGAGACCGACGACCCTGAGGGACATGGGATGGTGGAGCTGGGGGAACTGCTGAACCACGTCTCCTTCGGCTTCCATTTCCACGGTCACACCGGCGCCCCGTTCTCCCGGTCGATCGCCAGCAATGGGGTCACCGAGTCGGTGAAGGTCAAGGAGCTGGAGTTCGACAGGACCGGAGTGCTGCCACCCGGCTGCATGGTGATCCTGGAGAAGAGCGGTGGGAGGCTGGACCTGGAGGTGGTGGACCAGCACCTGACCCATCGGTTCACCAAGCACACCTGGAAGCTGTGACCTCGACGGTGCGCGGGTGGGAGGAACCACCAGGGTGACCACAGGAGACACGGCCCATGCGCGCACACCGGTCAGGGCGGCATCAGGTGAGTTTCTCGAGGTAGGTGGCAACGGCTGTCACGTACTCCGTGTGATCCGCCCGGGTGTCCTTGCAGCTGCCGGAGCCAGTCGGTCTCCATGTATTTGCACATGGCGCGGAGGTTCCGTGTCGAGAAGGCCTGGGGTGATGCCTGGTACAGGATCTCTCCCCGGTTCAGTGCACGTTGCCGGGCCACCGGGCCGGCCCGGTCGATGTCCATCACGTCCAGGTCGTCCGTGCTGAACGTCTCACTGAGGGCGTTGATGGCATCCAGCAGGTTCCCATCGCCCCTGGAACGAAACCGAGGGCCAGGTCGATGTCACGGGGTGAGCAGGTGCCAGTGGCGCTGCCGAACAACACGACGAGTTCGATGGCGTGGTCCCGGCGCAGTTCGGCCAGGGAGCCGTCGGCAGATGACCGGCGGATCGCCCGCAATGCGTCATGCACCTCCATGCCCGCAAGTGCAGAACTGCTGGCAGAATCGGGGCATGCGGATTGCTCAGCTGGCCAACTTCGTCGGTCCCACGTCGGGGGGCATGAAGGTGGTCATCGACCAGCTCGGGGCCGGGTATGCCGCCGCGGGCCACGAGCGGATCTTCGTGCGGCCCGGACCGCGTGATGCCATCATCGAGACCGAGCAGGGGATCGAGGTGGAGGTCAGGGCACCGAGGTTGACCAAGCAGTACCGGATGATCGCCAGGCCGTGGCGTGCCCTGGACGTCCTGGACCGGTTCCGCCCCGATGTGGTGGAGGTCTCGGACAAGTGGACGTTGTCCCCGGTGGGGCGATGGGCGGCGAGACGCAATGTCGGGTCCGTGCTGTTCAGCCATGAGCGGCTCTCGGACATGTTGGCGATGTGGATCAGGCGTGGGTTCGGTGTGGAGACCGTCGTCGGGGCATTGAACCGCCGATTGTCGAAGGAGTTCGACGCGGTGGTGGTGACCAGCCGGTTCGCGGCCGACGAGTTCGACAACACCGGGGCGAGGCTGGAGCTGGTGCCGTTGGGGGTGGACCTGGAGACCTTCCACCCGGACAAGGGACATCCCGTCGACGACGGTGTGCTGAAGCTGGTCTACGTGGGGCGGCTCAGCCACGAGAAGAGTCCACAGCTGGCGGTGGCGGTGGCGGCGGAGCTGCACCGCCGCGGGCACCGGATCAGGATGGACTGCTACGGCACCGGCCCGGATCAGGCGGAGCTGGAGCAGATCGCCGGAGAGGCCCCGGTCCATTTCCGGGGTTTCGTCGCGAGTCGTGATGAGTTGGCCCGACGCATCGCGGAGGCCGACCTGTCCTTGTCCGTGTGTCCGGCGGAGACCTTCGGGCTGGCGGTGCTGGAGGCCTTGGCCTGCGGTACCCCGGTGCTGACCTCGAACCGTGGCGGGGCCTTCGAGCTGGTGGATGCGTCCTCCGGCATCTCGGCACCGCCGGATCCTGCACTGCTGGCGGATGCCGTCGAGGAACTGATGCCCAGGCTGGGTGAGGGGATGCGTGCCTCGGCCAGGTCCAGGGCGGAGGAGTATCCGTGGTCGGCGGCGGTGACGCGGATGTTGCGGCTGCATGAGCGCCTGGCTGGTGAGGTGCCGTATCGCTCACTCAGGGGATTCGTGAGGAAGGGACGCAGATGAGGCTGAGGAAGAGGATCGGGCTCGCCCTGGGGCTGGTGACCGTCGTCGC
The DNA here is from genome assembly GCF_003859805.1 of Arachnia propionica. Taxonomy (GTDB): domain Bacteria; phylum Actinomycetota; class Actinomycetes; order Propionibacteriales; family Propionibacteriaceae; genus Arachnia; species Arachnia propionica_C. The sequence goes on from NZ_RQZG01000004.1 coordinate 202,186, forward strand.
CCCGGTGGTCGTCGCCGCCCCGGCGTCGGTGAAGGGCAACCGGGACCGGAGCGTCGCTGACCTGGTCGCGGAGTTGCAGGCGACCGGGTTGCTGGGTCGTGACCTGGCGGATGCAGCCATCGCGAAGGTGGCGGGGGAGTTCACCCATGAGTCCTCCTGGCACCTGTGGGAGACCCCGGAGGTGGCACTTCGGCAGGGGAGGGGGTGGTCTCACCAGTACAACACGGTGCTGCTGCTGGTGCTGCGGCAGCTGGGGTTCCGGGCGAAACTGGTCCATGCGGCCCGGGTGCGTGGATGGGGCAACCCGTGGTGGCACGTCGGGCATGCCTGGGTCAAGGTGGTCATCGACGGCCGAACCCACGATGCCTGTGCCTCCCGGGTGGGGAACCGGCTCGATGACATCGGCTTCACACCGGTCACGGTGGAGCTGCCGATGCGGAAGGTCTCCCGCTGGGCGGTGGGCCTGTGCCTGGCTCCGTTCGTCGTCGCGACGGTGTGGCGAAGCTGGTTGACCGGCAGGCCAGTCCCGGCGTGGCTCCATCGGAGACGCCGGGACGCAGCCTGAACGAGGTCAGGCACCCCTTCGAGCTGCTGCTCTCTGCTGGTCCAAGGGAAGGGCTTTGAAGGCACCCATGGCGTTGGGGTCGTGTCGGTCGATTCCTGCTTTGCGGGCTCGTCGGTACCAGGGTGGAACCAAGAAGGGCGGGAACCAGAAGAAGAATCCGAGAAGGAAAGTGACGCCGCTGAACGTCCAGGTCAGGCCGATGATTCCCAGGATGGGATCGGGGATGGTGGCTTGCAATCTCTCCAGCTTGGTGACGGGGCCAAGGCCACCCATGATCAGCATGGCGATTCCGCCGTAGAGCATGGCCAAGGGTGGGCAGGACCAGCCGGTGTAGTGGAGGACGAACCGTGGTGTGCGTTCGGTGTAGGCCACCCAGCCGACCCGTAGGCAGACGAATCCGATGAGACCGAGAGCGATGAAAAGTACGGTAGTTTCGGTCGTGAGTCCCTCCAAGAGGGTGATGCTGTCTGTCATCCTCCGAAGAGCTTCTTTCCGAAATTCCAAGCAGATTCTCCCACATCGGCGATGTTGTCGCCGACGCTCTTGCCGTCGCCGTCAGAGTCCCATGACATGGCCAGGCCGACTCCGAAGCCGATGGCGAGGCCGACTGCTGTTCCGCCGACGGGAAGGAGTGAGCCGATCGCGGCTCCTGCCGCAGCTGAAGCGAGTACTTGTGATCCGGTTCGTACCGCGGCGGTCTCGACGACTCGGCTCTGGCGTTCGTCGGCTGTGAGTTCGGGGTGCTGCTCGCGGAAGCGTTTGTCCATCTTCTCGTGCTCGCTGGCGTAGGTGAGTCCGACGCCGAGGACGAGAGGCCCCTCCCGGCTGCTCTGCCGACTCCCGTGACTCCGGTGTAGGTGCGTGAGGTGTGTTCTGTGCCTTTGCCGAACCATGTGACGGGGTTGTACCACTTGACGGGTCTCATGCCATGGGGTTTGGTGACAGTCGTGGGTCCCCAGCTTCCTTTGGGTGGTCCGAGGAAGGTCTCGCGCATACTTGCTGAGAAGCGACTCAGGAAACTGCCTCCTTGGTTTGGTTGAGGTTTCCATGATTTCCAGTCCCAGAAGTTGGTGCGATGGTAAGAGCTACTGTACTTGAAATCAAACTCCACGCCGAAGATGCGTACGTAGAATCGTTTGACGACGTGTTCGATGTTGAACTTGTAGCTTTCTGCTGAAGCTGCGATGGCGGCGATGATTGTGTCACCGGCCAGGCCCTGCCAGGCTGGGGCTCCTTCCTCGGGGAGGCCGTCATCCCCGACTGAGGACAGTTGGTTGGCGCAGTTGTTGATCGCTGTCTCGTATTTGTTCACGAGCTCGTTGATCTTTCGCTCGAGTTCTGTTCCCTCAAGCTCGTACTTGGCGTGCTCGGCGGCATCCTCAGGGGGTACTTTGGCGTTGTAGGTGTCGGCTTCTGTCTTGAGGGTGTCGCGTTCTGTTTTGAGGGTGCTGATCTGGTCGGAGAACAGGGTCATGGCCGTCTTGACGCTGATGCAGCCGTTCATGGCGTGTTGGGCCGTGGTGAGGGCGGGGTCCAGGGATGAATAGAGGAGGTCGCTGTGTGGGGTGACGTAGTTGTCCCCGGCTGCGAGTCCTTTCCAGGTGCTGTGGGCGCCCTCGATGTTGGTGTGGAACTCGGCGCCGCGGGCCATCAGGCTGGAGGCGGAGTTGAAGATGGTCTCCGGGTCAGGCCAGTTCTCGAGTTCGCTGGTGTCGATCTTCATGCTTTCTTCCCATCTGTGATGCGTACTTCGTCGACGTTGTTGGCCTGGCGTTCGGCGTTTTCTGTCGTGGCGGCCATCTCGGCATCGGCTCGTTGGATCGCGGCCACGGCCTGTCTGCCGCCGGCGACAGCGCTGCTGACCTGCTGTTCGGAGCCGGTCATCGCTGTGGTGAGGACGCGGTTGTAGACGGCGTTCAACGACGAGGCGAGTTTGGCGCTCTTCCCGGTGCAGGCCGAGCCCAAGGTGTCGATGTCGTTCGAGACGCTGGTGTGGGAGTTCTTCGCGTTCTGGTTCTCCTGATCCACCTTGGTGAAGATCTGGAGGCAGGTCGGGGCGTTCACCTTGTGGTAGGTCATCGAGTCTCCTCAGTTGTTCTCGGTGATGATCTTGGTCAGCGACAGCCAGAACGTGCCATCGCTGGGGCGGTGGATGGTGAGCAGGTCACTGGTGTTGCGTAGCGTGGGTTCGTACCACGTGGTGGCTTGGCCTCGTGTTGGGGTGTGGATCCAGTTCAAAGCGGTCCTTGAGCTGCTGTCTGTCAGGGACAGCAGGGTCCAGGGCTGGTTCGCGAACTCGGCTGCGTCACCACTGGGGGTGAAGGTGACCTGATCGCGCTCAAGCTTGTCCTGCAGTTGTTCCGGGCTCAACTCGAGTTGCACATCCAGCGGCCATGCCGGGGTGGTGTTGGTCCAGGCGAGGAGGATGCGGAACAGGTCGTTGGTCGGGCAGTAGGCCAGCAGGGTGGTGTCGTCCTGGTCCGGGTTGGGGGTGGTGAAGATGGTGGTGGAGTCGGTGATCCAGAATCGGAACTCGCGGGATCGTGGGGTGGCGGCGGTGATGGTCCAGCCGGTGCCGCTGAGGAGATGGTCGATGTACCAGTACCCGGCTGGGCTGGGGGAGCCGTCTGGTTCGAGGAGTCCGGCAGTGGTGAGCTCGTCCTTGACCGCTCCGGTGACGGGGGTGAAGATCCGCTGGGCGGCGTGGGTGAAGAAGGTGTGGGTGGCGTCGTGGCTGAGGACCAAGGGGTCGGCCTGGAGGACCAGCTCGGGTGGGCTCACCACGGTGAGGTCCTCGCGGGGGGCGCCGTCGCGGGTGGTGGCCCACTCATCGAGGGTGACCTCGGGGATGGTGGCGGTGGTCGGTGGGGTCTGCTGCTCCGCGGGTGGGAGGGCCTGGAGGGTGTCGAGGATCATCTGGTGGTGGTCGCCCGGGCTCCAGGTGACCAGGGGCAGGGTGAGGGTCAGCTCGGCGATCACACCGTCGGTGATCGTGAGGTCCTGGATGCTGAGCAGGCAGAGGATGTTGCCGTGGAGTTCCTCCGGGGTGACGGGGGAGAGCAGCCAGGTACGGCGGTGCTCGACCCCATGCAGGTGGAGGGCCTCGACCTGGATCACCAGAGTACCGGGATGGTCCGTGGTTGAGCGGAGGTTGGCCTGACTGATCGCGGCCAGCGCGTCGGGGCGTGGTTCGACCACGGATTCCCGTAACACCACGTTCGGTGTGAAGCCCAACGACGACGCGGGCGCGACGGCGATGACACAGCCGGGTTCCCTGACCTCACGCCACCCGTCGGGGACCTCACAACAGAAGGCCGATCCCACCAGCTGCATGACTGTGTCCTCTCGTCGTTGCGAGGCTTCAGTAAAACATCTGCAGGGGTCACGCGGAAGTGGTCAGGAGGAACCAGTGAAGCGTTTCGTGTCGGCTATTTGGATGATGTGAGGTGTCTCGCCGCGTCGGATGTAGCGGCCGCGGCCGGGCTGGAGCCGTTCCGGTGTCACCCGGGGCAGGATCTGTCCCTCGGTGCGGTCCCCGGACATCAGCAACACAGCACCTCCGGTGTCACGTACCGCCTGCAGGAACGGGCTGTACATGGCGCGGGAGGAACCGGCCACCGGACGGGCGACCACCAGATGGAGCCGCAGGTCCCGGGCCGCAGGCAGATGGGGCAGCAACGCGGCGAGTGGTTCGGTGCCACCAGCCGAGACGATGTCGTGGTCATCCACCAGCACCACGACCCGAGGGGAACGGAGCTGCTCCTCAGGGCTGCGCGACGGCCGTTGCTCCAGCTCGCTGGCGATGGAGGCGGCCAGCCCACTGGCCTGCTGGAGCGACCGGGCGTGGGCAGCCAGGTAGTCCTCCGGGATGCTGTCCGGCACGTGCCCTCGGGGATCGATGACGGCGATGGCCAGCTCCTCCGGGGTGAACCGGGCCACCAGACCCTGCGCGATGGTGCGCAAGGTGGTGGACTTCCCGCACTTCGCATCGCCCAGGACGAGCAGGTGCTGATCGGCGTCGGAGAAGTCCCACAGCGCATTGCCCATCGTGTCCTGCCGGATACCGAGGGGGACGGCGGTCGGCTCCAGGATGGGGTCGGGGAGCGAACTCGGATCGATGTGGTTGGGCAGCAGCCGGATCGGAGCCGCCGACGGACCGGACCAGGACTCGGAGACCTGCCGGACCAGCTCGTCGAGGGCCTCGCCCTGATCGGCACCCTCGGCTCCCTCCAGCGACGGCAACGCGACCTGGGCGAGCGTCTTGTTGTCGGTGAGCACCCGGCCCGGGGTGTCGTTGGGAATGGTCGCCGCGAGTTTCCGGTCGATGTTCGAATCACTCGGATCGTTCAGCCGGAACTCCACCCGGGTGCCGAACAGGTTCTGGTGGGCCATCCGCAGGTCACCCCAACGCCCCATCGTCAACACCAGGTGGAGGCCGTAGCTGGAGGCCTGCAGCATCAATCGGTTGAAGGCCTCGTCCAAGGAGTCGAAGTCACTGCGGAGCAACCCGTAGCCGTCGACGAGCAGCACGATGTCCGCGCTCGTCAACTGGGGCAGCTGTCCTTGGGCATGCATGGTGCGCAGGTGGGACATCGAGTCGATGCCGTGACTCTTGAACAGCTGCTCGCGCGCCTGGACCATCACGGTCAGTTCCTCGAGGAGCCGACGGATCCGGTCCGAGTCGCCACGGGTGGCGACACCACCGACATGAGGGAACCCCTCGATCCGGCGCAGGCCGCCACCGGACAGGTCCAGACCGTAGACGGTGACCTCACGCGGCGTGGAGGTCAGGGCCAGGGATGCCGCGATGGTGCGCAGCAGCGTCGTGCGTCCGCTCTGCGGGCTGCCGACGATGGCGACATGGCCGCCACTGCTGGTCAGGTCCAGCACCCACGGTTTCTGGCGCTGGTGGGAGGGGTCGTCCTCCAGGCCGACGATGACCCGCAACGGGTCGGTGTTCGCCTCATCCAGCACCCGCCCCAGGGTGAGCCGGGAGGACAGGGGCGGCAGCCAGACCGGCCTGACCGCGGTGTCCTCGGAGCGCAGTGCCGAGACGACCTCGTCGACGAGGGTGCGGTTCGTGTCGGGACGGTGCAGCACCGGCACCTCGGGGTTGTGCTGGTCGGTGTCGATGCCGTTGTAGATCGGCAGTCTGTGGGCCTGTGGACCCATCTGGGTCACCTCACGACGCACGCCCGAGGGCATCGGACCCGAGACGTAGCCGGCACGGAAACGTTGGTAGACGGAGGTGTCCACCTTGAGGTAGCCGTAGCCGGGTTGTGGGGGCAGGTGGAAGGCGTCGGCGGTGCTCAGCACCACCTGCGACTCCGACTCGCTGAAGGTGCGAAGCCCCAACCGGTACGACAGATAGGTGTCGAGGCCACGTAGTTTCCCGCCCTCGATGCGCTGGCTGGACAGCAGCAGGTGAACCCCGATGGAACGTCCGATACGGCCGATCTGCAGGAACAGGTCGATGAAGTCGGGTTCGGCCGTGAGCAGCTCACCGAACTCGTCGATGACCACGAACAGGTGCGGCATCGGAGGGAGGTCGGGTTGGCTCCGGCGCAGTTCACGGTAGTGGGTGATCGACGGTGAGGAGTCGGCATCCTTCAGTTGCTGCTGTCGCCGCACCACCTCACCCTGCAGCGAGGCCCGCGCGCGGACGGTGAGCTGTGGGTCGTCGGCGAGGTTGTCGATGAGCCCGGCCAGGTGGGGCAGGGGCTGGAACGGGGCGAAGGCCGCGCCACCCTTGTAGTCGACGAGGATCATCGACAGGTCCTCGGGGGAGTGGGCGACCGCGAGCGACAGGATCAGGGTCCGCAGCATCTCGGACTTGCCGGAGCCGGTGGCCCCGATGCAGATGCCGTGAGGTCCCATGCCCTGCTGGGCGCTCTCCTTCAGGTCCAGGTGGATCAGCCGTCCGGCGTCGTCCACCCCGAAGGCGACCCGCAGGAAATCAGCCGGGGTGCGTGGCGTCCACAGGTCCTCCACACGGATGGGACGGGTCAGGTCCAGTCCCAGCATCTCGGAGATGTCGGCCTGGTGACCCTCCACGATCTCCTGGTGCAGGGCGGTGAAGGTGCGCCTGGCTGCCAGGGTGCGGGCCACGGCCTCGAACACCCAGCCCGTGGTCTCCTCAGGGGTGAAGGTGATGGTGGTGGGATCGTTGCTGCGGGCCTCCTCGGTGAGGGTGGCCTCCTCCCGCAGATCGATGCGGACGTCGACGTCGTCGGGCTCGTCCAGACGGTCATCGAGGAGGTGGATCACCGTGATGCCGAGGTCGCGGGTCTGCAGGGTCTGGTCGGGGCGACGCAGGGCACCGGCGGCCTGACCGTGCTCATCGGCCACCACCACCATGCGGGAAAGTTCATCGGCGCTGACCCCTCGGCGTCTGGCCGCAGTGGCCTTGGCGGAGCGGTCCACCATCTCACTGCTGAGGATCTCGCTGAGGTCGGCCAGCGTCGGGGCGACGCGCCGGGCGGGCACGGGGCCGTCGAACAGGTCCGGGTTGTGGACGTGGGGCAGCAGGTCGAAGCCGCGCCAGTCAGCGGCGTGGTCCCGCGGGAAGGCGAGCGCCAGGTCCAGGTCCTCCGGGATCTGGTGGGTCGCGAGGTTGAGGATGATGCCCCTGGCCAGGGGAACGGTGCGTTCCCGCGGCCCGATGATCGCGACGACGGCGGCGTCCTTCAACCGGAGCAGGGCCGGCATCCCCTCGATGCTGCTGTAGGTGTCGGCGACGAGTTTCGCCTCCTTCTCCAGGATGGGGTCCGCCGGTTCGATGGGGGAGCCTGCCGAGGGCAACCTGAATGTGAACCACGGGGTGCGTGCCACACCGATGCGGGCCTGGAGGTGGTCGCTGTCACCTCGTCGTCGTTCCCACAGCCGTTCCGGGTCGTGGATGAAGGTGATGAGTCCCTCCGGCGTGGGGTGGAGGGTCTCGGCGGCGAGTCGGGTGGTCTCGGCACGTTCCCTGACGTCGAGTCGCAGACGTTCCAGGTAGTCGAGGTAGCGGGTACGTTGCAGCCGCAGCTTCTTGGCCTCACGGCCCTGGCTCGAGATGGCGAAACCGACCCCGCTGACCAGCGCGACGACGAAGACCACGCCGGCGAGCAGCATGAACAGTGGCTGGCCGTTGCGCATCACCACCATCATCGTCACGGAGGTCAGCGCCCCGACGACGGGCAGCAGGAACTGGAAGGGGGTGGTGGCGACGTTGGAGGAGAGTGTCGGTGGCGGTGTGACCTCGATGGGGTCCGGATCCGGCAACGGTGTGCTGGTACGGGTCGGGCGGTGCAGCCGCCTGACCGGCAGTGTCGTCTCGGGGGTTCGGGTCTCACTCATACGGCTCGCTCCTTGTAGCCCCGGCTCAGGTCCTGGATCAGTCCGACCGCCAGCCGGTACAGTCCCAACGCGTCAGGCTCACGGAGTTTCGGTGGGGTCGCCTCGCCGCGGGCCAGCCGGGGATCGTGACGCAGCAGTGTCGCGGGCAGGGGCAGGTTGCCCACCAGCTGGCGGATGCTCGGCCCGACCTCTCCCTTGACATCGACGACGGCGAGCCGAACGGCCTGCTGTTTCGCCAGCTCGGCGCCGACGTCGAGGGTGGACTGGATGAGCCGTCGTACGGCCGGGGTGACCAGACACAGTGCATGGCTGTGGGAGGCGATGGCCCGCATGTGTGACAGCGGTGCCGAGCCCCAGTCGGTGAGGGTCATGTCGTGGGTGAGCTGGTGGCCACGGGTGGACTCCGTCCACGTCCTGAGCGGGTCCTCCGTGCGGTTGCCGCCCAGCCGTTTCACGGTGCCGCTCCAACGGTAGCGGGGACTGTCGGCATCGGCCCGGGTGACGAGCAGGATGCGGTCGGTGCGGTGCAGGGAGAACATGCGGGCGATCTCCGTCGTCACCGTGGTGGCACCGCAGCCGTCCGTGACGGAGACGAAGCTGATCCGGCGACGTACCGGCAGCGGTGTCCCCATCTGTTCCGCGAGCACCGTCAACTCCCGGGCGCGGCCGCTGGCGGCTGCACGGAGCCAGGCCGGACTCATCGGAAGACCTCCAACAGATCGGCGAAGATCCCGAGGGCGGCCAGGGCCAGCGGGATGACGGCGATCATCAGCAGCAGTTCGAGGATCTCCGCGGCGCGACGGAGCTTGGCCGCCACCACGGCACTCGGCCGGGTCAGGGAGAGCGCCAGCAGGATCGCGACGACACCACCGAGCACCGCAGCCCGCTGCATCGAGGTGAGATCGGGATGGTTCAGCAGCACGGAGAGCAGCGGTGCGGCACCGGTGATGAACAGTGCCACCTTCTGGGGGGTCAGGGGCAGGATGCGGGCCCGCAGGAGGACGATGACCCCGGCGACGGTCGCCATCACCATCGCCCACTGCTCACCGGTGCCCACCAGGATCAGCAGGGCCAGCAGCATCGGCAGGGCCACCGCGATGATCGTCCAGGTCAGCGTGGCGAATCCTTCCAGGATGGCCCGCTGCACCTGGCCACGCTGAGGGTGTTCCCCCTGGACTGACTGGTCGTCGTAGCGCGTCAGGCCCGAGAAGGACAGGGCCAGGCCGGGGAGCAGACCCAGGGTGAGCAGCCCGGCCAGCACGGTGCTCACCGCCAGGATGAGCGGGTCCCATCGCAGGAGGGAGGCCGTGACGAAGACCGCGGCGACGACGATCCCGACAATGGCGGCGATGAGGGCGGATCGTCGTCGCATGCCCCACCCCAGCACCGCCCCGAGGAGCAGCCAGCCGATGGCAGCTGCGACGAGGATCATGGCCTGCGGGGACAGCTTCCCGGTGGCCTGGAGCAGCGGCAGCATCGCACCCAGGGTGGCCCCGGAGAACACGAGGGCGGGCAGTGGCTGATCGCGGCGGGCCAGGAACACCGCCCCACCGAGCAGCACCACGATGCCGATCAGCTGGTAGCGGCCCTCCAGCAGGTCATCGGTGATCCTGGGAGGCAGGGTCAGACCACAGATGATGAAGCTGAGGATGCCGGCTGCGACGGCGCTGACCGTTGCGGCGGCCCGGGGGGTCCAGCGGTCACGCAGGTCGTCGCGGGTCAGCGCCACGGCGTCGGTGACATCGGTCACCTCGGGGGCGTGGGGGGCCTCGTCGATGGCGGTGAGCCGCAGCATCGCCCCGTGGGCGACGTCCTGCTCCGACATCGAGGTCCCGAGGTCGAGGCGGTCGCCGGAAAGGGTGCTGAGGGCGAGTTCCTGCCCACCGGGGACGTTCTCCTGGAGCAGCTGCAGCAGCTGGGGCAGCAGCGTGCCGAGCGGCTCGTCATCGGGCAGGACCAGATCGGCCTTGTGGGTGTTGCCCAGCACGGTGACTCGTGTGTATCCCACGTCACTTCTCCTCGACGACTTGGAGGGTTTCCGGGTCGATCCTGAGCCCCGAGGCGGGGTCGGTGTAGTAGCCCGTCTCGGGGTCGAAGTACCAGCCGAGGCGCACATCGATGGTCCGACCCTGCGGGTCGGTGGCGAGCATCGTCTCGGGGTCGACGTGGAAACCGGTGCGCGAATCGATGTAGATGCCGGTTTCCGGGTTGTGGAGCAGCACGGTGTCCTCCACCTCGACCCAGCCGTCGCCGGGTTTGATGGGGTTGGAGCTCATCGCCTGCATGAAGGCGGTGATCGCCTGGGTCTGCTTCTGACGTTGGAGCAGACCGAGGACGAATCCGGTACCGAGGCAGGCCATCCCGATCACGGCGGCGAGGATGAAGGAGCCGAGGAGTCGGTTGACGTTGCTGTTGACCTTGTGGCGTTCCTGCAGGCGGCCGTGGATGAAGGCGGAGGTGAGACGTTCCCGGTGGGATTTCGTGGTCTCGATGAGTGTGCGGTCGTACTCGTTCATGCTGCTCCCGTGTGGCTGGGGATCGCCTCGATGTCGAGTGTGCGTGCGCCCAGGCGGAGTGTCGTCGGGTGGTCGGTGGGCAGGGGGAGCCGGAAGGGTTCGTGCGGGGTGATGGGTACCTCAGCGGTGGGGGTGAGGTGGGCACTGCCGCTGCGGCTGCCGAGATCCTGGACGATGAGCTGACCACCGTCGAGCCACATCGCGAGGTGGGTGCGGGAGATGCTGCGTCGGATGTCGGTGACGGCCACCTTGGTGAAGGCGTCCGATGCCTTGGGGAAGCGTCCGATGACGCAGGGCAGCGGAAGCTGGAAGATGGAACCGTCGTCCAAGGTGCCGACCAGCTTCGGAGGTGAGGTCGGCACGGGTTCGGGGCGCTCCCAGTCGAGGATGACGGGGCGGGGTGACAGGTGCAGTGGGTCCGTTCCCCGTCGGATCCGAACCGCACGGAGTCCTGGCCGACGCCCGGGCAGTTGGGTGTGCGGATCAATGGCGCGTAAACCGAGGACAACGTGCCCGAGGCTGCTCCCTTGTCGTCTTCTTGGCCAAACTTGCAGAATGAAAGTCACAGTGACAACAACTGCGGTCAGGATCCACGACAAGGTGTCGGGAAGCTGGACCTCGATGGTGAGCCAGCGGGTCGCGTAACCTGCTCCGACTAGGGCCGTGAGGTCGATCACGAGGGATGTCAGGGCCAGCCACGCGGGGGCCGGGACGTCGACGAGTGCCTTGTCCTGTGCCAAGGTGAACCTCCTTTCTGCCAACCACAGTGAATCATGCCGCTGCGGTCAACGTGGTCGGGAGGGGCTGCGGGTGAACCATCACTCACCTAGGGTGGGGGCTGCCCGGTGAACAGCGCCGGGAATCCTCAAGGCACATGGATGTCGACCGGAAAGGACGTGGACATGAAATTTTCAATGGAAGAAGGGACTCTGGTTCAGCTGGGCCAGCGCACTCAGGTGGAGGCCGAGGACCTGGGCGTGCTCGTGAAGCGGTTGGCTGAAGCAGCCGAGCCCTTGGAGGGCCAGATGAACGGGCCGGCGCGTGCGGCCGTCGACAAGTTCAAGGCCAACACGGATGACATCGCTGCCGCTCTGACCAGTGCTGCCTTCGGTCTCCTCGGGTCCGTCATAGGACAGAACAACGCGTTCGTGACCGCTGCTGAGGAGGGTGCTGCAGCGCACCAGGCAGCTGAAGGCTCCGCCGACTTCAGCTCCGCCGAGCTCCTGAACCGCATCGGCCCCCGCTGAACCCGGCCCTGACCTGTTGGTGATCTAGGAAGGAATTTGAAGCATGGGAAATCAGTTGGATCGCAACGACTACAACGTCGCGGCATCTCAGGCCGCCCAGGCAAACTTCGAGACCGTCGCCACCCAGTTGGAGGCGGCGCTGGACCGTCGTGATGCGGATGTGAAGAGGGCGATGGCGGAATACCAGGCTGATGGGGTCTCGGAGGAGTACGCCCATCTGGAGAGGCAGTGGAACGACTCCGGCCATGAGGTGCGGCAGACCATCTCCTTGATGCGTCAGTCGCTGTCGGACAACGACGACATCGCGGTGCGCGCCGGTTCCACCGCCAGGTCCCACATCCCGACCTGACCATGAAGGTCCTGCACCCCTTGGCCGATGAGTGGGCCGACGACTATCTGCTGCTCACGACATCGAGTGAGCGGGTGGTGCTGACCGCTGCCATTCGGGGTTTCCTGATCGAGGCTCGATCCAGCCAGTGCACACCGGTGCTCTTGACGAGTTCCACGGCGCATCTGGCGTGGACGGTGATGGATGAGCTGCGGGTCTCGGGAGGTTGCTGGGCGGTGCAGGACGATCAAGGCCGCGTGTTCGACGGGGGGACCGGACGACGTATCCGGTCCTTCCGCGAACTGTGGTCACCACAACCGAACAGTGATCCCGGGTTGCCCGCCTATGACGGGGTCTGCTCCTCGGGGCCGGGAGCCTTCCTCTTCGATGTGTTCACCCGCGAGGAGGCAGCCATCGAGACCCGGGCCGGTGGTGTCGCTGAGCACATGGTGGCAGAGCTGGGGGGAGGCAGGCTGGTGCGTTGGGACACCTGTGAGCCACTGGCCAGGCCGTGGTCACGGGATGACCTGACCGAACATCTGCGGCTCCAGATGCCCGCCACTGAGCATCATTTCGCGCGTAGCGACATGGACGTGCCGGTGAGCATCACGATGGCGCGGACCCGGCACGGGTTGCTGGAGCACACCAGGGGGATAGTCCCGGTGGGCACCTACGGTCGGCCAACCGGGTTGTCGGCGCGGGCCCCGGTTGGTTCGCACCCGGCGCTGACCAGCGCCCTGCTGGGGCTTGCGGAACGCTTCAGGGTGAACGTCGCGCTGATCACCTATTGCCAGGTGACCGAGCGGGACGGCTCCTTGGGGCAGCTGCCGGAGCGACGGCACATGGATGCCCCGGCTGCGCTGTTGATCGGGCCGATCGCCGCCCGCACCCTGAAGCTCGATGTCCGGGAGTTGGAGCAGCGGCATGATGTGGAGCTTGCCGGTCCGCGGAAGATACCGAGTGTGCTGGTCCGGTTCAGTGGACCTGATGACCTCTGGTTCCAGGCCATCAACTTCTGTCGTGACCTGGACCAGGAACGACTGGCCGGGTTGCTGGGGATGTCCGCATCCAGCGGAAAGGAGTGACCCATCATGGCGACGGAACTGGTGTTGCTGAGTGAGGTCCCCGTCAGCATGGAGGTGATGCAGAACGCACTGCTTCGAGCACAGGGGGACGGGCGTCTGATCGAGTTCAGGGGTGGTGAGTTCACCAGCCTGTTGGGAGCTGATGACAATCACCTGCTGACCGTCCACGCCACCAGGCTGGTCCAGCGTCCGGAAGAGGTGGCCAAGGCGATTGTCGCACCACCACAACACTTCAGGCTCTGGACCGAGATCACGGTGCCGTTCGGAGTGCTCGCCGCTGGACGCGCTCTTGCGGAGGAGATCGCCGCTGAGGTCGGTGGTGAGCTCAAGGAAAGGATTTGACGATGACAGCATGGAGTATCGAACCATCGGGGCTTCAGACCCTGTTGACCAATGCGGAGACTGAGAAGGACCTGCTGTATGGTGCGCTGGAGGACAGCGACTTCGAGACGATCTATACCAATTTGCAGTCTGCAGGGGACATCAGGGGTGACGTTTTCACAGCCCTTAGTGGTCTGTTCGAGGACAACAAAGAGGCGTTGAAGACGATCTGTTCCTCGGTGACTGCCGGGATCGTCGGTACCACCTATGCGTCGAGGGCCTACATGCAGGGCAATGAGGACATGGCGACCTCGGTGGAGGCCGAGATGATGAACGCTGCTGACACCGGTGACTTCACATACTTCGAACAGCTGGCTCAACAGGAAGAAGGTGTCTCATGAGTGATCAGCCGCAATCCGAGGACGGCTTGGTGATGCCGTCGGCCTTCCCGGTCCAGTCCTCCACCATCAACGTCGACAACGTCAACACTGCTGCATCGGATCTGCGCTCGATGGGCAAGGACGTGGACACCCACATGGACAACATCGTGACCCACTGGAACGGGTTGCCCGCGGTCTACGTGTCCCCTGAATCCGCTCAGGTCTACACGATGATGGACTCGGCCGCCACCTCGTCGGAGAGTCTGAAGAACACCCTGGACAAGGCAGCTGACGCCATCGAGACCTACGCCACCGAACTGAAGCCCATCAAGACGACGTTGGAGACCTTGGAGAAGGACGCCGCTGCGTTCCGCGAGGAAGCGTTGGCCGGGTACGACGGGAAACCATGGAAGGAAGACAAAGGAGCGATCAAGCGCAACACGGAGTTGCTCAGGCGCTATGCAAATGTTTATGAATCGCTGACCACAGCTTCGTCGAACTGCGCCAACAGCATCAATGGGTTGTACACTCAGTCAACGCCTGAACAAGTTGTCCCTGTTTCCGCGGATGCTGTCATGGCTCACCCTGAGATGCTGCCTTGGGGTTCCCCAGTGAAAAAGGATCGGACCTGTACCGAGGAGGCTGTTGACACTGCATCTTATCTTAGTTTTCCTGGTAATCCGGTTGGTGGCATTGCTGATGCGCTTGTGCTGTCTGGCTTCGGGTCGCAAACGGCCGGTGATGCATGGCGTTCATATGGCACAGGTCTGTGGAACTTTTTCTACAACAACTGGGATGCCTCGGCATCGTTGCTGGGTTTCGGTTCTGTCCCTCTAGGGCAAGCTTGGTGGGGATTTGGTAACGTCGTGGTGTCTACGATGTTCTCTGGAGTAGTTCCTCAGGTCATCCTCAGAAACTCGGGGAACGATGAGACTGCTGCTTGGGCGCAAGAGCGTCTTGATGTCACCAATACTGCGGTCGCCAGCTTTGTTGGGTATGACTACATGGCTGCGAAAAATGGTGGGGATGGCTGGCACCTTCACAAGGAAGATCCGATCGCTGCCAAGACTGAGGCGCAACTCAACATCGCGACCTTGCTGATTCCCAGTCCAAGCGGAGCCGCAGCAGGAGGGACGCGCGCAGCAGTGGCGGGTGGCTCACGCGCGGCTGTCATCGCCTCCCGGGCGGGCCGAGCGGCGATGCTGGCTGCCGATTTCATGGTTCCTGGTGGCGGATGGGCAGTCAAGGGCGTCACCACAGTGACCGGAATGGGGATCAACGGAGTCCGGACCGGGTTGAAGGGGGTGACCGCGCACTTCGGGAAGCCCCTTCCCACTCCCGCTGGAGCCGCAGCAGCGGCTGCACCCCACACTCCCGTCTCCGGTTCCTTGGGGCTCGACGATGCACCCACGCCACCCGCCAAGGGTGGGGGCGGCTCTGGGGGTACAGCTCCCGATCTGGGTGATCTTCCAGGGGCGGCGGACGCCACACCGTCGAAACCCCCGACCAAGCCGGACAACGTGCTCCCTGACGAGGTCATGGACACCAACCTGCCTCCCAGGGATCCGGGAGGATCTGGCTCCGGTGCCCCGCAGGGGCCGAGCAACCCGGCCCCGGACCCCGTCGACGTGTCCTCCGCGACCCCGCCGAATTCCGGTGTGGGCACCCCCTCGCGGATGCCGGATCTGGAGACCCGGATTGGAAACGCTGCTCCGGAGAAGGTGCCCGCGATGGCTGGCGCTCCTGCTGCAGAGGCAACCGCGCAGGCCACCAGGGCGGCTGAACCGACCGTGGTCAATGTCGCCGGTGAAGGACAGCCGAAGGTCGGTGGAGCAGCTGAGAGCATCGGCACGAAGGATGCTGGGGCCGGTGCATCGCCCGAGATCACCGGACCGAAGGCTCCGGAACCGGTCAGGACGACGGCTCCTGAGCCATCGGCCCCCCAGATGCCGGAACCGGTGGGTGCGAACGCCCCAGAGCCGGTCGGGACGAGGACCCCTGAGACCTCTGCTCCCCAGATGCCGGAACCGGTGGGTGCGAACGCCCCAGAGCCGGTCGGGACGAGGACCCCTGAGACCTCTGCTCCCCAGGCGCCGGAACCGGTGGGTGAGAACGCCCCAGAGCCGGTCGGGACGAGGACCCCTGAGACCACTGCTCCCCAGGCGCCGGAACCGGTGGGTGAGAACGCCCCAGAGCCGGTCGGGACGAGGACCCCTGAGACCACTGCTCCCCAGATGCCAGAACCGGTGGGTGAGAACGCTCCGAAGACTGTGGGGAGCAGAAGTGGGGCCGGGACGACCACACCATCCGACACATCGCGGCCGTGGCTGCCTGACATGGAGCCAGACCATCGGCATGACATCGACGGTAGGGGTGGCATAGATACCTGGGATCCGGAACCACCAGTGGGCGAGCCCAGGAAGGCACCGGATGCAGGTGACCCGGTGACCCCTGACATAGGTGATGGTCACCTCCCTGACGTCGAGGCGAAAGCCACGGACGGGCCAGCTGCTGAGACAGGGAGCCAGACCACTCGTCCGGTTCCAGAGGGAGACCGTGACTGGAGGCTGGGCGAGGACGGGTACTACCACGAAGCGGGTGACCCTGACTGGGAGAACACCTTCCGGGACAGAGCCGGCAACTTGCAGTACAAGACAGGCGGTTTCGCCCCTGACCCGAACCCTGCTGAGCCCGCAGACCTTGTCAAGGCGGAGCACACCCATGTGGAGAACCCCGAGGGACTTGATGACTCACTGCATCGTGCCAACGAGGACGGGGTCACCTATGGGGAAGATCTTGCGGAGCGCAACGCTCTGCGGGAGAAGCACATGGGGGACAAGGCAACACTTGACCAGCTCGTCGATGAAATGGGCATCACCCCGGAGGACCTGAAGGAGGTCAAGGAGAAGGGCCTTGAGACAACTGTTCAGAAGAAGGAATCCGAGGGTGGGATCACTCCTGCCCAGGGCAAGGAGTTCAAGGAGGCCTTTGTTGCTGAGAAACAATCCTCGGCTGATCTCAAGAAGGCCTCGGAAAAGCTGGGAGAGCGCGCGGGCGAAGCGGTGATCGACGCCCGTCAGGAGACGTCCTTGTTCAAGGGTGACTCGCAACCCGGTGCTCATCGCCTGGATGATGTCGGAGTGGATCTCGACACCCAGACCATCAACATCTATGAGGACAAGTGGGACAACTCCCGGCTTGGTTCCTCGAAGGTTGACGGGGTGCCGCACCAGCAGGGCACGGCTGGCTACCTGGACAAGCTCATGCGAGAGGATCCCAGGTTCGCCCAGGCACTCTCGGATCTCATCGACAGCTCCGGAGCCAAGGGGCAGGCGCTCAAGGAAGCGATCGAGAACGGAACCGTCGAGATCAACTACTACGTGGTCAGGGCCCGCCCTGACGGTACGGTGGACATCTACAAGTTCACCCTTGACCACAAGCCAGAACTTCCGGAGCTGCCCCCACCATCAGAGAAGGAGTGATGTGTTGCCATGAAGTCGATCCCTGCTGATGAGGTTGTCCGTATCGCGGACTTCTGGGTCAATCGTTCGTGGCCTCTCACCGAGGAGGAGGCGTTCGAGTGCTGCCGTGAGCTGGGCTGGACCCAGGATGGTGAGGGTTTCTTCCACGTGCCCTACGGTCTGAAGCCCTCCCATGTCTCGATCGTCGTTGGACATGCTGAGAAAGGTGTGGCAACCATCGATTTCAGCATCACTGACTACGTGGGTGAGGACTCCGCTCAGCGTGGCGTCTTCATCAACGACGTGCTGGCGGAGGTTTCTGCCAAGCTTTCTGAGCTCTGGGGAAAACCGAGGACGAAGAAGCAGAAAACGTCCCAGCAGGTGCAATGGGATCTGGAGAACAGCTGCCGGGTGCGACTGACCAGCGGTGGTGCCTCTGTGATTCTCGTGATCCTCAGCCCTTCCTACGCTGATACCGAGCGCTACTTGGAGCAGAGGTGACGTGAACCATGGTGAACCTGGGGTGTGACCGCCACGTCGTGACCTCTCGGGTGACAGAGGCGAACCCGGCGGATGTGGGGTACTGCTGAGCATGAAGGTCCTGCACCCCTTGGCCGACGAGTGGGCCGATGACTACCTGCTGCTGGCGTGCTTCACGGAGCGGGTGACGCTCTCGGCGCCGATTCGCAGTTTTCTGCTGGAGGCTCGCAAGAGCCAGTTGAAACCGGTTCTGTTGACCTCGGCGACGGCGCATCTGAGCTGGTTCGTGGTGGATGAGCTGCGGCTGGCGGGTGGCTACTGGGCGGTGCGGGATCTTGATGGGAAGGTCTACGACGGGAGGACCGGCGTCCGGATTCATGCGATCTCCGAGCTGTGGGGACCGGTGTATCGGGGCGAGCCGCTCCTCCCGTCGTTCAACAATGTGACCTCTGCCGCGCAGGGAGCCTTCTTCTTCGATGTCTTCACCCGCGCCGAGGCCACGGAGCGGACCACCGCCGGGACGGTGGCCGAGCACATGGTTGTCGGCCTTGGTGGCGGGCCGATGGCGCGGTGGGACACCTGTGAGCCGTTGGCCCAGCCGTGGGAACCGGCGGCGCTCACGGCTTCGATGCGTACCCAGATGCCTGCCTCCGAGCGTCATTTCGGGCGCAGCGCAGCGGGTGGGCCGGTGAATGTGACGCTTGCGCGTACCCGTGGCGGGGTGTTGGAGCACACCCGGGGATTGGTGCCGGTGGGTGACTACTGGCGTCCCGCCGGGCAGCCTGCCAGGGCTCCGATCGGGGCGCATCCAGCACTGACCAGCACATTGACGGGGTTGGCCGAGCGCTGGAAGGTCAATGTCGCGCTGATCTCGTACTGTCAGGTGGCTGAGCGGACCGGGTCGTTCGGCCAGATGGCGGAGCGACGACATGCGGATGCCCCGGCAGCGGTGCTGATCGGCCCCGCGGCGGCGCGAAGCCTGGGGATCGACGTCGCGGACCTGGCCTCGCGCTACGACGTGGAGCCGGTGGGGCTCACCCGGGCCCCGAGTGTGCTGGTGCGGTTCAGTACTGCCGATGAGCTGTGGCGACAGTTCGTGAGTTTTGGGCACGACTTGGACCAGGAACGTCTGGCCGCACTGCTGGCCACCGAGTTCGAGGAGCTGCGCTCCTTCGGGGGAGGATGAGGCCATGGCCACGGAGCTCGTGTTGTTGAGTGATGTCCCGGTGAGCATGGAGGCACAGCGTCGCGCTCTGCTGCGCACCGAGGGTGAGGGCCAGATCCTTGAGTTCAGGGGCGGTGAGATCAGCACTCTGATCGGAGCCGACGAGAAGCACCTGCTGACGGTGCACGCCCCCAAGGTGATCCGCGTGGCGGACGAGGCGGCTCCGGCGCTGGTGTCACCGCCGCGGAGTTTTGGGCTGTGGACCGAGATGACCGTTCCCTTCGGTGCGTTTGAGGCCGGACGCGCTCTTGCAGATGCGATTGCCGCAGAGGTCGGCGGTCAGATTGAGGAGAGGATTTGAGATGACTTCCTGGAGAATTGATCCGGCTGGGCTGGAGGGCCTGCTGACCAGCGTCGAGACCGAGCAGATGGCTCTCAACGGTGCCTTGGAGGAGGGCGACTTCACGTCGATCTTCACCGGGCTGGAGTCCGCCGGTGACATGCGCGGGGATGTCGCGACGGCCTTGAGCGGGCTGTTCGAGGACAACAAGGAGGTGCTGCAGACGATCACCTCCTCGGTCGCTGCGGGAGCGAACGGGGTGGCCTTTGCCGCGCGTTCCTGTGCGGAGGGCAACGAGAGCATGGCGGCGGCGGTGCAGACGGAGATGGTGCGTGCCGCGGACACCGGTGATTTCAGCTACTTCGAGCAGCTGGCACAGCAGGCAGGAGAAGGGTCATGAGCGAGCAGCCGCTGTCGGGGGATGGGTTGGTGTTGCCGGAGGCGTTTCCGGTGAAGTCGTCGAAGATGAATGTGGAGACGGTGCGGACTGCGG